>NZ_CP159218.1:2400000-3600000 GCF_040438885.1 Nakamurella sp. A5-74 | reverse complement strand
ACCCGCGCTGATCGCAGAAGCGACCGCTGCGGCCGCCGATTCCGCGCGGCATCCGGACGGACAGAAGGAGACCCCATGACCACCACGACCTTCGGCGCGCGCTACGCCTCAGCACTGGACGATCGAGGCCCGTTGTGTGTCGGTATCGACCCGCACCCCGCGCTGCTGCAGGCCTGGGACCTGGACCCCGGGATCGACGGGCTGAAGCGGTTCGCCCTGGAAGCCACGGCGGCGCTGGCCCCGGAGGCGGCAGTCGTCAAACCGCAGTCCGCATTCTTCGAGGCCTACGGCAGCGCCGGGATCGCGGTGCTGGAAGCAGTGATCGCCGATGCCCGCGACGCCGGCGCGCTGGTGCTGCTGGACGTCAAACGCGGCGACATCGGATCGACCATGGACGCCTACGCGCGGGCCTACCTGAGCGACGACTCACCCCTTGCCGCGGATGCGATCACCGTGTCGCCGTACCTCGGCTTCGGGTCGCTGGGCCCGGCGATCGAGCTGGCGGCACGGACCGGGCGTGGCCTGTTCGTGCTGTGCCGCACCAGCAATCCGGAATCTGCACACGTGCAGCATGCGGTGCTCGACGGTGTCAGGACGGTGGCGCAGGAGATCGTCGACCAGGTCGCTGCACTGAACGTCGGTGCCGTTCCGCTCGGGTCGTTCGGCCTCGTGATCGGCGCCACCCTCACCGAGCTGGACGTCGACCTGTCCGCCTTGAACGGCCCGATCCTGGCGCCCGGTCTCGGCGCGCAGGGAGCCGACGCGACGAAGGTCGCCGCACTCTTCGGAGCCGTACTTCCGGCGGTCGCCTCCTCCTCCAGCCGGGAGGTGCTCTCGGCCGGACCGGATCCGGTGGCCCTGCGGGATGCGGCCCGCCGGCAGAACGAGGCCCTGCAGGACGCTGCCCGGCGCTGACAGCGCTGCCCTGCCGTCACCCCACGAACAGTGGGCTCGGGGATGGGATCTCGACTCACCGCGTTCGCTCCTTGCTCCCATGTCAAGCCGCGGCGGGCATCATCGAAACCTGACGGTGGTCGAGCGAGCGAGCGAGCGACGAAGGAGCGAGTCGAGGCCCCGTCCTCGGTCGATGGGCCCGGTCTCGTTCGATTCTCTGGATCACCGGGATTTCCGCGTCGGAGTTTGCAACGATGTGGCCATGGGGATCTCCTGGGGCCTGACCGGACCTCAATTCCTGGTGATCTACGGGATCGTGCTGGCAGGGCTGATCGTCCTGGCCGTGGTGGTGCGGTGCTGGCCACGTCCGGCCCTGACGGTTCCCGTCCGGATCACCGGCGAGGAACTCGGCTACCTGGTCGGTGGGGCACAACGGGCCCTGTTGGTGGCAGTGGGCGAGTTGCGCCGCCGTGGACAGCTGGTCGCCGGCCCGCTGGGCTGGCTGGGCCTCGCTCCTGACGCCGCCGCGCGGACCGATCTCGAAGCGGCCGTGCTGGACTGCGTCCGGGACAGGGTCGACAGCTCCCGACTGCTCACCGACCGTCGGATGCTGCGCGCTGTGGTCCGTCTGCGGGATGCGCTCGCGGAGCGGAACCTCGTGCTGGGTCGGGGTCGGCATGCGCTGCTGTTGGTCCTTCTGGGCGCGCTCTGGGTGACCTGGGCCGTCGGGACCGGCTACGCGGTGGTCGGTCACCACCCCGGTGTCCCCACGTTCTGGCTGTTCGTCGCACAGGCCGTGCTGCTGGTGGCGCTGCCGAAGGTCGGTCCCGCGCTGACCCGTCGGCAGCTCCGGGTCACTGCTGCCCTCGTCACCGAAGTGCGGCAGGCCAGGATCGATCCGGGTTCCCATGAGGATGCGGATCACCGGTTCGGTCCGCAGGTGGTGGTCGCCGGGATCTCCGGTGTGCCGGTGGCACTCGGCGGGTCAGGCGCCCTCACCGCGCTGGATCCCGTGCTGGCCCAGGCGGTCGGCGCCCAGCGGCTCACCTCCGATGGCCGGAAATCCTCTCGGACGAGGCGCCGGGCCACCGCGACCGGCGGCGCCTCCGGCTGGGTGGACTCCGGGAACTCGTCGACCTGCGGCACCACGTCCTCCGGCTGCGGCAGCGTGTCGAGTTGTGGGAGCTCGTCCAGCTGCGGCGGCGGGAGCAGTTGCGGCGGCGGCGGCGGATGCGGTAGCAGCTGATGAGCGAAGACAGCACCGACAGCATCGTCGGAACAGGGACCAGCGGCGTGGTGCGCACGGGGACCGTCGCCGGGGTCGGCATCGGCTGGCGCCCGGAGATCGACTTCGCGGTCCGCTCGCTGCCCGGGCTGCGCTGGTGTGAGGTGATCGCGGAATCGATCGATCCCGCCCGGCTCCCGGGCGGTCTGATCGGCCTCCGGGCCGCCGGCGTCGCGGTGGTCCCGCACGGGGTCCGGGTCAACCTGGGCAGCGCCGACGAACCCGATCACGCCCAACTCGACAGGTTCGCCGCGGTCGCAGCTGCGCTGCATGCTCCGCTGGTGAGCGAGCACATCTCGTTCGTCCGCGCCGGCGGCGTGGACGTGGGTCACCTGACGCCGCTCCCGCGTACCCGGGATGCCGTCGAGGTGATGGTGCGCAACGTCGCCACCTTCCGGTCCGCCGTGGGGCTGCCCGTCGCGCTCGAACCGATCGCCGTGCTCTTCGACTGGCCGGACGACGAGCTCACGGAGGGCCAGTTCATCACCGAGATCTGCGAGCGCAGCGACGCCCTGCTGCTGCTGGACGTCGCGAACGTGCACGCCAATGCACGCAATGCCGTCGGCGGGCGAGCAGGATCGGCGCCGACGCTTTTCGAGCAGATCCCACTGGAGCGGATCGCCTACGTCCACATCGCCGGCGGCGACGAGCACGACGGGATCTACCACGACACCCATACCGCGCCGGTGTCGCCGGAGGTGCTGGACCTGCTCACCGTGCTGACGTCGCGTCAGCCGATCCCGGCGGTGATGCTGGAGCGCGACGGCAACTATCCGCCGCAGGCGGAGATCTTCGCCGAGCTGGACTCGATCGCCGAAGCCTCCGGGCACCCGCGGATCACCGCAGCAGGCACCGCGGCGGGCGCAGTTGCAGGCACCGCAGCAAGCACCACGGCGGTCGGTGCGGCAGCCACGACTAGGCTGGACCCGCCGGCCTGATCGCCACCGCCGGTCGCCATGAAGGAGTGCGGATGTCCGTCGTCACCCGGGGTTTCGTCGGCAGACGCGACCATTCGGCCAAGCTCCCGCCCGGTCAGCACTTCGAGACCGGATTCCCCGTGCTGACGGTCGGCCCGGCGCCGCGGATCAGCACCGAGCGCTGGGAACTGACCGTCACCACCGAGACCGGTGACCGGACGGTCTTCGACTGGGCGAGCATGCAGGCGCTCGGCCTGGAGGAACTGCAGGTCGACATCCACTGCGTCACGTCGTGGTCGAAGTTCGACACCCGCTGGCGGGGCGTCAGCGTCGAGCGCGTACTCGCCGGGATCTCCACCAGCGCAACACATCTGATGGCGCACTGCTACGGCGGTTACACCACCAACCTGCCCCTGGCCGACGTGCTGGACGGGCGCGCCTTGATCGCCACCGAGTTCGACGGCGAGCCGCTGGCCCGGGATCACGGCGGTCCGGCGCGGTTGCTGGTGCCGCACCTGTACTTCTGGAAATCGGCGAAGTGGGTCTCCGAGCTGCGGCTGATGACCGAGGACGAGCTGGGATTCTGGGAACGCAACGGCTACCACGCCTACGGCGATCCGTGGCGTGAGCAGCGGTACTCCGATGTCTGAGTCGTCGGTGTCGCAGTCGTCGGTGTCGCAGTCGTCCGTGTCGCAGTCGTCGGTGCCGCGGCCACCGCGCATGGTGAGTGACCGCGCCAACCGGTCACTGGACGTCGTGCCGGACAGCGCGCGGTCACCGATTGCGAAACGCTGGCAGCGGGGCGTCCTGCGGGAGCGGATCGCCGAATCGTCGACCGCGGCGACATTGGTCTTCGACGTTCCCGGGTGTGTCGGCGCGTTGGCCGGTCAACGGATGGAGATCCGGCTGACGGCTGCCGATTTCTATCGCGCCCAACGCGCGTACTCGCTGTCCAGGGTGGGTGTGCCCGGTGAAGTGGAGGTGGCCGTCCAGGTGACACCGGGTGGTGAGATCTCCCCGTTCCTGGTGCGGGACCTCGCTGTCGGCGACGAGGTCGAGTTCCGCGGACCGATCGGTGGCTGGTTCACCTGGGAGCCCGCGCAGCCGGAACCGATCCTGCTGGTCGGCGGCGGATCCGGGATCACGCCGCTGATGGCGATGCTGCGTGAGCGGCGTCGAGTGCTCGATGCGGGTGAGCGCGCCACCCTGCCGCCGATGCGGATGCTCTACTCGGTGCGTACCCCGAGCGACGTCTGGTTCGCGCAGGAACTCCTGGCCGCTGCTGCGGGTGAGGAGATCTGCGTGGTCCACACCCGCCAGACCACGACGGGCGCACCCCGTCCGGCGGGCCGGATCTCGCCGGACGACCTGGTCTGGACCTCGCATGCCGTCGATCCGTCCGCGACGACCGCCTACGTCTGCGGACCGTCGGGATTCGTCGAACACGTCAGCGATCTGCTGCTCGGGTGGGGTCATCAGGCCACCCACATCCGGACCGAGCGGTTCGGCTGGACCTGAGCGTCTCGGCCCTGCAGCGCCTCAGCGACGGCGCCGGCTTGCCAGTGCCTCCTCGTAGGCGACGTCCTCCCCCGGGACGGCGTCGAGCGCGGCACCTTCGCGCGCGAGTCCGGTGAGAGCTGCCGCCGCGACGGTCGCGGTACCGGCGGCAGTGTCCGCGTGTGCGTCTTCGTGGACGAACTTCTTGCCGCGCAGCAGCGATGCCCCGGCCGCGATCAGCAGCATCACGATCGCCGAGGTGAAGGCGATCGCCAGGCCGTGGCGGAACGGGGCCGAGATGAGGTCGGGGAAGAACGAGTCGCCGTAGACCCTGGCGGCGACCGCGGGGTCGGCATTCGGGACGAGTTCCTTGATCGGGTTGCCGCCGAGGAACGCCGCGAACAGGATCCCCACCGGTGACGCACCCGAGGCAGCGGCCGCCTGGGACGGCGCCACGCCGGCTGCGACGAGGCCGGCGTTCATCGCCTGGGGGAGGCTGCCGGCCAGGCCGATCGCCATCAGCGTGAAGAACCCGCCGAGCGAGATCACCTGGCCGGCGTTCATGCCGGTGGCCCTGATACCAGAGGCCGCCCCACGCTGGGAGGCCGGAACAGCGTTCATGATCGCGGCGGAGTTCGGTGCAGCCATCAGGCCCATGCCGATGCCGTTCAGCGCCAGCAGGCCCGCGAACAGGACGTAGTTGAAGTCGGCGGGCAGCAGGATCAGACCCAGGAACGTCGCCGCCGACAGCAGCAGACCGCCGGTGGCGAACGCCCGCGCACCGAACCGGTCGGACAGCGCCCCGGACGCCGGCCCGGCGATCAGGAAGCCGATCGTCAGCGGCACCATGTAGATGCCGGCCCACAGCGGGGTGTCCTCGAAGGCATAGCCGTGCAACGGAAGCCAGATGCCCTGGAGCCAGATGATCAGCATGAACTGCAGGCCGCCGCGGGACATCGATGCCAGCAGGTTGACGGCCTGACCCGCAGAGAAGGCGCGCACCTTGAACAGCCTCATGTCGATCATCGGTTCGGCGACCCGGTTCTCGATGAGGACGAAGGTGACGAGCAGGGCGACACCGCCGATGACGGAACCGAGCACCAGGGGTGACGTCCAGCCCATGGTGTGGCCGCCGTAGGGCTGCAGGCCGTAGGTGACGCCGACCAGCAGGGCGATCAGGCCGACACCGAAGGTCAGGTTGCCCCAGAGGTCGATGACCACCTTGTGGCTGCGGTCGCGTGGCGGATCGCTGAGCGATCGGTACCCCCGCCAGGTGCCCCAGACGCCGACGGGAACGCTGACCCAGAACACCGCGCGCCAGTCCCACTCCGACAGCACGCCGCCGATGATCAGCCCGAGGAAGCCGCCGGCCAGCCCGGCGACCTGGTTGACGCCGAGCGCAAAGCCGCGCCGGGCCGGCGGGAAGGCGTCCGTGATGATCGCGGTCGAGTTCGCCATCACCATCGCGCCGCCGATGCCCTGCACGACGCGCCAGATGATGATCTCCAGGGCGCCGGCAGCGCCGCTGTTGGGAACCAGGGCGCACCCGAGCGAGCCGACCGTGAAGACGGCGAAGCCCAGATTGAACACCTTCGCCCTGCCGTACTGGTCACCCAGTCGACCGAACGTCACCACCAGCACTGCGGTGACGAGCATGAATCCCATCAGCATCCAGAGCAAATAGGAGATGTTCTGTGGCGCAAGAGGATCGAGGCCGAGCCCGCGGAAGATCGCCGGCAGCGAGATCAGCAGGATCGACGAGTTGAGGGTGACGGCGAGGATGCCGACGGTCGTGACGGACAGCGCGGTCCGGCGGCTCCTGGTCGCGGCCGCGATGGTGTCGACAGCGTCCGTCCGAGGCCTGTTGGTTGTCTGAGGCACACTTTCTCCCTGGTTCCATAGGGACCCTATGTAATTTCCTGGGGCAACGGGTTCTGCGGCGCTCGAGTGTGACCGGACAGTCAGTCGGTGAGTCTTGCGATGATGTCGGGACATCAAGGTTGCAGGTCTCGTCGGCCGGGGATTCCGGACCACGGGAGTGCGCTCTACGGTGGCTGGATGACCGGATCCGATGGCCCAGCGGCTCAGTCCGAGGCCGCTGCTGAGGCCGCTGCTGAGGTCGCTGCTGCCGCCGAACGACTGGCGGCAGCCCAGCACCGACTGGTCGCCGCCGTCACCGGTATCGGCGATACCCCGCCAGGTTTCGACGTCGCCCGGGTGGAGCTGGCGCGGACGTCTCTGCTGGCCAAACGATCCGGAGAGGTGCGGGCTGCCTGGCCGGCGCTGGCGAACAGCATGCGCTCGCGGTTCGCGGCGGAGTTCGCGCTGTGGGCGGCGCACCGGCCGACCCGTGGATCGCTGCAGGACGGCTGGCTGTTGGCCAGGGAGCGTCTCGCCGCCGGGCTGCTCGACGACGCGGCCGCGCTCGAGCTGGCGATGTGCGAAGCGCGGATGGTGTTCGACGGACAGGCGCCGCCGCGTCGTCGTCGGGGGTTGTGGACCCGGCGGACGGCCGATGGTGTGCGCGTCATCGGGTGGCGTGGTCGCGTCCGGGTGCGGTGACGACGAACTGCTCACATGGGCGCGTGTGCACTGTCCGCGCAGGTCACGCTCCGGTACCATGGCCTCTGACACGCACGCCCCGGGCTCGAGAAGCCCGGAGCGTCCGGTGCAGGGTTGCCACTGCGACGAGTTCAGCTCGATCGTGCCGCCCGAGTCCGGCCCCCGAGATCGCCGCGAATCGCGTGGCGTCGACATGCTCAAGGGAGCCCCCCGCTGTGACTGCAGCAGAAGCCATCAACCACTACGACGTCGACCTCACCGCTGACGTGGTGAACGGTCTCGACTTCAAGGTCGCCGACCTGTCGCTGGCCGATTTCGGCCGCAAGGAGATCACTCTCGCCGAGCACGAGATGCCCGGCCTGATGTCGCTGCGGCGCGAGTACGCAGATGTCCAGCCGCTCAAGGGCGCCCGCATCGCCGGCTCCCTGCACATGACCATCCAGACCGCCGTGCTCATCGAGACCCTCGTCAGCCTGGGCGCCGATGTCCGCTGGGTGAGCTGCAACATCTACTCCACCCAGGATCACGCCGCGGCCGCGACCGTCGTCGGGCCGCACGGCACCGAAGAGGCGCCGAAGGGCGTCTCGGTGTTCGCCTGGAAGGGCGAGAGCCTCGCCGAGTACTGGTGGTGCACCGAGCAGATGCTGCGCTGGCCCTCGGCTGACGGTTCGCATCTCGGCCCGAACATGATCCTGGACGACGGCGGCGACGCCACCCTGCTGATCCACAAGGGCCTGCAGTACGAGAAGGCCGGCGTCGTCCCGTCCACCACCGATGACGACTCCGACGAGTACAAGGTGATCCTCGACCTGCTGCGCAGCTCGCTCGCGCGTGACAACGGGTACTGGACCGCCATCGCCCCGGCGATCATGGGCGTCACCGAGGAGACCACCACCGGCGTCCTGCGGCTGTACCAGCTCGCCGCCGCAGGTGAGCTGCTGTTCCCGGCCATCAACGTCAACGACTCGGTGACCAAGAGCAAGTTCGACAACAAGTACGGCTGCCGCCACTCGCTGATCGACGGCCTGAATCGCGCCACCGACACGCTGATCGGCGGCAAGGTCGCGCTGATCTGCGGCTACGGCGACGTCGGCAAGGGCTCCGCGGAGTCGCTCCGCGGTCAGGGCGCGCGCGTCGTCATCGCCGAGATCGATCCGATCTGCGCGTTGCAGGCGCTGATGGATGGCTACGAGGTCGACACCGTGGACGACGCGGTCGGCCGCGCGGACATCATCATCACCACGACCGGCAACAAGGACATCATCACCCTGGACCACATGAAGGCGATGAAGCACCAGGCGATCCTGGGCAACATCGGCCACTTCGACAACGAGATCGACATTGCCGGTCTGCACCGTTCGGACGCCACGCAGCTGGAGATCAAGCCGCAGGTGCACCTGTGGACGTTCGCCAGTGGCAAGACGCTGCTGGTGCTCTCCGAAGGACGTCTGTTGAACCTCGGCAACGCCACCGGTCACCCGTCGTTCGTCATGAGCAGCTCGTTCGCGAACCAGACCATCGCCCAGATCGAGCTGTTCACCAAGAACAACGAGTACGACAAGGAGGTTTACCGGCTCCCCAAGCACCTGGACGAGAAGGTTGCCAAGATCCACGTCGAGGCGCTCGGCGGCAAGCTCACCAAGCTCACCAAGGACCAGGCGGAGTACATCGGCGTCGACGTCGAGGGCCCGTTCAAGGCGGATCACTACCGCTACTGAGCTTGTCCTCGTGAGCACCAGATGCTGACGTGTGCGGTACAGGCGCGCAGGTCCCGGACGTCCGGGGCCTGCGCGCCTCGCCGTTCCCGGATGCCGGGAGCGCACCGTCTGCGTAGCTTTTTTCCAGACTTTCCAGCCCGACCGCAATCGGGTTGCTGAAGCTGGTGTGCTGACACCCGTCCTACTCACCCAGGAGGGTTTCCATGAAGAACAGACTTGCAGTACTCGTCACCAGCGTGCTGATCGCCGCCGGCCTGTCCGTCGCCCTGCCCCAGGTCGCTTCCGCTGCCTCGTGCGCCGGGACCTACCGGATCGTGGTTCCTGGATTCGGACACGGCAGTGATGCCGGCGGGTTCTACAACTTCGACCAGCGCGTGGGGTATTCGGCCCAGCTGACCAGCCAGAGCGCCCGGGAGGGTGTGAACGAGCTGAACCGGCTCGTTCGCGACCAGCGCAATGTCTGTCCCGGCCAGCACGTGCGGATGATCGGCCACTCCGAGGGAGCCGCCGTCGTGCACATCTGGGTGACAGCGAACTGGCAGTCGTTCGGCAACGTCAATGCGGTACTGCTGGCCGACCCGAAGCGCGCCCCCGAGGGCCATGGCAGCGGTGGCCTCGCTGGTCAGCCGGGCACCGGCATCGTCGGCTTCCCGTTGGTGGGCGTCGACAATTTCTACGGCAACGTCCCGACGGTGACCATCTGCACCGACGACATCATCTGCGACAGCACCGCCCCGTCCGGCTGGTTGGGCTACTACCCGGGCACCAACCACATCAACTACAACTTCGATGCCAACGCCTACTCCGACAACGGGAACGGCCAGTGGTTCTACGGCCAGTTCTTCCCCCGCTGACGCGGATCCGGAATGTGCCGATGACCTGATGTGCAAGAACCCCGCTCGACCGAACCGGTCGGGCGGGGTTCTCGCGTTCCGGTGGGAGGTGCTCAGGCGCCGATCAGGTCGATGACGAAGATCAGCGTCTTGCCCGAGAGGCGGTGGCCGGAGCCCGCAGCGCCGTAGGCGAGCTGCGGCGGGATGGTGAGCTTGCGCCGTCCGCCCACCTTCATGCCGGGGATCCCTTCCTGCCACCCGGCGATCAGGCCGCGCAGCGGGAACGAGATGGACGCCCCGCGGTCCCACGAGGCGTCGAACTGCTCGCCGGTGTCGTACTCGACGCCCACGTAGTGGACCTCGACGGTACCGCCCGGGACGGCTTCGGTCCCGTCGCCGACGGTGATGTCCTCGATGACCAGCTCGGCAGGAGCCGGACCCTCGGGGAACTCGATCTGGGGCTTGCCCGTGTTCGCTTCTGTCATGTGACCATCCCAGCATGTCGGCCGTGCCGGGGCGAACCGGGGGATCACTAGAGTCGGCACTCGTGAGCGCACACCGAGGCCGACTGGTCGTCATCGAGGGATTGGACGGCTCCGGCAAGAACACCCTCACCCGGTCGCTGGTGGCGCGTGCGGAGCGCGCAGGTGCCCGGGTCGCGACCCTCGACTTCCCCCGGTACGGCCGCAGCATCCACGCCGACCTGGTGCGCGACATGCTCTACGGACGGTTGGGCGATCTGTCGCACTCGGTGCACGGCGGTGCACTGCTGTTCGCCCTGGATCGGCGGGATGCGCTGCCAGACATCGAGAGCGCCCTCGCCGACAACGACCTGCTCGTGCTGGACCGCTACATCTCGGCGAACGCGGCCTACGCCTCCGCCCGGCTCGGTGGCCCCGCGGGGGATGCAGGCACCGCGATGCCGAAATGGGTCCGGGAGTTGGAGGTCGATCGTTTCGGGCTACCGGTGCCGGATCTTCAACTGCTGCTGGACACAGATGCGGACGAGTCGGCCCGCCGGGCTGCACAGCGCGCCGGCGGGGACGCCACCAGAGAGCTCGACGACTTCGAACGCGACGGTGATCTGCAGGTCCGCACCGGGCAGATGTACGCCCGGTTGGCAGCTGGGTGCTACCTCTCTCCCTGGACCGTGCTGCGGTCCGGGCCGGACGGTGTCGATGAGGTGTCCGAGCGGGATCTGCTGGGCTGAGGTCGGGTGGCGGCTGCCCGCGCCGTGCCAGGTTCCGGTGCGGCTCCGGACAACCGCGCGCCGCGTTCAGGATCCGGCGGCCGCCGACAGGGTGACGGCGAAGTTCTCGGTGCGGATGCGCAGGTCGACATAGCTGAGCGCCATCGCCGCGGCTCCCCAGCTGGTCGTCACCATGGCCACCACGGCCCCGGCCAAGTCGGCGACGAGCAGGGCTGCCAGGTCCGAGGCGGACGCGGTCAGCGGCGCGACGAGTGAGCTGACCAGGATCGAAAGGACGAGGCCGATCGCGAGCAGGGCCACCGCCAGACCGAGCAGCCGCCCCCACGAACCGCGGGTCAGGACGAGTGACCGGCGCAGCGCGACGCCGGGTGTTCCGCGTTCCATCACCAGTGCCGGGCCGACGACGAACCAGGCCAGCATCAGCAGCAGGCCAGGCACGATCAGGAACGCGAACCCGACGGCGATCCCGGCGCCGGCCAGCACCGACACGCCGACGAGCTGCCACAGCCGCGGACCGGCCAGGCGGGCTCGACGCTCCTGGGTGGAGACGGACGTCCCCAGCACGTCCTGACCGACATACACCGCGGCCACCCCCGCGATCAGCACCGTCGTGGTCCCGTCGACGATCAGTTGCGCCAGGGTGGCGATCGAGATCCCTGCCGGCGGGAGGGACAGCTCGGTACCGCTCAGTGCCGCATCGATCCAACTGGCGTCGATGTACGCGTCGATGGTGCCGGTCGCTGCCAGCACACCCCAGACGACCGCCGATCCCAGCAGCGACGCGAGCAGCGCCAACGGTCCGAGGCGGGCGAAGTGCCGCCTGGCCATCCGGAACGACAGTCCCAGCACCTCGCTGATCGTGAGGGGGCGCAGGGGCACCAGACCGGGCTGGCGGACGGGGAGTGACGGGTGCGGGAACCAGGGCGCTTGACTCACCCAGCCATCGTTCCACGCGGCAGTTCGCGGCCCCACCTCCGCGGATCTGCGGGACGATGCGGCCACGGGATCCGCGGTCATCCGTGGCTCACCTCCGCGGATCTGCGGGACGATGCGGCCACGGGATCCGCGGTCATCCGTGGCCCACCTCCGCGGATCTGCGGGACGATGCGGCCACGGGATGACACGATGGAGGGATGAGACCGCGCGTACTGGTGGTGGACGACGATCCTGCGCTTGCCGAGATGCTCACGATCGTGCTCCGCGGAGAAGGCTTCGACACCGCTGTCGTCCGGGACGGGGCGAGGGCGGTCGACGCCTTCCGTGACAGTCACCCGGATCTGATCCTGCTCGACCTGATGCTGCCGGGCGTCTCCGGGCTGGACGTGTGCAAGGAGATCCGGGCCGAATCCGGGGTGCCGATCATCATGCTGACCGCCAAGACCGACACCGTTGATGTGGTGCTCGGCCTGGAGTCGGGTGCCGACGACTACGTGATGAAGCCGTTCAAGCCGAAGGAACTGACCGCGCGCATCCGCGCCCGACTGCGCCGCAGCGACACCGGTTCCGCCGAGCTGCTGCGGGTCGCCGACGTTGAGATCGACGTCCTCGGTCACCAGGTCACCCGTGCAGGCAGGCCGATCTCGCTCACGCCGCTGGAGTTCGACCTGCTGGTGGCACTGGCCCGCAAACCGCGTCAGGTGTTCTCCCGAGAGGTGCTGCTGGAGCAGGTCTGGGGGTACCGGCACGCCGCCGACACCCGGCTGGTGAATGTCCACGTCCAGCGGCTGCGCTCCAAGATCGAGAAGGATCCCGAGCGCCCCGAGGTCGTCGTCACGGTCCGCGGTGTCGGCTACAAGGCCGGCGTCTCGTGAGTCGTCGTGACTGCATGAGCAGTCCGGACAGTGGCCGTGATGTCGGCTCTGGCTGAGGATCCGGCACCCGCACCACAGCGACTGGCCAGAGCCAGGGCCGCCCAGCGTCGCGCCCGCTGGGGCCGGATCAGCCAGGCAGCCCGCAGCGGAGTCTCCTTCTGGAGCCGCTCGCTGCGGCTGCGGGTGCTCGTGCTGACGCTGTCGACTTCGATCCTGGTGATCGCCGTGCTCGGGCTGGTGCTGCAGCAGCAGATCACCGACCGCCTGCTCGAGACCAAGCGCGACGCAGCGATCGCCGAGCTGGAGAATGCCCTGGGGGTCACCCAGAGCCAGCTCTCCAACGCGGATCCGGAAGAGACGAGCCTGCAGAGCCAGCTGCTCAACGTGGTGAACGTGTTGGGCCGCCCGGTCGACGCGGGTGCTGCCCAGGGCGGACAGGCCGGCGTGTTCGAACCGGTGGTGGCCACCCTGCGTGGGGTGAGCGTGACAGCCGGGCTCTGGTCGGACGTCCCCGCCGAGCTGCGCAACAAGGTCTCCGAGGGCACCCTGGCCTGGCAGTACACGTCGATCATCCGCGAGGGTCAGCAGGGCGCAGCGTTGGTGGTGGGCGGTCCCGCCATCACCGGCACCGACTCCTTCGGGGTGTTCCTGATCTTTCCCCTGTCCGGTGAGCAGCGCACCATCCAGGTGATCCAACGGACCCTGCTGGTCGCCGGAGCGGCACTGGTCGCCGCAATGACGTTGATCGCGGTGGTGGTCGCCAGCCAGGTGGTGCGACCGGTCCGCCGGGCGGCGGCGGTCGCCGAGCGGTTCGCGGCCGGTGCGCTCGAAGAGCGCATGCCGGTCAAGGGCGCCGCCGAGCTGACCACCATGGCCCGGTCGTTCAACGGGATGGCCGAGGCGATCCGGGCGCAGATCCGGCAGCTGGAGGAGTTCGGTCGGTTGCAGCGCCGGTTCACCTCCGACGTGTCCCACGAGTTGCGCACCCCGGTCACCACCGTGCGGATGGCCGCCGATCTGCTGCACGCCGAGCGCAAGCAGTTCCCCGCCCACCTGGGCAGGGCCACGGAGTTGCTGGTGGACGAACTGGACCGTTTCGAGACCCTGCTGGCAGACCTGCTCGAGATCAGTCGCCACGACGCTGGCATGGCCGAGCTCAACGCGGAACCCACCGATGTGCGCGGCCACGTCGAGTCCTGCGTCACCGCCGTCCACGCGTTGGCCGATCGGGTCGGGGTCAGCATCTCCGTCGAGGTGCCGGACGACCCGGTGATCGCCGAGGTGGATGCCCGGCGCTTCGAGCGGATCCTGCGGAACCTGCTGGGCAATGCGATCGATCATGCCGACGGCGGGCGGGTGGAGGTCGAGGTGGCCGACGGCCCGGAGAGCATCGCGATCGCGGTGACCGACTACGGCGTCGGGCTGCGGCCCGGCGAGGCCGGGCTGGTGTTCAACCGGTTCTGGCGGGCCGACCCGTCGCGTCAGCGACAGACCGGTGGTACCGGCCTCGGGTTGGCCATCTCGCTGGAGGACGCACGGCTGCACGGTGGCTGGCTGCAGGCCAGTGGAACCCCCGGGCTCGGAGCGCGGTTCCGACTCACGCTGCCCAAGGTGTCGGGAACGCTGGTCACCGGTTCGCCGCTGCCGCTGCGATCGCCGGCGCACCGGGAGGGGCGGGACGATCATCTCGACCCGCACGACGATGTGGACGAGCACATCATCGATCCCGTCGCCGTTCGCACCGAGGGCGCCCGCGACCGCGATCCACGTGCCGGGATCGGGCGATGAGCGGCGCCCGGCGCTGGAGGATCGCCCTGGCGGTCGTCGTCGGTCTGCTGTCCGCGTCGTGCTCCGGTATCCCCTCCGGCGGCCAGGCCGAGGTGGTGCGCACTGTCGAGGGCCCGCAGAACCCCTCCCAACCTTTGACCCCGCAGTCCGGCCAGGCTCCCGACCAGGTGATCCGCGGTTTCATCGCGGCCAGCGCGGACAACCGATCCGACCAATCGCAGGGAAAGCCCTTTGCGGCGGCGCGGCCGTTCCTCACGGCGCGGGCCTCCGAAGCGTGGCAACCGGCGAAGGAGCGGATCGTCGTCGTGGGTGACGACTACGCCCTGAGCCAGGACAAGGACGACGCGAGCACCTACACATTGGTCGCCCAACAGGTGGGCGTGCTCGCCGTCGACAAGTCGTACACCGCAGCCGCCGCCGGCGTCGAGGCCCTGAAGATCCACGTCGTGGAGGTGGACGGCGAGTGGCGGATCGACGTCCCACCGACGGCGCTGGTGATCACCACCTCCGACTTCTCCGCCAACTACCTCGAGCGCCCCGTCTACTTCCTCAACAGCACGGGGACCAACCTGGTGCCCGACCTGCGTTACCTGCCCCGCAGCTCCACGGAAGCGGTGCGGGCCGACCGACTCGTCTCGATGCTGCTGTCCGGACCCAGCGCACGGCTGAGTTCCGGGGTGACGAGCATGCTGTCGGGCTCCGTGCGGCTGGCGGCCAACGTGGTGATCGACACCGGCGGTGTGGTGCGGGTCGATTTGACCGGTGTCTCGCTGCCCACCGACCTGGCCCGGCAGGCCCTGGCTGCTCAGCTGGCCTGGACCGTCCGGTCGGAAGGGACGGTGGCGATCACCGTGGACGGCGCCCCGCTGGATTCGGCTCAGCCCGATCAGATCTACTCCTCGGGCACGACGGCCTCCTTCGACCCGGACACCACACCGGCCATCGGCCGGACGGCCGCCCGCGACCCCTACTACCTGGACAGCGACGGCCGGATCGTGTCGCTGGTGGACAGCAAGCCCATGTGGGGCGAATGGGGCACCCGCGGCGAGGTGAAGTCTGCGGCCATGTCGGCCGCGACAGGCGCGGTCGCGGCGGTGGTGCAGGACGGCGACTCGCAGCAGCTGCGTCTCGGCTATCCGTTGGAGCAAGCGGAGGCCGAGCGCACCGTCCTGACGGCCAGCTCCCTCACCCAGCCCACGTTCGACCGCTTCGGCAACGAGCTCTGGGTGGTGCAGGACGGCCAGACGGATCCGCAGGTGATCCGGTTGACCATCTCCGCCCAGGTGTCGCAGCAGGTGGTATCGGTCCCGGGGCTGGACAAGCTGGGCAAGGTGACTGCGCTGCAGCTGTCGCCGGACGGGGTCCGGGTGGCGGTGGTGGCGAGCGAGTCGCTGTACATCGGGACCATCGAGCGGATCAGCCAGGAGGGCACGACCCGCGTGCAGGTGGTGGGTCTGACCGAGCTGTCGAGGGCACTCCCGGGGGGCGTCGGAGCGGTGGTGTTCCGCTCGGCCGCCGAGCTGCTGGTCGCCGCCGGGCCCGACAGGAGTCACCGGCCGGTCTCGGTCTCGATCGACGGTCGGGAGATCAGTCCGCGCACCAGCAGCGGGATCTTCGACAATGTGACCGCGCTGGCCATCGACGACGAGCATGCCTACATCTCCTTCGGTAGCCGGATCTGGAGACTGTCGGGGTCGCTGACGAGCGGCGAATGGGAGACGCCCGATCCGAAGATCCCGGCCTTCGTCGGGACTGCTCCTTTCCTACCGAACTGATCCCGGCGTCCTCCGGGCGATCAGCGTGTCGCCACCGTGTTGTCCACAGACCCGAAGTTGTCCACACTGAACGGCGCCGCGCTGCCGGGAGGTCGACCGGCGCAGCAGGCTGGGGTGTGTGCAGATCACCGGCGAACGGATCGACCAACCGCCCGGCCATCGCAACCGGCCGGGCGGATGGCCGCGCGGGCGGCCGCGCCCCGGCAACGGTGTGGCGGCAGCTGTGCGGGCTCGGTGGCGCCCTGGTTGAGCTGGTGCTGCCGCTGCCCTGTCCGGGCTGCGGAAGGGCCGGGCCGTTCTGCGCGGGGTGCCGGGCGGTGCTGGGCGGGCGCCCCAGGGAGCCGGTGCTGACGGAGGCGGCGGTGGAGGCACTGGCCGAGGCGGGGCCGCTGCCGTCGGTCCGGGCCCTGTGCCGGTACACGGCAGGAGTGCGGGCCGCGGTGATCGCCGGCAAGGAGCGCGGGCGCCGCGACCTGCCGCCCATGCTCGGCACGGCCCTCGGGGACGGCCTGCTCCGACTGCACGGGGTCGGCCTGGTGCCGGACCGGGTGACGCTGGTCCCGGCGCCGACGAAGCCATCCGCCGCGAGACGCCGGGGCGGCGATCCGGTGCACCGGATGGCGCGGGCGGCTGCCGCGTCGCTGGCCGGGGCGGGCCTCACCGCGGCGGTCGCTCCCGTGCTGTCCACCGCGCGGTCGGCGGCGGACCAGGCCGGGCTCGACGCGTCGGCGCGTGCCGGCAATTTGGCCGGGCGGGTCCGCTTCCGCGGTCGACTTCCCGAGGAGCCTGGGCAGATCGTCCTGCTCGACGACGTGTTGACCACCGGTGCCACCATGGTGGCCGCCTGCGCCGCGCTGTCCCGGCACGGCGCCGAGGTAGGGCTGGTGCTGACCGTCGCCAGCGTGCCGAAGTTCCGATCAGTACGGTGACAGCACCCGACCCCGGCGGCTCACGCAGCGGCCGGTCGCCCAGCGGCCGGGCACGCGGCGGCAGGAAGCAGGTGATTCTCCATGGCCTGTCGGATCGGCGAGCTGGTCCTCGGCTGTCGCGATGCCGAGGTCATGGCGCAGTTCTGGTGCGAGGTGCTGGACTTCGTGGTGCTGGGTCGTGAGGACGACGGCTCCGTGGAGATCGGCTCTGGTGCGGGATCCGCCGGGGGGCAACCGACGATCTTCCTCAGCACCCGAGAAGAGCCCGAGCCGGGGAAGTCCCGGCTGCACATCGACGTCAACGCCACCGACCGCGACCAGGACGCCGAGCTCACCCGGCTGCTCGCGCTGGGCGCCCGTCCCGCGGACATCGGTCAGACCGGTCGGGAGTCCTGGCACGTGCTCCTGGACCCGGAGGGCAACGAGTTCTGCCTGCTGCGCTCTCGCCTGGATCCGCTCTGATCCGGGCTCGCCGTTCCCGTCAGCGCAATCCGAACGATCTGCGCGCGACGACCACGGCGACCAGCGACAGCAGCGCCACAGCGATGAAGTAGTAGATCAGCGACATGTTCGAGCCGGTCCACTCGATCAGCGCGGTGAAGATCAACCCGGCGAAACCGCCGAACAGCAGCACGCCGATGTTGTAGCCGACGGCCATCCCGGTGGTGCGCACCGCGGTCGGGAACAGGTCTGCGTACAGCGCCGGCAGGGGGCCGAAGTACAGCGCCATCAGGATGCCGAAGCCGATCTGCACCACCGTGAGGGTGCCGACGGACGGCCAGGTGTTGAGGATCTTGAACAGCGGCCAGGCGAACACTGCGGCAGCGGCCGCAGCAATCGTCATCACCCGACCGGCACCCACCCGGTCGGCGAGCTTGCCGACGAACGGGGTACCGCAGAGGGTCACCAGACCGGCGATGATGCCCCCGAGATACCCCGCATAGGAGGGCAGCCCCAGGCTCTTCACGCTGTAGGTGGGCATGTACAGGATCAGGTAGACGGAGATGGAGGCCAGTCCGACGATGCCGGCGGAGGCGAGCACCCTCGTCAGGTGGGTGGTCAGCGCGGAGCCGAGCGGCGACTTCACCTTCTCCGCATCGGTGAACTCCGCGGTCTCGTCCATCTTGCGGCGGATGTACCAGCCGACGGGGCCGATCAGCACGCCGAAGAAGAACGGCACCCGCCACCCCCATGAGTCGATCTGGGCCGGGGTCAGTTGGGTGAAGATGACCAGCCCGAACAGCGACGCCAGGAACATCGCCGCACCCTGGGTGGCCACCTGCCAGCTTCCGTAGAAGCCCTTGCGGTCCGGGGCGCTCTCCACCAGGAAGGTGGTGGCGGTGCCGAACTCCCCGCCCGCGGAGAAGCCCTGGATCAACCGCGACACGAGCAGCCACAGCCCGGCGGCGACCGGACCGATGGCGGCCGCGGACGGCGCCACCGCCATCAGCAGGGTGCCGATCATCATCGCGATGATGGTGAGCGAGAGCGCCTTCTTGCGTCCGACGCGGTCGGCGTAGTTCCCGATCACGGCGGCGCCCACCGGCCGGATCAGGTAGGTCACCGCGAACAACAGGAACGACATCATCAGGCCGGCGAACCCGGACAGCCCGGGGAAGAACACCCTCGCGATCACGGTCGCGAAGCTCGAGTAGACGATGATGTCGAACCACTCGAGGGCGTTGCCGATCGACGACGCGACGACGGCCTTGCGGGCGCGCGCCCGGTCGGAGTCGGTCGGCCGGGGAGCGCGGAGGGTGATGGGTGTGTCGACCATCCGCCTACCGTTGCACCATCGGCCTCGATGCGCGAAACGGCGCCGCCGGGTGCCGGGACCGGGTCGCCGAGCAGACTGCGACCCACCCCCGGTCGGACGCTGGGTGCGATGCGCGCGTCAGTCGGTTGCGAGTGTTCTGTGACCACCCTCCGCCGAGCCAGGTGTCGCTTGCCAAAGCGGACATCACCGGTAGGTTCACAAGGACATTCCCGACGCGCGAGCCGGGACTTTCGACGCAGGTGTCACCCCGGCCGCCAGAGTTCAGGAGGTCTGCGTGGAGATCGTCGTCAAAGGCCGCAACGTGGAGGTTCCGGAGCATTTCCGGACCCATGTGGCCGAGAAGCTGAGCAAGACGGAACGGTACGACGCGAAGATCATCCGGGTCGATGTCGAGCTGTCGCACGAAACGAATCCCCGCCTGGCCAAGACCGCGCAGAAGGTGCAGATCACTCTCGGGTCCAAAGGCCCCGCCGTCCGGGCCGAAGCCTGCGCCGACAGCTTCTACTCCGCGCTGGACGCGGCCTCGCACAAGCTGGAGAGCCAGCTGCGCAAGGCAGCCGACCGGCGCCGCAGTCGCGAGCGCACCCCGGCGTCCGCGGTGGCGGCAACGCCGGACGAGCTCCTGCCGTCGGATCCCGCGACGGAGAACGCCGAGAGCGTGGAGGAAGGACACGTCCCGGGCAGGATCGTGCGGGTCAAGGACCACCCGGGCCTCCCGATCACCGTCGACCAGGCTCTCTACCAGATGGAGCTCGTCGGTCACGACTTCTATCTCTTCAAGGACGCCGAGACCGGGCTCAGTTCGGTCGTGTACCGACGGGTGGGTTTCGACTACGGCCTGCTCCGCCTGGCGGACGACGCTGCAGCCGAGGTGGCCGACGTCGCAGCGTCGTAACGCCTACGATGGAGCGCGACGTGGGGGCACCACTGGAGTGCTCCCGGTTGTGACGCGTGTCCGCGCCGAGTGCGCCGGCCGATCGGGATTCTGCGACCCGGCCGACGCACCCGGCGGCGGACACCCCTGTGCCCACCGGCGCGGGGCTGGACAAAGACGAGGGTGCGAACGTGGTTCTGTCCCGATTGCTACGGGTCGGCGAGGCGAAGACGGTCAAGCGGTTGGCTGCCATCGCTGCGCACATCAACTCCCTGGAACCCGACTACGAGAAGCTCAGCGACACCGAGCTGCGGGAACTGACGGACAAGTACAAGCAACGGCTCGCTGACGGCGAGTCGCTGGACGACCTGCTGCCGGAGGCCTTCGCCACGGTCCGCGAGGCCGCCAAGCGCACCCTGGGTCAGCGGCACTACGACGTCCAGCTGATGGGCGGCGCCGCCCTGCACCTCGGCAACGTCGCGGAGATGAAGACCGGTGAGGGCAAGACCCTGGTGGCCACCATGCCGCTGTACCTCAATGCGTTGCAGGGCAAGGGCGCGCACCTGGTCACCGTCAACGACTACCTGGCCAAGTACCAGGCCGAGTGGATGGGCCGGGTGTTCACCTTCCTCGGCATGGAGACGGGAATCATCCTGGCGCAGCAGACGCCGGACGTCCGGCGCGAGCAGTACCACGCTGACATCACCTACGGCACCAACAACGAGTTCGGCTTCGACTACCTGCGCGACAACATGGCCTGGTCGCTGAACGACCTCGTGCAGCGCGGTCACCACTTCGCCATCGTCGACGAGGTCGATTCGATCCTCATCGACGAGGCCAGGACGCCGCTGATCATCTCCGGCCCGGCCGACCAGAGCTCCAAGTGGTACGTCGAGTTCGCCCGCCTCACGCCGCGGATGGCCAAGGACGTCGACTACGAGGTCGACGAGTCCAAGCGCACCGTCGGTGTCACCGAGGCCGGGGTCGCCAAGGTGGAGAAGGCCTTCGGGATCGAGAACCTCTACGAATCGGTCAACACCCCGCTGGTCGGCTTCCTCAACAATGCGCTCAAGGTCAAGGAGCTCTACAAGAAGGACCGCGACTACATCGTGGTCTCCGGCGAGGTGCTCATCGTCGACGAGTTCACCGGTCGCGTGCTGCACGGCCGCCGGTACAACGAGGGCATGCACCAGGCGATCGAGGCCAAGGAGGGTGTGGAGATCAAGGCGGAGAACCAGACGCTCGCCACGATCACCCTGCAGAACTACTTCCGGCTGTACGAGAAGCTCGCCGGCATGACGGGTACCGCGCAGACCGAGGCCTCCGAGCTGCACCAGACGTACAAGCTCGGAGTCGTCCCGATCCCGTCGAACAAGCCCGTCGTCCGGCTCGACCAGACCGATCTGATCTACCGGGCCGAGGACGCGAAGTTCGACGCGGTCGTCGCCGACATCACCGAGCGCCACGAGAACGGCCAGCCGGTGCTGGTCGGCACCGCGTCCGTCGCGAAGTCCGAGAAGCTCAGCAAGCTGCTGTTGCGCGCCGGCGTTCCGCACGAGGTGCTCAACGCGAAGAACCACGCCAGGGAGGCGCAGATCATCGCGCAGGCCGGGCGCGCCGGCGCCGTCACCGTCGCCACCAACATGGCCGGCCGAGGGACCGACATCATCCTGGGCGGAAACCCGGACTTCCAGGCCGACCTCGATCTGCGGGCCCGCGACCTCAACCCGCTGGAGACGCCGGAGGAGTACGAGGCCGGGTGGCCCGAGGCCCTGGAGGAGGCGACCAAGAAGTCGAAGACCGAGGCTGACAAGGTCCGCAAGGCCGGTGGCCTGTACGTGCTCGGAACCGAACGGCACGAGGCCCGGCGCATCGACAACCAGCTGCGCGGCCGGTCCGGCCGTCAGGGTGACCCAGGGGAGTCGCGCTTCTACCTCTCGCTCGGTGACGAGTTGATGCAGCGGGTGGGCGGCAACGCCGTCGACATGATGATGATGCGACTCGGTGTCGATGACGACATGCCGATCGAGCACAAGTTCGTCTCCAAGGCGATCAAGAGCGCGCAGACCCAGGTCGAACAGCAGAACTTCGAGATCCGCAAGAACGTCCTCAAGTACGACGAGGTGATGAACCTGCAGCGCACCGTCATCTACGACGAGCGCAAGCGGGTGCTCGAGGGTGAGGACCTGCACGATCAGGTCCGCAGCATGATCGATGACGTCGTCAAGGCCTACGTCTCCGGCGCGACCGACACCGGCTTCGCCGAGGACTGGGACCTCGACACCCTCTGGGCGGCGCTCAAGACGCTGTACCCGGTGAAGACGACATCTGCCGAGATCGCCGAGACCGGTGAGCTGACGGCCGAGCGGATCACCGAGCTGGTGACCGAGGACGCGCGACGCGCCTACGACGAACGTGAGGAGACCCTGACCCCCGAAGTCACCCGCGAGCTGGAGCGCCGCGTCGTGCTGTCGGTCCTGGACCGGAAGTGGCGCGAGCACCTCTACGAGATGGACTACCTCAAGGAGGGCATCGGGCTGCGCGCGATGGCCCAGCGCGATCCGTTGGTGGAGTACCAGCGCGAGGGCTTCGACATGTTCGCCGCCATGCTCGACTCGCTCAAGGAGGAGTCGGTCGGCTTCCTGTTCAACCTGCAGGTGCAGGTGGTCGCCGAGGACGGCGCCACCACCACCACCGAGGGTTCCGGTGGTCAGCTCCCGTCCCAGGTGCCAGCGGTCGCCGCCGACGGCACCCCGGAGGGCGGCAGCACCGGCAAGGCCCTGCCGTCTGCCAAACGCCGCCGGCAGCGCCCGATCGCGGCCCTGCCGACCGATGAGGTCGCGGTAGCTCCGGCCCCGTCGAAGCCCGCGGAAGCTCCGAAGGCGTTGCGCGCCAAGGGACTCGCCGGCGATGCGCCGACGTCGTCGGCACTGAGTTTCTCCGGCCCCGGTGAGGACGGCGAAGCAACTCAGACCGGCGCCAGGCCGTCCGGCAAGGCGTCGCGCACCGCGCAGGACACCAAGGAGCCGGCACGCAATGCGCCGTGCCACTGCGGATCCGGCAAGAAGTACAAGCAGTGCCACGGCCGCCCCGGCGCCGTCTGAGCCGCGCCCGCTGAACCGCTGCTGCTGAACCAGTCGAGGCCCCCACCGGAATCCGGTGGGGGCCTCGTCCTACCCCGCCGCGGTCAGGCGCGGCGGGGCAGCTCAGCCGACCTGCAGTGCTGTGATCCGCCACCGTCCGTCCAGGCCGGTCATCCGGAATGCGATGGCGCGGCAGCGATCACCGCGTCGGAGCACCAGGCATACTTCAGCGACCCCGTCGGAGGGTTCACTCGTGTGCACCGACTGCACCCGCGCCAGGCCCCGCCCGGTGAGCGGGATGTGTCGCTGCAGTCCGGCGAAGACCGGCGGCGTGCAGTGGGAACGTAGCTGGGCGATCGGGCGGACCCCGGTGAGCGTCTCGATCAACGCCCGCCCGAGCGTCACCGCAACCTTCGCCGCTGGCGGTAGCTGGGAGCTGGGGGTCTGCTCCACGCCGAAGTCGGGCGCGTAGGACAGGTCGGGGACGTCGGCAGCGATGAGCGGGGCGGCTGCAGTCCCCGCCGCTCGGAACGCGGTCGCCGGCGCATGCGCATCCGGATCGGCCAGAGCCACCGGGCGCCGGGGGACAGCCCGGCGGATCCGATCGACGCTGCGGCGTTCGTCGTCGAACGGTGGCTCGGCATCGGGGACGGCGATCAGCCGCGGCCGACCCGGCTGGGACCGACGGGTCCGGCGGACCCGCGGGCCGGCCGGGATTGGGCCGACGGGGGAGATGGAAGTGGCCTCGGTGGCCGGAGCGAGTGCGGTGCTCATCGAGCTCTCCTTGCGGTGGATGGTCGGATGTCGGCAGCGGCCGGAGGAGCTGAGGAGCGGAAGATCATGGCGTCTGCGCGGGTGGGGCGTTGAGTTCCTGGCCGGGCAGGATCACGTCGGGGTCGTCCCCGATCACCCCGCGGTTCGCCCCGTACCAGCGGTGCCAGGCACTGTCGATCTGGGCGTCGGTGGCGTCCGGGCCGAGCTGGCGAGCCGCGATCGACCACAGCGTGTCGCCACGATGGACGACGACCGTCGTCGGCATCGGCCAGTCCAGGTCCACCGGAGCGCGCGACGTCATCGACGGACGGTGCACAGGCCAGTCGAGGTTGATCTCGCCGGCGGACGCCGGGGACGGCACCCCTCGTGCAGCTGTCCCCGATGCCGTCGGTCCCGGCGCAGCCGTTCCCCGTGCCGCTGTTCCCCGTGCCGCCGTTCCCGGTGCCGCCGGCGCGGATCCAGCGGTCCTCGATGTCGCCGTCTCCCCGGTCGGCCAGGAGACGCCGTCCTGCTGCCCGTCAGCGGACAGCAGCAGGCAGACCCGCGCGGCGGGTGCGGTGGTCGCGTGGTCGCCCACCCGATCTGCACCCGTCGCCACCGCGGACGCCACCCGGGTGATCGAGCCCGCGAGCTGACCGGCGGGCACCAGCGGTCCCGGCGCTGGTGCAGAGCCGCCGATGCTGATCGTGGCGACGGCGGTGCCCGCGACGGCTGTGCCCGCGACGGTGGGTGCCGTGCTGGTGGCCACCCCGGTGAGTGCGCCCACGCTCATGCCGATCGCGATGCTGCGACGGAGGAATCCGGGCGTGATCCGGGCCAGCGCACTGCGTGCCACTCGGCCGAGAGCACCGGGGGCGTTGGCAACGAGCGTGAGAACACCGATCACGAGCACCCAGCCGAGCAGCAGCCAGACCGCGATCGAGGCACCTCCGAGCGTCAGCGCGGTCAGCACGCTGTCGAGATCACGACCCGACGTGACCTCGCGGGCGCTCAGGTCGGCGGCGATCCGCCACGGCAGCGGGACCAGCAGGGTCGCGGTGCCCACGGCCAGCAGCAGTGCAGGCAGTCGCATTCGATCGAGCGCCTTTGCGGGCTGATCGCTGCGTTTGATGTCGTTTGGCACAAATCAAAGTGAATCAGATCGGGCGGAATGCCGTCAAGTCGAGGCAAACGAGTTCAAACGAACGAGTGAAGGCTCAGCACGGGCGACAGACGCAGATCGGGCGCCCCGGCGCCGTATGTGCCACCGTTGGTGCATGCGGTGGGAGCAGCTGTTCGGAGACCTCGAGGCACAGTTCGACGCGTTCGCGGAGGCCGGAGCACTGGCCGAGGTGGCAGAACGTCAGCGGATCGAGTTCGGTGGAGTGGGGCTGGTGGCCCGCTTGGTGCCGGCCGTCGGTACCCCGATCCGCGCCACGACAGCAGCCGGGACCGGGATCAGCGGGATCCTGCGACAGGTCGGACCGGATTGGCTACTCATCGACGAGTCCGCTGGTCGTGACGTGGTGCTCCCGCTGGCATCGGTGAGCATGCTGGAGGGTCTGGCGGCGGCCGCCGGTCAACCGCTCGGGGCGATCGCCGGAAAGTTGACGTTGACCTCGGCGCTGCGGGGTCTGGTCCGCGACCGGTCGCCGGTCGCGGTGGTGATCCCCGGCGGGGACGGTGGAGCGGAGCTGACCGGAACCCTGGACAGGGTGGGCGCCGACTTCTGTGAGCTCGCACTGCACCCGGCGTGGGAGGTGCGCCGGGCGAACGCCGTCCGGCAGGTGGTGGTGATCCCGCTGGGCGCGGTGATGTTCGTCCGTGCCCAGCCGCTGAACTGACCGAGGAGTTGAGGTGCGCGAGTCGAGGACCGACCGGCCCCGGGCGTGCGGATCGGCCGCTCAGCTCTCGCTCTCGGCCAGCGTCTGCGGCGCCTCGACGAGTGCTTCCTCGGTCCGCCGGTAGGCGCGTTCGATGTAGTCCTCCAGCTTGCTGCGTTCGACCCGCCACTGGTTGCGGCCGCCGATCTGGATCCCCTGCAGGTCGCCACTGCGGACCAGCGCATAGGTCTGCGACGCGGAGATGTTCAGGACGTCGGCGACGTCGGCCAACGTCAGGAACCGATCGTTCGCCATCGATGAAGTCCTCCCGAGTCGCAGCACTACCGGCTCCCAGGGCCGGCACTTCGCGCCGTGTTGCTGGACCCAGTATGACGAGGTTCCTGGCCACCCCGTGAGTTGTCCACACGCGCGCCGGTCGAGTTGCACACCATCGGGCGATCCGGCAGGCTCCGGCCAGGCAGAGTGGTGGATGGTCCGGGGGGAGCGTTGATGACGGTCGGTGGGAACGACGTGGGTGGGTCGCGACCCGATCCGCGGATCCCGGCAGCCCCGTCCCCGAGACGGATGAGCAGGCCGAAGTGGCTGAACACCAGGGTCGTGCTCGGGGTGCTGGTGGTCGTCGGCGCGGTCGTCCTGGGGTCCAGGGTGGTCGGCGCCCAACGTCAGCTGTCGACGGTCTGGGCGACCACGACCGACCTGCAGGCCGGCACCATGCTGACCGGCGCCGACCTGGCCGAGATCGAGGTCAACCTCGACGACACCGCCGGGCGCTACTTCGGCTCCAGCGCTGCGATCGTCGGCAAGCAGTTGACCAGGGCGCTCGGGGCGGGGGAGATCGTGCCGGTGGCCGCGGTCGGCGATCCGGTGGCCGACACCCGGTTGCTCGCGCTCACGGTGGCCGGCGACCAGATGCTGCCAGGCCTGACGCGCGGATCGGTGATCGACGTCTATCTGGTGCAAGGTTCGGGCGCCGATCTCACCACGAAGCCGGCAGCCGCGGACCTCACCGTCCAGGAGGTCACCGCGCCGTCCAGCGGGGGTCTGTCCGGCGCCGGCAGCAGCGGCTACCAGGTGGTTGTCCGGTTGCCGACGAAGAGGGCACAGGAGCTGGTCACCCAACTGTCCACCGGCACCCTCAAGATTCTCCTGCACCCGGCGGGCTGAGCAATGTCGGACGGTGTGCTGACCGCCGGTGGCGGCCACCAGTGGGAGAACGAATTGGTCGGCGCACTGTCGGCACCGGGCTCCCAGCTGACGGTGGTCCGTCGGTGCGTCGACGTCGCCGAGGTGCTCGCCGTGGCCGGCACCGGGCAGGCGGCCGCGGTCGTGCTGGCCGCCGACCTGCGGCAGCTGACCAGCGATGTCATCCAGCGGTTGCGTTCCTCCGGGGTTGCGGTGATCGGTGTCCACCCGGGTGATGATCCGGCCGGCAGACAGCGGTTGGAGCGCATCGGGGTGTCGATGCTGGTGGCCGACGATCTCGGCGCCGAGGCTGTCGCCGACGCGATCCGGACGGCGGTGGCGGAGTTCGGTTCGAGCGACCAGGGCAGCAGTGTGTCGTTGGCCGACCCGAGATCGGCACTCGGCGCGAACTCGTCGCGTGCGTCGGCGATGGATGCGACCGGCCCCGTCGAACTGTCGGCGCCGACTCCGCGGCCGCCGGGTCGGGTGATCGCCGTCTGGGGACCCACCGGCGCTCCGGGGCGCACGACCATCGCCCTCAACCTGGCCGCCGAGCTGGCCGACCAGGGAATGCTCACGATGCTCGTCGACGCCGACACCTACGGGGGTGTGGTGTCCAGCGCGCTGGGACTGCTGGACGAGTCGCCCGGTCTGGCCGGCGCGTGTCGGCTGGCGGCGAACGGCCGCCTGGACGCGACCCAGCTCGCGGCGCTGTGCTGGCAGGTCGGTCCCATCCGGGTCCTGAGCGGGGTGGCGCGGGCAGATCGCTGGCCCGAGGTGCGGCCGTCGGCGATCCCGGTGGTCCTGACCCTGGCGCGACAGCAGGCCGAGGTCGTGGTTGTCGACTGCGGCTTCGCCGTCGAGACCGACGAGGAGATCTCCTACGACACGGCGGCGCCGCGCCGCAATGGGGCGACGCTGGCTGTGCTCGAGGAGGCGGACCTGGTGCTCGCGGTCGGTTCGTGCGATCCGCCCGGAATGGAACGCCTGGTCCGTGGGCTCGCCGAATTGCAGTTGGTACTGCCTGGGGTGTTCCCGAGGGTCGTGCTCAACCGGCAACGAGGTTCCGCTGCCGGAGTGCAGGAATCCGTCGGCGCGGTCTCCCGTTTCACCGGCAGCGAGGTGATGGCGGTGATCCCCGAGGACAGGGAGGCGACGGACCGGGCCTGGCGCGACGGGCTTCCGTTGTCGCAGGCCGCCCCCGCGTCGCGGACCAGGACGGCGATCGCGCAGCTTGCCAGGGCCCTCTCGCCGCAAGCACCGTCCGGCACGGTCGAGTCCACTGCGCGACGCTCAGGTGGGCAGCGGGGTGCCCGCAGCCGGTGAGCGATGGCCGCTGCTCGCCACCGCCGGCGCGTGACACGATGACCTGGTGACGGACCGGCTCTCCGCAGCGGACACTGCCTTCCTCTATGCCCAGGACGAAGGCAGCCCGATGCACGTCGGGGGAGTGGTGGTGCTCGAGAGGTCGACCACCGACGGCGCCCGCCCGATCAGCTACGACGACATCGTCAGCCACATCGCCGACCGGATCTCGCTGGTGCCGCGGTACCGCCAGAAGGTCAGGATGGTGCCGGGTCGACTGGCCCGCCCGGTGTGGGTGGACGACGACGAGTTCGATCTGACCTACCACGTGCGGCGTTCCGCACTGCCCCGTCCGGGCACCGACGCCCAGCTGGACGATCTGATCGGCCGGCTCATCTCGCGGCCGCTGGACCGGGCGCGGCCACTGTGGGAGATGTACATCATCGAGGGCCTGGCCGACGGTCGGGTCGCGGTGGTCAACAAGACCCACGAAGCGCTGGTGGACCGGCTGGGAGCGGTCGATCTGGCCGCCGCGATCCTCGACCTCGATCCCGCCGCGCAGCGGGTCACCGACGGCGGCTGGATCCCGCGGCCGCAACCCTCCGACGTCGACCTGCTCGTCGATGCCGTAGCCGATCTGGCCGCCCGTCCGTCGGAGCTGATCGACGTGCTCAAGTTGGCCGCCGTCGATCTGCGGTCGACGATGTCCCGGGTGGGCGACGTCGCCGGCGGTGTGGCCGGCATCGTGCGCCAGACCCTGTCGCCGGCGCCACGGACCGCGTTGGGCGGCACCGGTACGGGACAGCGTCGCTACGGTCGGTTCTCCGCCGAGCTCGACGTGATCCGCCGGATCCGCACCCGCCACGAGGGCACCGTGCACGACGTGGTGCTGGCGGTGATCGCCGGGGCGTTGCGCAACTGGCTGCTCTCCCGCGGGGAAGCCGTGACGGGCGGCGGCACGCTGCGTGCGTTGGTGCCGATGTCGGTGGGGCGCGCAGAAACCTCGACGGTCTCGTCCCTGCTGCTCGATCTGCCCACCGGCGAACCCAACCCGGTGATGCGGCTGCACCAGATCGCCTTCGCCACCCGCGAGCACACCGCTGCTGATCGCGGAGTCGGCGCCGACTCGTTGATGGCCCTCGGCCGCTATTCACCGCCCACGCTGCACGCGCTCGGCGCGCGCCTGGGCATGCAGCTGTCCCGACGGTCCTACAACCTGCTGGTCACCAACGTCCCGGGGCCGCAGATCCCGCTCTACGTGGCCGGGCACCGGGTGCAGACGATGTACCCGGTCGCGCCGCTGGCGCTCGGGCACGCACTCGCGGTGGCGTGCACGTCGTACAACGGGCAGGTCCACTTCGGGCTGACCTGTGACCGGGAGGCCATCCCGGACGCCGGCGAGTTCAGCGAGCTGCTCGCCGAATCGTTGGCGGAGCTGGCCGCCGAGACCGTGCCGCGATCCACCGGCACCCGACACCACCAGGAGGACCAGTGAGGGTCTACATCCCGTCGACGGTCACGCAGCTGCGGACGGCGTCGGATCGCGGGAGCGTGCCGGCGACCGTCGGGTTCGGCGTCACCGCGTCGCTGCGGAGCGAGTACCCGGCAGCAGAGGAGGACGAGCTCGAGTACCTGGCGATGACGGATGCCGCGCGGGCGTCGCTACGGCTGCTCGCCGGCGAGGACGGAGCCGGCGGTGCCGACGGGGGCCATCCGGCGGCCGGCGTGCGGGTGGTGATCGCGGCGGATGTCGACGCGGTCACCGAGTACCCGCAGGGTGACAGGGCAGCGGTCAGGGTGGACGCGGAGATCACCTGGCGGCAGGTGGCCGCCGTCCACCTGGACGGCGCGGACGCCGCCGATGCGGTGCGGGCGGCGGTGGCGGTCGTCGACGAGGCCGACCTGGACGACCCGGACGCCGAGTTCGTCGTCGGTGAGGCGGAGTCCTACGAGCTCGCCTGGTATGCACCGGACGAGATCAGGTTCCTGCTGGAGGAACTGGGCTGAGCAGGTCCGGGGTCCCGGAACGGGCCCGGGAACGCACCGAGCCCAGTCCGCCGGAGATGATCCGGCGAACTGGGCTCGAATGGGTCTTGGCCCGGTGCATCAGTCGCTCAGTTGCGTGTCGTTCGGCGTGGTGGCTTCACCGGCGAGTCTCTCAACGGCGGGACACGCTGCGGTCGCTCACTCAGCAGCGTTGAGGGTGTACTCCAGCTCGAGGGCGATCTCGATCTTGTCGGCGACGACAGCGTTGCCCGCGCCGAAGCCCATCTCGATGTCGATCCCGAAGACCTTGCGGCTGATCGAGGTGGTGGCGGAGAAGCCGGCTCGCTCCGCGCCGTAGGCATCGGTCGTGGCGCCGAGGAACTCGACCGCCAGGTCGACCGGCTGGGTGACGCCGTGCAGGGTCAGGTTGCCCGCGAGGGTGAACTCCTCGCCGTCGAAGTTCTTGACACCGGTGGAGGTGAACTCCATGGTCGGGTGCTTCTCGACGTGCAGGAAGTCCTCGGACTTGACGTGGCCGTTGCGCTGCTCGTTCTTGGTCTCGATCGAGGCGGCATCGATGACGGCGGTCACCGAAGCGCCCTCGATGCCGTCGGCGCCGACCGTCAGGGTGGACGACAGCAGCTCGAAGTTGCCGCGGGCCTTGCCGACTGCCATGTGGCGGACCTTGAACGACACGTCGGAGTGGACGGTGTCGCCGGTCCAGGTGCCGGCGGCGATGGCGGTGGTGCTGGTGGTCATGTCGATGTCCCTTTCGGAAGGTGGAGCGGCCGGCGGACCCGCCATGCCGTTTCATGAGTGTTCAACGAATTCGATCCTCGCGCATTCCTCGTCAACCGTCGAACCGGCGTGAGATGGGTCACCTCGGGGCGTCTGGCAGGCTGCCGGGATGAGCTGGATCCGGTTGAACGACGTGTCCGTCGGTTACGAGCAGCGCACCGTGCTGAGGGAGGTCTTCTTCCGCCTGAGCGACGGCGATCGGGTCGGGCTGATCGGTCGGAACGGTACCGGCAAGACCACCCTGCTGCAGGTGCTGCTGGGCCGCGTGGCACCCGATACGGGGACCCTCGACGTCACCGAAGGGGCCCGGATCGGCTACTTCTCGCAGTTCTCCGAGCTCGACGGAGACACCAGCATCCAGACCGAGCTGGAGAATTTGTTCGCCGCAGTGCGTGCGATCGAGGCAGAGTTGGGAGAGGTCGAGGCGAAGCTCGGCGGAGACATCGACGAAGCGCAGATGTATCGGCTCGTGGACCGACAGGCCGAGCTGCTGGAGGCGATGGAGAGCGGCGGCGGGTGGACCTACCACCAGCAGATCGACACCGTGCTGTCGAAGTTGGGGTTCGATGCCGACCACCGGGACCTGCCCGTCGGCAAGCTGTCCGGCGGCTGGCGCAACCGCGCGGCGTTGGCGAAGATCCTGCTGGAAGCGCCGGACGTGCTGCTGCTCGACGAGCCGACCAACTTCCTGGACGTCGCCGGCATCGCCTGGTTGGAGCGGTGGCTGCGCACGTTCCGCGGCGGGCTGCTCGTGGTCTCGCATGATCGGCACTTCCTCGAGCAGGTGGCGAGCAGCATCGTCGAGATCGAGAACAACCGCCTGCAGGTCTACGAGGGGAGCTACGCCGACTACGTGCAGCAGAAGCAGTTCCGGCTCAAGAGTCTCGAGCGTGAGTTCAGCAACGAGCAGCAGTTGCTCGTCTACGAGCAGGAGGCGATCGCCGATCGGCGGGAGGCGATGAAGAATCCGTCGGGGGTGCTGAAACGGCGGCTGGCGAACATCAAGAAGAGCCGGACCAAGGGCTCGATCGACGCCGTGGTCACGGCGATCTACGGTGGTCTGCATGTGAACGACAGCCTGTGCGAGGTGACCGGGCTGACCAAGGCACAGGACGGACGGGTGCTCTTCGAGGACGTCTCGTTCGAGTTCGGACGGGGTGACCGGATCGCCATCACCGGCCCGAACGGCTGCGGCAAGAGCACACTTCTGGATGTCCTCACTGGTGCGCGGGAGGCTGATGCCGGTCGGGTGAAGTGGAAGACGCGGGGGCAGCCGTTCGTCCACTACAACCGGATGCTGGCGGACCTCGACGACGACGACACCGTCACCCACGCCGTCAACGGCATGCCTGACAGCCTTGCGCTGACCGCCACCCGCAAGGACGTCCATCGCTTCCTGACCCTGCTGCAGTTCTCCGAACTGGACCAGAAGCAGAAGATCGGCACGCTCTCCGGGGGTCAGCGCGCGCGTGTCGCACTGGCCCAGTGCTTGCTGTCGGGAGCCGGGGTGATCGTGCTGGACGAGCCGACCAACCATCTCGACCTGCCCAGCGCGCAGGTGCTCGAGCGCGCGCTCACGGCCTTCCCGGGCGCCGTCGTGCTGGTCAGTCACGACAGGTTCTTCATCGAGAAGGTCGCGTTCCGGCAGCTCGCGTTCGACGGCGCCGGTGGAGTCGCCCAGATCGCCGGCGTGCAGCTGTCCTGACGCGCACACCTGATCAGGGAGGTGTGGATCTCCTCGAGCACACGTCCGAGAGGTCGGACACGGCCACCTGGATCGCGCAGCAGCGTCCGCCGTTGACGAAGTGCCCGCGGCCGACGTTCCGTGGACCGGCCGGCCGTCGGGGGAGCCTGACGCCGAGCGGTGCGCCGTCGGCGCTGTCGGCGCCGAGCAACAGACCGGTGCCGCTCCTGGTCAGCTCGGCCACTGCACCGCGGAAGGCTCCGAGGCGCTCCAGCCGGGTACCCAGGACCATCGACTGACCGGGCTCGGCGTGTTCCAGGAATCGAACGAGCACGTCGCCGAGCTGGTCCTGCTCGAACCGGTGCGCATCATCGGCGACGAGCAGCAGGTGCCCCTCGTGGCGGGCCAGAATGCTGGCGAGCTCGGCCGCCGACGGGTCGGCGAGGACGCGCACCCGATCGTCGATGTTGCGCGGCTCCTGGGGAGCATTCCTGCCGATCCACAAGGTGGGGATTCCCGTCATCGATCCGCCGCGGACGATCGTGCGCAGCGCGGCGCTGGTTCCCGCGCCGGCCGTCCCTGCCACCACCAATCCGGCGGAACCGGCGGGGTCCCAGTGCACCGGGACACCCTCGTCGCCGCCGAGACCGAGGGTGATCGAGCCGACCGCCGGCTGTGCGAGGTTCGCGAGCCCGACGACCTCCGGCAACCTCCGGACCACGATCGGCGCAGCCGCATCTGCACTGCCTGCAGTGTCTGCGGCCCCGCTGCCCGGATGGCTGGGCCAGCGTCCCGGCAGTGCCCACTGCAGTTGCGCTCCCGGGATCTCGGCCACCCAGGCCCTGCCCGGTGCAGTGTCCGGTCGTGGTGTGGACGCTGCATCCGGAAGTCCCAGCTGCACGTGGTGGCCGAACGCTGCCGCCAGCCGTCCGCGGTCGGTGGCCGCGTCACCGCTGATCGCGCACCGGATCCCACAGGACGGCCCGCGTGCGATGAGGTCGGTGAGCTGCTGTGACCAGAGGGTCGGGTCCAGCGTGTCGAGCGCGGCAGCCATCGCCTCGTAGCCGTCGATCACGAGGCCGATCACTCCCGGGGGGATCCGATGCGGTTGATGGCGGCGCCGGGCCGCCTCGGCGGAGAGCCGTACGAACAGCCGCAGCACCAGGTCAGGCTGGTCGAGGCCGAGATGGCTGCTCACGCCGTCCGATCCGACGAGCTGCCCGAGATCCCCGGAGGCGTCGATCACCACCAGCCGGCCTCCCGATGCGCGGACGGCGGCCGACCACCGCAGCAGCGCCCGACTCCGTCCGCTGCGGGCCGGCCCGGAGATCAGCAGCGACCCGGCGGGCAGCGGCCACGGCTCGACCCGTTGCTCGTCCGGGCGGTCGAGCAGTCCGAGGACGCCCGGATCGTCGTGCTCCACGACAGCGCCCGGTGGGGGTCGCCACGGCGGTGCCGGCAGCGGGACCCCGCGCCGGGCGGCGACCCGGACGGCGGCATCGATCAGCAGGGACAGCGCGCTCGGCGCGCTCGCCACCGGGACCGGGTCGCCGATCCGGCCGACGGTCGCGACCTGCGAGCCAGGGCTGCTCATCCGGGCGACGTGCAGACGCTCCGGCGCCCGACCGGCACGCTGCAGGAATCCCTGCCCCGGGCTCTCCGCACGGATCGTGGCCGCGTCCGGCCGGCCGATCAGATCCACCGATTCGGCCGGGTCGGTGACCCGCAGACAGATCCTGGTGCCGATGTTCGCCCGGATGGCGGGCGTCACGACACCGGCCGGCCGCTGGGTTGCCAGGACGAGGTGCATGCCCAGCGATCGTCCTCGCTGGGCCACGTCGAGCAGACCGGGGACGAACTCCGGCAGCTCGGCGGCGAGGGTGGCGAACTCGTCGACGACGATCACCAGCCGTGGCGGCGCGTGTTGCAGGTGCCGGTTGCCGATCGTCGCGGTGCGTCCGGCCGGATCGTCGGGTTCGTGGTCGACGGCGTGCTGCTCCCGTCGTCTGAGCTCCGCACGCAGACTGCGCAGCACCCGCTCGCCCAGGGCAGGATCGAGGTCGGTGACCAGGCCGGCGACGTGCGGTGCCCGTACCAGGGGGGCGAAGGTGGAACCGCCCTTGTAGTCGATGAGCAGCAGCGACATCCGCTCCGGCGGGGCCGCGGCGATCAGCCCGCCCACCAGGGTCTGCAGCAACTCGGACTTGCCGGAACCAGTGGTTCCGGCGATCAGCAGGTGCGGGCCGTCCGCGACGAGGTCGAGCTCGACGGTGATGCTTCCTGCCGACCCGCTGCCCGCCGACCCGCTGCCCGCCGCGCTGCCGAGTGCGACGACCGGCGCAGCGTCCACGGCCCAGGCGCGATCCAGGTCGTGGTCCGAGGGGACCCGGAACGGGCCTGGTGGGCCGTCGTCCCCGGTGCCGCGCACGGTGAGCGGCGTGAGCGCCTCGGCCAGTTCCCGGAACCGAGCACGGGACAGACCGATCGCTGTCCCCGTGAGCTCGTCCAGATCGATGACCGCAGAGCAGGCGCGGGGCAGGCGTGACCGGGATCCGGCGGTCACCAGGACCAGACCCTCCGGCCGCGCCAGGATCTGCGCCACGACCGGATCGCGGTGCCAGCGTTCGTGGTCGTCGATCAGCACCGTGCGAGTCGGTGAGGAAACGTTGTTGCTGTTCCGGGGGGTATCGGACGGCAGCGGCTGCCGGTGGACCCTGCCGACCGACCCGGTGTCCGAACGCAGTTGAGGGATGCCGTCCAGACACCACAGATCTTCACGGCTCGAATGCACTTGCAGCTGCAGCCGGTGCGGGGGAACGGAGGTCAGCAGTTGCGCGAGCAGCCAGCGAAGACTCCCGCGCTCACCGCCGCAGAGCCCGACCACCCCGCGCGTCGGCAGGATGGTCTCCACCGGGACTGGACCGGTCCGCAGCGACAGCGCTTCGCTGCCCGAACCGACCGGAGCCAGGCCCGGCTCCGGCGCACCCACGCGGGTCGGGCGGATGCCGACGCCCATCGTCAGAGCATGACCGTTTTCCGGATCGTCCCGCCACAGGTCCTGCGCGCCCGTGAGCGCCCACCGCAGTCGATGTGCAGGGTCGGCGAATTCCCGCCACGCAGTTCGCAGGTCGGCGCGCACCACCGCGCGACACCGGCGGCGGTACTCCAGCTCGTCGGCACGCCAGCTGCGCACCGCCTGACTGTGTGAGCGTCGATCGCCGGCCCGGTCCCCGAGAGCGGTGGCGGCCATCGTGAGCGGGCCGAACAGCGCCATCAGCAGGAACATCCACATCCCGGTCACTGCGCTGATGACGACCCCGGCCAGCGCCCCCACCACGGTGGCGAGCCAAGGCGTCACCCTCGACGTGCGCAGTGGCCGTGAGCCAGGGTGCCGCGGAGCACTCGGGTCGATCCGGGTCGAGGGGACCCGCGCGGCGAGGGTCAGCTGCCACCGGCCACGTGCGTCCGGTTCGCGCAGCAACGAGGGTGTGCCGGCGAGCTCCACCCGGATGACGCTGCCGCCGAGCTGCAGTGGTTCGCCGATCGCGAGTGACTCATCGGTACCCATCAGCAGGGTCGTCGGCTCCGTTGCGTCGAGTCGGACGGTGCCGTTCGTGGAACCGAGGTCGCGTATCCGGAGCACCCCGGATGCGGTGCTGGTGACCCGCAGGTGGCGTTGTGAGACTCCCGGATCATCGATCACCAGGTCGCACCCGGCCGATCTGCCGACGACGACGGGACGACCGGCGATCAGCTCGATGCTGCCGCCGGCGTCGGGACCGGTGATGCAGTCGAGCACCAGCCCGTCACCGGCGGTCGCCGGTAGCGCGGGCACCGTCGCCAGCACCGCCCCGGCCATCAGCGGAGGGTGCCCGACGAGTTCGTCGCCCAGCAGCTCGGCCGGGCCCCGGTGCAGCACGGTCCCGGCGGGCAGCCCCGCGGTCACCGCGACCTGATCGGCCACCGCGCGCCAGGGGACCGCTGCCGGCGCCCGCACCACGGCCACCACAGGTCCCTGCGGACCGATGACGGTCAGTGGGATCTCGAGGGGTGGCGGCGCCGGCGTGCAGATCGCACCGCGGTCGGACCCAGGGCTGGACATGCACCCATCGTGGGACGCCGGCGTCGGCCGCCGGGTGGTCTGACTGCCCGGGTGTGGACTACTCACAGGCTGTGGACAGCCGGGTCCGATCGGGCGGGGGCTGTCGGACGTCCGTGCTGCGGATCAGCCCGCCGACGTGCCGGGGTCGGTGGGGTGCTCCGGCGCAGCACCCTGCTCCGGCGCAGCACCCTGGTCCGGCGCAGCACCTTGGTCCGGCGCAGCACCCTGGTCCGGCGCAGCACCTTGGTCCGGCGCAGCACCCTGGTCCGGCGCGGACTCGTCCGAAGCCGCACCGCTACGCGAGGAGAGCAGCCGCCGGAAGGATGCCAGCCGGCGGCGGTCTGCGGCACCGGCCTGGACCGCAGCGTCGAGCGCACACGGCAGGCCCTGGTGATCACAGTTCGGCGGGCAGTCGACCGAAGCCTCGTTGAGGTCGTCGAACGTCCTGAGCAGGTCGTCCGGGGTGACGTGGGCCAGACCGAACGAGCGCACCCCCGGTGTGTCGATCACCCAGCCGCCGTCGGGCAGCGCGAGGGCGATCGCGGAGGTGGACGTGTGCCGCCCCTTGCCGACCCCGCTGACCACACCGATCGCCCGGTAGGCGTGCGGCACCAACGCGTTCACCAGCGTCGACTTCCCCACGCCTGAGTGTCCGACGAGGACGGACTCCTTCTCGTTCAACAGCTCCCGGACCTCCTCGACCAACCGGTCGTTGAGGATCGCCCCCTGCGAGGCGTCGGCGGAGTCCTTGCGTTTGGACACCAGTACCGGCAGCTCGAGATCTGCGTAGAGATCCAGCAGGGCCTGTGGATCGGCCAGGTCGGTCTTGGTGACCACCAGCACCGGCTGCAGGTCGCCGGTGTACGCGGCCACCAGGCAGCGGTCGATGAATCCGGTGCGGGGCAACGGATCTGCCGCTGCCACCACGATCACCAGCTGGTCGGCGTTGGCCACCAGTACCTTCTCGACGGTCTCGGTGTCGTCGTCGGCCGACCGACGCAGCACGGAGGTGCGCTTCTCGATCCGCACGATCCTGGCCAATGTGTCGGTGGCGCCGGTGATGTCGCCGACGATCGCGACCCGGTCGCCGACCGCGACAGCGCGTCGGCCCAACTCCTTGGCGCGCATGGCCATCACGATCCGTGCCGCGGATGTCGAGCCCACCAGGCAGGTGTACCGGCCGCGGTCGACGGTCACCACGAAACCGGCCGCCGCGTCCTCGTGGGTCGGTCGGGTCTTGGTGCGCGGACGGGAGCTCCTGGACGGGCGGATCCGGACGTCGTCGTTGTCCCAACCGTCGGACAGCTTGCTCAGGAGGACCACCCCGTTCCGGGACGGTCGCCGTCCAGCAGTCCGGCCCAGAAGGTCCCGAAATCGGGGAAGGTCTTTGCGGTGCAGTCGATCTCGTCCACGACGATTCCCGGCACCCGCAGGCCGATGATCGCTCCGGCGGTCGCGATCCGATGGTCGGCGAAGGCGGCCCAGGCCGCCCCGTGCAGCGATCCGGACGGTGGGACGATGTGCAGTGCGTCGTCATCGCTGCCGGCATCGACGCCCACCGCCCGCAGGTTCTGTTCCAGCGCTGCCAGCCGGTCCGTCTCGTGGCCGCGGATGTGGCCGATCCCGCGCAGGTGCGACGGACCTTCGGCCATCGCCGCGAGCGCGGCAACTGTCGGTGTCAACTCGCTCGCACCGTGCAGGTCGATGTCGATGCCCTGCAGTCGATCCGGGCCGGTGACCCGCAGCACCCCCGCGGTGAGCGACACGGTGGCCCCCATCCGCTGGACGATGTCCCGGAACTCGTCCCCGGGCTGGGTGGTGAGCTCCGGCCAGTGCAGCACACTGACCGTTCCGCCGGTGACGGCCGCCGCCGCCAACGGCACGGTGGCGTTGGACAGATCCGGCTCGATGGTCTGCGTCCAGGGCCCGATCGGTCCAGGGTCGACGTGCCAGGTGTTCGGCTCGCTGTCGTCGACCGGCACGCCGTGACGCCGCAGGAGGTCGATCGTCATCGCGATGTGCGGCAGCGAAGGGACCGACCTGCCGTCATGGTGCACGGTCAGGCCTCGCTCGAACGACGCACCCGAGAGCAGCAGTCCGGAGATGAACTGCGACGACGCGGAGGCATCGATCGTCACCTCCCCACCGCGGAGCGATCCGGTGCCCTGCAGGACGAACGGCAGTCCGTCGCCCTCGAGGTCGGCGCCGAGTGCCCGAAGTGCCCGCAGGATCTCGCCCATCGGCCGTCGCCGGGCAGCCGGATCACCGTCGAAGCGGATGCGGCCGGCACCGGTGGCGACCAGCGGCGGCAGGAATCGCATGACGGTCCCGGCCAGACCGCAGTCGATGTCGGCCGGGCCACGGAGGGGAGCGGGTCGGACGAGCCAGCCGTCGGACTGCTGGTCCTCGCGCACCTCGGTGCCGAGCTGACGCAGCGCCGCAACCATCAGGTCGGTGTCCCGGCTGCGGAGCGGAGCGCCGATCCGTGACTCGCCGGCAGCCTGGGCGGCCAGGATGATCGCCCGATTGGTGACGGACTTGGATCCCGGCAGGGTGACCGTCGCGCTGACCTTGCCGTCGGCGACCGGAGCGGTCCAGGGCCTGGTGGCCGCTGCTGGCTGGGAGCTCATCCGTCCATGATCCCGCATCCGGTACCGGGTTCCGCTGTCGGTGCCGTGTGCCAGCATCGGAGTATGTGCGGTCGATACGCCACCACGATGGATCCCGAGACGCTCTACGGAGTGTTCGAGGCCGAGCCCGACCCGGTCGCCCCGCCGGGCACCGGGATGTACGGCGGCGACGTTCCGCGCCCGCGGTACAACATCGCACCCACCGACAGCGTGGCTGTGGTCCGGGTACGTCCCGCACGTGACGACCGCCCGGAGGGCCGCTTCGTCGGCGAGGCCAGGTGGGGGCTGGTGCCCTCGTGGGCGAAGGACCTCTCGATCGGCAGCAGGATGTTCAATGCGCGGGCCGAGTCGGTGGGCGACAAGGCGGCGTTCCGGTCCGCGTTCGAGCGGCGGCGCTGCCTGGTTCCGGCGACGGGGTACTACGAGTGGCAGGTCGTCGGTCTGGACGCCAAGGGCAAGCCCCGCAAGCAGCCCTTCTTCATCACTCCGGCAGACGGGTCGGTGATGGCGTTCGCGGGCCTGTGGGAGTTCTGGCGATCGCCCGAGGGTGAGCCGGTGGTGTCGACGACCATCATCACCACCCGCGCTCCCGAGCGGATGGCCGCGATCCACGACCGGATGCCGCTGGTGCTGCCGGCCTCCGAATGGCGGGACTGGCTCGATCCGGCGATCGAGGGTGCCGCGCTGCAGGCATTCCTCGAGCCCACGACGCCGGCACTGGTGGACGCGTTGGAACTGCGCCCGGTGGGCGCGGCGGTCGGCAACGTGCGCAACGACTCGGCCGAACTGATCGACCCGGTCGAGCCGCTCGCTGTCGGCTGACCCACGCCGGAGAGTCAGCGAGTGGTGCGGGAGGACGCGGCAGCGAGATCCGCCCTGGCGCGGCTGGAATCGGTGTCCCGGATCTGTTCGTCGGTGGCGAAGAGCGAGACCCGGTCCGTTCCGAACGGGGCCCCACCGATGACGGCGGCACTGCCCGAGCGGGACAGCGAGACCAGCACGGCGATGAAGAAGACGATGGCGGCGGCAGCGATGAGAGTGGTCATGGCAGTTATCCTGCGCGCGAAGACAATCCGCCACCAGTGGCAGTCAAGCCACCTGTCGTCGAGTTCCTGCCAATCTGTGGCACAGTGGAGAGATGGCACTCCGGACCGTTGCCCTGTTGGTGCTCGAGGGCACCGCACCGTTCGAGCTCGGGTTGATCCACGAGGTCTTCGGTGTCGACCGGACGGACGATGGGGTTCCGCCCTTCGACCTGCGGATCTGCGGTCCTCGCCCCGGCGAGATGATCTCCTTCGGTGCCGCCGCCGCCGGGATGCAGATCGTCGTGCCGCACGGCCTCGAGGTCCTGCAGGACGCCGACCTGATCGCGATCCCGGCCTACCAACAGGCCAGTGACGGGATGACGCTGGCCGGCCGGACCCCGCCGCACGTGCACGCGGCCCTGCGGGCGGCGTACGCCCGCGGAGCACATCTGTTGTCCGTCTGCTCGGGGGCGTTCCTTCTGGGCGAGGCAGGGCTGCTGGACGGCCGGGCCTGCACCACCCACTGGCGCCACGCGGCCGAGTTGCAGGAGCGGGTGCCGACAGCCCGTGTCGACCCCGACGTGTTGTTCGTCGAGGACGGAACGATCATCACCAGCGCCGGCACTGCCGCAGGGATCGACGCCTGCCTGCATTTGGTGCGTTCCGAGCTCGGTGCTGAGGTGGCGACCAGGATCGCCCGCCGGATGGTCGTCCCGCCGCAGCGGGACGGCGGCCAGCGCCAGTACATCGATCTGCCGGTACCGGAGTGCACGGGAGATTCGTTGCAGCCGGTGCTGGAGTTCATGGTGGAGCACCTGGGGCAGGAGCATTCCGTGAGCGCGCTGTCTGCCAGGGCCGCCATGTCGACACGCACCTTCGCCCGTCGGTTCGCCGCCGAGACCGGCACCACGCCAGGCAGGTGGCTCACCCTGCAGCGGCTCGGTCAGGCGAGGCGCCTGCTGGAGGAGACGGAGCTGACCGTGGAACAGGTGGCAGCCAGGTGTGGGTACTCCTCTGCCGCGCTGCTCCGGCACCACTTCACCCGTGCCGTCGGGGTGCCCCCACAGCAGTACCGCCGGCAGTTCAGCACGGTCGGCTGACCGGAGCGTCAACCCGCGATCGGCGCGAATCGCCCGCGGCACGCCCGCGCCAGATCCTGCGGCGCCAGCTCCACCTGGAGTCCGCGTTTCCCAGCGCTGACGCTGATCAGTGAGTGGTCCTCGGCAGAGGCGTCGATCACGGTCTGCAGCGCCGTCCGCTGCCCCACCGGTGAGATGCCGCCGGCCACGTAACCGGAGGACCGCTCCGCGTCGGCCACCGCCGCCAGCACTGCCTTCTTGCCGCCCAGCACGGCGGCCAGGGCCTTGAGGTCGAGGGAACCCGACATCGGCACCACCCCCACCACCAGGGTTCCGTCCATCCTGGCGACCAAGGTCTTGAACACCTGATGGGGATCCCGTCCCAGGGCCTCCACCGCTTCGTCGCCGAACGCGGTGGACCGGGGGTCGTGGTGGTAGGGCAGCAACGTGTGCGGGATCTTCGCGCGGATCAGCGCGGCAACGGCGGGGGTGGGAGCAGCGGCCATGACGTGGTCTCCTCCGGAAGTTCCGGGTCCCACCGGGAGACCCACGTGATGCGAAGGCGTGAGGTTTCCAGACCCTAGTACCGGGTAGGCAGCAGGGGACCTCGGCGGGCGCGCGACCCCGGTGTCGGTGGGTTGTGCTTGGCTTGCGACAAGTGGCAGGCTCCTGCCACCCGTTGGCAACACCCTGCAAGTTTCCGAATCGCCACCGACGTGCGAGCGCCGGCAGTCCCCGGGGAGGGCAGATGATGGTGGAACGGTCCTCAGTGCTCAGCGCTGTCCCGTCCGGTTCGACCCGGACCGTGGATCGTGCGCTCGACCTGCTGGCGGTGGTCTGTGAGCACTTCCCGGTCTCGTTGGCAGAGTGCTCGCGCCGGTGCGACCTGCCTGCCAGCACTGCACTGCGCCTGTTGCGCACCCTGACCGCCGCTGGATTCGTCGCCCGCGACGAGGGCGGCGCCTTCCGGCCGGGAGCCACCGTGCTGCAACTGGGCGCCCGCGCGCTCAGCCGTCAGTCGCTGGTCGAGCTGGCCGAACCCAGCCTGGCCAGGATCGTCGAACGCACCGGGGAGTCCGCCTACCTGGTCGTCCGGGGGACGGGCGACACTGCGCTGTACCTCGCAGTGGCTGAGGGCACCCACCCCGTCCGGCACACCAGCTGGGTCGGGCGAGCCATCGAGCTCGCCGATCTGGCCGTCGGTGCCGCGCTGCGCGGTGAAGTCCCGTCCGCCGGCTACCTGGCGCAACGCGACCGGCTGGATCCGGACATCACGGCCATCGCCGCTCCCGTCCGTCGCCCCGGCGGGATCGCCGCCGCGCTGAACCTGCTCGGACCCACCTACCGCATCGACACCGAGACTGCTCATCATTACGGGCGCATCGTCTCGGACGAAGCGGCCGTCATCGGGGCGCTGCTCGGCGCCGACGCACTCGCGGAGGCGACATGATCAGGTTCGAGAACATCGTGAAGAAGTACCCGGACGGCACGGTCGCAGTCGACGACCTCTCCCTGGAAGCACCGTCGGGTCAGATCACGGTGTTCGTCGGTCCGTCAGGATGTGGCAAGACCACCTCGCTGCGGATGATCAACCGGATGATCGACCCCACCTCCGGGCGGATCTGGCTCGACGACCGCGACACTTCGGCCGTCAAGCCGGCCGAGTTGCGGCGCGGAATCGGCTACGTCATCCAGCATGCCGGGCTGTTCCCGCACCGGACGGTGGTCGACAACGTTGCTACCGTCCCGCTGCTGGTGGGGGAGAACAAGCGGACGGCCAGGGCGAAGGCCATGGAGCTGCTGGAACGCGTCGGGCTCGATGTCGCGATGGCGAACCGCTATCCGGCGCAGCTGTCCGGGGGACAGCAGCAGCGGGTCGGGGTGGCCAGGGCACTGGCCGCCGATCCGCCGGTGATGCTGATGGACGAGCCGTTCAGTGCGGTCGACCCGGTGGTCCGCGAGCAGCTGCAGAATGAGTTTCTCAGGTTGCAGAGCGAGCTGGGCAAGACGATCGTGTTCGTCACCCATGACATCGACGAGGCCATCAAGCTCGGAGACACCGTCGCGGTGATGCGGGTGGGTGGGACGCTCGCGCAGTTCGCGGCGCCCGCCGCGCTGCTGTCGCGGCCTGCGGACGCCTTCGTGGCAGGTTTCGTCGGGCGTGACCGCGGCTATCGCTCGCTCGGTTTCGCCGAGGCCGGCGTCCTGCCGCTGCACCGGGAGGACACCGTGCGGCTCGGGGCGACGGTCGGCGAGGCCCGCTCGGTCGCCCAGGAGGGCTGGACGCTGGTCGTCGATGCGCAGGCGCATCCCCAGGGCTGGTTGGCCAGCGCGGGGCTCGGCGACGCGGAGAACCCGGCCGAGATCACCCCCGTGCTGCTGAACCTCGGCGGCACCCTGGCCGGAGAGGCCGGCACGCTCCGCGAGGCGCTGGACGCGGCGCTCTCCTCGCCCAGCGGGCGCGGCGTGGTGGTGCACGAAGACGGTAGTTTCGCCGGCACGGTGTCCGCGTCCGAGGTGGTGGCGCAGATCGAGAACCGAGCGGTGCAGACCCGCGCGACGGCTGCCGCCGCCGGCTTGCCGGGCGGTGAACGGCCGTGACGATCTGGAGCTACCTGACGAACGCGCAGACGATGGAGTGGCTGGTCACCACGCTGTGGTTGGCGGCCGTGCCCATCGTCGTCGGGTTGGCCGTGGCCCTGCCGATCGGCTGGGTGGCCAGCCGCTACCGCTGGAGCTATCCGCCGATCGTCTCGATCTTCGGCATCCTCTACACGATCCCGTCGTTGGTGCTGTTCCTGGTGCTCCCCGGCATCCTCGGCACCGGCATCCTCTCGCCCGTCAACGTGGCCGTGGCGCTGACGGTGTACACCATCGCCCTGCTCGCGCGCACGGTCGCCGACGGTCTCTCGTCCGTCTCGCAGGACACCCTGGCCGCGGCAGCAGCAATGGGATACACCAGCCGGCAACGGCTGCTCAAGGTGCAGCTGCCGCTCGCGCTCCCAGTGATCGGCGCCGGGCTGCGGGTGGCGGCGGTCTCCAACGTCAGCCTGATCTCGGTGGGCTCGGTGATCGGCGTCAGCCAGCTCGGCGGGCTGTTCGTGACCGGCTATGTCAACAGTTCGGTGACACCGACCATCGCCGGGCTGATCTGGTTCGTGGTGATCGCCCTCGTCTTCGACGCGATCGTGCTGCTGGTCGTCCGTTCGCTGACACCGTGGCAGCGGGCGGTGAGCGCTCGATGACGCTGTCGCTGCAAGCTGCCGACGACTCCCTGCTCCCGCCACTCGGAAGGGTCGGCGTCTGGTTCAACGACCCGGACAACTGGACGGGCCCGCAGGGTCTGCTCGCCCGCATCGTCGAGCACCTGGAGTACACGGCGATCGTGCTGGTGATCGCCGTGCTCATCGCGCTCCCCCTCGGGCTGCTCATCGGGCACACCGGCAGGGGGGTCGTGCTGGCCGTCGGCCTGGCCAATGCCTTCCGCGCCATTCCGACGCTCGGACTGGTGATCCTGCTGGTGGGTTGGCTCCGCCCACTGATCGAGTTCAAGGGAGCCGTCCCCGGCCTGCTGCAGAAGGGGGCGTTCCCGTTCTTCGTGCCGGTGATGATCGTGCTGGTCCTGCTGGCCCTCCCGCCCATCTTGACCAGCACCTACGCGGGTGTGAAGAACGTCGACCCGGCCGTCCGGGATGCGGCGAAGGGCATGGGGATGACGGGCTGGCAGGTGGTGCGGAAGGTCGAGATCCCGAACGCGTTGCCGCTGATCGCCTCCGGGATCCGCAGCGCGACGCTGCAGGTGATCGCCACCCTGACCGTGGCGGCCTACCTGCCCTTCCTGGGCGGATTGGGCCGGTTCATCAAGGACGGCACCGGGAGACTGCTCGACCCCCGGTACGGGTACCCGGCAATGGTGGCCGCCGGGCTCACCGTCGCCCTGCTGGCGGTCGCGATCGACGGCCTGATGAACCTGGTGCAGCGAGCGGTCGTCTCTCCCGGCGTCTCCGGTCGCTTCAGCAAGAAGGACCGCACCGCGGTCACCTCGTCGCCCACCTCGGTGGCGCAGGTGGTCCAGGAATGACCACGACAACAACCCCCGAAGAAGGAGAATCATGAAGCGCATTCCTCTGGTGTCGGCGCTCGCCGCCGCACTGCTGCTCGTCGCCGCCTGTGGAGACAGCGGCAGCTCGTCCACCACCAACACCCCGACCGCCCCCGCGACCAGCTCGGCCGCTCCCAGCACCTCCGCCGGTGGCTCGTCCCCCGGGGCCTCGTCCACCGGTGCCTCCTCGGATGGTGAATCCTCGTCCGCAGGGACCTCGGAGAGCTCCGCACCGTCCTCGAGCGGATCCGGGGGTTCCTCGTCGGCGGCCCTGCCGACCGAGCCCGGATCGATCGTCATCGGCTCCGCCGCATTCCCCGAGAACGTCCTGCTCGCCGAGATCTACGGCGGCGCGATGGCCGCGAAGGGCGTCACGGTCACCAAGAAGCTCAGCATCGGTGAGCGCGGCATCTATCTGACGGCGCTGAAGAACGGCGAGATCGGCTTCGTTCCGGAGTACTCGGGCTCCATCCTGAGCAACCTCGATCCGAGCGCGAAGGCGAAGTCGCCCAAGGACGTCGACGCGGCACTCAAGACGGTGGCTGCCGCCCAGGGCTTCGGCACGACGAACTCGGCCGAGGCACAGAACGCCGACACGATCACGGTCACCCAGGAGACCGCGGACAAGTACAAGTTGACGTCCATCGAGGATCTCAAGGCCGTGGCCGGCGAGCTCACGCTGGGCGCGCCCGCGCAGTTCCAGACCCGACCCGATGGTGTTCCGGCGCTGGAGAGTGTCTACGGCGTCAAGTTCGGCACCTTCACCCCGACCGAGTCCGGCGGCACGATCACCGTCGATGCACTGAAGGGCGGCAGCATCGATGCCGCCGACATCTTCTCGACGGACCCGTCGATCACGGCCAACGGCTTCGTGGTTCTCACCGACCCGAAGAGCATGTTCGCGGCGCAGAGCATCGTGCCGCTGTTCTCCCAGAAGGTGTTGACCCAGCCGATGGCAGACGCAGCGGACGCCGTCTCGGCAAAGCTGGACACCAAGACCCTTGCCGGCCTGGACGCGAAGCTCAGTGGCGACAACGCTGCCCAGATCGCCCAGGAGTGGCTGAAGAGCGAGAACCTCGGATAACTCCTCCGTGTGTCGGATGCGGCTGTGCCCCGGGTCCCGCCCGGCGGGCTCCGCGGGTTCGCAAGCTCGCCCGCGGTGTCCCGCCCATGCCCGAGCCAATCCCTGACCCGGGGCACAGCCGCATCCGGTCACCCTCGTCAAGAACGAGGGAGAAGAGGACGGATCTGCGATCCGGCCCGAGACCTTCGGTGGAATAGCGCACCGGCCCGTCCGGTTGACCCGTCCAGATGGCCCCGCCGCCGAGCGGAGCCGGGAAGGACGGGTTGACCGTGACGCAGATCGCAGGCCTGGAGCGCCCCGCACGCCGGGCGCTCCGAGTCGCTCCGGGACGTCCGCCGGGCAGAGGGCAGGGTGTAAGAATGTCCTCGAGCACCGATGTGAAAGTGAGGCGCGTGGACACCACACCGACGCCGCAGGATCCCGCAGTCGACACCACCGTCGCCGATGCTGCCTCACGGGCCGCGGCGACAGAGGTCGGCGGCGCTGCTGCCGCGCCCACGCTGAGCGAGGCCGAACTCTCGCAGCGATTCACCCAGGATGCGATGCCGCTGATGGATCAGCTCTACGGTGCTGCGCTGCGGATGACCAGGAACCCGCCCGACGCCGAGGACCTGGTCCAAGAGACCTACCTCAAGGCGTACGCGGCCTACCCGCGGTTCACCCAGGGCACCAACCTGCGGGCCTGGCTGTACCGGATCCTCACCAACACCTACATCAACTCGTACCGCAAGAAGCAGCGGCAACCGATCGTCACCCCGACCGACGAGATCACCGACTGGCAGCTCGCCGAGGCAGAGTCGCACACCTCGACCGGGCTGCGGTCCGCGGAGATGGAAGCACTGGACCGGCTGCCCGACTCGGATGTCAAGAACGCGCTGCAGGAACTCCCGGAAGACTTCCGGCTGGCCGTCTACCTGGCCGACGTCGAAGGCTTCGCCTACAAGGAGATCGCGCAGATCATGGGAACGCCGATCGGCACCGTGATGTCGCGGCTGCACCGTGGCCGGCGACAGCTCAAGGAGCTGCTGTCCGAGTACGCCACCGAGCGTGGGTTCATCCGTTCAGCGGCGTTGACCGGCGGGGGTGACGAGCGATGAGCGAGCAGCCCGGCGGTCTGACCCCGATCGGCGTGGACGGCGCCGGTGTCTGCGGCGGCGACGACGAGTGTTTCGAGGTGCTCCGCGACGTGTGGTTGTTCCTCGACAACGAGATGGACACCGATGCCCGGGCAGCGGTGCAGCGTCATCTGGACGACTGTTCCCCGTGCCTGGAAGAAGCCGGCGTCGAGGAGAAGCTGAAGAAGCTGGTCCAACGCACCTGCAGCGGTGAGCGTGCGCCGGACGAACTGCGGCTGCGGGTGGTCACCGCAATCACCCGGACCAGTGGCGCTGACGGCGTCGAGCGATTCCGGGACTCCGTCGAGATCGAGATCCAGACCCGCTCCGAGCAGTGACCTCCGGCCGTCGCGGAACTCGAGTCAGCCGGGGTGCGGGCCCGTACGGGACGAGACCATGCGCCCCCTGAGTCGGCCGATGGCCCAGAACAGGTAGCCGAGGACGGCAAAGCCGAGGAGCACCCCGGCGGCGACGATCCAGAAGTCTCCGTTGTCAGGATCCAGGAAGACGTACAGCGGCCGACCCCGTTGGTGCGTCGCCGCGATGTAGAACGGCAGATAGACCACCGGTCCGGCCAGCCACACCAGCGGCCACCACCACTGCAGGCGAGAGCTGTTGCGGCCGACGACGATCCAGTCGATCGCCGCCAGGACAGGCACCACCAGATGCTCGAGCTTCGAGCTCAACGACGAGTAGCTGCCGTGCAACAGGGTCGCGAAGACGATCATGATCAGCACCGACCAGGTGGTGGACGCACCCCGCAGGAAACCGCGGGCGCCTTCGATCCGGCCGTCGTTCCACAGCGGTGACAGCAGCCCGCCGAGTGCGGTGAGCCCGACGGCCAGCGCACCGAGCTGCGAGAAGTAGTTCAGGTTGAACGGGATGAACCCGCGTTCGAAGTCGCCGGTCAGTGCCGCGGCGAACCCGGTGAGCGCAGTGGCGGCCAGTACCAGCCGCCAGGTACTGATCAGCACCAGCGGTCCCGCGTGGTCGCGGGAACTGCCGCTGATGCCGCTCTGCACGTCTCGAACTGCTCGATCGGAGAAGCTGATCAGGCGTTGGGGCGCTTGCCGTGGTTCGCGCCACCCTTCCTGCGTGCTTTCCTCTTACGTCCGCGCTTGCTCATCGCCTCGCGCCTCTCTTCACTGGAGTGGTAGCCCTGCGGGCCGGTCGATCCATCCTGCCACGGAGGACGGGCCAGGGCCGAAACGAGCATCGCTGCGTGGTTGGATGGCAGAGCAGTTCCGCAGACTTCCCGGCCGGCTCCCGCAGCTGCTCCGGACCAACCCCGAGGAGATCGCGATGGCCGAGCAGGTCCTTGCCGAGATGGTCGCCAACGTCTGGAAGGTCCTCGTCGCCGAGGGCGATCAGGTCGCGGACGGCGACACGTTGGTCATCCTGGAATCGATGAAGATGGAGATCCCGGTGATCGCCGAGGTCGACGGCACCGTGACGAAGATCGCCGTCGCCGAGGGCCAGGTCGTCCAGGAGGGCGACCTGATCGCCGAGATCGGTTGATCGACCCCGGCCGCTGATGTCGACCCTCTCCGACCTGCTGGCCGAGCACACCTCGCTGACCGGGGGCGCTGTTGCGCACCTGCAGCAGCTGGTGTCCGAATGGCAGTTGATCTCCGACCTGTCCTTCGCCGACCTGACGTTGTGGGTGCCGACCGACGCCCCGGACAACCGGGGTGCGGGGCATCACGGCGACACTCTGGTCTGCGTGGCGCAGGTCCGCCCGACGACGGTGGGCACCGTGCACCCGGACGATCTGGTGGCCCGCAGGATCGACGGACCGGACGCCAGGGTCTTCCACCAGGCAGTGCTGGGTGTCACGTCCTCCGGCCCGATCGACACCGGCGCCGACGGCGAGGTGCAGCGCACCTGCCTGGCGGTGCCCTACCAGGACGCCGCGGTGGCGGTGCTGGTGCACGATTCCGCCGATCACCCGGCGGACGGGCCGAGTGCCCTGGAGACGGCCTACCGGGATGCGTCCCAGTCGCTGCTCGGGATGGTGGCAGACGGCACCTTCCCGTGGCCCGACCAGCCCGGCGAGATGCACACCGGTCCCCGCGCCGGTGACGGCCTGCTCCGCCTCGACCCCGACGGTTCGGTCGAGTACGTGAGCCCCAATGCGCTGTCCGCCTACCACCGCCTCGGCTTCGCCGGCGACCTCGCGCACACCCAGGTCGCCGCGCTCACCCGGAGCCTGGTGCCCGATCCGTTCGACGCCTCCGAGCTGGCCGCCAGGATCGTCGGCGCCGTACACGGACGACCGAGCCTGCGGATGGAGATCGAGGCCAAGGGTGCGACCGTGCTGTTCCGCGCCATCCCGTTGCTGATCGCCGGAGTGCCGGCAGGTGCACTGCTGCTGGTCCGGGACGTCACCGAGGTACGTCGGCGGGACCGGGCGCTCATCAGCAAGGACGCGACCATCCGGGAGATCCACCACCGGGTCAAGAACAACCTGCAGACGGTGGCGGCGTTGCTGCGGCTGCAGGCCAGACGGTCGAAGGAGGAGTCGGTCCGGCACGCGCTCAACGAGTCCGTCCGCCGGGTGGCCTCGATCGCGCTCGTGCACGAGACACTGTCGACAGCACCCGACGACCGGCTCGACCTCGACCAGATCATCGACCGGCTCGTGCCCACGTTGTCCGAGGTCGCCGCCGCGGAGAGCCCAGCCAGGATCCAGCGGGTGGGCAGCTTCGGGGTGCTCGCCGCCGATCGGGCGACGCCGCTGGTGATGGTGCTCGCCGAGGTGGTCCAGAATGCGCTGCAGCACGCCTATCCGCAGGGCGGCAGCGGCAACAAGGTGGTGGTGAAGGTGGAGCGCACGGCCCGGGAGCTGCAGGTCGACGTGATCGACGACGGGGTCGGCCTGCCGGAGGGCTTCCGGCTCGATGCGAGCACGGGCCTCGGTCTGCAGATCGTCAAGACGTTGGTCTCGGCCGAGCTCGGCGGCTCGCTGGTGATGCGCAACCGCGAGGACGGCCCCGGTTCGGTCGCCCGGATCTCGGTGCCGCTGCGCCGCCGCGGCTGAGTGATTCGTGACGGGGTCTCGACCACTCCTTCGTCGGCGGCGCTCGCGCTGGGCACGACTGCCCTCAATGCTCGACCACCGTCACCGTGCCGACGAGGCAGAACCCCCACGGTGCTCGAGCGAACGCAGTGAGTCGAGATCCCGATGTTCGGATCCACGAGTGCCGCTCCGCCACGGGCATCCTCGACCACCCTCACCGTGGCCGACGACGCAGAACCGCCCCCGGCCGGGCCGGGGGCGGTTCGCGATGCTGTGGTGTGCGGCAGCTCAGTGGCTGCGGGCGCGTGCCCTGGCGCGGCGACGCTTGAGAGCGCGGCGCTCGTCCTCGGACATGCCGCCCCAGACGCCCGCATCCTGGCCGGACTCGATCGCCCAGGTCAGACAGTCGCTCATCACGGGGCACCGTTCACACACGGCCTTGGCTTCTGCGATCTGCAGCAGCGCAGGGCCCGAGTTCCCGATCGGGAAGAACAACTCGGGGTCTTCGTCGCGGCAGATTGCGCGGTGACGCCAGTCCATCTGTGGCACTCCTTCATCAGCCCGATCCCGGGCACGTGTGTGGTGGTTGATACTGATTGTTCGACGGGGGCGCTGCAGACGAGCTCGGCAGTCTTCACTCGGACCGGTGTCGTCCTCGTCAGCTGTCGAGCCAAACCCGCGTCGTTGAGGGATCGGTGATGGTGCGATCGGTCATTCTGGCCGTATGTGCTCGTTTGTGGCGCAACTTGAATGCTTCCACGCATCACGGCGATGTCAAGAGCAAGTGACGCGCAGGTTACGTAACTCACTCAGGGTGTTTTCTTCGCCGTGCTAGGCCCAAGGGTCGTGCAGCGGGCCCACCCGACCGTGCGAGCCCGACGCTCAGACCACCACTCGCAGCGCTGCTGGTACCGAGGTGAACTCGACCTCGTCGAACCTGCCGAGGTAGTCACCGTCGGCCTGCACCCCGACCGGCCCCTCCGTAGCGGTCACCCGAACCCACGCCACGTCGTCAGCGGTGAGCAGGCCGCGGCCGTGCGGACCCCGACCGGGCCGGGACCTGACGAGTTGGGCGATGGTCCTGGCCACCGTCGGCAGCCGCAGCGATCTGGCCACGAAGACTCCCAGACCCCCGTCCGGTGAGGTGGTCGGATTGGTCCGGATGGGTCGTGACCCGAGGTAGGTCCACGGGTCGACGTTGGAGATGAATGCGAGCTGGCAACCGGGCAGCGGCTCGCTGCCGGGCAGCGTGACGGTCAATGGTCCGGTGCCGGTCTCGGTGGCGCGATAGGCGGCCACGGCATGACGGACGTGAAGTGCGTTGGAGATCCTCCGGCCGGCGCTGCGCTCCTCCTCGACCCTGCGGACCACCTCGGCGTCCATCCCGATCCCGGCGTTGAAGGTGAAGTACCGGCGACCTGCGCGGCCGAGCGACACGATCCGCGGCTCCCTGGCACTCTGCAGGCTCTCCAGGATCTGTTCGGTCGCGGCGGTCGGGTCCGGATCCATCCCGATCGCCCGCGCGAAGACATTGGTCGACCCGCCCGGGACGACGGCCAGCAGGGGCAGGTCGGGTCGCAGCCCGTCCGCGAGCAAGCCGTTGACCACTTCGTTGACGGTGCCGTCTCCGCCGTGCACGATGACCAGCTCGACGTCGTCGGCTGCTGCCTGTGCCGCGAGATCTGCGCCGTGACCGCGGGCGCCGGTCTGCTCGACCTGCACCTCCATCTGCCCGGCAAAAGCATGCGTCAACAGATCGCGCCGCCGCGGGGTGGTGGCGGTGGCGTGCGGATTGACGATGAGGACGGCGCGCATGGCCCGTCGACCCTACCCAGCAGTAGTGCGCACTCGACCCGTCCCGACGGACGTCACAGCCCGAACCCCTGATGAGTCGCAGCGATACCCTGAACAGGTGTCCCAGCCGGTCGATCCACCCCCGCTGTCCTTCCCGCCGCCGCCCCCGGTGCGGCTCGCTGCTGCGGCCGTGCTGGTCGAGGGCCTCGGCGTCACCGTGTTCGGTGTGCTCGCCGGGCTGTCGGGGATCCGCGCCGGTCACACCGGGCCGGCTCTCGCCCAGGTGGCCTACTTCCTGGCGCTGGCATTGTTCCTGGCCGCGGTCGGGGTCGCGCTGCTGCGCGGTCGGCGGTGGGGGCGAACGCCCGCGATCGTCATCCAGATCCTCGCCGGAGCCATCGGCGGGTGGCTGGCGATCCCCGGCGAACACCTCGGGTGGGGGATCGCGCTCGCACTGATCGCCGTGCTCGTGGGTTACCTGCTGCTCAGCCCGTCGGCGACCGTCTGGATGGCCCGGTTCCCGGCGCTCTTCGGGCCGGATGCACCGGATCCGACACCACCGAACGCCACCGGCACTCCTCGGGGTGGTCGGCGTCGGTGAACCGGCACGCCCGGTCCCCGATCGTTGCATCGGGGAACTTCTCGACGGCACCGGACGCTGAGGGGGAAGGAGACCCCCGCCGCGACCGCATGCCCCTGGAGGCCGATCGATGACCCAGCCCACCGTTCGTCTGGTGCTGCTACGACACGGGGAGACCGAGTGGAGTGCCTCGGGACAGCACACCTCCGTCACCGACATCGACCTCACCGAACGCGGGGTGCGGCAGGCGGTCGCCGTAGGCGGCACCCTCGGTCGACTGGGCGTGGCACCGGTGTGCGTGCTGAGTTCACCCCGACTGCGAGCCCGTCGGACGGCCGAGCTGGCCGGACTGGTGGTGGACCAGGTGGTGCCGCAGTTGGCCGAATGGTCCTACGGGGACTATGAGGGGATCACCTCCGCCGAGATCCACCAGACCCGGCCGGGCTGGTCGATCTTCGCCGACGGGGCGCCCGGCGGGGAGAGCGTCCGGGAGGTGTCCGTCCGCGCCGATGCGGTGATCGCGCGTGCGCTCGAACTGGGCGTCGAAGCGGGCGGCGGGGATGTGGTGCTGATCGGCCACGGGCACTTCTCCAGGGCCATGGCCGCGCGGTGGATCGGCGCGCCGATCGCCACCGGCGCGGCATTGTCCGTCGATCCCGCGAGCGTCAGCATCCTGGGGTACTACCACGGCGACCGGGCGCTGACGCAGCTCAACGTCCCGACCGTGGTGTCGCAGGCGGGTCCCCGGGACGCCTTGGTGACAGCGGTCGAGAACGACGTGGTCGCCTTCGGACAGCGCTCCCGGTCGGGTCAGGCGCGCCTGGCGCACCAGGCCAGCACCGAGCTGACCCTGGCGGCCTATCGGATCCTGGTCCAGGTGGCGGCGGACAAGCAGTGCCGGATCACCGACCTGGCAGCCGGCTTCGAGGTCGGCAAACCGACGATGAGCCGGCAGGTCGTGTCCCTGGAGACGTTGGGGCTCGTCGACCGCCGTCCCGATCCCCTCGACGGACGTGGGGTGCTGGTGTCCCTGAGCCCCGCCGGTAAACGCTTGCTGCGCAAGGCCCGCACGATCCGGCACCAGTGGGTGGACATCCTGCTGCTCGGGTTCGACGACGAGGAGGCTGCCGAGTTCGCCCGGCTCTTCCATCGGTTCGTCACCCGGCCCACCGCGTACGGCGACGACTGAGCCTCCGGCGATGACGACTGAGCCTCCGGCGATGACGACTGAGCGACGGCGTGAGCGGCTGAGCTACGGCGTGGACGACTGAGCCCGGGGAGACCGAGCCTGGGGAGGCCGAGCCTGCACAGAGCGAGCCTGCGCAGAGCGAGCCTGCGGGGTCCGGCCCAGCCGGACCGATCGACCGCGGCCGCCGATCGCTGCCGTCAAGCGGGCAGCAGCGTCCAGCACGTCGGCGACGTACGGCTGCACCGCGGCCAGCCCGTCGCAGCTGTCGGTGACGCAGAGATGGCGGACGGTCAGGCCGACCGCCGCCAGTGGCCGGCCCTCGTGATCGACGGCGGCCGCTGCCACCGAGGCAGTTCCGGCACTCACCCGGCCGTCTTCGACGGCCCAGCCGCGTTGCCCCACAGCGGCCAGCTCGGTCCGTAGCTCGGGCAGAGTCCGTGGTCCGCGACCGGTCCGGTCGACGAAGGCGTCGCGATCCGGGAACAGGGCGCGGACCTGCTGCGCCGGCAACCCGGCCAGCAGCGACAGGCCGGTGGCGGTGAGGGCGGCCGGCAGGCGGACCCCGACGTCCGTCACCAGCGTCGGACCGTGGCCGCCGGAGCGCTCCTTCACCAGGTAGAGCATCTGCGCTCCGTGCAGCACACCGAGGTGCGCGGTGACCCCGCCCTCGACACCACCGTCCCCGGAGCCGCCGCGACCTCGCGGGGACCCGGCAACAGCCGGCTGCGCCGAGGTGTGGGCGAGACGCCGGACGACGGGGGTGCCGAGCAGCTCCAGCGGTTGACCGCGCAGATAGGCCGACCCGATCTCGAACGCTGCGACGCCCAGCCCCCATCGCCTGGCCTCGCCGAGATGGCTCACGAATCCGGCAGCGGCGAGTTCGGACAACAGCTCGTAGGCGGAGGATCTGGCGATCCCGAGCTCGCGGGCCACAGCGGTGGCCGAGACCGGGGTGGCCCTGGACGCCAGGAACTGCAGCGCTTGCAGCCCGCGGCGCAACGCGGGGACCGCGGGTCGTCGGGCGGCCTGTCGGTCGGGCGGGAGCGGGTCACGTTCCATCTGTCCGGTATACCGGACAGATGCCATGTCGAACCACTCGCGCGAGTGGTCCGGAAGGACTGCAATGGGGACATGACTCCCCCCGCGAACACAGCGCCCGCGGTGACCGTCGGCACCGGTCCGCTGACCATCGCCGAGGTCACGGTCGTGGCGCGCCACGACCGAGAAGTGCTGATCGACCCCGCTGCGGAACGGGCGATGGCGGCCACCAGGGCGCACATCGATGCGCTCGCCGAGGACCCGCATCCGCACTACGGCATCTCGACCGGGTTCGGTGCACTCGCAACCACCCACATCGGCCGCGAACGACGGGCCGACCTGCAGCTGTCGCTGATCCGCTCGCATGCTGCGGGCAGTGGGGCGCCGGTCGAGCGTGAGGTCGTGCGCGCCATGATGGTGCTGCGGCTCTCGACGCTGGCCACCGGTCGGACCGGGATCCGGCCGGCGACCGCCGCCCTGCTGGCCGGCCTGCTGAACGCCGGCATCACCCCCATCGTCCCCGAGTACGGATCGTTGGGCTGCTCGGGGGATCTCGCGCCGCTGTCCGCGGTCGCCCTGTGCTTGATCGGCGAGGGACAGGTGCACGACGCCGCCGGCGAGCTCCGATCCGCGGCCGAGGCGCTCGACGCCGCCGGGCTCACACCTGTGGTGCTGGCGGAGAAGGAGGGTCTGGCTCTCATCAACGGCACCGACGGCATGCTGGGGATGCTCTGCATGGCGCTGACAGATCTCGCGATGCTCTGGGACACAGCGGATCTCGCGGCCGCGATGAGCGTCGAGGCCCTGCTGGGTACCGATGCGGTGTTCGCTGCCGAACTGCAGGCGCTCCGGCCCCAGCTCGGCCAGGGCGTCTCGGCCGCCGTCATCCGCGGAGCGCTCGCGGGCTCACCCATCGTCGCCTCCCATGCCGGACCGGAGGACGGCCGGGTTCAGGATGCCTACTCCCTGCGCTGTGCGCCCGCGGTGCACGGCAGTGGACGCGACACCGCGGCCCACGCCACCCTGATCGCCGACCGAGAACTCGCCTCCGCCATCGACAATCCGGTGGTACTGCCCGACGGCCGGATCGCCTCCAACGGCAACTTCCACGGCGCCGCGGTGGCCGCGGTCCTGGACTTCCTGGCGATCCCGGTCGCCGACGTCTCCTCGATCAGCGAGCGACGGACCGACCGGATGCTGGATCGCGCACGCTCCCAGGGACTTCCGCCGTTCCTGGCCTACGAGGTCGGCGTCGACTCCGGCCACATGATCGCCCAGTACACCCAGGCAGGGATCGTCGCGGAGCTCAAGCGGTTGGCTGTTCCCGCCTCCGTCGACTCGATCCCCAGCTCGGCGATGCAGGAGGACCACGTCTCGCTCGGTTGGCATGCGGCCCGCAAGCTGCGCCGCGGGATCGACGGCTTCCGGCGCGTGCTGGCGATCGAGATCCTCACTGCTGCCAGGGCTCTGGACCTGCGCGCGCCGCTGGTCGCGGGCGACGTCACCGGTGCGGTTCGGGACGAGGTGCGCACCGTGGTCGCAGGGCCCGGCCCCGATCGGCACCTCGCCGCCGAGATCGACGCGGTCATCGCCCTGCTGGACGCCGGCCGCATCACCGCCGCCGCGCATCGTGCAGGTGCGCAGCTCCCGTCGCTGGAGGCACCGGTCGAGACCGCCCAGCCGCCCACCACCGCACCGACCCAGCAACCCAGCCAGGAGAACCGATGACCACCACCAGCACCCCGGCATCCAGCGGCGCGCTGCCGGGCGCCCGTCCGGTCCGCGCTCACCGTGGGAGCACGCTCACGGCCCGGTCGTGGGCGACCGAGGCGCCGCTGCGGATGCTGCAGAACAACCTCGATCCCGAGGTTGCCGAGGATCCGGACAACCTCGTCGTCTACGGCGGTACCGGTCGGGCTGCCCGGGACTGGCGCAGCTTCGACGCGATCTCCCGCTCGCTGGTCGACATGACCGACGACGAGACGCTGCTCGTGCAGTCGGGTCGACCGGTCGGAATCCTGCGGACCCACGAGTGGGCGCCGCGGGTGCTGATCGCGAACTCCAACCTCGTGCCGGACTGGGCGAACTGGCCGGAGTTCCGCAAACTGGAGCAGCAGGGCCTGACCATGTACGGCCAGATGACGGCCGGTTCATGGATCTACATCGGCAGTCAGGGCATCGTCCAGGGCACCTACGAGACTTTCTCCGCCATCGCCGCGAAATTCACGGCTGCCGGCAAGGCTTCCGGCACGTTGGCCGGAACCCTCACTCTCACAGCGGGTCTGGGCGGCATGGGCGGTGCGCAGCCGCTCGCCGTGACGCTCAACGGTGGCGCCGTGCTGGCCATCGACTGCGACCCGGTGCGGGCCGGGCGCCGGGTCGACACCCGCTACCTCGACGTCGTCGCCGACTCGCTCGATCACGGCGTCGAGCTCGCGGTCGCGGCGAAGAACGATCGCCGTGCGCTGTCGGTCGGGGTGATCGGCAATGCCGCAGAGCTCGTTCCGGAGCTGTTGCGCCGGGGGGTGCCGATCGACATCGTCACCGACCAGACCAGCGCCCACGACCCGCTGGCCTACCTGCCGATCGGCGTCGAACTGCAGGACTGGCATGCGTATGCGGCGGCGAAGCCCGAGGAGTTCACCGACCGCGCCAGGGAGTCGATGGCCCGGCACGTCGAGGCGATGGTCGGCTTCGCCGATGCCGGCGCGGAGGTCTTCGACTACGGCAACTCGATCCGCGGCGAGGCGCAGCTGGCGGGCTACGAGCGGGCCTTCGACTTCCCGGGATTCGTTCCCGCCTACATCCGGCCGTTGTTCTGCGCCGGGAAGGGGCCGTTCCGCTGGGTGGCGCTGTCGGGTGACCCGGCCGACATCCACGCCACCGACCGCGCGGTGAAGGAGATGTTCCCGGAGAACGAGTCGCTGCAGCGCTGGATGCGGCTGGCGCCCGAGAAGATCGCGTTCCAGGGACTGCCCGCACGGATCTGCTGGCTCGGCGCCGGCGAGCGTCATCTGGCGGGGCTCCGGTTCAACGAGATGGTTGCCTCCGGTGAGCTCAGCGCGCCGGTGGTGATCGGCCGCGACCACCTGGACAGCGGATCCGTCGCCTCGCCGTACCGGGAGACCGAGTCGATGGCCGACGGCAGCGACGCGATCGCCGACTGGCCGCTGCTGAACGCGCTCATCAACACCGCCTCGGGGGCCAGTTGGGTGTCGATCCACCACGGCGGCGGCGTCGGGATCGGTCGGTCCATCCACGCGGGCCAGGTCTGCCTGGCCGACGGCACCGCGCTGGCCGCACAGAAGCTGGAACGGGTGCTGACCAACGACCCGGCGATGGGCGTGCTGCGGCACGTCGATGCGGGCTATCCGCTGGCGGACGCAGCCGCGGAGGCCACCGGCCTGCAGGTGCCGATGAACAGTCCTGCCGACACCGAGACCGGGGCCTGACCCGATGAACAGCCGCGGACACCGTGCGGAGGCGGCCGGACGGTTCACCGCCCTGCAGGCGGATCTCGCCGGGATCGGGCGTGACCGGCACCGGGGCGGCTACTCGCGGCACGGGTTCGACGATGCCGATCTGGTGCTGCGGGAGTGGTTCGTCCACCAGGCGGAGCGCCGTGGGTTGGACGTCGAGACCGACCGCAACGGCAACCTGTGGGCGTGGTGGGGGAGTGGGCCGGACGCGCTCGTCACCGGCTCGCACCTGGACTCCGTGCCCGGCGGCGGGGCATTCGACGGTCCGCTCGGGGTCCTCTCGTCACTGCTCGCCGTCGACGAGCTCCGGGTGCGCGGCGTCGTCCCCGCGAGACCCGTTGCGGTTGTGTGTTTCGTCGAGGAGGAGGGCGGCCGGTTCGGTCTGCCGTGCCTGGGCAGCAGGTTGCTCACCGGCGCCGCCGACCCGGATCAGGTGCGTCGGCTCAAGGACCAGGCCGGCGTCCCGCTGGTGGATGCGGTGCGCCGCAGCGGGATCGACCCCACTCACCTGGGTGCCGATCCCGACCGGCTGGCGGGCATCGGAGCGTTCGTCGAACTGCACGTCGAACAGGGCCGTCTGCTGGCCGCGCAGGCGCCGGACGCAGTCGTCGGGGTGGGCGCCGGGATCGTCGCGCACGGTCGTTGGCGGCTCAGCCTCACCGGCCAGGGCAACCACGCCGGCACCACGCTCGTCGATGAGCGGCGCGACCCGATGATCCCCGCGGCCGCCACCGTGCTGGCGGCCCGTCGCGCCCTGACCCGGTACCCCGGAGCGGTCGCGACCGTCGGCCGGATCGTGCCGAAACCGGGTGGTACCAACGTGATCGCCTCGTCCGTCGACGTCTGGCTGGACGCCCGGTTCGGCTCGGTGCGCTCCACTGCTGCGCTGGTCGACGAGATCATCGCCGACGTCCGGACCGAGGCCGAGCTGGAGGGCTGCTCCCTGGTGGTGCACCGGGAGTCGCTGTCGCCGGACGTCGATTTCGATGCCGGGTTGATCGCCCGCTCCGCCGAACTGTTGTCCGCACCGGTGATCGCCACCGGCGCCGGCCACGACGCCGGCGTGCTGTCCGCCCATGTGCCCTCGTCGATGTTGTTCGTGCGCAACAGGTCCGGTGTCTCGCACGCTCCGGACGAGCACGCCGAGACAGCGGACTGTCTGGAAGGTGTGCAGGCACTGGCGGACGTCCTGCAGGATCTGCTGCGATGAGCTCCGGGGACGAGCCGACGATCCTGCGGTGCACGAGCGCCTGGTTGCCGGACGGTCCCAGCGGTCCGGTCGAGCTGACCGTCCGCGCAGGCGTCATCACCGCCATCGATCTGGTGCTGCCCGGGGCCCCGACGGGCCCTGCACCGGCAGCACCGGCACAGATCCTCCCGGGGCTCGTCCTGCCAGGCTTCGCCGATGCCCACAGTCACCTGTTCCACCGGGGCCTGCGCGGGCGCACCCACCGACCCGCTGCGGACGGCTCCGGGTCGTTCTGGACCTGGCGGGAGGCGATGTACGCGTTGGCAGGTCGGCTGGAGCCGGACGGGCTGTACGAGCTGGCGGTTGCCGGGTTCAGCGAGTTGCTGTCCGCGGGCTACACAGCGGTGGGGGAGTTCCACTACCTGCACCACGACCGGTCCGGCCGTCCCTATCAGAACCCGAACGCGATGGGGCTCGCGCTGATCGCCGCGGCGCGGGACGTCGGTATCCGGCTCACCCTGCTCGACACACTGTACCTGGCAACGGGTTTCGACCGGCCGGGGTCGGCGGCCGCCCCACTGAGCGCCGTCCAGCAGCGTTTCTCCGACGGTAGTGTCGGTGCCTGGGCCGAGCGGGTCGCCGACCTCGGCGAAAAGGACGGCGTCCGCATCGGCGCTGCGGTGCACTCGGTGCGGGCCGTGCCGCCCGCCCGACTCGCCGAGCTTGCTGGGGTGCTCGGCGAGCTGGATCCCGGGCGACTGCTGCACGTGCACCTGTCGGAGCAGTTGCAGGAGAACGCGGACGCGCTGGCGGCGACCGGGCTCACGCCCACCGGACTGCTGGCGGCTGCCGGGTTGCTCGGTCCCGCGACCAGCGCCGTACACGCCACCCATCTGGACGACGCCGACCTCGCACTGCTGGGCGGATCGGGAACCACGGTGGTGATCTGCCCGAGCACCGAGGCCGATCTGGCCGACGGCCTCCCGCGGATCGCCGACCTGGTGACGGCGGGTGTCCCGATGGCGTGCGGCGGAGATCAGCAGGTGCTCGTCGATCCGTTCCACCAGGCGCGGGGCATCGAGTGGGGCGAGCGGCTCCGAACGGGACGTCGCGGCACCGTCGATCCGGGTGATCTGCTGACGGCCGCCACCGTGCACTCACACCGCAGCATCGGCAGCGGCGCGGGTGTCATCGCCGTCGGACACCCTGCCGATCTGGTCTGCGTCCGGACCGACTCCGCGCGGACAGCAGGGTCCGAGCTCCATCAACTGCTGATGGCGGCGACCGCCGCCGATGTGGTCCAGGTGCTGGTCGGCGGTCGGATACTCGCTCGGGACGGTGTGCACACGGCCCTGGGCGACCCCGGACCGCGATTGGCCACGGTGCTGGGCGGGAAGTGAACGAATGGTGGTGCTGCCGTCGCCGGTGGATGGGATCCTGATGGCGCGGGCGGCGCACCAGCCCACCGGTCCGCTCCACCGGACTGCTCCTCCGAGCAGTTCACCCCACAGCAGTTCCCGACAGCGAGGACGCCACCCATGAGCGACAGCAGCGACATCTCCCGGGGCTCGGAGTGGGAGCCGGACGGGTCGCTGCTGCTGCACAACATCTCCTCGCTCGCGACCATGGACGACCAGATGGCGGCCGGACCGATGGCGACCTTGCAGGATGCTGCGGTGATCATGGAGCAGGGCCGGATCGTCTGGGTGGGCGCAGCGGACGATGCCCCTGCCGCTGACGATGCCATCGACCTGGGCGGACGGTCGGTGCTACCCGGTTGGGTCGATTCGCACACCCACCTGGTCTTCGCCGGCGACCGCAGCAGCGAGTTCGTCGCCCGAATGGCGGGTGAGCAGTACACCGCCGGCGGGATCATGGACACTGCCAGGGCGACGCGGGCGGCGTCCACCGAGGATCTGGTGGACGGGATCCGACGACACCTGGCGGAGATGGCCAGGGGCGGCACGACCTGTGTCGAGACGAAGACGGGTTACGGGCTCACCCAGCCGGACGAAGTGCGTAGCGTCCAGGCGGCCGTCCTCGCCGGCGTCGATGCAGTGACGTTCCTCGGCGCCCACGCGGTGCCCGATGAGTTCACCGGCGAGACGGACGATTACGTGGACCTGGTCTGTGGGCCGATGCTCGACGCGGTGGCCGATCAGGTCCAGTTCGTCGATGTCTTCTGTGAAGACGGTGCGTTCAACGATTCCCAGGCACGCCGGGTACTGGCCGCCGCCGAACGGCACCAGCTGCGGACCAAGGTCCACGGCAACCAGCTGGGCACTGGCTCCGGCGTCCAGTTGGCGGTCAGCGCTCGGGCCATCTCCGTCGACCACTGCACGCATCTGCAGCAGGCCGACATCGATGCGCTGGCCTCCGGTTCGACGATCGCCACCCTGTTGCCGATCACCGACCTGTCGACCCGCCAACCCGCAGCGCGGGGTCGGGACCTGGTCGATGCAGGCGTGCAGATCGCCATCGCCTCCAACTGCAACCCGGGATCCGGGTACTCGTCGTCGATGGCACTGGCGGTGGCTCTCGGGGTGCTGCAGTGCGGCCTGTCGGTCGGCGAGGCGGTGGCTGCGGCCACCCTCGGCGGCGCGAAAGCGTTGGGACGCACCGATGTCGGGATGATCGCTGTGGGCAGGCGAGCAGATCTGCACGTCATCGACGCACCGGGGCCCGAGTACCTCGCCTATCGGGTCGGGGTACCCCTCACGTCCGCGGTGTGGCGCAGCGGCGTACGAGTGGTCTGAGCAGGTCTGCTGACGCCCGACACCGAGCTCGTCGGGACATGGCGAGATCGGCGTTCTCAGTCGGCGAACGCCGCGGTGATCACTGCGGCCTGTTCCACCTCGTGCACCCGGGTCGATCCGGCGGACGGCGCGGCCATCGAGCGACGCGAAACCCGGCGCACCCTGGCCAGCTGGTCGGGCAGCATCTCCGGCAACGCCAACGCCAGGAAGGTCCAGGACCCCTGGTTCGCCGGCTCCTCCTGGACCCACCGGATGTCGGTGACGTCCGGATAGGCGCTCAGGATGTGCGACAGCTTGCGCCGCGGGACCGGATAGATCTGCTCCAGCCGGATGACCGCCGTGTCGGTGATCTCCTGCTTCTTCCGGTAGGCGTCCAGCTCGTAGTACAGCTTGCCGGAGGTGAGCAGGATGCGGCGGACCTTGCCGGGTTCGGCAGTGGTGTCGGGGAGCACCGACTCGAACTTGCCCTCGGTGAAGTCGGAGACCTGCGACACCGCAGCCTTGTTGCGCAGCATGGACTTCGGGGTGAAGACGACCATCGGCCGGTGCACCCCGTCCAGCACGTGACGGCGCAGCAGGTGGAAGTAGTTCGCGGGGGTGGACGGGACGGCGACCGTCATCGACCCCTCTGCGCACAGCTGCAGGAAGCGCTCGATCCGGCCCGAGGTGTGGTCGGGACCCTGGCCTTCGTGACCGTGCGGCAGCATCAACACCACGCCGGACTGCTGGCCCCACTTGGCTTCTCCGGAGGAGAGGTATTCGTCGATGATCGACTGGGCGCCGTTGACGAAGTCGCCGAACTGCGCCTCCCACATCACCAGTGCATCGCGGTTGATGACCGAGTAGCCGTACTCGAAGCCCAGCGCCGCGTACTCGGTGAGCGCCGAGTCGTACACCTGGAACTTGCCCTGGTCGTCAGAGAGGTGTTGCAGCGGAACCCATTCGGCGCCGGTGTTGCGGTCGATGAGGTACGAGTGACGTTGCACGAAGGTGCCGCGCCGGGAATCCTGACCGGACAATCGGACCCGGCGGCCGTTCATCGCGATGGAGCCGTAGGCGAGCAGTTCGCCGAAGGCCCAGTCGATGTCGCCCTGCCGGGACATCTCGACCCGGCGGTCCAACACGGTCTTCACCCGAGGGTGCGGGGTGAACGTGTCCGGATAACCCAGGTGGGCGTCGGCGATCGTGCGCAGCATCTCCGGCGAGATGGCCGTCTCGACCTTCCGCGGGATCGGCTGCTCCTCCTCGATGGTCGGGGAGGCAACGGCCTGCGTCTTCTCCATCTCCCGGACCTCGTTGAAGACCCGCTCGAGCTGCTGGTGGTAGTCGCGCAGGGCCTCCTCGGCGTCCGCCTCCGACATGTCGCCGCGGTCGATGAGCGCCTCGGTGTAGGTCTTCCTGACTGAGCGCTTGCCGTCGATGATCTGGTACATCAGCGGGTTCGTCATCGAAGGGTCGTCGCCCTCGTTGTGACCGCGTCGGCGGTAGCAGATCAGGTCGATCACGACGTCCTGGCGGAACTGCTCCCGGTACTCGACCGCGAGTTCGGCGGCCCAGACGGCGGCTTCCGGGTCGTCGCCGTTCACGTGGAAGATCGGTGCCTGGATCATCTTGGCGACATCGGTGCAGTACTCGCTGGAGCGGGACTGCTCGGGAGCGGTGGTGAATCCGACCTGGTTGTTGATGATCACGTGCACGGTGCCGCCGGTGCGGTAGCCGCGCAGCAGCGAGAGGTTCAGCGTCTCGGCGACCACACCCTGGCCGGCGAATGCGGCATCGCCGTGGATCGCCACCGGCATCACGGTGAAGCCGTTCTCGCCGCGGTCCAGCAGATCCTGCTTGGCGCGGACGACACCCTCGAGCACCGGGTCGACGACCTCGAGGTGACTGGGGTTTGCGACCAGCGTGACCTTGACGCCCCCGTCACCGAACGGGCGGGTGTACTTGCCCTCGGCGCCCAGGTGGTACTTGACGTCGCCCGAACCGTGCGCCTGACCGGGGTCGAGGTTGCCCTCGAACTCGCGGAACACCTTGGCGTAGGGCTTGCCGACGATGTTGGCCAGCACGTTCAGCCGACCTCGGTGCGCCATCCCGATGACGATCTCCTCGATACCGTTCTCGGTGCCCTTGTTCAGGATCGCGTCGAGCATCGCGATGACGGTCTCGCCGCCCTCGAGGGAGAAGCGCTTCTGACCGATGTACTTGGTCTGCAGGAAGGTCTCGAACGCCTCGGCCGCGTTGAGCCGGCCGAGGATGTACTTCTGGTGCTCGAGGTCGGGCACCGGGCGCGGTGATTCCACCCGCTGCTGCACCCACTTGCGCTGCATCGGGTCCTGGATGTGCATGTACTCGACGCCGACCGTCCGGCAGTAGGCATCGCGGAGCACGCCCAACACGTTGCGCAGCTTCATGAACTGCTTGCCGTTGAACCCGCCGACGGAGAACTCACGCTCCAGGTCCCACAGTGTGAGTCCGTGGCTGAGCACGTCGAGGTCGGGGTGCTTGCGTTGCCGGTAGTTGAGCGGATCGGTGTCCGCCATCAGGTGGCCGCGGGTGCGGTAGGCGTCGATCAGCTCCAACACGCGCGCGGTCTTGTCGAGCTCACCGCCGGCACCGGCGCCGATGTCCTGGACCCAGCGCACCGGCTCGTACGGGATCCGCAGCGACGCGAACACATCGTCGTAGAAGTTGTCCTCACCCAGCAGCAGTCCGTGCAGCCGCTTGAGGAACTCGCCCGATTCGGCCCCCTGGATGATCCGGTGGTCGTAGGTCGAGGTGAGCGTCATGATCTTGGAGATGCCCAGCTCGGCAAGGGTGCGCTCGCTGGCGCCGGCGAACTCCGCCGGGTACTCCATCGCGCCGACGCCGATGATGGTGCCCTGGCCCTGCATCAGCCGGGGCACCGAGTGCACGGTGCCGATCCCGCCGGGGTTGGTCAGCGAGAGCGTGGTGCCCTGGTAGTCGGCAGCGGTCAGCTCACCCTTGCGGGCCTTGCGGACCACGCTCTCGTAGGCGGCCCAGAACTGCTGGAAGCTCATCGTCCCTGCACCCTTGATCGGCACCACGACGAGCGAGCGCTGACCGTTCTTGCCGGGCAGGTCGATGGCCAGGCCGAGGTTCACCTGGGCCGGCGTGACGACTGTCGGCTTGCCGTCGGTCTCGGCGAAGTGCCGGTTCATGTTCGGGTAGTCGGCGAGCGCTCGGACCAGGGCGTACCCGATGAGGTGGGTGAAGGAGATCTTCCCGGCGCGATTGCGCTTGAGGAAGTTGTTGATGACGATCCGGTTGTCACCGATCAGCTTCGCCGGGACGGCGCGGACGCTGGTCGCGGTGGGGATCTCCAGCGACGAAGTCATGTTGCGGACGACCGCTGCCGCGGCTCCGCGGAGCGGCCCGACGGTGTCGGCGTCCTGCTCCGGGGCGACGTCCTTCTTCATGTCGTCCGGCGTGGCGGTGACCTTGGCGGGTGCTGCCTTCGCCGGCGCGGGCTGGGTGGCGGGTTTGTCCGCTGCCGGCTTCGCGGGTGCGGCTGCCGGAGTGGTGGCGGCCGGCTTCGCAGCTGCCGGACGGGACGGTGGCGGGGGCGGCGGCGGGGGAGCAGCAGCGGCAGCGGCGGGAGCGGCAGCGGCAGGAGCGGCAGCGGCGGGAGCCGGTGCGGTCGTCGTGCTGGTTCCATCACCTGCGGCATCGTCACCCCCGGCGCCCAGTCCGGCGAAGTACTCGCGCCAGGTCGCATCGACACTCTGCGGATCGGCGCGGTACTGCTGGTACTTCTCCTCGACGAACCAGTCGTTGGGACCGAACTCGGGGATGGTGGACGACGACGGTGAGGACACGGTCGCTCTTCGCCTGCTCTCTGACTCTCGTTCTGTGGCCGCGGCTGGGCGCGCTCGGGGGGTACGCGCACTCGCGCACCCGGTGCTTCCCAGGTTAGCGCTGATCGTCATCCCGTTGGGCATCCCCCGTCCGGTTCGCACGTGCTTCTCGCGGATGCGGATGAGCGCGGATGAGATCGGCCGTGAGTACTCGGCGGGGCTGAGGAGAGCGGACGTCCGGCCGCTGGCAGGATCTGCCGTTATGACCGTGCACGAGCACCAGGCAGACGAGCACCTGTCCGAGCACCCAGCGGGAATCGCCGGAGCCGCCACGAGCTCCGCCGAGGTGTTGGTCGTCGGTGCCGGCCACAACGGGCTGGTCGCCGCGATCCTGGCCGCCGAGCAGGGGCTCCGGGTCACGCTCCTGGAGCGATCCGATCATCTCGGTGGCGCGTCGATCAGCGCCGAGGTGTTCACCGGTCACGACGCACGTCTGTCGCGGTACTCCTACCTGGTCTCGCTCTTCCCGCCGGAGCTGCTGGAGCGGCTCGGGGTGTCGGTCCGACTGCTGGAGCGCACCGTGTCGTCGTACACGCCCTGCACGGTCGACGGGGTACCGACCGGCCTGCTGGTCGAGCGCGATCCGGGGGCAGCGACCAGGAAGTCCTTCCGTGCGGTCACCGGTACGGACCACGACTTCGACGCCTGGCAACAGTTCTACGGCGAGCTCGCCGCGATGGCCAGGGTGGTGGCGCCGGCGCTGCGCGGACCGCTGCAGCGGCGCGCGGAGGTGCGGGATGCGGTGATCGCGGCGGCCGGCAGCCCCCTCTGGGACGACGTCTTCGAACGACCGATCGGGGAGGCGATCAGCCGCCGGTTCGCCGACGACGTGGTGCGCGGAGTGGTGGCCACCGATGCACTGATCGGGACCCACACCTCCCTGTTCGCACCGGAGCTGCTGGCCAACCGGTGCTTCCTCTACCACCTGATCGGTCGCGGCACCGGCGAGTGGCTGGTGCCCGAGGGTGGGATGGGGGCGGTCTCCGGAGCGCTGGTGGCGCGTGCAGTGGAACTCGGTGTCGAGATCCGCTGCGGGGTGGCTGTCCAGGCCGTCACCGAATCGCCGGCAGGCGTGTCGGTGCTGGCCCGGGATGCGGGCGGGGTGGACGTCACCGTCACCGCCGGTCACCTGCTGGCTGCGGTCGGGCCGGCTGTCGTCGACCGGTGGCGCGGCCTGGATCCGCAGCCGGTGACCGGGGCGCAATTGAAGGTGAACCTGCTGCTGACCCGGCTGCCGGCGCTGGCGTCGGGCGCGGATCCGGTGCAGGTGTTCGCCGGGACGACGCACCTGCACGAGGGGTTCGCCACGCTCGAGCAGGCCTATGTTGACTCGGCCGCCGGGATCCTGCCCGATCCGCTGCCGGCCGAGATCTATTGCCACTCGCTGACCGATCCGTCGATCCTCGGGTCGGCGGCCGGTACGACGGCTGCCACGATCACCCTGTTCGGACTGCACGCGCCGGTCGAGCTGTTCCGGGCCGACCCCGACGGGATGCGCGACCGGGCGGTCGCCGCGGCGCTGCGGGCGCTGCAGCAGTACCTGGCCGAGCCGCTCGAGGACGTGCTCGCGCTCGATGCGGACGGCCGGCCGTGCATCGACGTCGCGACGCCGGTCGATCTCGAGCAGAGCCTCGCCATGCCGGGCGGCAACATCTTCCACGCCGACCTGTCGTGGCCGTTCGCGGACGACGACGAGGACCTGTCCACTCCCGCCCGCCGGTACGGCGTCGAGGTGGCCGGCAGCGAACGGATCCTGATGGCCGGAGCGGGTTCCCGGCGCGGCGGCGGAGTCTCCGGGCTGGGCGGCGAGGCGGCCGTCGACGCCCTGCTGGAACTGCTGCACCCCTGACCTTCGCGGTCGTGACGGTCGTGTGCGCGCCGGGTTCGCGGTCGTGACGGTCGTGTGCGCGCCGGGTTCGCGGTCGTGACGGTCGTGTGCACGCCGGGTTCGCGGTCGTGACGGTCGCGTGCACGCCGGGTTCGCGGTCGTGACGGTCGTGTGCGGGCGGTTCAGTGCTGGGCGGCGAGCACCGCTGCGGCGCGGCCGCGGAAGGCCGCCCGGACGCTGTCCGGTGCGAGTACCACGACCCGGTCCGCGAGCGGCCAGAGCGTGGCGATGGCGTGCTCGATCGCGGCGAAGGTCGCGCGAAATCGGAGGGATCCGTCGTCGGCAGCCGCGGGTAGTTGCTCGAGCACCCGCACGGCGCTACGCAGGCCGGCGACCAGCCGGCCGTCCTGCGGGTCCCGCACCTCCAGCTCCACCTGGTACTCCGCGATCCGCTCGATGAAGCGGGCTCGGGACTCGGCCCACCAGGTGGTCAGCTCGGCCGGGTCGACCGTCGTGCGCAAAGGCTCGCCGGTCGGCTTGATCTCCTCGATCCGGTCGACCCGATAGATCCGTCGCTCCCCGCGGTGCAGGGCCAGCAGGTACCAGACCCCGGCGGCGCTCACCAGACCGGCGGGATCGACGGTGCGGGTGGTCGCAGGTCGCGGACCGTGATCACGCCGTTCGGCGAGCGTGCCCGAGCTGTACGTGAAGGTGAGTCGCCGTCCACCGGTGACGGCCTGTTGCAGTGCCCCCAGCCCGGGGGTCTGCTGGGAATTGCCGAACCAGCCGACGTCCAGCACCAGGATGCGCGCCGCTCCCTCGGCGGCGGCCCGCCGTCCTTCCTGCGGCAGCGAGGACAGCACCTTGGCCAGCCCGCTGGAGAAGGCGGCACCGATCCCCAGTCCGGCAACGGCCGAGGACCCCGCGATCAGCAGGGCTCTGGCCTCGTCACCCGAGAGCCCGGACAGATCCGTGCTCCAGCCGGGCAGCAGCGAGAAGCCGCCGGCGCGGCCCCGTTCCGAGTAGACCGGCACCCCCGCAGCTCCGAGCGCCTCGATGTCCCGCAGCACCGTCCGCTCACTGACCTCCAGATCGGCGGCCAGCTCGCGCGCCGTCACCCGATCCCGGTGCCGCAGCACCATCAGCAGGGCGAGCAGCCGGTCGGCGCGCATGGTCCCCAGTATGTCTGCAAAGCCTGACAGGACGTGTCGTGATTGAGCGGGAGGGTGGCAGCAATCCCGGAGAGCCCGGGTGCAGGACCAGGGAGATCCCATGACCGACACCACCGCCCCCGACACCACCACCTCCGACACCACCACCTCCGACGACACCGTCATCACCGACGGCCGGCTGTACTACGCGGCCGCCCAGGACTGGGTGGTCGAGCTGATCGGATCCATCCAGAACTCCGCCGACTGGGAGCGCCCGACGCCGTGTTCGGAGTTCTCGGTGCGACAGCTCGTCCAGCACCTGCTCGCGACCCTCGACCGGGCCAGGGTGATCGCCGAGGGCGGCGATCCGAACCCGATGCCGCGCATCGTCGAACTGCCCGATGACGCACTGCTGCAGGGGTTCTCCTCGCGCCTACCGGGAGTGCGTGCGGCCTGGTCCGATGCTGCGATGCAGTCGTCGGTGACGGTGCCGCCGGGGGTCCAGGTCCCCGGACACGTGGCGATCTGGAAGTACGCCAACGAGGTCGTCGTGCACGGTTGGGATCTGGCCTGTGCGCTCGGGCTCGACGCCGAGGCCCCGAACGGCATCGCCGCGCCGGTGCTCGAGCATGCGGCCGAGGCGATCCCGGCTGAGGTGCGCGGCGGCTTCGTCCCGTTCGAGTCGGTCGTCGCTCCCACACCAGGGGCGGGCCCGACCGAGCAGCTCGCCAACTGGAACGGCCGCGATGCCGCAGCCTGGGTCCGGCACTGACCCGGCCCGGGCGCTGGGTGGAGCTCGGTCAGCCCAGACCGAGCTCCTGGGTGGTCACCGCGCGCATCTCGATCTTGCGGACCTTGCCGGAGACCGTCATCGGGAAGTCGTCCACGATCCGGACGTACCGCGGGATCTTGTAGTGCGCGAGCTTGCCGGCGCAGAACTGCCGCAAGCTCTCCGCGGTGATCTCGTCCGCGCCGTCCCGGAGTTGGATCCAGGCGCAGAGCTCCTCGCCGAACTTCTCGTCCGGGACGCCGATCACCTGCACATCCTCGATGTCGGGGTGGGTGTGGAGGAACTCCTCGATCTCTCGGGGGTACACGTTCTCGCCGCCGCGGATCACCATGTCCTTGATGCGGCCGGTGATCTGCACGTAGCCGTCCGGCGCCATCACGGCGAGGTCGCCGGTGTGCATCCAGCCGTCCCGCAACACCTCTGCGGTCTTCTCCGGCTCGTTCCAGTAGCCGATCATCACCGAGTACCCGCGGGTGCAGAACTCGCCCGTCTCGCCGCGGGGCAGCGTCTCGCCGGTGGCGGGATCGACGATCTTCACCTCCAGGTGCGGGGTGACGCGGCCGACAGTGCCGACCTTGTGTTCTAAGGAGTCGTCGGTGCGGGTCTGCATGGAGACGGGAGACGTCTCGGTCATGCCGTAGGCGATCGTCATTTCGTCGATGCCCGCTGCGATCACCTTCTTCATCAGCTCTGCGGGGCAAGGGGAACCGGCCATGATCCCGGTGCGCACGCTCGACAGGTCGTACGAGGCGAAGTCGGGCAGCGCCCACTCGGCGATGAACATCGTCGGTACGCCGTACAGCGACGTGCACCTCTCCTGCTGGACGGCGCGCAGCGTCGCAGCCGGGTCGAACGCGGGCGCCGGGATCACCATGGCCGCACCGTGACTGGTGGCGGCGAGGTTCGCCATCACCATCCCGAAGCAGTGGTAGAACGGCACCGGGATGCAGATCCGATCGACCTCGGTGTAGCGGCACATCTCGCCCACCAGGAAGCCGTTGCCCAGGATGTTGCGGTGCGAGAGGGTGGCGCCCTTGGGGAACCCGGTGGTCCCCGAGGTGTACTGGATGTTGATCGGATCGTCGGGTCGCAGTGCCGCCTGGACCGCGGTGAGTTCCTCGTGGGAGGTCTGTGATGCCTTGTCCAGCAACGTATCCCAGCTCGGGGTTCCGATGAGCACCACATCCACCAGGTCGGGGCACTCGCCACGGACCTCGTCGATCATGGCGGCGTAGTTGCTGGTCTTGAACTCCGCAGCGGCGATGAGCCGGGAGATGCCTGCCTGGCGCAGCACGTAGCCGAGTTCGCTGGTGCGGTAGGCCGGGTTGATGTTGACGAGGATCGCACCGAGGCGGGCGGTCGCGTACTGGGTGAGCGTCCACTCGACGCAGTTGGGGGCCCAGATACCGACCCGGTCGCCGGTCCGCACGCCGCCGGCGTGCAAGGCCTTCGCCAGGGCCCTGGTGCGTTCGCCGAACTCGTCGTAGGTCAGCCGTACGCCGGTATGGGTGTCGATGAGCGCGTCCCGGTCGCCGAATCGCGCGATGGTCGCGTCGAGGTCGTCCGCGATCGTCGCCGCGGGCAGCGCCGGGCCGTCCTCACCGATGGCGTGGGAAAGCGCTGAGGTCTGAGACATCCTTGTCCGTTTCCCGGGGTCGTCCGTTTCTCGTGCGGAAGGGCGATGCTGCGCACTGTATCCCCGGCCGCCGGTCCCCTGCAGGACCGTGCCGCCGGTACATGCGGGACACTGCGGGGATGACGTCTGCATCCGAGAGTCCCGCACCTGAGAAGCCGGCACCCGACCAAGCGCTCGCGACCCGCGCCGTGCACCCCAGGGTGCCGGTCGACTTCGCCGGCCGACCGGTGTCGGTGCCGATCTATCAGACCACCGTCTATGCGCACGACGACATCGCCGTGCAGAAGGAGTCGCTCGACAACCCCCGCGGTGCGTTCGGCTACTCCCGGATGGGAAACCCGACGGTCCGCTCGCTCGAGGAGGTGGTGGCCGGTCTCGAGGGTGGTGTCGGTGCCGTCGCGACCTCGTCCGGGATGGCGGCCATCCACACCGCACTGGGCGCGAACCTGCGTGCGGGGGCGCACCTGGTGGTGCAGAACTCGATCTACGGCGGCACCAGCGGCCTGCTCGACGACCTGCGGAAGCGATGGGACCTGGGCATCACGTTCATCGACGGTGACGATCCGGAGCAGTTGGCGGCAGCGCTCCGACCGAACACCGCGGCGCTGTATCTGGAGACGATCTCGAACCCGGTGACGGCGGTGGCCGACATCCCGGTGATGACGGCGGTGGCGCGCGAGCACGGCGTGCTCTCGGTGGTGGACAACACCTTTGCCTCGCCGATGCTCTGCCGTCCGCTCAGCCTGGGGGCGGACATCGTGCTGCACTCGGCCACCAAGTACCTGGGTGGGCACTCGGACGTCACCGCGGGCGTCGTGGTCTATGCCCAGGAGCAGCAGTTCGTCGACGGGTGGAAGTACGCGGTCGGCGTCGGGTCGACTCCCGATCCGTTCGGGGCCTGGTTGGTGATCCGCGGGATCCAGACGCTGGCGCTGCGGATGGGCGCGGCCACCGCGAACGCCACGGACTTGGCCGAGCGGCTGGCCGCACACCGCAGGGTGACCAAGGTGCACCATCCGTCCAACCCCGAGCACCCGCAGTACTCGTTGGCGGCCAAGATCCTCGACGGTCCCGGCCCGATGCTGTCGTACGACGTGGACGGCGGGGCGGACGCGGCCCGCGCCGTCATCTCCCGGCTGAAGCTGATCCAGAACGCCGCCTCGCTCGGCGGGGTCGAAACCCTGACCATGCATCCCGTGTCCACCTCGCACCGGACGCTCTCCGACGAGCAACTGGCGGTCGCCGGGATCGCCGCCGGCACCGTGCGACTGTCCACCGGGGTCGAAGCGGTGGAGGACATCTGGGCGGATCTGGAGCAGGCGCTGGACGGCTGAGCTCCGGTGCCGCAACGGGTTCGGTTCGACCCACGCATCGTCCAGGTGACCGGTGACGAACGCTCGATGAGGAGCGACCGCACCAGTGGCAGCGACCAGTGGCCGCAACAAGTGAGCGCAACCAGTGATCGCAACCCAGTGATCGCAACCAGCGATCGCAACCAGCGATCGCAACCAGTGACCGAGATGAGGAGCGTCGATGAGCGTCCGCCGGGCGCGATCGAGCGACGCGCTGAGCATCCGGAGGCTGGCCGAGGGGTTCGGCACCGCCGGAGATCCCCCGGCCAGCGGCCAGTTCGATCACGAGTACGCGCGGATCATCTCCGACGACACGTGGTTGCTGGCTGTGGCCGAGGATGCGGGAACCGTGCGCGGTTACGCCCTGGCCCAGGACTACGGGCCAGGCCTGCGGGCATCATTCACCACCGGCAGACTGCGCGATCTGTATGTGGAGCCCGCATTCCGACGTCGCGGAAGTGCGCGAGCCCTCGTCCGGTCAGTCGTCTCCTGGGCACATACGCGGCCGCTGCCGATGATCCTCGACTGGCAGGCATCCGCGTCGGCTGTCGACTTCTATCGCAGGCTGGGATTCGAGCCCGATCACGTCGGCGACTTCCCCGAATACCCGGGTTTCTCCCTCGACACGCGGACGCCACCGGGCTGACGACCATCCTCCGTGCGGGTGATCGCAGCGGCAGCAATCGCCCGGGTGGACCCTGCATCTTCGGAACCGGTGGCTCTGGCACCTGCTGCGGCGCGCTGATCCGGACGCAGCAGTGGGTCTGCGCGACAGTTCGTCGTCAACCGAAGCGTCCGCGCCACACCATCGAGGAATGAGCACACTCCGCGAGGCCGGACCTGAGCAGTCCGGTGCACCTGTCCCTGTCGCCCGGATCAGGACCGCGCTGGTCACCCTCTCGCTCGCGTTCGGCCTGGTCCAACTGGACGCCACCGTCGTGACCGTTGCCCTGCCGGCGGTCCGCGCCGATCTCGGCGGCGGGCTCGCGTTGGGCCAATGGCTGATGGACGCCTACGTCATCCCGTTCGCAGCCGCGATGTTGGCTGCCGGCGCGCTGGGAGATCGCCTGGGACACCGCCGGACCTGCGCGCTCGGCTGCCTGGTGTTCGCAGCCTCCTCGACGGCGGCAGCGCTGGCCGGCTCGTGGGACGTGCTCATCGCCGCGCGGATGGTGCAGGGGCTCGGGGCAGCGATGATGCTGCCTTCCTCGCTGGCGATGATCGGCACGCTCTTCCCCGACAAGGTGGCCAGGGCGCGAGCGCTGGGGATCTGGGGCGGTATCGCGACCACCGGGTTCGCCCTGGGCCCCGTGGTGGGTGGCCTGCTGGCGACGCACGCCGGGTGGCCGGTCGTGTTCTGGATGAATCTACCGCTCGGCGTGCTGCTCGCCGTCGCCGTAGGTCTGTTCTGCCCGGCGGGACGGACGAATCCCAGCCCGATCGACCGACTGGGCACCCTGCTGGGCAGCGCGATCCTGGCGGCACTCGTCGGCGCGGTGATCTGCGCAGGGCAGGGCAGGACGGTGATCACGCTGGCGCTGGTGCTGACGGCAGTCGGCTTCGCACGACTCTTCCGGCGCGTCGAACATCGAGCGACCCGGCCGCTCGTCCCGCCCTCGATGCTTCGGCGGGGACCGTTCCGGTACGCGCTGATCACGGGATTCGCGTTCAACTTCGTGCTGTACGGGATGCTGTTCGGCGTCACCGTCGTGCTGACAGGTGATCTCGGACTGAGCGTGTTGGCGGCTGGTCTCGCCGTGCTGCCGATGGCCGTCGTGGTCTGCGTCGGGGCGACGTCCAGCGGCTTCCTGGCGGCCAGGATCGGTCCGCGGCGACCGATGGTGATGGGCTTCCTGGCGGCGGCAGTCGGATCGCTGCTCCTACTGCTGGCCTGGGTGCTGCAGTCCGTCGTGATCGTGGTGATCGGGACGGCGGTGATCGGGATGATCTCCCTGGCGATGCCGGCGATGACGTCCGTTGCGCTCGGGGCGGTGGGTCCGCAGCAGGCAGGTACCGGTGCTGGCGCCCTGAACTCCGCTCGTCAGATGGGTGGCGCGATCGGGGTCGCACTCCTGGGCGCGTTGCTCAACGCAGGTTCCGGTGGCTGGGGTTTCACAGCGGCCGCGGCAGTCGCTGCGGCAGTATGCATGGCAGCGGTGTGGACCAGCGCCAGGTCCACCGATCCCGGGCGACAGGTGGTGACGTCATGACGGGAGACGCCGACCTGTCCCGCATCGCAGAGCTCATCGGTCATCGCGCGCGCAGCCGGATGTTGATGGCACTGATCGCCGGCCGGGAACTGTCCGCGAGCGTGCTGGCCACCGAGGCCGGGGTCAAGCCGTCCACGGCCAGTGAACACCTGCACCGACTCGTCGAGGGCGGCCTGCTGGTGGTGCGTTCGCAGGGGCGGTACCGCCACTACGGCATCGCCGATGCGCGGGTCGCCGACCTCCTGGAGCGGATGGTCGAGCTCTCGCCTGCCGAACCGATCACCTCCCTGAGATCGAGCACCCGGGCAGCGCAGCTGCGCCGCGCGAGGACCTGTTACGACCACCTGGCCGGACGGCTGGGGGTCGGCATCATGAACAGCTTGATCGAGCACGGTCACCTCGTCGGCGGGGACGGGCGCCACGAAAGTGCCATCGCCGAGCACGACCGGCCGGCCGGACCCGGCCGCGATCTCGACTACCAGCTGACCGACTCGGGCCACGAGTTCATCGGTGGTGTCGGGATCCGGTTGGCCGGCGGCGACCGACCGCTGATCCGCTACTGCGTCGACTGGACCGAGACCAGACACCACCTGGCCGGTCAGCTCGGCCGAGGTATCCGCGACCGATTCCTGGAAGCGGGCTGGATCCGTCGCCACGACGTGCATCGAGCGCTCGTCGTGACCGGTGAGGGCGCGCGGGTCCTGGACCGGGAGTTCGACCTGGTGCTGCAGGACTGACGGACCGCCACGATGGGTCATGAGCAAACGGGGGATGTCACACCTGTTCCAGGCAGAGAATTCGAACTGCTGTATGATAGAGGCATGCGGGGGCACACGGGGACTGTCGAGCACACACTGACGGGGATGTTGGCCGTCGCCAGGTGTCGTTCGATCAGCCCGATCCGTGTGACCCACCATCACCGGATCGTCGATCCAGGAAACCGCTTCCCGCCGATCCAGGTGGTGGAGACGACCACAGATGAGATGGTCGAGTTCGTGGCGCCGACCGGGGAACGGTTGGGCCGGATGATCGCGCGGGACGCAGATGCTCGCTGGGTTGCGGACGCCGCGACCCTGATGGGGGAGTTCCCGCTGACGGATTCGACGTTCGATCGCGGATTGGCGCCGACCCTCGTGGCCGCACTGACCGCCGGCCACGTCGCACCGGTAGGAAAGGTCGCTGCCACGAATCTGGTGCAGGTGATCGCGGTGACGGACAGGATCGTGTCCTGGGCGCAGGCTGTGCAGACCCAGGCGGTGGCCGCTCTGGCCCGACCGGGGGTCGCGGTGCCGGTCGGTGATCTGTTGCAATTGGCGACGCACGGCGGTCGGGTCGCCCCGGACGGTACCGATCCGTCAGAAGTGCTGTGCGACAGAGATTTTGAGGCTGATTGTTTCCGGGAAGTGTCGGTGGCCGGGAACGCCGAGTGGGACACGGTGATCCGCGAGGAGGCGACGCGACTGGCGTCGGCCGAGGTGGGTGTGGCCTTGGGTCTGCCGCCGACGACGGCAGGGGCCCGACTCTCGGAGTCGGTCGAGCTCGTCGATCGCCATCCCCGCGCCGTCGACTGCTGGCAGACGGGCCGCATCGATCGGCAGCGGGTGCGGGCGTTCGCGGCGCGGACGGCCGGTCTGGATGCGTCGACGGTGGCGGAAGTGGAGTCGGCGCTGCTGTCCGACGGCGGCAAGAAGGTCGGCGCCACCACCTGTGTGACGCTGCGCCGCCAGCTCGAACGGGAGATCGCGCGCCGGGATCCGGCAGCCAACCGGCGGCGCGAGAAGCTGGCGCGGGAGGACCGGGGGGTGTTCGTGCAGCCGGGTGACGACGGAATGTCGCGATTCTGCGCCGCCCTTCCTGCCCCGGTCGCCCTCTTGGCCTACGAGGTGATCGACACGGTTGCCCGGGGGTTGCCCGATGCCGCGCGTGCGGGACGCACGGCGGCGCAGGCGAGAGCGGACGTCTTCGGCGACATCATGACGGAGCTGGCCGCGTTCGGTCGGGTGGATCTCCGGTCTGGTCCAGCCGAGAATGCTGACAGTCCCTCAGATCCGAGTCATCCCGACGATGGAGGCTGTGGTGAACGCGATGGTGACGGCGGCGCCGGGAGCGATGACCGTCTGCTGCCGGCCGTCTGGGAGGCGCTCGGCGCCTCGGTCTCCGTGGTGGTGGCCGCTGACGTGTTCTCGAAGTGCACCGACGATGGTGTGCGTTCCCTCGAAAGCGCCCTGCTCGAGCGTTACGGCGACCTCCCGGTCAACCTCGCGCATGCGCTGGCCGTGTCGGCGCGCCGTGCGCGGCTGTGGATGCCGGGTGTGCAGCCATCGGCCGCATCGGTGCCGGATGACGGCTCTGGCGCGCAACAACCGGACACCGAGCCGCCACTGCACGAGGATCAGCAAGTGGGTCACTGGGCCTACCGTCCGGAACGGGAGACGGCCGAGCGGGTGATCGAGCGGGACAGGGTGTGCCGTTTTCCGGGATGCCGCCGGCCGGCTCGGCAGTGCGACCTCGACCATCGGATTCCCTACGACGAGGGCGGTTCGACGACGTTCGACAATCTGGATGTGCTCTGCCGATACCACCACAGGATCAAGACCCATGCCGGCTGGCGGGCAATCCGGTTGCCCGGCAACAGGATGCGCTGGACCTCGCCGCTCGGTGCGGAGCTTGTCGACGAACCCGAGGTCGACACGGTCGGTCGCGGCGACCGGACAACCCTTTCGCAGGTGCCGACCTCCGATCACGACCCGCCGCCGTTCTGACGCGGTGCCGTTCTGATGCGGCGCCGTTCTGATGCCGCGCCGTCCCGCCGCTACCCGGTCCTGGGGGGTTCGAGCTCGCGCGTTCGATAGGTTCGAGTCCGTGACCAGCACGCACGAGTTCACCCGTTTCCAGAGCGCCGTTCCCAACCGGCTCGGCACGTTCCCCGGGGTCTTCGCACTGGTGAACGGACTCGGTCGGGAAGGATCGCTGGACACGGCCGACGAAGCTTGGCGGCGGCGGATGAACGACGGGATCACGGCCCTGTACCTGGATCCGACCACGGTGGACCCGACGTGTTACGACCGGCAGATCAATCCGGGCGCCCGCGCATGGTTCCGCTGCACCGCAACACATCTACTCGACCTCACCGCGGAGTATCTGACAGTGCTCGACCGTTACTCGGTACCGTGGGTCGAGCTCAGCACCCGGTCGCCCGGGACCGTCGTCTATGCCGACGACGTCCAGGTCGTCGCCGTCCCGTACCGCCACCCGGACGACTGGCCCCTCCGCGAGCGCACACCAGTTCCCGTCTGAAGCGCGGCCGAGAGCGACCGATCCGGCGCAGGGATCCGGGGGCGATGGCCCGGCCGCGCATCCGGCGCAGTCGGTCGTGCTGATCAGGGCAACATGGCGAGCGGGGGAGCGAACACCCACAGCACTTCCGCCGACCGCTCGACGTCCGCATTGGCCCAGGAGTGCAGCGACCGTCCCGGGTAGCTGGTCGAGCGCCCCGCACCGAGCAGCCGCTCCTCGCCGTCGATGGTGATCAGCACGGCGCCGGAGAGTACGTAGGCGAAGACCGTCTCCGTCTCGAGCCGGTACGCGCCGCCGGAGCTTCCTCCGGCGGCCACTTCGCTGCGCATCACCTGGAGGTTCGGCTGGTCGGCGGCGGTCAGCACGAACTCGTCGACACCGATTCCGCCCATCTGCGAGCGGCGCCCACGGTCGACGACCGGCTCCGACGGGAAGTCGAACAACGATCCGACGCTGATGCCCAGAACGGTGCACACCGTGAGCAGGTTGGGCACCGACATGCTCGCCCGGCCGCGCTCCACGAGCGACAGGAAACCCTTGCTGAGTCCGGCCCCGTCTGCCACCGCACTCAGGGTGCGACCCTGGGCGCGGCGCGCGGCGCGCAGCCGGGGGCCGGCATCCTCCATCCCGGTCCGGGACGGCTCCGCGGCGGTCGGTGGCGTCGGCGACCCGGTCATCCGGCGCCTCGGACCACGGGGGCAGGCCCTCTGCTGGGTTGCGCGCGGTCTCGCATGAGAAGTAGTTTTACCCCATAAAACACGCATCTGCCGAGGAGTTCATCATGACCGTCACTGCCGACGCCGTAGCCGCCCTCATCTGCGGCGTACCGACCGGACTGTTCATCGGGGGCCAGTGGATCGACACGCCCGAGACGATCGACGTGGAGAACCCCGCCACCGGCGAAGTGCTCGCCAAGGTCGCCGATGCCACTCCCGAGCAGGGCATGCTGGCCCTCGACGCCGCAGTTGCCGCGCAGAAGGATTGGGCTGCAACCGATCCCCGCGAACGCGGCGAGATCCTGCGGAAGGCGTTCGAACTGCTGCACGCCCGTGCCGACGATTTCGCGCTGCTGATGACACTGGAGATGGGCAAGCCACTGGCCGAGGCCAGGGGCGAGGTCACCTACGGTGCCGAGTTCTTCCGCTGGTTCTCCGAGGAGGCCGTCCGGATCTCCGGTCGCTACTCCGTCGCTCCCAGCGGCGGTACCCGGTTGCTCACCATGAAGCAGCCGGTCGGCCCGGTCTATGCGATCACCCCGTGGAACTTCCCGCTGGCCATGGGTACCCGCAAGATCGGACCCGCGTTGGCGGCCGGCTGCACGGTGGTCGTGAAGCCTGCCGCGCAGACCCCGCTCACCACGCTCGCGCTGGCCGGGTTGCTCACTGAAGCAGGTGTCCCCGCCGGCGTGGTCAACGTCATCACCACCTCGCGATCCGGCGCGGTGTCCGAGCCGATCATCCGCGACCCGCGACTGCGCAAGCTCACCTTCACCGGCTCCACGCCGGTGGGGCGGAAACTGATCGAGCAGTCGGCGCAGCAAGTGCTGAAGGTCTCGATGGAGCTGGGCGGCAACGCGCCCTTCCTGGTGTTCGCCGACGCCGATCTGGACAAGGCGGTCGCCGGCGCGATGCTCGCGAAGATGCGCAACATCGGTGAGGCGTGCACCGCGGCCAATCGGTTCATCGTGCACGAATCGGTGGCCGAGGAGTTCGCGCTGAAGTTGGCCGAGAAGATGGGCGCGATGAAGGTCGGACCCGGCATCGACGACGGCGTCCAGGTCGGTCCGCTGATCGACCGCGCCGCGATCGAGAAGGTCAGTGCGTTGGTCGCCGACGCCACCGACCGCGGGGCGAAGGTGCTCACCGGTGCAAAAACGTTGGGCGACAAGGGATACTTCTACGCGCCCACCGTACTCACCGATGTCCCCGACAGCGCCGATCTGTTCGCCGAGGAGATCTTCGGACCGGTCGCCCCGATCATCACCTTCTCCTCCGACGAGGAGGGCATCGCGCTGGCCAACCGCACCGAGTTCGGTCTGGTCGGCTACGCCTTCACCGAGAACCTGTCGAAGGCGATCCGGGTGGCCGAGGCCCTGGAGACCGGCATGGTGGGTCTCAACCAGGGCATCGTCTCCAACCCGGCCGCCCCGTTCGGTGGCGTGAAGGCCTCCGGCATCGGCCGCGAGGGTGGCGCCGAGGGAATCGAGGAGTACCTCGAGACCAAGTACGTCGGCATCGCGCTGTGACACGTCGAGCCTCCGACCCCGCCGGCACCCCTCCCGCTCACCGACTGTTCCAGGAGCAACCATGACGACCACCGAGACCGCCCTCCCGCAGCGTCGTGAGCTGCGCACCGCCATCCCCGGCCCGCAGTCCCAGGCCCTGCACGCCAGGCGGGCCGCGTCGGTCAGCGCCGGTGTCGCCTCGACCCTGCCGGTCTACGTCGCCGACGCCGGTGGGGGAGTGATCGTCGATGTCGACGGGAACTCGCTGATCGACCTCGGTTCGGGGATCGCTGTCACCTCCGTCGGTAACAGAGACCCGAGAGTGGTTGCGGCAGTGCAGGATGCGGTGGCCCACTTCACCCACACCTGCTTCATGGTGACGCCCTACGAGAGCTATGTCGCGGTGGCCGAGAAGGTCAACGAGCTCACCCCCGGCGGGCATACGAAGCGCACGGCGCTGTTCAACTCCGGGTCGGAAGCCGTGGAGAACGCGGTCAAGATCGCCCGGTTCGCGACCGGGAAGCCCGCGGTGGTGGTGTTCGACCACGCCTACCACGGGCGCACCAACCTGACGATGGCGCTCACCGCCAAGGTCGCTCCGTACAAGAAGGGCTTCGGCCCGTTCGCCGGCGAGATCTACCGCGCGCCGATGTCGTACCCGTTCCGCGATCCAGAGGGCTACAGCGGCAAAGAGGCTGCACAGCGGGCGATCTCCATGATGACGACCCAGGTCGGCGTCGACCAGCTGGCGGCCGTGCTGATCGAACCGGTGCAGGGTGAGGGCGGGTTCATCGAGCCCGCCGACGGTTTCCTGCCGGCGCTGTCGGAGTGGTGCACCGCCAACGGCGTGCTGTTGATCGCCGACGAGATCCAGTCGGGCTTCTGCCGGACGGGCGATTGGTTCGCCTGTGATCGTGAGGGGGTTGTCCCCGATCTGGTCACCATGGCCAAGGGGATGGCCGGCGGGATGCCCCTGGCAGCCGTCACCGGCCGCGCAGAGCTCATGGATGCCGTCCACCCGGGTGGGCTGGGCGGTACCTACGGTGGCAACCCGATCGCCTGTGCCGCAGCGCTCGCCACGATCGAGACCATGCAGCAGGACAACCTCAACGCCGCCGCGCGGCACATCGAACAGATCATTCTGCCGGCCCTGCGAGAGGTGGCCGAGAAGACCGGCCGGATCGGCGACATCCGCGGCCGCGGCGCGATGATCGCCGCCGAGTTCGTCACCCCCGGCACGAAGGACCCCGACGCCGCGGCGGCGGGAGCCGTCGCGAAGGCCTGCCACGCCCAGGGTGTGGTGGTGCTGACCTGCGGTACCTACGGCAACGTCATCCGGCTGCTGCCGCCGCTGGTGATCGGTGACGATTTGTTGCGCGAGGGCCTCGGGGTGCTGACGGCGGCGATCGAGGCGCTCTGAGTTGCTACCGGTAGATGGAGCGAGCGACGGCCAAAACGGTATCCGCAGGAACGTTTCCGCAGACCTCGGCTCCGCCGGCTGTCGCGTCGGCCCACCTGACGCAGTGCTGGACCCCGTTCTTGGACGTGACGAGGGTTGCTGGGTGCGACCCCACCGTGGTGCTACCCGGTCCGTCGGCTCTTGGGGCCGAGCGCATCAGACCTTGACGGACGGTGAGAACGGCACTCCCTGCGCTGAAGGTCTGGACGACGGTGCCATCCTCCAACTCGGCGAACGGGGGAAAGACTGGACGCTCGGGGTCGAGGATCTGTGGGAATGCCTGATTGCCGTTTCCTTCGACGAATCCTTGGGGCAGCACCCTCGGTTTGAGAAGAATGGGGAACGGCGTGGAACGCGACCCTGCACGGGCTCCGTCCTCGGCGGTCGCCGGGGGAGTGGAGTCGAGTTCGAGGGTGGCGACGAAGGGCGACAGACCGATATCTACGCAGGCAGTAGGTTCGGGCGTGCTCACCGGTAGGTAGTGGTAGCTGGTCAGGATCAGCCGGCCGGCGCGAGTGGTGGCAGTCAGTCGATAGAGATCTGTGTCGCACGCCCCGCGCACCTTCGCGCCGGTCGTCACTGCCACGGTGTTGCCGATGCGGATCGCCGAGTACCAGGGTACGGCCCCGATCAACACGAAGTCCCGGCCGCTGACGGTGATCCGCTGAGCGGGCTCGGCGCCCGCGGACGGTGTGCCGCTGGGGGTGGACGGTGCAGCGCCGGAGTTAAAAGGATCGGTCGATCGGGAGTTGTAGATGGAACGGGCCATTGCGATCAGGGCATCGTCGCCGCCGGACAGCACGCCGCACATCAGCGTGTTTCCGGCCCGGTCATCCTTCCAACCCAGACACCGCTCGCCGGGGCTGTTGTTGCCCTGGAGCACGGCCTGGTACCGGCCGATCGTCGCGACCAACGCCCGGGGACCCTTCTTCGGCAACGACTCAAGACCCTGGGTGATGGCCAGGCGCTGACCGCCGCCGCTGTACGACTGTCCGATCGGACTGTCACGGCTGGCGGGGGACTCGTACCCCGGTGCGGCAGGGAACAGGGGCCGGGCTGGATCGGCGACCTGGGGGAAGTAGGAACTCGGCGGCTGTGCAACGAGTCCGTCCGGCAGGCCATGGGGAATGAGCACCGTGGTCAGTGCCTGGTGTCTGCCGGTCGGTGCCGAGCCGTCGACCACTGATTGCGGCAGATCGAGATCCGTGGGGACGGCCGCGACATAAGGAGGGAGGGCAATTCCTGCGCACATCGTCGGCGCCACAGCACCGACTGGGTCGTACCGATAGCTGGTCAGCACCAGATCGTCATCCCGGACGGTGACGGTCAGGCGGTAGAGATAGATGTCGCAAGCGCCGCGCATCTCGGGGCCGGTCGTCACCGCGACGGTGTTCCCGGACCGCATGGCGCGGTACCACGGCACGGGTCCACCCCGTCGGTACTGCTGGGTGCCGACGGTGATGATCGGCGGTGCTGGGTCGGCCTCCGTCCCCAAGCTGGAGGTGGTCGTCCCTGCGCTCGGCCCGCTCGGTGCCACGCCCGCCGTCGGTCCGCTCGACGGAGCCGTCGACGACAGGATCAGGACGGTGGCGGTTGCCGCGGCGATCAGCCCACCGGCCACGGTGGCAGGTGCCCACCAACGACCGCGGGGCCGACGGGCCGGGAGCAACGAGGCGATGGACGGTTGCCGAGTCGGAGTGAGATCTGCTGCAGCAGTGGCGAAATGCTTGCGCAGTGCACTGTCCATGGTCACGTCGTCACGGGTCACGTCGCCACGGGCCTCGTCATCCGGTGTGCCGTCGACCGACGACGGATCAGGATCTGGCTTCGTCATGATGTCTCCTCGACGATCAGCAGGGAACGCAGCTTCGCGCGGGCATCGCGCAGGGTGGACTTGACGGTGCCGTCCGCACAGCCCATGACGGCGGCCACCTCTGCGATGGGCAACCCGATCGCGTAGAACAACGTGATCGCGAGTTGCTGGCGGTCGGTGAGCATCGCCACTGCCCGGTTCAGATCGACTTTTGAGGCCATATCGGACCTGTCCTGCCGGACGTCGCGATCGGATCCCGCGATGGCGGACAGTTCCGTGGTCCTGGGCCGGGACAGCGTGCTGCGGTGCGCCTTGTAGGCCCGGTCCGCGACGATCGCCAGCAACCAACTGCGGGGCGCGCCCCGGTCGGCGTCGAACTGGGATCGCTTGTGCCAGGCGGCCAACAGCGCCTCGGCGAGCACGTCGTCGGCGGACGGCCCGGCCAGCCTGGTGGCCAGCAGCGCCATCGAACGCCAGTGCGGACGCACCCAGGCGTCGAACCCCCGGGCATCGAGCATCGACACCGCCTCGACGGACACGCCGTCGATCCGCACCTCGTCGGCCGCCGCCTCGTCCACCGCCGCCCCCGCCCGTCCGCCGCTCATACCTGATCTACCCCCCGGACGCCGGATCGGTGGGGCCCGGTTGCAGGAAATTCCGGCTTCCGCATCGCGCCGGCGGGTGAGCTCGACCTGATCCTTCACCCGATCGTCGACAACGCGTCACCCGAGTTCGGTACGGCTGTCCGTCTTCCGCGCCCACGCTCATCGCGTGACGACAACCGAGTTGCTCCTCGACGCACCGGATCCACACCGCCCCGCCACCGACAGCTACCGACTGACGCTCGCGTATTCCGCCGAAGACGTCGACGCCGCCCGCCGCCTCCGGTTCGACGTCTTCAGCACCGAGTTCGGCGCCCTCACCCCCGGCCCCGACGGGCTGGACGCCGACGAATTCGACGATCTGTGCGATCACCTCATCGTCTGGCACACCAGTACCGATCGACCCGATCACCGCGAAGCCGTTGCCACGTACCGACTTCTGCCGCCTCATGCCAACGATGCCAGCCCGCTGGCCGCCGGTCTGTACTCCTCCGCCGAGTTCGACCTCTCGCCACTGGAGCCGCTGCTGGGGAGTGCGGTCGAGGCCGGCCGATCCTGCGTGCGCGCGGATCATCGTTCGGGAACGGCGGTCTCGCTGCTCTGGGGCGGCATCGCCCGGTACATGCACCTGTCGGGCTACCGCTACCTGATGGGCTGCGGGTCCGTGTCGCTGGCGGACGGGGGTGGCGCTGCCGCAGCATTCGACGATCTGGTGCAGCGCAAGCATCTTGCGCCCGATCACCTCCGTTGCGCCCCGCGGCGCACCTTCGATCCGGTCGGGATCGAGCGGCCTGCCCGGCCCGCGATCCCGCCGCTGCTCAAGGGATATCTGCGGCTGGGCGCGGTCGTCTGCGGATCGCCGGCACTGGACGTGGAGTTCGGGACCGCCGACTTCCTGGTGTTGCTCGATCTGGAGACCGCGGACCAGCGGTACCTGCGCTTCTTCGCGGGCGAGCGCCCCCCGGCCGGGCAGAGCTCACGATGATCTGCCGTCGACCGGCCTGCACGCCGGGCTGCCTGGATGCCCCTGCGGCCGAACTGCGCCGCGGACGGATCGGGCAGCTCGCGGTCCTGGCGCGCGCGCTCTGGGCGGTGCTGGCGTCGGTGGTGCTGATCCATCTGCTGACCCACGGTGCCGGAACCCGGGCCGAGCGGCGCGGTGCGTGGCTGCTGCACCGCAGGTCCGCTGCCATCCTCCGCTCGCTGGGAATCACGGTCCACACGCGTGGCACCCCGCGGGAGGGCGGCGCCCTGGTCGTCGGAAACCACCAGTCGTTCCTGGACATCCTGGTGATGTCGGCGCAGACCCCGGTGCACCAGATCGCCAAGACCGAGGTCGGCGGCTGGCCGGTGGTCGGCGCGCTGGCCACCCGGACCGGGACCCGGTTCCTGGACCGATCTGCCCTCTCGACGCTGCCCCAACTCGTCGACGATGCGGTGCTCCTGCTCCGCAGCGGACGCAAGGTGCAGGCGTTCCCCGAGGCCACCACCCGCTGCGGTGGAGCGATCGACGAGTTCCACCGGTGTGTGTTCCAGGCAGCCATCGACGCGGCCGTGGTCGTGGCACCGGTCACTGTCCGGTACACCGGTCCCGATGGCTCGCCGGTCACCGCAGCAGCCTTCGTGGGCGATGAGACACTGACCGACTCGCTCCGCAGGGTGCTGGCCCTGCGCGGTCTGACGGTGCAGGTCAACTGGTTGTCGCCGATCCCGGCGATCGCCGGCACCGGGCACCGGGCCACCGACCGCCGGCGGCTCACCACCCTCGTGCAGGACGCGGTGGCCCGTGATCTGCAGGTGCCCGTCGTGTGGCGTTCCGGTCGTCGTCTTGCGGATGTCCCGACCACGCGGGTGGGCGCCTACGCTGGAGCGTGATGGTGTACCTCGATCATGCTGCGACCACCCCGATGCTGTCGGCGGTGGCCGCTCGCATGTCCGAGGTACAACGGGATCCGCTGGTCGGTAATCCGTCGTCGCTGCACACGGCCGGCCGACGCGCCAGGCGCATCGTCGAGGAGTCGCGCGAGCAGGTCGCGGGGGCCTTCGGCGCCCATCCCAGCGAGGTCCTGTTCACCTCCGGTGGCACCGAGAGCAACAACCTCGCGATCGTCGGTCTGTACCGAGCCCGCCGTACCGCAGATCCGGCCCGGCGACGCATCCTGGTCTCGCCCGTCGAACACCATGCGGTGCTGGAGGTCGTGGAGAGCCTGGCCATGACCGAGGGAGCCCAGCTCGACTGGCTCCCGGTCGACCCGGCCGGACGGGTGCTTCCAGAGAGCTTCGCCGCCGCTCTGCAGCGTGACCCGCAGAGCATCGCGCTGGCCACCGTGATGACAGCGAACAACGAGATCGGTACCCTCACCGCGATCCGGGACCTGGCACACCAGGCTGCCGAAGCCGGTGTCCCGCTGCACACCGACGCCGCCCAGGCCGCCCCGGTGCTGCCGATCGACTTCGGCGCCGACGGTGCGAGCGCCGTGTCGATCACCGGTCACAAGCTCGGGGGTCCCGGTGGCACCGGGATCCTGTTGCTGCGCAGGGATGTTGCCCTCACGCCGTGGCTGCACGGTGGCGGACAGGAGCGCGGCCTGCGCTCGGGAACCCTGGACACCGCAGGCATCGCCGGCCTGGCCGTCGCAGCATCGGATGTCGTGGCGCAGCGGGCGGATCGCGCAGGTCGGCTGACGGCACTGCGCGAGCAACTCTTCGACGGCATTCTCGCCGCACTGCCGGACGCGGTCCGCACGGTGGGTCCGGACGTCGGGCAGCTCCCCGGGATCGCCCACCTTCGTTTTCCGGGCGCCGAGGCCGAGACGCTGCTGATGCTGCTGGACCGGGCCGAGGTCCAGTGCTCGGCCGGAGCGGCCTGCAGCGCAGGGGTCACCCGCGCGTCGCACGTCCTGCTGGCACTCGGTCTCGACGAGGACGCTGCCCGCAGCGGCCTGCGATTCTCGTTGGGGCACACCAGCACCGAGCACGACGTGCAGGTCGCGATCGCTGCTGTTCCGGAGGCGGTGGCCCGTGCCCGCGCGGCCGCCCGTCCCATCCCGGTGGGCGCCCGATGAGGGTGCTGGCCGCCATGAGCGGTGGTGTCGACTCCGCCGTCGCCGCAGCGCTCGCCGTCGACGCCGGCCACGACGTCACGGGCGTGCACCTGGCGCTGTCCAGGCAGCCGGGGACGCTGCGGACCGGCTCCCGCGGTTGTTGCACGGTCGAGGACGCCTTCGACGCGCGCCGGGTCAGCGACCTGCTCGGGATCCCGTACTACGTCTGGGATTTCAGTGCCGAGTTCGCCCGCGACGTGGTTGATGACTTCCTGGCCGAGTACCGCGCCGGGCGCACTCCCAATCCCTGTCTGCGCTGCAACGAGAAGATCAAGTTCGAAGCCCTGCTGGACCGGGCGATCGCACTCGGCTTCGATGCGGTCGTCACCGGTCACCACGTCGGTCTGGTCGACGGCATCCTGCAGCGCAGCGTCGATCCGGCCAAGGACCAGTCGTACGTGCTGGCCGTCCTCACCCCGCAGCAGCTGGCGCACACCATGTTCCCGCTCGGACAGATGACCAAGACGCAGGTGCGCGCCGAGGCTGCCCGCCGCGGCTTCGCGGTGGCTGCCAAGCCCGACTCCTACGACATCTGCTTCATCCCGGACGGCGACACCCGCGGTTATCTGACCGAGAAGCTCGGTGCGACCCCGGGGCCGGTGGTGGATGCCGACACCGGGGAGCGGATCGGTACCCACCAGGGACATTTCGGCTTCACCATCGGCCAGCGCAAGGGCCTGGGCATCGATCACCCGGCGGCGGACGGACGTCCACGCTTCGTGTTGGGGATCGAGCCGGTCAGCGGGACCGTCACCGTCGGTGGACAGCAGCACCTGGACATCATCCGGATCGAGGCCGGGCACCGGATCATCTTCTCCAGCGGACGGTCGCCGGAGTTCCCGTTGCGGGCACGGGCCCAGGTCCGGGCACACGGCGCCGCCGTGCCGGTCCGGGTGGAGCTGATCGACGAGGTGTTGCACGTGACGTTCGACGAGCCGGTCCAGGGGATTGCCCCTGGCCAGAGCGTGGTGCTGTACGACGAGAGCGACACGTCCGTCATCGGTGCGGCGACCATCACCGCTTCCGTGTCGGCGGCCGAGGCGTCGGTGTGACCAGCGATCTTCCGTCGACGGCCAATCCGCCGTGGGGGAGCGGGACAGCCTCCGGCAGTGGGGTGCTGCCCGGGACCGATGTCGACGAGGCGATCAGGACGATCGCCGGTGAGCTGACCGCGCTGCCCTTCCAACCGGACCTGCCCGATCGCGGAGTCGGCGCCGACCCGCTGGGTCGCTGCGTCGGGCTGCTCGTCGATCTCCATGCCGAGGTCGTGCCTTCCGGTTGGCGGGTCACCGCGAGACCGGGGCGGGACGTGGTGCGCGCCACTGACTTCCGGGAGCGGGACCTCGACGCGGTGGAGCGGCATCTGGCGGGTGCTCCGGCGCTGAAGATCCAGGTGCTCGGGCCGTGGAGCTTGGTGGCCGGACTGGAGACCAGGGCCGGCCACCGAGCGGTCACCGATGCCGGCGCGGTTGCAGACCTGATGGAGTCCTACGGCGAGGGCTTGCGCCGACATCTCGCCGAGTTGGCCAGGCGGTTGCCGGGGACGGACTTGTTGGTGCAGGTCGACGAGCCTGCACTGGAACAGGTGCTCGCCGGATCGCTGCCGACGGCCAGTGGGTTCGGCACCGTGCGCTCCGTGAGCGCCGACGTCGTCCGTCAGCGCCTGGATTCCTTCGCCGTCACGCTGGTCGAGACGAACCCGAGCACCGTGCTTGCCCTGACCGGCGTCCGGCCCGGGACCTGGTGGCCTGTGTTGCAGCGGTGCGGGTTCACCCGATTCGCCGCCGAACTGCCCGACCTGGAACGCACCCGCTCGCTGGACGTGATCGGGGAGGCGATCGGTGACGGAGCCGGTCTGCTGGTGACCGTCCGGCCGTCCGACGAACCTGATCTGGTCGAACAGACCTGTCGCCGGCTGCTGGCCGGCTGGCGGGCTCTCGGTTTCGCCGAGGATCAGCTCGCCCGCTCCGTCGTCCCCGTGGCGGGAACGCCTGCCGGGGCACCGGCGGTGGCCAAGGGTCTGCGATCAGCGGTGCAGGTGGGGGCTGCCCTGCTGGATCCGCCGTCGTCCTGGCGGGAAGGTCTGATCACTCCCGGACGCTGAGGAGCAGATCAGTGTCCGAGGGGCTCGAAACCGCGCGTGATCCGGGGAACATCCACCTGCCTTGAGATACATAGGTGCCCTATGCAAATATATTGAGGTGATCGAAACCGTCCAGGAGTCCCTCGTCGACGTGGGCAGCAGACTGCTCACGGCTGTTGCCGGCTTGAACCGTTGGGCGACGGCGCAGGCCCAGACCCCGTTCGACATCCCGTATGCCCAGCTGCGGTTGCTGTCCCTGGTCGGGCAGCTCGAACCGGTACGCGTCACCGAGCTGGCCGAGGCCGACAACTGCTCGCAACCCACGGTGACGCAACAGATCCGCAAACTGGCGGCGCTGGGCTGGATCGATCGCGCCGACGACCCCGACGATGCTCGTGCATCACTGTTGTCGCTGTCGGCCCGGGGGAACGCCGCGATCGGCCAGGCGCGGGCAGCGCGGGCGCGGGCCATCGTCCCGCTGTTGGCCGATCTCGAGAAGGCAGACCGCGAAACCCTCGTCCGCGCAACGGATCTGCTGACCCGACTGGCGGCCACCTCATCGATCGACCACCGACACCCGAACCGTCGCACCGGTTCCGAACGAGGAGAATCATGACCACCGTCCACCGTCCGTCCCCCGCTGCAGCCACCGTCTCCGGCGGGCCGCCGGCAATCACCGACAGCATGTGGAAGCAGCCGAAAGCGGTCTGGGCCGTTGCCTTCGCCAGCGTCATCGCGTTCATGGGCATCGGTCTGGTGGACCCGATCCTCAAGCCGATCGCCGAGCAGCTGTCGGCGTCCGCCTCCCAGGTGTCGTTGCTGTTCACCAGCTATCTGGTGGTGATGGCGGTCGCCATGCTGATCACCGGCTACGTCTCGAGCCGGCTCGGCGCCAAGAAGACCCTGCTGCTGGGCCTGGCGATCATCATCGTCGGTTCGGTGCTCGCCGGGTCCAGCGCGGGCATCGGCGGGATCATCGGCTGGCGAGGCGTCTGGGGACTCGGCAACGCCCTGTTCGTGGCGACCGCGCTGTCCACCATCGTCGCCTCGGCCCGCGGCAGCGTCGCCCAGGCGATCATCCTCTACGAAGCCGCGCTGGGTGTCGGCATCGCCGTAGGGCCACTGGTCGGCGGTGTGCTGGGCAACATCTCCTGGCGCGGCCCGTTCTTCGGGGTCGGCGTGCTGATGGCGATCGCTCTCGTCGTCACCACCTTCCTGCTGCCGGCGACCAAACCGACAGGCACGCCGATCAAGCTCGGTGATCCGTTCCGGGCGTTGGCACACAAGGGACTACTCAGCATCGCGCTGGCCGCACTGCTGTACAACTTCGGCTTCTTCACACTGCTCGCCTTCACCCCGTTCGCCCTGGCGTTCAAGGCAATCCCGATCGGAGGAATCTTCTGCGGCTGGGGTCTGGCACTGGCGTTCAGCTCCGTGGTGATCGCCCCGATCGTCCAGCGCTGGTTCGGATCGCTGCGCGCGGTGATCGGCAGCCTCACCTGCTTCGCGCTGATCCTGGCCGTCATGGCGGTGTTCACCGACAGCAAGCCTCTGCTCATCGTCTGTGTCGTCGTGGCCGGATTCTTCCTGGGCATCAACAACACTCTGGTCACCGAGATCGTGATGGAGATCGCCCCGGTCGAGCGTCCGGTGGCCTCCGCCGCCTACAGCTTCGTCCGCTTCGGTGGCGGAGCTGTCGCGCCGTGGCTGGCCGGCAAGCTGGGTGAGGAGTTCGGGATGCATGTGCCCTTCTGGGTCGGCGCGGCCGGTGTGCTGGCCGGCGCGGTGCTGCTGGTGCTCACCCGGTCGTTCTTCACCGGCCTGGACCACCACGCGCCGCCCGCCGAGGGCAGTGTCGAGCTGGCGGACGATCTGACGGTTGCCCAGGCCGGCGCCTGAGGTCACGACCTGAAGCCATGACCTGAGGCAACGCATCCCGGTTCGCTGTCGGTGTGCGGTCGTAGGGTGGGCGCGTGAGGAAGAGCATCAACGACACAGGTACCGAGACGGGTTCTGGCGTGAGCATCGACAACACTGCGATCGATCCCGACGTGCAGCGCCGGCATGCCGAGCTGGCCGAGCAGATCACCGGTGCCCAGTTCCGGTACTACGTGCTCGACGCTCCGACGATGGCAGATGCCCAGTTCGACGAGCTGCTCCGCGAACTGCAGCAGCTCGAGGACGCCCACCCGAGCCTGGCCACGCCCGATTCACCCACCCAGCGGGTGGGCGGCGGCTTCGCGACCGGCTTCGCACCCGTCGAGCACGCGGAACGACTGCTCAGCCTGGACAACGTGTTCTCCGCCGACGAACTCGCCGGATGGCTGGATCGCACGCTGAAGGCCACCGGCGCCGAGGGGGTCCGCTGGCTCACCGAACTGAAGATCGACGGCCTCGCCGTCAACCTGACGTACGAGCGCGGCCGGCTCACCCGTGCCGCCACCAGGGGTGACGGCCGGGTGGGGGAGGACGTCACCCTCAATGTGCGCACCATCGAGTCCATCCCGCACCAGCTCCGCGACGACGGCGGCCACGACATCCCCGAGCTGGTCGAGGTCCGGGGCGAGATCTTCTTCCCACTGACCGCCTTCGCCGAGTTGAACGCGTCGCTGGTGGCGGCCGGGAAGGCGCCGTTCGCCAACCCACGCAACTCCGCGGCCGGGTCGCTCCGGCAGAAGGACCCGAGGGTGACGGCCTCCCGCAAGCTCGCGATGCTCTGCCACGGCATCGGCGCCCGCCGGGGGTTCGACATCCAGCGGCAGTCCCAGGCCTACGAGCGGCTCGCGGCCTGGGGGCTGCCCATCTCCGACCACAACCAGGTGCTGGACACTGCGTCAGAGGTCGCCGCCCGGGTGGCCTACTGGGCCGAACACCGGCACGACGTCGCGCACGACATCGACGGCCTGGTCGTGAAGATCGACGACATCGCGCTGCAGCGACGGCTCGGCTCGACCTCGCGCGCCCCGCGGTGGGCGATCGCCTACAAGTACCCGCCGGAGGAGGTCACCACGCTGCTGCGGGACATTCAGGTCAACGTGGGGCGGACCGGCAGGGTGACCCCGTTCGCCGTCCTGGAACCGGTGTTGGTGGCCGGATCGACGGTCGGCATGGCCACGCTGCACAACGCCTCCGAAGTGGTGCGCAAGGGCGTCAAGATCGGCGACACGGTGGTGATCCGCAAGGCCGGCGACGTGATTCCCGAAGTGCTCGGACCGGTCGTCGAGCTCCGGGCCGGCCGGACGATCCGCGATTTCGTGATGCCGACGCACTGTCCGGAATGCGGAACCGAACTGCGGCCGATGAAGGAGGGGGACATCGACATCCGGTGTCCCAACTCCCGCTCCTGCCCCGCGCAGCTGCGGGAACGGGTGTTCCACCTGGCCGGCCGCGGAGCCTTCGACATCGAGGGTCTCGGCTACGAGGCGGCATCGGCCCTGCTGGAGGGGGGTGCGATCGCCGACGAGGGCGACCTCTTCGCTCTTGACAACCGTGCGCTGCAAGGCATTCCACTGTTCACCACCAAGGCCGGAGCGCTCTCGGCCAACGGTCGCAAGTTCCTCGACAACCTCGGGATCCGCAAGCAACAGCCGCTGTGGCGGGTCCTGGTGGCGTTGTCGATCCGGCACGTGGGTCCGACCGCGGCTCGCGCGCTGGCGCAACACTTCGGCGACCTGGATGCAATCCGCACTGCAGCAACATCATCCGTCGACGACCTCGCAGCGGTCGAGGGCGTCGGTCCGACCATTGCTGCGTCCGTCCGAGACTGGTTCGACGTCGACTGGCACGCCGAGATCGTCGAGAAGTGGCGGGCGGCCGGCGTGCGGATGGCCGACGACGTCACCGACCGTCCCGAACAGACTCTGGTCGGTCTGTCGGTGGTGGTGACCGGATCCCTCGAGACCTTCTCGCGCGACGAGGCCAAGGCTGCGCTGCTGGAGCGTGGGGCGAAGGCCGCCGGTTCGGTGTCGGCGAAGACGGCGTTCGTGGTGGTCGGGGAGGCGCCCGGTTCGAAGTACGACAAAGCGGTCTCGCTCGAGGTGCCGATCCTGGACGAGACCGGCTTCCGGGTGCTGCTCGAACACGGTGCAGAGGCAGCGCGAGGGGTGGCCCAGATCGGGGAGCGGGACGCCGAGGACGCATAGTTCGTAGTATTCACAAAAGCCTGAACATAGGCGTAGGGTCATGCTCCATGAGCACTGATCTGGTGGTGGAGACGCGCGGTCTGCAGAAGCGGTTCGGTACGACGGCCGCCCTCGACGGCATCGATCTGGCTGTCCGGGCCGGGGAGGTGCACGGCTTCCTCGGCCCCAATGGCGCGGGGAAGTCGACCGCCATCCGGGTGCTCCTCGGGCTGCTGCGGGCCGACGGCGGTACCGCCCGGGTACTGGGCCGCGACCCTTGGGCCGACGCCGTCGCCGTCCACCGGGAGATCGCCTACGTTCCCGGTGACGTGGCGCTGTGGCCGACGCTGTCGGGCGGTGAGGCGATCGATCTGCTCACCCGGCTCCGTGGGGGCGCCGACCCGGCGCTCCGTGAACGGCTGATCCGAGACTTCGATCTCGACCCGACGAAGAAGGCCCGCAGTTACTCGAAAGGTAATCGCCAGAAGGTGGCGTTGATCGCCGCGTTGGCCAGGCCCGCCCGGCTGTACATCCTCGACGAGCCCACCAGCGGGCTCGACCCCCTCATGGAGGAGGTGTTCCGCCACGAAGTGGAGCGGGTCCGGGCAGACGGCGCCAGCGTGCTGTTGTCCAGCCATCTGCTCGACGAGGTCGAAAAACTCTGTGAGCGGGTCACGATCCTCCGCGCGGGGCGGGTCGTGGAGAGCGGAACGCTGGCTGAGCTGCGTCACCTGACGCGGACCAGTTTCCGGGTCGGCACCCGGGCCGACCCGGCCGGGATCGCCCGTCTGCCAGGTGTCCACGATCTCGAGTCCGAACCCGGACAGCTCGCCTTCGACGTGGATACCGAAGCAGTGCAACAGGTTCTGCAGACGCTGGTCGTCGCCGGAGTGAGCACCCTGACCGTCACTCCGCCGAGCCTGGAGTCGTTGTTCCTGCGCCACTACGGTTCCGACCCGGAAGACAGCTCGGCCCGGGCAGCGGGGTCGGCATCGCGATCGGGATCGGGATCGGCACCGTGATGGGCACCGTGCTGACCCTGGTCCGGATGCGCCTGCGGCGTGATCGCGTCGCGTTGACCGTCTGGGTCCTCGGAATCACCGCGCTGGTCGGGGGCGCCTCGTCAGCAGTGATCACCGAGTTCGGTGATCCCGACCAACAACGTCAGCTGATCACCCTGGCGCTGACGACCCCTGCCCTGCTGGCCTTCCGTGGGGTCCCCAACGGGTTCTCCTCGGGGTCCATCATCTGGTTCCAGCTGTTCACCTGGTTGGCGGTGCTCATCGGTCTGCTGAACACGTTCCTGGCCTCCCGACACGGCAGAGCGGAAGAGCAGGACGGCCGCCGCGAGCTGCTGGCCTCGACCCCGATGGGCCGGATGACGCCGATTGTTTCGACGCTCGTCGTGGGGATCGTGGTCGACGTGCTGATCGGGATCCTGTCAGCTGCGGCGCTGGTGGCCGTCGGCGAGTCCATCGTCGGCGCGGTCACGGTTGGCGCGACCTTCGCAGTGACCGGACTGCTGTTCCTCGGGATCGGGCTGCTCGCCGGTGAACTGCTGCCGACGGCCAGGGCGGCCAACTCCTGGGGAGTGGGCATCGTGCTGGGGAGCTACGTCGTGCGAGCGGCCGGGGACGCCCTGGGTACCGCCGACCTGGCCGCCGGAACCCTGACGCCGTCCTGGATCGGATTGCTGTCCCCGATCGGTTGGGCCGAAAGAACTCTGGCGCTCAGCGCCAACCGAGCGGTGTGGTTGGTTCCCGGTCTGGTGTGCGCCGTCGCCGCCATCGGTGTCGCAGCGATGGTGGGAGCCAAGCGGGACCTCGGCGCGAGCCTGGTCACCGAGCGCCGCGGACCGGCGACCGCGTCGCCGTCGCTGCACTCGACCCTGTCACTGGCTCTGCGTCAACAGCGCGGATCGGTGCTGGGGTGGGCGCTCGGTGCCGCCGTGCTGGGTGGGGTCACCGGCTCGCTGGCGACCGCGATCGGCTCGGCAGCAGTGCAGAACTCGGCGATCAGCCGGGTACTGCGGCAGCTGGCGCCGGGAGGTGACGTCAGCGCGCAACTGGTGACCGTCTTCACCGCGGCGATCATGACGATGATGGGCATCGTGGCAGCCGCCGCCGGCGTCCAGGCGGTGCTGCGGACCAGGGCGGAGGAGACCGAGGGGCGTGCTGAGCTGCTGCTGGCATTGCCGGTCGGGCGGGTGCGTTGGATGGTGCAGACGGTGCTGATCGCGATCGCCGGCTGCGCCGTGGTGCTGCTGGCGGCCGGACTGGCCGCCGCGCTGTCGTTCGGAGTCCGCGGCAACTCCGCGGCCGGCTGGCGTGCGCTGCAGCAGGCCGCCGTCGAGTTCCCCGCGGCCGCCGCCGTTGCAGCGGTGGCCGGTCTCGCGCTGAGTACGGTCCCCCGATGGGCGATCGGAATCGGTTGGGGCGCATTGGGTCTGGCTGCGGTGCTCGCGTTGTTCGGCGGTCTGCTATCGCTACCGTCGTGGCTCGTCGACATCAGTCCCTTCGCCCATGTGCCCGCGGTGCCGCTTCGATCGGCGACGGCGCTGGTGGTGGTCGCGACGGTCGGCATCGTGCTGGTGGCGGCGACCGGAGTGACGGCGCGACGGCGGGAGTGGACGGCGTGAGCACGCTGGTCGGTGCGGAACTCGAGGCGGTACGGGTGTTCACCGAGCGGGCGGCGGCCGAACTGATCCGGTCCGGCTTCCCCCGGGTGCCGGCCGGGGTCCTGATGGCCCTGACCGGCAGTCGGCAGGGCCGGCTGTCGGCCGCCGAACTGCGTGCTGTGTTGCAGGTGAGCGCGGCCGCGATCTCCTCGGCCGTCGGCTATCTGGACCAGATCGGCATGATCACCATCTCGACGGTCCCCGGCACCCGCCGCCACAGCTACTTCGTCGGCGAGGATCCGTGGTTCACCCGGATCGCCGCCACCGACACCTACCGACGTTCGGCCGACGCGATCCGGACCGCGGTCCTGGAGTTGCCGCCCGCCTCTGCCGGCGCGCGCCGGGCGGGCGAGATGGCCGACTTCCTGACCTTCTGCGCCGACCGGGTGCCGGACCTGGTGCAGGAGTGGTTGGCCGCGCGCAGCGGCAACGCCGACTGATCGTCGGAGCCGGCGGCGCAGGCGAACACGAACGACCGAGCAGGTTGTCATCGACTGAACCGGCGACCTGGCCCGCCCGGAACAGCTCAGCCCGCTTCGATGATCTGCTTGATCCTGGCCAGGGTCACCGGAATCTCGGCGACCGCCGCCCGGTGCCGGTCGTCGATCTGCTGCTGCGCCTGCGGCCCGAATTTCTGCTGGAAGTACTCGATCCCGGCGGGGAGGAACTCCCACGTCTCGGTGAGTCGGGTGCCGGTGCCCTCGGGCGACATCGTGTAGCTCCAGCTCACCAGCGACGCGTTCACCATCCAGGCGAACTCGCGGCCCCGATCGGCGACGGCAACCCTCGACCTGGTCTCCCAGGTGCGATCGGCGGTCACGTTGCGGCCGTGGAACCAGCTGTCCACCCGGGGCCCGTCCACATCGGGCTCCTCGCCATCGGCCCACCAGCAGGCCTCGCAGATGGGGCTCCATTCGCCCGTCCTGCGGACATCGGAGACCACGTCGTAGACCGTCTCGGCAACAGCGTCGACAACGATCGAATCGGTGAACGCCAGGGACTCGGTCATGTGGTCTCCCTCGTCGAGCGGACAGCGCGGTTCTGCGCCCACCGCTGTGTGGACGGATGTCAGCCGGTGGTCTGACCCAGCTCCGGTTGCTGCGCCTGCAGCTGGGCCAGCCGCGCCGGATCCTGCACCTTCATCCAGGCGATGACATCGCGGAACGGCACGCACTGGGTGTCGGCCTTGCCGCAGGTGTCGGCGACGAACGTGCCGATGGCGTCGGAGTAGGCGTTGTTGTTCCACTGGTTGAAGTGGTTGCCCAACACCAGCGGCGCCCGGTTTCCGGCGAGCGCGGCGTTGTACATGTCCTCGTACGTCTGCACCACCTGCTGGGAGTCCTTCGCGGACTGCGCCGGATCGGTCGGGGTGTTCGCCTCGAGGTTCACGCCCTCCTGGCTGTACCAGAAGTTGTAGTCCATGGTGATCTGCACGTGCTGGGCGCGCTGACCGGGATCCAGGAGCGTGTTGCCGGAGATGGTGCCGTGCATCGGGAACTCGGCCATCCCGAACTGCCAGATGCCGTTGCCGGCGGCCTTGGTCGGCCAGGTGATGCCGCGACGGGTGAAGGAGCTGTCGTACTCCATCTTGTGCGACGTGAGCGCGGGGTACAGGTCCTCGGCATGTCCTTCCAGGCACGGCGTCCGCTCGCCGCTGATGTCGGCGGCCTTCAGCTTGAGCGCGGGCAGCTGCGCGTCGGGATTGTTCGCCTGATAGTTCTTGACCAGCGAGAAGAACTGGTCGAGCTCGCTGTTCCAGTCGGCGGTGCTCCACTCGCTGCCGCCGCCCGGTCCGCAGAAGTGCCCGTTGAAGTGGGTCCCGATCTCCATCCCGGAGTCCAGAGCCTGGTTCAGGTCGTTGATCTCGACCGGCAGATCGGCCGGCAGGTTCCAGTTGATGTCGGACGCGCCGACCGCGTGCTGCGGACCCTTGTAGTGGTCCTTCGTGCCTTCGGTCAGCATGTACGTCCCGGACAGGAAGCCGGTGAAGCGGAACGGCACCTTCTTGCTGATCCCGAACCAGTACTGCCACTTCTCGTTCCAGCCGACGCCGTCGAAGGAGACGATCACGAACTGTGGTGGCTTCTCGCCGGCCTTGAGCTTGTGGGGGATGTACCCGTCCGGCAGTGCGACCCCGTCCTGCGGGTTGTCGAAGCTGCCGGTGCCGGGCTCGGCCTGGCTGGACGGAGTGAGCGGGGTGCTGCTGCTCGCCGAGCTGCGCGGCGTCGTCGACGGCGCGGCGGTGCTTGTCGGATCTGCGCTGCTGGGCCCGGTGGCCGGGCTGCTCGGAGGCGTCGTGCTGCCGTTCGTGGAGGTCCGGCTCGGCTGGCCGTTGCCGTCCTCGCTCGCCGGGACGGTCACCTTCACGGTCACCGGACCTTCCGAGGCCGTCGAGCTGCACCCGGCCAGCAGGACGGCGACGAGAGCGGTCGCCGTGGCGGCGGTGGCGCGAACGCGTCTGATACGCACTGGATCACTTCTTTCACTTCGCAAGGCGGTCGAGAGCGCACCGAGTTCCGGGGCCGCAATCGGTGTTCGATGTCAGGACGCACGGGCCATGGGCAGGTTGCTGTGATGCGGCAGACACACCCGTGCCCCGAAGCCAACGGTACCCGCGCCGCCGCGGCGGACTCCTCGCTGCGGCTTCGTCCTGGGCCGATCGCGGGGGGCCGGACTGCCCGTCGGGACCATCAGCCGGCAGGAGCGTCCCAGCTGCCCGGAGCCGGAGCTCGCCCGGACATCACCGCGGCCAGCATCGCCAGGTGTGCCAGGCGACCGACCTCCGACCTGCGCAGAGCGGGCCCACCGGGCCGGCCGATCAGCACCGCCTCACGGGAGGAACCGATCGGCGCCGCGGCGAGTTCGGTGCCCACTGCGCGCCACGGCTCCGGAACCCAGTTCTCCTCGATGTCCAGCACGGTCGGCCCGGTCAGCGGTGCCCAACCGGGGACGACGCCCTCGAAGGACGGCACCCCGCCGCCGCCGGCGAGCAGTTCGACGGTGCCGTCGTCCCGGACGCGTACCACTGCGGCCCAGCCGGCCCGCAACACGTCGGGCAACAGCTCAGCGAGGACGTGGTAGGCGCGTTCCGGTTCGCCGGCCAGTGCCTCCACGAGTTCCCACTCGCGGTGCGCGTCGGCGATGCCCGGATCCGGCCGGACCGTCTCGACCCGCACGCCCGGCACTGACTCGGCGGCGGTGATCAGCACATCGGGGGACTTGCCCTTGGGCATGTCGACGACCAGGTCGTCGACGGCATGGCCGTGCGAGCGTTCGACGATGTCCATGGCCAGGATGTCGGCGCCGACAGTGCCCAACGCGGTGGCAACCGCGCCCAGGGTGCCGGGGCGGTCGGGGAGCTCCAGGCGCAGCACATACGACACTCGGCCCACGCTCCTTCTGCTCGCTCGCCGTGCTCCGGTCGGGGGAACGTGCGACTCCCCGGCAGTATGCCGCGAGCCTGCCGCAGCCAGGGTGCGTGACCGGCGTCCGCAGTGTTACCAGCAGATCACACTCGGGTGGGGCGTCGGCGCGTCGGTGCCGGGCGACCGGTCGGCGGCCGCAGCGTCGCCGCCTAAACTGGAGGGTCGAGACAGGCGTCAGGCGCAGCGCAGTTCATCCCCGCACACCACAGCGGGACCGACAGCAGGCGAAAAGAGGATCGTGTCCGCACTTCAGGAGAGCAACAGTGGTGTCAGCATCGCTGCCCAACAGCCGGCACTGACCAGGGATGATGTTGCACACCTCGCGCATCTGGCCCGACTGCAGCTCACCGAGCCCGAACTTGACCTCTATCGCCGGCAGCTGGACGTCGTTCTGCACTCGGTGGCCAGGGTGAGCGAGATCGCCACTGCCGACGTCGAGCCGACCACCCACGCCGTGCAGCTGGTGAACGTCTACCGCCCGGACGTCGTGGTGCCCGGTCTCGAGCACGCCGCTGCGCTCGCCGCCGCGCCGGCGACCGACGAGGGACGATTCAGGGTTCCGCAGATCCTGGGGGAGGAGGAATGAGCACAGTGAGTCCTTCGGCAGACCTGACCCGGCAGACCGCTGCCAACCTCGCCACCGCCATCGCCTCCCGCGAGGTGAGCGCCGTCGAGGTGACCCGCGCTCATCTCGATCGGATCGAGGCCGTCGATGCGGACGTGCACGCGTTCCTGCACGTCTCGGGCGAGCAGGCGTTGGCAGCCGCAGCTGCCGTCGACGAGTCGCTGCAGCGCGGCGAGGCTCCGGCGTCCCCGTTGGCCGGAGTTCCGTTGGCGCTCAAGGACATCGTTGTCCAGCAGGGAGTCCCGACCACGGCCGGATCGAAGATCCTCGAGGGTTGGCTCCCGCCCTACGACGCCACCGTCACCCAGCGGCTGGTCGCTGCCGGGATCGTCATCCTCGGCAAGACGAACCTGGACGAGTTCGCGATGGGTTCCTCCACCGAGAACTCGGCCTACGGTCCCACCCGCAACCCGTGGGACCTGACCAGGATCCCCGGCGGGTCCGGCGGCGGTTCGGCGGCCGCGTTGGCCGCCTTCGAGGCGCCGCTGGCGATCGGGACCGACACCGGCGGATCCATCCGGCAACCGGCCTCCGTCACCGGCACCGTCGGCGCGAAGCCGACGTACGGCGGCGTCTCCCGGTACGGCGTGATCGCGTTGGCGTCCTCGCTCGACCAGGTCGGGCCGTGCGCCCGGACCGTGCTGGACACGGCGATGCTGCACGAGGTGATTGCCGGCCACGATCCGCGCGATTCCACCTCGATCCCGCAGCCGGCGCCGAACGTCGTGGACGCGGTCCGCCGCGGGCAGAGCGATGGCGTCGCCGGGATGCGGATCGGCATTGTCAAGCAGCTCGGCGGTGACGGCTACCAGGCCGGTGTCAGCGAGTCGTTCGCGCAGGCGGTGGCGACCCTGACCGCAGCCGGCGCCGAGATCGTGGAGGTCGACTGCCCGCACTTCGAGTACGGGTTGGCCGCCTACTACCTGATCCTGCCGTCGGAATGTTCGTCCAACCTGGCCCGCTTCGACGCGATGCGGTACGGCCTCCGGGTGGAGCAGCGGCCGGACGGCACGCTGATCGAATCGGCGGAACAGGTGATGGCCGCGACCCGCGGTCAGGGATTCGGCGCAGAGGTCAAGCGCCGCATCATGTTGGGCACCTACGCGCTGTCGGCCGGATACTACGACGCGTACTATGGCTCGGCGCAGAAGGTCCGGACCTTGATCCGACAGGACTTCGAGCGGGCGTACGAACAGGCGGACGTGCTCATCTCGCCGTCCTCGCCCGTCACGGCGTTCGCGATCGGCGAGAAGGTCGACGACCCGATGGCCATGTACCTCAACGACCTCGCGACCATTCCCGGGTCCCTCGCGGGGATCCCGGCGATGAGCGTGCCGTCCGGCATCGCGTCCGACACCGGACTTCCGGTCGGCCTGCAGATCATGGGCCCAGCGCTCGGCGAGCTGCCGATGTACCGGGTGGCCGCTGCCTTCGAGGCTGCCTATCTTGCCGAGCACGGCACCCTGGTGCCGGATCTCGCACCCGCTCTGGAGGGAGCCAAGTGAGCGACCACACCGCAGTGACCGGCGCGCCGGTGGAGGCTGGGATGATCGACTTCGACGAGGCCCTCGAACTCTTCGATCCGGTGATGGGCCTGGAGGTCCACGTCGAGCTCGGCACCGCGACCAAGATGTTCTGCGGCTGTCCGAACGCCTTCGGCTCTGCACCCAACACCCAGGTCTGCCCGGTGTGCCTGGCACTGCCCGGCGCGATGCCGACGGTCAACGCCCAGGCCGTCGAGTTCGCGACGCTGATCGGCCTCGCACTCAACTGTGAGATCGCGCAACTGTGCCGGTTCTCCCGGAAGAACTACTTCTACCCGGACATGCCCAAGAACTTCCAGACCAGCCAGTACGACGAGCCGATCGCGTCCAACGGTCACCTCGACGTCGACCTCGGCGACGGGGAGATCTTCCGCGTCGAGATCGAGCGGGCCCACATGGAGGAGGACACCGGCAAGTCCACCCACGTCGGCGGGCTCACCGGTCGGATCCACGGCGCCGAGTACTCACTCCTCGACTACAACCGCGCGGGCGTACCACTGGTCGAGATCGTCACCAAACCCATTGTCGGAACAGGGAAGTCGGCGCCCGTCGTGGCCCGTGCCTATGTGGCGGCTCTCCGCGATCTGCTGCTGACGCTGGGTGTCTCCGATGTCCGGATGGACCAGGGATCGCTGCGCTGCGACGTCAACCTGTCGCTGATGCGCAAGGACGCAGGAGAGTTCGGCACCAGGACCGAGACCAAGAACGTGAACTCGCTTCGTAGCGTGGAACGTGCTGCGCGGCACGAGATCTCCCGGCAGGCGGGGATCCTGGAAGCCGGCGGGACGATCGTCCTGGAGACCCGACACTTCGACGAGACCACCGGCACCACCAGCTCCGGTCGGCCCAAGGAGACTGCCGAGGACTACCGCTATTTCCCGGAACCCGACCTGGTGCCGGTCGTCCCGGACCGGGAGTGGGTGGAGAAGCTCCGCGCCGGTCTGCCGGAGCTGCCGTGGCTGCGCCGCGCGCGGCTGCAGCGCGACTGGGGCTTCACCGATCTGGAGATGCGCGACCTGGTGGCGGCCGACGGCGTGGTGCTCGTCGAGAAGACCGTCGCCGCCGGCGCCACCCCGGCCGAGGCGCGGTCGTGGTGGAACGCCTACCTCGGTCAGCGGGCGAACGAGCGGGGGGTGACCCTCACCGAGCTGCCCATCACGCCCGAGCAGGTGGCCGCCGTCTCGGCGCTGGTGCGGGACGGTGCGCTGAACGCGAAGCTCGCCCGTCAGGTGATCGACGGCGTGCTGGCCGGCGAGGGTGAGCCGCAGGACGTCATCGCGGCGCGCGGGCTGGCCGTGGTGAGTGACGACGCCGCCCTGCAGACCGCAGTCGACGAAGCTCTCGCCGCGCAGCCGGCCATCGCCGAGAAGATCCGCAGCGGCAAGCTGCAGGCCGTCGGTGCTGTCGTCGGTGCCGTGATGAAGGCGACCCGCGGTCAGGCCGACGCCGGCCGGGTGCGGGAGCTGGTGCTCACCACCCTGGGCGTCGAAGGCTGAATTATCTCGCGAGTCCGCGAATGGTCGCGGCCCCGGGGTGCCGCTCTGACCGTTTCTACGCCCATCGAAAACACCGGTGATCGAGCGAGTGAGGAACGAGCGAGTCGAGATCCTGATTGATCCACAACGGGGGTCTCGACTCCTTCGTCGCTCGACCAGCGCGTTTCTCGGTGATCGAGCGAGTGAGGAACGAGCGAGTCGAGATCCTGATTGATCCACAACGGGGGTCTCGACTCCTTCGTCGCTCGACCAGCGCGTTTCTCGGTGATCGAGCGAGTGAGGAACGAGCGAGTCGAGATCCTGATTGATCCAGAACGGGGTCTCGTCACGCTCCTTCGTCATCTGCTCCTTGTCCTGAGCGACGAAGGAGTCGAAGGGGACCACCGTAGGAACTCAGTCCTTACCGCCGCCGCCACCGCCACCCGAGGACTGGATGATCACGACCCGGTCGTCGGCGGCGATCGACTTGCCCTTGCCGTCCTTGTTGGACGTGGTGGCCCAGAACAGTTCCTGCTCGGTCCCGGCGCCGCCGAGCTCGAGCGTCAGCAGTCGGCCGTAAGTCTTGTCCACCAGTGCCTTCGGTGCTCCGGTGAAGGAGCCGTCGGTGTCGGTGTCGAGAGCCACGACCCGTTGGGCCGGTAACGAGGTGAAGGCGAGCTGGCGCGAGGCCTGCGCACAGTCGTTCGCACCGCCCTCGGCGGCCTTCCAGGTCCAGATCGTGTTCGGCGGCTTCGCCGCGGAATACTTGGCACCCGATTTGGGGGCGATCACGACATCGGCCGCTGCACGGTGGTCGATCGCGGCAACCGAGTTGTTGACCAGGCACATCCCGGTCACGTCGGTGAAGCCGGACGCGAAGATCGCCGACCCCGCCGTCGGGTTGCCCTTCGACGGCTTGCCGAAACCGTCGACGCGCAAGATCTTGCCCGCCAACGACTTCGGATCGGTGGCCAGCTTCGCTGCCCCGGTGTCGCCGGTGCCGATGTAGAGCTGTCCGTCCGGGCCGAACAGGATCCGGCCGCCGTTGTTCTTCCCGCCCTTGGGGATGCCGGTGAAGATCGCCTTCGGGGTGTCGCCCTTCGCGATCCGCAGGATCCGGTTGTCCTTCGCCGTGGTGACGTAGGCGTAGATCAGCCCGTCCTCACCGAACGACGGCGACAGGGCGATCCCCAGCAGGCCGCCGGTTCCGGAGGAGTCGAGGTCGCGGACGGTTGCGTACTCCGCGGGTTCGGTCTGTGGGGCGACTGTGAGGATCTTCCCGGTGGTGCGTTCGCCGACCAGCGCCGACTGATCGCCCGGCAGCAGAGCCAGACCCCACGGGGCCGCCAGACAGGCAGCGACCACCGCCGGATCGGTCGGGCGGCACGGGTCTTCCGGGGGCGCCGAGGAGCTCGAGGGCGCCGAGCTCGAGGGAGCGCTGGGATCCGACGACGACGGAGATGGTGAGGCGCTCGCGGTGCCGCCGCCGAGACCGGGAACGACCGGCTGGATGACCTCGGGCGTCAGCGACGGTTGGGCGCCGAAGCTGGATTGCGGCCGGGACAGATCGGCGCACCCGGCCAGCAGCAGGAGCGCTGCCGCAGACCCGACCCAGCACGGCAACGCGCGCGGGCTTCGGCGAGGCGGGCGGCGGGCGACGCGGCCGCGGGGTGGGTGTCCGGACATCACCACCACGGTACGCAAGCGCCCCTCGCGGCGGGCTGGAACCGGGCGGCGGCGGCCAGCGAGCCCGTGACAGGGTGGAGACATGACAGTCGTCCTCGTCGCTGACCCTTCCCACGCCGCGAAGATCGCCGCTGCCGCCGATCTCGACCTGTCCATCGAGATCATCACCACGGGCCCAGGGGAGGGCCTGCCGGCCAACGCCCACGAGGCGACGGCGCTCGTTCCCGGATTCCTGGCGGTCGCGGACGCGCTCGAGGTGTTGGACGCGCTTCCCGCCCTGCGTCTGGTGCAGCTGATGTCCAACGGGGCAGACGTCTGGCTACCGCGGGTGGGCGGCCCGCTGACGATCTGCACCGCCAGCGGCGCACACGGCGGCTCGACCGCGGAATGGGCGATGGGTGCGCTGCTCGCCGTGCTGCACGACTTCCCGAACTTCGTCGCCGCGCAGCATCGCGGGGAGTGGGACCGCCACCTGACCGAGGAACTGGACGGGAAACGGGTGCTGGTGCTGGGAGCAGGTGATCTGGGTACCCAGATGCGCCGACGGCTGGAGCCGTTCGGTGCGCACATCACGATGGCGGCGCGGACCGCGCGCGAGGGTGTCATCGCGATCGGCGACGTCCCTGCCGCGCTGCCCGAGCACGACGTGGTGGTGCTGATGGTGCCACTCACCGAGGCCACCCATCACCTCGTCGACGCCGAGTTCCTGGCTGCGCTGCCCGACGGGGCGATCGTGGTGAACGCGGCTCGCGGCCCGGTCGTCGACTCTGACGCGCTGATCGCCGAGCTGACCTCCGGGCGACTGCGCGCGGCGCTGGACGTCACCGATCCCGAGCCGTTGCCCACCGGGCACCCGTTGTGGAGCGCTCCCGGAGTGTTCATCACCCCGCACGTTGCAGGCGCCGTGCCAGGGGGTCAGGCCCGGGCGCTGAAGGTCGTCGTGGAGCAGCTCAACCGGTTCGCCCGCGGCGAGGAACTGCAGAACATCGTCGCCGACCGCGGCTATTGAAACCAACACAAAGCTGTTGACAACTACGGTGTGGGGGTGCATTCTCTGTGCTAGGGGGGGGCGGCCGAGCCCCCGCAAGAGCGGAGGATTCTTGAACAAGCTCATTCGACAGGTCGTTTCACTCACTGGGTCGATTGTTATGGCGTCGGGAGTGATCACCATCGTCGCGCAGCCTGCGAGTGCCGCATTCAACTGTGCCAGCGGATACTTCTGCTTGTGGGCAGATGCCAACGGAAATGGTGGAATGGGTCGAGCGAACGATACTCAACTGCACAATGTTGATTACGGTTCGACATCCGGGCAGAGTAGGCGATCCGTGGACACCGTGTTATGGGCTGGACCCGGAGCCACCGGGCCATCGTTCTGCTTCAAGCGTGGTTTCTCGGCCAACTTCTACAACTACCCGTTTGTTGATGGCGGTACGTGGGATAATCGGCCGACATCGTTCCGGAATCAAACTATCAACTGCCAGTGACGCAGGCAGTTGAGCATTCAGACCGAAGCGGAATTTCGGTCACGGACCTGTCTCACGTCTACCGAGCCGGTGGTCAATCCGTCGAGGCGCTGTCACGGGCCGATCTGGCGGTTTCCGCAGGAGAATTCCTCGCCGTGATGGGCATCAGCGGTAGCGGTAAGTCCACTTTGGTGAGCATTCTGGGCGGATTGCTCGTCCCATCAGGCGGAGAGGTGAATTCCTTCGGCTTCGACCTGGTGCACTGTTCCAGTGACGAACGTGCCCGCTACCGCGCCGAGGTCGCAACGGTGGTTTTCCAGGAGTTCAACCTTTTCTCGATGTTGACCGCCCAGGAGAATGTGGCGACAGCGCTGGAGCTGTGGGGTCACGAACGTGCGGAGGCCACGACGGAGGCGACCACGGCGCTGGAGAAGGTCGGCCTGGCGGACCTGGGCGACCGATTCCCCGGTCAATTGTCCGGTGGGCAACGTCAGCGGGTGGCGATCGCACGTGCGCTGGCCGCTCGTCGGCCGCTGGTGCTCGCGGACGAGCCGACAGCGGCCATCGACCGGCATACCGGAGCGACGGTGCGCGCTCTGTTCCGAACACTCGCCGACCAGGGATCCACGGTGATCGTCGCCACGCACGATCCTCAGTTCGCGCAAGCAGCCGACCGGGTACTGGACATTGTCGATGGCCACATGGTCGCGGCGTCGGCACTGTGAGGGTCGTCCGGCTGGCGTGGCACTTCGGTTGGCGAGGTGGGCGGCGTGCGTGGGCGTACCCGCTCCTCGCGTTCGTACCCTTCCTGCTGATCCTGACGGGCATCACCGCCGCCAACTCCATCACCGCCACCGCCCAGGACGCCGCCGACGGCCTGGGTGGCAACTATGCGACCTTCCAGTTGTCGGACTCCTCGGGCGCACCTGTCAGCGACCGCGCCTCGTACGACCGTGCGGCGGCAACACTCGCCGGGGTCGCCCCACTCGTGGGTGTCGGCCTCGAAGGTGACCTGATGGTGCGGTCGGAGACGTCCATCGCGGTGGTGAGGAGTCTGGAGGAGGACTGGGCCATCTCGTACCTCACTCGCGGCTACCGGATCGTGGAGGGGCGATTCCCCGCGGCGGCCGGGGAAGTCGTTCTCGCGGCCCCGACCGCGCAAGCCCTCGACGCCGGGGTGGGCGACACCCTTCGCTGGGGCTACGAGCAGACACCGGTCCGGGTGGTCGGCGTGGGTCTGTTTCGGCAAGCTCATCAAGCCGCGTTCCTGCTGGCGGGGCCGGGCACCTGGTGGAGTGAGCCCCGCAGCCCGACGGAGCTGATGAGCCTCGTACTCAGGGTCGATCCCGTCCACGGTGATCGGGCGGCGGCTGCGCTGGGCCAGACCCCATCCGACTTCACCGGCCTGACCAGCCAGGGCGCCCCACTGCCGTTCTACGTGCGGCAGACGCTGCTGGTGGCGATACCGGTCATACTCGCGGCGGGTGCGGCACTGGGTGCTCTGGTGTTGATCCGGTTCCGTCGGCTGGGTTCCGACCTCGCGATCGCCAGTGGATTGGGACTGCGGGACTCGCAGGTGCGCAGGTTGGCGCTCTTGACGCACCTGGGCACGGTCGTCCCAGCCATCGTGCTCGGCTGTGTCCTTGGAGTGCCGCTGGGCAACTGGCTGTCACCCTGGGTGGCGGGGGCGGCCGACCGCGATGTCGTCCCGCACGGAATCCCCGTTTCCGCGTTGCTGTGGGCGATGGTCACCGGGGTCGTGGGGACCTCGGTCATCGCGACGCTGGCAGGCGGTGCGGTGGTCAGGGAACTACGCGCCGGCGCCGCGGCCCGACCCAGCACAGATGCCCTGCAGATACGTGGACCCCGCTGGTGGCACATCGGTGGCGTCGGGTTGGTCGGAGCAGCGCTCACCGCGTTCGGCGCCGTCCAGGAGCAGACCCCGGACGTTGCGAGCATCAACTCCGTTCGGTCCCTGTTGCTGTCAGTCGGCGTGATCACGATCTTGGCCTCGGTCGGGATGGTGCTGTCCGTTCTGCTGTCGAAGGTGCTGAGCCGGAACGGAATTGCGCTGCGGTTCTCGTCGCTGCACACGGCCAGGGACAGCGGAAAGTCGACGGCCATCGCGCTGGTGGCCCTGGTACTCCTGGCGCTCCCGCTCAGCGTGCTGGTCAATCAGGCGAGTTACGCCCGGCTCAGCGCCGTGATCTACCACCCGATCATGTTGCCCGGCCAGATCCGTATTTCCCCGTCGGAGAACCCGCTGACCGATCGCCAGGTGCAGGAGATCGAGGAGGCAGCCGGCGCTCCGGTGATCACCCTCCCGACGCTGGCCGACCCGGATCCGGGGTCGGGTGCGTCGCAGTGGGACCTCGTGACCGCATCGTCGGCGGAACCTTCCCGCACGGTCCTGATGATCGACGACCCAGCGGTCCTCACCACCGTCGCCGGGTACGTACCCACCGCTTCCGACATCGCCACGCTGAAACGTGGCGGAGTGCTGGTGTTCGGCATCGATCCCGCATCCCCTGCACGGATCCAACGGCCGCAGGATTCCGGTGAGGCCGTCACCCTGCCGGTCGAGGCGTCCCGGGCGAGCGGGACCGTCGACGCGATCGTCAGCTATGCCTTCCCGGCGGTCGTGCTCCGCGGTTCGTTCGAGACCACGCCCGACGTGCAACCGGGCGTCGCCTTCTACCGCGTGCTCGGGGGTGCCGGTCGCGTCGATGTCGTGCGGGCCGTGGCCGCCGCGTCGGGATTCGCGGCCTTCACGATTTCCGTGGACGAGCGGTTCCTCCCGCCGCGGAACGTCCCGGCGGAGCTGACGCTGTGGATCGCCTATCCGCTCGGAGCCCTGCTGATTCTGGTCCTGACCGCGGGGGTGCTGCGCGAGCGCAATCGCGAGCTGAAGATCATGTCGGCGCTCGGAGCACGCTCAGCAACGGTGCGAACGTCGGCGATCGGCCTGGTCGTGCTTCCGCTCCTGACAGGATCGTTGTGCGGCCTAGCCGCGGGCATCATCGGCGGCTGGATCAGTTTCCTGCCGACCCTGTCGACCACCGCGGACGCGGAACTTGTGGTGCCACTTCTCGCCGCAGCTCTCGGCGTGGTGGGCGCGCTGGTGCTCGGCGGTGCCATGGCCCTGGGCAAGGCGCGCGGTATCGAACGTCAGTAGGCGCTCCCGCCGGAGAGCGACACCGCTCCAGTGGGGTGCCAGACGGTCTTCTGCTCCAGGAAGGCCCGCAGCCGTCCGGTGCCGGGGGCGCCGCTGAAGTCCTGACCGGCACGCGGCCGGTACACCCGCTTGACGGTGCCGGACGCGGCTCGCGCGAGCGAGGTGCCCAGCTCCTCGTTGCAGCCGGTCAGGTCGAGCGCGTTCACGTCCCCGTGGCTCGCGAGGTGCGGCATGATCTCGGCGGTGTCCCCGGTGAGCAGATTGACCACCCCGCCGGGCAGATCCGAGGTGGCCAGCACCTCGGCCAACGCGATCGCGGGTAGTGGCCGCGCTTGCGAGGCGACCACCACGACGGTGTTGCCGCTGGTGATGATCGGCAGGATCACCGAGACGAGCCCGAGCAGCGAATCGTCCTGCGGCGCGACGGCGGCCACTACGCCGGTCGGTTCCGGACTGGTGATGCAGAAGTACGGTCCGGCAACAGGATTCATCCCGCCGAACACAGCGGCGATCTTGTCGGTCCAGCCCGCGTAGTGCACCACTCGATCGATCGCAGCGTCGACAGCGGACACCGCGGCGGCCTCTGACACGCCCTCACTGGTGCGGACCAGCTCGATGAACTGGTCGCGGCGGCCCTCCATCATCTCGGCGATCCGGTAGATCACCTGGCCGCGGTTGTACGCCGTTGCCGACGCCCAACCGCCGTGAGCCTTGCGGGCGGCGACGACCGCGTCACGGCCGTCCTTGCGGGAGCCCTGGGCAGCATTGGCGGCGAACGTCCCGTCGCTGGTCGTCACCTGGTAGGTACGACCGCTCTCGCTCCGCGGGAAGGCGCCGCCCACGTACAGCTTGTAGGTCTTGGCGACCGGGACTCGTGCTGCTGCCACGGCGTCGACCGGGTCGGACTTCTTGCGCGCCATCAGTTCTCCTCCTGCAGGTAGGCGCCGAGACCGGCCCGCCCGCCCTCCCGGCCGAAGCCGGATTCCTTGTAGCCGCCGAACGCCGCGGTCGGGTCGAACCGGTTGAACGTGTTGGACCACACCACGCCTGCGCGCAGCGCCGAGGCCATGCCGAGGATGCGCGACCCCTTCTCGGTCCAGATTCCCGCGGACAGCCCGTACGGGGTGTTGTTGGCCTTGGCGATCGCCTCGTCAGGGGTGCGGAAGGTGAGCACCGACAACACAGGCCCGAAGATCTCCTCCCGCGAGATCCGCATCGACTGCGAGACACCGCTGAACACGGTGGGCGGGAAGAAGAACCCGCGGTCGGGGACGGGGCACGGCGACGTCCAGCGCTCGGCGCCCTCCTCGTCACCGGCGTCCGCCAGCGCGGTGATCCGGTCCAGCTGCTCGCGGGAGTTGATCGCGCCGATGTCGGTGTTCTTGTCCATCGGATCGCCGAGCCGCAACGTCGCCACCCGCGCCCGCAGCTTGGCCAGCACCTCGTCCGCCACCGATTCCTGCACGAGCAGACGACTGCCGGCGCAGCAGACGTGACCCTGGTTGAAGAAGATCCCGTTGACGATGCCCTCGACGGCCTGGTCGATCGGCGCATCGTCGAACACGATGTTGGCGGCCTTGCCGCCGAGTTCGAGGGTCAGCTTCTTCCGGGTCCCGGCCAGCGAGGCCTGGATCGCCCGACCGACCGCGGTGGATCCGGTGAAGGCGACCTTGTCCACCCCCGGATGGTTCACCAGTGCTGAGCCCACGTCGCCGGCGCCGGGCAGGATGTTCACCACGCCCGGCGGCAGGTCCGCATCGGCGATGATCTCGGCCAGCACCAGGATCGACAGCGGGGTGGTCTCCGCAGGCTTGATGACGACGGTGTTGCCGGCAGCCAGGGCCGGCGCGATCTTCCAGGCTGCCATCAGCAACGGGAAGTTCCACGGGATCACCTGTCCCGCAACGCCCAGCGGTTTGGGATCCGGTCCGTAACCCGCGTGCTCGAGCTTGTCCGCCCAGCCCGCGTGGTAGAAGAAATGTGCTGACGCAGTGGGGATGTCGCCGTCCCGGGACTCCTTGATCGGCTTGCCGTTGTCGAGGGTCTCCACGACAGCCAGCTCCCGGGCGCGTTCGGCGATCCCGCGGGCGATCCGGTACAGGTACTTTCCGCGTTCGGCCCCCGGCATCCGCGACCAGACGTCGTCATAGGCCTTGCGCGCCACCGAGACCGCGGTGTCGACGTCCGCGGTGCTCGCGGTGCTGACCACCGCGAGCGGTTCCTCGGTGGCGGGGTTGATGGTCTTGAGGTCGTCGCCCCGACCGTCGACGAACTTCCCGCCGACGAACATCGAGTAGCGCTCCTTGATCCTGCCGATGGCGGCCGATTCCGGGGCGGGGGCGTACTCCCAGTCGAGATGAGTCACGAGGATTCCGTTCAGTCAGTCAGTCGACGGTGACGTACGTGGGGCCGCTGTAGTGACCCTGGGTCTGGGCCCGGCGCTGCATCAGCAGGTCGTTGAGCAGCGAGGAGGCGCCGAAGCGGAACAGGAACGGATCCAGCCACTCGTCACCGGCTACCTCGCGCACGGCGACCAGGTAGCGAAGAGCGTCCTTGGTGTTGCGGATCCCGCCGGCGGGTTTGACCGCGCGACGCTCGCCGGTGCGGTCGTACCAGTCACGGACCGCCTGCAGCATCACGTGCGTGACGGGCAGCGTCGCGGCCGGCGAGATCTTGCCGGTGGAGGTCTTGATGAAGTCGCCGCCGGCCAACAGGCCCAACCAGGAGGCCCGGCGCACGTCGTCGTAGGTGCCGAGTTCACCGGTCTCCAGGATCACTTTGAGCCTCGTCGCGCCGCAGGCCTGCTTGACGGCCACGATCTCGTCGAACACCTTGCCGTAGTTGCCGGCCAGGAACGCACCTCGATCGATCACCATGTCGACCTCGGTGGCGCCCGACTCGATGGCGAGCCTGGTGTCGGCGAGCTTGATCGGCAGGGCGGATCGTCCTGACGGGAAGGCGGTGGCGACCGAGGCGATCCCGATGCTGCTGCCGCGCAACACTTCTGCCGCCGACGCAACCATGTCGGGGTACACACAGACCGCAGCGACGGATGGCGTACCCGGTACGTCGGGATCGGGGCGGCGGGCCTTGGCAGCGAGCGAGCGCACCTTGCCGGGGGTGTCGGAGCCCTCCAGGGTGGTCAGATCCACCATCGAGATGGCCAGGTCGATCGCCGCCAGTTTGCTGGCCTTCTTGATCGAACGGGTGGCCAGGCCGGCCGACCGCTGTTCGAGCCCGACCGGATCCACGCCCGGCAGTCCGGCCAGGAACCGGCGCAGGCTCTGCTCGTCGCGGGTGGCATCGGCGAGGTCCGGGGGGAGCGTCGTCGCCGCGGGCGCAGTCGCGGGCCGGGCCGTGCCGGGGGCGTCTCTCCCAGAAGCAACGGTGTCCCTCCCAGAAGCAACACTGCCCTGTGTGGTGGTCATCGGACCATCCTAGGGATCCGTCCCCGAACCGCAGAGTCGTGCGCATCGGTGCTGGTCAGGGGCTCGAGGAGGTGGTCAGTTGCCGGCGAACGGGACCACCCCGGAGGTCCCGCCGACGACGAATCCGATCAGGGCGAGCCCCAGCAGCGCCATCCAGACGAGGCCGAGTACCAGACCGGCGATCGCCAGTCCTCTGCCGCGCAACCCTTCGCGCTTGATCTTCCCGAGTGCGACGGCCGCGAAGACGATCGCCAGGATCGAGGTGATCCAGTAGACCCAGACGATGCCGCACACCAGTGAGGCGACGGCAAGCCCGCACATCGGGGCCTCGCGGACGGCATACGGATAGCCGGCCGGATTCCGCCCGGCGGAACCGTACGGCTGGTAGGACCCAACGGGGTGGGCGCCAGGGCGGTACTGCTGCTGCACCGGCGGGACTGCGCCACCCTGGTAGCCGTACGGGTCGGCTGCGGGGTACGCGGGCGCTGCGGCCGGGTACGTCGGCACCGTTTCCCAGGCCGGCGCAGCGGGGGACGGGTCGGGCATCGGATAGGTAGATGGATACGCAGTCGGATACGCATCGGTCGGGAGGTGGGCCTCCACCGGGACGTGCGGTTGCGCCGAACTTCCGGAGTCCGCAGCGGTCGACTGCTGGCCCTGGTCCCCCGGTTCGCTCATGGTGCCAGGATAGGGGCCAGCCTGCCGGCGACCCGGTCGGGGATCGACCCGGCCGATCGCGATGATCTAGCGTTGCCGGTATGCCTGCACCGCACGAGATCCCCGCCGGATTCGACGTCGTCGTCGTCGAGCATCCACTGGCTGCCGCACGGCTGTCGACGATGCGCGACGCCCGTACCGACAACGCGTCCTTCCGGGCGGCGTTGCGCGATCTGACCCTGATGTTGGTGATCGAGGCCAGTCGCGGGTTGGCGACCGAGATCGTCCAGATCCACACCCCGGTGGCCAGGACCGGCGGGACCCGGTTGATCAATCCGCCGCTGCTGGTGCCGGTGCTCCGGGCCGGCCTGGGGATGGCGGACATCGCCCACGCACTCATCCCCGAGTCGCAGATGGGCTTCGTCGGGATGGCCCGCGACGAGCAGACCCATGAGCCGACGCCGTACATGGAGTCCCTCCCGGCGTCCCTGGCCGGACGCCCGGTGTTCGTCCTGGACCCGATGCTCGCCACCGGCGGATCGATGGTCAACACCATCCAGCTGCTGGTCGACCGGGGCGCCACCGCGGTGACGGCGGTCTGCGCGTTGGCCGCCCCGGAAGGGCTGGTCCGGCTGGCCGAGTCCGGGCTCCCGGTCCGAGTGATCACCGCCTCCGTCGACGAGCGGCTCAATGATTCGGCCTACATCGTGCCCGGTCTGGGAGATGCGGGAGACCGCCAGTTCGGCGCGGTCTGAGCGCGGATCGGACGATCCGACGAGGGTCCACCGGACGATCTGGTCGAATCCCTCCGAAACTGACGCCCCCGGTGGCGCTGTTCGTCGGCGGTGCTTACGGTGTGTGCCTACTAGGTGACCGTCCCGGTCCGCCAGTGACCGAGTGCTGACGAATTCGAGGACGATCATGAGGTTCTCCCGCCCCCAGGGTGCCGGTGTTGCGGCGATGCTGTCGTCGATCGTGCTGGTGTCGCTCGTCCTGAGCGCTCCGGGCTCCAGCGCCTCCCCTGCAGCGCCCGTGGCCCAGCCCGCGAGTGCTGCGGCTGCCCAGCCGCAGGTGCGGCCGGCTGCTGCGTCGCCTGCTCGTCCGTCGCTGCTCGATTCCGGGAGTGCGGCGGCACGTACCGCCGCACCAGCTGCACCGTCACTGCTGAGCGCGGCGGCAGTCGCCGCGCCGAAACGGATCGGCACCCCGGTCCGCAGCAAGGTCTACGACGGTGGTTACCTGCAAGGGACCACGCGGACCACGGCGAACGGTGAGGCCTTCTCCGCCGCTGTGGTCGGCAACGTCACCAACCACACGGACGGCGACACCGACATCATCGGGGCCTACCTGGACGGGACGGTGCACGTCTGGAGCCAGAAGAGCGGACGTCAGCTGTTCGTGGTGCAGACCGGCGGGCCGATCGCGGCCTCGCCCGGTCTGTTCCGGATGAAGCCCGGCGGCCAGTTGTACGTCACCATCGCCAACAAGGCAGGGCACGTCTACGTCTACTCCTTCACCGGCGGCCGGATTCGGGTCGTGTTCCACAAGCGGGTCTCCTTCGAGGGCAAGTACAACGGTGTCTTCGGCACGCCCACCGTGGCTGACCTGGACCGCAACGGCAGGATGTACCTGGTCGCCACCACCTGGACCCAGCAGGTGTACGCGTGGGACGTCGCGACCGGCGCGAACAAGCGCGGGTTCCCGATCTGGGTGAAGGACACCGTCTGGTCGTCCCCAGTGGTCAGCGACATCGACAACGACGGCTGGTCCGAGATCATCTTCGGCTACGACTGCGGCGGTGCTGGCACCCAGATCTGCAACGTCAAGTACCACAGCAAGGGCGGCTTCGTCACCGTCTACGACCACAACGGCCGTCTGCGGCCGGGCTGGCCGAAGTTCATCCCCGGGCAGGTGGTCTGGTCCACCCCCGCGGTGGCGAACATCGCGGGCGACTCGGGCAAGGAGATCATCGTCGGCACCGGCCTGTTCTATCCCGGCGCCGGTAAGCAGACCTGGGTGCTGGACCGCAACGGCCGCACCATCAAGACGGTCCCGATGCTCGGCCGGACGTTCTCCTCCCCGGCGATCGGCGACATCACCCACTCCGGCCGGCAACAGATCGTCATCACCGACGACACCGGGTACACGGACATCATCGACACGAAGTGGCACCGGCTGGCCCACATCTGCACGGCCAAGATCAGCGGTGGCCGGTGCGCCACCTCGCACACCAGCCCGATCATCGGCGACGTCAACAACGACGGCTACCAGGAGGTGATCACGGCCGGCTCCAACAGCTTCTACGTCATCGACCACACCAGAATGGCGGTGGTCAGCGTCCAGATCCCGGAGACTTTCTACGGCCTGTCCGCCTCGCCGACCCTGGTCAGCAGGGCGGGCGGGGCGACGCTGTACTTCGCCCTGATGGCGAAGAGCAGCGGCGGCAACCGCGCCCAGGTGATGGCCTACACCTTCCCGACGGCGGCGGGCGCCAGCTCCTGGCCGACCTTCAAGATCAACGCTGCCCGCAACGGCGTCACCAACCAGACGAGCGTGTACCCGCCCCTCGGTCAGACCCGATGACCGTCCTGGCGACGGTCGAACGCTGATCCCTCGGAAGTACAACCCGGGACGTGCAACCCGTTCGTGGAGCGGGACCGTCCTTGCGGGTGAGACACCGCAACCCGGTGCGAACCCGACTCGGTACCTCGAGGATGGAGAACCATGCACAGCAATGCCCAGCAGACGACACGACCGACAGCATCACCCCGCGGTGATGGTCGGTTGCGTCGACTCGGCGCGATCCTGGCAGTCACTGCTCTTCCGCTGATCGCCGTGGCCTGCGGCGAGTCCGCAAACACGAATGTCGGTGCGGGCGGCGCCGCGGCCGGTCCGTCCGCCACGCCCACGCAGTCGGACGGCGGTGCCACCCCGTCCTCCACCTCCGGCACCAGTTCGTCCGGAACGGCCGGGAATTCCGGCAACCAGCCGTCGAGCCAGGAGCCCCCCATGTCTTCGCAGTCTTCGCAGTCTTCACAGTCAGAGCAGTCATCCGGCGGGACCCCGGTTCCCGATTCCGTGAAGGGGTCGGCGTACACCGCGACGTCGATCAAGGGTCGACCGGCGGTGAAGGGTTCGCCGCTGAAGATCTCGTTCGACGCGAGCGGTGAACGCAGCGGTCTGCATGCCGGGTGCAACTCCATGGGTGGAGCCCCGGTCTTCGACGGCGACGCCCTGAGCATCCCGCAGATCGTCTCGACGATGATGGCCTGCGAGGCCGGTGGCGGCGTGATCATGGAGCAGGAGTCCTGGTATTCGAAGTGGCTGACAGAGGGTGTCAGCTACACCGTCGACGGCACCACGCTCACCCTCGAGGGAGCCGGCGTGACAGTCGTGTTCGAGCGGTCCGGCGATGCCGACGCTGCCCCGTCGCGCACCGAGGACCCGGCTTCACCGACCTCGGACGGCGGGATGACCACCCAGGCAGAGACGGGACCGGTGGTCACCCCGCGCACGCCGATCTCCGGCGCCACCATCGAGCTCGGCACCATGGGAACGGCGATCCCGATTCCGCCGACCACCCGATGACCTGCGGGCAGCTCGGCCCGCGACCGGTCATGACCGGTCGCTGAACCGGGGCCGTCTAGAGGCCGAGCACGCCCGCCACCTCGCCGCGGAGCCGAGCGATCAGCTCGGCTCCGCGGCGGTGTGCTCCGGGCAGATCACCCTCGACCGGGACCACCACCTGCAGGTAGGCCTTGAGTTTCGGCTCGGTCCCCGACGGCCGCACCACCACCCGAACGCCGTTGCCCCGCAACACGATCGCGTCGGTGCGCGGCATCACGTCGGTGGCCGACACGCTCGTGTCCAGCAGGGTGTCCGGCGGCGCAGCGCGCAGCCCGGTCATCACGTCACCGATGAGCTGCAGGTCTTGCACCCGCACCGAGAGCTGATCGGTGACGTGCAGCCCGTGCTGCACGGCCAGCTCGTCGAGGGCATCGAACACCGTGCGGCCCTGTGCTTTGAGGTCGGCCGCCATCACCGCGGCCACCGCAGCAGCGCTGATCCCGTCCTTGTCGCGGACGTGATCAGGGTCGACGCACAGCCCCAGGGCCTCCTCGTAGCCGAACACCAACCCGGTGCCCTGACCGTCACCGGCCCGGACGATCCACTTGAACCCGGTGAGGGTCTCGTCGTACCGGGCGCCGTGCGCCGCCGCGACGGCGCCCAGCAGCGAGGACGAGACGATGGTGGTGGCGACCAGTGGATCCGGGTGGGCGGCGCGGTCGAGACCAGCCAGCACATGGTCGCCCAGCAGGACGCCGGTCTCGTCCCCCCGCAGCATCCGCATGCTCCCGTCCGCCGACCGAGCGCCGATGGCGCACCGGTCGGCGTCCGGGTCGTTGGCGATGGCCAGATCGGCGCCGAGCTCATCCGCCAGCGCCAGCAGCGCGTCGGTGGCGCCGGGCTCCTCCGGGTTCGGGAACGTGACGGTGGGGAAGTCAGGATCGGGATCCTGCTGCGAGGCCACAGCGGTGACATCGGTGAACCCATTGTCCTGCAACACGTCCAGCAGGAGCTGGCCACCCACCCCGTGCATCGCGGTGGTGACGAGGCGCAGCTCGCGGTGTCCGGCCGGCACCAGCGCAGCGATCGACGCGCGGTAGGCATCGACGAGGTCGTCCGGCCAGGGCGAGGGGTTGCCGTCGGTTTTGACGGCGCCCGCTGCCGGAGCAGCCGCGATGGCCGCTTCGATGGCTGCGTCGGTCGGCGAGACCAGCTGCGCCCCGGCCTGCAGATAGACCTTGAGTCCGTTGTCGCGGGGAGGATTGTGCGAGGCCGTCACCTGCAGCCCGGCGGCCGCCTGCAGGTGACGGACCGCGAACGCGGTGACCGGAGTGGGAACCGGACCGGGCGACAGGACGACGTCGAAACCCGCTGCCGACAACACGTTCGCCGCATCCTCGGCGAACTCGCGGGAGCGGTGCCGGGCGTCGTGACCGACCACCACGGACTGCCGGGTACCGCCGTTCGCACGCAGGTGGGCAGCGATCCCGGCCGCCGCGCGACGCATCACCACCAGGTTCATCCCGGATGGTCCGGCGCGCAGCGGTCCGCGCAGTCCGGCGGTGCCGAAGCCGAGCGGTCCACTCATCCGATCCTCGAGCTCGGCGATCGCGGATGCGTTCCCGCTCGACGCCGCCGTGAGGATCTGCTGGAGTTCGTCTCGATCGGCCGGGCACACGTCGGCCGAGATCCAGTCGGTGGCAGCTTGCCGGACCTGCTCGTCCAACGCGCTCATGATCGCGAGATCAGCTCGGCCAGCAGCGCGCCCATCCGGTTGGCGGCGCCGCGTCCGGCCTCCAGTACCTCGGCATGATCGAGCGGTTCACCCGTGATCCCGGCTGCCAGGTTCGTCACCAGGGACAGGCCGAACACCTCGGCGCCGGCCTCCCGGACGGCGATCGCCTCGAGCGCCGTCGACATGCCGACCAGGTCGGCTCCGAACGTGCGGTACATCCGGATCTCGGCAGGGGTCTCGTAGTGCGGGCCGGGCAGTTGCAGATAGACGCCCTCCTCGAGGGTGGGATCGATCTCGCGCGCCAGCTTCCGCAGCCGGGGCGAGTACAGATCCGTGAGGTCCACGAAGTTCGGACCGATGATCGGTGAGGTCGCGGTGCCGTTGAGGTGGTCGCTGATCAGAATCGGCTGACCGACGCTCATCCCCTCCCGTAGACCGCCCGCAGCATTGGTCAGGATGACAGTCCCGGCGCCGGCCGCGACGGCTGTCCGCACGCCGTGTACCACTGGCGTGACTCCGCGACCCTCGTAGAAGTGCGTGCGCCCCAACAGGACCAGCACCTGTTTGTCGCCGACCGACACCGACAGGACGCGTCCGGCATGCCCGGCGACCACCGGCGCGGAGAAGCCGGGAAGATCGGCCATGCTGACGTCGGCGGTCGGGGTGCCGAGCGCTTCGGCAGCAGGGACCCAGCCCGAACCCAACACCAGAGCGACATCGTGGTGCAGCACACCGGTTGCCCGGGCGAGGGCGGCTGCCGCCGTGTCGGCAGCGGCCCGGGCTGCGGCCGCAGCCTCGGCGGGATCGAAGGCGGGAGTGAAGGAAGTGTCATCCATCAGGCGCCGTCCACGGCATCGTTGCTCATGACGCCGACCTTAGGTGCTCGGCGCAGGCTGGGCCATCAGGGCGCCCGGCCACCACTGCTCAGCCGAGCGAGTCCCCCAGATCCCAGAGCAGGTGGACACCGAACCAGGCCATCGCGGCGACCACCAGCGCCAGCGCCACCGCTGCAGGGATCAGCCAGCGCGGCCGGCCCTGCGGCTGCCCACTGGGGGCAGGCAACGGGGCCAGGGCCGGGAGCGGATTCCCGCTGGTGGCCCAGGGCGGAGGCGGCTGGGCCACCGGCGTGCGCTGCACCGGTCGCCGGGTGCCGTTGGTCAGCGTCGCCGAGGCAGGGGCGATGGCATGGGCAGCCTTGACCCCGCTGCGCCCGTCGTTGGGGTGACCGTTGTTGATGTGACCGTCGTTGGGGTGACCGTTGTCGGGGTGACCGTCGTCGGTGTGACTGCGGGAGATCTCGGTGAGCAGTTGTCCTGCGTCCCGGACGTTCATCCGGCGCTCCGGATCCTTCTGCAGCAGGGCATCGATCACCGGTCCGAGAGGCCCCGAGCGCGGATGCGGCGGGACCGGGTCCGAGACCACCGAGGTCAACGTGGGGATCGGGTCACCCTTGTCGAAGGGCGGTCGCCCCTCGACGCAGGCGAACAGCAGCCCGCCCAGCCCCCAGGCATCCGACAGAGGTGTCGCGGGAGACCCGCCGGCGACCTCCGGTGAGATGTAGGCGGGGGAGCCCATCAGCAGCCCGGTGGACGTCATCGTGTCGTCGTCGATGGCTCTGGCGATGCCGAAGTCGGTCAGCTTCACCCGGCCGGCATCCTCGACCAACACGTTGCCCGGCTTGACATCCCGGTGGGTGATGCCCGCGCGGTGGGATTCGACCAGGGCAGCCGCGACGGCGGCTCCGATCCGGGCTGTCCGTCCGGGGCTGAGAGTCCTCTCGTCCCTGATCACCTGCGACAGCGGCCGTGCCTGCAGCAGCTCCATCACGATGTAGGGCCGGTCGGCGACGACGATGATGTCGTACAACGTGATCACGTGCGGGTGCGAGAGCGCACCGATGGCCCGCGCCTCCCGCAGTGTGCGATCGGTCAGCGCGCGGATCTCGTGCTCGGGCATGCCCGGCGGCATGTTGATCTCCTTGATGGCCACCCGCCGGTGCACGACCTCGTCCCAGGCCCGCCAGACCGTCCCCATCGACCCGCTGCCGATCACCTCGTCCAGCCGGTAGCGGGCCGCGAGCACGCGGGCGTCGCGGGGCGGCAGGGCTGGGGTCACCCGCTCATTGTGCCCCGGTGGGTTGTCGAGTGGGCGGGTGCGCGCCGATCGCCTCGCCCCGGCCCACATCAAGGACGCGTCAAGATTCCGCCGCCGACCGTCAAGGGTGCGTCCGGACTGCCGCAGTCGATCGGGGAGCGGACCTAGCGTCTGCCTGGTCGATCTCCTCCGATCGACATCGGTTTCGACATCGGTTTCGACATCCGTTTCGAAATCGACCCGGCTCGACCTGGAAGGCATTGATGATGACGGCAGTCGCGGGAATCCTGGGGATCCTGCTGCTCGGCTACCTGGTCGCTGCGTTGATCGTCCCGGAGCGGCTCGGATGAGCGGCGCACCGGCCACCGCGGCGTCGATCGCGGCGCTGGTGATCCTGTTGGCGATCGCACACCGACCACTCGGCGGGTACATCGCCAGGACCCTCACCTCGGATCGTGATCTGCTTCTCGAGCGCGCGTTCTACCGACTGGTCCGCATCGACGCGCGGGCTGATCAGCGCTGGGGGACGTATCTCGTTGCGGTACTGGGCTTCTCGGTCGTGTCGATCGGCCTGCTGTGGCTGATCGTCTCCGTCCAGGGGGTGCTGCCGAAGTCGCTCGGGTTCAGCGGGATGGGTGCCGATCAGGGCTTGAACACTGCGGTCTCGTTCGTCACCAACACGAATTGGCAGTCGTACTCCGGCGAACAGACGCTCGGCATGACCGCTCAGACCGCCGGGCTGACCGTGCAGAACTTCCTGTCGGCCGCTGTCGGCATCGCCGTGACGGCCGCGTTCATCCGCGGCTTCATCCGCAAGAACACCGACCGGCTCGGCAACTTCTGGGTCGATCTCACCCGGATCACCGTGCGCGTCCTGCTGCCGATCAGCGTGATCGGCGCGATCGTGCTGATCGCGGCCGGGGTGATCCAGAACCTCGCCGATCCGATCACCATCAGCACCCTCGGCGGCGGGCAGCAGACCATCCCCGGCGGGCTGGTCGCCTCGCAGGAGGTGATCAAGGAACTGGGGACCAACGGTGGCGGCTATTTCAACGCCAACTCCGCCCATCCTTTCGAGAACCCCAACGCCTTCACCAACCTGTTCCAGATCTTCCTGATCCTGCTCGTGCCCACCGCGCTGACCCGCACCTTCGGCATCATGGTCGGCTCTGTTCGGCAGGGCTACGCGATCCTCGCGGTGATGACGGCGCTGTTCGCGATCTCGTTGACCGTCACGCTGCTCACCGAGAACGCGCACCCCGGCATGGCCATGCAGGCGGCCGGCGCTGCGATGGAGGGTCGTGAGGTGCGCAACGGTATCCCCGGTTCCTCGCTGTTCGCGGTGGCCACCACCCTGACCTCCACCGGCGCAGTCGATTCCATGCACTCCAGCTTCTCCGGGCTCGGCGGCGGCGCACTGCTGCTCAACATGTTGCTGGGTGAGATCGCCCCCGGCGGCGTCGGTTCCGGGATCTACGGAATGTTGGTGCTCGCGGTGATCACCGTCTTCGTGGCCGGGCTGATGGTCGGCCGCACACCAGCTTTCCTGGGCAAGCAGATCGGCGCCCGGGAGATGAAGTACGCCGCCGGCTACATCCTGGTGACGCCTGCACTGGTGCTGCTGGGTACCGGCGCCGCCCTGCTCTGGCCGGGGGCCAAGGACTCGGTGCTCAACCCGGGCCCGCACGGCCTCACCGAGATCCTGTACGCCACCGGATCAGCGGCCAACAACAACGGTTCCGCGTTCGCCGGCCTGTCGGCGAACACCCCGTTCTGGAACGTCACGCTGGCGATCCTGATGTTCGTGGGCAGATTTGCTTGCATCGCCCTCGCACTCGGCCTGGCGGGATCGGTTGCCAGACAGGGCATCAAGCCCGTCGACGCCGGGACACTGCCGACCCACCGGCCGTTGTTCGCCGGCATGTTGTTCGGCGTGGTCATCCTCGTCACCGCACTCACCTACCTGCCCGCGCTCGCACTCGGGCCGATCGCCGAAGGACTGTCATGACCGCCCCCGTCACCGACCGGGACGGTGCACACGCCGCTGCCCGGCCCGCCGCATCACCGGCCGTCACCACTGATGCTCCGAACCACAGGATCGCACCGACCTCGGTGTTCCGTCCGCGCTCCCTGCTCGCGGCCCTGCCGACGGCCCTGCGCTACCTCGATCCACGGCACATGGTGCGGATCCCGGTGATGTTCGTGGTGCTCGTCGGTGCCGTGCTGTGCACCGTGCTCTGCTTCACCGAGCCGAGCCTGTTCGTGGTGCTGGCCACCGGGTGGCTGTGGTTGACGGTGTTGTTCGCCAACCTGGCCGATGCCGTGGCCGAGGGTCGCGGGAAGGCCCAGGCAGCATCGCTCCGCGCCGGTCGGGACACCCTGGCTGCTCGGCTGCTCGCCGCGGACGGGACCGAGGGCTCCGTCGCTGCGGCCGATCTGAAGATCGGCGACCGCGTCGTCTGCGAGGCAGGGGACATCGTGCCGGGTGACGGCGACATCATCGAAGGTGTTGCCAGCGTTGATGAATCGGCGATCACCGGTGAGTCCGCGCCGGTGGTGCGGGAATCCGGTGGCGACCGGTCGTCGGTCACCGGCGGAACCAGGGTGCTCTCCGACCGGGTGGTCATCCAGATCACCACCAAGCCCGGCGAATCGTTCGTCGACCGGATGATCGCGCTGGTCGAGGGATCGCAGCGGCAGAAGACCCCCAACGAGATCGCGCTCAACATCCTGCTGGCCTCGCTGACCATCGTGTTCCTGTTGGTGGTCATGGCATTGCAACCGATGGCCGCGTTCTCCGGGACGGATCAGTCGGTGGTGGTTCTCGTCTGTCTGCTGGTCTGCCTGATCCCCACCACGATCGGTGCGCTGGTGTCCTCGATCGGCGTCGCCGGGATGGACAGGTTGGTGCAACACAACGTGCTCGCCATGAGCGGCAAGGCCGTCGAGGCGGCGGGTGACGTCTCGACGCTGCTGATGGACAAGACCGGCACCATCACCTTCGGCAACCGGCAGGCCGCCAGACTCATCGCCGCACCCGGCGTCGACGACCAGCATCTCGCGGAGGCCGCGGCCGCCGCTTCGCTGGCGGACGAGACCCCGGAGGGCAAGTCGCTGCTGGAGCTGTGTGCCCGCTCCGGTGCCGACCCGGACGTGCAGCGGGAGCGGACCAGCGGCGGCGTGATCGTCGAGTTCTCGGCCCGCACCAGGATGAGCGGTGTCGACCTCGGTGGCGGCCGGTTCCTGCGCAAGGGCGCTGTCAGCGCGGTGACCGCGTGGCTCGCCGAGCGGGGCGTCCGGGTGCCGGTCGAGCTGAGGACAGTGGCCGACGAGATCGCCTCCGACGGTGGTACCCCGCTGCTGGTCGCCGACGAGGGCGCCGCACTCGGGGTGGTGCACCTGAAGGACACCATCAAGCCGGGCATGACGCAGCGGTTCGCCGGCCTGCGAGCCATGGGCATCCGCACGGTGATGATCACCGGCGACTCGGAGCTCACCGCCCGCAGCATCGCCAGGGAGGCCGGCGTCGACGACTACCTCGCCGAGGCCACCCCCGAGGACAAGATGGCCTACATCCGCAAGGAGCAGTCGGGTGGGCGGATCGTCGCGATGACGGGCGACGGCACGAACGACGCACCCGCGCTGGCGCAGGCGGACGTCGGGGTGGCGATGAACACCGGGACGGCCGCGGCCAAGGAGGCCGGCAACATGGTCGACCTGGACTCCGACCCCACCAAGCTGATCGAGATCGTCGAGATCGGCAAGCAGTTGCTGATCACCCGCGGCGCGCTCACCACGTTCTCGCTCGCCAACGACGTGGCCAAGTACTTCGCCATCCTGCCGGCCATGTTCATGACGGTGTTCCCCGGCCTTTCGGCGCTGAACGTCATGCGGCTGTCCACACCGCAGTCGGCGATCCTGTCGGCCGTCATCTTCAACGCCGTCATCATCGTTGCGTTGATCCCGCTGGCCATGCGTGGCGTCTCCTACCGCGCCACCTCGGCGGCGAAGTTGTTGTCCCGCAACCTGTTGATCTACGGCCTCGGCGGCGTCATCGTGCCGTTCATAGGCATCAAACTCATCGACCTGCTCGTCTCCCTGATCCCCGGAATCGGCTGAACACCATGACATCTGACACTCCGAACTCCTCGTCCGCGTCGTCCGCGGTACTCGCTTCTGAGTCGCACCCGCCGTCCGAGGTGGGGACGTCGAGCGTCACCGCGAGCACGGTGGTGCGGCAGTCGCTGATCGGCCTGCGACTGCTGCTGGCGATGACCGTGCTGCTCGGCGTGCTGTACCCGGCAGTGGTCTACGGCGTCGGTCGGCTGATGTCCGACCGGGCTGACGGATCCCTGGTCACTGATGCGTCCGGCCGTACCGTCGGCTCGTCGCTGATCGGCCAGTCGTTCACCGATCCGCAATGGTTCAGCGGGAGACCGTCCGCAGCAGGCAGTGACGGCTACGACGCGCTGTCCTCCGGCGGCTCCAACCTGGCGGCGGACAACGCCGAGCTGGCCGAGCTCATCGCCCAGCGCCGGACGGAGGTCGCGAGACTGAACGGTGTCCCGGAGTCGGCCGTGCCGGCCGACGCGATCACCGCATCCGCCAGCGGACTGGACCCCGACATCAGCCCGGCCTACGCCCGGCTGCAGGTGACCAGGGTCGCGGCCGTCCGCGGCCTGTCGCCGGCGAGCGTCGCAGCCCTGGTCGAGCAGCGCGTCGACGGGCGGATCCTGGGCTTCCTCGGCGACGAGCAGGTGAACGTGCTGGAGCTGAATCTGGCCCTGCAACGACTCAGGGGCTGACGGACGGCGGTGAGTCGGTGACGGCGGACGAGCGTGCGGCGGACGACACTGGGGAGATGACACCGACCCCGGGAGACGGTGCCACCGGCTCGAAGGTGGCCAGGGGCAGCCTGCGGGTCTACCTCGGCGCGGCGCCCGGTGTCGGCAAGACCGTCGCCATGCTCGAGGAGGGCCACCGACGGGCCGAACGGGGGACCGACGTCGTGATCGCCGTCGTCGAGGACCACGGTCGGACCTACACCCGGGATCGGGTCGGAGAGCTGCCGACGATCCCGCGCCGAACCGTCTCGCACCGCGGGGTGGCGCTCGACGAGATGGACACGGATGCGGTGCTGGCGCGGCGTCCCGAGGTGGCGCTGGTCGACGAGCTGGCCCACACCAACGCACCCGGCGGGCGGTACCGCCGGCGGTGGCAGGACGTCCAGGAGCTGCTGGCGGCCGGGATCGACGTGATCACCACCATCAACGTTCAGCACCTCGAGTCGCTGAACGACGCGGTCGTGCAGATCACCGGTGTGCCGCAACGGGAGACGGTGCCCGACGCGGTGGTGCGGGCGGCCGAGCAGATCGAGCTGGTCGACATGACTCCGCAGGCGCTGCGCCGCAGGATGGCGCACGGCCACGTCTACCCGGCGGAACGGGTCGACACCGCCCTGGCCCACTACTTCCGCGAGGGCAATCTGACGGCGCTGCGCGAACTCGCGCTGCTGTGGGTGGCCGACCAGGTCGACGACGGGCTCGCGACGTACCGCGAGCGGCACGGCATCACCTCCACCTGGGCTGCTCGGGAGCGCATCGTGGTGGCGCTGCCTGCGGGTGACGGTGGCGCAGCGCTGATCCGCCGCGGGGCCAGGATCGCCGGCCGGGCCAAGGGTCGCGACCTGGTGGCCGTGCACGTGCTGCGCTCCGACGGCTCCCTGGGTGCCAGTGCCAGCGAGATCGAACGGTTGCGCACGGTGGCTGAATCGGTGGACGGGACACTCCAGGTGGTGGTGGGTGAGGACGTGGCCGAGGCGGTGCTCGCCTACGCCCGCGGGGTCAACGGCACCCAGATCGTGGTGGGCGCGTCGGCGCGGCGCGGTGTTGCAAAGGTCCTGCGGCCCAGTACGTTCCGGGCGATCGTCGATGCGAGTGGGGACATCGACGTCCACGTGGTGACGCTCAGACCGGCACCGTCGGTACGCCGGCGCGGTCGGCTGCCGGTCCGCCGGACGATCGTCGCCTGGCTGGCCTCGGTGTGCGTCCCGGCGCTGTTGGCGGCCTCGCTGCTGGCCTTCCGGCAGTCGCTGGACCTGGCGTCGGTGCTGTTCGTGTTCCAGCTCGGGGTGCTGGTCACCTCGCTCATCGGCGGAGTGGTGCCGGCTGTCTTCACCGCGCTGTGGGCCGGCCTGCTGGCGAACTACCTCTTCACCGAACCGACCGGCTCGCTGACCATCACCTCCCCCGAGAATGCCTTCGCGCTGATGGTGTTCGTCGTCGTCGCAGCCGTGGTGGCTGCCCTGGTCGACCGCCTGCGGCGGCGGACCAGGGAGGCTGCGCTGCGTTCCGAGCAGGCCCAGCTGCTGGCGTCCATCGCGGTCGGCGGGGCCCGCGCCGACGACCCGGTGGCCACGATCCTGGAGCAGGTCAGGGTGGCGTTCGGGATGGCCTCGGCCGTCCTGCAACCGGCGGGGACACCGGCGCCGGAGGGCGCGACGACGGTCGACGCAGGGCACGGTGCGGAGCTGATGTTGAACGGTCGACCGTTGTCCGCCGACAACGCCACCTTCCTGGATGCCGTTGCGCGGCAGGTGGGAGCGGCCCGGCATCAGGTGATGCTGGCCGCCGAAGCGGCCCAGAACGATCGGCTGCGGCAGACCGACACCGTTCGCACGGCCCTGCTGACCGCTGTCTCGCACGACCTACGGACCCCGCTGGCCACCATCAGCGCGTCGGTCAGCAGCCTGCTCGACTCCTCGCTGCGGCTCCCGCCCGCCGACCGTCAGGAACTCACCGGATCGATCGCCGCTGCCGCCGGTCAACTGGACGACCTGATCGGGAACCTGCTGGATCTCTCCCGGTTGCAGACCGGGTCGATCGCTCCGCTGCTCCGGCCGTCGTCGGTCGACGAGATCATCGGTCGAGCGCTCGTCGGCCTGGACAGATCGCGGGTGCGGGACGAGGTTTCCGATGCGCTGCCGTTGATCGTCACCGATGCCGGCCTGCTGGAACGGGTGCTGGCGAACTTGGTGGCGAATGCGTTGCGGCACACGGACTCACAGGTGCGGATCGACGCCGGGGTGGTGGCCGCGCGGATGGAGATCCGGGTCGCCGACCACGGGCCGGGCGTCCCTGAGGAACAGCGGGACTCGATGTTCCACGCCTTCCAGCGGCTCGGCGACGTTCCGCGCGGCGCCGGCGTCGGCCTGGGGCTGGCGGTCGCCCGCGGTCTCACCGAAGCGGTCGGCGGCACCGTCGAGGCCGACGACACCCCTGGAGGTGGCCTGACCATGACGATCTCGATCCCGGTGCTCGGACCGGCGACGGCCCCGCAGATCGGTGGCGGTGCCGCTGACACCGTCGACGTCGCGGGGGAGGTGTGATGGCCGCCGACGAAGCAGCGGCGAGCGTGTTGGTGGTCGACGACGATGCGGCGTTGGCCCGCGCCCTGGCGATCAACCTGACGGCGCACGGGTATCGGGTGACGGTGGCCCAGACCGGACGGCAGGCGCTCATCGACGTCGCTCACGTCCATCCCGACGTGGTGGTCCTCGACCTGGGGCTACCGGATCTGGACGGACTCGAGGTGCTGGCCGGGATCCGCGGCTGGTCGACCGTCCCGGTGATCGTGTTGTCGGCGCGCGCGACGTCGGGGGAGAAGGTGCTGGCGCTGGACGCCGGCGCCGACGACTACGTCACCAAGCCGTTCGGGATGGACGAGCTGCTCGCGCGCATCCGGGTCGGGGTGCGCCGACAACGGGTGTCGGGCGACGCACCCGAGGGTGGGATCGTCGAGACCGCTGACTTCACCGTCGATCTCGGGGCCAAACGGGTGGTGCGGGGCGGGTCGCCGGTGCGGTTGACGCCGACCGAGTGGGAGCTGCTGGAGATGTTGATCCGGCACACCGGGAAGCTGGTGCCGCAGAAGGCATTGCTCGAGCGGGTGTGGGGCCCCGGGTACGAGAACGAGACCCACTACCTGCGGGTGTACCTCGCGCAACTGCGGCGCAAACTCGAACCCGATCCGGCACATCCTCGGTACCTGCACACCGAGGCGGGAATGGGGTACCGGTTCGAGAGCGGCAGCTGACCGTCGGGCTCCAGCACAAGTGCGGCTGGGCCGTGTGGGCGACGCCGAAGAGGCAGCGACGCTCGCGCTGTTCCTGCTCTCCGACGACGCGTCCTACATCACCGGCAGCAGCCACCTGGTCGACGGCGGGATGCTGAATCTCTGACCGCCGTCGGTGATCGGGCAGACCGATGGTGACCGAGCGAGGGACGAGCCGAGAGCCTGCGCCACTGATCGTGCGTTCCGAAACCAGAACCCGGGCCAGCTGGGGCGTGATGTCCAGATCCAGCACGGCCTCTGCGACGGTCTTGAGATCCGGCCCGCGCAGTACGGCCGCGGCTTTCGCCAAGGAGCCTGCCTGTGATCGGGCGTGGCCTGCGACGTGGTCGCGCGTGGTGGCGTACTGCGCTCGATTTCACCTACCACCTCGGCGGCTCACGGCAGGTACAGCAGGACGCCGCTCGGCCGCGGCGCCGGATCCGACCGCAGACGGCCATAGGTTGCCACGTCGAAGCGCTCGTCCCCGTAGCGCAGCTTGGCGCGCTCGGTGCCCTCCCGGACGAAGCCTGCGCGCAGCGCGATCACGCCCGAGGCCGGGTTGTTGAGGCGGTGGCCCAGCTCGAGCCGCTCGAGGCCGAGACCGGCCGGGTCGAGGGCCCAGTTCGTCAGTGCAGCAGCACTTCTGCCGATGTGACCGCGGCCCCGGACGTCACCCGAGGAGAAGTAGGAGACCCAACCGGTGCCGTGGCGGAACTCGACACCCGTCACAGCGATGTTGCCCACCGGGTCGCCGTCGAGATCCGGGCCGGGCACGATGGCAGCGTTCTTGCGAGTCGCGTCCCACCCCAACATCTTCTCCAGACAGGCATCCGCTTCTGCAAGCGATGTGACCGGCGACGGGTACTGGGTGCTGAGGTCGTCGCTCGCGGCGAAGATCGCCAGTAGCGCTGCCGCATCCGTGGTCTGCCACGGTCGCAGTACGATTGGGACCGGGTCAGTCAACGACGACAGTCGCATCAGAGCTGGTCTCTTGGGGGGCGGCTCCGTCGAACGCGGCCAGGATCTCGTCGGCCGCCTGCGCGGCGCCGAGAGATCCGCCGAGCACCGCCTGTCGGAGCGCGCCGCGATGCTCCCGGACAGCTGGGGAACGCTCCAACCGCTGCAGCAACTCCTCGCGCACCAGCGCCCAGGCCATGTCCCACTGCTGACGGGATCGCTTGCGGTGCAGGCCTTCTGCGCCGAGGTGCTCCGCGTGCCGCAGGCACATCTTCCAGACCTGCACGACGCCGTCGCCGGACAGTCCCGAGCAGGTCAGCACCGGCGTCACCCAGGCCGTTCCCTTGCCGTGCACCAGATGCAGCGCCCCGGTCAGCTCGCGGGCGGCGGCCGAGGCCTCGACGACCCGGTCTCCGTCAGCCTTGTTGATGGCCACCACGTCGGCGATCTCCAGCACGCCCTTCTTGATGCCCTGCAGCTGATCACCGGTGCGGGCCAGCCCGAGCAGCAGGAACGTGTCGACCATACCGGCGACGGCGATCTCGGACTGCCCGACGCCCACCGTCTCGACGAGGATCACGTCGTACCCGGCCGACTCCAGGATGGTGATCGCCTGGGCGGTCGCCCTCGTCACCCCGCCGAGCGTTCCTGCCGTCGGTGATGGCCGCACGTAGGCGGCGGGATCGGCGGTGAGCTGCGGCATCCGCGTGCGATCACCGAGGACCGAACCCCCGGTGCGCGCACTGGACGGGTCCACAGCGAGCACCCCCACCCGATGACCGGTGGAGGTGAGCAGCCGGCCCAGCGATTCGATGAACGTCGACTTGCCGACGCCGGGCACCCCGGAGATGCCCACCCTGGTCGCTGGCCGCTCCGGAGAAGGCAAGTGCTGCAACAGCTCCCGTGCGCGAGCCCGGTGGTCGATGCGGGTCGACTCGATGAGGGTGATGGCCCGGGAGATCGCCGAACGGCTCCCCGCGACCACCCCGTCGGTCAGCTCCTGCGTCGAGGCGGAGGCGAGCATCAGCTCGTGGGGTCCGGATGACCGAGCTGGGCGGCGAGGCGCCGCAACAGATCCAGCGCAGCATCGGCGATCACCGTGCCGGGACCGAACACGGCGGCGGCGCCCATCGTCAGCAGCTCTGGGACGTCCCCGGGAGGGATCACGCCGCCCACCACGATCATCGTCTCCGGCCGGCCGGCGACCGCAAGTGCATCCCGCAACGCCGGAACCAGCGTCAGGTGCCCGGCAGCGAGCGAGTTGACTCCCACAATGTGCACATCGGCGTCGACCGCCTGCTGCGCAACCTCTTCCGGGGTGGAGAACAGCGGACCGACGTCCACGTCGAAACCGAGATCGGCAAACGCGCTGACGATCACCTTCTGGCCGCGGTCGTGACCGTCCTGGCCCATCTTGGCGACCAGGATGCGAGGCCGACGTCCCTCGTCCTGTGCGAATCGCTCGGTCGCGGCGAGCACGGCGGCGACGTTCGGCGCGTCACCAGCTTCCTGTCGGTACACCCCCGAGATCGTACGGATCACGGCCGTGTGCCGGCCGTACGCCTTCTCCAGCGCATCCGAGATCTCACCGACCGTGGCGTGGGCGCGCGCGGCCTCGACGGCCAGCGCGAGCAGGTTGCCCTGCAGCTCGGGCCCCGGGTCGGTGCCGGCGGCAGCGGTCAGGGCGTCGAGCGCCGCCGTGACCGCTGCGGTGTCGCGTTCGGCGCGCAGCTTCTCCAGCTTGGCGATCTGCGAGGCGAGCACCGCCTTGTTGTCGACCTTGAGGAACTCGATCTGGCTGTCCGCAGACGCGTCCACCCGGTAGCAGTTGATCCCGACGACCGGCTGGGTGCCGGAGTCGATCCGGGCCTGGGTGCGCGCCGCTGCTTCCTCGATGCGCATCTTGGGGATGCCGGCCTCGATGGCCGCGGCCATCCCGCCCGCCTCCTCGACCTCGGTGATGTGCGCCCACGCCTTGGTCGCCAGGTCGTGGGTGAGCCGCTCGACGTACCAGGACCCACCCCAGGGGTCGATGATCGAGGTCGTCCCGGATTCCTGTTGCAGCAGCAGCTGGGTGTTGCGGGCGATCCGCGCGGAGAAATCCGTCGGCAACGCGACCGCCTCGTCCAGCGCATTCGTGTGCAGTGATTGGGTGTGTCCCTGCGTCGCCGCCATGGCTTCGATGCAGGTTCGGGCGACGTTGTTGAACATGTCCTGCGCGGTGAGCGACCAGCCCGAGGTCTGCGAATGTGTCCGCAGCGACAGGGATTTCGGACTCTTCGGGCCGAACTCGGCGACGATCCGGGTCCACAGCGCGCGGGCCGCCCGCATCTTGGCGACCTCGGTGAAGAAGTTCATCCCGATCGCCCAGAAGAAGCTCAACCGGGGCGCGAACGCGTCGATGTCCAGCCCGGCAGCGACGCCCGCACGAAGGTACTCGAGCCCGTCCGCCAGGGTGTATGCCATCTCCAGGTCGGCTGTCGCGCCGGCCTCCTGGATGTGGTAGCCGGAGATCGAGATGGAGTTGAACTTCGGCATCTTCGCCGCAGCGAAGGAGAAGATGTCCGAGATGATCCGCATGCTCGGTGCGGGCGGGTAGATGTAGGTGTTCCGGACCATGAACTCCTTGAGGATGTCGTTCTGGATGGTGCCGGCCAACTTCTCGGGCGACACCCCCTGCTCCTCGGCGGCCACGATGAACAGCGCCAGGATCGGCAGCACGGCGCCGTTCATCGTCATCGAGACGCTCATCGTGTCCAGCGGGATGTGGTCGAACAGCTGCCGCATGTCCAGGATCGAGTCGATGGCCACACCGGCCATCCCCACGTCGCCCGCGACCCGTGGGTGGTCGGAGTCGTAGCCGCGATGGGTGGCCAGGTCGAACGCGACGGACAGGCCCTTCTGGCCAGCCGCGAGGTTGCGCCGGTAGAAGGCATTCGACTCCGTGGCGGTGGAGAACCCGGCGTACTGCCGCACGGTCCACGGCTGGGTGGTGTACATCGTGGGATAGGGCCCGCGCAGGAAGGGTGGCAGGCCCGGGTATGTGTCCTGGGCGTCCAGGCCGGCGACGTCATCCGGGCCGTAGAGCCGCTTCAGGGTCAGCCCCTCCGGAGAGGTCCAGGTCCCCTCGGGCTCGGCAGCCTGCACCCGCGATTCGGCAGCTTCGGCAGCCGGGGATTCGCCGCGCAGCGGCAGGTCGGCGAACGAGGCCGGAACACCGGCTCGGGTGGTGGCGCTCATGCGGTATTCCCTTCCAGCGCGGTGCGGAGTGTCCGCCCCAGGGCGGGGATGTCGTCGCCGAACGCGATCGAGCCGTCGAGCGACCCGGTGAGAGCAGCGGGCGGCTTGCCGGCCAGCAGCACTGTGGTGGCGCCGGCAGCACGGAGCGCAGCAATGGTGTCGGTCCCCTGCTGGGCGTAGGCGTCGTCGGTGCCGACGAGCACCGCGACGGGCGTCGAGGCCTCGGTGAACCCGGCGACCACCGCGGCTGCATCCGTGGTGGGCCCGCCGAGCACCACACCGATCCCTACTGCCGCGAGGGCACTGGTGATGAAGCCGGCGCGGGTGGCGTGGGCGGCGACCGGCCCGAGCGTGGCCAGGAAAACCGGTGTAGCGCAGGGCTTGTCACGCAGGTCCTCGTACGCGGAGTGCCAGCTGACGCGGTCGTAGGGTTCACCCGCTGCCCGGGTCGGCAGCGTCTCCCCGATATGGGGGAACTCGCTGACCCCGGTCAGCGGCAGTTTCCGGGTCGCGATCAGTGCGTCCCGCTCCGCGCGCTCGGTTGTGGCTCGCTCACGGACCAGGGCGACGGCCGCTTCGGTGTCTGCGCCGCCGGCGGTTTCGAGCTGCTGGACGAAAGCCCAGGCCGCCTGGGCGAGCGCATCGGTCAGCTGCTCGACCGCGGCTGCACCACCCGCCGGGTCGGCCACCTCCGCGACCCGGGACTCACCGACCAACAGGTGCGAGACGTTGCGGGCGATGCGTCGGCCGAAGGCGTCGGGCAGCCCGAGCGCGGTGTCGAAGGGCAGCGTGGTCACCGCCTGCGCACCACCGACCCCGGCCGCGAACGTGGCCACCGTGCCGCGCAGCAGGTTGACCCAGGGGTCGTAACGGGAGGTCATCGGGCGGCTGGTGACCGCGTGCTGGTACTGCGGATGCCCGATCGGGTCGACTCCGGACAGCTCCAGCACCCGGGACCAGATGGCCCGTGCCGCACGGAGTTTCGCGATCTGTCCGAACTGGTCGTCGGTGACCGCATAGCGGAACGAGATCAGCCCTGCCGCCTCGGCCGGTGTCCGGCCCTGCCCCACGACGGACCGGAGGGTGGCGATCCCGGCGGCAATGCTCCACCCGATCTCGGTGACGTCGCCGCCGCCCAGCTCGTGGACCCGGGTGCCATCGATGGTCACCGCGCCCACGCCGAACTCGTGGGCCAGTGCGAGGACCTCGGGCAGGAACGAGTGATCCCCTTCGCCTGAGCCGGCGTGGCCGTCCAGCAGCGCACCCACCGGGTCGACTCCGAACGACGTCCCCGCGGCCGGCGCGACGCCCCGGTCCCGCAGGGCAGCCGAGAATGCCTGCGCCGCAGCAACTTCCGAGCCCGGTACCGGATCCAGCACCACCGCAGCGATGTCGAGCAGGACCGGCGCCAATGCGGCGGCGAGCGCGCTCGGGTCAGTACCGGCGCCGCCGACCCCGATGACCAGCGAAGTCGCCCCACCCTCCAACTCGGCCAGTGCGGTTGCGGCCGCGAGCTCGGGGTCGGCGACGGTGACGAGGGAGCGGATGTCCCAGGACCCGACGCGGGGTGAGCGGCGTCCGGCGGGGAGGTCGTCGGCGACATCCGAGCTCCGTCCCAACGGCGGAACGAGGACACCGTCACCGGTGGTGCGGGCCAGGGTCTTGATCACCAGCGGCGCCAGCTCGTCGGCGGGAAGTTCGGACGAGTCGGCCGGAAGCCGCTTCGCCTTGCGCAGCACGCCGGCCGCGGCGTCGATCCACTGTGGGTAGCTGCCGGAGGTGACCGTGGGGGGCTCGAGCTCGACAGGAGTGCTGATCCGGGGCTCCGGCGGAGGTGGAGCTGCGCCTTCGAGGAGGACCGGGCCGGCGGGAAGCGCGCTGTCTTCGTCAAATGGAGCGCCGACAGCCGCGGAGTGGTCGGCTGATCCCGAGGACTGCGTCGTCCGTGTACTCATCGTCCGATGGTAGGCACTGGGCCGCCACATATTGAACTCCGCGCGACGTGAGGCCCCCCACCTCGGACCTGCCGGCAACTGGCAGGTCCCCGAGTGGCAGTTCGCCGAGTGACCGTTCGCCGAGTGACCGTTCGCCTCGAGGGAGGGCAGCTCACGGGATCTCCCAGGTGTGCACCGGATCCCCGGCATGCATGCCCTCGCAGTAGAGCTCCAGCATCTTGGCCAGTGCTGCGCGACGGTCCATCCCGCGACGTTCCAGTCCCGCTACCGCCTCGACCTGCCAGGAGGCCCCGTTGCGCTGCAGCCGGCAGCGGTCGGCGACGATGCCGAGGTACCGGTCACGCGCCTTGGTGGCGACGCCCCAGCGGGACAGGCCCTCGTCGGCCAACGGCAGCAGGTGCCGCAGGATCAGCTCGTCCCAGCGCACCTCGCCGAACCCCGGCCAGTAGAACAGGGCATCAACACCCCGCCGCGCGCCGGCGTCGAAGTTGGCCTTCGCGGCGTCGAACGACATCTTCGTCCACACCGGACGCTCGTCCTCCGAGAGCATGCGCAGCGCGCCGTAGTAGAAGGCTGCGTTGGCCATCACGTCGGCGACCGTGGGCCCGGCCGGCAGCACCCGGTTCTCCACCCGCAAGTGCGGTCGACCGTTGGCGACGTCGTACACCGGACGGTTCCAGCGGTAGACGGTGCCGTTGTGCAGCCGCAGTTCCTGCAGCTTGGGTGCGCCACCCGCGGCCAGCACGGCCTCAGGATCCTCGTCGGTGGTCTCGGGCAGCAGCGCGGGGAAGTACCGAACGTTCTCTTCGAACAGGTCGAAGATCGACGTGATCCAGCGTTCACCGAAGAACACCGGCGGCCGCACGCCCTGGTTGCGCAGCTCGGGCGAGCGGGTGTCGGTGGCCTGCAGGAACAGCTCGGTACGCGTCTCGGCCCACAGTTGCTTGCCGAACAGGAACGGCGAGTTGGCGCCCAGCGCGAGCTGCGGGCCGGCCAGCACCTGGGCGGCGTTCCAGTTCGGCGCGAAGTCGGCGGGGGAGACCTGCAGGTGCAACTGGACGGAAGTGCAGGCGGATTCCGGTGCGATGGTGCTGGCGAACACCCGCAGGCTGTCGGCGCCGGTGATGTCGAGCTCCAGGTCCTCCCGACGGGCGGCGAACACAGCCTCGTCCAATGCCTGGTAGCGCGGGTTCGCGCTCATCCACTCGACACCCTCGAGATGTTCCAGCTCCAGGGTCGGCAGGATGCCGATCATCACGATCCTGGTACCGGAGGCGTTGGCCCGCTCCTCCGCATGGTTCAGGGAGTTCTTGAGCAGTTCCTCGAGTTCCAGCGCCGATTCCCCCGGCAGGGGCCGCGGGGGGACGTTCAGCTCGATGTTGTACCGACCGAGCTCGGTCTGGAACGCCGGATCCTCGATGGCGTGCAACACTTCTGCGTTGCGCATGGCCGGCTGAAGGTGCTCGTCGACCAGGTTGAGCTCGATCTCCAGGCCGGTGAGCGGCTTGTCGAAATCGAAGTGGTGGTCCACCAGCATGCGCTCGAACACGTCGAGGCAGGTGCGCACCTTCTCCCGATAGCGCTGGCGTTGTTCACGGGTGAACTGACCACTGCTGATGTCATCTCCCACTGCGGACTCCCGCCCTTCGGTTGTCGGGTCGCACGGTTCTCGGTCGGCACGGTTGCCGGTCAGCACGGTTCGGGTCGGCACGGTTGTCGGGTCGGCACGGTTGTCGGGTCGGCACGGTTGTCGGGTCGGCACGGTTGTCGGGTCGGCACGGTTCTCGGTAAGCACGGTTGTCGGACGGCACAACTCTCACCGGTGAGGCTCCACCGGAGCGTCCGACACTAGCCGGTGCCGCGGGAGCGGCGTGCGCCAGCGTGCGGACTCCTCAGGTGGAGCCTCACCGGTCAGCGGCCCATCAAGACTGGCGCCTCCTGCGCTGGAGGAGCACCAGTCCGGCTCCGGCCAACAGCAGACCCAATGCCCACCACAACAGGGACGTGACCGGAGCGCCGGTGTTCGGCAGTTCACCCGGCGGCGTGGGACTGCTGGGCCCGGTCGTCGGTGCGGTCGTCGGTCCAGTCGTCGGAACTGCCGGCGCCGTGGTGCCGGTGGGGGCTGACGTTCCTGTGGGTACCGTCCCTGTGGGTACCGAGGTGGGCACCGTTGCTGTGGGCACCGAGGTCGCAGGCCCCGTGGTCGTACCCGTTGGCACCGTGGTCGTACCCGTTGGCACCGTGGTCGTACCTGTTGGCACCGTGGTCGTACCTGTAGGCCCCGTGGTCGGCCCCGTCGGAACGGTGGTCGGCCCCGTCGGCACGGTGGTCGGAACAGTCGGAACGGTCGGAACCGTAGTGGTCGGCGGCACCGCAGCCTCGACCACGGCGTCGCCGACGGCTGTGTTGGATGCCGGATCCTGGTCCGCCACTCCGCCGAGCACGACGGCCGTGTTCTCGATCGCACCCGAGAAGCCTGCGTCCACCACCGTCCGGAGCACGATGGTGCGCGTAGTCCCGTCCGGCACGGTGCCGAGCGAACAGCGCACCGTGTGGACGTCGACAGCGGCACACCCGTCCGGCAGCGCGGCCGTGTCGACGGTCAGGCCGGCCGGCAGCTCGTCGGTGATCTGCACGTCCGGCGCATCCACCGGTCCGTCGTTGCGGACGGTGATGGTCCAGTCGAGCCTGCCGCCTGCGACGACGCGATCGGTGGCCGGGGTCTTGGTGATCACCAGGTCGGCCGCCGGTGTGACGGGAGTGCTGACGGTGGCCACGTTGTCCGCCGGCGCAGCCTCGTCCGGAGAGAGGACGCCGACGGTGTTGACCAGCGATCCGCCGGCCCGGTCTCCGAGCGTGCCGGTGACGGTGACGGTCACGGCGGCTCCCGGGGCGATGGACCCCAGCGAGCACACCAGCGACCGGCCGTCGACGTCGGAGCAGCCGGCGGAGGCTTGCGCCCCGCTCACCTCGACCCCGCTCACGTCGACACCCTCGGGCAGGGCATCGGTGAGCAGCACGGACCGCGCCGGACCCTGCGCGTCATCCGCATTGCGGACCACGATCGTCCAGGTGATGTCGCCGCCCGGCAGGACCGCATCCACGTTCGCCGTCTTGGTGACCGACAGGTCGGCCTGTGCGGTTTCGGCCCCGACCGTCGCCGTGTTGTTCGTGGTGTCGGGGTCGGCGGTGCTGGACGTGACGGCAGCGGTGTTGGACACCTCACCCGGCTCCGCCGCGGGGTCCAGGGTGCCGGTGATGGTGACCGCCAGGCTGCCGGCGTCCGCCAGCGGCCCGATCGCGGTGCAGGTCACGACGGTGTCGTCACCCTGCGGTGTACTGCTGCACTCCACCCCGGCACCGCCGGCGTGGGTGACGTCGACTACGCCGGCGACGACGTCGGTGAACACCAGGTCGCGGGCTGTTGCCGGACCCGCGTTCGTCGCGGTGAGGGTGTATTTGACCGGGCCGCCCGGCACCAGCGGGTCCGGGGAGACCGACTTCGTGAGCGACACGTCCGCACTGTCGGTGACCGGGACGTCCAGGGTCACCGTGTTGTCCCGCGGATCGCTCTCGTCCGGCGACACCGCAGACGCACTGTTGGCGAGCGTGCCCGTCCGGTCGTCGTCGACCGTCGCCGTGACGGTGACCGTCACGGCTGCCCCTGGGGCCAGCGAGCCGAGCGTGCAGACCAGTGGCCTGCCGTCGACCGGGTCGCAGCTGCCTGCGGTATCGGGGCCGACCGTGACGCTCGTGACCTCGATGCCGGCGGGCAGGATGTCGGTGAGGACGATCGAGCGGGCCGGACCCTGCGCGTCCACGGCGTTGCGCACGGTGACGGTCCAGGTGATGGCCTCGCCCGGCCGGACCTCGGTGACGTCGGCGGTCTTGCTGACCGTCAGATCAGCGGTGGCAGTGGCAGCGCCGGCGGTGGCGGCGTTGTTCGCGGACGTCGGGTCGAAGGTCGCCGAGGCGACCGCCGCGGTGTTGGACAGCGCGCCGGGGTCGACGTCGGCGTCCAGGGTGCCGGTGATCGTGACGACGAGGGTGCCGGCGTCGGCCAGCGGATCGGTCGCGGTGCAGGTGACCACGGTGGCGCCGTCGCCGGCCGGTGCGGTGCTGCACATCACGCCGTGGTCGTCCGTGGTGACGCCCGAGACGGTGCCGGCGACCACGTCGGTGAAGGTGACGTCCTCGGCGGGCGAGGGGCCGTTGTTGGTGGCGGTCAGGGTGAACGTCACGTCCTCGCCGGGCACCAGGGGATCCGGGGTGAGCGTCTTGGTGAGTGACAGGTCGGCGGTCGGGGTGACCGGGGTGATCGCCTGGACGGGCGCACCTGCGCCGTCGATGTCGTCGCGGGAGCTGACGACGACATTGTTGGTGAGGCTGCCGGTGCGGCGGTCGTCGACGGTCGCGGTGACGGTGACGGTGACCGTCGCTCCGGGGGCGATGGACCCGAGCGAGCAGACCAGCGACTGTCCCTCGACCTGTGCACACGTGCCGGCAGAGGGTGTCACCGAAGTGACGTCGATGCCGGTGGGCAGGGTGTCGATGAGGTCGACGGCGCGGGCCGGGCCCTGCGCGTCGGCGGCGTTGCTGACCTCGATGGTCCAGACGATGGTGCCGCCGGGCCGGACTTCGGGGACGTCGGCGGTCTTGGTGACGGACAGGTCGGCGGTCGCGGTGACGGTGCCGACGGTGTCCTGGTTGTTCGCGAGGTCCGGGTCCGCCGTGCTGGTCGACACCGACGCGGAGTTGGCCAGTGCGCCGGGACCGACGTCGTCGTCGAGGGTTCCGGTGATGGTGACGACGAGAGTGCCCCCGTCGGCCAGCGGGCCGGTGGCGGTGCAGGAGACCAACGTGCTGGCGCCCTGCGGGGTCTCGGTGCAGGTGACTCCGGCGCCGGCAGCGGTCACGTGGGTGACGGTGCCGGGCACCAGGTCGGTGAAGGTGACGTCGTCTGCCGGGGACGGGCCGTCGTTGGTGGCGGTCAACGTGAATACCACCTTGGCGCCGGGCACGACGGGATCCGGGGAGACCGTCTTGGTGAACGACAGGTCCGCCGTCGGGGTGACAGGAACGTCGAGCCGGTCGGTGTTGTCGGCCGGCACCCCCTCGTCGGGGGACAGCGCGGTGGCGGTGTTGACCAGGGTGCCGGTCCGCCGGTCGTCGACGGTGGCGGTGATGGTGACGATGACGGTGCTTCCGGGCGTGATGGTGCCCAGCAGGCAGCTCAGCGATCGTCCGTCGACGGGGTCGCAGGTGCCGGCGGAGGTTGTCACGGCGGTGACGTCCACGCCGGCGGGCAGGGTGTCGGTGAGCACCACGGAGCGGGCCGGGCCCTGGGCGTCGGCGGCGTTGCTGACCTCGACAGTCCAGCTGATCGTCCCGGCGGGTCCGACCTCGGCGACGTCCGCCGTCTTGCGCACGGTGAGATCGGCGGTCGCGGTGGTGGCACCGACCGTTGCCGTGTTGTTGCCGGAGCGCGGATCCGGTGTGCCGGAAGCGAGCGACGCGGTGTTGGACAGCGTGCCGGGGTCGACATCGGCGGCCAGGATGCCGGTGATCGTCACCGTCAGGGTGCCGGCGTCGGCCAGCGGATCGGTGGCGGTGCAGGTGACCAGGGTGGCGCCGTCGCCGGCGGGGGCCGTGCTGCACACCGCGCCGATGCCGGTCGCGGTGGGATCGGTGACGTCGGCCGACACCACGTCGGTGAACACCACGTCGCGGGCGACCGACGGACCGGCGTTGGTGGCCGTCAGGGTGAAGGTGACCGGCTGACCGGGCACCACCGGATCGGGGCCGACCGTCTTGGTGAGCGCCAGGTCGGCGCTGCCGGTGACGTCGGTGATCGCGGTGGCCTGGTCGAACGGATCCTCGTCCGGGGTGTCCGAGGTCGTCGAGGCGATGTTCTCGATGCGTCCGATGGTGTCGGGGTCGACGGTGCCGGTGACGGTGATGGTCGCGGACGCCCCCGGCGCCAGGTCGCCCAGTGCGCACAGGGCATCCGCACAGGTGCCGACGCTCGGGGTGAAGAGGATCCCGGAGACACCGTCGGGGGTGAGGTCGTTGACCCGGACCGACCGGGCCAGCGACGATCCGTCGTTGGTGACGGTGATGGTCCACTCGATGGTCCCACCGGCGACCACCGTGTCGGGCCCGAGCTTGGTGATCGTCAGGTCCGCCAGCGCGTCGACGTCGGTGTCGACACTGGAGGAGTTGTTGCCGCCGACCGGATCCGCGGTGTCAGCGTCCACGACAGCGACGTTGGTGACCGCGTCGCCCGCGTAGTCCGCGGTGACGGTTCCCGAGACGACGACCGTCGCGGTACGCCCCGCGGCGATCGCGCCCAGCGTGCAGACCCCTGCGGTGGTGCAGGAGCCGGCAGACGGGGCGAAGGCGATGCCGCTGACACCGGCGGGCAGCGTGTCGGTGACCGTCACCCCGCGGGCGGTCGCCGGGCCGTCGTTGGTCACCGTGATCGTCCACTTGATGGACTCACCGGCGGTCACCGGTCCGCTGGGCCCGGTCTTGACGACGGACAGGTCGGCCGACGGCACCAGCGACACGGATGCCGACGCGGTGTCGTTCTCCTCGTTCAGATCCGGCGTCACACTCGACACGGTCGCGGAGTTCACGACCTCGGTCGCCGTGGTGTCCGACGGGACGACGCCGCTCACCGTGATCTGCAGCGCACTACCGGCGCCGGGATCCAGAACCTGGGCGCCGAAGTCGCAGGACAGCACGCGGCCAACGAGCTCACAGGTGACGCCGTTCGGGGCGGTGAACTGCTCGCCGGTCAGCCCGGCCGGCAGGGTGTCGACGACAGTGACACCACGGGCGGAGGACGGACCGTTGTTCTGCACGGTGACGGTCCAGGCAGCCCGCTCGCCGGGTGAGACCGACGTGGTGACGGCGTCCACGGAGATCTGGACGTCCGAGGAGATGTCGACCCCGGTCGTCTCGGTGTCGGAGTTGTCGGCAGCCTGCGGGTCGGGTGTGGATGAGGCAACGGTGGCAGTGTTGACCACGTCGGCCCGCCGGTCCGGGTCGACGGTTCCGGTGACGGTGACGGTGATGTCGGCGCCAGGGACCACGTCGCCCAGCGCGCAGACGCCGGCCGGGCAGCTCACTCCGTCGGGGGCGTCGAACGTCACGTCGGAGACATAGTTCGGGACCAGATCGGTGAGGGTGACGTCGGTGGCGACCGACGGGCCCTTGCTGGCGACCCGCAGGGTCCAGGTGATCCGGCCCCCGGCGGTCACCGATGGGGGACCACTCTTGACCACGGCGAGATCGGCGCTGGTGCCGATCTCGGTGTCGACCGTGGCGGTGTTGTTCGCGGTGTCGGGATCGGTGTAGGCACCGGTGTCGCCGACCACCGAGACCACGTTGGTGAGGTCCGCCGTCCGACCCGGATCCACCGTCGCCGTCACCGTGAGCGTCACGGCGGCAGCAGAACCGGGGGCGAGATCGCCGATGGTGCAGATGATCTCCGCGGTGGTCACGTCGCAGGTCCCCGGCGCGCCGCCGTCGACCTCGACGCCGCTGACTCCGCTGGGGAGGGTGTCGGTCGCCACGACGTCGCGCGCCGTCGAAGGCCCGTTGTTGGTGACCACGACGGTCCAGCTGACGGGTCCACCGGCCAGGACGGGGCCGGGGCCGTTCGCCTTGGTCACCGACACGTCGGCCACCGCGGCGAGTGCGATTGCCGACTCGTCGGTGTTGTTGCCGGGAATCGGATCCGGGGTCGGATCGATGGCATCGTCCGCGACCTCGACGTCGGCGGAGTTGCGGATGAGAGACCCGGTGGCGTCGGGGTCGACGGTGCCGGACACCGTGATGGTGACCTGGTTGTCCGCGCCTGGGAGGAGCGCCAGATCACCGAAGTCGCAGACCCCGGCGGCGGTGCAGGTGATGCCGTTCGGAGCGGTGAACTCCGGGTCCAACAGGCCCGCGGGCAGCGTGTCGATGACCACCAGATCACGCGCCGTCGAGGGCCCGTTGTTGCGGACGATGATGCTCCAGTCCACGGCCTCACCCGGCGCGACCCCGGTGAGGTCGGTGACCTTGAACAGCTGCACGTCGGCGGACTGTCGCACGGCGGTGGTGGTGGCGGACCGCCGGCCACCCTCGGTCGGATCGCCGGGATCGACGCCGGCGGGTTCCGGCGTCGTCGAACTCACCCGGGCGGTGTTGACCAGAGACGTCCCGGTGAAGGACGGATCGAGAACCCCGTCGATGGTCACCCGCACGCTGGCGATGTCGCCGGCGGCGAGATCACCGATGGTGCACCGGATCTCGCGGTCGGTGACGACACAGCTGCCCTGGGATGCGGTGACGTCCACGTCGCCGACGCCGGCCGGCAGGGTGTCGACCAGTACGACCCCACGCGCCGTCGAAGGTCCACTGTTGTCGACCTTGATGGTCCAGCCGAGCGGGGATCCGGCGGTGACGGTGGCCGGCCCGGTCTTGGTCACGGTGAGGTCGGCCAGCGGCGTCACGGCACTCTCGATGGACCCGGTGGCGCTGGGGCCGTACGGGTTGGTGGCGATGGCCTGGTTGAGGATGCTGCTCCCGGTGAAAGCGGGATCGACAGACACCGGGACGGTGATCGTTGCGGTCGAGCCGGCGGGGAGAGTGCCGAGGGTGCAGTCCAGCTGCCGTCCCACCGGCGTGCAGGACCCCTGGGTGGTGGTCACGCCGGGTGCGCGCACCGTCAGGCCGTCGGGCAACGCGTCCGAGAGCAGCGACGCAGGGGCGTCCGACGGTCCGTCGTTGGTGACGGTGATCGTGTAGGTGGCAGGACGGCCGGGGACCAGCGTCGTCGGTTCGGCTGCCTTGGTCACCCCGAAGGTCGCCACCCGGTCGATCTCGGCGACGGTGGAATCCGAGTTGTTGCGATCGTCGGGGTCCGGGGTGCTCGCGGCCACCGAGGCCTGATCGGTCACCGAGCTGCCGGAGTATGCGGCGGACAGTCGGCCGCCAACGGTTATGGTCACGGACTCGCCGGGGGCCAGGGTGCCGAGAACGCAGCGGGCCGGGTCGTCGCAGACGACCCCGCCGGGCAGGGTGACGACGACGTTCCCCACGCCGGCCGGGATCAGGTCGCTGAGCACGACCCCACGGGCGTTGGACCCGCCGTTGTTGGTGACGACGATCGACCAGCTGATGTCGGCGCCGGCGACGGCACGGCCGGGTCCGGTGATGGTCAGCGCCAGGTCGGCCGACTCGCCGATGGTCGCGGTGGCGGTGGAGGTGTTGTTGGCGCCCACCGGGTCCGGCACGGAAGAGGAGACCGTGGCGGTGTTGCTGAGCCTGTCACCGACGCTCTGCGCCAGGGTGCCGGTGACGTCGATCGTCACGGTGGTGCCGACGGCGACGCCGCCCAGGTCGCAGGAGATGGTTCCGGCCGCGACCGTGCACGAACTGCCAGGGCTGCCCCCGGCGGTGACGGTGGCCGTGGCGTTCATCACTTCGGCAGGCAGCGGGTCGGTCACCGAGACGGAGGTGGCGACCGAGGGCCCGTCGTTGACGACGTCGATCAGGTAGTGCACCTGGGTACCGGCGATCGGCGGGCCGGAGGTGATGGCCTTGCCGATGCTCAGATCGGCGGAGCGGGAGACCGGTTCGATCGCCGTGGAGGTGTTGTCGGTCGCGTCGCCGTCCGGGGTGTCGCTGCCGACGGTGGCCGTGTTGGAGAGCGTGCTGCCGGTGTAGTCCGCGGCCAGTGTGCCGGTGACGGTGATCTGGTCGGGGAGGCCGGGTGCGAGAGTGGCCACCGTGCAGGAGATCTGCTGCCCGGTGACCGTGCAGGTCTCGCCGCCCGCCACGCTGGCCGCGACACCGGTGACGGCGGTGGGCACCGTGTCGGTGACGACGACGTTCCGGGCGGTCGAGGGGCCCTGGTTGTCGACCGTCAGCACCCAGCTCACGGTGCGGCCGGCGACGGCCGAGCCGATCTGGTCCTTGACGATCGACAGGTCGGCCGCCGCCACCAGCGTGGTGGTGACCGAGGCGGAGTTGTTGGCGGGGGTCGGATCCGCAGTGCCGCTGGTCACGGCGACCGAGTTCACCAGGGTGCCGCCACCGTCGGGATCGATGGTGGCGCGCAGGGTCAGCGTGACCGACTGGCCGGCGGCCAGGGCGCCCAGGGAGCAGGTCGCCGTCCTGTCCGTGACGGGGCAGGATCCTGATGGCCCGACCAGGCTGACGCCCAGCACGCCGGCCGGCAGCGTGTCGGTGAGCCGGATGTCGGTGGCGTCCGATGGGCCGTCGTTCCGGACCACGATGGTCCAGGTCGCCTGGCTGCCGGGGGCAGCCGTTGCCGGGCCGGTCATGATCACTGCGACGTCGCTGGAGCGGCCGACCGCGTTGCTGCTGGATGCAGAGTCGTTGGATCGGTCGGGATCCGGGGTGTCCGCGGTGACCCCGGCCGTGTTCGAGAGGGCACTACCGGTGTAGCCGGAACCGACGGTCCCGGTGAGGGTGACGACCGCCGAGGCTCCGACCGCGAGGGAGGCGACGGTGCAGCGCAGGGTCCCCTCGGTGACGGCGCAGGTGCCGCCGGGGACGGTGCCGTTGACGGCCGACACCCCGGCCGGGATCACGTCGGTGACCACCACACCGGACGCCGTCGACGGACCGACGGCGTTGGTCACGGTGATCGTCCAGGTGACTGTGCTGCCTGCCACCAGGGCGGTCGGGGCCCCGGTCTTGCTGATCGAGAGATCGGCCTGGGTCGCGGTCGGGGTGGTGGAGGTCGACGTGTTGTTGTCGGTGGCGCTCTCGGGGGTGGTCGTCGCGGCGGTGGCGGTGTTGGCGAGCGTGTCGCCGCCGAAGTCGGCGCTGAGCGTTCCGGCCACCACGACCGATACGGAGGCGTTCGGAGCCAGGTCGCCCAGCGTGCAGGCGACGTCCCGCCCGGTCACGGTGCAGGACTCCGTCGTCGGGCCCTGCGCCGTGGTGCCGACCAGAGCGGCCGGAACGGTGTCGGTGGTGGTGACGGCGCGGGCGGTCGACGGTCCGTTGTTCACGACGGTGATCTGCCAGCGCACCGGCCCACCCGCCACCGGCTGACCGGACAGCAGGGTCTTGGTGGTGACCAGGTCGGCCGTGTAGGTGACGGTGCCCGGGACGGTGGCGGTGTTCGGGGTCGGGTCCGAACTGTCGGACCCGCCGGTCACGGTGTTCGTCACCGTGCCACCGGCGGCGAGGTCGGCGGGCACCCGGAAGGTGATGTCCGCGGTCCGGGTCGCGCCGTTCGGGATCGTGTCCCAGGTGCAGCCGATCACCAGGTCGGACCCGGCGCCGACGGTGCTGCAGCTGCCACCACCGGAGGCGGTCGCCGACTGGTAGGTGGTGCCGGCAGGGACCGCGTCGTTGATGTAGGCGTTCGCGGCGTCGGACGGTCCCCGGTTCGCGAGGGTGACCCGGTAGGTCACGTCCTGACCGGCGACCACCGGGCCGCTGGTGATCGTCTTGGTCAGCAAAAGGTCCGACCGCGCGCTGACGATCTGCGACACCGTCGAGGAGTCGTTCGCGGGGGTGGGGTCCGGGGTGGCCGCACCGGTCGAGGGGGCGGACGTGGCGGATGCGGCGTTGGTCAGAATGCGGCCGCCGAGTGCGGCACCGAGCTGGACGGTGATCTGCACCGTTGCCGATGCCCCGGCCGCGAGATCGCCGATGGCGCAACGGATCGCACCGTCGACGGCAGTGCAGCTGCCGCTGCTGGAGATGGCCGAGACGTACGTCGTCCCGGTCGGGAGTGGGTCCGTCAGCACCACGCCACGGGACAGCGACGGGCCGTTGTTGGTGACGGACACGGTGTATCCGTGCTGCGTACCGGCCTCCGGGGTGTCGCTCGCCGGCGCCTTGGTCACCCGGAGATCTGCGGACGTGGTGACGGTGACGTCCACCGATGCCGTGTTGTTCGCCGGGGTCGGGTCCGCAGTGGTGCCGGACACCGAGGCGCGGTTGGTCAGGACCGTGCCGGCAGCGGTGCCGCTCGCGACCAGCGCCTCGATCACCACGACCCGGGATTCGCCGGCCGGGATGGTGCCGAAGTCGCAACTCACCCCGGTGCGGTCGGTCGAGGCGGTGCAGGTGCCGCCCGAGGTCGAGAGTCCTCCGGGGAGAACGGTCAGCCCGGCGGGCAGGGTGTCCGTGACGGCGGAGCCCGCCGCGATCGACGGACCCGCGTTGGTGACCGTCAACGTGTAGGTGACGGTGGTTCCTGCGACGACGCCGGTCGCGTCCGGAACCATCTGCAGCTGCAGATCGGCACTGCGGTCAACGGTCGACGTCCGGGTGGCCGCGTCGTTCGTGGCATCGGGATCGGTGGTGGCGGATGCCGCGGTGGCGGTGTTGCTGATCGTCCCGGACGCGTCCGTCGGCACGCTCACCGGGATGCGGACGGTCATCACCTGCCCGGTCGACAAGCGGGCGACCGAACAGTCGACGCGTTGCCCGGTCAGGGTGCAGGAACCGACGGACGCGGTCGGCGTGCCGGGGGTGAGACCGGCCGGAACGGTGTCCGTGAGGGTGGCTCCGACAGCGTCCGAGGGACCGTTGTTGGTCACGGTCACTTCGTAGGTGGCGGTGCTGCCGGCGACCAGGGTCGTCGGGGTCACCGTCTTCGTGGTGGCCAGGTCCGCGCGGGTGACCACCGTGATGGTCGCGTTCGAGACGTTGTTGTCGGGGACCGGGTCGGAGGTGGTCGATCCGACCCGTGCGGAACCGGAGATCGGGCCGGCCGGCGTCGAGGCGTCGACGGTGGCCTGGAAGGCGATCGGGATGACCTGACCTTGCGGCAGGTTGCCGACGTTGCAGGTCACGGTGCCGGCACTGACGACGCACGCACCGCCGGAGGAGCCGGCGACCGGCGTCAGACCGGGCGGCACAGCGCCGGTGATGACCACGGAGTTCGCGGTCGCCGGCCCATTGTTGACGACCCGCAGGTCGTAGGTCACGACGGTACCCGCGGTGACGGTGGTCTGCCGCGGTACGAGGGTGACCGCGACGTCGGCCACCGCCTGCACGGTGACCGTGCTGGAGGCGGTGTTGTTGGCCGGGGTCGGGTCGTTGGTCGTGGCCGCGACGGTCGCACTGTTGGTGATCGCCTGGCGGGTGTTGTTGCCGACCCTGGTGGTGAGTTCGATGGTGGCGGCAGCGCCGTTGGCCAGGTTGCCGACGGAGCAGGTCACCACCTGCCCGTTCGGCGTACAGGCTGCGCCGGTGGACGAGGCGTAGCTGATGCCGGCCGGCAGGGTGTCGGTGACGACGACACCGGTGGCCGACGACGGGCCGTTGTTCGTGGCGACCAGCTCGTAGACCAGGGTGCCGCCGGACACTGGCGTCGCGGTCACGGTGCGCTTGGTGAGCGAGAGGTCGGACTGGGCAACCCCGTTCGAGACGGCGCTGGCGGAGTTGTTGGCCGCGGTCGGATCCGGAGTGGTGGCCGACACCGTCGCGGTGTTGGTGACGTTGCCCGAGCCTCCCGCCGGCGTGCTGACGGTGAAGCTGCGGGTAGCGGTGGCGCCGGCGGTCAGGGTGCCGACCGTGCAGGTGACGGTGTTGTTGGCGGCCGCAACACAGTTGGTCCCCGAGATGAACACGAACCCGGCCGGCAACGGGTCGCTGGTGGCCACCCCGGCGCTCGAGGAGGGACCGTTGTTCGTGACGACCAGCGTGTAGGTGACCGGGGAGCCGAAGGTGATCTGGGCCGGGTCGGCCGACTTCGAGAGCGACAGGTCGGCGGACGCGACGACCGCGACGGTGAGGGTGCTGCTGTTGTTGCCGGCGGTCGGGTCGGTGGTGGTGGTGGCGGCGGACGCCGTATTGCTGAGATTGCCGGGCACGAACGTCGGGCTGATGGTGCCGCGGATGGTGATGGTTGCGGTGGCGCCGCTGGCCAGGGTGCCCACCGTGCAGCTGACGGTGGTACCGACGGCATCCGAGCAGGTGCCGAGGGTGCTGGCAAGGGAGGTGACCGTGTACCCGGTCGGTACCGGGTCGCTGATGGTGACGGCTGCGGCGTCCGACGGACCGTTGTTCCGGACGGCGACCACGAAGGTGGCCGGCCGGCCGGCGACGAACGGGGTGTCGGTGGTGGTGGTCTTGGTGACCTGCAGGTCTGCACTGCGGGTCACGGTGGTGGTGGTGGCTGCGGAGTTGTTGCTGGTGACGGTTTCCGGGGTGGTGGTGCTGACCGACCCGGAGTTGGTGACGGACGTCGCCGCGATGTTGGCGTTGACCGTGACGACCAGGGTCGACGTCACGGCGCCACCCGCGGCGATCGTGCCGGTGTCACAGGTGACGGTGGTCCCGGCGGTGGTGCAGGTGCCGGCACTGGGGGTGGCGGAGACCAGGGTGACCCCGGCCGGGAGCTGGTCGACGATCTGGGTCCCGGCCGCCGACGAGGGGCCCGCGTTGGTGGCGGTCAGGGTGTAGGTGACCTGGGTGCCCGCGGCTGCGCTGGCCGGAGTACCGGACTTCGTCAACGCGACGTCCGCCTGCCGGGTGACGGTCGTGGTCGCGGTAGAGGAGTTGTTGGTCGTGACGTCGTCGGCGGTGGTGGCGCTGACGGTCGCGGTGTTGGCCAGCGACCCGGTGGCGGACCCGGAGGGGATCGACACCACGATCGGGATGACGAGGGTTGCGCCGTTGGCCAGCGTGCTCGCGGTACACGTCACCGTCCGGCCCGAGTTGGTGCAGGTGACGCCGGCGGGTGGATTCGACGCCACATAGTCGACGCCGGTCGGCAGCGTGTCCGTGACCACCACGCCGGCGGCGGCGTTGGGTCCGTTGTTCGTCGCGGTCACCGTGTACGTGACCTGGTTGCCGGCGTTCTGGCTCGTCGGGTTGGACGTCTTGGTGACAGCCAGGTCGGCTAGTTCGCGGACCGGCGTATCAACGGCGTTGCCCGTGAAGGTGTAGTCCTTGTTGATCGCCCGGGCCCGGTAGTCGAGCAGCGCGACGTTGGTGATGGTGGTGCCGGAGGCAGCCCGGTCAACAGTCGCGCGGAAGCGCACCGAAGTACTGGCGTTCGGTGCCAGGGTGCCGCCGGTGGTGGCGGTGGCGCCGGTACCGACCCGGAAACTGACCTCACGGGCGGCGGCTGCGTAGCTGCCGACGTCGTCCCCGGCGGCATCCGTTTTTGCTCCGGGGTTGGCGCCGGTCAGGACGGACAAGGTGCCGGGAGAGTAGGTGATGCCCGCGGGCAGCGGATCCCGGATGACGGCGTTGTCGGCGAAGTCCGCTCCGGTGTTGGTGAACGAGATCTGGTACTCGAGGGTGTCTCCGGGTTGTGCCGGGGAGTTGCCGCTGAGGTTGGTGACCGTCTTGGAGATGGCGTTGAAGGCCGGCGTGTAGAGGTCGATCTGCGTGGTCAGCTGGGTCGGGTAGTAGACGTCGCCGCTGCTGGTCAGCTGCAGGTTCGTCTGGGTGGCGCCGTTGGGGATCAGACCGTTCGCGTTGACCCGGCCGATGTCCACCCCGAGGTTGTTCACGTAGGCCGGGTCGCGGTTGGTCAGGTTCGTCCCGAGGTCGGAGATCGCCGAGTCGAAGAAGTTCGCCGTCGGCCGACTGGCGTCGCTGAGCGGACTCGACACCCCGGCTGCGCTGACGAGCGACGCACTGTCGCCGGCAAACCCGGCGTCGCCTTCCCACACGACAAATCCGACTGAGGCATTGACAGTCCCTGCCGGGGGCGTCAACAGGCCGGTGATCGGGATGGTGACGGGCGCTCCGTTGGAGACATCGGCGAAACCCTCGTACACGCGGAGGTCGCGGAGCGGGAAGGCCGGATTCTGATACACGACGGTCAACGACCAGCCGGCGTACCGATCGGCCCCGGTCGCGGCCGAGATGTCCGCGGCCCAGTACGTGCCGTTCCCGGCTGCCTTGACGAGAGCGGTGACGTCCAGGGACGAGTTGTACGGCGTGCCGTTCAGAGTCGGGTAGGAGACAGAGCGCGGGGCGGTCAGTGTCTGGTAGGCACCCCCCGGCACCCGGAACTTGATCTGGTTGGCATTGCCGGTCGCTGCGACACCGCTGGTGCCGGCCGTGCGGCGCGCACCCCAGGACAGGTTGGCGTACAGCACGGTGGACCCACCGGCGAGCGTCAGGCCGGCACTGGTCGAGTTGGTCGTGGTGGTGTTGCCGTCGTTGTCGACGAACTGCATGGCGAAGTCGTTGTTGCTCCCGGTGGTCTGGTTCGCCGTCGGCACGGTGTTCCGGGCGGTCGTGCACGCCGTGGCGGCGGGACAGGTCATCTGGGAGTTGCCGGTGACGGTGATTGCACCGTTCTGCTGGGCGTTGAACGACGCCACGAAGTCCTGCTGGATCGCTGCCGCCGCCGGCGGGGCGACGCTCGGCAAGGTGGTGATGGTCAGGATCCCGGCGATCAGCATGAGCACTGTGAGCAGCGTCCGCTTCGCGCCGTCTCGTCCGATGATCGTGCCGGTGCTGGAATGGCGACTCATGAACTGAACCCCTCGTCGATGCTGACGGCGCGCATCACCCAAAAGATGCGGGTCTGGGGTCATGGTCACACGAAAGGCGGAACACCACAATCGTCGCAGCGCTCTGCGTCCCCCAGTCGGTGGGTCTTCGAGTGAACAAGACGCGCCCTACTAGCATCCATTAGTGTGAACGACTCCTCATCGCGTGCGCCCAACAGTGCGGATGCGTCCAAAATGCCTGGCTGGCACACGGCCGTTCAGGTCACCGACCCCGGATCCGGTCGCGGACCGGAGTGGTTGGACGACTTCCTCATCCGCACCCTCCCGGCACTGGTTGCGATCCGTCGGGACATCCACGGCCACCCGGAACTGGCTTGGCGGGAGCACCGCACCACCGATCTGATCGAGGCGCGTCTGACTGCAGCCTCCGTACCGACGCGCCGGCTACCGCGCGGAACCGGCCTGATCGCCCAGGTCGGCACCGGCGCGCCGGTGATCGGGCTGCGTGCTGACATCGATGCGCTGCCGTTGCGGGAGGCGAGCGGACAGCCGTTCGCCTCCACTGTCCCGGGTGTGGCACATGCATGCGGGCACGACGTACACGCGACCGTCCTGCTCGGCGCAGCCCTGGCGCTGCGGCACGCGGCGGAGCTCGGCGAGCCGGTCGGCACCATTCGACTGATCTTCCAGCCGGCCGAGGAAGTGATGCCCGGGGGCGCCCGTGAGGTGATCGCCGCCGGCGGGATGGCCGGCGTCGACCGGGTCTTCGCGGTGCACTGTGAACCCAAGGTGCCGGCCGGTCGGGTCGGGCTGCGGGTCGGCGCGATCACCTCGACGGCCGACCAGATCGAGATCAGCGTGAGCGGCCCCGGTGGCCACACCTCGCGGCCGCACCTGACCGCCGACGTCGTCAACGCGCTCGGTCTGCTGATCACCGGCCTGCCGCTGCTGCTGAGCAGGCGGCTCGATCCGCGTGCCGCGGCGGTGCTCGCCTGGGGATCGGTGCACGCGGGGGAGGCGCCGAATGCGATCCCGCAGGAGGGCACCCTGCGCGGCACGCTGCGATTGATGCGCCGCGAGGCGTGGGAGGGCGCCGAGGCGGTCGTTGCGGACATCGTCGCCGGGCTGCTCGCACCGACCGGTGTCGGGTACGAGCTGCACTTCCAGCGCGGGGTGCCACCGGTCGACAACGACGCCTACGCGACCGCGCTGCTGCGGGCCGGTGCGCTCGCCGGACTCGGACCCGACTCGGTGGTGGAGTCGGAGCAGTCCACCGGCGCCGAGGACTTCGCCGATCTGCTCGAGCATGCGCCGGGGGCGCTGGCCAGACTCGGGGTGTGGGACGGCGTGTCGGAACAGTGCGACCTGCACTCGGCAGGGTTCACCGCCGACGAGCGGTCGATCGCCTCCGGCATCCGCCTGTTGGTGCACACCGTGCTGGCCGCGCGCCGGGGCCCCTGACCGCCTCGTGGGACGGGTTGCCTGCGCGGGTGGGTTGCCTGCGCGGGTGGGTTGCCTGCGCGGGTGAGTGGCTGAGCGCGAGGCTCAGTTGCCGATCGAGCGGCACTCGTGGTGTCGCAGGCTGCGGACGTACTCCGTGGGGGCGTCCGCCGCCTCGGCAGCGTCGGCGATCACCCCGAGATAGCGGGCCGACGGCAGGCCGCCCTCGAACGCATCGAGGGCGTAGAGCCAGGCGAGGCGGTCGCCCTCCAGGGTGTGTACCCGGAGCCGGATCTTGTTGTACAGCCCCAGATCTGCGCCTTCCCACGAATCGAGCGTGCGTTCGTCGTGGTCGGACAGGTCGTACAGGACCACGAACACCGCATTGTCTGCCGGGTGTCCGGCATCGTCGTCGATTGCCGGATCCTGCTCGTCGGCGGGGACGACGGTGGCCAGCGCACCCTCCCAGCCGAGGTCCTCCCCGCCGAAGGTCAGCCGCCAGTCGGGGAGCCAGCCGGTACCGGCCATCGGGGACGACGGACACCGCTGCAGCATCTGCGCAGGATCCATGTTCGACCCATAGGCCGCGTACAACGCCATGGGGTGAGCCTAACCGGCGCCGGCTGCTCCGGCGGGAGCCCGGCGAGACGGCGAACCGAACACCACCGGCGAACCGATAGCGTGGTGCACCATGACGCGGATCGTGATCATGGGCGGCGGACCGGCCGGCTACGAGGCTGCGCTGGTCGCAGCCCAGTACGGCGGCGAGGTGACCCTCGTCGAGGACATCGGGCCCGGCGGGAGCTGCGTGCTCTACGACTGCATGCCGTCCAAGACCTTCATCGCCTCGGCGGGCGGCCGGACTGCGGTGATGGAGGCGCCCGCGCTGGGCATCGACATCGACCCGGCCCAGGTCCGCGTCGACATCTCTGCTGTGCACGCCAGGGTGCTCGGTCTTGCCGCTGCGCAGTCCGGTGACATCCGGGCCCGGTTGACCGGCGAGGGCGTCACCGTGATCGACGGTCGGGCAGCGCTCGCCGACTCGCAGACGGGACTCGCCCGGCACCGCGTGCAGGTGACGCCCGTAGACGGCAGCGACCCGTACCCGCTGGAGGCCGAAGTGGTGTTGATCGCCACCGGTGCGACACCGCGGGTGGTCGACGGCTGCGAACCCGACGGCGAGCGGATCCTCACCTGGCGGCAGGTGTACGACCTTCCGGCCCTGCCCGAGCACCTGATCGTGGTGGGCTCCGGTGTCACAGGGGCCGAGTTCGCGTCGGCGTACACCGAGCTCGGCGCCAAGGTCACGCTCGTCTCCAGCCGTGATCGGGTGCTGCCCGGCGAGGACGCCGACGCCGCCGCGGTGATCGAGGAGGTCTTCGCCTCCCGCGGCTCGACGCTCGTCAAGAAATCGCGGGCCGAGTCCGTGCGGCGCGACGGTGACGAGGTGGTGGTGACCGTCACCGGCAGCGCCGAGGTGAGGGGCTCGCACTGCCTGATGACGGTGGGATCGGTTCCGAACACGAGCGACATCGGCCTGGAGAAGGTCGGCATCGAGACGAACAAGAACGGTTTCGTCGACGTCGATCGCGTCTCGCGCACGTCGGTACCGGGGATCTACGCGGCCGGCGACTGCACCGGTGTGCTGATGCTCGCATCGGTCGCTGCGATGCAGGGCCGGATCGCGATGTGGCACGCACTCGGTGAGGGTGTCCCTCCGTTGACCCTGAACACGGTGTCCGCCAACGTGTTCACCCACCCGGAGATCGCCACCGTCGGCGTCACCCAGACCGAGGTGGACGCCGGTCTGACCAACGCCCACACGCTGATGATCCCGCTGACCACCAACCCGCGCGCCAAGATGGCAGGCGTCACCCGCGGCTTCGTCAAGCTGATCGTGCTCAAGCCGACCGGCATGGTGGTGGGCGGCGTGGTGGTCGCGCCCGAGGCCTCCGAGTTGATCCTGCCGATCGCGATGGCCGTCCAGAACCGGTTGCGCGCCAAGGATCTTGCGTACTCGTTCTCCGTCTACCCGTCGCTGTCCGGATCCATCACCGAGCTCGGCCGGCAGCTGATGTTCTGGAGCGACAACTCGACGAAGGTCGATCCCTGACGCTGGTCGACGACGACGGGATCTCGACTCGTTCCTCGCTCGATCAGCAGAAGTTCACGCTGGTCGACGACGACGGGATCTCGACTCATTCCGTTGGTCGAGCAAGCGAGGAACGAGCGCGTCGAGACCCTGTCAGATCCGCGGCGGGGCGTTCAGGACGGGATCTCGACTCACTCCGTTGGTCGAGCAAGGGAGGAACGAGCGCGTCGAGACCCTGTCAGATCCTCGGCGGGGCGTTCAGGACGGGACCTCGACTCACTGGGTTCGCTCATTGATCCACCATGGTGGGTGTCGGTGCCCGGATGGTGTCGACAGCTCCTGGTACCACCGGATCATCGCCATTGTTCGCAAGACCCGATGTTGAGGTCCCGATCGAGTTTCGCGAGGTCCGGTGGCCCAGGACGCCCAGACCGGCTACAGGGCTATGCGCCGTGAGCGCCAACCAATGAGCCACCGGCTAGTGCGTCCCGGGACCACCGGGTGTTGCTCACTGCTACGAACAGCGAGGAACCACACATGACTACCACTTCGCAACCCTCGACCGAAGGGGCCCAGGACCGCCGATGGGCAGGGATCGACTGGTCCAGCACCGACCACGCGGTGTGCATCATCGATGAGGCCGGCACCGCGATCGACCAGTTCGTGATCACCCACGATGCCCCCGGACTGCGGCAGCTGATCAAGGTCCTGCTCGCCGCCGGTGTGCAGGAGGTCGGTATCGAACGCGGCGACGGACCAGTGGTCGAAGCGCTGCTGCAGGCCGAACTCACGGTGCTGGTGATCCCGCCGTCGCAGGTGAAGAACCTGCGCTCGCGGTACCGCTCCGCCGGGAACAAGGACGACCGGTACGACGCGTTCGTCCTGGCCGACACGATCCGCACCGACCGGGCCAGGCGCACACCCCTGCAGCGGGACAGCGCAGCGACCGTCGCGATGCGCACCACGACCCGTGCCCGCCGCAACCTCCTCGCGCACCGCATCGCGGTGTGCAACCAACTCGCCGCGCACCTGCAACTCGTGTTCCCAGGCGCCGCAGGACTTTTCAGCAAGCTGGACATACCGATCAGCTTGCAGTTCCTCACCAAGTTCACCACCCAAACCGACGCCGACGCACTCACCGAAAAGAAACTCGCCAGGTGGCTCACCTCCGTGTCCTACAGCGGCGGAACCGAGCCCGCGGACCTGCACACCCGCCTCACCACCGCAGCCCGCGGTATCACCGGGCCCGAGGCCGCCACCCACGCCGTCACCACCCGCGCCTACATCGCGATCCTGCAAGCGCTGATCACCCAGATCGCTGCCCTGGAAGTAGACCTCGCACAGCAACTCACCCTGCACCCAGACGCGGTGATCTTCGCGTCCCTACCCCGGGTCAGAACCCTGCGCATCACCCGCCTGATCAGTGAGATCGGCGACGCCCGAGGCCGCTTCCCCACCCCCGACGCTTTGGCCGCCCTCGCCGGCGTCGTCCCCTCGACCCGACAGTCCGGGAAAGTCACCACCATCAGCTTCCGCTTCGCCTGCAACCGCGAACTACGCGACGCACTGTGCGACTTCGCCGACGGATCCCGCCACGCCCACCCCTGGGCAAAGGACATCTACCAACACGCGATCGACCGCGGCCACACCCACCCACACGCCATCCGCGTCCTCGCCCGAGCCTGGACCCTCATCATCTGGCGATGCTGGCAAAACCACGAGGCCTACGACCCCACCAAGCACGGCGCACTACAAGCCCTCACCCACCAACAGACCGCCTGAACACACAGGGGGTAGACACAGGGCACTCGATCACCGTGTCCACGCTGGTCGAGCACGCGAGGGACGAGCGCCCATTCCGTTGGTCGAGCAAGCGAGGAACGAGCGCGTCGAGACCCTGTCAGATCCTCGGCGGGGCGTTCAGGACGGGACCTCGACTCACTCCGTTCGCTGGATCACCGTTCAGATCTGTTGGTCTGTCGCAGCGAGGTCGCGCGCGGGCTCCGGGGACGGCAACAGGGTGAGAACCGCTGCCAGCGCGGCCATTCCGACCCCGAGCACGACGAACGTCACGGCGATTGCGCCGGCGGCGTGGATCCGCGCATCCATGAACGGATACGGGTACCAGTCGACGATCGGGCCGCGGATCATGCTGTAGGCGAAGTACGCCAACGGGAACAGCAGCCACCAGGCTGCAGTCCGGAGTGCGATCCGGGCCCGCGGGGTGATCAGCCAGTCGACCAGGAGCACGATCGGCATCAGGTAGTGCAGGACGGTGTTGGTCCACTCACTGCCGGTCTGCACGTCGACGTTGCGCAGCAATGCAACGTAGATGATGCCGGTGGCGACCATGGAGAACGTGGCGAGCCCGCGCCACAGGGTCAGCGTTCGTCCGAGGGTGGATCCTCCACGCAGCACGACGACGGCGGTGATCGTCAGCATCACCGCGGCCAGGATGTTCGACTCGATCGTGAAGTACGACAACAGGTTGCTCACCCGGGAGCCGCGGACCGCGGACACCAGCAGGGTCAGCACCGCGGCCAGTTCCAGCGCCGCGAGGAGCAACCGGACCACTGCGATCAACCGCTGCACGGAGTGCCTCCGACGGGCTGCAGAGATGGGGGAGATGAGTGTCGCACACGGGTGTCGGCGATGCTCCGCTCAGGACGGGGGGTCGGGCAGCGGTTTCAGCAGCCGGAGCCAGGCCTCGGTCTGCGCGATGTGATCCGCCGCTGCGGTTTCGGCGGCGCCCGGATCGCGGTGCAGCAGTGCGCGGTAGATCGCCCGGTGACCGCGGTCGCTGACGACCTTGACGTCGGCGGTGCCGGCGGCCCCGAAGATCTGGTAGTTGCGCCCACGCCGACGGAACACGGTGAGCATGGCCGTCATCGTCGGGTTGCCGGCGGCCTCGTCGACCAGGGTGTGGAAGCGGGAATCGAGCTCGGATGCAGTGGCCGGATCGTGCACCTGCTCGAGTTCGGTGAGGATCGCGTCGAGCTCCGGCATCAGCTCATCCGGGCGTCGCGCGGCCGCCTGACCGGTCGCGTGGGCCTCCAAGACCCGCCGCATCTCGTAGACCTCCAGCAATCCCTCCAGCGGCAGCAGGCCGAGGGTCAGGCTCAGCGAGGAGACGATGTCGGCGGCGCGCAAGTCGGAGACGTAGGTCCCGGATCCGTGTCGCACGACGAGCACGCCCAGCGCGGCGAGCATCCGGATGGCCTCCCGCAGCGAGCTGCGGGAGACGCCCAACAGCCTGCCGAGCTCTGCCTCGGACGGCAGTCGCTGGCCGGGGGAGAACTCGCCGGTGCCGATCGAGCGCCGCAGCGCCTGCAGGGCCACGTCCAGCGCGCTGCCGCTGGTCGGCTCTCCCGGCCGGCGCCGCTCCCCGGGTGCTGCGTCTGGGCGCGCCCCGGCGACGGGCGCTGTGACGGGCGCGAAGGCGGGCGCTGTGGCGGGCGCTGGGGCGGGCGCTGTGGCGGGCGCAATGACGGACGCAGTGACGGGCGTGGGAACGGACCCGGCCGCGGCGGGCGCGGCTGCTGACGGCACGTCGACTGGCATGGGTTGATACTCTCACTCTCGAACTCGTCTGATGACTCAGCCCGAAATCAGGCTGGATTCGGCTCACAGTCTTTACAAGAGGCAATTCGTCAGACAACTATGACTCCTGTGATTGCTCCCACCTCCACCCGTGAGTCGCCCGTCGCTGCCGCACCGTCCGCGCTGCGGACAGTGGACGGTCGCCGCGCGGACGAGCTGTTCTCGCTCGATCCGAGCCTGCGTCACCTCAACCACTCCTCGTTCGGATCGCCACTGCGCGCCGCCACCGAGCTGCAGGAGCGCATCCGCGCGGAGATGTTCGCCGCACCGGTGCGGTGGTTCCCGGCCGCTCCGGAACTGATCGCGGCGGCACGCGCCGAGCTGGCCCCGTTCCTGGGGCTGGAACCTGACGCGTTCGCTTTCGTGCCCAATGCGAGCGCCGGCGCTTCGGTGGTCTACAACTCGCTGGACCTTCCCCGAGGCAGCGAGATCGTCGTGACCGACCACGGCTACGGCGCAGTGGTCATGGGCGCCGAGCGACTGGCCCGCCGGATCGGTGGACGGGTCGTCGTGGCACCGGTCGATCTGGAAGTCGACGCTGACGCCGCCGCCGACGCGGTGATCGGGGCATTCACCGACCGCACGGCGCTCGTGGTGGTCGACCAGATCACCTCGCCGACCGCGCGCGGGTTGCCCGTCGGTGAGATCTGCGCGGCTGCTCGGGAGCGCGGCATCGTCAGCGCCGTCGACGCGGCGCACGCACCGATGCTGCTCGAGAACGCGGTCGCCGCGGCGGATGCCGACTACTGGTTCGGCAACCTGCACAAGTTCGGCTGCACCGCCCCCGGTGCCGCGATCCTCGTTCCCCGGCCTGGGCTGTGTGACGCGCTCTACCCACTGATCGATTCCTGGGGTGCACCACTGGGTTTCCCGCAGCGTTTCGACCACCAGGGCACTCTCGACACCACGGCCTGGTTGACCGCGGCGATGGCCATCGGCGAGATCGAGCGGCAGTTCGGCTGGGCGCGGGTCCGGGAGCACGTCACCGCGTTGGCCGATCACGGCGAGCGGGTGATCTCGGGCGCCATGTCGGCGGCGAGCGGTGTCCCGTGCCGGGTCGCTGTCGGGATGCGGACTGCATCGATGCGCCTGGTCGCGCTGCCGGCGGGCATCGCCACGACCAACGAGGAGGCCAACGCGCTGCGGGACGTCGTGCTGGCCGATCTCGGTATCGAGGCCGCGTTCACCAGTTTCCGCGGCCGTGGGTACCTGCGGTTCTCGGCGCACGTCTACAACACCGCAGACGACTACGACGACTTCGCAGAACGTGCTGTTCCGCACCTGATCCGCCTGGCCGCTGAAGCCAGCACGGCACTGGCCACGACCTACGACGCCACCCCCGCCGCCAACCGGTCGACGGTCATCCATCCTGGAGGAGAACAGTGAAACGATCCATCCGCTCCATCGCCCTCGGCAGCGCTGCGCTGGTCGCGGCCGGAACGCTGATCGCCTGCGGCAGTTCGGATTCCGGCACCGCAGCAGGTGGAACCGTGACCCTGCAGATGATCGAGAGCCTGTCCAGCCCCGACCGCACCACCCTGCTCAAATCGATGCTGGCCACCTTCGAGTCGCAGAACCCCGGGATCAAGGTGCAACTGGTGACGCCGCCGACCGAGCAGGCGGACAACAAGATCCAACAGATCCTGCAGGCCGGGAGCGGCGCCGATGTGCTCGAGGTCCGCGACACCACCGTCGGCCCGTTCGGCACCAACGGCTGGCTGTACGACATGACGCCCGATCTGGCGAAGTGGACCGGGTGGAACGACCTGACCGCCACCGCCCAGAAGTACTCGAAGACGACGGACGGCAAGACCTATTTCGTCCCCTACGGCTTCTACGGGCTGAGCCTGTTCTACCGCACCGACCTGATCAAGGAGGCAGGCTTCTCGGCGCCGCCGAAGAGCTGGGACGAACTGCTGGAACAGGCAAGCAAGGTCCAGGACGCCGGCAAGAACAAGTACGGCTACGCCTTCCGCGGCGGCAAGAACGGCTTCTCCAACGTGGTGACAGCCATCGAGGCCTACGTCGGTGACGATCTCGACACCGAGAACGCCTTCAAGACCAAGGACGGCAAGACCATCTTCGCCACCGAGGAGGCGAAGCAGGCGGCCGCCACCTACTTCAAGCTGTTCAAGCAGGCGTCACCGCCGTCGTCGGTCGCCTGGGGTTACCCGGAGATGGTGGAGGGGTTCAACAACGGCTCCACCGCGTTCCTGCTGCAGGATCCCGAGGTGATCGCAGCGATCAGCAAGTCCAGCGCCGTCAAGGCGGACCAGTGGAGCACAGCGCCGTTGCTCGTCGGACCCTCCGGCAAGGCCGCGCAGCCGGTCGCCACCGCGGGGTGGGGTGTCGCCCAGGCCAGCACCCACAAGCCAGAAGCGGTCAAGTTGATCCAGTTCCTGTCGGGCGAGGCGTCCAAGGAGTTCGACCAGAAGAACTCGTTGGTGCCGATCCTCAAGAGCGCAGGTGACGACGCGTTCTACAAGACCGGCCCGTGGGCGTCCTACGTCACGATGACCAAGGACACCTCCACCTGGTTGACCGTCGTCCAGCCGCGCGGCGTCGCCTGGTGGAGCGAGTGGCAGACCAAGGCGGACTCCGACCTGCAGCAGGTGCTGATCGGCAAGTTGAGTTCGGACGACATGCTGGCCGGATGGGACACCTATTGGACCCAGAAGTGGGCGACGAAGTAACCATGACCACCACCGAGCAGCGTCCCGGGGTGCCGGTCGGCGCCCCGGGACGCCGCAAGGCCGCCAGCCACGGCCGTCGGACCTTCAGCAGCAGCAAGGGTTTCACCGTGTTGGCGTTCCTCGCGCCGGCGATCGTGGTGGTGCTGCTGTTCACCTACTACCCGATGATCCGCGGCGCCCAGATGGCGTTCCGGCAGTGGAACCTCTACGACCTGCGCACCACGCCGTGGATCGGCTTCGACAACTTCCGTTCGCTGATGGACGACCCCAACTGGGGGACGATCGTCAGCAACACGGTGATCTGGGTGGTCGGTTCGCTGGTTCCCCAACTGGTGATCGGCTTCGGCCTCGCGCTGCTGCTGCGGCGCAAGTTCCGCGGCCGGGGGATCTACCAGGCGTTGGTGTTCTTCCCGTGGGCGGTGTCCGGGTTCCTCATCGGCATCCTGTTCCGCTGGATGTTCAACAGTGAGTTCGGCGTGATCAACGACCTGCTGAAGAAGGTCGGACTGATCGATGCGAACATCCCGTGGCTCGCGGATCCCGACCTCGCCAGGCTCTCCACGGTCATCGCGAACGTCTGGTACGGCGTCACGTTCTTCACCATCATGATTCTCGCTGCGCTGCAGTCGGTTCCGGACGACGTGCTGGAGGCGTCGGCGATCGACGGGGCCGGCAAGGTGCGCACGCTGTGGTCGGTGGTGATCCCGTACATCCGCACGACGCTGGCGCTGACCGTGCTGCTGCGGGTGATCTGGATCTTCAACTTCCCGGACATCATCTACGGCATGACCGGCGGTGGCCCGGCCAACCAGACCCACATCATCACCACCTGGATGATCTCGCTGACCCAGCAGGGTGACTACGGCCGGGCGTCCGCGCTCGGGCTGATCGTGCTGGTCGTGCTGGTGGCGTTCGCCACCTTCTACCTGCTCGCCGTGAAGGAGCGGGACAAGAAATGATGAACCGTGAGAGCAAGGGCTACAAGATATTTCGCGGGGTGATGCTGGGCATCTGGCTCGTCATCACGCTGTTCCCGCTGGTGTGGATCCTCATCACGTCGTTCAAGCCGGCGGGGTCGATCACCAGCTATCCGCTGCAGTACTGGCCGAAGCCGTTCACCCTGGACAACTACAGCCGGCTGTTCGAGGACTCATCGTTCGGCACCTACGTCCTCAACAGCCTGATGATCTCGCTGGTGGCCGGTGCGATCGCGACGGTCATCTCGCTGCTCGGAGCGTACGTGTTGGCGCGCTTCACCTTCCGTGGGAGGGGCGCGCTGCTGATGGCGTTCCTGGTGACGCAGATGATCCCGGCCTTCATCGCGCTCGGACCGCTCTACGTGATGATGGTCGACTTCGGTCTTGTCGATTCACGTTCCGGCCTGACGATCGTCTACATCGCGCTGTGCATCCCGTTCTGCACCATCATGTTGCGCGGCTTCTTCGCCAACGTGCCGGCGGAGCTGGAGGAGGCGGCGATGGTGGACGGCTGCAACCGGCTGACCGCTCTCGTGCGGGTGATCGTGCCGGTGATGACGCCGGGGATCGTCGCGACCTTCATCTTCAACTTCGTCAACTGCTGGAACGAGCTGTTCCTGTCGGTGACGCTGATCAACAGTGACTCCAACAAGACGATCCCGGCCGCACTCAACGGCTTCATCTCCAGCTTCAACATCGAGTGGGGACCGATGTCGGCGGCAGCGGTGCTGGCCATCATCCCGACGATGATCCTGTTCGCGGTCGCCTCGAAGTTCATCGTGCAAGGGCTGACGTCGGGAGCTGTCAAGGGCTGAGCACGAGCTCGACTGGACGCGGGGGTCGGTGACGAGGATGCGACTCTCGACCGCCGTTTTGGCAGGACGTCCTGCGGATTCGCTGATCGAGGGCCATTCCCTCGTCACAAACCCGGGGTTGTCCACACGCCCGAAGCTGTCCACACCGTGGTTGCTCGGTCAACGAACGCGTGAGGCGAGCGCCGACCATCGCATCCATGAGCACCGGTCGTCGACATGTCCAGATCTCGGCCGCGCTGGCGGAAGGCGGCGGAGTCGTCCTGGCGCGTTCACACCCGACGCTGAGGCGGACGCTGCTGCGCGAGGTGGAACGAGGGACCCTGGCGTCCCCGATGTGGGGCACCTTTGTCGCTGCCGGCGCGGAACGCAATCCGCTCGTGCTCGCAGCCGTTCTGTGCGCAGTCTGCCCGGAGGCGGTGATCGCGGGGTGGACCGCGGCGGCGCTGACGTTCTGGCCCGGTAAGGAGTGCCTGCCGATCCGGGCGATCAACCTCGCCGTGGGTAGGGCGCCATCCTGGCTGTCTGCGAGTCGTGCGTCAGTCCCGCCCGAACTCGTCCTGACCCGGGGGTCGTTGCGTCTCACCTGCCCCGAGCTCACCGCGCTGGACCTGGCGGTCGAGTCGCAGGGTGAGTCGATCTTCGCTCTGTTGCGCTCAGAGACCGGATCCGTCGAGGGTCTGAAGACGGCGCTGGCTCTCCTCCCCGGCCGTCGTGGGAACGCAGCTCGAGGGCGAGCGCTCGGCCGAGCAGCCAACAACCCCTGGTCGGGCGGAGAGCAGCAGTTCCAGCAGTTCCTGCTGAACGAACAGTTGACAGAGTTCGTGGGGAACCTCCGGGTGCGCGTCTTCGGGCGCACCTACCGCGTGGATCTCGCTCTCCCGCGGCTGAAGATCGGGATCGAGTTCGACAGCATCGCGCACCACACCGACCGGAAGTCTTTCGAGGCCGACCGCCGCAAACACAATGATCTGGAAGCTGCCGGTTGGCGGATCCTGCACGTCACCTGGCAGATGCTCGTCGGCGGACCCGACGAGGTACTGCGGCGCATCCGGCAGCTGATCGTCGGTGTGGCGCGAACGTGACGAAGAAATGGCCCTCGATCAGCGTTCCGGCAGGACGTCCTGCCAGTTCTGTGATCGAGGGCCACATCCTCGTCAGATCATCATCCGGAGTGAGGCTCAGCTCTCGACGGCTTCCTCCGCCACTGCTTCCTCGGCCTCTTCGGCGTCATTGTCGACCCAGTCGAAGGTCTTGGTGACGGCCTTCTTCCACTGCTTGTAGCGCTTCTCGCGCTCGGCGGCCTCGAGCTGGGGCTCCCAGCGCTTGTCCTCGGCCCAGTTGGTGCGGATGTCATCCTCGGACTCCCAGTAGCCGACCGCGAGACCGGCGGCGTAGGCGGCGCCCAGCGCGGTGGTCTCGGCGACCACCGGCCGGATCACCGGCACGCCGAGGATGTCGGCCTGGAACTGCATCAGGGTCTCGTTGACGACCATGCCGCCGTCCACCTTGAGTGCCGTGAGATCGACGCCGGAGTCGGCGTTCATCGCGTCGAGCACCTCGCGGGTCTGGAAGGCCGTTGCCTCCAGCACGGCGCGGGCGATGTGGCCCTTGTTGACGTAGCGGGTGAGCCCGACGATCGCGCCGCGGGCATCGGAGCGCCAGTACGGTGCGAACAGCCCCGAGAAGGCCGGCACGAAGTAACAGCCGCCGTTGTCGTCGACGCCCTTCGCCAGGTCCTCGATCTGGGCGGCATCGCTGATCAGACCCAGGTTGTCGCGGACCCACTGGACCAGGGAGCCGGTGACGGCGATCGAGCCCTCGAGGGCGTAGACCGTCGGCTGGTCGCCGATCTTGTAGCAGACCGTCGTCAGCAGGCCGTTCTTGCTGGGGACCTTCTCGGTACCCGTGTTGATCAGCATGAAGTTGCCGGTGCCGTAGGTGTTCTTGGCCTCGCCGACCGACAGACAGGCCTGGCCGAAGGTGGCCGCCTGCTGGTCGCCGAGGATGCCGGCGATCGGTACACCGGACAGCGCGCCGCTCTCGCGGCCCTTGGCGTACACCTCGGAACAGGACTTGATCTCGGGCAGCATCGACATCGGGATGCCCATGTCCTTCGCGATGCCCTCGTCCCAGGACAGCGTGTCCAGGTCCATCAGCATGGTGCGGGAGGCGTTGGTCGGGTCGGTGATGTGCAGCCCGCCGTTGACGCCGCCGGTCATGTTCCAGACCAGCCAGGTGTCCATGTTGCCGAACACCAGGTCGCCGGCCTCGGCCTTCTCCCTGGCCCCCTCGACGTTCTCCAGGATCCACATCACCTTGGGGCCGGAGAAGTAGGTGGCCAGTGGCAGGCCGACCTTGGCCTTGTACCGGTCCTGACCGCCGCCGAGCTCCCCGAGCTTGTCGACGATCTTGTCGGTGCGGGTGTCCTGCCAGACGATCGCGTTGTAGACCGGCTCGCCGGTGGTCCGGTCCCACACCATCGCGGTCTCGCGCTGGTTGGTGATGCCGACCGCGGCGATGTCGGCGGGCTTCAGGTCCTTCTTCGACAGCGCCGCTGCGGTGACCGCGCGGGTGTTCTCCCAGATCTCCTTCGGGTCGTGCTCGACCCAGCCGGCCTGCGGGAAGATCTGCTCGTGTTCCTTCTGGTCGACCGCGACGACGCGACCGTCGTGGTCGAAGATCATGCAGCGGGTGGACGTGGTGCCCTGGTCGATGGACGCGATGTACTGCTGCGACATGTGGAGCCCTTCGTGTCGAATGAAGATGTGGGTCGGATGGTGACGTGGGGTCGGATGGTGACGTGGGTCGAACGGGGACCTGGGTCAACGAGGACGTAGGTCGGATGAGGATGTTTGTCGGATGAGAATGTGGGTCGGAGGGAGGTCCGCCGACCGTCGGCTCAGCTGGTCTTGGGGTTGAAGACGGCGAACAGAGTCGGGGTGTCGAGCACCTTGAACAGCAGCGCAGCCAGCACCGCACCGACCAGCGGCCCCACGATCGGGACCCAGGAGTAGCCCCAATCGGAGCTGCCCTTGCCCCTGATCGGCAGGATCGCGTGTGCGATGCGCGGACCGAGATCACGGGCCGGGTTGATGGCGTATCCCGTCGGACCGCCGAGCGACGCGCCGATGCCGACGACCAGGAAGGCCACGAAGAGCGGGCCGAGCTTGTCGGGGGTACCACCGGACATCAGGATCACGAAGATCAGCACGAAGGTGGCGATCACCTCGGTGACCAAGTTCCACGGCAGATTACGGATCGCCGGCCCGGTGGAGAACACGCCGAGCTTGGCGCCCGGGTCCTCCTCCTGGTCGAAGTGGTCCTTGAACGCGAGCCAGCAGAGCACCGCACCGATGAAGGCGCCCAGGAACTCCGCCGCCCAGTAGACCAGGGCCTGGCCGAAGTCGATCTTGCCCAGCACCAGCTGGGCGATCGTCACCGCCGGATTGAGGTGCGCGCTGGTCGGGAACGCGACGTAGACACCGGCGAAAACACCGAGGCCCCAACCGAAGTTGATGAGCAGCCAGCCGCCGCCGAGGCCCTTCGACTTGATCAGGATGGCCGTGGCGACGACGCCGCAGCCGAGCAGCAGCAGCATCGCCGTGCCCATCGTCTCGTACAGGAATATCTGGCCGTTGGTCACGGTCACCGCGCGCCTCCAGGGATCGGCCGGAGCCCCAGCGCCGGCGCTGCGTTCACCAGACGCTCGAGTGCGCTGGTGAGGACGGTCACAACCTAACCCACCCCCGCAGTGCAGAACAGGGCTGCCCGGGGTGAGTACCAGATCGGTGATCGGAGCACAATCCAGGCGGTGCCGGCCACTGCACGACCTGAGCGCGATCCGTGCAGGTCCGCCATCCTGAGCCGGGCAACGACCGCCCGGGGACGGCGGTAGGTTGGAGCGAAGTTGGCGCGCTCACCGCGCCCGGGTAGGAGGACACGATCATGAGTGACGCAGCCCAGAGCAGTGCAGCCCCGAAGAGCAGTGTGGCCCCGGAGAACGGCGCAGCCCCGGGGAGCAGTGCAGCCCGGAAGGCCCCGTCGATCCCGGCCGGGATCGGCCCGCAGACTGCCGGCGCCCGCCTCGGCCCGCAGGAGCGTGCCGACAGTTTCCGGCGGCTGGGCGCCGAGGAGTTCGACGTCGTGGTGATCGGAGCCGGCGTCGTCGGCGCCGGCGCAGCGTTGGACGCCGTCACCCGCGGCCTGTCGGTGGCGCTGATCGAGGCCCGCGACATCGCCTCCGGCACGTCCTCCCGCTCCTCCAAGCTGTTCCACGGTGGCCTGCGCTACCTCGAGATGTTCGAGTTCGGGCTGGTCCGCGAGGCGCTCAAGGAACGCGAGCTGATGCTGACGAAGATCTGTCCGCACCTGGCCAAGCCGGTGTCGTTCCTGTACCCGTTGTCGCAGCACGTGATCGAGCGGCCCTACGTCGGTGCTGGGCTGATCATGTACGACTCGATGGGCGGTGCGCGGTCGGTCCCGCGACACAAGCACCTCACCCGCGCGGGTGCGCTGCGGATGGTGCCCGCGCTGGCGAAGAACTCGCTGGTAGGCGGCATCCGGTACTACGACGGTCAGGTCGACGACGCCCGGCACACCCTGGCGGTTGCCCGCACGGCCGCCGCCTACGGCGCCCTGGTCCGCAACTCCACCCAGGTGATCGGGTTCCTCAAAGAAGCTGATCGGATCGCCGGCGTGAAGGTCCGCGATGTCGAGACGGGCGAGGAGACCTCGGTCAGGGCCAAGGTCGTCATCAATGCGACCGGCGTGTGGACCGATGAGCTGCAACGACTCTCGGGTGGTCGCGGCCGGTTCAAGGTACGCGCTTCCAAGGGCGTGCACCTGGTCGTGGCGCGGGACAAGATCCCGTCGGAGTCGGGGATCATCCTCAAGACCGAGAAGTCGGTGCTGTTCGTCATCCCGTGGAAGTCGTCGCACTGGATCGTCGGTACCACCGACACCGACTGGAACCTCGACCTGGCGCACCCCGCCGCCACCAAGAAGGACATCGACTACATCCTCGAGCACGTCAACAAGGTGCTCGCAGTGCCGTTGACGCACGACGACATCAATGGGGTGTACGCCGGTCTCCGGCCGCTGCTGGCCGGTGAGAGCGAGCAGTCCAGCAAGCTGTCCCGCGAGCACGCTGTCGCCCGGGTCGCCCCCGGCCTGATCGCCATCGCCGGTGGGAAGTACACGACCTACCGGGTGATGGGGATGGACGCCGTCGACGCGGCCGCCGAGGACCTTCCAGGTCGCCTCAATCCGTCGTGCACCGAGGACATCCCGCTGATCGGCGCCTCCGGGTACCAGGCCCTGATGAACCAGGCCGACCGGCTCGGCCAGCAGCACGGCGTGCATCCGTACCGAATCCGGCACCTGCTGGATCGCTACGGTTCGCGGATCCACGAGCTGCTGGCACCCGCGGCCGACGATCCAAGCCTGCTGCAGCCGATCACCGGTGCGGACGACTACCTGCGGGCCGAGGTGCTGTACGCGGCGACGCACGAGGGTGCGCTGCATCTGGAGGACGTATTGGCCCGGCGGACCAGGATCTCCATCGAGACCCCGCACCGGGGCACCGAATCCGCGCAGGCGGTCGCGGACATCATGGGTCCCGTGCTGGGCTGGTCGGAGCAGGAATCACGCCAGGAGGTCGAGGGCTACATCGCCCGCGTCGAGGCCGAGCGGAAGTCGCAGACCGAGCCGGATGACGCCGCCGCGGACGAGGTGCGGCTGCGGGCTCCGGAGATCCGGGACCTGTTGGTCTCGCCGGTGGCCTGACGAACGGGCTGATGAGCGGCATGGGGGCGGACAGCAGCAGGAACGGCGCGGGGCCTGTCCGGACCGGTGGCTGGGCGGTGGCGGTCGGGTCACGGGCGCGGGTGCTGGCTTTCGGCACCGCATTCGTGGTGCTGATCGGCCTTGCGGTGCTGATCGGCCGGATCGGCGGGTGGACCGCTCGGCCGACGGGCGGCGGTGTCCGTGAGCTGCCGACGGCGCCGTCCCGGCCGCGGCCGAGCGTCACCCGGGTTCCGGCCCAGGTCGACCGGTCGATCCCCGACACCTCGAACCAGGCCGCCGCCTGGGTGTGGTTGGTGGTGGCTGCCGTGGTGGCGATCATCGTGTACCTGCTGCTGAGACGGGCCTGGGACGCCCGACGACGGATCGCCGAGCGTCGCCGACTGCGCATCGAGCCCGACGCCGCCACCGGACCACAGCTCGACGAGGAGCCGCCGCCCCCGGTCGCGCAGACGCCGCCGGGCAGGCAGTTCGATGCCAGGGCTGCCGCCGACGCGATCGTTTCCTGCTGGGTCTGGGTGGAGGACTGGGCCACTGCTCGCGGACGTCCCCGGCTCTCGTTCGAGACCCCGACCGAGTTCCTGGACCGGGTGGTCGGGCAGGGGGAGCCGGACCCGGGGGAGTCGGAACTCCCGATCGAGCCAGCGGCCTCGGGTTCATTGCCCCCGAGAGTTGTTGCGACGCAGGCTTATCGGGCTGGAGACGCGGCACAGCGGAGCGCAGCAGCACGCACCCTGTTGCCGCTCTACCAGCGAGCTCGGTTCGACGTCGCCGCGCTCGATCCCGAGTCCGCCGTGCGAGCACGGGACGCAGCCCTGATCGTGTGTGGCAAAGACCCGGTGGACTCCCCGTGAGCCCACCGGGAGCGTGGTGGCGGCTGCTCACGATGCCGATCCTGGCTGCGCTGGCTGCGGGGATCGGGGTGTTCGCCACCGGCGGACCGGTGACCCGCAGCGTCGTCATCGCCCTCACCGCCGGCGTGGTGACCTGGCTGCTGGTGCGGGCCCTCACGGTGGAGGTCGATCCGTGGCCGCCCGAACCGGAAACCGGGTTCGCCCACGGGCGGGTACCCCAGCTGTGGGAGATCAGCGGGTTCGAGTCGGCGCTGCAGCGACCCGAGTACCTGGGGCGACGCGCGATCCGAGCCGTCCGCGAGATCGCCGTTCCTGTCCTGCTGCGACGGGCGATCGACCTGAAGGCGCCCCAGGACGCGGACCGGGCCAGAGACCTGTTGGGTAGCAGGAACTTCGAGCTGCTGACCGACCCCGATCATGGCGCGGTGAGTCGCGCGGATCTGGTCCAGCTGGTGGACCGGGTCACCCGGTTGGCCACCGCGACCGGCGATGGGTTGCGGCCGGTCAGGATCGATCCCCGACTGCTCCCGCACCGCGGACGGCGGTCGTTGCGCGCCCTGATCGGCGCACGCTCGTCGCGGCGATCGACCGGAGGGTCGGCAGACCATTCGGGATCGGGGCCTGCTGCACCCGCTGCCGCCACATCCGCTGCGGCCACATCCGCTGCTGCCACATCCACTGCTGCACCCACCACCGAGAAGGATCGATCATGACCAGCACTGAATCACCCGTCAACGACCCGGTGGCCGCCGGTGGAGCGGCGGAGCGGGTGCCGTCCGCCGAGGAGGTCGCTGCTGTTGCGGGCCGGATCGCCGCAGCGGTCGGCGGCGCGATGGTCGGCAACACCGCGGCCCTGCGGATGGCACTGGCAGCGATCCTGGCGGGTGGGCACGTACTGGTGGAGGACAACCCCGGGCTGGGGAAGACCCTGATGGCGCGCAGCCTGGCCGGTGCCCTGGGGCTGGAGTTCCGCCGGCTGCAGTTCACCCCCGACCTGTTGCCGGCCGACATCACCGGTTCCTATCTGTACAACCCCGGCACCGCCGAGTTCACCTTCCAGCCCGGTCCGGTGTTCGCCGGTCTGCTGCTCGCCGACGAGCTCAACCGCACGCCACCGAAGACCCAGTCGGCACTGCTCGAGGCGATGCAGGAGGGCCAGGTGAGCGTCGAAGGGACGACCCATCCGCTGCCCAGCCCGTTCCACGTGATCGCGACGGCCAACCAGATCGAGTACGAGGGCACCTATGCACTGCCCGAGGCCCAGCTCGATCGGTTCGCCGTCCGGCTGCGATTGGGCTATCCCACTGCCCAGAGCGAACTGGAGATGCTGCGGCGCCGGGTCGGCCGCGCCGCCGGTGACCCAGCCGTCTCCGCCGTGATCGACGCGGCTGGGCTGCGGGCCCTGCAGGCGGGGGTCGAGCGGGTCGCGGTCGATGCCGACGTGATCGGCTACTGCGTCGATCTCGCGCGTGCCAGTCGAGGACACGAGGCCGTCGAGGCGGGTGTCTCACCCCGCGGAACCCAGACGCTGATGCTGATGGCCCGCGCCTGGGCGGTGCTGGAGGGGCGGACCTTCGTGCTTCCCGAGGACGTGAAATCGGTTGCGGTGCAAACCTTGTCGCACCGCCTGGTGTTGCGCCTGCAGGCCTACGCAGATTCGCTGACCGCCGAGGAGGTGGTGCGTGGGTTGCTGTCGACGGTGCCCACTCCGCCGAGCCTGCGGGCCAGGACCGAGCCGATGCTGCGCCCGTCCGGTGCGGCGCGCTGAAGGCGGCCAGTTGAGGACGGCGAGCTGATGACAGTGACCGACCGCACCCCCGCACGAGCCCGGCACGCACCCGGTGTGGGTGAGGCACCTGCCGCGCCGCCCGGACCGTGGCGGCGGACGGCCGCGTTCTACCGGGTCCTCACTGTCGCGGTGTTCGGGACGGGTCTCGCGCTGGGGACCGGGCGCCCGGATCTTGTCGTGCTGGCCGCGCCGATCGTGCTCGCCGGCGCACTGACCTTGCCGGGCACCCTCCGACTGCGCTGGGGTGGCACAGCTGCGGATCCGGGGTCCCGCGCGGGGATCGCCCGCGGGATGGTGGCGGCAGCTCGACTATCGGTGCGCATCGAACTGTCCGGTGTCCGGGAGGCGGAGCTGGTGACCGTCAGGGTGCCGGAATCGACCCGTAATCCGGTGGGGGAGATGGCAACCCTGCCCGGCGGCACCGCGTTGGAGGAGCGCTCCGACAGTCTCACCGTGCTGCAGGACGTGCGGGTGCGCGGCTGGGGTTCCAGCCTGATCAGCCGTCCGGATCTGCTGGCGATCACGGCGGACGGACTGCTCAGAGTCGGTCCCGGCAGAGCCGCTGAGATCTCACAGATGGTGCTGCCGGGCATCCGGGTCCAGGATCCGCTGCCGCTGCCGCCGATCATCGGTGGCTGGGCCGGCAGTCATGTCAGCCGGCGTCCGGGGCAGGGCAGTGATCTCATCGACCTGCGCGACTACGCGCCGGGTGACCGGATGCGATCGGTCCACTGGCGCGCCTACGCCCGCCGCGGCAAGCTGTACACCCGCCGCACACTCTCGGAGGCCGAAGCGGAGATCGCACTGTGTCTGGACGTGCGACATGTGCTGGGCCCCAGGGACATCAGTGAACCCACCGGTCGGCTGGAGCAGGCCGTGGCAGGCGGGCGCGCGCTGCTCAGCAGGGTCGGCGACGAGGGCCGTCGGAGACGACTGGAGGAGCGGCACGAGCGGTGGGACGCACTCGAGCAGAGCCAGTGGAACAGCCTGGACCTCACCGTGCAGGCGGTCACGGCCGTCGCGGCCGCCCACCTGGGCGGCGGGGATCGGGTGTCCGTGCAGACCGTCGATGTGTACCGCCGGATGCTGCGCCACGGCAGCGGCAAGCGGCAGATCGATCGGGTGCGCTACTTCCTGTCCGGGCTGGTCTCGCGGTCGGTCCGGTTGCTGGACGTCGAGCACTGGCTGTTGCGGCCGGGTGCCGTCGTAGTGCTGTTCAGCCCGCTCACCGATGACGCGGCGGTGGACGCGGCGCGGGCAGCGCGGGCGCGTGGGCATCGGGTGATCGTGATCGACACCCTTCCGCTGCAGGGCATCCTGGCGGCCTCGGAGCTGCGGGACACCCGCACCCTCGGCCTGCTCAGCATTGCCCGGGGGTTGCGCGTCGAACGGGTGCTGGCCGCGGGGATCCCTGTCCTGCACTGGGAGGAGGGGTCCATCGACACTCAGATGGCCAAGGCCCTGGTGGGTCTGCGGGCCCGCCGATGAACGAGCAGATCCGGGCCTCCGGCGATTCCGGCGACGCAGTGGACAGGCCTGCGACGCAGGGCGCACCGAGCATCGACATCGCCGCGGGCGTGGGACCGGGATTTCCGGGCTGGTGGCTGCGACTCGCGCTGGGCGTCGTCTGCGCAGGAGCGGTGCTGCTGAGCCTGCAGGTCGGGGCCGGAGCCGGGGTGCTGACCGCGCTCGGATTCCTGCTCGTCAGCCTGGCCGGGGCCACGATGATCGCCCCGCACTCGATCGCCCCGACACTGCTGATCCTCGGCGTGATGACGGCGCACCTGCTGGGCCGGGACGGCGGCATCTCCGTGCTCACCGGGGTTCTCGCCGCGCTGGTGCTGGCGGTGCACCAATTGTCCGGGATCTGCGCGGCGATCCCGCCGCGGTCCATCGTGCATCGGGACGCGCTGCGGCCCGCTCTGCTGCGGTTCGTGCTCTGCGCCGGCGTGGTGCTGATCGGCGTGGTGGTCACGACCCTGTTCTGACGGGCGCGGGTATGAGGGGCGCGTTCTGACGGGCGCGGGTCTGACGGGCGCGGGTATGACGGGCGCGGGTATGACGGGCCAGTCGGCAGGTGACGGAAAGTGGCCGCCCGCCGCGGGCCGGTGCAGGACGTTCTGCAGGATCTCTTCGCCGGCGGCCGCTCCGCGTCATCGACGGACCGGACTGCGCCGCCGGGTCAGCGGTGTATCCGGAGGTCACCGGAGCGTGCTCTACCGGGTGTGGGCCGGACCGTCCGGTCACCGGAGGTCATCATGAGCGACACGGTCATCGCCGTCACTCCCGCAGTGCTCTTCATCGAAGTCGGGAAGGGAATGAAGAGCGGGACGGCCACCGTCACCTACACGGCGCTGAATCCGATGGTGCTGTGGCAGCGGCTCAATCTGGGGGTGTGGACCGAGGTCAACCTGTTTGCCACCGTCGGTACCGTCGACGCCGACCTGAAGGGCTCGTTCGTGACGCCCCCGCTGCGACCCGGCGATCTGCTGGAGTTCCGCAGCTACTTCTACAGATCCGTCGATCCGAACGGCCGGACCAGTGAACGCGATCTGTTCACCGGTGCCCAGGTGCAGGCCCTGGTCAGCGTGCCCGAGGAGCAGCCCTGGATCACCGATCAGACCACCGACGTGGGCGGCACGTTCTACCGGCGCATCATCGCCACCCCACCGCTGTTCACCGCGATCCATGCCGAGATCGGCACCGGTACGCCGTCCCGCGGCACCTTCGGCGAGATGATCCTGCCCAGCGTGGTCGCCACCGCGGACAGCCAGCTGAAGCAGGTGCACACGGTGGAGCTGCTGCCGCTGCTGGCCGGGCAGTCCTATGTGTGCACGGTGCGCATCAACGATGCGGCAGGACGCTGGTTCACGCTGGTCGAGAATCTGACGACACTGCTGCGGACTGTCACCGTCGATGTCGCTTCGGTGTTCATCAACAACGACGGCGACGGCGGCGGGGCCGGCGAGGCCGAGTTCTGGATCACCACCTACGAGGGCGAGACCGAGATCGACCAGATCCATTTCGGTGACGACGAGAACGACGTCTACACCGGCACCGCGGTGCTGCTGGGCAATCAGATCGTGCGGGGCCCGAAGGTGGTGACCGCGGCCGACCACGACATCGGCATCAACGCGGCCGGCATCGAGTACGACGGCTTCCTGGAGGCGGACGAGCACGCGAACACCTGGGGTCATCCGCCGCACCTGCGGCGACAGCTGGACTTCCCGGCCGGATCGGGTCGGGAGACGTTGTCGCAGCAGTACTTCCAGGTGCCGGCCGTGCCCGGCTCGGTCGGCGACGACTTCGCGTTCACGGTGATCGGGCACTACTCGGTTGCCTACACCTGAGCTCAGCTCTCGGTTGCTGCCTCGGCCGATCCTGTAGCCGCCGGCTCGATCACGGCGAGCGTCGCTCCGCTGGAAACGGTGGCGCCGACCTCGACGTCCACCGACGACACCGTGCCGTCGATCGCGGCCGTCACCGGGTTCTCCATCTTCATCGCCTCGATCACCGCGACCAGCTCGCCGGCGCTGACGCTCTGTCCAGCGGTCACCGCGAGCTTGACGACGGTGCCCTGCATCGGCGCGACCACCGTGCCGCCACCGGTCGATGTCGCCGCCTTCGCCCTGGATCGCCTGGGACGCTGCGCTTTCGGCCCGCCGGGGGCCGCGACCGCGATCGATCCCGGCAGGCTCACCTCGACCCGGCGACCGTTGACCTCGGCCACGATCGTCTGTCGCGGGAGGTTGTCTGCTGCATCGTCGGCACCCTCTCCACCGTCACCGGCGGGTGCGTCGAACGGCGGAATGGTGTTCTCGAACTCCGTCTCGATCCACCGGGTGTGCACCCGGAAGTTGCCGTCCGCGGCGGTGAACGCAGGATCGTCCAGTACGACGCGGTGGAACGGCAGCACCGTCGCCATTCCCTCGATCTGCAGCTCGGCGAGTGCCCGGCGGGCCCGGGCGAGGGCCTGATCCCGATCGGCGCCGGTGATGATCACCTTGGCCAGCAACGAATCGAAGGCGCCGGAGACCACGGACCCAGCCTCGATCCCGGCGTCGACCCGCACGCCGGGCCCGGCCGGCAGCGTCAGCGCGGTCACCGTTCCGGGAGCCGGCAGGAAACCACGTCCGGCGTCCTCCCCGTTGATCCGGAACTCGATCGAATGTCCCCGCGGTGTGGGATCCGTGTCGTAGCCGAGGGTTTCGCCGTCGGCTATCCGGAACTGCTCGAGCACCAGGTCGAGTCCCGAGGTCTCCTCGCTCACCGGGTGTTCGACCTGCAGCCGGGTGTTGACCTCCAGGAAGGAGACCATGCCGTCCTGGCCGATGATGAACTCGACCGTGCCAGCTCCGTAGTAGCCGGCCTCCCGGCAGATCGCCTTGGCGGCGGTGTGGATCTGCTCGCGCTGGGCGTCGGTGAGGAACGGCGCGGGCGCCTCCTCCACCAACTTCTGGTAGCGACGTTGCAGTGAGCAGTCACGGGTGCCGACGACGACGACGGTGCCGTGCTGATCGGCCAGCACCTGGGCCTCGACGTGCCGCGGTTTGTCCAGGAATCGTTCGACGAAGCACTCGCCCCGGCCGAACGCAGACACCGCCTCGCGGACCGCCGACTCGTACAGCTCCGGGATCTCCTCCAGCGTGCGAGCTACCTTGAGGCCGCGGCCCCCGCCGCCGAACGCCGCCTTGATCGCCACCGGCAACCCGTACTCGTTCGCGAAGGCGACCACCTCGTCCGACCCCTGCACCGGGTTGGGGGTGCCGGGGGTCAGCGGTGCGCCGGCGCGCAGGGCGATGTGCCGGGCGGTCACCTTGTCGCCCAGGTCGCGGATCGCCTGCGGTGACGGTCCGATCCAGGTCAACCCGGCATCGATCACCCGCTGTGCGAAGTCGGCGTTCTCGGACAGGAAGCCGTAGCCGGGGTGGACGGCGTCGGCGCCGGAGCGCGTCGCGACGTCCAGCAGCTTGGTGATGTCGAGGTAGGTCTCCCCCGAGGTGGCACCGTTCAGCGCGAAGGCCTGGTCGGCAGCCCGCACGTGCGGCGCGTCCCGGTCCGGATCGGCATACACCGCAACGGATTCCAGGCCGGCATCGTGGCAGGCGCGGACCACCCGGACGGCGATCTCGCCGCGATTGGCGATCAGTACTGATTTCACGAGGTCTCCTCGATGCTGGGCACGGCGGTATCGGGCACGGCGGCGCTGGGGGGCAACCGCCACAGATCGGTGACGCGGATGCCCACCCCGGCCAACAGTCGCCGGGTGAGGGGGAGGGAGATGCCGATGACGGAGGACGGATCGCCGTCGACACCGTCGACGAACCAGCCGCCGTAGCCGTCGATGGTCAACGAACCCGCGACCTGCAGCGGCTCGCCGGTGGCCAGATACGTCTCGAGCTCCGCCGGATCGGGTGAGCCGAAACGGATCCCGGTGCTCTCGGTGGCAACCTGTTGGGCCACCACCCGACCTTCGCTCAGCCGGAGCACCGCATGGCCGGTGAGCAGTGTCGACGTCCCGCCGCTCATCTGCCTCCATTGGCGGCGGGCGTCGTCCGGGTCCTTCGGTTTGCCCACCAACTCACCGGCGCACCACAGCATGGAGTCGCAGCCGATCACGATGATGTCGGTCGCCTTGGGTCCGGAAGCCCTGCGCGGCAACAGCTTCGCGACCTCCGGCAGCACGGCGATCGCCTTGGCAAGCGCCAGTTCGGCGACGATCGTCTCCGGTGGAGCACCGGCATGTGCGCGCTGGACGGCGTCCTCGTCGACACCGGACACCAGCACCATCGGGTCGATGCCGGCGGCTCGCAACACGGACAGTCGCGCCGGTGACTGGGACGCGAGCACCACCGTCGGCCCCGTCACCGTGCAGCTCCGCTGCTCCACCATGTGTGCCGACCCGGTGCGAGAGCTCCGAGTCGGTGTGCGGGGGTGCCCCACACGGACCTGGGGGATTCTTGTTGCGGGACCGCAGCATGCGCGGCCAGGGCAGTGATGACGGCGATCACTGCGGCGGCGTCCTCGAGATCGCGGTCGGCGCGGGTTGTGGACGACATCTGCGTCACAGTGCCCGATGTTTCGCCGCCGCTGTCGCTGCGGGCCACGCGGTGGGGCTCCTGCGTCGCGCCACCGCGCGTGTCCTGCGCTCCTGCGCGACTCACAGTGCCCGATGGTTCGCCGCCGCTGTCGCTGCGGGCCACGCGTTGGGGCTCCTGCGTCGCGCCACCGCGCGTGTCCTGCGCTCCTGCGCGACTCACGGCGCCTGATGGTTCGCCGCCGCTGTCGCTGCGGGCCACGCGTTGGGGCTCCTGCGTCGCGCCACCGCGCGTGTCCTCCGCTCCTGCGCGACTCACAGTGGGATGTTCCCGTGCTTCTTGGGCGGCAGGCTCTCGCGCTTGTCCGCCAGGATTCTCAAGGACCGGGTGATCACCCGACGGGTCTGCGACGGGGCGATGACCTCGTCGACATACCCGCGTTCGGCCGCGATGAACGGATTGGCCAGCGCATCCTCGTATTCCGTCTGCAGCCGGCCGCGCAGCGCGGCAACCTCGTCGGAGGCGGCGCCGTGCTCGTCCTCCGCTGCCTTGATCTCCTTGCGGTACAGGATGTTCACCGCGCCCTGGGCGCCCATCACGGCGATCTGGGCGGTCGGCCAGGCGACGTTGATGTCGGCCCCGAGATGCTTGGAACCCATCACGTCGTAAGCTCCGCCGAATGCCTTGCGGGTGATCACCGTGATCAGCGGGACCGTTGCCTCGGCGTATGCGTACAACAACTTCGCGCCACGCCGGATGATGCCGTTCCACTCCTGGTCGGTGCCCGGCAGGAAGCCGGGGACGTCGACGAACGTCAGCACCGGGATGTTGAACGCATCGCAGGTCCGCACGAACCGAGCCGCCTTCTCCGAGGCGTCGATGTCGAGGGCACCCGAAAGGTGCTGCGGCTGGTTGGCGACGATGCCGACACTGCGGCCGTCCACCCGACCGAAACCGACCAGCACGTTCGGCGCGAACAGCTCGTGCACCTGCAGGAGCTCGCCTTCGTCCAGCACGGCCCGGACCGCGTCGCTCATGTCATAGGCCTGCATCGCAGAATCGGGGATGAGCGTGTCGAGTGCCTGGTCGACGTTGGTGAGCTCCTCGCCGGCGCCGCTGCCGAGCGGAGGAGTCACCGACAGATTGTTGTCCGGAAGGTACGACAGGAGTTCCTTGACGTAGTCGAGGGCGTCCTGCTCGTCCGTGCCGAGGTGGTGGGCGACCCCGGATCGGGTGTTGTGGGTGCGGGCTCCGCCGAGCTCCTCGAGGGTGACGTCCTCTCCGGTCACCGCGCGGACCACGTCGGGGCCGGTGATGAACATCTGCGAGGTCTCATCGACCATCACCACGAAATCGGTGAGCGCGGGGGAGTACACGTGGCCGCCGGCAGCGGCGCCCATGATCACCGAGATCTGCGGGATGACGCCCGAGGCGTGCACGTTGCGCTTGAAGATCTCCGCGTACAGGCCCAGCGAGACGACACCCTCCTGGATCCTGGCCCCGCCACCCTCGTTGATGCCGATCACCGGTCGGCCGGTCTTGAGCGCGAAATCGAGGATCTTGACGATCTTCTCGCCATACACCTCGCCGAGCGAGCCGCCGAAGACGGTGACGTCCTGCGAGAACACACAGACGTCGCGGCCGTCCACGGTTCCGTACCCGGTGACGACGCCGTCGCCGTACGGACGTCTCGTCTCGAGGCCGAAGCTGGTGGACCGGTGCCGGGCGAAGGCGTCGAACTCGACGAAGGAACCGGGATCCAGCAGCATGTCGATGCGTTCGCGGGCCGTGTGCTTGCCCTTGGCGTGCTGCCGCTCGACCGCGGCCTCGGAGCCGGCGTGCACCGCCTCGGAGATCCGGCGCTCGAGGTCGGCGAGCTTGCCGGCGGTGGTGTGCGGGGCGTCGATCCTGGTGGGCGGAGGGTGCGGGGCTTCTGCCTCAGCGGGCACCGCGTGTGGGGCTTCGGGCACGCCCGCGGTGCTCTGCGCGCCGGGATGCTCGGCAGCGGTGTTCGGGGCGCTCGTCTCTGAATCGGCCACGTGGTCATAGTGCACGTCCGGAGCGTACGGATCACCTCCGGGCCGCGACGGTGTCGTCGCTCTCACAACGGTGCCCACTCGCCGGGACGGCTGGGGACCTACAGTGCCGGAGTGCCTGTGAATCCCCGTCCGACCTCGCCGCTGGACGCCGCTTCGGTGACGGCAGCGCTCGGTGCGGGGACGCCCTGGCGGGTGCGCAGCATCGGCACCACCGGCTCGACCAACAGCGACCTCGCCGCCGAGTACCTCGCCGGCACGATCGCGCCGGGGCAGGTGCTCATCGCGCAGGAGCAGACGGCGGGTCGCGGACGGTTGGGCCGCGGCTGGCAGGCGCCCTACGGCAGCTCGCAGATCCTCTCGGTGCTCGTCAGACCCGATGGGGTGCCGCTGGCCAAGCGCGGCTGGATCGGCGCGCTCCTCGGCCTCGCCCTGGTCAACGCCATCGGTGAGCGCTGTGGGATCAGGGCGCAGCTGAAGTGGCCCAACGATGTCGTGCTCGGCGACAGCAAGTGCGCCGGCATCCTCGCCGAGGTGGTGGGCGATGCAGTGGTGGTGGGCGCCGGACTGAACCTGGACGTACACCTCGACGAGTTCCCACCGCCACCGATCGGGTCGACATCCCTCCCGCCGGTGTCGCTGGACACTCAGGTGCCGAATCATGCATCGCTCGAAAGGGTGGAGCTGGCCGCGGCCACGCTGCGCAGTTTCACCGTTCTGCTCGACATGTTCGTCGCTGCAGGAGGTGATGCTGTTGCCTCCCGGATCCGGTCGCTCTACACGCTTCAGTGCCGCACGATCGGGCGAGCGGTTCGGGTGGAATTGCCGGACGGTACCGCCGTGGTCGGTGTGGGACACGACATCACGGACGACGGTGCGCTCGTGGTCCGGACCATCGCGGCGGACGGAGCGTCCTCCCTCCGGACGTTCAACGCCGGCGATGTGGTGCACCTGCGTCCGATCGATCCGCCTGATCCACCGGGGCGACCGGGCGCGCTGCCCGTCTGGGATGCGCTCGGCGGTCGCTGACGTCCGCCGGCCCGCTGCTAGCGTCGGTTCCTGTGAGCGCCACCGAGGGACCCGATGTCGCCGCGCAGATCGACGTCATCCACGGGCGGATCGCTGCCGCAGCCACCGCTGCCGACCGTGACCCTGCGAGCGTCACCCTGCTGCTGGCCACCAAGACGATGCCGGCCGAGGTCATCCTGACCGCTCTGCGCAGCGGCTCGACGCTGATCGGCGAGAACCGGGTGCAGGAGATCACCGAGAAGGCCGACGCACTGGCGGCCGTTCCGCACACCACTCACCTGATCGGTCATCTGCAGCGGAACAAGGTCGGGGCCGTGCTGCCGTTCATCGACTGTCTGCAGAGCCTGGACTCGGCGGATCTCGCCACCAGGTTCGAGCGGCGGCTGGCCGAGCACGAGCCGGATCGGGTGCTGCAGGTGATGGTCCAGGTGAACGTCTCGGGGGAAGCCTCGAAGTCGGGGGTGGCGCCCGAGGATGCGGCGGAGCTCATTGCGGCGGTACGTGACTGCCCGCACCTGCGGCTGACGGGGTTGATGACGATCGGGCTGAACAGCCCCGACGAATCGGCGGTGCGGCAGGGCTACGCATCGTTGCGTCAGCTGCGGGACGAGCTGGTCCCCGGCGGTGAGCTGTCGATGGGGATGAGCGGCGACCTGGAAGCAGCGATCGCCGAGGGCGCCACGATCGTCCGGGTGGGTTCGGCGGTGTTCGGCCGACGCTCCTGACGACCGCTGGGTCCGCGATGGTGGCGGCGAGACGACCGTTGGGTCCGCGATGGTGGCGGCGAAACGACCGTTGGGTCCGCGAAGGTGGCGGCGAAACGACCGTTGGGTCCGCGAACCCCCGTGGTGAGGTCGGGGCGGCGCGGTAGGTTCTTCGCAGGGGCTTCCACCGGGGGAGCACCGTCGGACCACGAGGTGGATCATGGCGTACCCGGATCATCTGCTGTCCCGCGGTGAGCGCGTCGTGCTGCACAAGCATCCGCACTGGAAAGTGCTGGCTCTGCCCGTCCTGGCGTTCATCATCGTGGTCGGTGGCGGTTCGGCACTGGCCGCCTGGGTCAGCCACTGGAACGATGTCGGCTTCACCAGCCACCCACAGTGGTACATCGGCATTTCCGTGGTCGGCGTCCTCCTGCTGATCTGGTGGGTCCTGGTGCCGTTCCTGCGGTGGGGGACCGAACATTTCGTCATTTCCAGCTCCCACGTCTTCTTCCGCACCGGCATCCTCAAGCGTCGTGAGCACCAGATCCCGTTGAGTCGCATCCAGAACATGGAGACGGAGGTGACCTTCTGGGGTCGGCTGCTGGGCTTCGGGTCGCTGATCGTGGAGTCTGCTGCCGACCAGCCGCTCGAGTTCGACAACGTCGCTTCCCTCGGCCAGGTGCAGGCGACACTGAACCAGCTGATCTCCGACGATCGCGGAAACCGCGGAGTCGAGTCGAGCGACGGCATGGGCAGCTCCGGTGACTATCCGGCCGGTGCCAGGGATTCCGCATCCGACCAGGACGCACCCCGTCGCCTCGCCGCCGGTCGCCGCTACGCACCGACCGTCGCCGACGAGCAGTACGCCGACGAGCAGTACGCCGACCAGCAGAACACCGACGAGGGCTACGCGGCCCAGCCGGATCAGGGCTACCCAGCCGAGACCCACTTCGATCCGGCACCGCGCTCGAATCCGGCACCGCGCTCGAATCCTGGACCGGATGCGCCGCCCCAGGCGTTCGACGATCCGCGCAACTCGCACGATCGACGGCCGCGGCAGTGACCCGCTCCTCGTGACCGTGCCGCCAGGGTTGCCTGATCCGACGCCGTCGCCGGGGCTGCCGTCCCGGGTGACGATCGTCGAGGTCGGTGCGCGTGACGGCCTGCAGAACGAGAAGACGCCGATCACAACGGCGGACAAGGTGCGGTTCGTGCACGCTCTTGCCGATGCCGGCCTGCCGGTGGTGGAGGTGACCAGCTTCGTCAACCCGCGCTGGGTACCGCAGCTGGCGGATGCTGCCGAGCTGTTCCCCGCGATCGAGCAGCGGCCCGGTGTGCGCTACCCGGTGCTGGTGCCGAACGAACGCGGGCTGGACGGCGCGCTGGCCGCCGGGGTGCAGGAGATCTCGGTCTTTGCGTCTGCGACCGAGACCTTCGCGCAGCGCAACCTGGCCTCCACCCTGGACGACCAGTTCGCCATGTTCGCGCCGGTCGTGGGCCGGGCTCGCACTGCAGGGCTGCGGGTCCGCGGGTACCTGTCGATGTGTTTCGGCGATCCCTGGGAGGGACGCGTCGCGCGCTCCCAGGTGGTGGCTGCGGCCGCCAGGCTGATCGAGCTGGGATGCCAGCAGATCTCGCTCGGCGACACCATCGGGGTGGGGACGGCCGGTCAGGTCCGGGCGCTGATCGGTGACCTCGTCGCTGCCGGAATCGGGGTCGACCGGCTCGCCGTCCACTTCCACGACACCTACGGTCAGGCGCTGGCCAACACCCTGGCGGCCCTGCAAGCCGGCGTCACCGTGGTGGACGCCTCGGCCGGGGGTCTGGGCGGCTGCCCCTATGCCAAGTCCGCCACCGGCAACCTGGCCACCGAGGACCTGGTCTGGATGTTGGACGGGCTCGGCATCGCACACGGCGTCGATCTCGGAGCGCTGGTACGAGCCAGTACCTGGATGGCCGGGCTGCTGGGTAGGCCGTCGCCGTCCGCGGTCGTCCGAGCGCTGACCCCGCCACCGGACTGAGCGCAGGCACTGTCCGAGCCGCGCTGGGGGAATGTCACCCACAGTGACAACGCGCTCCCGGCCGACCATCCGTCGGTTCAGACGGGTGGACTTCGTTTCCCGCAGTCCCAACAGTCCCTTTCGACCCATCGGCCACGGTGAGAAGGCGGTCGGCGTGTCATACCCTCGGCGGGTTCGGCACGGGCCGTCCGTGCCGGGACCACCGAGAGGCCGCCGCATGTCGCACCCCGCTCGCCCCCGTCGGCGCCGATCGGCGGCACCTCTGTGTGCCGCCGCGCTCGCTGCCCTGCTCGCTGCCGTGCTCACGGTGTCGGTGGCACCCGCTGCAGCCTCGGCGGCTCCGGTGCCGCCCGCGGTTCCGAGCACAACGGTTTCGTCGGCGACGGCGGTTCCGTCGGACACCCCGGCGCCCTCGTCCTCCGCAGCCGCGGTTGTCGCGGCCCCGTCGGCGACCGGAGCTGCCACCTCCCCGATTCCCCCAGAGCCCTCGAGTCCGGCTGAACCTTCGACCCCGTCCCCGGCGCCGTCAGAACTCTCCCCGTCCCTGTCCCCGACATCCCCGCCCGCTCGCTCTGCAGAGCCGACCGCTGCTCCCTCTGCAGAGCCGACCGCCGCGGGGCCGTCAGCTCCCGAGCAGACGGTCCCCACCGGGCAGACCGAACCGTCCGACCAGGCTCCCGCCGGTGCCACCGACGGTATTGCGGTGGGAGATCTGTCCACCCCCGTCACCAGGATCCAGGTCTCACCCAGGATCCCGGACCAGCCGACGGCGACCGCCGCGGAGGGTGCCACCCGTCGCTACTTCGGCTCACACCCGTGGACCGCGATCGGCAATGCCGCCACCGCGGCGTCCAAGTGCACCGGTCTGACAGCCGCGGAGCTGCGGGCCATGGCGGTGGCACCGATCTTCAAGGAGTCCGGGGGCGCCGCCACCTCCAGCACCGCCCCGTCGCCGATGACGCTCTCGCGGTACGACGAGTGGACCGGTGTGCGCGCCGGCAACACGAACGCGAACGCCAACTACGGCCTCTATGCATTCCGCGATCCGTCCACCGCATACAAGCGGGCCTACTGGACGCCGGGGATCGGCATCTGGCAGTACGACAGCGCCGGAGTGGGCGCGCCGTTCACCGCTGCCGAGCGGATGGACGTCGGGGTCATCTCGGTCGACGTCGTCTCAGGGATGCGCGACCGATGGTGCTCTCCCGGCGGGTGGATCAACCATGCGGCACCGTTCTCCGAGGCCGAGCGGCGGGCCGCCGCCTGGGCCCCCTGGTGGTACACCGACAACGGCGGCTGCCCGCTGTGCGAGCAGGCGTACCAGGACATGGCGCCGGGAACGAGCCTCGCGTTCGCCAACATCAGCACCGTCGCGATGGACCCGGCCGGGGGCGCCCAGCTGCGGACCTGTCGGCTCTCCGGCATCGCCGGCACCCTGCCCTGCTGGTACGTGGATCCGGCGCAGGCGCAGGGCGCGTCGTGGTGGGCAGCCCTCACCCCGCTGGACGGGGGTTCCCCGACCGACGCACCCGCGCCGCTGTCGGCACCGTTCTACGACATCAAGATCGGTGGCCAGGAGAGGCGATACTGGCTGCAGGCGGACACCGGCTACAACGTTGATGTGAGCGGGACCCGCACCCTCGGCAAGAACGCAAGGCCGAAGGACAACCAGAGCGGCTCGGGCATCACCTGGTCCGCAGGCGGGGTGCTCTGCGACGTCACCGGCCGCCGCGGATCCTGCGACCCGTCGATCCCGCCCAGCGGCGTGAGCTCGACCCGGTTGCTGGTGGACGGTATCGGCCTCACGGTCAGATCATTGGACGCAGACGGTGACGGCCGCGGCGATCTCCTGTTCTACCGCTCCGGTCCCGGGACCGCAGATCTGTGGACGGCCACCAGCACCCCCGGCAGGTTCACTTCCCGCACCCTGAGCTTGCTGCCGGGTGCGCAGTTGGTCATCGCCGACATCGACGGGGACGGTGGTGACGACATCGTCAGCTACCGCTCCACCGTTGAACAGGTCAAGATCGTGCGCGTCAAGGCGGGCGTGTCCATCCTGCAACGCATGGGCTCACACCGATCCGTGTTCGCCTTCAACCCCGATGGCGACAACCGGCAGGAGCTGTTCTTCTACGCCCCCGGTTCGCTGACCGACGTGATCTGGAAATGGACCGGCGGTAACACCTTCAGCAAGACGGTCCGGAAGATGGATCTGAAGTTCCAGCCACTGGTCGGCGACTTCAACGGGGACGGCCGGGACGACATCTTCTGGTACGGCGCCGGGCGGTCGGTGGACGTCATCCACTACAGCCGGGCCGGCGGGAAGTTCACAGCGAAGTCCGTCAAGGTGGATGGCACCTACCGTCCGGCCGTCGGCGACTTCGACGGGGACGGCAGGGCCGACATCCTCTGGTACGCACCGGGTTCCGGCGCCGACTCGGTGTGGTTCGGCAGTGCCACCGAGGCGTTCACCGGCACGCCGGTGGCGATGGGCGGCGACTACCGTCCGCTGATCGTCGATCTACCGGCCGACGGTCGCGACGACGTCGTCTGGTTCGGTCCGGGCGCCGACTCCGACCGGTGGACGCGGTGGTCCACCGGACGGGTCCCGAGCACGGTGGTGGCCGACCTCGGCGGGACCCAGCAACCGGTCGTCGGGACGTTCGGCGCCGATGGTCGGGACGGGATCTTCTGGTACGGATCGGGCAGCGCAGCCGACTGGTTGTGGCGCTGACCTGCGCTGCTGTCGACATGCCGTCGGTGTGATCCCGTCCGGTGGACCCGCTCGGGGCATGACGAACGCGGGCACTGTCCGTACTCTCGACAGAGGTCCGATCGGGTTGCCGACCCCCTGTGGGGTGGCAGTGAGCTACAGGCGGTGTGTGGGTGTCCTCTGGGCGACAGTCCCTGGTGAGGCTGACGGCGCGCACTGTGCTGCCCCTGGTCGCGGCGTTGATGCTCGCCGCGGCGGGGTCGCAGGTCGCCACCGCAGCACCGGCGCCCGCGGCCGCCGCGGCGGAGATGACGCCGCAGGCCGCCGTCGACCTCGGTGCTGCGCAGGCGCAGAAGGCCCAGGGGGTGCGGACCTATGCCTCGGTGATCGATCTGGAGACCGGTCAGGTGATCGCGCAGACCGACAACGCCGATGAACAGGTCGCCTCCGAATCAGTGGTGAAGATCCTGCTCGCGGCTCACTACCTGGTGAAGTACGACGGGAAGCTGCCCGTCGACGTCGACGCCGACCTCGCGGAGATGATCAAGTACTCCGACGACGACATCTGCAGTGCCTACTGGGATGCCGACGGCGTCACCGCGATCGCCCGGCGGTACTTCCTGAAGAACACCGAGGTGAATCCCGACGACCCCGGCAGGTGGGGCGCCACCCGGATCACCGCCCACGACATGTCCTCCTTCCTCTACCAGGCATCGCTCGACCCGGTGGTCGGCCCGTGGCTGGTGAAGGCGATGCAGTCGACAGCCGACGTCGGCCTGGACTTCTTCGACCAGAACTTCGGCTTCAACTCGCTGGACGGAGCGGCCAGCAAGCAGGGGTGGGGGAGCGACAACTTCTCCGACCAGGCCAATGCCGTGCACTCGGTCGGCATCACCGATCGCTATGCGGCAGCGATCCTGCAGACGGGGCCGTCCGGCACCTACCGCACGATGGGAGCGCTGGCGACCAACACCGTCGAGCTGCTGATGAGCGCCGATCGACCTGCGGTGCCGGTGGCGACCGCGGGCGCCGCACCCCCACTCCCCACGTCGCCCACCGGAACCGTGAGTCTGGCCGCCGGCGTGAAGCTCTGGCTCACCGCGATCACCTTCTGACAGCCTGCTCGTGCTGGGCGCGCTGGTCGGAGTGGGTCGGTCGGCGGCGCCCGCGGCTCGAATGCTCCGGTCCTGAAAGTTAATCGCGGATAACCTAAACTCTTTTCCATGAGCGACGACGCCCAGCCGGGTCCAGACCACACCTTCAACGCCCTCTCCGCGCGGGTGGAGGTCGGCGGTGCCACTCGGTACCACGAGTCGAACGCAGCCAAGGGCAAGATGTTCGCTCGGGAGCGCATCGCCGTGCTGGTCGACGAGGGCTCGTTCGTCGAGGACGGCAAGTACGCCAACGTCGAGGCGACGGGACTGCCCGCCGACGGCGTCATCACCGGCACTGCGCGGATCGGTGGCCGACAGGTCGCGCTGATGGCCAACGACTCGACAGTCAAGGCCGGGTCCTGGGGTGCCCGGACGGTCGAGAAGATCATCCGGATCGTCGAGAAGGCCTACGCGACAGGTGTTCCGATGATCTACCTGGTCGATTCGGCTGGTGCCAGGATCACCGATCAGGTCGACCTGTTCCCCGGGCGCCGCGGGGCCGGCAAGATCTTCCACAGCCAGGTGCGGGCGTCCGGGTCCATCCCGCAGATCTGCGCGCTGTTCGGGCCGAGCGCCGCCGGCGGAGCCTACATCCCGGCGTTCTGCGATCTCGTGGTGATGGTCGCCGGCAACGCTTCGATGTACCTGGGCAGCGACCGGATGGTCGAGATGGTGACCGGCGAGAAGACCACCCTGGAGGAGATGGGCGGCGCCAAGATGCACACCTCCGTCTCCGGGGTCGGGCATCTACTGGCCAAGACGGAGACCGAAGCGCTGCAGATGATCTCGCAGTACCTGGGTTACTTCCCGTCCAATTGGACACAGTCGCCGCCCGCGCAGCCGGCCGCCGGCCCCGGCAAGGGCGACCTGCGCGCGATGGTGCCGGAGTCGGAGCGTCAGGCGTTCGACATGCGGCGCTACGTGAAGGCGCTCCTGGACGACGGGTCGTTCTTCGAGATCCACCCCGACTGGGCGAAGGAGCTCACCGTCGGGCTCGGTCGGTTGGACGGCGAGGTCGTCGGGGTCGTCGGCAACAACTCGATGTTCCGCGGCGGGGTGCTGTTCGTCGATTCCGCCGACAAGGCAGCCCATTTTGTCCAGCTCTGTGATGCGTTCTCGATCCCGCTGGTGTTCCTGTCCGACGTCCCGGGATTCATGGTGGGGACGGCCGTGGAGCGCCAGGGGATCATCCGGCACGGGGCGAAGATGATCACCGCCATCTCCGAGGCGACGGTGCCGAAGCTGTGTGTCGTCGTCCGAAAGGCCTACGGCGCCGGGCTGTATGCCATGGCTGGTCCGGGATTCGATCCGGAGGCGACGCTCGCGCTGCCGACGGCCAAGATCGCGGTGATGGGTGCGGAGGCCGCGGTCAACGCGGTCTATGCGGGCAAGATCGCGCAGATCGAGGACGAGGCGGAGCGGGCCGAGTTCGTCACGCAGCGGCGGGCCGAGTACGAGCAGGACATCGACATCGTGCGACTCGCCTCCGAGCTGGTCGTCGACCAACTCGTGGAGCCGGAGAACCTCCGGGACGAACTCATCGCCCGGCTGTTGGCGGCGGTCGGCAAGGACCGCTCGTTCTCCCGCCGCCGGCACGGCGTCACACCCGTCTGAGCACGCCTGCCCGACGTTCGCGGACGTGACGGTCGTTTGGGCTGGTGGATCGCGGACGTGACGGTCGTTTGGGCCGGTGGCTCGCGGACGTGACGGTCGTTTGGGCTGGTGGCTCGCGGACGTGACGGTCGTTCGGGCCGGTGGCTCGCGGACGTGACGGTCGGTTGGGCTGGTGGTTCGCGGTCTTGTCGGTCGGTTGGGCTGGTGGTTCGCGGAGGTGACCGTCGTCAGGCCTCGGCTGCGTGGTCGCTCAGCGGACGGGGGCGGCGACGTCCGGCGCGTCGGGATCGACCGTCTCCGCGTTCTCGGAGAAGTCCTCCGGGAAGACGTAGCGCCGGTACGCCCAGTAGCGGAACACCATGCCCACCAGGGTGCCGATCACGTTGGCGGAGATGAAGTCCGCGAAGGTGACGACCCACTGCGGGTGGTTCGCCAGGTTGAATCCGAAGGCGTAGCGGGACAAGGCCAGCGGGACGAGGTTGATGGCCAGTGCCAACCCGTTGACGACGAAGAACAGCGCCGCCTCGTGCCGGCGTTCGCGTCCGCCCCGGCTGCTGAAGGACCACTCACGGTTCAGGACGTACGACAGCACCGTGGACACCAGGATCGAGATGATCTTCGCGGTGATGACCTTCTCGGCCAGGATGGTGTGCGAGAGCAGGGTGAAGATGCCGGTGTCGACGATCCAGGCGGTGCCGCCCACCACCAGGAACTTGGCCAGCTCCCGATACTTCGGCGGCAGGTGTCGACGGACGGTTTCGATGAGCGGCACCGGGCGAGTCTACGCATCGGGACGGGCGGACCTCCGGCGAACGGAAGTCTCGGTGGAGCCGGGCGTCCGACCTGACGGGCGACCCATGGATCAGGCGCTGGGGTGTGCAGGCGTGTACTCGGGTCAGCGGGTCAGCGCGGGGTGATGACCGGGCCGACCACCAGTCCTCGCGCAGTGTCGTCGTTGGTCGACCAGGTGACGACGTCGTCCGCGGACGACAGCCCCGCACCGTCGGTGAGCTGTACGACCTCAACGATCAGGCCTCCCACGGCGTCGTACCAGCTGCGCAGCCAGCTCGTCGGCTGCGGAGCCCCGAGATCGAACAGCGAGGCTGTGGTGCCGGGGACCTGGGCGATCGTGTGGTCCACCCGGACGACGTCCAGGGAGTCGTCGACCTGAACGGTTGCCGGGCTCGAGACGGAGGCGTCGGTCCACAGCACGACGACCGTCCAGCCGCCGATGGCACCCTCTGGTGCGCTGACACCCAACTGGGCTGCTTCTCCGGCAGTCAGCGCTGCCCGCGCGCCATCGTCGAGCACGATCGGTGCGGTCCGGTATTTGGCGGAATCGACGGTTTTCAGACCCGATGGTGGGCCCAGAGTCAGCGGGGTACCTGCAGTCGCGTCGGCCCCGGAGAACAGGCTGATGCCGGAGTCGGCGGGTACCAGGTCGGTCCGCCAGTTCCAGACGAGCTCCGCCCACAGGATCGTGGCCCCCACGGGAATGTCGGTCATGCAGGCTGTCGGTGCCTTCGGACCGGCTGGTGCAGCACCCTGGCACGCCTGGTCGAGTGCCGCTCCGGTGGCGCTCACCTGGAACGGGCCGGTCAGCGAGATCGGGACGGATCTCGGAGCGACCGTGATGTCCCGCTCCGCAGTGAACCTGCCGATGCTGATGGTTGCGGTGTCGCGGCGGGCGTCGGGCAACGGGTTGACCGCGACCTCCACCGTGGCGGTGGGAAAGCCGTCCGTGATCGTGACGTCGGCCGGGCAGTCGAGCGTCGAGTCCGAGGACGCGTCGCATCCCGAGCGAATGTTCGCCAGCAGGATGCGGTCGCTCTTCCAGGCGACACCGATGCGGCCTGGCAATGTGGAGCTCGCAGCGCCGGTGACGGTCACATCCAGGTTTCCCGACACTCCGGCCGTCAGCGGCGAGAGCGTGATGGTTGGCACCGCGGGTGCCACCGCCACCGACGTGGCCCGGGTCAGATCCCCGCTCGTCACCGTCAGAGTGAGCGTGTCTGAACGCAGCGCTTCCAGCTGGACGACTCCGGTGGTCTTCAGGGCAAGGGTGACCGTGACGGTGGCAGTTCCTCCCGCACCGATGACAGGGAGGGCGCACCCGGCATCGGTGCAGCCGTCGACCGCCACCGCACGCCTGACCCTGGCCGCGGATGTCACCGTCGCGCTGACCGACACGGGCGTCAGCAGGTCTGATCGGGCCGTGAGCTTGGCATCGGTGAGATCCGCGGTGCCGGTGTTCTTGATGTCCTGCACGAGGGTGACGGTGCCGACGCCGAGATCAGCCGCGACCCCGACCTCCGAGTCGAAGGTGATGACGGGGGCCGGCACCGGCAGCACTTCGGTGGGCGGCGGCGGTGGCGGCGGCGTGCTGGTGGTGGTCGCTGTGGTTTCCGACGTGGTCTCCGGGGGCGGATCCGTCGTGGTCGTCGGGTCCGGGTGGGTGGTGGTCGGGTCGGTGGTCGGAGTCGGGGTCGGGGTCGCGTCGGTGGTCGGGGCGGTGGTCGGAGTCGGAGTCGGGGTCGGGGTCGGGGTCGCGTCGGTGGCCGGGGCCGGGGCCGGGGCCGGAGTCGGAGTCGGGTCGGTGGTCGGGGCGGTGGTCGGAGTCGGGGTCGGGGTCGCGTCGGTGGCCGGGGCCGGGGCCGGGGCCGGAGTCGGGGCCGGGGTCGCGTCGGTGGTCGGGGCGGTGGTCGGAGTCGGGGTCGGGGTCGGGGTCGCGTCGGTGGTCGGGTCGGTGGCCGGGGTCGGGGTCGGGGTCGCGTCGATCTGCGTGGTGGTCGGCTCGCCGGGTTCGGTCGGCGCGTCGGTGGTGCCGACTGCAGGATTCGTGGTCGGGGCGACGCCGGTCTCGGTGTTCAGCGGGACCGGCTCCGGAATGACCGGGGCTGCCGAAGTCTGCGGGGCTGCCTCCGGGTCCGGTTCGATGATCGGGAGCGGAACCTGCTCGATCGGCGTCGGCGTCGGCGTCGGCGTCGGCGCGGTGGTCCTGGCCGTCGCCGCGGTGCGGGCCGAGGTCCGGATCACCACGGTGCCGTTCGTGGCTGCAGGAAGAGCCGGCGGGGTGCGCACGGTCGAATCGACGACCACCGGGGCGGGTGTTGCCACGTCCGGCGCCGGGAGCTGGGTGGGGGTACCCGCGAGTACGGCGCCGGCGACCGCCGCGCCGCTCATCGTGGATCCGGCGACCGCCAGCACCGTCTTGGGCAGACCCACCAGCAGCGTCCCGAGTCCGCTGAAGCCGGAGGTGATACCGACCGCCGCGAGGCCTGCTCCGATCCCGCCGACGGACACGAGTCCGATGCCGGTCCCGGTGGCGAGCCCCGCTCCGACCGCACCTGCTCCGATCGCGCCTGCTCCTACGGCGGCGCCTGCCCCTACGGCGCCTGCTCCTACTGCACCTGCTCCTACTGCACCTGCTCCGGCAGCGCCGGCAGCGACAGCGCTCGAGCCGGCACCCACCGCCGCGGTGCCAACGGCTGCGGTTCCACCGACCGTGGTCCCCGCCGCGGCCGTACCGACCACGGCCGTTCCGCCGCTTCCCGCCGCGGCCGTCGTGCCGGCCACTGTGGTTCCGGAGGTAGCTGCAGCGCCTGACGTGACCGCGGTGCCGGATGTTGCTGCGGTGCCGGATGTTGCTGCGGTGCCGGATGTTGCTGCGGTGCCGGACGTAGTCGCGCCCACCGAGGTGCCGGCGGCTGCGCCGCTCCCGGCTCCGGTGGCTGCGGTGCCGGTTCCGGCTGCTGCGGTGCCGATGAGCCCGATCTTGGCGATCGCCGTCGCCGGTCCGACCAGCTTCAGATAGGCCAGCGCGGCTCCACCCAGCAGCAATGGTGCCAACAACGCGCGCATGCCCGAGTTGATCTGTCCGAGTTCGGAGGCCAACGAGCGGCAGTCGGGACAGGAGTCGAGATGGGCATCGACCGCGATCCGCTCGCGACGGGACAGACCGGCTCTGGTCCACGCGCCCAGCTTGCCCACGACCGAGCTGCACTGCTCGGCTTCGGTCTGCATCAGGTGCGCCTGCAGGTAGGCCTCGCGGAGACCTTCGCGAGCCCGGAAGGCGAGCGAGGTGACCGCGTTGGCGCTCAGCCCGAGCAGTTCGCCCGTCTTGGCTGGGGAGTAGCCCTCGACGGTGAGGTACCAGAGCACTGCCTGCCAACGCTCGGGAAGTGACTGGTACGCCTGGCCGACCATCCCGTTCTCGGCCTGCAGCATCACGACGTCGGGGTCGGAGACCGCGGAGTCGAACGCGGTCTGGTCGTCGGTGAAGGTGACCCGCTTGTCGCGGCGGAACCGGTCGTTGGCGGTGTTGCGCACCGTGGTGAAGACGTAGGCGCGGAATGCGGCATCCGGGCCCTTGCCCTCGAGCAACCCGTCCAGCACCCTGGCGAAGGCCTCGGAGACCAGGTCGTCGGCGCCGGCGCCGGGAACGATCTGCCTGGCCAGGTTGGTGGCCGCTCCGACGTGACGGCGATACAGCTCGGCGAAGGCCTGACGGTCGCCGCCCCTGACCCTGGTGATCAGTTCGGGATCGCCGGCGGGGGGGCCCATCGAGCCGGATTCGGCGAGGTCGAGATCCCGATGGTCCGTCACGGTGCGCTTCCTCCTTCCCGCTGCGATGTCCCGGAGATCATCTCACCCGGACGGCCCTGTGCGAAGGCCCCCGGGTGGATCGGGGGTGGAGCGCCGGCGTGGCTGCCGGCACGCTGATTGTGCCTGGTCAGATCCCTGTTGCCGGCCCGGAACCCGGTGTCGGTCCTGCGCACCTCCGCGTGGCCGGACATCCGCCGAACAGGTGAGTCGACCCGCTCGGACCCTCGTTCGCGGGGGAAGCCTGATGTGTCACCCTTCCGGGCACAGTGGCTACCGGTGGATCCGCGTCATCCCGGGTGGGTGAATCAGCCATCGGCGGCGTGACGGTCACGTGTTCCGTTCGTCGTACAGGCGTGACAGGGTCGATCTCGGCCCGCGCCCGGCCGAGGAATGCGTGATGGAGTACGACGTGGGCACTGCAGGACCAGAGAGGAGACGCCCATGACGTCCGGAACCCCTCCGGTGGCCGGCGATTCGCTCCGTGCACAGTGGTGGGAACTCGCCTCCGGCCAAGGCTGGGCCACCGAGGTGGAATGGCGCCTGCAATCGGTGGATGCGCTGTGCGAGGCGCTCGGCGACGGCCGCGATCCGTGGGCCGCGGCGGAGCGTCTGGGTTTCGAACGGGCAGCCGCCTCCATCCCGCTCAGTGAGGCCCTGGCCGACATCGATCTGCTGGCATCGCTCGTCAGTACACAGATGGCCGAGGCGTTGCGACGAGCGGTCTCGTTGGGGTGGTCGGCGCGCACGTCGACACCCCCGATCGGGATCGTCGATCCGCTCACCGGACTCACCAGCCTCGGCTATCTGCAGGTGCGGCTCGGCGAGGTCTACCGCGCACTGGGCGCGAAGCGCCTGCAGCCGGATGAGGTCGCCCTGGTGCTGGTGCGGATCGAATCGACCCAGTCCGGGCTCGGCCGGAACCTGCCCATGATGCTGCTCGCCGAGGGCATGCGGGGCATCTTCGACGCCGGCGAGACGCTGTCGGTGGTCTCCGAGACGACGATGGCCATCCTGGCCAGACGGGATGCCGAGCTCGCCCGACGGATCGAGCTGGGCCGATCGCTGGCACAGCGGGTGATCGATCGCGACCGGCACGGCGCCGGATCGACGGTGCGGGCCTGGATCGAACCGTTACCGGGAACGGCGGCGTTGGCCGCGGAACTGCTGGAGTCGTCGGGGCGCTGAAAGAAGTCACCCGTAGGCTGCGCAGTCGTGGATTCTCGTACCGGACTGCCCAGGGTGGGAATGGTCGGCGGCGGCCAACTCGCCCGGATGACCCACCAGGCCGCCATCCCGCTCGGCCAGAGCCTGCGGGTGCTGGCGCAGCACGCGGATGATTCCGCTGCCCTGGTCGCGCCGGACGTACAGCTCGGTGGTCACACGGATCTGGACGCGCTGCGCCGGTTCGCCGCCGACTGCGATGTGCTGACCTTCGACCACGAACACGTCCCGGGCGAGCACCTGCGGGCGCTGCAGGCAGACGGGGTGCTCGTGCATCCGGGGCCGGATGCGCTGCAGTTCGCGCAGGACAAGGCCCTGATGCGGCAGCGGCTCCAGCAGCTCGGCCTGCCGGTGCCCGCGTTCCGCGTGGTGCAGGGCGACCCCACCGAGGCGATCGTCGAGTTCCGGGCCGCGTGCGGTGATCCGGTCGTGGTGAAGACGGCTCGCGGCGGGTACGACGGGCGAGGCGTCTGGGTGGTGCGGGCGGGGGAGTCGCCCCAGTGGCCGTCCTCGGACATTCCCTGGGTGCTGGAGGAGTTCGTCCCACTGCGACGCGAACTGGCCGTCGTGCTGGCGCGCTCCCCGTTCGGTCAGGCGGCGATCTGGCCGGTGGTGCACACCGTGCAGGAGGACGGGATCTGCGTCGAGGTGATCGCACCCGCTCCCGGGCTGTCCGACAGGATGTCGGCTGCGGCCAGCCGATTGGCAGCCACCGTCGCCGAGCAACTCGATGTGGTCGGGGTACTCGCGGTCGAGCTGTTCGAGGTGGAAGCCGGCGACGCCTTCCCGGACGGCCTGGTGGTCAACGAGTTGGCGATGCGTCCGCACAACTCCGGGCACTGGACGATGGACGGTTCGGTGACCTCGCAGTTCGAGCAGCATCTGCGGGCCGTACTGGACTATCCGTTGGGCAGCACCGCATCCAGGGCCGAGGTGACCGTGATGGGCAACGTGCTGGGCGGACCGGACGACGGGCCCGGAGCGGGGATCGGCATCGACGAGCGGATCCATCACCTGTCCGCCCGCTACCCGCAGGTGAAGATCCACTGGTACGGCAAGGGAATCCGGCCGGGACGCAAGCTCGGCCACGTCAACGTGTGCGGTGACCGGCTGGCGGCGGACGGCTCCGACTCCGTGCCGGAGTTGCGCCGGATCGCCCGCCTCTGCGCGGACTGGTTGGGGAGCGGGGTCTGGACCGACGGTTACGAAATCCACGGTGGCACAACGCTTCCGACGCACGAGCTGCAACGCGATGAGGAGTCGGGATGAGTGGGATCGAGACCGGAGCGGCTGGCTCAGCCACCGATTCATCGGCCGGTGCGCCGGCGGGAACGTCGGTGGGCTCGCCGGACGGTGCATCGGCGGGACCGTCGGCGGAACGGCCCGATGCGCCGGTCGGGCTGGTGATGGGAAGCGACTCCGACTGGGGTGTGATGAGCGCGGCGGCCGACGTGCTCACCGAGTTCGGCGTGGCGTTCGAGGTCGGTGTGTACTCCGCGCACCGCACTCCTCAGCGGATGCTCGACTATGCGACAGGCGCTGCGGCACAGGGGTTCCGGGTGATCATCGCCGGAGCCGGTGGGGCAGCGCACCTGCCGGGCATGATCGCCTCGGCCACCACCCTGCCGGTGATCGGGGTACCGGTACCGCTGCAGTACCTGGACGGGATGGACTCGCTGCTGTCGATCGTCCAGATGCCGGCCGGCATCCCCGTCGCCACCGTGTCGGTCGGCGGCGCGCGCAATGCCGGTCTGCTCGCGGTGCGGATGTTGGCCAGCGCGCCGGACGCTCTCGGCGCCGAGCTCACCGGCAAGCTCGCAGCCTTCGCCCGCGACCTCGAGCGGATGGTGCTGGAGAAGGACGCGAAGCTCCGGGCTCAGCTCGACTGATATCTGCACCCACGGGTGAGTGTTCGAAGGGGCTTGACGGGTGACTCGAGCGGCCGTACCGTCTCGGCCCACTGGGCTGAACGGGTGATCGTCTGCTCCGCATGGTGATGTGACGGTGCTGGATGACCCCCGTCGCGGACCGAAGGTCGTCGAAGGGGAATCGTGCCGCAGCAGCGAAGAGCAGTCCTGTCCGCGTGGGCCGGGCTGGTGGTGCTCATCGCACCTCTGGCCGTGGCGTGCAGCAATGCCGAGGACGCTCCGGTGAGGCAGAGCGATGTGGTGGCCGTGGCTGACGTGCGCCCCGGGTCCACCGGGACCGTGAAGACGGTCCGCACCACGGTGATCCAGACGAAACCGGTCACGAAGGCGTCCATGAAGACGATCTCGAAGACGGTCACGCAGACCCGGACGATCACGCAGACCCGGACGATCACGCAGACCCGGACGATCACGCAGACGAAGACCGTCACGGCCGCGCCGCAGACTGTCCGGGTCACCGCGTCGCCGACCACCGTCACAGTGCAGGCTCCCGCCACGACTGTCACCGAGACCTCCGTGCAGACGGAGACGGCCGCCGCCGCGGCGCAGGGCCTCGCGGAGACCGGCTCGGTGTACTACGCGAACTGTTCGGCTGCCAGGGCTGCCGGTGCCGCTCCGGTGATGGCCGGCGATCCCGGTTACCGCTCGGCGCTCGATCGCGACGGGGACGGCATCGGCTGCGAGTGAGCTTCGGCGCCGGAGGTGCTCGCACCGACGCTGCTCCAGGGTTCCACTGCTGCGCGGCTGACCGGGCGGACCACCGGGCCCGGTCCAGCGGGCCGGTCTACGATCGTGGTTACCGGCCGGTAACGTGGCCGGTCGCCGGTCGGTGATGATCGGCTGATCCGAGCACAGGAGCACCGCGTGACCGCAGAGCTGTTCGCCCTCACCGAAGACCACCGGGCCATCCGGGAGGCCGTGCGCGAGATCTCCGAGAAGGAGATCCTGCCGTTCGCCGCCGAGTGCGACGAGCACGAGCGCTATCCGATCGAGGCCCAGAAGGCTTTGGTCGCTTCGGGTTTCAACGCAGTGCACATTCCGGAGGTATACGACGGGGCCGGAGCTGACGCCGTGGCCACGGTGATCGTCATCGAGGAGGTTGCGCGGGTCTGCGCGTCCAGTTCGCTGATCCCGGCCGTCAACAAGCTGGGCTCGATGCCCGTCATCCTGTCCGGATCGGAGGAGCTCAAGCAGCAGGTGCTGCCGTCGATCGCTTCGGGTGAGGCGATGATCTCCTACGCGCTGTCGGAGCGCGAAGCGGGTTCTGACGCTGCTGCGATGCGTACCCGCGCCGTCCGCGACGGTGACGACTGGGTGCTGTCCGGCACCAAGTGCTGGATCACGAACGCCGGCGAGTCCACCTGGTACACGGTGATGGCCGTGACCGACCCCGATGCGGCGAAGAAGGCCGACGGCATCTCCGCGTTCGTGGTGAAGTCCGACGATCCCGGGTTCGTCGTCGGGACGAAGGAGCGCAAGCTCGGGATCAAGGGATCACCGACCCGGGAGATCCACTTCGAGCAGTGCCGCATCCCTGGGGACCGGATCATCGGTGAACCCGGTACCGGGTTCCGGACGGCATTGCTGACGCTCGACCACACGCGGCCGACGATCGGCGCCCAGGCCGTCGGGATCGCCCAGGGCGCGCTGGACGTCGCGATCGCATACATGAAGGAGCGCAAGCAGTTCGGCAAGGTGATCGCCGAGTTCCAGGCCCTGCAGTTCATGGTCGCGGACATGGCGATGGAGATCGAGGCGGCCCGCACCCTGGTCTACCAATCCGCTGCTGCCACCGAGCGGGGTGACGCGAACAAGGGTTTCCTGGCCTCGGCCGCCAAGTGTTTCGCCTCGGACGTCGCGATGAAGGTGACCACCGATGCGGTCCAGCTGCTCGGCGGCGCCGGCTACACCCGCGACTTCCCGCTCGAGCGGATGATGCGCGACGCCAAGATCACCCAGATCTACGAGGGCACCAACCAGGTGCAGCGCCTGGTGATGGCGCGGAGCCTGCTCAGGTAGGGACGGTGTGCCCGCTCGGCCCTGGCGCCGACGGAAGGAGCTCGACAGCCAGGTGCAACGCTTCCTCGTATCCGCCGCCGCACTCCACCCGAGTGATGTCGTCGAGGTCATAGCTGGTGGTGTCCGTCTCCCAGACGGCTTCGGGGGTGATCAACCGCATCCCGACCCGGTCGTCGTCGAGGTCCACCAACGTTCCGATCACACAGCTGTCGGGATTCTCGAGCTCCCTGAACAGTGTGACGAGCGGGGAGCTCCGAGCAGCTGTTTCGATGGCGCTCCGTACCGAGCCCAGCTCCGGACGGTCAGGCACCGTCGGCGGCCAGTGCCCGCGTGCTCTCAGCGCGCGGTTGGGAAAGCAGTCGGGATCCGCATCCACCGACACCTGATGCACGTCGTCCAGCGGAACGAAGGTCCAGCCGTCCGGCGACAACCGGTCCGACAGACGGACCATGGCGACCCAGCCGTCGCCGACGGCCACCACATGACCGAGGATGTCGTCGGATTCGGGGATCGTCCGCCCGACCACCACGTGGAGCTGGGCTTCCTGCGCGACGAGCAGTCGCTGCTCGAGTGATCCCGCTCGCTCCCCGGGGAACTCGATGATGTCGGCCACACCGCAATGGTCGCAGGCCGAGGAGCCGGATGCGATCGGGTTCGCAGGACCCGCGTCGCCAGCGTGACGGCCCGAGCCGTCGCACGTCGATCTGGGTGGCTGTGTAGGGGAAGACGCTGTGCTGACAGCGGCGAACCGCCGAGCAGCGGGCGATGCAGGATCCGGTCGGCTCAGCCGGCGAACTGCACCGAGCAGTGTTCGGTGGCGGCGATCGCGGCCACATCTGCTGCAGGATCGGAGATCTGGACGATGACACCGTCGGCGAGCAAGGTGCCCAGCAACAGTCCGACGGCGGGCTCGGGCAGAGTCCACGGTGCGGTGCTTGCCACTCTGATGCCGCTCCAGAACGCGCCGGCCGAACTGCGGGCGATGGCCAGCACCTCGCCGACACTGCGGATCCGACCATCAACAGACAGCGCCGCAGACTCGGAGGTGACCGCCGGTGGCGCGTCGAATCTGTCGGCCTGTCCGAGCACTGCAGTGGTGAAATCGCGCTGGTGTGCCGCCACCTGCCGCGACGGGGCGCCGAGCGGGTGTCCGGAGACCACGAACACGTCGTCGGCCACCGCGTCGTCACCGTCGGCGACGAAGGCCACGGCAGCGTCAGCATCGTCGTCGGGTGTCACGACAGCCCCGTTCCACCAGCAGCCCAACAGGATCGGCAGGCTCTGCCAGAAATCGGCGGTCCGCACCGACACCACCGATCCGGGGCTGAGCCCTAGTTCGTCGCGCAGCAACCCCGCCACCTTGGCCGACCAGTTCCCCAGCGAGGCCGTCGACAACTCGGTGCGACCGAGGGGGCTGTAGGTGACCAGCCGCGGAACGTGCAGATCTGCCCGCAGCAGCGGGCCGAGCACCACGTCGGTGACACTGCCGGCGCCGATGTGCGCTTCGGAGGGGGAGGCCATCAGTTGATGCACGCAACGCCGTCGATACTGTCCGGCACGGCGCCGGCAGCTGGGAGAACAACGACAGGTGCTGCGGCGCCCGCGACGGCGGGAGTGCCGTCGCCAGCGAAGGCAGGCAGTGCCGCCCGCAGGCCGGACGGAGCCGGAGCATCCTTGCCGGCGACGACCAGCACGTGTCCGGCAGCGACGTCCCCGCTCGGGGTGGCGGTGCCGAAACCGAGGGCGGCGACGACGGCATCGGCATTCGCCTTCGCCCCGGACGGATATCGCACTTCGGTGGTCTCCAACTGGTTGGAGTTGCTCTTGCCCGGCAGGTCGGCCGGCTTGGTGACCGTCATGCCCTTGCCCTCCAGGATTGCCGCGACGCTCTTCCCGAGAGCGGCGGTCATCGTGCCGTTCTGCACGTCGACGGTCAGCTTCTGCGCCGCTGCGCTGGTGGTGGCCCCCTTGCTGCCACCGGTTGACGACGCAGAGCCGCGGATCTTCGCGAAGAAGGCCTTCACCTCGGCGGGGTCGGCGGCCAACGCGTCGGTGCCGGCATCGACCGCCGCGCCGTGGGTCGGCAGCGTCTCGAAGGTGATCTGCCCGCCACTGAGCGCCTGCATCTGCTGGCCGAGGGTCAGCAGATCCAGGCCCTTGTCCATCACCAGGGATTGTTGGGCGGCGTCGGCCAGGGAGGGGATCGTGGTCGGCGCAGACAGCACCTTCTTGATCGCCCCGGACAGGAACGCCTGCTGGCGTCGCACCCGGTCGAGATCACCCCCGGGGAGACCGTGGCGCTGTCGGACGAAGGCCAGGGCTGACGTGCCCTCGACCTCCTGGAGTCCGGCCGGGAAGTCGGCACCGGAGAACGAATCGCTGACGGCCGCCTTCAGACAGACCGGAACTCCTTGCAGCGCAGTGCTGATCGTGTAGAACGCGATCAGGTTGACCTCGGCGAAGTGGTCGATGTACATGCCGGTGAACTTGCTGAGGACGGAGATCAGCATCTGTCGGCCGGCCTCACTGGAGCGTCGCTCGCGCTCCGCCCCGGTGACGCCCTGCGACGTCAGGTACTGGGCGGAGTAGGTCTTCGCGGTGCCGTAGAACGCGTTGATCTTGTTCGGCTTGTACTCACCCTCGCTGCCGTCCGAGTACGGGCCCTTCACCGTCGAGGTGACGGACTCGTCGATCCAGGTGTCACGGGGGATGGAGACAGCTGTCGCCCGTGCCCCGCCGGCCGGGATGTGCAGCAGCATCAGGGTGTCGGTGTTGGTTCCGGAGCTCTCCGTGGTCGACACCAGCTTGAGCTCCTCTGCGTTCAGCGGGGTGCCGTCGGCATGCGAGCGGGAGTCGGACCCGACCAGCAGGATGGTGATCCCGCCGCCGGGGATCTTGTCGACCTGGGTCGCATTCGTCTGGGCGTCGGAGGTGCCGCCCTGGTTCACGAAGTAGCCGATGCCGGTGACGAGCAACAGTGCGACCGCGGCGATCGTGGACACGATGCGGGACGCGAGGATGCCGCCCGGGGTGCGTCGTCGGCCCGAGCCGTCGTCAGGTCCGTCGGAGCCGCCGCCGAGCCGGACCGGCCCACGCGGTCCGCCCGGCCCCCCGGGACCACCCGGCCCCCTGGGACCTCCGGGACCTCCCGGACCGCCGGCGACCGGTGGGGCCGAGGGCATCATGCGGGTGGCCGGACGACGATCGTCCAGTTCCGACCAGGCCTTGCTCGGCGGTCGAGCACTGGCCGGCTGTTCGGGTGTCAGTGCGGTGGGCCCGGCGGCGACACCGCTGCGGTCGGTGGTGCCCGGCCGGGCGGGATCGACGGGCAGCGCCGCGCGGAGTGACCCGGGCGGGACCGGACGGCGACCCACCTGACTGGCATCCCCAGGAACGGCGCCCCCAGGAACGGCGCCCCCAGGAACGGCGCCCCCAGGAACGGCGCCCCCAGGAACGGCGGATGCAGCAGTCGGGGAGACAGGTGGTCGGGCGCCTGGCGAGGACGGTGGTCGACCGACGTCGCGCTGGACGCCGGCCCGCGGGCCCGGCGGCGGCATCTGAGGCCCACGGTCGGGCGGACCACCGGGTGGTGGGGGCTGGGGCGCGGCGCCACGTGGGGGTGCCTCCGGTCGAGGACCCTGGGCGCGGGGAGAGACGGGTTGCCCCGGGCCTGCCGAGCCGGCGCCGGCGGACCGGGCGGGGCCGACAGGATCCGCGGGGCCGGCCATGCCTGCGGGACGGGCGGGACGTGCGGGGCCTGCTGAACCTGCGGGGCTGGAAGCGTCGGCACCGGCGGGTGGACCGGTGCGTGGACGGCCGGACGGGTCGCCCGCGCCACGCGCTGGATCCTCGGCGGAGGGCCCGAACCTGCGCGGCCCCCGTTCTCCGGAGGACCCGTCGCGGGGAGTGCTCATGCGGTGCAACCTCTCTGCCGGACAGCCGACTGCCCGATGGGCGACGGCGCACTGCGCCGCGGCCCGGCGGCCACCGGTTGGGGCCCAGTTCGCCGGGCGCTGCGACCAGCCGGTGGTGGCTCGTCCGGATCCCAGGGTAGCGATCGCAGCCATGGACTCTCCTGACCGAGAGCAGGCGTGTCCGGTCTCGCGTCCCATGCCGCCTCTGATGTGGCCGACGGATCGGCCGCCTGCAGATTGTTGTCATGGCTGCCGGCACGCTCACAATGGGTCCATGACGAACACCCCCGACGCCGCGTCGGCGCCTGCGTCCGAGACGCTCGAGCCGCTCGAGCTGCCGCGTGCCGGAACCGTGCTGATCACCGGGGCCAGAGGACAGCTCGGGTCGGATCTCGCCCGCCTCGCCGCGGCGAACGGGACGCCGGTGCAGGCGTACTCGTCGGCCGAGCTCGACGTCACCGACCCGGCGGCTGTCCACGAGGCGGTGGCGCGCGCGGCCGCGGCGGATCCGCGCACGGTGGTGATCAACGCCGCAGCCCACACCGGCGTCGATGCCGCCGAGACCGAACGGGACCGGGCGTTTGCGATCAACGCCGACGGTCCCGCGCACCTGGCTGCCGCCACGGCGGCCGCCGGGTTGCGGCTGCTGCACGTCTCCACCGACTACGTCTTTCCCGGCAACGGGACGCGGCCCTATGCGGCGGACGACCCCACCGGCCCGCTCGGGGCCTACGGCGCCAGCAAGCTCGCCGGCGAACAGGCAGTGCTGCAGGGCAACCCGCGCGGCCAGGTGGTGCGCACTGCTTGGTTGTACGGCGCGACCGGACCGAACTTCGTCCGCACGATGGTGCGACTGGCGCTCGGCGACGGCGTCGTCACCGTCATCGACGACCAACGCGGCGCCCCCACCCACGCAGCCGACCTGGCCGTCGGCCTACTGCAACTTGCTGCCGCCGAGCCGGACCGGTCGGACGGGCGCGTCCTGCACGGGACGTCCACCGGGGAGACCACCTGGTTCGAGTTCGCCAGGACGATCTTCGCCGCGGTCGGGGTCGACCCCCAACGGGTCCAGCCGATCAGCTCGGCCGACCGTCCTTCGCCCGCCGCTCGCCCCGCGTACTCGGTACTGTCGAACACGTCGTGGATCGCTGCCGGTCTGACCCCGTTGCCGCACTGGGAGCAGGCCTTCGAGCGGGCCTTCGCGGCCCACCGGGTCGCGTTCGGCGTGCCGTCACGGCGGTCGGGGGAGACGGTCAGCGCGACCGACTGATTCCCGCACAGTGCCGCACGCCTCTGTAGCCGAGGGCGGCGCATCACCTCGGCCCGTCCGAACAAGTTGCCCGGACCACACAATTGCTGCAGGGTGGGTGGCAGTCGGCGTCCGTCCGCGACACGTGTGACGCGGCGTCCGTTGTCGTTCAGTACTGCTCGATGCAGTACTGCTCGATGCAGCACTGCTTGATGCAGCACCACCCGGTGCGTACCGCTCGATCCCGTACCGCGCGATCGAGCACCGCCCGTCCAGCTCTGCTCTGTTCCGCTCCACTCATCTTTGGGGGATTTCTTGTTCAGCACGCTTGCAGGTCCGTACGTTTCCTCCGCTGCGACCGCTGCGACCGCTCGGTCCGCCGATCTCCCGGCGAAGGGCCACCGGCAGCTCGGACGTCGGGCCGGGACTGCAGCAGCGCTCGGTCTGGCCTTCATCTCCGGTCTGCTCGCCGCACCGGCCCAGGCAGCGCCCGCACCGGCAGCGGCCCACGCTGCGCCGGCAGCCTCGTCGACCGCAGTCGCGGCACTCAGCCGGATCACCCTGACCGGCCACGGCTTCGGCCATGGCCGCGGCATGGGTCAGTACGGCGCCTACGGCTATGCCGTCGCGTACGCCTACCCGGCCTCCAAGATCCTGGCGCGTTTCTACGGGGGGACCCGACTGGTCACCAGCCCGGTTGCCGCAGCGTCGCAGAAGATCACCGTCCGGCTCACTGCCTGGGACGGCGTCAACGTCCGGATCACCTCGCCGCACGCCTCCTTCCGTGCCGGCGGAGTGGGGTTCCCGGCCGGCAAGGTCGCCGTCCTGCAGTACTCCGCGACGACGAGAGCCGTCACCGTCTCCTCGACCAGCAGCTGCACCTCGACGTCGGTGTCGCCGCTGGCCCGGATCGATTCCGGAGCGGCGCTCGTCACCTCGTCGGTCGTCGCTCCGGGCGCTGACGTCAGCAAGATGCTCAACGTCTGCGCCGGCAGCGTCCTGAAGGCCTACCGCGGATCGCTGACGTACCGGTCGGTCGACGCCACCAACCCCGGCCGTCGGCTGATCAACTCGGTCGGCGTGGATGACTACTTGCGCGGCGTCGTCCCGCGCGAGATGCCTGCCTCGTGGGGTGACGCCGCCGGCGGCCGCGGGTTCCAGGCGTTGCAGGCGCAGGCGGTCGTCGCCCGTTCCTACGCGCTGGCGTCCCCGCCGCACCGGCCGTACGCGAAGGTCTGCGACACGGCGGTCTGCCAGGTCTACGGCGGTGCCGGCTCCGGTGGCCGGCTGATCGAGGACAACCGCGCCACCCGCGCGGTCTCGGCCACCACCGGCAGGGTGCTGGTCAATTCCTCCGGCGCCATCGCCAAGACAGAGTTCTCCGCGTCGACCGGCGGGTTCTCCGCGGGCGGGGTGTTCCCGGCGGTCTCCGACGCAGGTGACGCCCGTGCGCCGGGCAACATCTACCACTCCTGGACGACCACGGTGCCCACCACACCGCTGCAGGACAAGTACCGCTCGCAGATCGGCGATCTGAAGGAACTGCGGGTCACGAAAAGGGACTCCGGTAATCGCCGGGTGATCAGCGTCCGGCTCTATGGGACCGACGGGCGATACACCGACCCGATCTCCGGTGATGAGATCGCCTCCCTGCTCGGGCTGTACTCGAACTGGTTCACCGTCGCCTGAACGGAACTGGGCTGAACTGGGCTGGGCTGGGCTGATCAGATCTGGACTGCCGAGCAGATGGATCTGCTGACGGCGGTGTCCTGATCGGCGGTGTCCTGATCGGCGGTGCCATGACCGGCTCGATCGAGCCCATGAGGCACCTCTCAGCCGGCGTGCAACCGCCGGTAGGCGTCCAGGATCGACGAGGCATGACGGCGCCAGGTGTAGGGCTGGGCTGCCGCTGCCCGAACGGCGGGCGACGGCGCGGTCGACGGATCCTGTAGCACCGTGGTCGCCGTCGCGACGAAGGCCTCCACGTCGCCGACCGGAGCAGTGAGGATCGCGTCACCGGCGATCTCCCGGAACACCGGGAGGTCCGAGGCCAGCACGATGCTGCCGCAGCGCAGGGCCTCGACGACCGGCATCCCGAATCCCTCCGCCTCGCTCGGCACCAGCACCAGCTGGGCACCCCGGTAGAAGGACGCGAGCAGCGCGTCGTCCACGTCGCGCGGCCGGAGCACCGCGTCCGTCGGCAGCCCGTTCGTGCGCGGAGACGCTCCGCTCGTCGGCAGTGTCGCCGCACCCACCTGCACGAGCACCAGGCCAGGGAACGTCGGAAGCAGCCGGGCGAAGGTCTCCACCAGCACGTCCAGCCGCTTGCGGGGGATGTCACTCCCGACGTGCAGCAGGTACGGATGACCGCCGGTGATCGCGTCCCGCCGGGCATCAGGGGCGTGGTCGGCGGCGACGTCGAAGACCGCGGCAGCACCCAACGGGGCGAGCACCAGCCGGCCCGGATCGATCAGGCCGGTGGCAGTCAGCTGCTCGCCGACGGTACGGGTGGAGTGGAACACCAGCGCCGCTTCGGCGAGGCCTCGCAGGGCGTCCCTGGCCAGGATGCGGGTGAGTGGATGTGCCCGCTCGTCGGGATCCAGTACGGGTGCGAATCCGTCGAGGTCGTGGCAGTAGACACCGGTCCGGGCCGCCGGTAGCCGTCCGACGAGGTGCGCGTAGACGTGGTCGGCGAGGTGGAAGAACCCCGCACCGTCGCCGACCCGATCCGCGCGGAGCAACTGGCCGATCGCCACCGGGTAGCGGGCCACCACCCGGTCGAGGTTGAGCGCGAGGTGCCGGCGCCCGATCACCGGCAGCGAGCGGGCCACCGACGGCATCCGCAGCTGGACGGGATGCAGGCGCACCTGCGCGGGCAGCTCTCGCAGTTCGGTGACGAGCATCCGTCCGCACCGGTCGACGCTGGGCGCCCCCTCCTGTGGTGACTCCAGCACGACGGTCAGGTCGATGGTTCCCGCGTCGGTGGCTCCCGCGTCGGTGGTTCCTGCGTCGGTGGTTCCTGCGTCGGTGGTTCCTGCGTCGGTGGTTCCTGCGTCGGTGGCTCCCGCATCGCTGACTCCCGCATCAGTCCCTCCCGGGACGGTGGCTCCCGAGCGCGCGGCCGCCGGATCCCGCACCATCGAGTCCTGCGCCGAGTCCTGCGCCGAGTCCCACACCCCACCGGCGCCCGGTTCCACCGTGGGGGTGGGCGTGTTCGCGAGCTCCACCAGGAGGGCGGCGAAGACGACTGGCCGATGGGTCGGCAGCTGCGCTGATCCGGCGGCGGCGAGCGCATCGAGTCGGTCGGGTTCGCGCAGTGCCGCGGCGATCTCGGCAGCGGGCAGGACGACGTCGTCGGGCAGGCCCAGCTCGGCCGCTGACCCCGTGGTGGCCGGGACGACGCCGAGGCGGAGCACCCTGGCCGCCGTCACCGGTTCGGCGCGGTCCAGGCGCGCGATCGCCGCGCGCGCGATCCGGGAACCGGCCCGGTCAGTGTCTTCGGCGGCCCGGCCGGTGGCGATACGGGCGTCGGTCGTGAGCTCGTCGCGGACCTCCACCGACACGCGCTCGTGCCGCACCAGCTCCGGGTGCGACAGCAGCGGAGCGGGCGCCGGGGCGCAGATCACCTTCCGCTGGTCGACCCCGAAGGTCTCGCACGCCTCCCGCAGTAAGCCCGCCCGCACCTCGTCGAAGACGACGACCCAGCGCGCGGTGGCCAGCACGGACGCCAGGTGGTGCACGCCGTTCGGCTCCTGCGCGTGCAACAGCTCGCCGCCCGCGATCCGTCCGGCGGACAGCAACCCGACCTCCTCGAGCTCTCGCCAGGGCCCGCTCAGATCGGTGTCCAGCACCACCGCGATGCCGGGGACGCTCATCGCGTGCAACAGGGTCAGCGCGCAGGCGGGCGAGCTCGACAGCAGGTGGACCTGGGTCCGGGTGTCGTCCGGCGAGGTCCCGCGGATCAGTTCCCTGGCCCCGAGCGCTCGCCGGACCAGGTCGCCGCCGCCGGCTTCGACCAGCACCGTGGTGTCGGCCTGACGCGACACCTCGGCGACGACGTCCAGCAGCATCCGGCCGGCTCGGGCGTCGTCCGCGGGGTCGGGGCCGACGAGTTCCAGCCGGGTCGACGGGATCGTCGGGTCCGGCGGAAGCAGGGCGGTCGCGAGGTCCGAGGTGCAGCTGACGAACCTCCCGGCGACCTCGGGCCAGCTGAACCGGCGCAGGACGGCGCCGCGCTGGTCCTCGGTCAGCCGCGGTCGCTGCGCGTCGGGTCCGCACACCCGACGCAGCGCCTGCACCATCTGCGGAACGGACTCCGGATCGAACCAGGCGACCCCGCCGTCGGTGATCTCCCGGAACACCGGGATGTCGGAGCAGGCGACCGGCACCCTGCGCTCCACCGCCTCCAGGACGGGCAGCCCCAACCCCTCGTAGACGGGAGGGAAGAGCACGGCCGTGGCGCCGGCGTACAGCTCGTTCATCTGCTCGCCGCTCACCGGGCCGGTGAACAACACCTGATCGGCCGGATCGCCCGCCAGTGCGGCGCGCTGCGACGCGGTGAAGTCGGACGTCACCACCAGCTGGACGTCGGGATCGGTCGCCGCGAACTCCCGGAACGCCGCCACCGCTCGGCCGTTGTTCTTGCGCACGTCGTTGCCGGTCGGCATCAGCACGTACGCATCGCGCAGGCCGGGGACGGACGCGCGACCGACGGCGTGCGGGATGGGTGCGCCGTCGATGCTGGCGATCCGGTCCGCGTCGATGCCGAGCCCGAGCACGACGTCGTTCGCCACGGTCGCGGAGATGGTGAGGACGCCGTCAGCGACCAGGATGTTGCCCAGCCGCCGCTCGTACTCCGACTGCTTCACCGGGTGCTGCAGGTACAGCTCCGGGAACATCAGCGGGATGAGGTCGTAGACCAGCGCCCACCGAATGACGCCGGCCACGCGGGACGGCATGACCGGCAGGATCGTCCCCTGCATCGGGGACAGCAGCAGGAACCCGAGCGGGTCGCCATCGGCAGTCCGCGTGCGCAGGAAGGTGTCCCAGGTTGCCAGGTTCCGCTTCCGGTGGGAGGCCCCGGCCAGGTCGTCCAGCAGCAACGGCAGCACGGCGATCTCGATGCCGGGCGCCCGCTCGGCGAGCGAGGCGCGGGCGGCCGCATCGGGCAGCGCGTCGGTCAGCACGACCGTCACCGCCAGATCGCTCCGGGTGCCGAGGGCGACGAGCAGCTCGAGTGCGTACTGGCCCATCCCGCGCAGCCGTGCCTCGGTCTGCAGGACCTGACCGTCGATCACCCAGCGGCTCGGGGTCTGCGCCTGTGTCGCGGTTGCCTGTGTCGCGGTCGCATCTGTCACGGTCGCTGGGATCACCGTCCGCGCTCCGCCCGCAGCAACCGCGGCAGGTGCTTGCGCAGCCGGTAGGCCTTCAGGGCGGTCAGGAAGGCGGACGTCGAGAGCCGCCGGAACCCACTGCGCGCAGCCGGCCGGACGCCGCCGCGAGCCAGCGAGGCCACCGTCGCGGTATCGGCCGCCCGGCAGGCGAGCAGGACGGTCGGCAGCGGGGCGCCGGGGGAGGGGACGGCCATCTCGCCGGCGTGGACGCCACCGAAGGACAGTCGCCGATCGATCTCGTCGTGGCTGTCGATGAGCAGCCTCGGCAGCCTCCGCAGCAGACCGCGGATCCCCCGCGAGCGGACCGGAGCCGAGCCCGTCGCGGTCGCGCCGCCGGCCGTCGGTGCCGGGACGGCACTCACCGGTACGCGCGCGTTCGAGCAATGGGCATGGGGCCAGACGCTACCGGAGCTGGACCGGCCGGTCGGGAACGCCGGAGCGGCTGATCTACGATTCGCCCCATGAAGGGAATCGTGCTCGCCGGCGGCGCCGGAACCCGTTTGCACCCGCTGACCAGGGCGGTGTCCAAACAACTGGTCCCGATCTACGACAAGCCGATGATCTACTACCCGCTCTCGGTGCTGATGATGGCCGGCATCCGGGACGTGCTGGTGATCACCACCCCGCACGATGCGCCGTCCTTCGTCCGGCTGCTCGCGGACGGGTCCGCCTGGGGGATGAACATCACCTACGCCAAGCAGGCGGAGCCCAACGGCCTGGCCGAGGCGTTCATCATCGGCGCCGACCACATCGGTACCGACACCGTGATGCTCGTGCTTGGCGACAACATCTTCTACGGCGCCGGGTTCTCGCAGACCCTGCGCCGCGCAGCGGAGAGCCTCGACGGCTGCGTGCTGTTCGGGTACTCGGTGGCCGATCCCGAGCGCTACGGCGTCGGGGTGGTCGACGCCGACGGCAAACTGCTCAGCATCGAGGAGAAGCCGGCCGAGCCGAAGTCGAACCTGGCCATCTCCGGGTTGTACCTCTATGCGAACGACGTGGTCGCGAAGGCGGCCGCGTTGCAACCGTCGGCCCGCGGTGAGCTGGAGATCACCGACCTCAACAACCGGTACGTGGCAGAGGGCCGCGCCGAGCTCGTCGATCTGGGCGCCGGGTTCGCCTGGCTGGACACCGGCACCCACGACTCGTTGCTGCAAGCCGGCCAGTTCGTCCAGGTCCTGGAACAGCGGCAGGGGATCCGGGTGGCCTGCCTGGAGGAACTCGCGCTGCGGCAGGGATTCATCGACGCCGACCAGTGTCGCAGGCTCGGCGAGGAGATGGCGAACACCAAGTACGGGCAGTACATCATCGGGGTGGCCGACGCAGCAGCCGTCACCGCAGCCGCGGCCACCACCGCAGCCGCCACCGCCGTCCGGTGACGTCCGGCGCAGCTGGCCCTGCACTGGCGGAGCCCGTCGAACGGACGACGCGCGGGGCAGGGTGGACCAGCAGGCTCGCCGCGTTCGCGATCCGGCTACCGGACATCCTGGCGGTCCTGGCGCTGGCGGCGATCGTCGCGGTGGCGATCCCGGTCGAGCTCGGCCTGTTCCACCCGTGGGTGGTCGCGCCGCTGTTCGTGGTCGCCGCAGTCGGCGCACTCGCACTCCTGCCGACGATTCCGACACGCCGCGTCGTCGCAGACCGGTGGTGGGTGGTCGGCACCGTGCTTGTGCTGCTGGTCGCGGTTAGTTGGTTCCTGGTGAACCGCGGATACAGCTCGCAGCTGCTCTCGATCCGTCGCGACCCGTCGATCTACACGCTGCGCGGGATCTGGCTGATGGACCACGCGTCGCCCAACACCGACCTGAGCGAGGATTTCCTCCCCCTACGCAAGGCGGTCCCCGATCTGTCGCTGTACCAGGGCGGGGAAACCGGCAAGACCGAGCGCTATCTGCAGAGCACCACGATCGTCCCGGGGTTGATCGCCGTGGCCGGGTGGCTCGGCGGGATCACCTGGTTGCTGCAGGCCAACGTGCTGATCGGGGCCGGCGCGTTGGTCGCCGTCTACACGATCGCGCGACGGTTGGCCGGCCCGCTGTTCGGACTGATCCCGGTGGCGGCACTGGCAGTCTCGATGCCGCTGATGGCCTTCTCCCGGGCGCCGTACACCGAGCCGCTGTCGCTGCTGGCCGTGTCGGTCGGAGCGCTCGGCCTGCTGTGGGGCGCCCGCGGCGGCGGCCGTCGCGGCTGGCTGCTGGGCGGGATCGGGATCGGCCTGGCGGCGATGACCCGGATCGACGGCCTGCTGGTGGTGATCGGCGCCGTCATCGGCATCGGGACATGTGTCGCTCTGGCGGTGGGGCGCGAGCGACGCAAGGAGATGGGCGCGGCTCTGCTCTGGTTCGGTATCGGCGCGGTCCCCACCACCCTGCTCGGGTTGACCGATCTGTTGCTCAACTCGCCCGACTACCTGCACGTCCTGCGTGATCAGGCGTTGGCCCTGTGGCTCGCGCTGGGTTTCGCCACCCTGGTCGCGATCACCGTCCGCTGGCTACCTGCCGCCGTGCGGGACTGGACCGCCTCCCACCGCCGCCGCCTGGCCGCCGTGGTGAGCGCGCTGGTCGGTCTCGTCGTCGTGGTGCTCGCCGCGCGCCCGTTGTTCCTGACCAGCCGGCACACCATCGAGCCGTACGCCACGGAAGTACGGATCCGTCAACAGCGCCAGGGGCTGCCGATCGATCCGACCCGCGCCTACGACGAGCAGACGATCAACTGGTTGGCCTGGTACTTCGGCTGGGCGGTGGTGATCGCAGGTGCGGTCTGTGCCGTCGTCCTGGTGTGGCAGATCATCGCCCGTCGGCGCCGTGACCTGCTGGTCGCGATCGCGCCGGTGGGATTTTCGTTGGTCTACCTGGTGCGGGCCCAGATCACCCCCGATCAGGTGTGGGCGATGCGCCGGTTCCTGCCGGCCGTCATCCCTGGGATCCTGCTGGTGCTCGGTTGGGGCCTGGCTGTCGGCGCCACCGCGCTCACCCGACGGTTCCGGGAGCGCACGACGCCGATCTTCGCGGCGGCGTTGGCACTGTCCGCGGTCGCGGTGATCGTCCCGGCGGCGCTCACCACCCGGCCGATGTTCCCCGTCATCGAGGGCGAGGGTCAGCTCGCCTTCGTCCAACAGATCTGCGCACAGTTGCCCACCGACAAGGTTGCTGTCCTCGGCCCGATCCCGGTCATGGGCTACTACCAGGTGACGGTCAAGAACCTCTGCGGCGTCGACACGGTCGCACTCCGAGCGCCGACGGCGGCCAAGCTGGCTGCCCTGGACAAGGCCTGGGGCGGTGGGGTGACGGCGGTGGTCTTCGACGACACCGGGCTGCCCTGGGCCGACGGCCGGCGTCCCGCTGCTCCCGACGTGAGCGTCGGCTACGAGATGTGGGACACGCCGCTCGGTCATCCGCCGACGGCAGCGGTCCGGGAGAGCACCGTCGCCTACCTCGGCACGATCGACTCGACCGGCGATGTCGTTCCGCTGCACGCTCCCTGACGGTGCAGCTGGGCGCCGGGTAGGCAGGTCGCACCGCAACTGTCGCGACATCGCAGGATCCCACTGGGGTGACGCGGGCGACGGGGGTCACGCGCCGGCGTTGTGCTTCGCCTCGTCGTCCTCGGTCGCAGTTCCGGCTTCTTCGGCCTTCGGACGCGACCGACCGTCGGCGCCCGGAGGCGACGATCTGGGGTTCGTAGCGACGGCTGTCACCACCAGGGCGATGCAGATCAACAGACCGAGCACCGCAGCGAGCGTGGCCACCGCACCGAACACCTCGGCCGTGCCGAGACCCAGTAGTGGCGGTTTCCCCCGGGCGATCTGGAATCGGGTGAACCAGTCGACCGTCACCCTCTGCGTGAGAACCCCGAACACCACGAACAATCCGGCGCCCATGGCCGCTGCGATGGTCACGGCGATGGCACGGGCGCGCGCCCACGGAATCCAACTGGCCAGACCCGCGACGCCCAGACCCAGCGCGATCGTCAGAAGAGGCTCGACGGGCATCAGGTAGCGCTCGTGGCTCCCGACTCCGGCAGCGAGTCCGGCAATCGTCGCCACGATCGTCGCCACCGATACGGCCACCAACGTTGCCCAGAGGATGGCCGTGGACCACCATCGGATCGGGCGCGACCGCACGCTGAACAGGCGCCGATCACGGATCCAGCTGGAGACCACGAGCACCGCGAAACCCGCGGCCAGGACCTTGCCGACCACCCGGATGAAATGCACCCAACTCGATGACGACGGCTTGAGACGCCGTTGGGTGAACAATTGATCCCACTGCGAGCGCAGGTAGATCAGCGAGCCGTCGATGGTGGTCAGACGTGGGTTCGGTTTTCGACCGAACCGTTGCAACAGAGCGTTGCTCGCGGTCGCATCCCCGAACAGGATGATGTTGCGCAGATAGAACCACCCCACGAGGAGTGCAGGGACGGTGCCGACCACCAGGGCGAACCGGATCGCCTGCCCGCGGCTCCGACCCTGGACGAGGCAGATCAACAGGACAGCGACCACGACCACCGCGGTGAGCACCACGCCCGTCGGCCTGGTGCCGGCTGAAGCGGTGCACCACACGGTGATCCAGCCGACCCGCCCTGCTGTCACACCGCGCCGAGCTGCCCGGGCCAGCACCAACAGGGCCAGTCCACCGGTCGCGGTGGCGAAACCGTCGTTGTACGCGAAACCCCCCTGGAAGACGATCGTTGTCATCGCGGCCGTTGCAGACGCACTCACCAGGGCCACGACGGGTCGTCGCGGAAGCAGTTCGAGGGCCAGATGTCCACTGATCAGCACGACCAGCGCCGTGCTGGCCGCACTGATGAACCGCATGGTGAACAGGGCCAGTCCAGGGGTTCCGGTCCAGTCGGCGATCCATACCGCGGGGACGGCGAGCAGGTGGTAGAGCGGTGGATGGTTCGCGGTCCAGATCATCTGTTGCACAGGAAGCGCCACCTGCGCCAGCCAGACGCCGGGAAAGCCGCTGGTGCCGTGGGCGGTGCGGGTGGTGATCGTCGGCGAGACCCACCGGGCCAGGGCTGCGGCATAGGACGCACTGGACGTCTCGTCCACCTCGACAAGAGGCGAACCGATTGCCGTGTACTGCAAGGACTTGAACAGACTTGTGAATGCTGCGAGCAGGATGAAAGCAGCCACCAGCCGATCTGGTTCAGACAGGAATGCCCGAACTCTGGAACCGGATCCCCCCCAGGGCGCGCGTACGACAGTCACTACTCTCCTCGAGATCCCCGGCGTCGTGGTCCACCACCATTCGCGTGCTCACGAAGGCCTCACCCCGCTCCGCACTCCGATCATCGCACAGGAACTCCTGGTCGGGGCGTCACGCTCTCATCCGCGAGTGGACGATCGAGCCTCCCTGACTCAGTGCTCCCGACGGGTCACGGCTCGGAGGGATCGACACTCCGATACCGCGCCAACCCACACCGCGCCGACGATCGCCAGCGCTCAGGCTGTCAGCGCCGGTTCCTGCAATGACGTCCGCCAGAGCGCCGGGCGCGGCACCTCGCGCACGCTGCGGCTGAGCGTCGGGATCAACGCGACGCAGGCCGTCATCCCACCCAGCACGGCGACCGCCGCCGAGCCACCGAGCCCGGCCAACAGCGCGCCGCCCAGCACCGGAGCGAGCGGCATCATGCCCATCGAGATGAACTGGTCCGTCGACTGGACGCGCCCGATCAGCTCCCGCGGCGTGACGGCGATCCGGTACGACTGGATGCCGGCGTTCCCCGCCGGGTTGAGCAGCAGCCCGAGTCCGAGCGCGGCCGCGACCACCACCGGGCTGTCCCAGATCACCATCGGCACCAGCAGCGGGACGAAGCTCCAGGCGATGACGACGGTGAGCCGGCCGGTAGCGAATCGTTCGATCAGCCACGGCGCTCCGATCGCACCGATCAGCCCGCAGGCGCCGGCGACGGAGGAGACCAGCCCGATCTGCCAGGCCGGGACACCGTGCTGGACGAGCCGGAGGATCGCGGCGAAGAACAGCGCGTTGACGGTCAGGTTGGTGAGCGCGCTCCAGCAGAGCATGACGCGGAAGAACGGTCGGGACCGGATGAAATGCAGACCGTCCGCGAGGTCGGCGCGGATGCGCCGCCGCGGCCCGCTGCGCGTGGGGGCGGACAGATCGGTCCTGATCCGTCCGAGCATGACCCAGGACACCGCGAACGTCACCGCGTCGACGGCGAACGGCAGCCAGCGGGTGATCCCGTAGAGGGCGCCGCCCAGCGGCCCGCCGACCAGCGAGGCGACGTGTTGACGCGCCTGGTTCTGGCTGAGCGCCGTCGGCAGCTCCTGCTCGCTGACGACGCTGCGCACAGCGGAGGTCTCCGCCGGCGAGAACAGGCCGGCGGCTGCGCCGGTGAGGACGGCCACCACCAGCAGGTGGGGGAGAGTGAGCACGTCGAGGATCCCGGCGACCACCAGCGACGTGTAGAGCACCACCCCGGCGGCGCTGGAGGTGCGCATCACCCGTAGCCGGTGCAGGCGGTCGGCCAGCACCCCGGCGGGCAGCAACGTGGCGGCAAGTCCGAGCAGGTGCAGTGCTTCGGCCAGGGCGGCGCTGAGTGCGGATCCGGTGAGCGCGAAGGCCAACAGGGGGAAGACGAACATGCTGACGTGACTGCCCAGATCGCTCACGGCCTGGCCGATCCAGAGTGCGGTGAAATCACGGTTGCGGGCGAGGGTGCGGTAGCTGGGCATGATCCGCACTCTATGGTGCGCAACTAATATTGCGCAATAGGAGTTGCGCACTGAACCGTGCGAGGTGCAGCTAGGCTGCGGGCATGAGCGAACCCGGAGCCGAGGTTCGGCACGTCCACGACCCGAAGGTGCTGCGCGCCATCGCACATCCGCTGCGCAACCGGATCCTCACCGAGCTCTCTGCCTCGGGTTCACTGCGGGCCGCCGATCTGGCCCGCGAACTCGACATCCCGGCCAACCAGGCGAGCTTCCATCTGCGTCAGCTCGCCCGGTACGGGCTCGTCGAGGACGATCCGTCGGCGGCCAGGGACCGGCGGGATCGTGTGTGGCGGGTGCCGGTGGGCGGTCTCGCGGTCAATCTGGGGGACATCGAGGCGGCGCCGGGCGGTCGGGCCGCAGCCCAGGTGTTCCGCCGCAATCGTGCTGCCTGGGCGCACCACGCGGTGGACGTTGCCTATGCGGACGAGCGTCCGGTCGGCACCCATCGCTCGATCAGCGACCACGCCCTCAAGCTCACGAAGGCCGAGGCGGACGAGCTGGCCGAGCAACTCGCCGCGCACGTCACGGCGTTCACCGAGAGGATCCGGAACGACGCCGTCGAGCCGGAGCAGCCCGACCAGCAGGACCCCCAGAACGCTCAGCACGAGGGTCGGCGCACCTATCTGCTGCTCTCACTGTTGTTGGTGCATCCCGAGTTGTCATCGGCCGAGACTCCGGGCAGTGCAGGGAAGCAGGCCGCCACGTGATGCGGAGGCAGGCCCGCCCGTTCCGGTAGCGTCCTTCCACGCCGGTCACCCATCGCTGTCAGCGACGCCGCGCCCGTGATCCACGAGAGGAACGCCACCCCCGATGCCAGCGTTGCGCGTGTTGCTCGATGCGACAGCCGTTCCGGCAGCACGCGGGGGAGTCGGTCGGTACGTCGAGGAGCTCGCCGCCGTGCTGCAGCACGAGGTGGAGCTCGTCATCGCCTGCCAGCGACGCGACCGGGAGGTCTTCACCGCCCGGGCGCCCCGGGCGGAGCTCGCAGTGCTGCCGGGCTGGGCGGACCCGCGGCCCGTACGTCTGCTGTGGGAGCAGTTCGGTCTGCCGCTCGTCGCCCGCAGGCTCCGGGTGGACGTCATCCATTCCCCGCACTACACGATGCCGTTGCTCGCCGGTCGCCCCGTCGCAGTCACGCTGCACGATGCGCTGTTCTTCTCCGACCGTGAGTGGCACACCGGTCTGAAGGCCCGCTTCTTCCGCAGCTGGATCAAGCTCTCATTGCGCCGCGCTGCGGTCTGCGTGGTCGATTCCGCCGCGACCGGTGACGAACTCGTGCGGCTCGCCGGGGCCGATCGCGACCAGTTGGTGGTTGCGCACCTCGGTGTCGATCCCGCCCGGTTCCATCCGCCGTCGACCGCCGAGGTCTCCGCCGCCGCGGCGTCGCTGGAGCTCGACGACCGGGGGTGGATCGCCTTCCTGGCCACCCACGAACCACGGAAGAACGTGCCGGCGCTGGTGGACGGATTCGTCCGCAGCTGTACCGACCGTCCGGACCCGCCGGTGCTGGTGCTCGCCGGCGGCGCGGGCTGGGACACCCGGATCGATGGCGCCATCGCAGCTGTCCCCGACCACCTGACAGTCCTGCGACCCGGGTACCTGCCGCTGTCGGTGCTCTCCGGCTACCTGGGCGGGGCGACCGTCGTCGCCTACCCGAGCCTCGGTGAGGGATTCGGCATCCCGGTGCTGGAGGGGATGGCCTGCGGCGCCGCCGTGCTGACCACCGATCGGCTGTCGCTGCCGGAGGTCGGCGGCGACGCGGTGGCCTACACCGAACCGGACGGGCCCGCCATCGGTGCCGCGCTGGACACCCTGCTCGACGATCCGCACCTGCGCTCCGAACTTGCCGCGCGGGCGGTGCGGCGGGCAGCCGACTTCACCTGGGACGGCTGCGCCCAGTCGTGTCTGGCTGCCTACCGCACGGCCGTCGCAGGCCGTCGGGGTCGGGGAATTCGGGGACGCGGAAGTCGGCGTCTCGGTGGTCGGCGTCTCGGAAGTCGCTGGAGAACTGCCGGAGGGGCCGGATGACCGACCCGAGCCGCCCCGACCAGCCACCGCCGCCGGAGAAGACACCGCCCGCCGGTCCGCGGGTGGGGATCGTGGTCATCACCTACTCGCCGGGCGAGACCCTGGACGCGTTCCTGGACTCACTACCGGCGGCCACCACCTCGCCGCCGTTCGTGGTGATGGCGGACAACGGCTCGACCGACGGATCGGTGGAGCGGGCTGCGGAGCGACCAGATGCGCCGACCCTGTTGCGCACCGGCGGCAACATCGGCTTCGGCAGCGCCGGCAACGCCGGTGCGGCAGTGCTTCCCGACACCGTCGAGTACCTGGTGATCGCAAATCCCGATCTGCGCTTCGGCGCCCGCAGCCTCGATCTGCTGGTCGAGGTCGCCGACCGACACCCGGACGCGGCACTGTTCGGTCCTGCCATCCGGACGCCGGACGGCAAGCTCTACCCGTCCGCCCGCCGGCTGCCGTCGATCACCGACGGGATCGGTCATGCGATGGTCGGCTGGCTGTGGCCGCGCAACCCGTGGACCCGGCGGTACCGCGCCGAGGACGACCAGGTCGCACTGCGCGAGGCCGGCTGGCTGTCCGGTGCCTGCCTGCTCATCCGGCGGGAGGCGTTCGAGCAGATCGGTGGGTTCGACGAGCGGTACTTCATGTACTTCGAGGACGTCGACCTCGCCGACCGGATGCACGGCGCGGGCTGGCGCACCCTGTACGCGCCGCAGGCCCAGGTGGAGCATGTCGGCGGGCACTCGACGTCGCGTCATCAGCACCGCATGTTGACCGAGCACCACCGCAGTGCCTACCGCTACCTCGCCGACCGACACTCGGCCCGCTGGCAGGGGCCGTTGCGCCTCGTGCTCAAGGCCGGGTTGGCGGCGCGGACGTTCGTCGCCACCCGCAGCGAACGGGTGGCGGCCGGCGCGGAGATCCAGGGCGAGCCGGAGCTCTGACCGCGTTCGGGTGCCCGCGCCCGGCCGGCCCCAGCGCCGGGTGTGCGCCCGGCCCGCCCCGGGTGAGGGCCTGCGGTCCAGGCCTCAGTGCGGGAGCCGCCCACCCACCGCGCGCAGCGCCTTGGTGACACGCCAGGACGTGGAGTTCTTGATGTCGACGATCTCCTGACGGGCAGCAGCCTCCGACGCCCGCGCCGCGTCCAGCTCCGGCACGGACGTCTCGCGGTAGGCGCTGAAATCGGCCCAGGTGCTGACTGCCTTCGTGCGCCAGGTGAGCGCCGATGCCTCGGCCTCTTCCAGCTGCTCCTGCAGGCGCTCGACGCGGGCGCGCAGCTCCTCGCGCTCCTGCTGCATCGTCGTCTGCTCCTGCTGCATCGCCGTGTGCTCCTGCTGCATCGCCGTGTGCTCCTGCTGCATCGTCGTTTGCTCCTGCTGCATCGCCGTGTGCTCCTGCTGCATCGCTGTGTGCTCCTGCTGCATCGCCGTCCGCTCGTGCAGCAGGTCGTCGCGGTGGGCGGTCAGATCGGCATTGATCTTCTCGAGATGGGTGAGCGCCTGCCGCACCTCGGCGAGTTGCCGGGAGCCGGTGTCCACCTGCTCCTTCAGCCACGCCTGTTCGTCCCGCTGGGCGTCGGCCGTCTGTCGGAGCTGCTCCTGCAGGGCGTCGTTTCGGGCGTAGATCTGGGCCAACTCGTGCCGCTGGTCCGGGACCTGCAGCGCGTTGTGCAGCGCGAGCGGGATGCTGTTGTCCATGATGTTCGCCGGAACGCTGAGCGCATCCAACAACTCGAGATGCTCGTCGGCGACATAGAACCGGGACAGCCCGTCGAAGAGCGCGAAGGTGTACCCCTGCGACGTGAGCGTCGATTCCCAGTGATCCCAGGCCGGCTCCGCAGTGTGCGGGGCGAGCGACTCGATCACCATCACCCACGGGCGGTACCTGCTCAGGTCCAGGCTGTTCAGGACGTTGAGCTCGGCGCCCTCGACATCCAGGTTCATGAAGTGGATCGGGAGGCCGTCCCACCCCGCCTCGTCGAGCAGCCGGGTGAGTCGTCTGGCCGGGACGATGATGTTCCGGACCTCGCGGGCGCCGCTCGCCAGGTAGGCGTCGGCGACGTCGGACCGCAGACTGGAGAGACCGGTGTCCGGCACCATGTGCAGCTCGATCTCCTCGACGTCCGCGTCGGTGACCGCTGCCTGCACCACGATGTCGCCGTCCCGACTGTCGCGATGAGCCTGTGCATAGGACTCGATCGGATCGATCGACATGCCGCGCCAACCTCGATCGTGGAACGCCTTCGTCACCGAATCGACCGTCGGATCGTTGGCCCCGACGTCCAGGTAACGCCCCTGGGTGATGTGCGACAACGCTCGGTACAGCACCACGTCCTCGCGGTTCTGCGCATATGACACGAATGGCTCCTGCTGCATCACAGGATGATATCTCCCGGGTCGGAATGTCCGACGACGCGGCACACGGATCGCTGGAGGGTCGCGGTGCTGTCGCGCTCCCAGGCGTGACTGCCGGCGGGTGACCGTAGGATCACCTCCCGATGACGAAAATCGTGGTGATCGGCACCGGCGGACACGCCCGTAGTTGTCTGGACGTCATGCTCACCGCCGGGCTCGACGTGCTGGGCGCTGTCGGGGATCCGGTCAGCGGCGCCGACGGCGGTCGGCTGCAGATCCCGGTGCTCGGCGGCGACGAGATCCTCCCGGCGCTGCTCCGGCAGGGCCATCGCACTGCGTTCGTGGCGGTCGGGGCCAACCGGGTGCGGGCCAGGATCACCGCGCAGATGCAGGCCCAGGGGTGGGAATTCGCTACAGTGATCGCGCCGTCGGCGCATGTCGCCGCGACCTCGACCGTCGGGCCGGGAAGTATCGTGATCAGCGGTGCCGTCGTGGGTCCGTACAGCACGATCGGCGCCGGCGTCATCATCAACACCATGGCGTCGGTCGACCACGACTGTGTGCTGGGGGACTTCGCCCATGTCGCTCCGGGGACCCACCTGGCCGGCACGGTCTCGGTGGGCACCGGAGCGTTCCTGGGTGTCGGGGTCTCGGTGATCCCGGGCAGCACCATCGGGAGCTGGGCGACGGTCGGAGCAGGCGGCACCGTGATCGGCGATGTCGAGGACGAGAGCACCGTGGTCGGGGTACCGGCACGGTCGAAGGAGCGCTAAGTGAGCAGTCCCGCACGGATCCAGATCGCCGCACCGCATCTGAACGGCAACGAGTCCAAGTACGTCCAGGAATGCATGGACACGGTGTGGATCTCCTCCGCCGGTCACTTCGTCACCGACTTCGAGCAGGCCTTCGCGCAGTTCTGCGAGGTCGAGCACGTGATCGCCGCCAACAATGGCACCACCGCACTGCACCTGGCCCTCGTTGCGCTCGATCTGGGGCCGGGGGACGAGGTCATCGTCCCGACGCTCACCTACATCGCTTCGGCCAACGCGGTCACCTACACCGGGGCCACCCCGGTGTTCGTCGACTCCGAGCCGGACGGCATGACGATCGACGTCGAGGACGTCCGCCGCAAGATCACCCCGCGGACCAAGGCGATCATGCCGGTGCACCTGTACGGCCACGCCTGCGACCTGACATCGCTGAAGGCGCTGGCGGACGAGCACGGCATCCCGATCGTCGAGGACGCAGCGGAGGCGCACGGCGCCCGTGCCGACGGCAAGCGGGTCGGCTCGGTCGGCCTGGTCAATTCCTTCAGCTTCTTCGGCAACAAGATCATGACCACCGGGGAGGGCGGCGCGGTCACCACGAACGACGCCGAGCTCGCCGCGAAGCTGCGGCTGCTGCGCGGCCAGGGCATGGATCCGCAGCGTCGCTACTGGTTCCCGGTGGTCGGCTACAACTACCGGATGACGAACATCCAGGCCGCCATCGGTCTGGGCCAGCTGGAGAAGATCGACGAGAAGCTGGCCATCCGCAAGGACCTGGCGGCCTGGTACGACGAGCGTCTGGGCGCTCAGCCCGAGGTCACCATTCCCAAGCCGCCGGCCTGGAGCGAATCGGTCAACTGGCTGTACACGGTGCGGGTCGACGTCCGGACGTCCGAGGCGCGCGATCGGCTGATCGAGTTGTTGGAGGCCGACGGGATCGAGAGCCGTCCGGTGTTCTACCCGATGCATCAGCTGCCGCCGTACCTCGACGAGCAGGCAGTGTTCCCGGTGGCCGATGCGATCTCCATCGGCGGGATCTCACTGCCGACCCACACCCAGCTCACCGAGTCGGACATCGACCGGATCACCGAGCGGCTGCTGCACCACCTGCCTGCCGTCCGCAGCTGACCCACGCCAGCAGCTGCACCATGCGGGCCCGCCCACGGACCATGGAGCGCGTCCCGTCCGGGCCGGGTTTGGGGGCGAGTTGCTCCGTACCTGGAAGGCGGAAGTAGAACGGTGGTGCCGTGCCGACCTATCGGCCCCTGGTCCACAACACGATCTCCCGGCCCGGCACCTTGTATGCCCGGGTGAGGCCGATCGCGTCTCCCTTGAAACGGGGTGAAGCCGCAATGACGCTGGCGGAGTCCGGCGGAGCCTGCCGGGTGCTGTCGAACTGTTCAATAGTGGCGTCGTTCGCGAAGTAGGCGAAGTTGAGCCTGGCGACGATGTTGGGGACACCGCCGCCGGCCATGGAGGAGTCCCAGGCGATCCGCTCGGTCCGCGTCACCAGGGGCACGTCGAACGCCGCTCCGGCCCGGTATCCGAAGTCGTCCGACTTCTGCGCGATCGACGTGACTGCCGATACCGACAAGGCCACACCCGACACCGTGATCAGCGCAACGACGGCGGCACGGGATCGCCGGCCCGGCCGGATGACGACGCCACAGCACACCGCGAAGAACACCATCGCGACCAGGGTGATCGGAACCTGGTGCACCCTGCTGATGTTGCCCGGTATCCAGGACGCGAGAGTGCTCACACCCGGGATGGGAAATGGTCGGGGTGGTGTGGACGTGTCGAACCGGTTCAGACCGATTCCCACCAGGACCGTCAGCACCCCGGCCAGGGCGATGGTCGCGCCACGGAGGATCCAGATCGTCCGGTCCGGCGTCCTGAGCATCCCCACTACGCCGAAGGCGATCAGTACCGGCATGAGTGCTGCGACATAGCGGCCGTACACCAGGTAGTCCGGGCTCCGGGTCGGTGCGGAGACGAGCAACACAGCAGCAGACCCGATCGTGAACGCCGCACCCGCACCGGTCACGAGAACCGCAGCGGCCAGCCTCGTGGTCCGGAGCGCCTTGTCCCCTGTCAGTGCCAGGTGCCAGGCATGCAGGACCCCGTACAGCGCGAGCAGACCGCTGGCGACCGCGAGATACCACACCTGACCCGAGGTGCTGAAGGCCTGGTCGGCAAGACCGGTGCCAGGCCTGTCGGAACCACCGTTCACGGGTATGAGGCTGGACAGGGAACGGCCCGGATAGTTCGCTCGCATCGTGATGACGTTCAGCCAGAGCCCGACTCCGAGCGCCACGACAGCGGTACCTGCGCACACCAGTACCGGGAGCAGACCGATCTTCCGCATGAAGGCCAATCCCACGACACCACCGACCGCCACCAGGATCAAGCCGCGTGGGTGGGTGGCGCCGAGCAGCCCGAACGTCACGCCCAGGCAGACCGCGGAGAGGTATCCCTGGCGAACTGCTCCGAATCGCACCACCCTTACTCCCATCCAGACCCACAGGATGAGAAGACAACTGAACAACGATTCGGTGAGGACGTAATCGGACCAGAAGACCGAGTCGACACACACGGAGGCAGCAACGGCTGCTGCCAGGCTCCGGGCCTGGGACACGCCCACCTCGCGGCACAGTGCGTACAGCAGCGGAAGGACTACCGCGGACACCAGCGCCTGGACCACCAGCGCCAGTTGGTAGATGGTCACCGGGTCGCTGCTCAACCAGTACGCCGGCACGATGAGGAGGGACGAACCCGAGTAGTAGTAGGTCGCCGTCGACAGATCGATCGGCGGGCCCCCGGCCAGTACCCGAGCGTTGGCCAGGTACCCGATCTCGTCGGCGACGACGATGGGACCGGTCCGGCTCAGCGACAGCAAGATGCGGAATCCCGCGGCGAGACAGAAGAGGAGCACCAGCACTGTCCTGATCCGACGATCGGATCTCAGGAATGGGGACAGCGCCCCGCTCTCGAATCGATCCAGCGCTCTCGCGTTCATCGTCCCCCTGATTTACTGGTGTTCTGTCTCTCGAGCCGCCCCCCGGACGTGCGTTGCTGTCAGTGCCTGGTCGCGCCACTCGAGCGACCGGGTGAATAGATCTCCTCGGCCACCACTGGCTCGCCGGAGAACAGTTCGGCGGCGTCCTGGGCGATCGACATGGTGATCTCGTCCTGCGGACCGAAGCCCAGCGAGTACAGCGTGCGGCTGAGCATGTCCACCAGGTCGCGCCGCCGCTGGAAGCTTCCGACCTGGGGGAGCACCTCCGCGATCCCCCGGCTGTAGGTCTCGGCAGTGTGCTCCGTCGCAACGAACCGCGCCGCGCGGACGCCGAACTCACGGGCGGCTGCCGGATCGTCGACCCAACTGCGCAGGACACTGGCGATGTCATCGGCGACCGGCGGGACGGAGATCCGCTGCACGGTGTCGTCCGGGACCTCGGCGTAGTGACCGCCGTCGACGGTGAGCACCGCGTGGCCGTAGGACATGGCGTCCAGCAGGGCTGCGCTGGCCGCCTCGCCGAACGGGAAGCGCAGCACCGTCGAGATCAGCGCACGCCGGCGCAGTTCGTCCATCACGTCGTCTTCGACCCTGCCGAGCAGGTGCACCGAGTCCTGCAGCGAGCGGTCGGCCACGAGCTCGCTGAGGGCCTCGAACGCCTCGTCGGTGCCGTAACCGCAGATCACCAGCTGGGCCCGATCGGCGATGCCCGCGTCGTCGAAGGCCTCGATGATCTTCTCGATGTGCTTGTTCCGGTTGGGCACTCCGGCCTGCAGGATGATGGTCCGGTCGTCGATCCCCGGCAGCTCGGACGGCTGCGGATTCGCCAGCGGCTCGCGCGGCAGCGGCAGCACCCAGACATCGCCCGCGTAGCCCTCACGGACCCGGGCGGCGGCCCACTCGGAGTGGGTCACCACCGCGGGCGCGTTCTCGAGCACCGGCTCGATCATCGGGTAGCGACGGATGTTCTCCGGATCGCCGACGAACTTCAGCTCGTCGGCGCGGAGCGCGGCGGAGGCGACTGCGGCCTCCGGGCCGTACCAGCGGACGAACTCCGTGCGGGCGGCGTCCTCCGGTCCGTGCACCAGATCGGGTAGCAGCAGGTGGATGAGCGACACGTCGTGCAGTACGACGAGGCCCGGCACGGTGCGTAGGAGTCGCATCTGCGCGGAGTGGTTGGCGGGGTTGTCGCCGATGTTGTAGACGACATGGTCGTACTCACCGAGTTGCTGTTCGGCATCCGCACCCAGCACGAACCCGTTGTCCGGGACGCTGCGCCCACCGGCGCCCTCCGGGTGGAAGATGTCGACGTCCCAGCCGAGGGTTTCGCGCATCGACGTGACCACCTGGGCACTGAACTGCCCGATCGCGCTGGGCCGGCTGAACGGGGTGCACCAGGCCACCGATGTCATGAGGTCAACCTCTCGATCACGTTGTCCCAGGACAGGTTCATCTTCTCCACCAGCCGTTTGCCCTCCCGGCCGAGACGACGGGCGTCGTCGGCGGAGGCGGCGAGCAGGTCGATCTTCTCGGCGAGGCTCTCGGCGGTCGGCTCGGCGACATACCCGCTGATGCCGTCCCGGACGAGTTCGAGCACGCCGCCGGCGTCGTCGGTGGACAGCACCGGCCGCTGCGCCAGCATCGCCTCGGCGGTCACGTAGCCGTAGGAGTCCTCGTCGACCGGCAGATAGGCCACGGCGCGGGCACCCGAGATCAGGTCGATCTTCTCCTCGTCCGAGATGAACCGAGGGATCAGCGTGATCCGGTCCTGCAGCTCGTGCTTCGCGATCACGTCCTGGATCTTGGTCAGCTCGCCCGGGGTCTCGGGTGAGCCGGCGATCACCAGCCGCAGCGACGAGCGGCTGTGGGCCATCGCCTCGGCCAGCAGCGCCTGTCGTTTGCCGCCGGACACCCGGCCGATCGCCAGCAGATAATCGCCGTGCTCGCCCGAGCGGAAGCTCTCCGGGTCGCCCAACGGGGCGTGCAGCACCTCGGAGTCGAAGCCGTTGTGGGTCTTGAGTCGCTTGCGGGTGACAGCGGAGTTGGTGAAGATCTGGCGGGCCTGCCGGAAGGCGTGGTCGTCCGCGGCGTGGATCGACTGCCGCAGTGCTTCGCCCTCCGGTGTGTTCGGCACGTCCTGGTACGGGGTGCCCCACAGCTCGTACACCTGGCGGAACTGGTGCAGCAGCCATGGCACCTTGTTCTGGTGCGGGACCAGGTAAGCCGGAAACTTCAGCGGGATCACCAACTCCACCTCCGGCATCAGGAGGGTGGCCGCGGCGAACATCGACTGCGAGATCGCCAGCGGAGAATGCCAGCGCAGCGGCACCTTGACGTGCTCGGTGGCGTGGCCGCGCTTGCGAAGCTCTGCCACCAGAGTGTCGGCCAGGTGCTCGGCCCCTCCCCGCAGGAACGGCACAGAGGTGTTCAGAACGACGATCTTCATCCGAGCAGCCTCTCCACGATGTGATCCCAGGAGATGTTCATCCGTTCGACCTGTTCCTGCTGGGCGGCGCCCATCCGAACGGCTTCCTGCTTGTCGGTGTACAGCCGGTCGAAGGCAGCGGCGAGCGATTCGGGAGTCGGGTCGGCGACCAGCCCGTTGACCCCGTCCTTGACCAGCTCCAGCGACCCGCCGGCATCGGTGACCGTCACCAGCGGCTTCCGAGCGGCGACCGCCTCCAGCCCGACGAAGCCGTAGCTGTCCTCGTCCAGCGGGATGTAGATCACGCCCAGTGCACCGGCCTGCAGCTCGTCCTTCTCCGTGTCCGAGACCACTCGGTCGAGGTAGGTCACCTTGTCCTGCAACGACAGTGCGACGATGGCCTCCTTGATGGAGTCCGCGTAGGCGTCGTGCCCACTGCCGCCGGCGATGGTGAGCCGGACGTCGGTCCTGGTGTGTTGCATCGCCTGTACGGCGAGCAGCTGTCGCTTGTGCGGGACCACCCTGGACACGTACAGCAGGTGATCGCCGAAGGGGCCCGTGCTGTGCGTGACGCCTTCTCCGAGCGGCGGGTACAGCACCTCGGAGTCCAACCGGTTGTAGCGGGTCAGCCGGTTGGAAATGGTCTGCGAGTTGGTGAACAATCGTTCGCACTCCCGCAGGGCGACGTCGTCGGAGGCGAAGTTCAGCCGGCGGAACTCGGCCCCGGAGCCGTCGTCCGGTACGTCCGGGTAGGTCTCCCACAGGTCGTAGGAGAGCCGGTGGTGGTGCAGGAACCAGGCGACCTTGGAGTGGTGCCGGATCAGGTAGCTCGGGGTACGGACCGTGATCAACCGGTCACCGTGGCCGGTGAAGTCCCAGTTGCGCAGACCCAGGATCTGCTGCGGCAGGTCGGTCGGTGAACCCCAGAGCGGGATCTTGTACATCTCGACCTGGTGCCCCCGGTTGACCAGCGCTTCCTCCAACCAGTCGACGAGCAATGTCGCCCCGCCGTAGGAGAAGGGTGTGATCGTGGTGGCGATGATGACCTTCATCGTCTGCAATCCTCGTCCTGATGCGTCTGCCGGTGGCGCGGTGAGCGTGTTGTCGAACCTGGGGACCCGCTGACTGACGTCACTCCTTGCCCGCGACCTTGCTCAGGTCCTGGGGGGCGGACTGTTTGAGCAGGATCGCGAGGTCCCGCTCGATCCTGTCCAGGCGGGCGGACACGGAATTGAGTGCGTAGGTGAGGGTGTCCAGGTGGGACATCTGGTGACGATCCACCTTCCACTGCCACTCCCTGCCCGCCTCCACCTCGCTGATCAGCGTCTCCACCCGGGACTGGGTGCGTCCGGTGGCGCGGGCGGCGGTGGTCCCCGAGAGGAACTCGCGGGCAACGGTCCGCGGACCCTTGTGCCGTTTCACCAGTTGACCGACGAGCCGTTTGACGCGGGGCCGACCGGCGTCGGACGCCGCGAGGGTGGCGGCCGCTTCGTCAGCGGAGAGCTGTACCGAAGGGGTCGGCGGGAAGCGCAGCTGGCTCTTGGCCTCCTCGGACGCGAGCATCGAGGCCAGCATGCTCTCGTGGGTGACAGCCCCAGCGGCCAGCGCGGTGCGGTGCGCCTCCAGACCGTCCTCGTCCGGGGCACGACCGAGTGCGGTCAGGTAGACGCCGGTGACGAACGCGACGTCGAGGTCCTCGGGGGCGCTGGCGCCGGTGGTGGCTGCCTCCTGGGAGCCCAGCAAGGCCTGGATCAGCAGGTCGGGAGTGCCGCCACCGCGGATCATCGCGGTGAAGGCGCGGTTGCCACCGTCGTCCGGGAGTCGGTGCAGGATCGTGCGGTAGAGCCCGTACACCCAGACATCGGCCAGATCGGGAGCGCGGTCGAGGCGACCGACGACCGGGGCCACCGGCGTCCAGGTCTCGACCACCGAGATCGTGGACGCGGCCATCCTGGCCTTCAGCAGGCGCTCGAAACCCCGGGCGCTGAACACCCGCCGCCCGGAGGGCGCGTCGGCTGCGGCGAAGGTGGGGCGTCGGACGGTGACCCGGGTGCTGCGCTCGGACATGCAGTCTCTCCGTCGGGGGGTCAGGGGCGATGTCCGGTGGTGTTCGGCTATCGGCCCGGGGGACGTTATCACGCAGGATGTGCGCGGGCGGGCCGGCCGGTGGGGGCTAGCAGGACGGACCTGCCTTGAGCGAGAGCGCCGTCCCGGTACGCAGGACGGTGAAGGTCCCCGCAGCTTCACCGGCAGCGGCGATGCGCTCCGCCTTGGCCTGCAGCGCGACGTCTGGGGTCGCCGTACGGACTCCGGCGCCCATCGGTACGAACTCCAGGACGATCACGTCTGCTGTGCCGCTGTGCAGCAGCGCACATCCCGAGGTGGCGATGTTGCCGCGTTGGTAGTCGGTGATCACCTGCTTGACAGCCGGTGGCCAGGCAGCTTGGGCAAGAGCGAAGTTCTTGTCCACTCCGATGTTGAAGGAGCTCGCACCCGTGAAGGGGATGAGGGCCGTTGCCAGGAAATCGTTCGATCCGGGCAGCAGCAGCACCGTCTCGGTCGGTCGGATCAAGGTCTGCAGGTCGGCCAGCACGCCCGACCGCAGCGAACCGACGAGGGCGTAGGAGGCTTCATTGCTCCGGATCTGCTTGATCGGGTTGACCGACCCCTCCAGCGCCAGCAGCAGAGCCAGCGCGGGTGCGAACCATCGAGCCCTGCTCCGCCACACCGCGGCGAGGCCGACGATCGCCAGCGCGATGAGGGCGAACCGGGTCACTGCGAAGATGCGGTAGGTCGCGCGGATCTCGGTGAAGCCGGGTACGTGCTCGTACAGCAGCGCCGTCGGCAACCACATCCGGGTCTCGGAGAGCGGGACGTCGTAGCTCGGCGTGATCGGAATCTTGGTGTTCGCGAACTTGAGCGCAGGACCGAAGGCGAGCACCAGGCAGGCCAGGCCTGCCAGCGCCAGGGTGAGGCGCTCACGGCCGGCCGCGGTGCGGGGCCGGAGCAGGCCGAACGCTACCGCCACCGCCACCAGGGCGACGGCGAACAGCCCGAGGAAGTTGGTGGTCTGGTTGGACCCGTCACCCCAGAGGTTGAGCAGGGTGGAGCGCCACGGCGCCCTGGACGAGTACCAGATCGATGGCCCGGGCAGGAGGAGCGTGAGCCCGTCGAGGCCCAGATAGCGGAACGCACTGATGCCGACGCGCAGATCGATGCCGCCACTGGGGACGTACACGAGGTAGAGGCCGACGGACCCGAGCAGCGCCGCCGCCCACGTCGCCGACCCGATCAGCCGGATCCGCCACGGCAGCTGCCGGGACAGCAACCAGCCGAGCCCGACGACCACGATCACGACCATCGTTCCGATGAACGAGTAGCCATCGGTCCACACCGCCAGCAGGCAGGTGGCAACGGCGAGAACGGCAGGGACCAGCCGGCGTCCGGCGGCAAATCCGTCCAGTGAAAGCAACAGCAGCCACAGGTAGAGCGGCAGCTGCGCATAGCCGTGGAAGGTGAAGGTGAAGGGAGCCAGGCCGATCAGGGTCGGCGAGGTCAGGTAGAGCGCTGCGCCGATCGCCGCCAGCCACACCGGCACGCTCCAGCGGCGGAACAGGGCGACCGTACCGGCGAATCCCGCTGCACAGCACAGCGCCGTGACGATCTTGTAGGCCCGCCAGGCGTCGATGCCGGGGAGATAGCTGAGCCAGGCACCGACGTAGGTCTGCGGGAGCCCGATCAGCAGGGGGGAACCGAAAGGAGCTCCGACCTGGTGGCAGCGCTGGAAGAACTGCGACCAGCCGAGCTTGGCGATGCACTCGATGTTGCCGGCTCCTGCCGACCAGACCAGTGCCGACGGCGCACCGGCGATCAGACCGTGGACGACCAACACCACGGCGAACAGCGGCACCGACCAGGCGACGGTCGGGATCCAGCTGCGCCACCGCTCGCGGAGGGGCCCCGCAGTCGGGGGGTCAGCGGGTGGCGGCCCGGGCGGTCGGGGGTCGATCGGTTGGGTGTCGGCCAGCTGGGTGTCCGCCGGGGCGTCGTGTGCGGGCGATGCCGCGTCGGGGGGTTCGCGGCGCTCGTCGGTCGGCAGGACCGCGGTGTCGGGTTCCGTGGGCGGTTTCGTCATCAGGCAGTGCAGTCCTGGTCGGGCCGGAGGCGCAGGGCGATCCCGGACGGCGTCTCGGTGGTGGCGAATCGGTCGAGTCGGGCAACGTCCTTGGCGCGCTGGACCAGTGCCGGGTCGGGGCCGGGGGTGACGGCCGCATTGACAGCTCCAGCCCGCAGGTCCAAGTACGACAGGACGATCACCGAGGCATCGGAATGCAGCAGTGCACACGCGTTGTCGGCGAACTTCGCAGTTCCGTAAGTCCTGGCAGCCAGGCGGACGGGGGCCGGCCAGGAGGCCATGCTGTAGGCGACGTTCTTGTCGATCCCCACGTTGTAGGAGCTACCGCCGGTGAACGGGACGAAGCCGCTGGCCAGGAAATCGTTGGCGTTGGGCAGGATCAGGGCCTTGTCGCCCGGCCCGATCATCTGGGTGAGGTGGATGCCGAAGTCGGCCCTGGTCACCTCGAGTTGGGCGCGGCTGAGCTGCCGATTGCTGATCTGCTTCGCCAGGTTCGGAACCGAATCGAGCACGAGGAGGATCGCAAGGAACGGGACGAGCATCCTGGCCCGGGTGCGCAGCACCATCACCAGGCCCACCACGGCGAGCACCACCAGCGCCCAGCGCGTGACGGTGAAGCTGCGGTAGGTGGCGCGCATGTCCTGGAAGCCCGGAACGTGCTCGTAGAGGAACGCGGTCGGCAGCGTGAACCGGGTCTCGCCGGCCGGGAGGTTGCCCGGCTTGATGGGGATGTCGGCGAAATTGGCGAATTTGAGGTTGGGTCCGAGCGAAAGGATCGCGCACACGACACCCACGCCGACGAGTGACCACAGCTGGCCGCGATGAGGTGCCCCCCGACGCAGCGCGCCCAGCAGGACCAACGTCACCGCCAGGCCGAGCGCGACGTAGCCGAGGTAGTTGCCGAGCTGGTTGTCACCCGTTCCCCAGAGGCGCTGCAGAACGCCGTTCCACGGCATCCCGGACGCCCAGTAGCTGGAGGGCGACGGGATGAAGAACGTCAGCAGGTCCGCCCCGAGGTAGCGGAAGGAGCCCATCGACGCCTGCGGGTGGGCACCACCCGGCGGGATGTAGCTCAGGTAGGCCAGTGATCCGGTGGCGAGCGCCACTGCCCAGACGATGCCACCGGCCAGCTTCTTCCGTCCAGCGGTGTCGCCCAGCAGCCATCCGAGCCCGATCCCCAGGATCATCACCGTCGAGGCGACGAAGGCGTACCCGTCGGTGAAGGCCATCAGCCACGCACAGGCGAACGCGATGAGCGCAGCGGAGACGTACCGGCCCCGACGGAACCGCTCGAGCGAGGTGAAGACCGCCCAGGTCGCCGCCGGCAGCATCACGAAACCGTGAAAGGTGTAGACGAACCCGTTCAGTGCCAGCACGGTCGAGGACGTCAGGTAGACGAACGTGCCGAGCGAAGCCAGCCAGGTAGGTGCTCCGAAGCGCCTGAGCACGGCGACTCCGGCCAGGTACGAGCCGGCGACGGTCAGGACGCCGACGATCAGGTAGGCGCGCCAGGCATCGATCAGGGGCAAGTAACTCAGCAGCAGCCCGAGATAGGTCTGCGGAGCGCCGGACAACAGGGGTGAGCCGACCGGTGCGCCGATCTGCGTGCAGTACGACCTGAACGCGGCGAACCCCATGGTGTTGAGGCACTCGATCTGTCCCGCACCCAGCATCCACGACAACTTCGCCGGGGAGAACCCCGGGAAGAAACCGGTGGTGATCAGGGTCAGCCCGAGCGGCGGGACCACCCACAGCAGATTGCCCAGCCACGCCGACCGGCGTTCGTACCGCGTCGCCGCAGTGCTGCCGGTCTCGGAGGGGCTCGATGCAGTGGTGCCCTCACCGACGCGGCCGTCGTCATGCTCCAGGGTGTCGACGGCAGCACTCGGATCACCCGTCGATCTGACAGCCGCGGCCGGGGCGATCCGATCGCCTGCTGCGTCGTCGCCTGCGGCGGATGTGGTCACGATGTTCGATCACCCGTGACCAGAGGATGGGCGCGTGGCGGAGACGGCGGCGGTTGCTGCAGAGTTTGTCCGTCCGGAACTCATCTGCAGTCCCGATCCGCCGGGATGCGGATGGCGATCGCCGTGCCGGTCTCGGTGACCGCGAACTTGCCGGTGGCCGCGACCGCCTGGGCCCGCTTGGTCAAAACCGGTTCGGGTTGCGGGATGGTCGCCGAATCGACTGCGGCGTTCAGCAGTCCCATGTACGACAGCACGATCACCGACGCGTCGGAGTGCAGCAGGGTGCAGGCCTTGTCGACGAATTCGGGAGAGCCATAACTGGAGACGGCATCCCGGACGCTCTGCGGCCAGTTGTCGCGGCTGTACTCCAGGTTCTTGTCCTGCCCGTTGTTGTACGACGTCCCCCCGGTGAACGGGACGAACGCGGCCGCCAGGAAGTCGTTGCTGGCCGGCAGGATCAGCGCCTTGTCGCCCGGGTTGATCAGCTTGGCGAGGTTGCCACCGGAACCCGTCCGCGCGGCGTCGAGCTGGACGTTGGCGGAGGCACGCAGAGCGATCTGCTTGGCAAAGTTCGGCATCGAATCGAGCAGCAGCAGGATCGCGAGGAACGGCACCAGCACCTTGGCCCGAGTGCGCAGCAGCATCACCAACGCGACGACGGCGAGCACGATCAACACCCAGCGGGTGCCGACAAAGCTGCGGTAGGTCGCGCGCATGTCCTGGAAACCGGGGACGTTCTCGTAGAGGAAACTCGTCGGCAGGGTGAACCGTGTGAGCTCGGCCGGCAGATTGTCCTGACCGAGCACACCGGACTGCCTGTTCGCCAGCTTGAACGACGGACCGAGCGACAGGATGGCGCAGAACACCCCGACAGCGGCCAGCGCGATGAGCTCGCCGCGTCCGGGCGCCAGGCGGCGCAGCGCACCCGAGGCGATCAGCACCACGAACAGGGCCAGTGCGACGTACCCGGGGTACTGGCTGAACTGGTTGTCGGAGGTGCCCCAGAGCTGTTGCAGGGTGTTCTTCCAGGGCATCTCCGCGGCCCAGTAGTTGACCGGCGGCGGGATGAGGAAGGTGATGAAGTCGGCGCCGTAGAAGCGGAAGGATCCGAGTCCGGTGTGCGGATGGGTGCTGCCTGCCGGGATGTAGCTGAGGTAGGCCAGCGCTGCGGTACCGACGCCGGCCACCCAGGACGCAGTACCCCAGACCTTCGCGCGCTTCGGGGCGTCGCCGAACAGCCAGCCGATGCCGACGCCGACGATGAGGACCATGGCGGTGACGAACGAGTAGCCGTCGGTGAACACCAGGAGCCAGGGCGTGAGGAAGGCCGGCAGCGCCCCGCGGAGATTGCGCCCGCGGCGGAAGTTCTCGAACGAGGCGAGCGCCGCCCAGGTGGCGGCCGGCAGCATGATGAAGCCGTGGAAGGTGTAGTTGTAGCCGTTCAGCAACAGCACGGTGGGCGACGTCAGGAAGATGAAGACGCCGAGCGAGGCGAGCCAGATGGGTGCCCCGAACCGCCGGAGCACAGCGACACCGCCGGCGTAGCTGCCGGCCACGGTGAGAACGCCGACGATCTGGTACGCGGCCCAGGGGTCGATGAACGGGATCGTGTGCAGCAACGAACCCAGGTACGTCTGCACGAGCCCGGTCAGCAGCGGCGAGCCGACCGGCGCACCGATCTGCTGGCAGTACGAGCTGAACTGCCCGAACCCCATGTTGGAGAGGCACTGGATGTGCCCCGCTCCGAGCATCCACGACAGCTGGGACGGCGAGAAGCCGGGGAAGAACCCCATCGTCATCAGCGTCAGCACCAGCGGTGGGGCACACCACAGGAGGTAGTCGACGAGGCCGGCGCGCTTCCCACGTGGCGGGGGCGTCGCCGTGGCCGCAGCCAATGACCCGGGTGCGCTCTTCCGGTCGGTCGCGCTGCTGCCCTGGTCGTCGGCGCCGTGCTGGAGGGCCTCGGAGGGAGCGGGGGTGGTCGTCACGATGTCGGATCGCCTGTCATCAGGAGGTCGACGCGCTGCCGGGAGACACGGCGACGCGGAGGGACGGGTCGGTCTCGGCAGACTCGTGGGTGGAATCCGCCTGAGCCGCGGCTTCGGTCGAGGAAGCAGCAGCCGCTTCGGCATCGGCATCGGTCGAGGCAGCAGCAGCCGCCTCGGCATCGGCCTCGGCGCGCTGTCCTGCCTCCCGCGCGGCAATGTCCGCGGCGGTGGCCTCGGTCTCGGCATACGCGCTGGGCACGTCGAGCACACCGATGGTGAAGCCGTTGCCACGCACCTCGAGGCTCGCGCCGCCTGTGAGCCGGTGCAACTCGACGCCGCTCTGCCGGCCGATGGCTGCGGTGATTCCGTAGGTGCCCTCCACCAGCGGAAGCGAGCCCATCCGGAAGGTGAAGACCCGATCGCCGATGGCCGCCGGGATCTGCTGCTCGAGCAGCTTGGTGTTGGTGCCGTAGACGATCTGACCCAGGCTGGTGTCCATGAACATGCCGACCACGGCGTCCGCGACGGCCGGCTCATCGAAATGGGTGGCGATGCGCACCTTGAGCGCGTCGCCGGTGGTGATCGAGATGGTCGGTTGATCGTTGTCGTCGAACAGGCTGACCCCGACGACCTGGGCCGTCGAATCCGGCGCTCTGGTGGACACCCGCTGCTTGGCCAGGTCGGCCTGCCTGATGGCATCGAAGTCGGCCCGCAGGTGCCGCAGCGCGTCCACCGGGTCACCGTCGACGATCACCTTGCCGCCCTCGAGCAGCACGGCATGGTCACAGATGTCCGCGACCTGGTCCAGTGAGTGGGTGACCAGGATGATGGTCCGCCCCTCCTCCTGGAACCGGCGGATCTTGTCCATGCACTTGCGCTGGAACGGCTCGTCGCCGACCGACAGCACCTCGTCGACCAGCAGGATCTCCGGGTCGACGTGCACGGCGACCGAGAAGGCCAGCCGCACGTACATGCCGGACGAATAGAACTTCACCTGGGTGTCGATGAACTTCTCGATGCCGGAGAACTCGACGATCTCATCGAAGTACGACTCGGTCTGCGCGTTCGACAGGCCCAGGATGGAGGCGTTGAGGTAGACGTTTTCCCGTCCGGTGAGATCGGGGTGGAAACCGGCGCCGAGCTCGAGCAGCGCGGCGATCCGGCCGCGGTGCTCCACGGTGCCGCTGGTCGGCTGCAGGATGCCGCCGATCATCTTGAGCAGCGTCGACTTGCCGGAGCCGTTGGGCCCGATCAGCCCGACAGTGCTGCCGGCGGTGATCTCCAGGTCGACGTTCTCGAGCGCCCAGAAATCGTCCTTGTGCTGCTGGGAGCGACCGAAGTTGACCAGCCGCTCCTTGAGCGACTTGTCCTTGCGGATGACGAAGCGTTTGGAGACGTCGGCGACGCGCACCACGACCGGGTTGCTGGACATGATTCAGAGCTCCTGGGCGAAGTTCGCCTGCATCCGGGCGAAGGCCCGCTGGAAGACCCACACGAGGACGGCGCCGATGACGATCGCGATGGCCACCCACATTCCGAGGTTAGGCGGGAACTCGGCTGCAGGTGCGTTCAGCCGGAAGGCCTTCTGGAAGCAGAAGACGGCGATGGCGATCGGGTTGAACAGGTAGGCGTTCTCCAGTCCGGTGCCGCCGACGGCGCTGATGACCTGCGCCCAGGAGTAGACCACCGGACACGACCAGAAGCCGACGAGCAGGGCGATCTCCACCAGGTACTGGACGTCACGGAGGTAGACGTTCACCGCGGACAGCAGGAAGGCCCACGCCATGCCCCACAGCAGCAGGATGGCCACCCCGGCGAACACCCACACGATCTGGGTGAAGTTCGGCGGAGCACCGGCGACAAAGGTGGCGATGAACAGGATGCCGACCTGGATGAAGAAGTTGAACAGCGCGGAGCCGATCACCGCGAGCGGGAACACCTCGCGGGGCAGGAAGATCTTCTTGATCAGGCCGCCGTTGGCGACGATCGAGGCTGAGCCGCCGCCGACGATCTCGCCGAACAACGACCAGGCGGTCAGCCCGGAGTAGATGTAGATGGCGAAGTTCTTGATGCCGCCGGGGTTGCGGAGGGACTGCTCGGCGCCGAGGAACCTGCCGATGGCGAAGTAGTAGACCAGCAGCAGCGCGAGCGGCCGCAGCAGCGACCAGAGGAAGCCCAGGACGCTGTCCTTGTACTTGCTCTTCAGTTCCTTGCGGACGAGTTGCGCCAGCAGTTCGCGGTACTGCCACACGCCACGGATCGAGCTGGCGGTGCCGCGCAGGAAGCCGGTCACCGGTCCCGCGGCGACCAACGGCTGCTCGCCGAGCGCATCGATGTGCCGCTTGCGGGCCGCAGCGAGCACCTGGTCGCCCTCGAGGCTGGCGTCGACCGAGGGATCCTGGTGGAGCGCGACGGTGGCGGGGGCGTCGGCGACCTGGGTGTCGGCCTGCGTCATCTCATCGGGATTGCTGGGAGTGCTCATGCGGTGTGCTCGTCTCGGCCGGTCGTCAGGATGCGCCAGGTGCGGCCGGCGTAGTCGTCCCAGCTGCCGGGCACCCGGGCCGCGGCCTGGGCACGCAGCTCGTCGAGCAGGGCGTCGTCGGTCACCAATCTCCTCATTCCGTCCGTCACGCTCTCGTCGTCACGAGGGTCCACCAGCAGTGCACCGCCTGCGGCGGCGATCTCCTGCATCGACCCGAAGGCCGACGTGATCGCGGGAGTGCCCGCGGCGAGGGATTCTGCCACGGGCAGGCCGAATCCCTCGTTCACCGAGGGGAACACGGTGAACCGGGCGAGTCGGAACGCGGACCACAGCAGGTCGTCGTCGGCCGCCGAGATGCTCTCCACCGGACGCCCGGCGAGCTGCAGCTTGGCCAGGTGGGCCTGGAAACGCTCCGAGTTCCAGGAGTTCCCGCCGATGAAGGTCAGGGAGAACCGGTGACCCTCGCGCCACAGCACCTCGGCGGCGTGCAGCACCGCGGTGTGGTTCTTGCGCGGTTCATGGCTGCCGACAACCAGCACCATCGGCAGTTCGCCGAGCTTGAGCCGTTGGGCGGCGGCGGCCAGCGCGCGGGTGTCCGCGGGCGGCGCCTGGGACGGCAGCACGACGGGCAGGATCGACGGACCCGGCAGGTCGATGCCGGCCAGCATCGCGCGCCAGCCGCGGTATTCGTTGCCGGCGGCCTCGGAGATCGGCACGACCACGTCGGCATGGCGCAGCGCGGCGAGGTTGGACGCGAAGCCGGGCAGCATGCCGGAGTGGCTGGTCTCGGCGGAGGTGACGGGCACCAGGTCGTATCCGATGGCGCCGTAATGCACCCGGCCGAACCGGGCGAGCGCCATCTGGCGGCCGGTGCGCGCCACCTCGGCAGACAGCTCCGGCAGCAGGAAGATGCTCTGCCACGGCACGACGACCGCGTCGTCGGCCGGCACCGGTACGGCAGGGCCGCCCCAGAATGCACGCCTGGCCTCGATCGGGGTGAGCGCCCGCAGCGCCTGCAGGTGCTCCGTCCAACCGACCATGGTGACGTCGTGTTCGGCTGCCCACCGGCGGGTGGTCTCCCGGGTGACGCGCTGGATGCCGGTGGCGAAGTCGGTCTGCGACGTGTGGTGGACGTCGACCAGCACGGCGCCGGTGACGATCTTCACCTGCCGCCACGGACCGCGGTCCAGCAGCCTGCGTGCCGGGCCGTTCCACAGCGCCAGCCGGATGGCCGCGGCGGTGCCGGACAGCCGGGCGGCCCGGGTCGCGGCCAGCACCCGCGGAACCGTCGGCAGTCGGGCTTCCATCACGGCCAGCAGCAGCCAGATGGTCTCCTCGTCGGCGGGCTCGAGAGCTGCGGCCAGCGCGACCACCAGGGACTCGCTGTCCTTCCGTCCCGGTTGGGTGCCGCCGAGGGTGTGGATCAACGACTGCATCCGGGCGCGCAGCGCGTCGCGCCGCTCGCGTCCCAGACCGTCGATGTCGGCGGCGATCGCCTTCGGCTCGTGCGAACGGGCCCGGCCCCGGATCAGGGTGCGGGCCGCGCCGGTGAGCTCGGTGGCCTTCATGACCTTCGAACGCAGGCTCATCGGACGTCCTCCGCCGCGGTGGCCGCACCGGCCACGTCGGCCATGTCGGCCATGTCGGTCGCGCTGCGGGTGTGGCGCCCGGTCGATGCTGCCGGGACCAGCGCCAGCTGTTCGGCGACGACCGTCCACAGTGCGTCGGCGTAGCGGGTCCAGTCGGAGCCAGGACGGGAGCGGATCTCGGCACGCAGCCGGTCCCGCTCGGCGGGATCCGTCAACAGCGTGCGCATGCCGTCGCGGATGGCATCGTCGCTGCGCGGATCGACGGTGAGGGCGCCGCCGCCGGCCGCGATCTCCGAGGGCGCGCCGTAGGAGCTGGTGAGCACCGGAACGCCGTGGGCGAGCGACTCGGCCACGGGCAGGCCGTAACCCTCGTGCAAGGACGGGAACACGGTGAAGGCGGCCTCCCGGTAGGAGTGGGTGAGCACGGCCTCGTCGACAGCACGGAGGATCTCCAGCGGGCGCCCGGCGGCGATCAGCTCGGCTGCCGCGTCCGGGAACTCGTGGCCCCAGCCGCTGCCGCCGATGAAGCGGATCCGGAAGTCGATGCCCTCACGCCACAGTTGCTCGGCGGCGTTCAACACGGCGACATGGTTCTTGCGGGGCTCGAACGAACCGATCATCACCACCAGCGGTGCGCGGTCGTCGGCGAGTGCGGTCTGTTCGATGGCACCCGCGGGTTCGGCCAGATCCGGAAGCGGGAGCGGGAGCACCGTCGGGCCGGTCAGGCCCTGGGTGGGAAGCATCGAGACGAAGCCGCTGAACTCGGCGGCCGCTGCGTGCGAGATCGCCGCAACAGCGTGGCCGTACTTGAGTGCGGAGAGATAGTTGACGAACTTCACCGAGTCGGCCGGCGGAACGGTGTCGGCGCTGACCACCGGGATGGCGTCGTACCCGATCGCCACCAACCGGTTGCCGGAGTGCGCGGCAAGGGCAGCCAGCCGGGGGTCGGCCTCCGAGCTGGGCACCTCGACGAGCAGGACCACCGAACGCCACGGCACCAGCAGGGTGTCCACGCCGTCCTCGCCGACGGGCCCGGCATCCTCCCGACCCCACTCCAGCGCACGTTGCCGCTCCGCCGGACGCAGTTCACGCAGCGCTCCGGAGGCGTCCGTCCACACCGCGGGAACCACCTCGGGACGCGACCGCCACTGCGGCAGGAGGCTGCGAGCCACCCGCTGGATACCGGTGTGCAGGTCGTGTTTGGCCGAGTGTTCGACGTCCGTGACCACCCCGCCGGTAACGATCCTGATCCTCGACCGCGGCTCACCGACCTGTTGGGCACGCAGCAAGGAGGTGTCGAGGAGCTCGACGATCCCGGCGACACCCTCGAGCTGCAGGGCGCGCCGGGCGTCGGTCAGTTCGTCGAGCGTGGGATACGCGGCGGACAGTGCCGTCAGCAGCAGCCAGATCTCGTCCTTCGCCAGCGTGTCGGCCACCCGGACAGCGAGCAGGTCGAGCACCCGGGCGGCGTCCTGCGCCCCGTCATCACCGACGGGAGCAGGAACAGCGTTCAGGTCGATGTCGAGGGCAACGGCGGCGGCGCGGAGCCGACCGGCCAGTGCGGCCCGGGCGGTGGCGGGCGCCGGATCTTCCGGGGTTCGGTCCGCCTGCGACGGGGACTGCTGGTGTGCGTCGGTCACCGTGCGACGGCCCCCCTCAGCTGCGGTCCGGGCGCTGCACCGGATCCCGCGGTGGGCGGAGCGACACGGGGTGCCCTCTCGCCTCCGACGGTCGGCGCGGGATCCTCGACGGCAGATGAGGAGAGAGGTGAAGTCACCGGATGATCGTAGCCGCACCGACAGGGGTGGCCCGGGTGCTCACGTGGCGCGGCTAGACTGTGGCCGTTTTGTCGCCGTGTCCGCATTCGTCCGGGCGAGCACCGATTTCGGTGGTCCGCCGGCCGGCCGGACACCGGTGGCGAGCGCCGACCAGACCCACTGGCGACATCGACCGGACCCCGCCGGCAGCCGACCGAGGAGTGCTATGCCCACCGCTTTGATCACCGGAATCACCGGCCAGGACGGCCTCTATCTCGCGGAGCTGCTGCTCGGTAAGGGCTACGACGTCTACGGCCTGATCCGTGGCCAGAACAACCCGAAGCGGGCGTTGGTGGAGAAGGAAGTTCCCGGTGTGAAGCTCCTCACCGGCGACATCACCGACCTGTCCAGTGTGATGCGTGCGCTGAACGTGTCGCAGCCCGACGAGGTCTACAACCTGGGCGCCATCTCCTTCGTCGCGTACTCGTGGGAGAACGCCCACCTCACGACCCAGGTCACCGGCAACGCGGTCCTGAACATGCTGGAGGCGATCCGGTTGTACGCCGGCACCGACATCGGCAAGGTCCGCTTCTACCAGGCCTCCAGCTCCGAGATGTTCGGCAAGGTCCAGGACGTCCCGCAGCGCGAGTCCACCCTGCTGTGGCCGCGGTCGCCCTACGGCGTCGCCAAGGTCTACGGGCATTACATGACCATCAACTACCGCGAGTCCTACGGCATGCACGCCAGCTCGGGCATCCTGTTCAACCACGAGTCGCCGCGTCGCGGGCCGGAGTTCGTCACCCGCAAGGTGACCCAGGCCGTCGCCCGGATCTCCCTCGGCCTGCAGGATCAGATCTCGCTCGGCAACCTGGATGCCAAGCGCGACTGGGGTTTTGCCGGCGACTACGTCGATGCCATGTGGCGGATGACGCAGGCTCCTGAGGGCGACGACTACGTGGTCGCCACCGGTGAGACGCACTCCATCCGCGAGCTGCTGGATCTCTCCTTCGCCCGGGTGGGCATCGAGGACTGGGACAAGCACGTCTACATCGACCCGCAGTTCTTCCGTCCGGCCGAAGTAGATCTGCTGATCGGCGATCCGGCCAAGGCCAAGGAGAAGCTGGGCTGGGAGCCCACCGTCACGTTCCCCGAGCTGGTGAACATGATGGTCGACTCCGACGTCGCGCAGCAGTCGGCGCAGGCAGGGGCCTAGTCCGAAGATGGCATCCGAGCACCGCGGCGGCGGGCCGAAGGTGCTGGTGACCGGCATCACCGGTCAGGACGGGGGCTACCTCGCCGACCAGCTCGTTGCCCGCGGCGCCGAGATCCACGGTCTGGTCCGGGGCGACGACGCCGCGACCGACGAGTTGGTGCGTCGCACGCCCGGGGTCCGTCTGCACCTGGGCGATCTCGGCGACCCCGACTCCACGGCAGAGCTGATCCGTGAGCTGGCGCCAGAGCAGATCTACAACCTCGGCGGGCTCACCTCGGTGGCCCAGTCGTGGGTCGATCCATTGCTCACGGCCAGGATCAACGCGCTGACCGTCGCCGCGATGCTGCACAGCGCCTGGGAGCTGACGGCCGCCGGGCATCCGGTGCGGTTCCTGCAGGCTTCCAGCGCGGAGATCTTCGGCAACCCGACGGCCCGGGTGCAGAACGAGGACACCCCGATCATGCCGGTGACGCCCTACGGTGCCGCCAAGGCCTACGCACACCATCTGACGAAGGTCTACCGCGAGCGCGGCATGCACGCAGGGTCGGTGATCCTCTACAACCACGAGTCGCCGCGGCGACCCACCCAGTTCGTCACCCGCAAGATCACGGCCGCCGCTGCCAGGATCGCCGCGGGCGACCGCACGCCGCTGCTGCTGGGCAACCTGGATGCCCGGCGTGACTGGGGATGGGCGCCGGACTATGTCGATGCGATGGTGCGGGCGGTGCAGCTCGACACGCCCGACGACTACGTCATCGCGACCGGTGTCTCGCACTCGGTGCGCGAGTTCGTCGGGGCGGCCTTCACCGCTGCCGGGGTGCACGGGTGGGAGCAGTACGTGCAGGTCGATCCGGCGTTCTTCCGGCCGGTCGACGCAGTCGAGCTCACCGGCGATGCGAGCCGGGCCCGGACCGTGCTGGGGTGGGAGCCGACGGTGTCGTTCGACGAGTTGGTCAGCAGGATGGTGCAGGTCGACATGGCCCCCGCGGGGACAGCCGGTCCCGGCGCCGTGGGCGCGAGTGATGAGAAGGAGCTGGGATGACGGACGGTGTGCAGCAGGACGGTGTGCAGCAGGGCGGTGTGCAGCAGCGGGTGGTGGAACCCGATTTCTGGGCGGTGATTCCGGCTGGTGGGGCCGGAACCCGGTTGTGGCCGCTGTCGCGGTCGTCGGCGCCGAAGTTCCTGCACGACCTGACCGGTACCGGCCGATCGCTCCTGCAGGCAACCCGTGACCGGCTCGCTCCGCTGTCCGGGGATCGGATGATGGTCGTCACCGGCGTCAAGCATGCGGACGCGGTGCGCGCCCAGCTGCCGGAGCTGGCAGCCGATCTGGTGGTCGCGGAGCCCTCGCCGCGGGACTCGATGCCGGCCATCGGGTTGGCCGCGGCACTGATCGCGGCCCGCGATCCCGAGGCGATCATCGGCTCCTTCGCCGCAGACCACGTGATCAGCGACGAGGACTCCTACCGGGACTGCGTCCGCGAGGCGATCGCGGTGGCGCGGACCGGCCGACTGGTGACCATCGGCATCGAACCCTCCTATGCCGCAACAGGTTTCGGCTACATCCAGGCCGGTGAGGCGCTGGACGTGGCCGGTGCGCCGCACGCGGCCGCTGTCACCTCGTTCGTCGAGAAGCCGGACGTCGACACTGCCGCCGGCTACCTCGCGCAGGGGGGCTATCGCTGGAACGCCGGCATGTTCGTGGTCAAGGCAACAGTGCTGCTGGAGCTGCTCGCGAAGTACCAGCCCCTGCTCGCCGCCGGTCTGCAGGCGATCGCCGCCGCTCCGGAAACGCTGCAGGAGGTGTGGCCCTCGCTGACGAAGATCGCGATCGACCACGCCGTCGCCGAGCCGGCCGCTGCCGACGGCATCGTGGCCGTGGTCGCAGGCACCTTCGACTGGGACGACGTCGGTGATTTCGCTTCTCTCGCCCCACTTCTGGCCGATGCTGCCGGGCTGCCCGGAACCAAGGTGCTCGGCGATGCCGGCGCTGTGCTGATGCACGACGCCGACGGTCTGGTGTCCACCTCCACCGGTCGCACCGTCGTCGTGCTCGGCCTCTCCGACGTGGTCGTCGTCGACACCCCCGATGCGCTCCTGGTCACCACTCGCGAGCGGGCGCAGGACGTCAAGAAGATCGTCGACGCCCTCAAGGCGGACGGCCGCGAACACCTGACCTGATCCTCTGCTCCTGGTGAGCCCACGGCCGCAGGAACCCGGTGCCGGTAAGGTCGCTCCACGATGACCGAGCACGCAGATCGCCCCGGATCCGACGATCCGACCGGAAGCACCGACCCGTCGCAGCCCGCCGACCCGTCCGTCGAGGACGCGGTCGAGATCGTGGAGCCGGAGCCGGAGCCGGTCGACGCTCCCAGCGGCCGGCGGAAGATGCTCCTCGTCGCGGTCAAGGTGCTCGGCATCGGCATCGCCCTGCTGGCGATCTTCCTGTGCGTGAAGGTGATCGTCCAGGAGTGGTCCGCCGTGCGCGCCGCGGTCGCCGAAGCGAACATCCCGTTGCTGATCGCGGGCTTCGTGCTGGGCGGTCTCGGCGTCTGGGCGCAGGCGTTCCTGTGGTGGCGTGCGCTCGCGGTGTTCGGGGAGCGACGCGGTTTCGGCAGGACCACCGGCTGGTTCTTCGGCGGCGAGCTCGGCAAGTACCTGCCCGGCGGGATCTGGCCGGTCGTCGGCCGCGGCGAGCTCGCCCGCCGACAGGGAGTCCCGCGGCCGATCGCCTACGCCACCACCCTGCTCTCGCTGGGGCTGCTGTGTGTCGGCGGCGCTTTCGTGGCAGGAATCCTGACCCTCTTCTTCGCCTTCGGCGGCGGACGGTTCGGTCTCGAGATGCTGGTGTTGTTGCTGATCCCCATCGGGATCATCGGGGTGCATCCGGCCGTCGTCGGCCGGTTCCTCGCGCTGGCCCGCAAGGTCACCAAGGGCAAGCTCGACCTGCAGCCCCGGTCGTGGGGCACCATGCTCGGTCTGGTCGCCGCCGCGCTGCCGGTCTGGATCTTCATCGGCGCCCAGGCGGTCGTCGTCACTGCAGCGCTCGGCCTCGACCAGCAGCCGTCCAGGGTGGCGTTCGCCGCGATCGTCGCCTGGGTGGTCGGTCTCCTCGCGATCCCCGTCCCCGCCGGGGCCGGGGTGCGGGAGGTGCTGTTCGTCGCCATCAGCGGTCTGGCGGATGGTCCCGCTTTCGCGGTGGCGGCGCTGTGCCGGGTGTTCCTCATCCTGGTGGACGGGCTCGCCGGCGCCGCGGCACTCACGCGACAGGGCAAGCGTCCACCGCAGACCGGAGAGAAGGTAGCGACGACCGCCACGAGGCCTGCCGGATCCGCGGCGTCACCATGACATCATCGACGATCGGCGAACCAGAAGGAGTGCTCGTGACGCAGGCAGTACCAGAGGACAGAAGTGCATCCACCGGAGCCACGTCGGCGCGAGGTACGTGGGCGTGGCGTGCCAAGAGTCTGTACGCAGCGGTTGCCCGCGCTGCGGGAAAGGCGCTGGTTGCCACCAGGATCCTCCCTGCGACCGTCCCCCCGCGAGAGCGTCGCATCAAGCATTGGCTGGCCAGCCTCTCCAGGGTGCACAACTCGCTGGGCATCGCCGAGCTGGATGTGCCCTGGTGGACGTACAAGGCGATCGACGAGGTGGACGCCTGGCTGCAGGCGCGCCCGCGGCCCATCCGGGTGTTCGAGTACGGATCCGGCGCCAGCACGTTCTGGTTGGCGAAGAGGGTCGACGAAGTGTGCTCCGTCGAGCACCACCAGGGCTTCGCTGCCATGATGCGTCCCGAACTGGCGAAGCTGGGCAACGTGACTTTTCTGGAGGTGCCGGCGCCGAGATCGAGCAGCCCGCGGGTCGGATCGGCCAAGCCCGGCAGTACCGACCTGGACTTCCACGACTACGTGCATGCCATCGACGGTGTCGAGGGAATGTTCGACATCGTCGTCATCGACGGCCGGGCCCGCGAGGAATGCCTGCGGGTAGCTCGCACGCGGGTGGCCCCGGACGGCATCATCGTGTTCGACAACTCCCACCGTGCCCGCTACCGCACGGCGATCGCGGAGTCCGGGTTGCCCGAACGGGCCTTCGGCGGGCTCACCCCGACCTTGCCGTACCCGGACCGCACGTCGGTCATCACCCTCCACCAGGCCTGATCGACGAAGACCGCGCCCGCCCACTCATCGGCCGGTCCGTGTCGGGCGGTCTCAGCGACGCGGGCTGTGGACCTTCGGCTCGCACGAGGCGATCACGTCGCGGCTGATGCTCACGGTCTGCTGGGCGTCCATCGGCGACAGCACGTGGCCCGGCATCACCGCCAACGGATGCCGGCGACGCGCGTCGGCAAGGCGGTGTGCGGCGCGTTCCCAAGCGGTCACGGTGTCTCCCCAGGGCGATGTCGGATCCGACCCGTCACTCCAGTCACAGGAGTAACACTGGTCACACTCTGACACGCCAAACGGGTTGTTCCGGGCGCGCTCCGGGCGTGTCGTTGCCGATTCTGCACCCCCGTCGGTCGATGGTTCGGCCACTCGCGGTCCGTGAATGGGGGTCGGCAGGGGGCCTCGGGCGCCGCCGCGGCATCGACAACTGCGATCGGTCGCCGCCGTCGGGCCTGTCAGGCGCGGTCGTGGAGGGTGACCTGGTACCCGAACATGAACAGGAAGTAAGCCGCAGGCTACTTATGCTCAGTCCGAATTTAGCCTGACGGGTGACGAGACCCCTGCCGATTGGCTCCGGGGGACGCCCCCCTGACCAGCGATGATGGCAGTAGGGGAACTCACCTGGGTCCGCCGATGGAACGATGTAGACGTGATCAACCTGGGTAGAAGAGGTCGGGTCCACACTCGGCTCGAGAGGAACTGGTGTGGTTCGGCCTCGCACTCTGCGTGGCCAGTCTGATCTGGTTCGCCCGATCGGGGGCCGGCTGATCGTCGTCTCCGCCGCCGCCCAGGAGCGGGTGGAAAGGCCGTACCAGCACCACCCAGGTGATGTTTGAGGATTGGGCAGCTGTCGTCACGTCTTCCGTGCTCAGCTCAATCGTGGAGATTTGACGACTGGCCGTCACCTTCAGCGGTGTAAGTGTCGCCTTTAGAGCCGTTTGCGCGACGTTGATCGTCGCTTCGAAGACGTGGGGATGTACCCTTAAGGGTGACGCCCACGGCGTCCCCCTGCCGCGCCTTGACGACCATATTAGCGGCCCGCAATGAGCTGCTTCGTACGGCCGGAGTGCCTTGGAGGCTCCCCAATGATCGATCCACGTTCTTTTCGTGCTGCCCACTTGTCGGCCGGTTCGACCGGCCGCGGTCGCCCTTTCCCATCAGCTGCTCCGGGCGGTGCCCCTAGTGCTGGCGGTATGGGTCCCGCTGGCTCTGGCGCCAGCAGCCTGCTGGCGTCGGGATAGGTGCTGGCGCCCATGGTGTTCCACCACCGGCGTATCGATTCGACGGCGAACTGGCCGGTGTCGGCGTCGGTGCCGACGTTCACCCAACCGGTGTTCGCGGCGATGTCGTACACCCCGTACGGCGCCACCTTCCCAGCTTCCTGTCGACGAAGTCATGGACCAGAGTCTGCGTGGGGTTCGCCCTGCGGTTCCCATTCCCGACCACTGGCGGTGAAGTTCCCGATGAGCTCCTTCTTCTTCGTATCGACCGAGATCACCGGATCACCGGCAGCGGTGAACGCGGTGGCCCGGTCGGCCAGATACCTGAACTGCGCGTCCCGATCGACGTGCTGGTTGCCTTCGATGGTTTCGTGGTGCTCTGTGATCCGGTCGACCAATCGACCGTTTTCGGGTCCAGCGGCACCATCCGTTCGGCGTCCAGCTTGCCCAACGGCATCTTCAGCCAGGCCCCCGCGCCGGGACCTCAGGAACTGGACTGCGTGATCGACGAGTTCGCCGATCCGCAGCCCGGTCGCCCGAGCCAGCAGCAGGGCGTCGGCGCGGAGCCGGTTTCCCGATTCACCGAGCGCGGCGGCCTGCCGCCGGTCGGCGTCCGGCGGCAGGTAACAGGGCAACGGCCGGGGCAGCCGGGGAGCGTCGCGGGGGATGATGAGCCGCCGGCCGGGTGCCAGCTCACGGTGGCCGGTGACCTCGATCGGCGTGGCGCCGTAACGGTCGCTGCTCGTACGTGAGTTCGGAAACGGTGCCAGAAAGAGCCGGAAATGGTGCCAAATAGATCGAGGATTCACAGGCCTAATCGGCGCAGCACCGGCCGCGATCGTCGCCGATCCTGGGTTGAGCATCGTGGAGCTTCGCCGGGTCCTGAACCTGACCCACCCCGGAACGGTTCGCCTCGTCGACCGACTGCAATAGCTCGACTGGGTACGCCGCGAACACGGAACAGGCCGCACCCTTCGCTTGGAACCCACACAGGCCGGGCGACGAGCGGAACGGACATTGGCTGCTGCCCGAGCCCACGCCGTCAGCAAGCTGCTCGGCGCCCGTCCCGAAACCGACGTGCACGCGCTGGCCCTCCTAGTCGATTCCATGCTGCGCACCACCACCGTAAATGTTGATGCGACGCGCCGCCTATGCCGACTGTGCGACCGCGACGTGTGCGCACCCTGCCCGGTTGAGTAGGGCTTGCGATGTAAGAGGTCGCTGGATTCTTGAAGGCCACCGATCTCCCGGTCGAGCCATTCGCGCAGCAGCCAGGCCCGTCGAGGTCTTCCGGATGGGCGGCGTAGGAACCTCCATCATCGGAAGACCTCGACCCTCAACCGGCGACTGACGCGCTCGGCGCCGACTGCGAAGAAGCGGTTTCTGTTCCGATGACGGACAGGAGACGAAGGGACTCGCTTGCCGATGATCGGGGTGGAGCGGTGAACACGATGATTCTCAGGTCCGAACCGTGAACGGAGAGCACGTCGCAATCCAGCTCGATCGACCCGACCATCGGGTGATCGATGATCTTGCTCACTCCGCCGTGGCGGCCAACGCCCGCGTGGCCCCAGATCTTGTTGAACTCTGCGCTGGAGGAAAGTAGGTCTCGAACCATTGCGGCCAGGTCGTCATCGTTTGGGTAGCGGGCGGTGACCTCCCGAAGGTCCGCGACTAGAGAGTGTTTGTACGCTTCCGGATTCGGGTGACGCACGGGCCCGGACTTACCGAGGAAGGTCCGCCACACGAGGTTGGCGCCTCGGTGGGGCCGCTCGCGTTCGTCTCCGGTCACTGCGGACCAGAGCGCGTTCTGTTCGACTCGCGTCCACGCGGCGTCGAAGACGGCGATCGGGACGTCGGGAAGCCGGTCGAGGAGTCGTTGCACGCTCGGGGTGATGTGCTGCGGGACCTCGGCCTGAAAGTGGCTGGCGTGTCCGGCAAGACGACAGGCCAGCTCGTATTCCGCGTCCGAGAGGCGCAGGGCACGGGCGAGTGCGCGGATGACGCTACGGCTCGGGTGGGATCGCCCCTGCTCCAGGCGCTTCACGTAGTCCGCCGATACCCCGGCGAGCCACGCCACTTCCTCACGTCGAAGTCCTGGTGTCTTGTCCGACCCGCGTCCGAAGGGGGAGCCGACATCGTGCGGTTGGATGCGCCCCCGCCATGCTCGCAGCATCGCACCCAGTTCCGAAGATTCGCTCATGCCATTATTGTCGCCAGTTTTAGCGCGGCCAGGGTGGGACAGATTGGGCCACGCCGATTCCTTCGCGCCCAGCGAAACTTGTCTCATGACACAGCAATTTGCAGGGACACCGCGGATCGCGTTGGTGACCGGTGCGAACAAGGGCGTCGGCTTGGAAACTGTTCGTCGCCTCGTCGACGGCGGGTATCGGGTCTACTTGGCCGCACGGGACCAGGAACGAGGCCGAGCAGCCGCCGCCGAAGTCGGTGCGACACCGATTGTGCTCGACGTCGGAAGCGACGAGTCCGTCGCCCACGTCGCTGACCTCGTGCAGCTGGCGGAAGGACACCTCGACCTGCTCGTCAACAACGCCGGCATCACCGGGCCGCTGCGCGACGTCCACGACTACACCGCCGCAGACATCTCAGAAGTGCTCCTGACCAACGTCGCAGGATACGTCCGCGTCATGCACGCTTTCCTGCCCCTGCTCGAGACGTCCCCGGATCCGCGGATCGTTAACGTCAGCAGCGGAATCGGTTCCTTCGGCCTTTTCCATGATCTAGACCGGATCGAAGCGACCGCCGGCACGCCGCTCTACGCGGCCTCCAAGGCCGCCATCAACATGCTCACCGTCCGGTACGCGCGGCTGCTCCCCCACATCCGCATCAACATCGCCGACCCCGGCATGACCGCCACGGACCTCAGCGGACAGCGCGGCCACTCCGTCCAAGACGGCACCGACGCCATCATCACCTTTGCCTTCGCAGACGAAGGCGGCCCGAGCGGCACCTACCGAGACCGCGACGGCGAACTGCCCTGGTAACTCGCTTCAACAATCTCACCGAGGTAGCAACCCCAATAAGCGCAGTAACCCCAACGAAAGGAACAACCATGTATCTCGTAATCGGCGCTACAGGCAACGTCGGAGGTGAGCTGGTCGAGCACCTCCTGGACCAAGGACAGAAAGTGCGCGCACTGGTCCGCGACGCATCCCGCGCAGCGGTGCTGCCCCCGGGCGTCTCGATCGCCGTCGGCAGCCTCGAGGACCCAGCAAGTCTGGCCGCGGCCGCGGACGGTGTCGACGGGGTGTTCTTCATGCAACTCGCTCCCATACCCGCACAGGCGCAAGCATTCATCGACGGCGTCCGCTCCGTGGGCGTAAAGCGGGTCGTTGTGCTGTCCTCGGTCGGAACGCGACTGCACCCCGCGCCCACGATCGGGGCGTTCATCACCGCCCGGGACGACGTGTTCCGCGCCTCCGATCTCGACGTCACCTATGTGTACGCCAACGGACTCATGTCCAACGCGCAGTGGTGGGCTCCCACGATCCGCGAGTCCGGGCAGGTCATCGACAGCACCGAGCCGGGAAAGATCGGCGTTGTCGACCCTTACGACGTCGCGGCCGTTGCGGCCGTCGCGCTCACCCAGCCTGGCCATGTCGGCCACGGCTACTTCGTCACCGGGCCCGAGGCCCTGTCCCCCAGTGAGCAGACCGCAATCCTGTCCGAAGTTCTCGACCGGCCACTGGAATTTGTCGCCTCGACGCCCGAAGAAGAAGCTCAGCGCAGCATTCAGAGGGGGACGGCTCCGCAAATGGCTGCTGCCCGGCAAAACCTCGACGAACTTTTCAAGCTGAGCCGCGCCGGCATTCTCACCGACGACGTCTCCAACCTCACCGGCAACGCACCGCGATCGTTCCGCACCTGGGTCCAGAACCACACAACCGCGTTCGCCTGATCTCCGACAATAGTAAGGCCCGCTAAGCATTCGTCGATGAACCGCGAAGACAAGATCGATCCTCGGCCGCTAGCTATCGTGGGGTGTGCCGCAGCACCGCGTGGTCCAGCAGACAGAAGCTATCGAGGTCAGGGCCACAGAAGTGGCGTCAGACACGTCGAGGTCTTCCGAATGGGCGGCGTAGGAACCTCCATCATCGGAAGACCTCGACCCTCAACTGGCGACCGACGCGCCCACCCCTACACCGTCAACTGCGAAGAGCCACGAAGGGTCTTCGCATCTACCGGATACTCGATCGCCGTCCGGCGGTATTCACGGTCGGAGGCGCGCTGCTAGGTGTGGGCCCAGCGTGGGTGCGGCTGTTCGTTGCTACTGGGCAGGGGATGCCCGGGGCGGCCGCAACTTGAGCCAGAACCACTTACCGTGCAACTTCACATTCTCAGGTGGTGAACACGACGCGGCTGCGGCCGTAGTCGGAGACCCAGGCCTGCTCGACCCGGGCCAGCGGTACCTGGATGACCTCGATCTGCAGGTTCGCGGAGTCGGCGATCTGCAGAGCCTCGGCGGAAGCCTGCAGGATCTCCGGGACCCGCACTGCGCTGATCCCGGCGCCCATGAGGACGACGGAGGCGGAGCCCAGCACGCTGGTCGGCACGTTGGTCGCCGCGCCCGCCGAGGTGCCGGCGATGACGTAGCGGACCGGTTTGGCCGCTTTGTGACCACTGGCGATAGCGGCCAGCACGGTCTGGGTGGGTGGGCCGGAAAGGTAGTCTAAAACGATGTCGATGCCGCCGTCGGCGAAACGCGCTGCCAGCGCGTCCTGGACGTCTTCGGGATCGGCGGTGAGGTCGATGGTGGTATCGGCGCCCAGCTCGATGAGCCTAGCCAGTGCCTCGGAGCTGCGGCCGGTGACGATCACCCGGGCGGCGCCGAGGTGTTTGGCGATCTGGACGGCGACCTGCCCGGTGGTGCCGGTCGCACCGTTGATAAGGACGGTTTCGCCGCGTTGTAGCCCCGCGCGGGTGCGGAGCGCACCGATCGGCGACTGACCCGGGTTGAGGATCGCCGCGGCGAGCACGTCGCTGACCCCGTCCGGAACCGGTAGGCACAGCGCGTCCCGTACCAGCGTCTTCTCGGCCATGCCACCGAAGGGTGCTTCCGGCAGCAGGAACGCGACGCGAGCGCCGCTCCCGGTCCGACCGACGCCGTCCAGGCCGGGTACCAGGGGGAACCCGCCGGTCATCGAGTAGTGCGTGCCCGCCGCCCGCGCCCGGGTGGCGTTGGACAGCGCGGAGGCCGCCACGTGGATGACCGTCGCCCCATCTTGCGGTTTGGGTTCGTCGAACTCACCGTATATCGGTGTCTGATTCGGACCTGAAACGATTGCGGCTTTCATTGATTGCTTCCTCATCTACCGGTTGTTTGAAAACATTGGGGTATCAGCCCGTGTCTGCTCAGAGCTCTCCGGGCACAGCGAACCGGTAGAACACCCCACCGACCGGCTGAACGCCCATGAGCAGCCGGGCGGCGGCGTCCTCCAGGTCGCGGGCCCGGGACAGATCACCGACGTGCACCGGGTCGTAGCCGGCGTCCCGGATGAGCTGCTCGGTAATCTCACGGGCGCCCTCGTCGGCGACGTAGCAGTTGCTCGGTCGCACCCTTTGTTCGCGCACCTTGTCGAAAAGCCCCCCAAAATTCATGTTGAAGCTCTTGGCGACGGGGGCGCGGGTGAAGGACTTCACCTCCTGGGCGTAGGACGGGAAGCTGCCATGACGCTCGGGCAGGATGTTCGTCGCGTCGATCGCGATCTTTCCCTCCAGGCCGGTCACCGCGCTCAGCGCCGACGAGATCTTCGCGCCGGGCACCGCGATCAGCACGACGTCGGCAGCGGAGACATCCCCACTGTCCCGGCCGAGCTCATCAACCTGGTGGCCCGCCGTCCGCCAGAGCTTGGCCAGGCCCCCACCGATCGTCCCTCGCCCTATGGTCACAATCTTCATCTCGGTCTCCTTCGGTCGATGGTTGCGGATACGGCGCCGACGCCGTATTGCCGGGCCCGATGGTTTACGTGTGAACTAAACGCTACGCCCATCTTGGTCACACCTCAACCAAACGCTGGCTAGATTGACATCCATGACCGAAATGAGGTGGCTCGACGATCGGGAACAGCGGGCCTGGCGCAGCCTGATGGCCATGCAGGAGGGCCTCGGGGAGTTCATCGATCGGCAGCTGCGCAATCGATGCGACCTGTCGCACGCCGACTTCCAGGTTTTGGCCCATCTCTCGGAAGCAGCCCAAGGTCGGTTGCGCCCGTTCGAGCTCTCCCATCTGCTGCGCTGGGACAAGGGTCGGCTGTCGCAGCACCTGGGCCGGATGCAGACTCGGGGCCTGGTCTCGCGCGTGCGATGCCTGGAGGACCGGCGGGGCGCGGTGGTCTGCATGACTTCGCGAGGTAGCGAACTGATCGAAGCGGCTGCCCCGCAACATGTCGCCGACGTCCGCTCAGCGGTCATCGATCAGCTCACCCCCGGGGAGCTGGCGACACTGACCGCCATCGCCGACAAAGTCCGCGACCGGCTCACACTGCTTGGCGAAATCGAGGCCGCAGGGTCCTTCCGTAGACGATCCGTCACCGGGCACCCAGGTACGGCGAGCAGCACGACGTCGGCGTCGGCGGCGTCCCCACCGTGATGCCCCAGTGCGGTCACCTCGTGCCCGGCGGAGGTCCACAGGCGTGCCAATGTCCCCCGATGGTGCTCGGAGCGGCGTTCCCATGATCTCGGCGGCCGGTTGTTGTGATCTTTGTCAGGACTCCTGCGATGCTGGCGTCGTCTTTGATTGATCGACTGGTCGCGGGCTCCTACGCGTGGTGGACGGCGTCGTCGTAGCTGAGGCGAGGTAGGCGATCGAACCAGGCGCCGGGACCGGGGGTGCCAATGTTGACCACGAGATGCGAACGCCACGTGGTGTCGGGGAAAAACTCGGAGTCAACGGCGGCGTCGTCGAAGCCGATCATGGGGCCGGCCGCGAGCCCGACAGCTCGGATGGCGATGATAAAGTACGCCGCCTGCAACGCGCCGTTGTAGCGGGCGGCGCTGTCGCGCATCTCGTTGGCGGCGAACACACCTCGCGCAGCTCGGGTTTGTAGGGCAGCAGCTTGAAAATTAACCCAAGCTTCGTATCGGGCAGGTTTACAACTTGTTCTCGAATTATTCTTCAGTTATCGGACAGAGTGCAGGAGAATCTCCAACGCGCGGTTCTCGCGTGATCACCAGGTGCGCAGGCCTTGAAGAATGACCGCAACGGCCTTCCTGGACCGGGCCTCCCACTCGGCTGGCGGCACGCGGGTCAGCGCTCCGAGCAGCAGGATCACATCGGTTGCGTCGACGTCGCTACGGACATCGCCTGATTCTTTTGCGCGATCGAGCATGTCGTCCAGGGCCTGGTCGAATCGGTCGTGGTGATCGGCATACAGACCCTGCCAAGCAGTCGCCTCGATCGCCGCGATCACGCCGCGCTTGACCCGCGCGTAGTCCACGATGCGGTCCAGCCACTGCGTCAGAGCCTCGAACGGGGGCAACTTCGCCAGCAACGCGGAGGCCGAGTCCATCAGTTCATGCATCTCCTGCTGGTAGACCTGGGCAAGCAGGTGCTCACGGGTCGGGAAGTGCCGGTAGAGGGTGCCCTGACCCACCCCGGCTGCCTTGGCGACGAGGTGCAATTTGAGCTCGTCGGCTGCGCCGTTGGAGCGCGCCAGCGCGCTGCGCGCCGCGGCGACGATGCGATCTCGGTTGTCGACGGCGTCGGCGCGTTGCGCTCGAGTCACCCGATGGTCCTTCCTTCTCAAGTGGACAGTTGTCCAGTACTGTCGGGCCGTAGCGGACAACTGTCCGCGAGTGTAGACGAGGGAGCGTGTGGCATGAGTGGAGTTGCTGGCAAGGTCTGTGCCATCACCGGAGCAAGCAGCGGCATCGGTGAGGCGATTGCGTTGGAACTCGCCGGCCGCGGCGCGGCGGTAGTGCTCGGCGCGCGCCGCACGGATCGCCTGCAGGGGTTGGCAACCCGGATCGCGGACGCCGGCGGCCGGGTCGCCATCGAACCGGTGGACGTCACCCGGCGAGTGGATCTCGACCGGCTGGTGGGCGCCGCGGTCGAGCAGTTCGGGCGTCTGGACGTGCTGGTCAGCAACGCTGGAATTGCTAGGACCGGCCCGGTGGACGAGCTGGACGTCGACGGTTGGGACGCGATGATCGATGTCAACCTGCGTGGTGTGTTGCACGGAATCGCCGCGGCGCTGCCGATCTTCCGTCGTCAGGGCCGCGGGCATCTGGTGTCGATCATTTCGACCTCTGGGCTCAAGATCGTGCCGACGCAGGCGGTGTACGCCGGCACCAAGAACGCTGTCCGCACGCTGCTGGAGGCGTTGCGTCAGGAGTCCACCGATGGCGTCCTGCGCACCACCTCGATCTCACCCGGCTTCGTCCGTACCGAGCTCCTTGATCACGTGAACGATCCGGACGTCCGGGAGCAGGGCCAGCGCCGGATGGCCGAGATCGGTATCGGTGCCGATGCCGTGGCCCGCGCCGTCGCCTTCGCGATCGAGCAGCCCCACGACGTCGAGATCGGCGATATCACCATCCGGCCCACCGTCCAGAACTGACACCGAACCCCCGTCCGACCGCGCCGATAGACCGCTGCATGCCAGTGGTCGATCCGGCATGCTCCGCGGCCGGCACCATTGGTCGCCGCCGGACGTCGCTCGGCTCAGGCCGAGAAAACGCCGCCTGCAGGGGTCAACCCCGCAACCCGCGAACCACTTCTGACGGGGGGATACCCCATCAGGGCAGATGAAGATAGCTGCTGATCTGGTCCCGAGGGGTCGGGGGTTAGCGGGTGAAACTGGTTGTCTGCCATGAGCCGGGGCGTTGTCCGGTGGCGTTGCGGAAGAACACCGAAAAGCTGGAGGCGTCCAGGAAGCCGAGTTCGGAGGCGCATCTGCTGGTGGTGAGCCGGTCGTGGGCAAGCAGCCGTTGAGCTTCCAACACGAGACGGTCGGTGAGGTAGGTCTTCGCCGTCTGGCCGGTAGCTTGCTGAACGGCCCTGGACAGGGTCCGCGGCGCATAGCCCATGACCTGGGCGTAGTAGCCGGCGTCGTGGTGAACGCGGAAGTGGGCCTCGACGTGGCAGCGGAACAACCGGAAGATGGTGTTCTCGGGGCGAGCCCTGGCTGGCGGCGGCCTGAGCCGAGCCACGAGTGCCGACACCAGGATTTCGAGGAGTTCGGTCGTTGGGCCAGTCGGTGCCGCAGATGCCTCAAGCCGAAGGTGGGTCATCGCGGCCGCCACCAGCTCCCACTGATCGACCGGGATGCGCCATCCGGCGACCAGGTCCGGCGCTGCGACGAGCTTCCGGGTGGCGGGTGTGACCGGGGCGGTAGGGACGAACAGCACGACGTGGCCTGCCACGTCGGCCATTTGATCCCAACGGTGCACGGCGCCAGGCGCGATCCATATCGCGGTCCGCGCAATGAGCAGATAGCTGGAGAAGTCGATCGAGACCGATCCGTGCCCGGCTTGGATGACGGCCAGGACGTGGAAGTCGGCCCGTTGCGTTCTACCGTCGTTGAGCTTGCGGAGCCGGTCGAATGTCATCACCTCGACCGGGCGCGCCACCGCACCGGCAGGTTGCCAGGTCAGCTGCCGAATCTTTGACATGTCCACTTTCCACTACCGGCGGTCCATTCCGACCGCTGCGCCAGCCTCGGGCCTGCGGTGCAATAGACACCAAGAGCACACACTGTGAATATCATCAGAGGAGCGATTATGCACGCCGCCGAGCAGCAGGTCCTACCCGCTTACGACCACCGCCGGGGGAGCGGGCCCACGCTGGTGTTCCTTCACTACTGGGGCGGTTCGGCGCGTACGTGGACTCTTGTCGCCGACCGCCTCGCCGACCACGATGTTCTGACCATGGACTTCCGCGGGTGGGGCCGGTCCCGGGGCCTTCCCGGCCCGTACACACTGAGTCAACTCGCCGCCGACACCCTCTCCGTGCTGGACGATGCCGGCGCCCGTGACTATGTGCTCGTTGGTCATTCGATGGGCGGCAAGGTCGCACAACTGGTGGCCGGCACCCGCCCCGCCGGTCTCCGCGGGCTCATCCTGGTGGGATCAGGACCGGCCAGGGCCGGGGCGCAGATCACGACCGGGTACCGGGAACAGCTCTCGCACGCTTATGACAGCGAAGAGTCAACGGCGGCCGCGCGCGACAACATTCTGACCGCAGGAGCGCTTTCCGACGAGCTCAAGGCACAGATCGTGACCGACTCCCGGTCCAGCGCCGACGCCGCCCGCACCGAGTGGCCCTTACGAGGAATCGCCCAGGACATCTCCGAACGCACCCAACTGGTGGACGTCCCCACCCTGGTCATCGCCGGGGAGAACGACCACGTCGAGCCCCTCGAGGTCCTGCAACAAAACCTGATCCCCTACCTGCCAGGCGCACAGTTGTTGGTGATCCCGAGCACCGGACACCTGATCCCCCTGGAGGCGCCCACCGAGCTGGCCAACGCAATCTCCGACTTCTCTCCGGCCACCTGACCTGCCGCCCATGGCGGTCATTAGCAGGACGTCACGGCATCATCTGCAAGGTTCGACGGAACGATGTGCCCCGGTGGCCGGCATGTAAACCACCGCTCGCAGGCGTCCAGGCAGGATCGCCACGGCGGGTGTCCTGGCTGGTGGGGTGACCCGGGGCGCTGACTTCGGCTGACCTGCGGTGAGCGGTGTTGGGTCACCTATCTTCTATCTTCACGACTGGTTTCGCCGGTAGAGACGGCGAAGGCTCCCGCGGTACATCCCCCTACGTCGGCACCGGGGGGGGGGTGGGTCCTGCACCGTCACCGCTGGCGAAGAGCGGTCAGCGGGATCCGGCCCACCCGGAGACGGTGGAGAGGTGGCGGGCGCAGATGCGCTCGGCGTCATCCCGCGGAACGTCGAACATGGAAAGCAGGTAGAGCGCCAGTTGGTCGGCGGCCCGGTCGAGGGCGTCCGGTGTGGCACTGCTGGTGACGCCAAGGTCGAGAACGCCGAGCAACGCTCCGCCGACACAGGCCAGGGCGACCTCCGGATCGCCGACGACGAAACGACCTGCCTCCCGGGCGGCCAGAATGTCACGACGCGCGCGGCGCGAGTCCGGTCTGGGCGGCGACCGGCTGCACCTACGGGCTGCACATCGCCTCGCCGTTTCCATCGGTGAGCCCGAAAAACGACGCCGAATTGGTGCAACCCGCGCGTAATGGGACCCTGTGGGTGCTGGCCACCGCACGTGAGGCCGGGGTCAGGCGGGTGGTGATGACCTCCTCCACCGCGGCGGTGGCCTACGGCCGAGGCGGGCGCGAAAAGCCGTTCACCGAAGCGGACTGGTCGGATGAGACGAACCGGTCCGACCAATCGGGTTACGAACGCTCCAAGACCATCGCCGAACGGGCGGCGTGGACCTGGATGGAGCAGCAGGGCCATGCGCTTGAGCTGGTCACCATCTGCCCGGGCGCGGTCCTGGGGCCGGACCGGTCGGCCTCCATCGACATCATCGCCCGCCTGCTGGAAGGGTCACTGCCCGGGCTGGCCAGATTCGGCTGGCCGCTGGTGGACGTCCGCGACGTCGCCGCCCTGCACCTGTTGGCGATGACGGACCCTCGCGCGGCCGGCCAGCGTTACCTCGCTGCGGGCGATTTCGCCTGGATGAGCGACATCGCGGGTGTGCTCCGCGAGCGGGTGCCCCGGCGGACCCAGCCCAGCCCGCTGGTACGCGCCTCCGGGCTGGTCGACCGCGCCGTCCGCAGCCGGTTGTACGAGCTCGGCAAACACCGAGCGGTCACAGCTGAAAAGGCACGCCTTGAACTAGGTTGGACGCCGCGATCCAACGAGGACGCCATCGTCGCGACCGCCCAGAGCCTGGCATAGCCCGGCCGCACTGTCGCGCCGGTACGAATTGCCGGTTGCTGGCACGACGCGTTCACCGGTAAAGGCGGTGTGAGCAGTTGCTCTGGCCGTGAGAGGCGTTGGTGGGCTGGTCAGGTTCGGATGGGAGATCCGAGACCGCGGTGATGAGTATGCGAAACCTGCTGAACTATCGCCGATGGGCGCAGACGAATCCGCCGAGCCGGCGGTGGGACTCAGGTAGCGGCGATATCGCTCAGCGGCGTGCCGATGGTGGCGGTGGCAGCGTTGCGATCCCAGCCACCGGCGAGAACGCCGATCGCGTGAGCCGAGTCGAAGTCCATCGCGCCAGGACTTGTCAGCCGGGATTGCCCATCAAACGATAGAATGTTCCCTGCAACAATGACGCCAGGGTAGGAGGCGACGTTCTCGGTGCCCCGCCCGCATGATGGGCACTGCCTCGCGATGTACCCACCATTGCACAATCGAAAAGTTGTTGAAAGGACGGCCCTAGTGTCGCGTTTCTGAAGTTGCTTGATGGTTGGCCTTTCGGAGGATCTGCTCGGTGGTCTTGGTCCAGACGAAGGGGTGTTTGCGGTCGTTCCAGCCGGTGATGAACTGCCGGATCTTCGCGTTGAGGTCCTTCACGCTGGTGAAGATCCCGCGGCGGATGGCCTGCTTGTCGATGATCCCGAACCACACCTCGACAAGGTTCAGCCACGACCCGGACGTCGGGGTGAAGTGCAGGTGGAATCGTGGGTGCTTTTCCAGCCATGTCTTCACCTCCGGGGTCTTGTGAGTTGCGTAGTTGTCCATCACGAGGTGCAGTTCCTGCTCGGGGTAGGCGCGGTCGAGCTGGCGCAGGAACGCCAGGAACTCCTGCCGGCGGTGCTTCGGCTTCACCGCCCCGGTGATCTGCCCGGTCGCGACTTCCAGCGCCGCGAACAGGGTTGTCGTGCCATGGCGTTTGTAGTCGTGCGTGCGCTTCTCCGCATCGCCCACCCGGACCGGAAGCATCGGTGCGGTCCGGTCCAACGCCTGGATCTGGGACTTCTCATCCACACACAACACGACAGCGTTTTCCGGCGGCGCCAGGTAGAGACCAACGACGTCGGTGACCTTGCCGACAAGCTCCGGATCGGTGGAGAACTTGAACGTCTCAGATCGCCAGGGTTGCACCCCGAAAGTCCGCCAGGCCCGCGCGACCGTCGCGTTCCCGATGTTCAGGTGTCCCGCCAACAGCCGGGACGACCAATGGGTCACCCCGTACTTCTTCGGCGGCGGCGTCAACGTCGCTGCGATGATCCGCTGATTATCGACCTGCTTGGGTCGCCCCGCACGAGGAGCATCCAGCAGACCAGTCAGACCGGTTGCGGCATAACGGCTGCGCCACTTCCACACCGTCGTCGTCGTTGATCCGACCTCGATCGCGATCCGCGCATTCGCGACCCCGTCCGCCGCAAGCAACACGATCCGGGCCCGCAACACCAACCCCGCACGCATCGCCGTCGAACGCGTCCACGACACCAACTTGTCCCGATCGCCGTCCCAGAGCACCAACGGCGGGGCTGGAGAATTTGCCATACCCGATTCTCTCAGCCCAGCAACCATTTAGGAACTAACGACACGCGACACTAGTGCGTGCACTGTGGTTCGAAGACGTCGGCCAACTCATCTGGCGGGAGGTCGAGGACCTCGTGGTAACCCATCCGCTGGAAGCGATCGTGCGTCCTGTCGCCTCGACGACGTGCGATTTGGATCGGGCGATCGTGCATGGCCTGGTACCGCTGGGCAACGGGTTCCCGATCGGGCACGAATGCGTGGCCGAGGTGCTCGAGGTCGGTGCTGCTGTACACCGGGTAGCGGTCGGGGATCTTGTCGTCGTGCCGTGGCACATCAGCTGCGGTGTATGTCCGCCGTGCCGAAATGCGTTGCCGACGGCCTGCACGACGGTCCCGGGGCTGCAGGGCTACGGCGCGTCGATCGCCGGTGACTGGGGGGGCTTGTTCTCCGAGCAGGCGCGGGTCCCGTACGCCGACGCCATGCTCACCCGGCTGCCCCCCGGGGTCGAGCCGGCGGCGGCCGCCGCGGTCAGCGACAACCTCACCGACGCCTTCGTCTGCGTCACTCGGGGGCTCAGCCGGCACCCCGGCGCTCGTGTGTTGGTGGTCAGCAGCCTGCCCAGCCTGGGGCTTTTCGCGGTCGACCAGGCGCTGGCCGCGGGGGCCCGGTCGGTCGACTACGTCGATAGGAGCGGTCGGCGCCGGGAGGTGGCCCGAGCCCTGGGCGCCGATGTGGGGGCTGAAGTGGACGCCGGTACCCAACATTTGCAATACCCGGTCGTCATCGGCGCCACCAGCGACGGTGGGCTCTTGCGTGAGGCTGTGCTGTGTCTGGCGCCCGGCGGGCACCTGTCCAACGCTGGGATGTTTTTTGCTGATACCCCGCTGCCGCTGTGGGAGATGTACCAGCGAGACGTGACGGTCTCGGTCGGCGCGGTCAGTGTCACCCCGCACGTGCCAGCTGTGTTGGACCTGCTGCGGTCGGGCCGGTTGCGCCCTGAGCTGGTGATCTCGGTCCATGATTCCGAAAAGGCGCCGGAGGTGTTGTTGGACCGGGCGATGAAACCGGTCCTGGTACGTCAGCAACTCATCGGCTCCTGACCCTGCGAGAGCCATCGATTATGGGTGATCTACCCACCATGAGGACGTCGCCACTGAGCCGCCGCGATCTTCGTGGACCACGTCCCTGGTCCACAGCCCCACCCGGCCCGTTCTTTCAAGCACTAGGCCTGCAGTAAGCAGACCAGCAGATCTTCCGGTATGCAGCTTTCCGGCCGGGAACTGCGCCAACCTCCGCGGCCGGCCCGGGCCGAGACCTGACCGAACTCGCGCCTGCGTACTGCTGCCCAGGTCGTCGCGAACAAGGGCCCGTCGACGCAACGGTCGATGCCCCGCGATGGCCGCTTCCCTGATCAAGAATGCGCCCTTGATCAGCTGACCACAGCGCAGATCGCCGCTCTGGCCCACGGGCTCTCCGGGTCAACGCGGCAGCTTCGTCGTTCCTGCGCTTCGGGTCAACGGCCCTGATCCAGACCAACTGCGATCAGCTTGTCGTCACGGCGAGGCGAGGGCCACTGTCAGCAGTTGATGGAGGCGGTACTGGTCCTGCAGGGTGAGGCGGGCGATGGGTGAACGGGTGGTGATAGCGGCGACGAGGGTGTTTCTGGCTTGCCGGCCGCGGGGTGTCAGGTGCAGGGTCTTGACTCTTCGGTTGCCGGGATCGACCTCTCGGGCGGCGAGGTTCTTCGCTTCGAGCCGATCGGCCAGGAAGGTGACGGTCGAAGGATCGCAGCGCAGCTTGTGGGCCAGTTCGCGCATCGACGGCGCGGGCGCCTGCGGGTCCAGCTGCCACAGCGCGTCGGCCAGCGGCTGCGTCAGATCGAGCTCGCGCAGGACGTCGGCGATCAACCCCAGGGTCCGGTCTGAAAGACCCAGGACGAGGTCCACCAGGGCATAGACCAGCGGTTCTCCGGCAGCGAGATCGTCGACCACAACACCAAGCGTACTTGGAGAATCCAACCCTTGACAACTCCAATGGATAGCAGCAAACTGAGGCCGTCCCTTGGAGACTCCAACTGTGCGTCCGGGGTGGGAGGTTGTCATGCGGATCGTCGTGTTCGGTGCCACTGGTGGAACCGGAAGCCAGGTGGTGCGGCAGGCTGTGGCCGCCGGCCATGAGGTGACCGCGGTGATCCGGCGCTCGGGTGCGCTGGCCGCGCAGCAGCGCCTGCAGGTGGTGGTGGGCGCGCTGGATGAGATGGATGTGGTGGAAAACGCCGTACGCGGTCAGGACGTGGTGATCAGCGCCCTGGGCACCGACCGGAAGGGGCCCACCACCGTGTGCACCGACGCCATCGGTGTGATCCTCACAGCGATGCGCACCCAGCACCTCGGCCGGCTCTTGGTCGTCAGCGCCTACGGCGCCGCCGACACCCACGACCGGTCACTGTATTCCAGGCTTCTGTGGGCCATGAAGGGTGACAGCATGCGTGACAAGGAATCGATGGAGGCCCTGGTCCGCGAGTCGGAGGTGGACTGGACCATCGTGCGTCCCCCGGCGCTGACGAACGGCCCGTCCACCGGCGCCTACCGGACGGGCACCGACCTGCCGATCGGTCTCAGATCCAGGATCTCCCGGGCGGATCTGGCTGGTTTCCTGCTCCGCGAGAGCGCAGCGCCGGCCTTCACCAAACTTGCGCCCAGGATCACCCGGTGAGCGCCGACCACCCGGGCACCGACCGCTGGCCCTCATGGACGGACAAGGTGTGCATGGTCACTGGCGCGACCGGCGGGATGGGCCGGGCCATCAGCACAGATTTCGCCCGCCGCGGCGCGACCGTGGTGCTCGTCGCCCGGACCCAGGCCGGCGGTGAGGACGCCCGCGCCGTCATCGTCGCGGCGACCGGCAACCCCCGCGTGCAGGTGCTCACAGCAGACCTGTCCGACCAGGCCTCCATCCGCCATCTCGCCGAGCAGTTCCGGGAACACCACGACCAACTGCACGTACTGGTGAACAACGCCGGCGCGCACTTCCGCGACCGCGCCCTGAGCGTCGACGGCGTCGAAATGCACCTGGCCGTCAACCACCTGTCGTGGTTCCTGCTCACCCGCCTGCTCCTTGACCCGCTCGAAGCTGGCGCACCTGCCCGCATCGTCAACATCGGCTCCCAATCCATGGCCGATACCCGACAGGTGAAGATCCGCCGCAGGCCACGGCCGGCGACCCTGGATCTGGCCGACCTGAACAGTGAACGCAACTTTCAGCCGATGACGGTCTACGCCACCGCTAAACTCGAAATGATCATGTGTAGCTACGTCCTGGCCAGACGCCTTCTCGGCACCGGCGTCACCGTCAACACCGCCCACCCCGGCATCACCGCCACCAACATCGTCGACGCCATCTCCGCCCCGGCGCTCAAACCCTTTCTCGGCATCGTCAAACGGTTTCTGCTCACCCCCGAACAGGGTGCCCAAGCCGCCATCCACCTGGCCACCGCCCCGGAACTGGAAACGACGACCGGCCGCTATTTCATCAAGCAAACTCTGGCCCGCTCACCCGAGGTCTCCTACAACACCGCGCTGCAGGAACAACTCTGGGCCGCCAGCTCCGACCTCGTCGGTCTCCCGCGCTGGCCTGACCCTGCCGAGGACGCCCGCTAGCCGGACCGGCACGCCTGAACTGTTTTCTCGCCGGTCATCAACCGAAGGCGTCCCGGCGCGGGCGCCGGAATCGTTGGTCGGCCCGCGCCTCAGGAACCTCGTGCGTTGGCCGCGTGTGGCGGGCAGGTCGCCGTATCAGCGCACGGGGATCAGTTGCGAACCAGCAACATTTCCCGCCCACGGCTACCACCGCTTCGGTCAGAATGGCGGCGGTGGCTCCGGCACTGGCGATGGCGCCATCGGGCGGCAGCTCCACACCAGTCGGTGAGGGCGAACAGCTCCTGGGCACTCACGGCAATGGCAACGTCTGGCCGCAGCTGGGCGAACGCTCGCACCGCGGCGGGTGCTTCGGCACCCAACCGGTGTCAACCAAAGGGCTAGCCCAGGACCTCGCGGAGCAAAAAATCAGAGACGAAGGCCACCCGCGCGCCCACGTCACGACACTCGGCGACCGGCTGCTTGGTTGTGCGTGCAGGGCCCACAGGGTCGGTGACCGCCTCGCCCAAGCGGAACGACATCAGGAAATAGCGGTAAGCGGTGGCCTCCGGCAGACGCGCTCCCGCAGCGAGGGCACCGCTGATCCGGCTTCACGACCGCACCCCCGTACCGCCCGGTCTGGCCCGAGGCGCAGTCCCGCGACCTGCGACCGAGCTCATCGAGGCGACAGAACGTGGCCGGGCCAGGACATGTGAAGGTAGCGTCAGGCATGGCCGAGGCCGTCGCGATGGGCAGCTTCAGGACTCCCATCATGGGAGATCTCAAGTCGGAGAACCCTTGCGGTCCCGGATTATTCAGCTGCTGATGTCCTCCAGCTCTGCCACGTCTTCGGGAGATAGGGACAGTCCGCGCCTGCGACATTCTCCCGTAGATGCGCCCTGTTCGACGTGCCGGGGATGAGCAGGATGTTCGGGGAACGCTGCAGCAGCCAGGCCGGCGCGACCGACATCGGAGTCGTCCCCAGGCGTCCGGTCACCGCCAAGAGCCCGGAGGACTGCAACGGGGTGCAACCGCCGAGGGGGAAGAACGGCACATCCGCGATACCTTCGGCGGCGAGCGGGCCGATCGGATCGTCGTCGTGGCGGTGAGCAAGGTTGTACATGTTCTGAACGCAGACGATCGGGGTGATGCTCTGCGCCTCCGCGGCCTGCGAAATACGTGACCCACCAACAGGAACCACGTGCGACCTGTGACAAGGATGGCAGCCCTGAGGCGGACTGCAGCCCAGCTGGGGTACAACGCTTTCCTGGGGAATGCCCAGTCGCCAACTGCTCGAACGGATCTCGGACAAGTGGGTCGTCCTGATCCTGTGCGCGCCCGGCGTAGGCATCGGCCCAACTGCCGCGCTCGACGCGCCGCAGGCGATGCGCTACTCGGAGATCTCTCCTGCGTAGGTCTGGTCACCCGCAGCGTGACGCTTGTCCTTTCAGCACGTGAGGCGGGGACTCAAAAGCTGGGCCAGGCGCAGATGACGGAGGTGTGTCGCTCGATGATCGCGCAAGCTACGACGCCCAGACCACCTGACACTTCATCGTGTTGCGGCGAACAACGCGTGCACGGTTTCCATGGCCTGGGAGGCTCGTGGGTATCCGACGTAGCCGGCCAGCAGCGTCATCAAGGCGGTGAACGAGTCCTCGTCGAGGCCATGTTTTCGACCCAGCTGCAGGTGGGTGTCCAGCCGATCACCGGATATGCCCTGCGCGGTCAGTGCGGTGATGATGGCGATGCTTCGGTCCCGACCGGTGAACGCCGGGTGTGCCCATGCGGCTCCGCCGGCGCCCTGCAGCGCCTCTTCGGTGAACACCGGACCGACCCGGCCGGTAAAGGCTGCCAGCACCTGCGGTGCTGGTACCGCGAAAATCTCGGCGTAGGCGGCGATACCGCGGTCCCTTCGACCTTGGAAGTCCTCGGTACCGGCCGGTTCGCTTCCGCCGGCGGGCGTTGGACCGGTCATGCCGCGTGTTCGGAGCACAAGCAACCCACGCCGGCGGCGATCCATTCCGGTGCGGCCCAGTCGGGGTGCCGGGTGATCATCAGGGCTCGGACCTCTTCGACGATGGTTTCCTGGCTCATGGCCGAGTCCCGGCGGATCCACGTCTCATCGCGCAGTAGTTCAAGGTAATCCGAGACGTCGGTGAGCAGTCGCGGGCCGCCGACGTCGCCGTGGCCGGGAACAACCACCTGCGGGCGTTGCGCGGCCAGGTTCTGCAGCACCTGGATCCAGCGGATGCCCGATACATCGGTGTCGTGCGGTGGGAACCAGGGGAAGATCGCGAACTGCCCGGTCTCGGCCAGATCGCCGGTGAACAACACCCCGGCATCGGGAACCTTCACGACCTGGTCGCCGCTACTGTGCGCCCGGCCGGTGGCTTGCAGCTGCACCACCCGGCCGCCCAGGTCCAGCTCGTACGAATCGTCGTAGACCAGGTCTGGGGTGGCCAACTCGACGCCTTCCAACTGCTGGGCGACCGGTTCGCCCAACCCCCGGAACATCTCCAGGTACCCGGGGCCTTTCGTGGACAGATCGTGGGCCTGCGCCTGGTTGATCAGGAACGTGGCGTGGCCGGCGAACACCTGCGCGCCGAACGCGTGCTCGGGATGAAAATGGGTGGTCGTCAGGTACAACTTGCGACCCGCTGCGTAGTCGGCCGCGAAATCCAGAACCTTCTGGGCGTTGCGCGGTCCCATTCCGGTGTCCACCACCAGCACGGCCTGCGCGCCGCCGATGATCCCGATGTTGGGTACCAGCCCGACCCGCCGGTTGGGGATCACCACCAGGTCGGGAGCCAGTTCCTGGACATCGGATATCTGCACCACCGGGTCGGGGAGTTCGTATTCAGCCATCACACCTGTTCCTTTGCGAAGATTGGCCGCCTGGTTTCGCAGGCGATCGATAGTGCCAGTCCATCGCGCGTTGGGCCCGAGTTCCAACACCACTTCCGCATACCCGATACCGTGCGGGTATCGTCGCGGTTCATGGACCTGCGAGCACTAAGTTATTTCGTGGCCGTCGCTCAGGAACGCCACTTCGGGCGGGCTGCGGTCCGACTGCACATGACGCAGCCGCCGCTGAGTCGAGCCATCAAACGTCTGGAAGACGACCTCGGTACCGTGCTGCTGCTCCGTTCCGCAGCCGGGGTCACCCTCACCGCCGCCGGGGCCGTGCTCTACGACGAGGCCCGCACTCTTTTGGAGCAGGCCGACCAGCTACGCACCAGAGTTTTGGGCGTGGCCGGCGCCGCCACCGTCACCGTCGGTGTCCTGGCCGACAGTGGCGAGCAGGCCGGGCACCGCCTCGCCGCCGCCTTCCGAAAGCGCCATCCACACGTCCGCATCGCCATCCGGGAGGCGGACTTCACCGACCCGAGCACCGGCTTGCGGGCCGGCCTGGTCGATGTTGCCCTGACCCGGGCGCCATTTGACACCACCGGAATCGGCACCCACGTGTTGCGTGCGGATCCTGTCGGGGTGGTCCTGCGTACCGACGACCCACTCGCCCAGCACGACGCCCTGCAAATGCGTCAGCTGGTTGACCGGGAGTGGTTCCAGCTGCCCGAAGGAACCGATCCGCTCTGGCGCGCCTACTGGAACGGCACCGCGACAGACACGCCACGGCGCCACGGTCCGGTGGTCCGCACCATCCATGAGTGCCTGCAAGCTGTGCTCTGGAACGGCACCATCGGGCTTGCCCCCCTGGTCCACGATCTACCCGCCGGGCTCAGGTCGGTGCCGCTGATCGACATGCCGCCCAGCCGTCTCATCCTCGCCTGGAACCAGACCAACACCAACCCGCTCATCAGCTCATTCACCCGTATCGCCGCCGAAATATATCGATAACGCCCGGTGGACGCCCCGACGCGAGACGCAGCTGCCCCGGTGCCCTCCAAGGGTTTGTCGAGCAACAGCACCCTGACCGCGGCGCTCCACCGGCAGACCAATGAAATTGCACTGCGGACACGATTGCCCTCGAGGCGTTGGCCGCCCAGGACGTCCTGGTCGTGGCCGCTCTGGGTCGCGACGCGGCGGACCTGCCAGGTCCGATACCGGCCAATGCTCGGGTGGAGCAGGTTCATCCCGTTCGGGGCCCTGTTCCGCCGTGCCGACGTGTTCGTGACCAACGGCGGCTTCGGGGCCACCCAACAGGCCCTGGCCTGCGGAATCCCCGTGGTGGTTGCCGGTGCCACCGACGACAAGCCCTCGGTCGCAGCCCGGGTCGCCGCTCGCGGCGTCGGGGTCGAGCTGGGCACCGCAACACCGGAACCGGCGCGGATCAAAGACGCCGTCCTGGGTCTGCTGCTCGACCAGGCGACCCGCACGCGGGTGGCCGTTCTCGCCCAGGAATACCACGATCACGACGCGGTAGCCGAAGTGGAACAACTCGCCGATCTTTTCTGAGCGGCGCCCAGGCACCCGACCCGCCGCCGGCCACCCGGTCGCAGGTGAGCTGCCGCCCCTGTCGTTTTCTTCGCCCCGCCGGCTGCTGTTGCGCCGGCCTGAATCCGGGTGCAGCGGCTTGCGGAGTCGCCGACCCCGCGACTTCGGGCTGGGGATTCACATCCATGGGTGCCGGTGGGTGGGGCGCCACTGGAATCGTGGAAGATCCCGTCCGTGTGATGTCTCAGAGACCACTGTGAGAAAGCAGTACCAGCATGATGCAGAGTCCACGACAAGGAGACCGCATGTTGAGAAAAGCTTTGGCGATTGCCGGTGTGGTCGTCGCGATGGTGGCCGGCTCCGCCGAGCAGGCAGCCGCGGCCGCACCGGTCAGCACCATCGGCTCTGCCGCTCAGAGCACCTGCCTGGATGCAGCCCCCGCCGATCCCGGCGGAGACATGGCCGGTCACCGGTGCACTGCCGGTACATCGCAGTCCTTCGCGTCGCAACCGATTTCGGGTGCGCCCGCCAGGACCTATCAGATCATCAGCCAGTCCTCCGGGTTGTGCCTGGACCAGTATCGGTTCGGGATCCGGCAGGAATCATGCACCGGATCCGTACCACCCGATGCCAGCAATACCGAATGGACGTTGACCCAGCAGGGCAGCAGCGGTAACCGGTACAACTTCGTGGTCACGACCACCGTCGGAACGCCTTCCCCACGATGTGTGCAGGTCTACCCCACACCACCTGGATACGTCGGGCCCCGTTTCGCAATCTCACCGTGCAACTCCAACGAACCTTCGCAAACGCTGACCCTGTCCGCCGCGCCATGACCCGCCGACATCCAGGGCTGTTGTGACGTTTCCGCGGGTGGTCATCGGCCGTCGTAGCGACCGGAGAAAACCCGCCGCTACCGCATGCCCGGCCCGCGGAAGTCGATGTTGTCATCAACCGGCGCGGCCACCGCTGCAACGTCTGGACTCAACGAGGCGATCAAGTCGTGCACAGCGGCAGCGCCGACCTGTCAGCCGTGAGCATCGGCGTCGGTCACCGTCGTCACATCTTTCTCCAAATGGACGAAATACAGATCCTGGACCAGGGGCCGCGCAAAAACTGGGTCGCTGGGAAAGGGCCCGAATTTCTCCGGTGCGGTGAAGCCTTGTCGTTCATAGTAGGAAATCAGCTGAGCTTGTCGATCCAGTACAGATATTTTCAACCTGGTCGCCCCGTATCTGGTCTTCGCGATCACTCCCCCTCGGCCAGGACCCGGCGGCCCACGCCGCGTGCCTGCACGCCCGGGTCCACTGCGAAGGTCCCGAAATAGACGACGCCGCGGCCCGATCCTGGAGTCGGCAGCACGCCACCACGCGCATCCCGTCGGTCAGGAACAACATCATCGAACCGGGCGCGAGGATCACCTCACACACGCCGGACTCATCGATGCGGTCGCCGCCGACAAACTCGGCCTCACTGGTCCAGCCCTGCTCACTGGCCTGGCCCCGGTAGGCCGACCGGATCAGGTCCACCAGTACCGGGGCGTCAGCCACCGTCGCATTCCTGAACACACCTTCCGCGGTTGACATGCGCCCCTCTCGGGCGTGCCCGGATGCTTTCGGATCCGGGCGGAAGATGCCCTGCTCGGCGCAGGGCATTCATCCCCGCAGTATCGCTGAGCTGAGGATCCACCGCGCTGCCGACCGCCGACCACGGCGACGGGTCACGGAGCGTAGGGGGTCAGGATGATTTTACCTTTGGCGTGGCCGGCGGCAAGGTATTCCAGGGCCTCGCGGCCCTGCTGGAGGTCCAGTGTGCGGTCGAGCAGAACCCGGATGCTGTCATCGAGCATCGCTGTGACGGCGGCGAGCCGCTGGGGATCGGAGGCGTGGAAGACAAATTCGGCGCGGAGCCCCCGTGAGGCTGCACGTTCGGTGTCAGGTGGCATCGGGACGGCAACCAGTAGTCCGCCCGGGCGCAGGACGTCCAGGGAATGCTCCTCCACCGCGCCACCGACGGTGTCGATGACGACGTCGACACCTGCGAGTTCGGCGCCGAACGGCCCGGCGGTGTGGTCCAGCACTTCATCTGCGCCGAGGTCGTGGGCGATCTGCACGCCGGCGCCGGAGGCGGTGGTGATGACCTGGGCGTGGAGTTGGTGGGCCATCTGGACGGCGAAACTGCCCACACCGCCGGCGCCGGCGTGGATCAGCACCTTCTGCCCGGCCTGAACCTGCGCAACCTCGGTCAGCGCCTGCCAGGCGGTCGCGGCGGCGGTGGCCGCACCGGATGCCAGGAACAGCGGTATCGAGGTGGGCGCGGTCACCAGCTGGTCGGCCGGGACCACCGCGAACTCGGCGTAGCCGCCGCCGGCGGAGGGATCCAGCCGGGCCACCACCCGGTCCCCGACCGCCCACCCTTGGACCCGGTCACCCAGGGCGGTGATGGTTCCGGACACGTCGGTGCCCAGGGTGTACGGGAATTTCACGGGAAAGAACTCGTGCATGTAGCCGGCGGTGATCTTCAGATCCAGGGGATTGGTGGCGGCCCCTGCGACGTGGATCAGCACTTCGCCGGGACCGGGGGAGGGCTCCGCGACGTCGGTGAGGGTGGGGGTGTCGCTGTAGCGGGTGATCTGGATGGCTTTCACTGGGTGTCCTTGCTGATCTGCGGGGCCTGACCGACCTGGTTGAAAAATCCGAACCAGTCCTCCAAGTGCCAGGTTCGAGCAAGCCGCCCGCCTTGGATGTCATGAAATTCGTGGATCGGGATGTGAACCGCTCGGCCGGTCGCGGGGATGCCGAACATGTCGCCGGTGTGGGTGCCGCACATTTCGGCGCGGACCCCGATCTTGCCGTTCCCATCCGGTCCGCGCCCGTCGATCACGTCGTGCACGAGGATGTGGAAGTCGGTGAAGGACGCCCCGATTGCCTTGATCATCGGTTTGATGCCATCGGGGCCGGGTTCCTGCCCCGGGCCCAGCGGGATGTCTTCCCAGTCGGGGGTGACGACACCGTCCAACAAATCGGTGTCGCCGGAGAACGCCCGGTAGAACGTCTTGACGATGTGCTGCAGTGAATCGGGCATGCGCGATCTCCTCGGTGATGACAGGAATGGTGCTTGGGGGTGATGGTGCTGGGGGGTGATGGTTGGTGGTGTTGGTCAGGGGAGGGCGGGGAGGTCGATGAGATGCTCGATGCCCAGGGCGGTGAAGAACGCCCGCTGCCGGTCGGCGGTGACCGCGTCGATGTCTTCCACTCCTTTGTGTTGGGCATCGACGATCACCCGGCGCGGCCGGGAGCCGCGGGGCTTGCCCAACACCTCGACCAGGGCGTCGCCGACCGAGCCGACGTCGGCTACGTGGCCCTGGTGGGCGATGTCGATGGCCTCCAGCCGGCCGGGAATCTGGGCGACCACCGCGGTGAGGTCGCCGTACTGGGCCACCACCGCGCGTTCGCCCGGTGCGGCGCTGTGGGCGAAGTGCTGGGTGCCTCGGGTGAACGCGCCGGGCACGATGATGACGGTGTCGATACCGAACCCGGTGACTTCGAAACCGATCGATTCGGCGAACGCTTCACCGGCGGCTTTGCTGGCGATGTAGGTGGCCATGAACGGTTCCACGATGTGCGCGGTGGTGCTGCTGATGTAGACCAGCGTCCCGGCGTGTTGGCGGCGCATCACCGGCAGCACCGCACGGTTCATCCGCAACCAGGACACCACATTGGTGTCCAGGATCGTCTGGAACTGATCCGGGGTGAACGCCTCCGCGACACCGGCCATCAGCATCCCGGCGTTGTTGACCACCACATCCAACCGGCCCTGCTCAGCCAGCACCTGATCGATGGCAGCCCGGCACCCGGTGTCAGACAGCACATCCAACTCCAACGGGCGCAACACAAGATCGTGTGCGGCGGCGAACGCGTCGGCGGCGGCCGCGCGGTCTGCCGAACGGGTGGCGATGCCCCGCATCCCGGCGTAGACGATATGACCGGCCAGGGCCAGCTTCTCGGCGACGGCCCGGCCAAGTCCGGACCCAGCGCCGGTGACCACGACGACCTGCACAGCATCGCTGGCCTGTGGGTTGCTCATGCGATTCCTCCGTTGACCCGGACGATCTGACCGTTGATCCACCCGGCATCGGCCGAGACGAGCAGGGCCACGGCGTCGGCCATGTCCACGGGCTGCCCGATGCGGTGCTGCGGGGCCAGATCGGCCAGCCGCTGCACATCGGCGACGTTCTTGCCGGCCATGAACAACTCCGTCTCCACCGGTCCGGGGGCGATCGCGTTCACCGTGATTCCGCAGGGCCCGATCTCCCTGGCCAGGATCCGGGTGAACCCTTCCACCGCGCCCTTGGTGGCGTTGTAGGTGCCATAGCCGGGTGCGTTCAACGCCGACGTGGTGCTGGAGAAGGTGATGATGCGTCCGCCGTCGCGGACCCGGCGGGCCGCCTCCCGCAGAACGTTGAAGGTGCCCCGGATATTCACCTGGACGTGTGCGGTGAAGTCCGCGTCCGTGGCCTGCGCCAGCAACGCCGGCCGCATGATCCCGGCGGCGGCCACGACGACGTCCACCCCACCGAACTGCGACTCCGTCTGTGCGAACAGGGCCAGCACCTGCGCAGCGCCGGCCACATCGGCGCGGATCGCCACCGCCCGGCCCCCGCCGCCCTGAACGGTCGCCACCAGCTCTTGCGCCGCCTGGAAAGATGTGGCGTAGGTGACCGCCACCGCGACTCCGTCGCTGGCCAGCCGGACGGCGACGGCCCGCCCGATGCCACGAGACCCGCCCGTGACAATCGCAACCTTCGACCCGGTCATCAACGGTTCCCACCTTTTCCGATTTCGGCGGCGCCTGCCGCCTTTTCACCGACCCTGCCAGGGCACCTGGCCACTAGCGAGGCGACATCTGTACTGGTGACGCCAACACCAGGCTGAGCCCCGACCTGCAGCGGTAAACCCACACCGGGGCCCGGCGGGTCGCCGGTGGTGCTGGCAGCACCTGGCTGACTCGCCCGTCGCGGGCCCACAATGGCGACATGGACTTGACCGAGATGGGTGGCTTCCTCAAATCCCGGCGGGACCGGCTCAATCCGCGGGACCTGGGTCTGCACAACGGCCCGCGGCGCCGGGTCGCGGGCCTGCGACGCGATGAGGTGGCGACCCTGGCCGGCGCGTCTGTCGACTACTACGCCCAACTCGAGCAGGGCCGCGGAGCGCAGCCGTCCGAGCAGATGCTCGCCGCGCTGGCCCGGGCCCTACACCTGAGCCTGGACGAACGGAACCACCTGTACTACCTGGCCGGTCGCCCACTACCGCCCGAAGGCGGCCCGAACGCGCACGTCCACCCCGGAATGCTCGACCTGTTGGACCGGCTCCCGGCCACACCCGCGCAGATCATCAGCGACCTGAGCGTCACCCTGGTACAGAACCGGATGGCGGCCGCACTACTGGGCTGGCCCAAGCCTGCGACCGGCCTGGCCGCCAGTTTCATCTACCAGTGGTTCACCGATCCCCAGTCGCGGCAGCTGTATCACCCCGACGAGCACCACCACCAATCATCGGTGTTCGTCGCCGACCTCCGAGCCGTCGCCGCCCGCCGGGGCAGCGACCGGTTCGTCTCCGACCTGACCCGCCGCCTCACAGGCGAAAGCGGAGAATTCTCGGAGCTGTGGGCCCGGCAGGATGTCGCCATCCGCCGCTCCGACCGCAAACGGCTCCTACACCCGACCATCGGTGAAATAGAGCTGAACTGCCTGAGCCTGCTCAGCGAGGACGGCACCCAACGCCTGCTCTGGTTCACCCCACCACCAGGAACCGCCGCCGTGGAACAACTGGAACTCCTCCACGTCATCGGCACCCTCGCCGAACCGTGACGACACATCCGGGGTAGAGCCTGCCGTTGTCAGTGCTCTGTGTCCCAGCTGTCAGGCGCCGAGTCCAGCGGGACCTGGAGCATGCCAAGAACGCGGGCGACGGTCATGTGGTGCCCGATAAGGACGATGACGGTGACCAGTTCCTGATCGTGAGCAAGGTGGGAGCGGCGGCGAAAACATCACCGAGTGCCGGCCCCGGATGCGGTGTCGTCGTCGGTGAATGCGCGGAGGTCGGCGAAGGCCCGCCCGATCAGGGTGTCGATGTCACTGGACGGGTCGGCGACCCACGTGTGAATTGCATGGCCCAAGGCAGCGGTACCGACTTGGGCCAGCAGGGTCGCGCGCCAGTCAGGCAGGCCACGCTCTCGTAGCGCGGCGGCGACAACGTCGCTCAACGCCGCTTCCTTCAGCAACTCTCGCTCGCGCAGCGCCGGGGTCACCGTGATGACGCTGTGACGCGCCACGGCGAGCGGGCGGTTGTCCTCAAGGACAGGAGCCATCGAACGGAACGCCTGGAGCATGGTCGCTAACGGCGGCACCGTGCTCGGCACCTCGGCCAGGGCCCGAGCAAGCGCCTCCTGTTGACGGCCTTCGACGCTGAAGAGCACCTCACGCTTGTCGGTGAAGTGCCGGAAGAAGGTGCGCTGCGTGACACCGGCTTCGGTAGCGATATCGGCGATGGTGGTCTGGTCGTAGCCACGCTGGCGGTAGAGCTCGAGAGCGGCGCGCTCGAGTCGGTCGCGCGCTTCGGCGCCGCTGCGGGGCATGGGCACAAAGATACTTCTTGGTGTCAGTGCGTAACACCAGGACGTACGGCTCCGCGGGTGGCTTGCATACTGTCACAGTGTGACGTTATGGTTGAGTCACACTGTGACACTAACGTCGCGCTCAGTCCTCGGGAGTAAAAACATGCATGTGTTCGTCACCGGCGGCACCGGTCAGACCGGTCCCGCGATCATTTCCGAGTTGATCGGGTCGGACCATACTGTCACCGGCCTGGCGCGCTCGGATGCCTCAGCGGCCCGGTTGGCGGCGCTGGGAGCAACGCCGCTTCGCGGGTCGGTGGATGATCTGGACGCTCTGCAGGCCGGCGCGTCGCAGGCCGAGGGCGTCGTGCACATGGCCATCGCGGGCGATTTCAGCGACCCGCAGGACATCACCCAACGCGAAGTCGCGGCGATCCAGGCGTTGGGCCAGGCACTGGTTGGCAGCGGCAAGCCACTGGTGACCACATCGGGCACGCTGGTGATGCGGGCCGGTGGGATTAGCACCGAACACGACGAAACCGACGCCCAGGCGATCGGCGCCTTGCGCATTCCGGGGGAGCAGGCCTGTCTGGGCTTCGCCGAGCAGGGTGTGCGGGCCGTGGTGCTGCGGTTGGCCCCCACCGTGCACGGCCCGCGCGATCACGGGTTCATGCCCATGCTGATCGCCGCCGCCCGGGCCAGCGGCGTCTCGGCCTACGTCGGGGACGGGAGGAACCGCTGGCCGGCCGTGCACCGCCAGGACGCAGCCAACCTCTACCGCCTGGCACTGGAAAAGGCCCCCGCCGGTCACACTGTCCACGCCATCGGTGAACCTGACATCGCGTTCCGCAGCATCGCCGAGAAGATCGGCGAAAAGCTGGGCGTTCCCGTTGCGTCGGTCACCGCTCAGGACGCCCGAGGCCACTTCGCCAACCCGTTCATGGCCAATATATTCGGCACCGACGCGCCCGCCTCCAGTGCGCACACCCAACAGCTGCTCGGCTGGACGCCCAACCATTGGACGCTGCTGGAGGACTTCGAACACGGCGACTACTTCGACCCGCACACCTGATCCGCGCCACCACCCGCGTTGGTGACGGGCCCACGACCCTGCCGCCACCGGAGCCCTGACCAGTAGTAGCCAACGACAAGAAAGAAGGCACCGCAATGCCCATCGAAGACCTACATCCCAGCATCGACTGGAGCAAGTACTAGACGCTCACCCTGGAGCGCCGGGCCAACGGGGTCCTGCTCATCACCGTCGCCGAACCCGAGGGATACCCGCCCGCCACTCTGGTCCGGCGGCACACCGAGATCAGCTCGATCTGGCGCGATTTTGGTGACGACCCCGAGCTGCGGGTCGCGGTCATCACCGGCAAGGGCGACAACTTCTGGACGGTCGAAGGGACCGACGGCATCGACGAGATGCTCGACAACACCGGCAACTACGACCTGACCGTCAATCTCATCCGGGAGGGGCTGGTCAATGCACACAGCATCATCACTGCGACAAGCCCATCGTCTCGGCCATCAACGAGGCCATGGGTTCGGGCCTGGCGACGGCCCTGCTCGCCGACATCAGCGTCGCCTCGACCCAGGCGCGCCTGACGGCGCGAGGGGTGCTGATAGGACCGGTGATGAGATGGCCGCAGACTCCAGTGTCAGCCGGCCGTAGCCGGGTCTGTGGGCTGGGACGGTCAGGGCTGGCGGACAAGTATATCGCGTCCGTCGCATGCATCGCACTGGCAACGTGGCCACCCGAACCGCTTCCAGAATCCCTCGGACACGGCCGTCGGCCCAACGTAGATCTCGTGATCGGTGAACTCGTCAACCAGATCAGCCACAATCTACGTACCGAGACACACACCGTTGAGACGTAGGTCTGCGCGTACCTCCAGACTCGAGGCCAGGCATCGCGCCCACGCCCGCGTCGAGGACCGCATCCGGCATGCCAAGGACACCGGGCTGCGCCGGTTCCCCTCCCGCGAGTTCGCCATCAACCAAGCCTGGCTGACCACCGTCCAGATCGCCGCGGACCTCATCGCCTGGACCCGACTGCTGGGCTGCACCGGCACCGCCGCACCCCTGGCCGGGTGTGAGCCGAAAGCGCTGCGCTACCGATTCCTGCACGTACCGGCCCGACTCGCCGCCACCGGACGGCGCCGGCACCTACGCATCCCCGACACCTGGCCCTGGGCCGCCGCGATCGTCGCCGTGTTCGCCAACATCGCCGCCATCCCCATCACCACCTGACAACCCACCCCACCAGCCGCGACAGCACCACCGGAGACCCGCCCACCGGCACCGCCAGCCGGAACATAGCCCTATCCAGAAACGAAAACCCAAGCGCTACAACGACTTCATCCGAACCGCAGCACGCTCATGAAAGACCGGGGCTAGAACCAATACCGTTCAGTTAGTGTGGGCTGGTGGTGTAGATCGGCGAGTGTGTGGGCTGTGGCCACCGGGTGTGGTGGCCGCGTTTGACGTGCCACTTCACGTACTTGCGCTTGATGACTCGTGGGTTCGCTCGCTTGCGCCGGCCGGGGTTGAGGCGGCCGGTGAGCCGGTGTAGGAAGGTCAGCCAGCTGCGGTGGCAGGCGTCAGGGTCGCGAGGGGGAAAAGTCGCCCTGGTGGGCGATGGACTGGCGGGTGATCCGGAGCGCGGCAACGAAACTGACCCGGTCCGGGTCGTGACCGGCGTGCGCGGCGGCGTCGGTCATCAGGGATCGGATCGCGTAGTGGCAGCACAGGTGGCCCCAGATCTCCTGGAGGACCAGATCGGGCGACTTCGAGCGCAGCACGGTGCGGGGTCCGCGTTGGTGGGTCTTGAGTTCGTCGAACGCGACTTCGATCTCCCACCGCTGGGTGTAGGCCGCGGCGAGGTCAACTGCGGTGACCTCGTCCGGATCGAGCATCGTGGTGAACAGCCGGTACCCGGTGGGATTGTCTCGTCCGTCGTCGATGGTGTAGTCGATGACACGGACCTTCATGGGCTCTGCGCGGCGTGCCGCGGCGGAGTGTGTCTGTTGCAGGTGGGCCAGCCAGGAACCGTCCGGGAGGTCCTGCAGGTGTACGGGTTTCGGCCCAGCCTTGTCCGTTCGCACCCGCCACAACAAGTCAGCTCCCGTAGCGGACGCGGTGCGCCACAACGCATAGGAGAAGAACCCGCGATCTGCGGTGAGTAGCATCCCCTTCTCCAGCCGGTTCAGCAGCGGCACGGTCAGCGCGGCCTCGGACTCGGCGTACACCCCGACGTTCGCCGCGAATATCGCGTGGGTGCCGCACTCGGCCAGCGCGAGGACCCTGGCCATCGGAAAGGCCGCCTGCTCACCCTTGTTCACCCCCGCCCTACCGAAGTAGTCGGCATTCACCGGCGTATCGGCCACGTCCAGGCAGGTGCCGTCGATGGCCACCAGCCGCCGCCCTGCCAGCCACACCCCCGGCATCGCCTCAGTACCCAGCGGCACAGCGACCCGCTCGAACAGCGCCGCCAACGGCTCCGACCCCAACCGGGCCCGCGCCTGGAAGATCGCGGACTTGCTCGGCGGTTTGAACCTCTGCTGCCAGCCCGACACCCAGGACAGGCCATCAGTGAGCTGCGCCAGCACATCCTCATAGGAACCCTCGGAGTACAACGCCATCCCGATCGAGAAGTAAGCCATCACCCGCGCCGGCAACGATCTGTGACGCTGCTCTGTCCGCCCCGCCGCAGCCACCACCTCATCAACCAAATCCGGCGGGAACACCCGAGTCAACACCCCAACCGACACCAGATCCGACAACCGACGATCCGACTCCGGCTTCACCCACCCAGCACGCGGCATACCGCCACCCTACAACAACCGCAACCTTAACTGAACGGTATTGGGGCTAGAACCGGCACATAGCCGGCGGGCGCGTTCGCACCTCCGAGGACAGACGCGAGCTTGTCGCCGAGCGACTTTCCGTCAACGACGAAGTCCAAGTAGTCGCGCCTCGATCGGCGAACCGCGCCGCCGTCGTCCGCGTCCCCACGGGTGTCCTCCACCAACCGCAACGAGCTCGCCATATCGACAAGCCTGCCCGATGCCAAGCGACCGCGCACGAGAACCCCGCAGAGTGGGGCCGATTCAGACCGTCACACCGGAGCCAACTGAGGTTGACACGGCCAACCAGAAGCCGGTCAGGGTCCTTGCCGGCTGTGCTGTACACCCTGCGGGGCGGGGTACAGCTGTTCAAGAACTCCCTGAGCCCGCCGGCCATCGTCTACTTCGCCACCGCCGCGGGATTCCTGCTGCCCGGATTCACCTCCCACACCCGTCAGCGCCGCCGAGAACGCACCCGCCGGCAAGATCTGTGACTGCCCCGCAACGATTGGCCTTCGCCGTTGGCGTCAGGCGGAGCCGGACATGCCGCGGCGCTCTTCAGCCAACCGGGCCGCTCGGCGCGCGACGTCCGCTTCGACCTCACGTTGGGTCCGTTCACGCTCGATCGGTCTCGGCACCGGGACTACCTCAGCTTTCACCGGCCGGCCGCCGATCTCGGCGACCCGGGCGGTCATGGCGGCCTCGATGTCGTTGAGGCGGATCGTGCGGCCCGTGGTGGTGACGACTCGGACGGACAGTTCGTGACCGGGCTGCAGCACATGATCGATGAGTGCCCATGGCAGGAACGACGCGCGGCGCCACGGCCGACTGATACCCACGCCGTTGACAGTGGTCGGTGGGCGCGAGCGGCGCACCGCGGCGAACACCAGAAGTGCCGCCATCAGCACTACCGACGTCCACCGGCGCTCAGCGATGAGAAACCCCCGTACACAACTACCCACACCACATACGCTGCCAGCCACCGCCGTCCCCGGTGAGTGAGCACCACCCGGCGACCGGTGACCACCTCCGGGATGCTCTCATTCATGAACGACCGCCGGCGGCGCCGCTTGCCCAGGACCGAATCGAAACCGCTTCCCCCACATGGCCACCCCCACGAAAAGGGTGGCGATCATGAGCCCCGCAGCCAGGACCGCCAACCACACCACCAACCGATCCAGGGCCAGCAACAGCACCTGCAGCAAGGTGAGGATCAGACCACCCACGATGCAGGAGTAGGCAACCCCGTGAGGCTGTCCCAGCCGGCGGCTGTAATGCAAAATCGACACCCAGGTCAGTGTCAGCCCGAACATCGTGACGGGTCCTGTCCACCAGGCGAAGTGGTTGGTGATGATGCCGACGAACGCGGCCAGCACTGCGACCAAACCCGCAACGGTGACGGCGCGTTCGAATCCGTTCTGCTTCGGACCCTTCATGGCCACACCCTAAGGCCGGCTTTGTCTCCGACACCGCTGCGTCACATGGCGCACGTGTTCGCGGGTAGCGGCGGCGCCGGCGACAAGTGCGTCGAAGAGCCTGCGGAGCTCGTTGATGGTCAGCGGGATGAGGCCGGCTGGTGTGGGGTGTCGGTGTTTCTCGGCGGCGGTAGTGACGGCCAGGAAAGCCATCGCCAGCATCGCCAGGGTGGACCAGCGGTGCCAGGAACGCCAACGGCGGACCTGGTGTTCGTCCAGTCCGGCCTGGCCTTTCGCGGTCTGGAAAGACTCTTCGATCTTCCACCGCTGCCCGGCGACGTGGACCAGGGCAGCCAGCGGGAGGGGCCGCGGACTGTAGCAGCGGTAGTAGGCCATCTCGCCGGTGGAAGTGTTACGACGCAGCAATGGCCAGTGACGGCTCGGCTCGTCCTGCCGGATCCGGATCAGTGCCACGAGTAGAACCGCGGCCCATTGGGACCGGTACCTGCGGACAACTTCTGCCACGACCTGGCTGGCAGCGTGTGGGCCAGCAGACCGGCCCGGACCGGTCCGTGCGAGCCGGGTATCCGATGGTCACACGAGACGGCCAGCACGTAGCCGACGCGCCGGTCGAGCGGCTACGACGAATCGTGTCGGCGTCGGTCACAGACTGATCTTGTCGGCCGCCGGGCCCGGGCAGGTGTCTGCCACTCAGGTTTGGGCTCCATCCTGCTGTTCGGTCGTCTTCATCTCGGCCTCGAACACATGCTTCTGGAGCCCGAGACTCTCGCGGGCGTGCCGGTCGACGTCGTGGAAAACCGACCAGTACTGCGCGTCGCAGGCCTCCGCGATCTGGAAGGTCCAACGCCCGTCGCCGATGTCGCGGCCGACCAACGTGTGGTCGATGTCGTCGGCCAGATCGGTGTGTCCGGCGTCCCGGAGTTCCGCGATCGCCTCCTGCAGGTTCAGGTCGGCCATCCCGGACAACCTGTGGAAGTGGTAGAGCGCGCCGCGGGCGTCCTCCACCACCTCCAGCGCCGCCGAAAGCTTTCCGAGCGCTGACACCGTGGCATCGCTGACGCCGTCCGGGCGCGGGTGTTCGGACGGGCGGTCCGGGCGTCGGGCCGACCCATGACGCTCCTGCAGTGGTCCGGTGGTCATGGGTCCTCCTGGCTGGCGGGTAACTGTCTGGACGGCGGTACCCGGCCCGGTTCTCGTTCAAGCCGCACCGGCGGGCGCTGGATCGGCCGGGGCGCCGGCCTCGCTTTCATCAGGCTCGCCACCAGGATCGCCTCGGAAGCGATCCTGACCGGCCGGGCGGCGGCCATTTCGACGGATTCACCGAGCACGTGATCGACACCGGAGATGCCCGGATCTTCCCCCAGCACCGCCGGTTCCGGCCTGGCGGTCCTGCTGCAGGACCTAGGAACGCACCTGATCGCCGACGGCAGCGTCCGAACCGGGCGGCTACCCGCCGATGTCGGGACAACGACCTCACCTCACCCTGGAATCAGGGGCCTCGAGGGTTCGGGCCGGGTGTGATGCAGATACTTGCCGGGCACAGGGAGTGCATGATCAACGATCAGCTGTCTCCCGGTGACCTTTCTGGCGGGCTGGTGCAGCGACCGCTGCCGGTCCGCGTCGTTCAGCGACTGGAGGCGACATCCGGGCTCGACAGCGCGGTGCGGTGGTTGCGACCGGTGGCAGACGCGGTGGCGGGCCCACCCGGCCGTCGGAGGCTGCTGCGTGGTGAATGGATGGGTCATACGATCCACCCGGTGGTCGTCATCGCGCCGCTCGGCCTGTGGGGTTCGGCGACCGTGTTGGATGTCGTCGGCGGTCCGGATGCTGCCTCCGCTGCCCGGCGGCTGACGCTGGCGGGTCTGCTGGCTATCACCCCCGCTGTCATCACCGGGCTGGTGGAATGGACAAGTACTGGACCCAGGGACAGCCGCGTCGGGGTGGTCCATGCGGCGGTCAACACAGTGGCTGCCGTCCTGTTCGCAGGTTCGTACTGGGCTCGTGGATCCCGTCGCCCACTCGGGATCGGTCTGGGTCTCGCCGGCAATGCCGTGGCGGGCATCGGCGGCTACTTCGGAGGTCATCTGGCGGCGGCACGGCACGTGGGCAGCCGTCATGCCGCTTTTGCGGATTCCTCATGAGTCGCCAGGAGTATCTGGCCGCTGATGTCGCACGCGCTGCCCTCACTGCGCAGCGCATCGCGTAGGCGCCGGACCACGCTAGCCGTGGCGAGTGCCCATCAGGACAAGGAGACCGGTTGACCATGCTGGATGGTTCCGCCGTCACTGGGGGAAGAAGAACGGCCACTCAGTCTCTGAACGAGGCCGAATCCCCGAAGCGATTCTGGCGGCTTTCGACGCGGCCCACTGACAACCGCACTCGAGACCTCAGTCCGCCGGGTCCGCTGTGCGGCGAAGGCGTCAGTACCTCACCCGGGGGTCAGTGTCGCTCCGAGTTCTCGTTGCAGCGGCGCGAGAGCCGCCTCGAACGGATCCGGCGGCGCTGACAACGGGGGAGGGTCTGGTGGTCGACAGGCAGTCCAGTCGGCTAAGGCGTTGTCGGCGTAGGGCACATCGGGGATCCGCAGTGCGCGGCGGTAGCTGGCACGTTCGCCCCGGTGGCGGGTGATGAGGCTGCGGATGGTGTCCAGGACACCCCACGCTTCAGCGAGCCGGTACAGGCACGTCGAACCGACGACGGCCCAACGGCCGCGACCGTCGGGGGTGATCAGGTTCCACCCACGTAGCGGCTGCCCGATTTCGAGAGGGACTGGTGTGGTTCGGCCTCGCACCATGCGTGGCCAATCTGGTCTGGTTCGCCCGATTGGGGACCCGACCACAGCAAGCACAACGAAGGAGTGGAGCGGTCCGGCGCTCGACCCTCCGGTCCGGTCGAAGTACGGCTACCTCACGGCCAGATCCTGCACCTCGACACGACGACGACCGCAGACGAGGCGGCCGCTGAGACGGTGACGCGGCAACTCGATGCCACCCGCCGCACCCGGGACGCCGTCCGGCGCATAGCTGTCCCGAGCGTCCGGTGATCGGCATCTCGACGAACTTCTGGAAGGCGGTCATGATGACCGGGGCCCGCGACGGCACCCCGTCCCAGCACGGTCGTTACCGTCGAGGCCTCACTCACCTACGTGGCCAATTTCGAGGACTGCGCGACCGGCCGCTGCCCGAGGAAGAATCCCACCGCGACACCGAGAACACCCAGCGACAGGTGGATCAGGTTGTCCAGCACAGTGTGGTACTCGTGCGGTAGGAGCCCGAACAGGTCCGGGACAAAAAAGCCCAGGACGCCGACGAGTAGGTACACCACTCCCAGACCGCCGACCACCGAACGCACGGCTCGGTCCGAGCCGCGGAAACCTACACCAGCCATCATTCCGCCGGTGATCAAGTGAATCGCGTCTTCTGCGATGTCGATGTTGAGGATCCCGAAGAGCGACTTCTCTCCTAGCAGGAGGCCGCCGACGCCGATGAGCACGATGATCACCCCAGCGACTTTGGCGTACAGACGTGCGTACATGCGACCTCCACGGTTGATCGAGTGTGTCAGAAGATACCCTCCTCCGGCGGCATCCACAGCAGCCGCATCGCTACCCGTCCGAGCTGGAAGCAGATCGGAGGTCGCATGGACAAGCAGCGGCTCCGAGATGTGGCAGTGGGCGCTGTCGAATGCGTCGAGGACGGTCTGGGAGATGCGGGCGCGTTCCGACACCTGGTGGCCGGTTCTTCGCCCAAGTGCGGATCGCCGCCAGTCAACGGCGCCGACATGGAACCAACGACAGCAACTTGACATGCAGATATTCGCATATCATGATGACAGCATATCCAGCCTTCGAGAGGAACCTTGATGACCACCGCCACACCCCACCGCACCGCCGAGTCGCACCGCCACACCCACGGACCTGGTTGCGGCCATGACGCGGTCATCCATACAGACCACGTCGACTACGTCCACGATGGCCACGTACACCGCGCCCACGAGTCCACGGAAGGCACGCACTACGACGAGTGCGACACCTGCCAGTGCGGCAATTGCACCGACTCCTGCGCAATGTGCAACTGCTCGGATTGCACCTGCAGCACGTGCAACCACGCCACCTGCGAGTGCGCCAACTGCACGGACAGTTGCGCCAACTGCACCTGCGCCGACTGTGCCTGCAGTACCTGCACGCACGCCGCCTGATCTAATCCCAGCATGACCGCGGCACCCGATCGCCCGAGCAGCACAGACATCGACGACGCCGTCGAGTTGCTGCGCGCTCTGGCATCGGGTGTCCGGATGTCCATCGTCATCGAACTGCTCGACGGTCCGCTGTTCGTCAACGAACTGGTGTCCAGGCTCGACGTCTCGCAACCCCTGGTCAGTCAACACCTGAAGATCCTGCGGGCAGCGGGCGTGGTCCGCTCCGAGCGGCAGGACCGCAGCATCGCCTACGAGTTGGTCGACAACCACTTGGCGCACATCGTCCTGGATGCTGTCGCCCACGCCCACGAGCTCCACTGAGCGCATCCCCGCAATCGGTGTGCGGCGCCGTCGCGACCACAGCCTCGACACCCACCTCAGTGCCTGCGGACGATGAGTTGCTCGCCCAGGACGCGGCGGCGCTGCTCGACCCAGTCCTCGACCGAGGCGTCGGTGATGGTGAAGCGGATGTGGTCGGCCGGATGCGGGTCCAGGTGCGCAGCACCCGCCAGCGGAGTGGCGGTGGTCCAGCCGGCGGTGATCATCCGGTCGACCGTTCGGTCGACGTCCTCGCTCAGCAGATGCAGGCACACCACTCCGTCCACCTCGTCGCCCGCGGGACAGAGCTGTCGCCATTCATCGACGTTCAGGAACTCCAGGCAGTGCACGGACGGGATCGTCACGACATCCCATACCGCAGCGGCGGATACCGGATCGTTCGCTGCTGCCGTGGGGTGAGGCCCGTGACCCGGCGGCTACGGATCTTGTCGCGGTCGGAGATGAAGCGGCGCAGCATCATCGAGTCCTTGTAGTCGATGTCGGCGGCGGCGACGCCGTAGAGCGGATTGGGCTTGCTGCGGGCGGATCGATGCTCGGCGATCTTCCGCTGGACCCGCGGCATCAGCGTTCTTCCCGGAAGTCGACGTATTGTCGCGCAACCGGATCGAACTTGCGCAGCACCATCCGGTCCGGGTCGTTGCGACGATTCTTGCGGGTGACGTACGTGTAGCCGGTCCCTGCGGTCGACTTCAGCTTGACGATCGGGCGAACGTCGTTCCTGGCCATGGTGCCTCCTGCATGTCACGAGATTGATGGGAACGGTTGTCATTATGACACCACTTCTCGAGGAGGATCATGTCCCGCCACTGTCAGCTCACCGGTCGCGTTCCCGGCTTCGGCCGCGCGATCTCGCACAGCCACGTCCGCATACCCCGCCGGTTCGACCCGAACATCCAACGTCGTCGGGTGTACGTCCCGTCCCTGGGCCGCACGGTCCGACTCCGGTTGAGCGCCAAAGGTCTGAAGCTTCTGGACCGGATCGGCCCGGACGCCGCCGTGGCCAGGATGCGCGCCCGCGGCGAGAAGGTCTGATGGCCAAGGCCTCGAAGATCGCCCGTAATCGGCAGCGCCAGGAGGTGGTCGCCCGGTACGCCGAGCGGCGCCTCGCGCTCAAGGAGACCGCACGCACTGCTACGGATCCCACCGAGCGTGACGCGGCCCGGACCGCCTTACAGCAACTGCCGCGGGATGCCTCACCGGTCCGGGTACGCCACCGCGACGTCGCCGACGGACGTCCGCGCGGCTATCTGCGAAAGTTCGGGGTGTCGCGGATCCGGATGCGAGCGATGGCCCACGCAGGCGAACTCCCCGGAGTCCGGAAATCCAGCTGGTGAACGTCGGCAGTGCCTGACGCGGCCTCGGCCTGCCGACTTCGCGGATGCCCGCCGGTGGCCTCCCGAACGCTACCGTGCCGACCGCCCGTCCTCGCTCAACCCCGGATCGGATCCTCGATCGAAGCTAGATCTGTCGGGCAAGGAGACCCTGGTCGATTCGGCCCGGCGTGACGGTCGAGTTCACCATTTTCGCTGCCAGTTACGCGGTGGACCTCACCGCCGCGTACGCGCGTAGGTCACTCGGGTGTCCGGTCGGCACCGGAAGTGCGGCGCCGTCCCGTCGGCATCCGGAGGTGACGTCGTGGTCCGGCGGCGGTAGCGTCAGCGATCGTGCGCAGAACGGCGACCGCCGAGTCCGGCCCTCGATCGATCCCGTCGCGCCCACCCTTTGCTCACCTGCCGGTCTGGTCCGCGGTGGTGATGATCGGGTTGCTGCTGACCGTGCTGGCCCCGCGGTACGGCTACCACCGCGACGAGCTCTACTTCCGGATGCTCACGCCGGCCTGGAACTACGTGGACCAGCCGCCATTCACGCCCTGGCTGGTGCGAACGATGAGCAGCCTGGTCGCCGATGAAGTCTGGGCGATCCGGACCCCGGCCACCCTGTGCCTCGCCGGATCGGTGCTGGTGATCGCAGCGATCACTCGCGAGGTCGGCGGAAATGCTGCAGCGCAGACCATCTCGGCGTGGGGATACACGTTCGGTGCGCTGCCGCTGACCATGGGTCACGTAATGCTGACCGCGTCCGTCGATCTGGTGGTGTGGCCACTGACGGCGCTGTTCGTGATCCGCGCGCTGCGGCGGGACGACCCACGCTGGTGGCTCGCCACCGGCGCCCTGATCGGACTCTCCACATACAACAAGCTGCTGATCATCTACCTGGTCGCCGCACTGCTGATCGGTATCGCTGCTCTTGGCCCGCGGCGGGTGCTGCGGTCGCCGTGGATGTGGGGCGCCGCGGCGCTGGCGGTGCTGATCGCCCTGCCGAACCTGATCTACCAGGTCTCCCACGACTGGCCACAGCTCGCCATGGGCGCCGCCCTTTCGGGCAACAACGGGGATGACGTACGGGTGAAGACGGTGCCCTTCCTGGCGCTGTTGCTCGGCCCCCCACTGATCCCCATCTGGGTCGCGGGCCTGGTCGCCCTGGCTCGTTGGCCGCAATGGCGGGAGCTGCGTGGGCTGGTGGTCGCGTTTCCGATGGTGGTGGTCTTCACTGTGATCGGTGGGGCGCAGGTCCACTACCCGCTCGGGATTCTGGCCGTCGTGTACGCCATCGGCGCCGTCCCCACCGCGGACTGGATCGGTCGGGAATTCGCGTCCGCCGCGCGCTGGTGACGACCGGGATCGCCCTGGATGTCGCGGTCTGCTCGGTGATCTCACTTCCCCTGCTGCCCGTGTCGGTGGTCGGCGCGACGCCGATCCCGGCCATCAATCAGACCGTCGGCGATCAGATCGGCTGCCGACCTACGTCGCCCAGATTCGCGGCGCGGTCGACAATTTGTCACCGGAGGACCGAGCCGGCGCGGTGATCATCACCAGCAACTACGGCGAGGCCGGTGCCCTGGACCGATTCGGGCCGGCCGCCGGACTGCCGCCGATCCTGTCCGGCCACGTCGCGCTGGCCGACCAGTCCCGGCCCCCGCCGACCGCGACTGTCGCTGTGGTGGTCGGCGGACAGCTCGATCAGGCGGTCACGCTGTTCGAGTCGTGCACCGTCGTCGGAGTCCTCGACAACGGCATGGACGTCGACAACCAGGAACAGAACCAGCCAATCGCACTGTGCCGCAACCCGATCGGTGGACTCCCGGCCATATGGCCACTCTTCCGGCATCTCGATTGACATCGGGGCACTGAGCAGCACCCACACCACGAGCTGGTTTCCCCCGGTTCGCGCCACGCAGGTCAGATCGCGTCGCTGCCAGCAGCGAATTTGTCGATCTTGCGGTGGAATCGCATGCCCCACAGGCCGCCGAGCAGGGTGGCGAGCAGCGAGGCTCGTTGCTCATGGTTGAACGTGAGCGGTGCGTCCGTCCGTGAGCGAGGGTGCTCCGCCACCCGCTCCCAGCGTCCGCCCCCGCGCCGGCCATCCGCCCGCCAAGGGCCGCCGACGCCGTCCCCGCGCCGTCAGACGGCGGCGGCGGCGGCGACTGCGAGGCGGACCGAGGCGGCCAACAACGGATCGGTCCGCTCCGGCAGCGCATCGACCGGCCACCACCGCAGATCGTCCGACTCGTCGGAGATCACCGCCCGGGCGCCGGCGGCGGCGACGATGCAGAACCGGACGTCCAGGTGCCGGGTGGGGACGCCGAGCGAACAGGTGATGGGGTGCACGTCGAGCTGGATCGGACCGGCCACCGGCGCCAGATCAGCGATCCCGGACTCCTCGACTGCCTCCCGCAGGGCGGCATCGGCCAGGGTCGCGTCGCCGTCCTCGCAGTGCCCGCCGAGCTGGAGCCATCGCCCGACCCGCGGATGCAGGGTGAGCAGGGTCGAGCGCAGGTCCGCCGACAGCACGACGGCGCTCGCGGTCAGATGACCGGGCACGCACGACCGTCGGATCGCGTCTGCCCGCGCTGCCAGGAAGGCCAGGTAGCCGTGGGCCAATGCCTGTTGCGACTCATCGGACGGCCGCCAGGCCGTGAGCACCCGTATGGCGTCCGCGTGCAGTTCGGCGTGCGACATCAGCCGAGCTCCAGCCCGAGCAGGGCATCGCGGGTCTCGAGCCCGCTCCCGGTGATCCAGCGGGCGTGGATCCCGTCGACGGCGAGGAACCCGCGGATGGCCTGCAGCACGATGCCGGCCCTGGCCACCGCCGGCAGCGCCGCCTCGCCGGTCCCGGGCGCCTCGCCGGTCGCGGGCGGGTCGCCGGTGCCGACCGGCGGGGTCTGACGCACCAGCACGACGATCCGCCCGGTCGCCTCCTCCGCGCGGGTGACGAGGGTGAACCCTGCGCTGATCCCGAGACCGATGTCGTCCCGCACCCGCAGCACCGCCTGCTGCGCGAGGTGGAACTGCGCGAAGGCGTCCATCGGGGCACCCGCGGCGCGTTCGTGGGACAGCATCGCCTCCCGCGCACCCTGCTCCATGCCGGTCCGGATCGCCAGGTCCGTGCCCAGCCGGAACAGGTCCTCCTCGGCGGGACGGATCAGCGCACGTCCACCCCCGCGATGACGGACAACGCGGCCCCGACCGCCCGGCGCATCCAGGCCGCGGACGACCGCGACCGGCACCCCGGACAGCTTGCCCTTCACCAGGTCGGCGGCAGCGGCGATCTCGTCGCCCAACGCCACGACCGTCACCACCAGCTCGTTTCCGTGCTCGTCGACGCCACCGCGGTGGTCGTCGGTGGTGGGCACACCGGCCGCGCCGATCGCCACGTCGGTGACGCCCATTCGCCACGCCCGGCCCTGGGTGTCGGTGATCACCACCCCGACCCGCACCCCGAAGGCGCCGAAGGCCCGCACGAGTGCCGCGGCCGAAGCATCGGGGTCCACCGGCAGCAGCGCGATCTCGTCGAGGTGCACGTTCGACGCGTCGATCCCGGCGGCCGCCGCGACGATGCCGAGCGCGTTCTCCACGATGCGGGTACGACCGATCTGCGCCACCAACCGGACGGTGTGTTCGTCGATCAGACGACGGCGGAACTCGTCCCGCTCGGCGGGATCGGTGGGCGAACGAACCAGGCGACCCTCGACCTTCGACACTGCCTTCGACGTCACCACCAGCACGTCGCCGTCGACCAACCAGGGAGCGGCGGCGTGGATGGCACCGGCCAGATCGTCGCCGGGTCGGAAGTCGGGCAGCCCCGGCACGGGGAGCACATGCAGCCCGGCACCCGCTGGAGCGACCGACCCAGGCGCGATCGCGCCAGGATCGGGAGCGGTGCTCATCAGATCCCCACCAGCCGACGGCAGGCGGCGACCATGGCGGCGGTCGCGCCCGGATCCGTCATCAGCAACGGGATGTCGGCCACCAGCACCCCGGGGACGTCGGCGGACTCGCCCTCCGCGACCAGGTAACCGTCGAGCAGGCCGTCGACCGAGCGGGCGCCGTAGTGCCGACCGACGGCCTGCGCGGTGGCCTCGACGCCGATCGCCGCCAGGCAGATGTCGGCATGCCCGCGGATCGGTTTGTCGTCGATCAGCGGGGAGACGCCCACGACCGGTGCCGCCGTGGATCTGATCGCTTCCCGGATCCCGGGCACGGCCAGGATGGTGCCGATCGAGACGACCGGGTTGGACGGGGCGATCAGCACCAGGTCGGCATCCCGGATCGCCTCGAGCACCCCGGGTGCCGGGGTCGCCACATCGGCGCCGACCGGGGTGATGGCATGCGGCGTCAAACCCGCGCGATAGCGCACCCACCACTCCTGGAAGTGCAGGGCAACCCGCTCGGTGTCGCCGTCGGCCCCAGCCTGGGCTCCACCCTGGGCACCACCCTGGGCGCCGTCCTGGGCGCGATCCGCAGCGGGCCGATCGACCACCACGTGCGTCTCGACCCGGTCGTCGCTCATCGGCAGCAACCGGACGCCCGGCTGCCAGCGCTCACCGATCGCGGCCATCACGGCAGACAACGGATAGCCGGCGTCGAGCATCCTGGTGCGCACCAGGTGCGTCGCGATGTCCTTGTCCCCCAACGAGAACCATGGTGCCTCTGCGCCGTAGTCGGCCAATTCCCGGGAGACGGTCCAGGTCTCGCCGGCCCGGCCCCAGCCGCGTTCGGTGTCCGCCTGCCCGCTGAGCGTGTAGAGACACGAATCCAGGTCGGGGCAGATCTGCAGGCCGTGCAACCGGATGTCGTCGGCGGTGTTGACGATCGCGATGATCTCGTCGGGGGAGTCGGCGGGCGCCGAACCGTCGGGTTGCCAGCCCAGATGTGCCTTCACGCCGGCCAGGAAACGGGCACCGCCGACACCGCCGGCCAGGACTGCGATTCTCACGTCCACCGATCCTGCCACCACGTCAGCGGTGCGCCGACCGCACCCTGGTCGGCAGCGGTCCGGGTCGCAGAAGGGTCGCTCACTGCCAGAACCGGAACAGTGACCCGCCGATGTTCGCCTGGAACGAGGATCCACCGAAGGCGTCCGTCAGCCACCGGCCGATGTCGAACAACGCCGAGCCGGCGCCCGGCACGCTGAACAGGATCGCGAAGACCGCCAGCGGCAGCCACGGCTGCAGTGGCCTGATCTTCTGCAGGAATGCCCCGGACAGGTACGGCGTCAGGATGCCGAATCCGTCGAACCCCGGCACCGGCAGCAGGTTGAGGACGCCGGCGACGAACTGCAGCAGGCCCAGGAACGCCAGTGCGGTGCCCAGGAACGAATCGAGTCGAACCGCGACCAGCACCAGGGCGATGCCCAGCAGCAGGTTGGTCACCGGTCCGGCCGCTGAGACGAGCGAGGCCCACCAGCGGCGGCGCAGCCGGTAGGGCTCCACGACCACAGCGCCGCCGGGCAGCGGGATCCCGCCGACGGCCAGCAGCACGAGGGGGATCACCAGGGAGGTCGTCGCGTCCGAGTACCGCACTGGATTGAGCCACAGATAGCCGCGCTCGCGGACCGAGGTGTCGCCGCCGGCGAGCGAGACGACGGCATGGGCGAACTCGTGCAGGCAGAGCGTGATCACCCAGCCGCCGAAGACCGTGACGAAGATCCACGGCCCCGCAGCGGCACCGGTGGAGGCGCCGGCGCAGAACGCGGCGGCCGCTGCGGTGACCAGGACGATCACCGGGAATACCCACAGGTCGCTGGCTCGACGGCTGACGGATCCCATGGCTCCAGTGTGCGGGAGGCCGTGGTGGCACCGGTCGGTGGGCAGTCGTGGGCGCGTCCGGGGGCCGGGCGGGGGGCGCAGGGTCGTCCGAACCGGTGGCAGCGGACACTCCGGGTGTCGAGCTGCGGCTCGGGACCACTCCCTGTGACGCGCGGCACCCCGGAAGAGCTGCGCCGGTCGTCGCTGGTCACGCACCGTTCCCGGATGGGGTCCCCAGATACTCCTTCGGTTCCTTATCACCCGTGCGCGCTTGACGCGCGCAGAACACACGGGTGTAATCACAGGCATGTCATTTCGCACGGGGGAACTCCGGCACCCGAGGTCAGACGACCTCGACGGTGTCGACGGTGGCGGCACGGTCGAGGAGATCGCCCCGGGGGCGGTCGATCAGGAGCGGATGCGGATGACCACACACGAGGTGATCACGGACGATCTCGCGGGTCGGCGTGCACAGCACGGCTCGGAGCTCGACGAGGTGCTGGCAGCCACCGACCCAGGTGAGGAGTTCACCGGGTTCGGTGATCCCACCAGCCTGCTGCCGTTGGCCGTCGTCACCTCCGGTGCCGACGAGCACGAGGCCGAATGGCACGACCGCGCGCTCTGCGCGCAGACCGACCCGGAGGCGTTCTTCCCCGAAAAAGGTGGCTCGACCCGGGAGGCCAAGAAGATCTGCACCGGCTGCGAGGTCCGCGCCGAGTGCCTGACCTACGCGCTGGCCCATGACGAGCGGTTCGGCATCTGGGGCGGGATGTCCGAGCGCGAGCGTCGTCGCCTCAAGCGCCGCGTGGTCTGATCCGCGCATCGGCAGACCCGGCGTCACCGGCCGGAGGTGCCGCTTAGACTGCGGCCATCATGGCATCCGTACCCCCGATCCCCGATCGTCCCGTCGCATCCAGGTCCGCCGGCGGTGACGAGCGACGTCGCGCGGCGGTGAACGCGGGAACCGCCGGCGGTGCCGACCCCGTCGTCCCGACCGTCGACGAAGCGCGGGTGCGACGCGACCGGCACGACCGGCGAGGGCGGGGCCTGCGTCGGCCGCTGCTGTCCGGTCGGGTTCCGTTGGCGCGCACCAGGTCCGAGCGGTTCGACGACGCAGTCCTGCATGCGGTCGACGACCTCGAGCAGGTGTTCGGCTCCCGATTGGAATCGCTCGAGTTCGCCGTCGACGAGGTACCCCCGGTTGCCGCCGACGCCTCCGGTACGAACGCCGTTGATGCGGTTCTGGACGGCGAGGTCCCCCTGACCCGTTTCGTGGGCCCGGGTGTCGACCGGCGGGGCCGACCGACCAGGGCCAGGGTGATCGTCTACCGCCGCCCGATCGAGCATCGTTCCACCGATCCGGAAGACCTGGAGGATTTGATCCTCGACCTGCTGCGGGAACAGGTGGCCGCTGTGCTGGGCGAACCAGAGGACCACTGAACCGGTCGCCGATCCAGGTCATCACATCCGACGAAGGCCGGGTGGACGGTACCGGGGTCGACCGGTCGGACGCCGCCGGTCCCGGCGTGCCGTCGCTCGGACGGGGCTGGGCGTCGGCTAGCGTTTCGCTGTGGCCAGAGTCCGACGTTGCTCCCGTTCCGGGTGCCAGAATCCCGCATTGGCGACCCTGACCTACGCCTATGCCGACTCGACGGCAGTCGTCGGCCCACTGGCCACCGCCGCAGAACCCCATTCGTACGACCTGTGCGGCGACCACGCCCTCGGGCTGACCGCTCCGCAGGGCTGGGAGATCGTGCGTCCGGACACCGATCTGCTCACCGGCCCGCGCGTCGACGATCTCGAGGCGCTTGCGGATGCGGTGCGCGAGGCCGGCCGTGCCGAGCGGACGCAGGAGCCTTCGCCGGTGGTCACCGGTCGTCGCGGGCACCTCCGCGTTCTGCGCTTTCCCGAGGACTGACACGCGACGCGTTAGGGTTTCTTCGCTCGCGTTTTCGATCGAACTCCGTAGCTTTCGAACCCGTAACTGTGATGGACCCCGACTGCGCAGGTCGCGGCGGCCGGTCCACGAGAGGACACATCGTGACCGTTCCCGACGCCCACGTACTCGACCGCATCGTCAAGGCCTACGACATCCGCGGGTTGGTCTCCGACGAGCTGACGAGCGAGTTGTGCCGTGCCCTCGGGGTGGCTTTCGGTCGCTTCGTCTCCGACCAGGACGGCACGCTGCCGGACGGCGCGACTGCGTCCCGTGAGGTCGTCATCGCCCACGACATGCGCGACTCGTCGCCCGAGTTGTCCGGTGCGTTCGCCGAGGGCGTCACCAGCACCGGCGTCGACGTGGTGATGGCTGGTCTCGGATCCACCGACATGCTCTACTTCGCGTCCGGTTCGCTCGACCTGCCCGGCGCGATGTTCACCGCCTCGCACAACCCGGCCACCTACAACGGCATCAAGACCTGCCTCGCCGGTGCGGTACCGATCAGCCTGGAGACCGGGCTCGCCTGGATCCGCGACACCGCCAAGGCCGTGCTCGCCGGCGACGGACCGGAGCCGGCCGCGGTGCCCGGTACCACCACCACCCGGGACGTGTTGAGTGAATACGCCGAGCTGCTCAACTCCCTGGTGGACCTGTCGCAGATCCGTCCGCTGCACGTCGTGGTCGATGCCGGTAACGGGATGGCCGGCTACACGGTGCCTGCCGTGCTCGGCGAGTTGCCGCTCGCCATCGACGAGCTGTTCTTCGAGCTCGACGGCAGCTTCCCCAACCACGAAGCCAACCCACTGGACCCGAAGAACCTGGTCGATCTGCAGTCCGAGGTGAAGCGGGTCGGCGCGGACATCGGGCTCGCCTTCGACGGCGACGCCGATCGCTGCTTCGTCATCGACGAACAGGGGGAACCGGTATCGCCGAGCGCGGTGACCGCTCTCGTCGCCGCCCGTGAGCTGGCCAAGCACCCCGGTGCGACGGTGCTGCACAACCTCATCACCTCGCGCGCCGTGCCGGAGATCATCGCCGAGCGCGGCGGCACGGCCGTCCGCACCCGGGTCGGCCACTCCTTCATCAAGGCCGAGATGGCCCGCACCGGCGCCGTCTTCGGCGGCGAGCACTCGGCGCACTACTACTTCGCCGATTTCTGGAGGGCCGACACCGGCATGCTCGCAGCGATGCACGTGCTGGCCGCCCTCGGCGGGCAGGACCGGCCGTTGTCCGAGCTCGGCGCCGAGTACGAGCGTTATGCCGCGTCCGGCGAGATCAACTCGACCGTCACCGACGTGCCGTCGGTGCTGGGGAAGATCCACGCCTGGGGCGACGAGCGCGGTGCGACCTTCGATGAGCTCGACGGCCTGACGGTCACCCTGCCGGACGGCCGGTGGGCGAACGTGCGCCCGTCCAACACCGAACCGCTGCTGCGGCTGAACGCGGAGGCCCCGACCGCCGCCGAGCTGGCGGCGTTGCGGGACGAGCTGCTGGAGATCATCCGCGGCTGAGCGGTACAGCGGTGGATGGTCGTCGTTCGTGTCGTTCTCGGGTAGCCGCCCGGCTGCCCCGATCCGGTGACGGCGACCTGCCGGCGGGGGATACTGGACGGCATGCCGCTCGCACTCGATCCGATCCTGCTCGAGGTCCTCGCCTGTCCCGACACGCACCACGCGCCGCTGCGGGTGGGGACCGATGAGGACCCCGACGCCGAGGTGTTGACCTGCACCGAGTGCGGTCGCCGGTTCCCGGTGCAGGACGGCATCCCCGTGCTGCTGCTCGATGCTGCCATCGACAGCAGTCCCACCGACGGCAGTTCCTCCGACGGCAGGGCCACCGACGGCAGGGCCACCGACGGCAGGGCCACCGACGACGCCGCCATCACACCCGTCGGCGCAGCCGAGAGCAGCGCCGTCGAAGCCTCGGCGATGACTCCGGACGACGGACAGCAGGCGCAGAGGTGACCAGCGGGATCGACGTCCTGCACGACGTCGACCTACTTCGTGAGCGTGACCGGGCCGGGCTGTTGCCCGCCGCGGCGACGATCGGCGCGCAGGTGCGGTCGCTGGCCGGCCAGCTGGAGAGCCTGCCGGCTCCCGATCGACCGCGGGCGTTCGTGATCGTCGGGTCCCAGGTGGCCGACGAGGTGGCCATGGTGTCCGCACTCGCGGGACCGGGGTCCCCGTGCCCGGTCGTCGGGGTCCCGGACATTCCTTCCTGGGTGGGGGCACTGGACGTGGTGGTGGTGCTCGCCGATCGCCGCGCCGACCCCGTCGCCACCCGTGCTGCGCAGATCGCCGGCCGACGGGGTGCGACGGTGATCCTGCGGGCCGACGAGAGCGTCGGGGCCCCGGGACCGGGGGTGTCGCTGGTGCCCCCACAGCTCGCCGTTCCCGAAGCGTTGGCGGCGGTCACCCGGCTCGCGCTGGCCTGCGCGGTGGCGCGCTGGTGCGGCGTGATCCCCGCGGGCGGCGATGGACCCGCCGAGTGGGCCGATGAGCTCGACGCGGTCGCGCTGTCCTGCCATCCCTCGGTCGAGAGCTTCGTCAATCCGGCGGTCTCCCTGGCCGAGCACCTGGCGCACGGGCATCCGCTGCTGGTCGGCGGCGACCCCGTCGGCGACGCGCTGACCGGCGTCGCGGCCCGGCTGCTGTTCGAGCTGTCGGCCGAACCGGCAGCGATCCTGCGGCACCGCGCAGCCGAGCTGTCGCCGGCTGTGCTGCGGGCGGCAGCCGCACCGCGAGACATCTTCGCCGACGACGATCCGGCCGGTGACGCCGTGCTGACGGTGCTGCTGGGGACGCCGCTGCCCGACGACGGGCGGCATCCGGTCGCCGATTCCCTGCCGGGCGCACTGGTCGTCGCACCCGAGACACCGACCGCACGACCGGGCGATCGGTCACCGGGTGGCCGGCCCACGGGTGAGCGCGACGACGATCCGGTCGGGCGATCCGGTCCGGGACCGGACCTGCGTCGACCGCCCCTTGCGGTCGTGGTGCGCTGGACGTTCGCGGCGATCTACCTCGGTCTGACCAGGCCGCAGCAGCCGATCCCGATCGACCACCCGGACGGCCTGGGGCGCAGCGGAACTGCCCTGGGCGCCGTCCGGTCCGATGAGCTGCGCGCCGATCATGGCCGCGGACGCGACCTGGGCACGGGCTTCGAGTCCGACGACGACCTGGACGTACGGATCGCCTTCGATCTCTGAGGCGCGCTGCACCACCCACCCCGGCCGTTGCGGCGGCACCGCAGCGAGGTGGGCACGGTTACCGTGGAGGCCGATGGGGCCCCGCCGCCTCTGTTCACGCGCGAATACGACGAGGTGACTCGAGCAGTGCAGTTGATGACCAACAGGATCCGCCCCTACGCCTGGGGCTCCCGGACGGCGATCGCCGAACTCCAGGAGCGCGAGGTGCCCTCCGCCCACCCGGAGGCAGAGCTGTGGATCGGCGCCCATCCTGGGGACTCCTCGGTCCTGGAGCCGGTCGCCGCAGGAGCGGGCGTGTCGCTGCTGGACGCCGTGGCCGCAGACCCGGTGGCGCACCTCGGCGCAGCGGTCGCCTCCCGGTTCGAGTCCCGGCTGCCGTTCCTGCTCAAGGTCCTGGCCGCGGCCGAGCCACTCTCCCTGCAGGCCCATCCGACGCTGGAGCAGGCCCGCCGGGGGTTCGAGGCGGAGCAGGCCGAGCGGGTGCCGATGGGATCCGCGCACCGCAACTACAAGGACCCGCTGCACAAGCCGGAGCTGATCTGCGCACTGACCGAGTTCCACGCCCTGTGCGGGTTCCGCGAACCCGCCGTGACGGTGCAGCTGCTCAGCCAGCTCGGCTCCCCTGAGCTGGACCGATACGTGCCCCTGCTCGCCGGACAACCGGATGAGCACGGCACTCGCGCACTGTTCTCCTCGATCATCTCGATGCCGGCCAAGGTGTTGGTGCCGCTGCTGGACTCGGTGCTCGCGGCCTGCATCGCACAGGTGCGTGGCGGCAGCCAGTTCGACACCGAGTACCGCACGGCCCTGGAACTGGGCGAGCGCTATCCGGGTGACCCCGGCGTGCTCGCCTCGTTGCTGCTCAACCGGATCACCCTGCAGCCGGGTGAGGCGCTGTACCTGGGCGCCGGCAACCTGCATGCCTACCTCTCCGGTACCGGGGTCGAGATCATGGCCAACTCGGACAACGTCCTGCGCGGTGGGTTGACGCCCAAGCACGTCGATGTCCCCGAGTTGATGCGGGTCCTGGACTTCTCGGTCGGCCCGGTGCCGGTGCTGCGGCCGGAACAGCAGCAACCGGGTGTCGGGCGCTATCCGACGCCCATCGACGAGTTCAGCCTTGCTGTCGTGGACCCGGGTGCCGTGGGTCCGAGCGGTGAGGGGGTGACGCTTCAGCACCACGGGCCGTTGGTGCTGCTGGGCGTGCGCGGCGAGGTCGAGGCGCACACCGCCGACGGGACCGAGCTCCCGGTCCGGCCCGGCCACAGTGTCTGGGTACCGGCCACCGACGGCCCGGTGACCGTGACCGGCGACGGCCGGATCTTCGTCGCCTCGGACGGACTGACTGCCTGACCCGGGGCACCGAACCTGGGTCGCCGCCTCCGGACCCGCGCGAAATGGCTGCTGAGATCTCCTGGAGCCTCCCCGGGGTGGATTTCGCGTCGCAGGGAGGAGAACGGGTCAGCACGGACCGGACACGCCCGCCCTCGACGGGCGGCCGCGGCGCCCCGAGGACTACCGTCATCCCGATCACACGCACAGGTGGCCGATGCCGGCCCCGTCGGAGGGAGTGGCGTATGTCCCAGACCGCAGCGCGGAAGCCGGGGCGGGACGGCTCGGACGGAGCGTCCTCGTCCTGGTTCCGCACGAAGTCCATCGAGCAGTCCCTGCAGGACACGGAGGCCGAGGGCCACAAGCTCAAGAAGACCCTCACCGCCTGGGATCTGATGGTCTTCGGGGTGGCGGTCGTCGTCGGCGCCGGCATCTTCACCACCGCGGCCCGCACAGCGTCGACCACCGCAGGTCCCGCCGTCACCGTGAGCTTCGTGATCGCCGCGATCGCCTGCGGTCTGGCCGCGATGTGTTACGCGGAGTTCGCCTCCACCGTCCCGGTGGCCGGATCGGCCTACACGTTCTCCTACGCAACCCTGGGTGAGTTCGTCGCCTGGATCATCGGCTGGGATCTGGTGCTGGAGTTGGCGTTGGGGGCGGCGGTCGTCGCCAAGGGTTGGTCGACCTACCTGGGCAACCTGTTCACCGAGTTCGGCTCGGCGATGAGCACCTCGATCGGCACCGCCGGCGAGTTCGGCGCCTTCGACTGGGCGGCGGTGCTCATCATCGCCGTACTGACGGTGCTGCTGGCCCTGGGGACCAAGCTCAGCTCCCGGGTGAACATGATCATCACCTCCATCAAGATCGCCGTCGTCCTGCTGGTGATCGTCGTCGGGTTCTTCTACTTCAAGGCGTCCAACCTCGTGCCCTTCGTCCCGCCGTCGCAGCCCGCCGCCGGTGGCGTCGGCGGCAAGCTCGACCAGCCGCTGCTGCAGGTGCTGATCGGGGTGGCGCCGAGCCACTTCGGCACCTTCGGCATCCTCGCGGCCGCCTCGCTGGTGTTCTTCGCCTTCATCGGGTTCGACGTCGTCGCGACCGCCGCCGAGGAGACCAAGAACCCGCAGAAGGACTTGCCGCGCGGCATCTTCGGCTCGCTGGCCATCGTCACCGTGCTGTACGTGCTGGTCTCGATCGTCGTCACCGGGATGGTCCGCTACGACCAGCTGGGTGGCGAGAAGGCCTCCTTGGCAACGGCTTTCAGTGCGCTCGGGGTTGGCTGGGCGGCCAAGGTGATCGCCTTCGGTGCGCTGGCCGGGTTGACCACCGTGGTGATGGTGCTGCTGCTGGGCCAGTCACGGGTGATCTTCGCGATGGCTCGTGACGGTCTGCTGCCACGTGGGATGTCGAAGGTCAACGCGCGCACCGGAACTCCGGTGAAGATCACCGTCGGGGTCGGCGCCGCGGTGGCGTTGATCGCCGGTTTTGTACCGACCAAGGACCTCGAGGAGATGGTCAATGTCGGCACCCTGTTCGCGTTCGTCCTGGTGTCGATCGGCGTCCTGGTGCTGCGGAAGAACCGGCCCGATCTGGAGCGTGGCTACCGGGTCCCGTGGGTGCCGGTGCTACCGATCGCCTCGGTCATCTTCTGCGTCTGGCTGATGCTCAACCTGGTGACCTTCACCTGGATCCGGTTCGGCATCTGGATGCTCGTCGGCGTTGTGGTGTACGTCTTCTACGGTCGTCGGCACGCCATGATCGGCAAGGGCACCCCCGGCAACATCTCCCAGGCTCGCTGACCCAGCGGTCGCCAGGACGCCGGGTTCGCGGTCGTGACGGTCGCCAGGACGCCGGGTTCGCGGTCGTGACGGTCGCCAGGACGCTGGGTTCGCGGTCGTGACGGTCGCCAGGACGCCGGGTTCGCGGTCGTGACGGTCGCCAGGACGCCGGGTTCGCAGCCCTGACGGTCGCCATCGCATGCTGCCCACCGGCGTCCGGGCCGCTAGCGTCGTTCTCGATACGCGCCACATCCCGGCGCGCCAGCGGCGCACCCGCCGCCCGAGCAGAGGAGCTCCATGTTCGATTCGGTACTGGTGGCCAACCGCGGAGAGATCGCCCGACGGGTGATCCGCACCGCGCGCGAGATGGGACTGCGCACCATCGCCGTGCATTCGGACGTCGACGCTTCCCTGCCGTTCGTCACCGAGGCGGACGAGGCCGTGCTGCTGGGGCCGGCCAGTCCGGCCGAGTCGTACCGCAACGTCGATGCGGTGCTGGCCGCGGTGCGCAGCAGCGGCGCCGGTGCGGTACATCCCGGCTACGGCTTCCTCTCCGAGAACACCGCCTTCGCGCAGGCCGTCATCGATGCCGGTGTCGCCTGGGTCGGACCGTCGCCGGCCGCGATCACCGCGATGGGCGACAAGATCGCCGCCCGGAACCTCATGCAACGCAGCGGGGTTCCGGTTGCAGCGGGCACCGAGGATCCGGTGACGAGTGCCGAAGCTGCGTCGGCAGCAGCCGAGGAGATCGGCTACCCGGTGATCATCAAGGCCTCCGCCGGCGGCGGCGGGATGGGCATGGCGGTGGTCGACGATCCCGCGAAGATGGCCGCCGAGTACGAGCGCGTCACCGCTTTCGCCGGTCGACTGTTCGGCGACGAATCCGTGTTCGTGGAGCGCTACTTCCCGAGCGTGAGGCATGTCGAGGTGCAGATCCTCGGGTTGCCGGACGGACGGGTACTGGCGTTGGGGGAGCGGGACTGTTCCGTGCAGCGGCGGAACCAGAAGGTCGCCGAGGAGACCCCGTGCCCGGTCCTGGGATCGGACGTCCGGAACGCTCTGCTGCAGGCAGCACGGGCCGCCGGCGAGGCGGTCGACTACCGCGGCGCGGGGACGGTCGAGTTCCTCTACGCGCCCGACACCCGGGAGTTCTTCTTCCTGGAGATGAACACCCGGTTGCAGGTGGAGCACCCGATCACCGAAGCCGTGCTGGGCATCGACCTCGTTCGTGCGCAGCTGCTGATCGCCGCCGGTGAGGACCCCGGCGTCGTCGAGGCGGACCCGGTGGGCCACGCCGTCGAGCTGCGCATCAACGCCGAGGACAGCAAGCGTTTCCTGCCGGGCCCCGGGGCGATCACCGCGTGGGTGGAGCCGAGCGGCGAAGGAGTGCGGGTCGATTCCGGTTACGTCGCGGGGACCACCGTCACCCCTTCGTACGACTCGTTGATGGCCAAGCTGATCGTGTACGGACGGGACCGTGACGAAGCCCTGGCCAGGGCCAGGGCGGCTGTGGCGGGATTCACCGTCACCGGGCCGAAATCGAACCTCGCCTTCCATGCCGAATTGCTGGAGAATCCGGAGTTCATCTCCGGTGTCTACGACACCGCACTGATCACCCGGATGCGTGCCTGAGCGCACACACCGCGTGGGCAGCAGCGCCGTAGGTCGGCGCCGCGAACCCGTTCGAGCGGCGCATCGGGTCAGGCCTCCCTCCAGCATCGACCGCGCGGTGCCGCAGTGATCGCGGCTGCCGATCAATCAGGCCGGGGGCCCGTTTGCTGCCGTGATCCGGCCTGGGTAGGTTCGCAGGAGCCCTCGGGGTCGCAGCGGATCTTCAAGTCGGTCGGCCGGGACGATTCCGTGGGCTGATCGCCCTGTCAGGACCTGTCGGGGCCCGCAGCTCCACCCCACCAGACACACCGAAAGAGGACGAAGTGGCTCTGCCCCAGTTGACCCCCGAGCAGCGTCAGGCTGCGCTCGCGAAAGCCGCCGCCGCACGCAAGGCGCGCGCGGAGCTGAAGGAGCGTCTGAAGCGGGGAGGCACCACGCTGAAGCAGGTGCTCGTCGACGCCGAGGACAATGACGCGGTGGCCAAGCTCAAGGTGTCTGCCCTGCTCGAGGCCCTCCCCGGTGTCGGCAAGGTCCGCGCCGCCGAGCTGATGGACAAGTTCGACATCGCCGCCAGCCGCCGTGTGCGTGGCCTGGGCGATCGTCAGCGCAAGGCGCTGCTGGACGAGTTCGGATTCTGATCAGCCGTGCTGCCCGCGTGCTCTCCGGGGCGCGCGGCAGCCGGACCGGACATCAGGAATGAGCCGTACCGCATGACGCAGACAGCCGGGCGGCACCGTGCCGCACCCTCGGGTCAGACTCCGGGGGACGCCACCAGCGGGACTCGACGTGGACGCTTGTTCGTCCTCTCGGGCCCCTCAGGGGTGGGCAAGAGCACGGTGCTGGCCCGGCTGACTGCTGCCGTGCCGCAGTTGTGGATCTCCGTCTCCGCGACCACCCGCACCGCGCGGGCGGGCGAGCAGCACGGCCGCAACTACTTCTTCGTCACTCCTGAGCAGTTCCAGGGCTGGATCGACACCGGTCAGATGCTGGAGTGGGCCGAGTTCGCCGGGAACCGGTACGGCACCCCACGCGGCCCGGTCGAGGAGCACCTCGCGAGCGGTGTCGACGTGCTGCTGGAGATCGAGCTGCAGGGGGCCCGGCAGGTCAGGGTGGCCACCGAGGCGAGCGAGGATCCCGCGGTGCTGGTGTTCCTCAAGCCGCCGTCCTTCGAGGTGCTCGCCCAACGCCTGATCGGGCGCGGAACCGAGACGCCAGAGCAGCAGACGGCCCGGTTGGACGCTGCCCGGCGTGAGTTGGCCGCCGAAGCCGAGTTCGACCACACCGTGGTGAATCACGATGTCGGGGCCGCGGTCGCCGGCTTGGTAGACTTGATGGCGGATGAGCAAATCTGCTGATTCCACTTCCCGCAGCTGAGCCCGTCAGGGCCTGCGCGCGGCCCGGTCACCGGGCCCGTCGCCGCCGCGGATCGTCGTTCGTCAGGAGCTGAAGCGCATGACCGCAACACCGTCCCAGATCGCTGCCCAGGGCATCACGTACCCGCCGATCGACGAGTTGCTCGAGAAGACCAGCAGCAAGTACGCACTGTCGATCTACGCCGCCAAGCGGGCGCGCCAGATCAACGACTACTACGCCCAGCTCGGCGAGGGCCTCCTCGAGTACGTCGGCCCGCTCGTCGAGCCGCTGCCCAAGGAGAAGCCGCTGTCTATCGCGCTGCGCGAGATCAACGAGGGCAAGCTCGTGCACATCGAGGGCGACAGCGACGGAGCCTGATCCGTCCGGTGCGGGGCCGAGCATCGATCCGGCCCGCATCACCGAACACCGCATCACCGAACACCGCAGCACGAACACGGCATCACGAACACCGCCAGAACCGCCGGTCACCTCGACCGGCGGTTCTCGTGTCTCCGCCCGCGGCGTACCCCTGGCGACCACCGGGCAATCCGATGAGGACTGCGCCACTACCCTCGGGCGGATGGCAGAGCATCCTCAGCAGAAACGGGTCGTCGTCGGGGTGTCCGGCGGGATCGCCGCGTACAAGGCCTGTGAGCTGATCCGCCGGATCCGCGCCGACGACCACGACGTCACCGTCGTTCCGACGGCGTCGGCGCTGTCCTTCGTCGGGGCGGCCACTTTCGAAGCCCTGTCCGGCAATCCGGTCACCACCGAGGTGTTCCAGGACATCCCGCAGGTACGGCACGTCGCGCTCGGTCAGCAGGCGGATCTGGTGGTGATCGCCCCGGCCACCGCCGACCTGATCGCCAGGGCGGCCGCGGGCCGGGCAGATGATCTGCTGACGGCAACCCTGCTGGTCACCAGGGCGCCGGTGCTGCTGGCGCCGGCGATGCACACCGAGATGTGGACCCACCCGGCCACGGTCGCGAATGTCGCGACGCTGCGCGATCGGGGGACGGTCGTGGTGCCGCCTGCCGTCGGGCGTCTCACCGGTGCGGATTCCGGTCCCGGTCGGCTTCCCGAACCCGAGCAGCTGGCGCAGCTGGTCCAGCTGCTGCTGCACCGCCCGGGTGCGCTGCCACAGGATCTCGTCGGCCGCCGGATCGTCGTGAGTGCCGGGGGAACCCGCGAACCGCTGGATCCGGTGCGGTTCCTCGGCAACCGTTCCTCGGGTCGACAGGGGTATGCGATCGCGCTGGTGGCCGCGGCCCGTGGCGCTGAGGTCACCCTGGTCAGCGCCAACGCCCAGCTCGTCGATCCGCCGGGGGTGCGCACCGAGCACGTCGGCACCGCTGCCGAACTGCAGGCGGCGGTGGTCGCCGCGACGCGGGGGGCGGATGCCGTGGTGATGAACGCCGCGGTCGCGGACTTCCGACCGACTGTCGTGGGCGCCCACAAGATCAAGAAACGGCGCCTTGCCGTGGCAAGCGCCGACGGGGCCGCTGACGCCCCCGACCACGGGACCGACCCCGGGGCGGTCGCAGTGCCGACGATCGAGCTGACCGAGAACCCGGACGTCCTGGCGGGGCTGGTGGACGATCGCGGAACGAGCCGCACCCCGGTGATCGTCGGCTTCGCCGCGGAAACCGGCGATGAGCGGGCCGATGCGATCCAGTACGGCCGGGACAAGCTGCGCCGCAAGGGATGTGACGCGCTGGTGGTCAACCGGGTGGACGCCGGTCAGGCGTTCGAGTCCGACGACAACGCAGCAGTGGTGTTGGCAGCCGACCCGCAGCTGCCGGACCTGGAGATCCCGTTCGGCCCGAAGACGTTGGTCGCGGCGGCGGTCTGCGACCGGTTGGCCATGCTACTGGGCGCCTCCCACTGACGGTGGCGACGACCCCCGTCGCCTGCGGAGCGGGCGGGCTGATTGTGAACGGCCCGCGTCGAGCGGATACCCTGCCACGGGCGCGCACAGCGCCCCCCGACCACGAGTTCGTCCAAGGAGCGCACCAGTGACCTCCCGTCTGTTCACATCCGAATCGGTCACCGAGGGCCACCCGGACAAGATCTGTGACGCCATCAGCGACTCGATCCTGGACGAGCTGCTGCGCCAGGACCCGGAGAGCCGGGTGGCGGTGGAGACCATGGTCACCACCGGCCAGGTGCACGTCGCCGGTGAGGTGACCACCTCCGCCTATGCCGACATCCCGACCATCGTCCGGGAGAAGATCCTGGAGATCGGCTACGACTCCTCGTCCAAAGGCTTCGACGGCGCCTCCTGCGGCGTCAACGTCGCGATCGGCGCCCAGTCGGCCGACATCGCGCAGGGCGTCGACACCGCCGAGGAGATCCGCACCGGCGTCGAGGGCGCCGCGGACGACGAGATCAACCGGCAGGGCGCGGGCGATCAGGGCCTGATGTTCGGCTACGCGTGCAGCGACACCCCCGAGCTGATGCCACTACCGATCGCGCTCGCGCACCGGCTGGCCCGGCGGCTCACGGAGGTGCGCAAGGACGGCACCATCCCGTACCTGCGTCCGGACGGCAAGACCCAGGTGACGATCGAGTACGTCGGCGACAAGGCCATCCGGCTCGACACCGTGGTGCTGTCCACCCAGCATGCCGACAACATCGATCTCGAGAATCTGCTGGCCACCGACATCACCAGCCAGGTGATCGAACCGGTCATCGCCGAGGTCGACATCGACGTCCGCGGCTATCGCAAGCACATCAACCCGACCGGACGCTTCGTCGTCGGCGGACCGATGGGTGACGCCGGTCTGACCGGTCGGAAGATCATCGTCGACACCTACGGCGGGATGGCCCGCCACGGTGGCGGCGCGTTCTCCGGCAAGGATCCGTCCAAGGTCGACCGCTCGGCCGCCTACGCCATGCGGTGGGTCGCCAAGAACGCGGTCGCAGCGGGCCTCGCGGAGCGGATCGAGGTGCAGGTCGCCTACGCCATCGGCGTCGCCGCCCCGGTCGGCCTGTTCGTCGAGACGTTCGGCACCGAGCAGGTGGACCCCGACAAGATCGCCCAGGCGATCCGCGAGGTCTTCGACCTGCGGCCGGCGGCCATCGTCCGGGATCTGGACCTCAAGCGCCCGATCTACGCGGCCACCGCCGCCTACGGTCACTTCGGCCGAACCGACATCTCCCTGCCCTGGGAGAACCTGGACCGCGTCGATGGCCTCAAGGCGGCCCTCGGCTTCTGATCGCACGACCACCTGACGCTGGCGCGAGTGGTGGTGTGCCGGGTCCCGCCCGGCGGGTTCCGCGGGTTCGCAGGCTCACCCGGCGGATTCCCGCCCATGCCCGAGCCACTCCCTGACCCGGCACACCACCCCTCGCGGTCAATGTCGTCGACGACGAGAACACTGCGAACTGCAAGGTGATCGAGCAGCGAGGAACGAGCGCGTCGAGATCCCGCAAGTTAACGACCGGTGTCGTCTCACTCCGCCCGCTCACCCACGAGGTCCGTTGATCGAGCAAGCGAGGAACGAGCGCGTCGAGATCCCGCAAGGTGACGAGCGGTGTCGTGTCACTCCGCCCGCTCACCCACGAAGTCCGTTGATCGAGCAAGCGAGGAACGAGCGTGTCGAGATCCCGTCAGGTCATCGTCCGGTCTCGGCCCTGCGTTCGCTCGACAACGTGAGGTGGACACCCCGCTCGCGCTGACGGAGCCGTCTGGTATCCACGACAGATGACGTCCGCCGAGCCAGTGCCCCCCGCGCCGCGGGGCCAGGTCCGGCATCCCCGCCCGAAACCGGCTCCGATCGTCCGGCGCGCAGCCGATTCCCTGCCGATCGCCAGGATCGCTGTGGACATCTCGTTGACCCACCTGGACCGCCCGTTCGACTACCTCGTCCCCGAGCAACTGGCCGAGGCTGCGGAGCCGGGGGTCAGGGTCAAGGTCCGCTTCGCCGGCAAGCTCACCGACGGCTTCGTGCTCGACCGGCTCGCCGTCACCGATCACGACGGCAAGCTCGGGTTCCTGGAGAAGGTGGTCTCGGCCGATCCGGTGCTCGCCCCGGAGATCGCCGTCCTCGCCCGCACCGTCGCCGACCGGTACGTCGGCAGCCTCGCCGACGTGCTCCGGCTCGCCGTGCCGCCGCGCCATGCCAGGGCCGAGGCGTCCGCCCGGCCGACCCCCGGTGCGCCACCCACGTCGGAGCTCCCAGCACCGGTGACACCCGGTTGGCTGCAGTACCCGCAAGGCGCCGCGTTCCTGTCCGCAGTGGCCAAGGGCGCAGCAGCACGCGCGGTGTGGCAGCAGGCGCCGGGGGAGCGGTGGCCACAGCGGCTGGCCGAGGCGGCGTCGGTCGCCCACCGGGCCGGACGCGGAGCATTGGTCCTGGTGCCGGACGCGCGTGACCTGCTGCGACTGGAGGCCGCGTTCGCCGAAGTGCTGGCGCCCGAGGAGTTCACCGTGCTGTCGGCGGATCTGGGTCCGGCTGAGCGGTACCGGCGCTTCCTCGCCGTCCGGCGGGGAGCAGTCCGGGTGGTCGCGGGAACCCGTGGCGCGGCCTTCGCGCCGGTCGTCGATCCTGCGTTGTTCGCGATCGTCGACGACGGTGACGACCTGTTCGCCGAGCCCCGTGCCCCCTATCCGCATGCCCGGGAGGTGCTGATGCTGCGGTCGGTGGCCGCCGGCTGCGCGCTGCTGCTGGCCGGGGTTTCCCGGACGGCGGAGGCGCAGCTGCTGGTGGAGTCGGGCTGGGCCCAGGAGATCGTCGCCGATCGGGCCACCGTCCGCACCCGCGCTCCCCGGATCGAGGCCCAGGGCGACACCTATGCGGTCGGCGCGAGCTCGGCGGCGGCCGGCGCCCGACTGTCACCGGCTGCGTTCGCGGCTGCCCGGGAAGCGGTGGCAGCGGGCACCCCGGTGCTGGTTCAGGTCCCGCGCAGCGGCTATCTGCCGTCCCTGACGTGCACCGAGTGTCGCCGTCCCGCGCGGTGTCGACGGTGCCACGGTCCGCTCGGAATCATTGCCGGACATCGGATCCCGGCCTGCCGGTGGTGCGGAGTACCGGAGGCCCACTTCATCTGCGGTGCCTGCGGTGGGCACGAGCTGCGGGCGAGCGGGCAGGGGGCGCGGCGCACGGCCGAGGAGCTGGGACGGGCTTTCCCGAACGTCCCGCTGATCACCTCGGCAGGCGACACCATCAGGGAGACCGTCCCCGCTGCGGCCGCGATCGTGGTCGCGACACCGGGGGCCGAACCGATCGCCGACGGCGGCTACGGCGCCGCCCTGCTGTTGGACGGCGGGCTGATGCTCTCCCGGCCGGACCTGCGGGCGGCCGAGCAGGCCCTCGCCCGGTGGCTCACCGCCACCATGCTGGTGCGATCCGCGGCGGCCGGCGGGCGGGTGGTGCTGGGGATCGACGGGTCGATCGCCGCGGCGCAGGCGCTCATCCGCTGGGATCCGGTGCGGCATGCCGAGGTCGAGCTCGCGGGCCGCCGGGAACTCGGTTTCCCGCCGATCACCGCGATGATCTCGCTGACCGGATCGGAGCAGACGGTCACGGCGGCCGTCGAGGAGGTGCAGCTGCCTCCCCGCACCGAAGTGCTGGGTCCGGTGCCGGTCGAGTACACCGGTCCCGCGCGGCCGGGCGCCGAGGACGAGGTGCGGGCGCTGCTGCGTACGTCCCAGTCCGGCCGCAAGGCCCTGGCCGCTGCCGTCCGGGTGATGACGGCCGCCCGATCGGCCCGCAAGGACGCCACACCTCCGCGGGTCCAGGTCGACCCGTCCGCGATCCTCTGAACAGCGGCGTACGGGCCCGACGGGTCAGCTGTTCCCCGCGCGACCCTCAGTGGCCAGCGCGAGGTTCACCGCGGCAGCCGCGGTGATCCCGGCCAGGAACATCTCCACCATCAGGTTCTCGTCCGGCGCATGGTTTCGTTCGTCGACATTGGCCAGCGGCAGGCCGTAGGAGGGGATGTCGAAGGCGTCGGCCAGCGCGGCGATCGGCAGGCTCCCACCGAGCGCCGGGGTGAGCACCGGCTCTTCCCCGAACCCGGCCAGGGCGCCGGCGAGAACGGCCTGCGTCCAGCGGGATTCGGGCAACGTCCTGGCCGGTTCCATCGACTCGGCGGCCTCGAGCTCGATGTCCGGGGCGTACCGCTGCACGTGCGCACGGAGCGCTTCGATGACGTGTGCGGACCGCTGCCCGCCGACCATCCGGATGTCGCACCGGGCGGTCGCGGTGTCCGGGATGATCGTGCGGTGGTCCTGGGTGTCGTGGCAGGTCAACGAATTGATGCTGAAGGTCGGCCGGGTCAGGCGCTGGTAGTACGTGAGTGCCGCCGGCGGTTCCAGATCCGTGATCCCGGCCGAGGCGAGCGCTGTGGGCAGGTCGAGCGGCAGGGCTGCCAACGCGTCCTGCTCGGCGGCGGTCAACGGCAGCACGCCGTCCTCCAGACCCTCGACCAACGACACCCCGTCGGGCGAGCGCATGGTGGCGAGCAACTGCACGAGGCGCCAGGCCGGGTTCGGCGCGACCCCACCCCAGTGACCGGAGTGCAGCGGGCCGGAGGTGGCCCCGCGGGCGGTGAGGGTGAAGATGACGATGCCGCGCACGCCCAGGCTGACGGTCCACCGGCCCGAGGCGTGCACCGGGCCGTCGCTCCACAGCGACAGGTCGGGTCGGTCGGTGATCGTGTCCAGCACGGCGGGCAGGTGCGGGCTGCCGATCTCCTCCTCGCCGTCGAGCACGAGCGTCAGCCGGCACGGGCTCGGCGCACCGACCTCGCGAAGTGCCCGGATCGCGAGGATCTGCGCGAGGTGCTGGCCCTTGTTGTCCGCCGTTCCGCGTCCGAAGATCCGGCCGTCGCGGATCTCGGTCTCCCACGGGTCGCTCGACCACAGCTCGCGCGGTCCGGTGGCCTGCACGTCGTAGTGCCCGTAGACGAGCACGTGCGGTGCATCCGGATCCACACCGGAGAGCTCGCCGATGACCGCCGGGTGTCCGTCGGTCGGCACGATCCGAGCGTCGAAGCCGTTGCGGGCCAGCATCTCCCGTGCCGCGTCGGTCGCTTCCGGGAATCCTTCACCGCTGCTGCTCACGCTGCGCACCGCGACCCACGCGGCCAGCTCGGCCAGCACTTCGTCGCGATGATCGGCCACCCACTGCCTGACAGCCTCGACGGTGGCGGAACCCGACTGGTCGAGCGACGCACCCGCACGCTGGTCGAGCAACGAAGGAGTCGAGACCGGTTCCCCGGGCGGTTGCGGCGTTGTCGTCATGCCGGTCACCCTGCCAGTTCGCACCTCGACCCGTTCGCCGGGCCCGCAGTCTCAGTCGATCCGCGCCCGCAAGCCCGCGGCGACCGCCGGCCAGTCATCGAGGATCACCGAGAACACGATGGTGTCGCGAAAGCTGCCATCGGCCCGCCGGACGTGCCTGCGCAGCACACCCTCCCGGGTCGCACCGAGCTTGGCGATCGCCGCGGCAGATCGCTCGTTCCTGTTGTCGCACTGGATCTTCACCCGACCGAAGCGGAGTTCGTCGAATACGTGGGAGAGCACCACCAGCTTGGTCGCAGGGTTCACCGGTGTGCCCCACAGGGCAGGGTCGTAGGCCGTCCATCCCAGGTGGGTGCGCTCGTCGAGGAGAGAGAAGTCGCCCAAGCTGGTGGTCCCGACGATCGTCCCCGCAGCACCGAGCCCGGAGTCCGCCGAGAGTCGCACCGTGTACTGCCGACGATCGGTCGGGTCCGGGATGCCGTCGGCCCAGTAGGAGGGATCCTGCGCGCGTCCGGCGAGCCCGCCGCCGTAGCCGGAGATCCAGACGGACTCGTGATCGAGAGCGGCGAACAGCCCCTCTGCGTCCGTGGGGACGGTCGGATCGAGGCGGACGATCGAACCGATCAGCGCGGCGTCGTCGGGAAGTCGAGCGGTCATGCGATCCATCCTGCCCACAGCGCCGGGCCCGTGCGCGCCCGGGTCAGCCCACGACGTCACCAGGGGCTGGGGCGGTAGTCCTTGAGGAAGCAACCGTACAGATCCGTCCCGGCCTCGCCCATCACGATCGGGTCGTAGACGCGGGCCGCGCCGTCGACCAGGTCGAGCGGGGCGTGGAAGCCCTCGTCTGCCAGCCGCACCTTCGTGTGGTGCGGGCGCTCGTCGGTGATCCAGCCGGTGTCGACGGCCGTCATCAGGATGCCGTCGGTCTCCAGCATCTCGCCGGCGCTGGTCCGCGTCATCATGTTGAGTGCTGCCTTGGCCATGTTGGTGTGCGGATGCCCCGGCCCCTTGTAGGCGCGGGAGAACTGCCCCTCCATCGCCGAGACGTTGACGACGTAGGTCCGCCGGGCCGGCGACCGGCGCAGCGCTCCGCGCAACCGCGAGAGCAGCAGGAACGGTGCGGTGACGTTGCACAGCTGCACCTCCAGCATCTCCAGCGGATCGACCTGCTCCACCACCTGCGTCCAGGAGTTGATGTGCGTCTGGTCGGGGACGAGACCGCCGGCGTCGATCGCGGTCCCGGCGGCCAGCCGCTCGGGTGACGCCCCGCCGGTGGTCATGGCCAGGGCGGTGACGTCGATCCCGCCCAGCACCGGGTGGCGCTGCACCGATCCGGCCAGCGCGATCGGGTGGGCGTCGTGGGCACGTGCGAAACTCCGGATCGACGGACCGGTCCCAGTGGCGATCGCCGCCTCCAGCGCAGCCGGCAGCGGCTCGTCCTCAGCGGCGACCAGTGGTTGGTAGGCGCCCGGGCTGCGTTTCACCGTCTGGGCTGCGTTGTTGATGATGATGTCGAGGTGCGGCGCCTCGTCCAGCGACTGCGCCAGCGCGATCACCTGTGCCGGATCCCGCAGGTCGATCCCGACGATGTCCAAGCGGTGCAACCACTCTGCGCTGTCCGGCATGGCCGCGAACCGGCGGGCTGCGTCCTGGGGGAAGCGAGTGGTGATGGTGGTGTGCGCACCATCGCGCAGCAGTCGCAGGGCGATGTACATGCCGATCTTCGCCCGACCACCGGTGAGCAGCGCTCGACGTCCGGTGAGATCGGTGCGGGCGTCCCGCTTGGCGTGGTTGAACGCCGCGCAGTCCGGACAGAGCTGGTGGTAGAAGTGGTCGACCTGGGTGTAGGGCTGTTTGCAGATGTAGCACGGCCGCGCCCGGGTCAGATGCCCGGCGATCTCACCGGACGCCGACGACGTGAGTCCGTTGCCCCTGGTCTCGTCGTCGATCCGGTCGGGGGCAGCGGTGGCGGTCAGCGCCATCACCGCGCGGTCGGCTGCGCTGATCGCATCTCGACGGCTCGTGCGACGGACCTTCTTGAGCAGCTTGAACATCCGGCCGGTGGCATGCCGCAGGGCGACGTAGTCCGGTTCCGCCTCGTCGAGCAGGTGAGCCGATTCCAGCACCCGGATGGCGGCGGCGATCTCGTCCGGGGTGGGCGCGACCGAGGGAGCTCCGGTCACCGAGGCGGTCACCGCGTCGTCGTCGCGGTCGTCATCGCGCTCGTCGTCGGTGCCCGGTCGGTGCGAGGAAGTCACCGATCAAGGATAGGGAACCCGCACGCACATCCCGACCTCGTCGGCGAGGAGGGCGCCCGCCCCGCACGTTCTCGACGGGTCGTCGCCGGATCCGGCCTTCCGGAGCGCAGATCGGGCACCGAGCCGTCGATCGGGTGCAGGATCCAGCTCCGGTGGGACGCTGCCGGTGACCGCCTAGACTCGACGCGTCCGCCAGCGCCCGTTCCCCGACCGTGAGGTTCCCCCTGCGTATCGTCTTCGCCGGCACACCGGCCGCCGCCGTCCCGTCGCTGCAGGCGCTGATCGATGCTCCAGGACACGAGATCGTCGCGGTGATCACCCGTCCGGACGCTCGGGTGGGCCGGGGTCGCACCCTCCGACCGTCGCCGGTCGCGCAGCTTGCCGAGAGCGCGGGACTGCCCGTCATCCGCGCCGCGAACGCCCGCACCCCGGAGTTCCTGGACGCGCTCGCTGCTCTCGCTCCCGAGGCCGGTGCGGTGGTCGCCTACGGGGCGATCCTCCCGCAGCCGGTGCTCGACGTCCCGACCCACGGCTGGATCAACCTGCACTTCTCCCTGCTGCCGGCCTGGCGCGGGGCGTCGCCGGTGGCCGCCGCGATCCGGCACGGGGACCACCTCACCGGGGCGAGCACGTTCCGGCTCGAGGCCGGGCTCGACACCGGCCCGGTGTTCGGCACGGTCACCGAGGCGATCGGGTTGCGGGACACCGCGGGCGAGGTGCTCGAGCGGCTCTCGCGCAGCGGCGCGCAGCTGCTCACCGCGACGTTGGACGGGATCGCCTCCGGCGCGGTGCAGGCCGTGCCGCAGCCAGCGGATGGCATCTCGCACTTCGGCAAGGTCAGCGTCCAGGACGCGCGCGTCGACTGGACCCGTACTGCCGTCGAGATCGATCGGTTGGTGCGCTCGGTGACCCCGGAACCCGGCGCCTGGACCGAAAGTCGTTGGGGCAACCTCGGTCTCGGTCCGGTCGAGCCGATGGACGCCCTGCTCCCGCCCGGTGCTCTGATGGCCGGCAAGCGGGATGTGGTGGTGGGTACCGCCACCGGTGCCGTCCGCCTCACCACCGTCACCGCCCCCGGCAAGAAGTCGGTACCCGCCGCCGACTGGGCTCGCGGTGCGCGGCCGGCCGCCGCCGAACGATTGGGCATCCAGCCGGCGGAGACCATCGCCGGAGCTGCGGACGACCCCACCCCGAGCAGCACCGAGGAGAGAAGATGACCCGGCCCCCCCAGCGCGGACAGCGTGGACCGTCCGGCCCGCGTCGTCGGCCCGACACCCGCCGCCCCCCGGAGGTCGATCTGGCCCGACGGGTCGCCCTGGACCTGCTGACGGCGGTCCGCGAGCAGGACGCCTATGCCAACCTGGTGCTGCCGGACCTGATCACCCGGGCCGGGCTGGACCAGCGGGACGCGGGCCTCGCGACCGAGCTGGCGTACGGCACCTGCCGCGCCGCCGGCCAGCTCGACGCGATCATCGACGTCTGCGGCGACCGGCCGATCGCTGAGCTCGACGGGGAGATCCTGGACGCACTGCGGTTGGGCGCATACCAGTTGCTGCGCACCAGGATCCCGTCGCACGCTGCGGTGTCGGCAACGGTCGACCTGGTCCGCGCCGGCCGGCGCCCCGGCGCCGCCGGCTACGTCAATGCAGTGTTGCGCAGGGTGTCCGAGGCCGACCTGGCGACCTGGATCGAACGCCTCGCCCCCGACGAGCAGTCGGACCGGATCGGCCACCTCTCGGTCGCCACCTCCCATCCCGAGTGGATCGTCCAGGCCTTCGCCGACTCGCTGGCCCCCCGGGACGACGAACTCGGCGATGCGCTCCGCGCCGATGACGCACCGCCCGCTGTGCACCTCGTCGCCCGTCCCGGCCGGATCGACCGCGACGAACTGGTGGCGCGGACCGACGGCACCGCCACCAGCTGGTCGCCCTACGGCGTGCTGCTCCCTGCCGGTGCGCCGGCCGCGGTGGCAGCCGTCGCCGACGGCCGCGCCGCCGTCCAGGACGAGGGCTCGCAGCTCGTCGCGGTGGCGATGGCGACCGCAGCACTCGACGGAGCGGACGCGCGCTGGCTCGACCTGGCCGCCGGCCCGGGCGGCAAGGCGGGTCTGATCGGTGCACTGGCGGCCCAGCGCGGCGCTCATCTCGATGCGGTCGAGATCAGCCCTCACCGGGCGAACCTGGTGCGGCGCACCACCTCCGGCCTGCCGGTGACGGTGCACGTCGCAGACGGCCGGGACCCCGGCTTCGAGCCGGGCAGCTTCGACCGGGTGCTCCTGGACGCTCCGTGCACCGGGCTGGGTGCGCTGCGCCGCCGGCCCGAGGCGCGCTGGCGGCGCAAGCCCTCCGATGTCGCGGAACTCGTGCGGCTGCAACGGGAGTTGCTCGCCTCCGCGGCGAACCTGGTGCGGACAGGGGGTGTGGTCGGCTACGTCACCTGCTCGCCGCACCTCGCCGAGACCGAAGGAGTCGTCCGGCGACGGCCGAAGGAGCTCGAGCAGCTCGACGCGCGTCCGTATCTGCCCGGTGTCCCCGACCTGGGGGACGGCCCGACCATCCAGCTGTGGCCACACCGGCAGGGCACCGACGCGATGTTCCTGGCGCTGTTCCGCAAGGTCTGAGCCCAGCCCGGACCGGACTGCCGGGCAACCGGCTCAGTGGCCGGCGCCGAGATGTCCCGAGAGCTTCGCGCGACGTCCGGCGCTCGTCGGGTCGAGACCGATCACCTCGACCGTCTTGCCCTGGCGGGTGAACTGGTGCTCGATCGCGTCCAGCGCAGCGACGGTGGAGGCGTCCCACAGCTGCGCCGCGGTCAGGTCGATCACGATCCGGTCCGCCGGATCACGCTGGTCGAAGTCGCCGGCGAGCTCGTTCGACGAGGCGAAGAACAATTGGCCGGACACCCGGTAGGTGCTCGTCGAACCGTCGTCCGAGACACTCCTGGTCACGCTCACCAGGTGCGCCACCCGCCGCGCGAAGAGCATCAGCGCCACCAGCACGCCGGCGATCACGCCGAAGGCGAGGTTGTGCGTCGCCACCGTGACGGCGACCGTCACCGCCATCACCGCCAGCTCGCTGCGCGGCATCCGCTTCAGGGTGGGCAGCGAGATGGAGTGCCAGTCGAAGGTGGAGATCGCCACGAACACCATCACCGCCACCAACGCCGCCATCGGGATCCGGCCGACCACATCCCCCAGCACCACCACCAGGATCAGCAGGAACACCCCAGCCAGGAACGTCGAAAGCCTCGTCCTGGCACCGGATCTGACGTTGATCATGGTCTGCCCGATCATCGCGCAGCCACCCATTCCACCGAAGAATCCGGTGATGATGTTGGCTGCGCCCTGCCCCCACGATTCGCGGGTCTTGTTCGAGCCGGTGTCGGTGATGTCGTCCACCAACTTGGCCGTCATCAGTGATTCCAGCAGACCGACCAGCGCCATCCCGAGCGCGAACGGGCCGATGATCCGCAGGGTTTCCCAGGTGATCGGGACGTCCGGCAGGAACAGTCCGGGCAGGCTGTCCGGGAGCGCGCCCTGGTCGGCGACGGTCGGTACCGAGATGCCCGCGGTCACCGTCACCGCGGTCAGCACCACGATCGCCACCAGCGGAGACGGCACCAGCTTCGTCAGCCTCGGCAGCAGATAGATGATGGCCAGCCCGGCAGCGGCCAACAGGTAGACGGCGAACGGCACGTGCGTCAGCTGCGGAAGCTGGGCCAGGAAGATCAGGATGGCCAGCGCATTGACGAAGCCGACCATCACCATCCGCGGCACGAACCGCATCAGCCGGGCGATGCCCAACAGGCCGAGGGCCACCTGGATGACGCCGGCCAACAGCACGGTCGCCACCAGGTATTGGATGCCGTGGTCGCGCATCACCGGTGCGATCACCAGGGCCACGGCGCCGGTTGCGGCCGAGATCATCGCGGGTCGGCCGCCCAGCAGGGAGATCGAGACCGCCATCGTGAACGAGGCGAACAATCCGATCCGCGGGTCGACGCCGGCGATGATCGAGAACGATCGCTTCCGGGATCAGTGCGAGGGCGACCACCAGACCGGCCAGCACTTCGGTCCGCAGGACCGTAGGGGCGAACCAGGCCGGCCGTCGCACGGATCGGATCTTGTCGGACTGGACGTTCCTGCTGTTGCCGGTGGACGGCACGGGCGTGCTCCTCGGGGTGGAGTGGGCGCGCCGGCAGGTAAGGACAACCGCGGGCAGCGCAGGTGGATGTCGGGAACTGCTCGATGACGGACTGCCGAGATCCGGTCTCGGTAATTCTGCGCTGTGGGACCGCGTTCCGGGGGCTCCGCGGAAGATCGGGGAGCGCACGCACGGATCCGGCCGGGGCATTGCTGCCGGGGCCCAGCATACCGGCCGTACCGGTGCGCAGATCACCGGCCACGGCGACGTCCGGACGTGTCCGGACCGCCGGCGGCAGGGTGCCGGCGGGCGCCCCGCGGCCGCTGTCGCAGCCGTTAGGGTCGGTCCGTGGCCCCTCTGATCGCTCCCAGCATCCTGTCCGCCGACTTCGCGCACCTTGCCGACGAGGCCCACCGGGTGGGTGGCGCCGGTGGTGCCGACTGGCTCCACGTCGACGTGATGGACAACCACTTCGTGCCCAACCTGACGCTTGGTCTGCCGGTGGTGCAATCCCTGCTGAAGGTCACCGACATCCCGGTCGACTGCCACCTGATGATCGACGACCCCGATCGCTGGGCCGTCGGCTTCGCGGAGGCAGGCGCCTACAACGTCACCGTGCACGCCGAGGCGGTGCGCGACCCGATCTCCACCGCACTGGACATCAGGGCGGCCGGCGCGAGAGCCGGCCTGTCGATCAAGCCGGACACCGACCTCGACGACTGGGTCGAGGCTCTTCGGAGCTACGACACCCTGCTGATCATGACCGTCGAGCCCGGCTTCGGCGGGCAGTCGTTCCTCGCCGAGATGATGGACAAGGTGCGCTCGGCCCGGAGGATGGTCGACACCGGTCACCTCACCGTGGTGATCGAGGTCGACGGCGGCATCAACGCCGACACCATCGAACAGGCCGCCGCGGCCGGCGCCGACTGCTTCGTCGCGGGGTCCGCCGTGTACGGCGCCGACGACCCCGCCGCCGCGGTGCGCGCGCTGCGGGAACAGGCCGTCCGCGCCCGGGGTTGAGCATCAGCAGCACCCCAGCAGTACCCGAGCAGGACCCCCATCGGCGCTGACGTGCTGCTCGTCACCCACGGCGGACGCGACGGACCCGGATGCAGTGGGACGATGGATCAGAACACGGCCGATCCACCACCGGCCCGGATGCAGAGATGAGTTGAGCATGTTCACCGGCATCGTCGAGGAGAAGGGCCACGTCGTGGCCCTGGACATGGCAACCGACGGCGGTGACGCGCGACTGCGGATCGACGGACCCCTGGTCACCGGTGACGTGGCGCACGGCCATTCCATCTCCGTCAACGGCGTGTGCCTGACCGTGGTCGGCTCGGACGGAAGTGAGTTCGAGGTCGACGTGATGGGGGAGACGCTGCTGCGCACCGCCATCGGCGCGCTCGCCCCCGGGGATGTGGTCAACCTCGAGCGTTCGGTGACCCCGACGTCCCGGCTGGGCGGCCACGTCGTGCAGGGACACGTCGACGGGATCGGCGTCCTGCGTGACCGCCGGCACCACGAGAACTGGGACACGCTGATCTTCCGGGTGCCCGCCGAGTTGGGCCGCTACATCGCCGGCAAGGGGGCGATCGCCATCCACGGCATCTCGCTCACCGTCATCGAGGTCGCCGACACCACCGATGAAGACGGGAACGCGGCCACCGAGTTCTCCATCGGTGTCATCCCGGAGACTCTCCGCGCCACCACCCTCGGCGCCACCCAAGTGGGTGATCGGGTGAACATCGAGGTGGACGTGATGGCCAAGTACGTCGAGCGACTGCTCGGTGCCGGCCTCGGCGGCGCCACTTCGGCCACCGCAGACACCGCAGGTGCCGCTGATTCCGACAGCGTGGGGAGCCGGTCGTGAGCCGCGTCTTCGACCCGATCGAAAAGGCGATCGCGGAGATTTCCGCCGGCCGCGCCGTTGTCGTGGTCGACGACGAGGACCGGGAGAACGAGGGCGACCTGATCTTCGCCGCCGAGCTCGCCACCCCCGAGTTGGTGGCGTTCATGGTCCGCTACACCTCCGGCTACATCTGCGTCCCGATCACCGAGGCAGAGGCTGATCGCCTGGCGCTGCCCCCGATGTCGGCGATCAACGAGGATCCGCGCGGCACCGCCTACGCGGTGACGGTGGATGCCAGGACGGGCATCAGCACCGGGATCTCGGCCTCCGATCGCGCCCGCACGATCCGGTTGCTGGCCGATCCGGTGTCGGTGGCCGACGATTTCGCCCGGCCCGGACACGTCGTCCCATTGCGGGCCCGCGACGGTGGGGTGCTGGTCCGTCCGGGACATACCGAGGCAGCGGTCGATCTGGCGGTGCTCGCGGGGCTCTCGCCGGCCGGGGTGCTCTGCGAGATCGTCAGCGAGCGCGATCCGATCGGGATGGCCAGGACGGACGAACTGCGGGAGTTCGCGGCACTGCACGCGTTGTCCATCATCTCCATCGCCGATCTGATCGCCTATCGGCGGGCCAACGAGAACCAGGTGCGCAGGGTGGCCGATGCCCGGCTGCCGCTGCCGCAGGGTGAGTTCCGGGCCATCGGCTTCACCTCGACCGTCACCGGACGGGAACTGATCGCGCTGGTGCACGGCGACCTCGGCGACGGCGAGAACGTCCTCACCCGAGTGCATTCCGAGTGCCTCACCGGCGACGTCCTGGGATCCCTGCGGTGCGACTGCGGGCCCCAGTTGCACGCGGCGCTCGATGCTGTGGTGGCCGAGGGGCGCGGCGTCGTGCTGTACATCCGGGGCCACGAGGGTCGGGGGATCGGTCTGCTCAACAAACTCCGCGCCTACGAGCTGCAGGACACCGGTGTCGACACCGTGGATGCGAACCTCGCGCTGGGGCTGCCGGCTGACGCCCGGTCCTACGGCACCGGCGCGCAGGTGCTCGCCGAGATCGGCGTGAAGTCGATGCGGCTGCTCACCAACAACCCGGCGAAGCGGGCCGGGCTCGAGGGCTACGGACTCCGGATCGTCGAACGGGTCCCGCTGATGCCGGGCCTGTCGGCGGAGAACCAGGCCTACCTGGCCACCAAGCGCGACCGGATGGGCCACGAGCTCTCGGGGATGACCGGACTGGACGCCTCGATCACGACGGCGACCGGACCTGCTGACCGGGAGGTCGCCGACTCCATGAACGGAACCGACTCCATGACCGGAACCGTTGTGCGGCAGGAAATCTCATGAGTGGCGAGGGACGACCCACACCGGTAACGCCGGACGCGCGCGGACTCACGGTCGGCATCGTCGCGACCGAGTGGAACAGCGCGATCGTCGACGTCCTGCTCGAGCGGGCGCTGGCCGTCGCTGCCGAGGCCGGGACCCGGACCCCGACGGTCGTGCGGGTCGCCGGCGCTGTCGAGCTGCCCTTGATCGCCCAGCAACTGGCCTCCGACCACGACGCCGTCGTGGCGCTCGGGGTCGTCGTCCGCGGCGGAACTCCACACTTCGAGTACGTCTGCGACGCCGTCACCGCGGGCCTCACCAGGGTCGGCCTCGATGCATCGACCCCGGTCGGCAACGGGGTGCTGACGTGCAACACCCAGCAGGAGGCGATCGATCGCAGCGGCGCGTCCGGATCAACGGAGGACAAGGGCGGCGAGGCAATGACGGCCGCGCTGCAGAGCGCCCTGGTGCTCCGCTCGTTGCGGATGCCGCGCGGCGGGATGGGATTCGGTCGCTCATGAGCATTCCGGAGCAGCACTCAGCACCCGGCGCCGACTCCTCGACCACCCTGGTGCGTCCCCGCCGGATCGTCATCTGGGCGGCGGCGTCGGCCACGGTGATCCTGGTCGTCTCCCTCGTCGTCGGCATTCTGCTGCGCAACTCGGCCGACGGGGTCAGCTTCCAGACTTCCGACCAGATCGGGGTGATCGGGGTCGGCGTCGTGTTCGCGGCGGCCATCCTGATCGCCGCAGCACGGCCGCGGCTGGAAATCTCCCAATGGGGCCTGCGGATCCGCAACATGGTCGGCCATCGGGATCTGGAGTGGCCGCTGGTACACGCGATCTCCTTCCCCGAGGGGGCGCAATGGCCGATGCTGCAGCTGGCCGACGACGAGACCTATCCGGTCGTCGCGATCCAGGCGATGGATCGCGAGCGGGCACTCGTCGCGCTCAAGGCGCTGCGGGCGGCCTTCGACCGCTGGGCTCCACCGCGCCCGGTCCCCACTCCGCAGGTGCTCGCAGCGCAGGCCGAGGCAGCCCGTCGACACGAAGCGGAGCGGCCGCTGGGTCGGCTCGAGGTGCAGGATCTGCAGCGGGCCCGCAAGCACGAGGCGGCGAAGGCCGCCGGTACCGCCCGCCCGACCCGCGCCGACCCCCGATGACACCCCCGCCCGCCGTCCGGGGCGTCCACGCCTGAGGTTCGGCCGGTCCGGACACGCCCGGGAACCGGTGTATGCTCGGCGTGCGACCTTGCTGCGTCGGTCGCGCTCGTTTCGGGCCTGTGGGAACAGGATCCGGTCGGCCGCTCGGCGCAGTCGTGAACAAGTGGAGTCCGAACTCCCACCCGCAGTCATCAACGGTTCCACAGCCGTTCGAAGGCCGGGTTCCCGGTCGGTGGCCCTGCGGGGCCACCTCGAGCGTGCCACGGCACGCTCGCATCCGGTCGTTCGGTTTCCGCGTGTCCACACCGCTGACTCACCGGACGGCCCCATCCACACCGTTCGAAGTCTGTGGTCGGTCGCCGACCGCACGGTCGTACCGACAAGACGTACTCACGGAGGTCTCAATCAGCGTCGAACCACGCATCAACGACAGGATCCGCGTTCCCGAGGTCCGGCTCGTCGGCGCAGAGGGTGAGCAGATCGGCATCGTTGCGATCGCGGAAGCCCTGCGCCTGGCACAGGCCGCCGACCTCGACCTGGTGGAGGTCGCTCCGGCGGCGCGTCCGCCGGTCTGCAAGCTGATGGACTACGGCAAGTTCAAGTACGAGAGCGCGCAGAAGGCTCGCGAGGCCCGTCGTAACCAGGTCCTGACGGTCATCAAGGAGATGAAGCTCCGGCCGAAGATCGATGCCCACGACTACGAGACCAAGAAGGGTCACGTCGTGCGCTTCCTGAAGGCCGGGGACAAGGTCAAGGTGACCATCATGTTCCGCGGCCGCGAGCAGTCGCGTCCCGAGCTGGGCTACCGGCTCCTGCAGCGGTTGGCCGAGGACGTCGTCGATCTCGGCATCGTCGAGAGCGCGCCGAAGCAGGACGGTCGCAACATGATCATGGTCCTGGCGCCGCACCGGACGGTGAAGTCGCGCCCGACGGCGTCGACCGAGCCGGCTCCGGCAGCGGCCGAATAGCAGCACCAGGCTGGTTCACCCGGACCAGCGCAGCACCACCTCACAGCAGCACCTCGACACAGCAAGGAACATCCATGCCCAAGCAGAAGACCCATTCAGGGATCAAGAAGCGGGTCCGTGTCACCGGATCCGGGAAGATCGTGCACGCCGGCTCGGCCAAGCGGCACCACCTGGAGCGGCAGCCGACCCGTCAGACGCGTCGGGCCGACGGCATGCACGTGCTGTCCAACGCTGATGTCCCGCGCGTCAAGCGCATGCTCGGCATCTGAGATCTCCTTCCCCCTTCCTCTTCAAGATCCACCCCGACCGGCGCCCTAGCCGGGGAGGGTTCAGTAGAAAGACAGGTGTCCCGTGGCACGCGTCAAAAGGGCCGTCAACGCCCACAAGAAGCGTCGCGTCATCCTCGAGCAGGCCTCCGGCTACCGGGGTCAGCGCTCGCGGCTGTACCGCAAGGCGAAGGAGCAGGTGCTCCACTCGCTCAACTACGCCTACAACGACCGTCGCAAGCGCAAGAACAACTTCCGCAAGCTCTGGATCGCCCGCATCAACGCGGCGGCCCGGGCCAACGGCATGACGTACAACCGCTTCGTCCAGGGCCTCAAGATCGCCGAGGTCCTCGTCGACCGCAAGGTGCTGGCCGACATGGCCGTGCACGACGCTGCAGCCTTCAGCGCGCTGGTCGAGATCGCACGCGCTGCGGTCCCCGCGCAGGACGCAGCCTGATCGCGGGGAAAGGGTCCTCCCAGCGCCCGGCCGGATCTGATCCGACCGGGCGCTCGGCTGAGCAGGGTGCAGCTGCCGGTCCGCTGACCGAGAAATCGGCCAGGATCGTCGCGGCCCACCGGCTGCTCCGCCGGGTGCGCCGCACCGAGACGGGGGAGTTCCTCGCCGAAGGCGCCCAGGCCGCGCGCGAAGCGGTCGGTGCCGAGCAGGATGCCCCCGGGACCGTGCTCGAGCTGTACATCACCGAGGACGCGGGGCATCGCCACGTGGACCTCGTCCGCGACGCCTTCGCCCGCGGCATCACCGTCACCCAGGTCACGGACAGGGCGGCTGCCGCGCTCTCGGACTCCCAGGCGCCGCAGGGCATCATCGCGCGCTGCCGGAGCATCGACGCTTCGCTCGAGGAGATGCTCGACGACGACCCCGGCCTGGTCGCCGTGCTGGTGGGAACCAACGACCCGGGCAATGCCGGCACCATCATCCGGCTGGCCGACGCGGTCGGTGCCGATGCGGTGATCCTGGTCGGCAATGCGGTCGATCCGATGAACCCGAAGGTCGTACGGGCAAGTGCCGGCAGCATCTTCCACCTGCCGATCGTCCGGGCACCCGAGGCGCTGTGGCTGATCGAGCTGCTGCGCGAGTCCGGCCTGACGACGCTGGCCACGACCGGCGCGGCGGAGATCGAACTCGACCCGGCCGATCGGGACGGGATGCTGAACACACCCACCGCGTGGATCTTCGGCTCCGAAGCGCACGGCCTGCCGCAGGAGATCATCGATGCTGCGGACATCCCGATCCGGATCCCGATCCACGGTCGGGCCGAATCGCTCAACCTGGCGACCGCCGCCGCGGTCTGTCTCTACGCCTCGGCGACCGCCCGGCGACGCTGAAGTCCGGGCGCTGAGCTCGGCTCAGCTGCTCCAGCGTGCCGACAGCCGAGCGGTGACCTGGTCGAACGCGGTACGCGACAGGGCAGTGCCCTCCCGTCGCATCCCGTCCGGATGCAGCAGCAGGACGCGGTCCAGCTTGGCCCAGGAGTCGCGGCCCTCGGCATCCCACCCGCCGGACCCGACCGGCAGGTAGTCGGCACCGTTGTGCGCCTTGCTGGTCAGCTGGACGCCGAGGAGACCGTCGCCGGAGGTCCTGGCCACCAGCAGCACCGGCCGGTCCTTGCCCCGACCGTCGTGCTCCTCGTACGGCACCCAGGTCCAGACGACCTCGCCCGGATCGGGATCTCCGTCGGGGTTCGGGGCGTAGTCGAACGCGGCCGCGCCGAACGTCCCCGGATCCGCATCATCGGTGGCAGTCGCACCCCGCCGGCCGGGTGACGGAACGTCGTGGGGAGCTCCGCCCGGGGGGCGCGGAGCCGGCCGGGTGGGTGACGCCGATCCGGCGCGGGGTCGCGGCGACGCAGGGCCCGTCCGCCGACCATCGCGCGCGGGGGAGCGGGTGAGCTGCCCCAGTGCGGCCGATGCGGCCTTCACCAGCAGCTGTGCGAATCGGCCCATGACGAGCAGCCTAAGCGGCCGGTGACCGAGCGACCCCGCCGGTGAACGAGCGAGTCGAGATCCCGTCCTGGACGACCGGTGCCGTCGCTCGTCCGCCGCTGCAGCTCCACCGGTTCGACCACCGCATGCTCCGGACAAACGCTGCAGTGTCGCCCACTAGACTCATCCGTGCACCGACCGTGGGGCGGTGCCCCCACGGAAGGACACCATGTCGACCCCGAGCAGCGCCGACAGTGACGGGGCAGCCGAGCCGGCCGCGTCACTCGACCCGACCGATGCAGCGCAGGTGGATGCCGCGCTGGCTGCCGCCGTCGAGGCGATCGCAGTCGCAGCCGACCTCGATCAGCTGAAGACCGCCCGCGCCGAACACCTCGGTGATCGCTCGCCGCTGGCGCTGGCCAACCGGGCCATCGGCGCGCTGCCGAAGCAGGACAAGGCCGTCGCCGGCAAGCTGGTCGGCGCGGCCAGGGGCCGGCTGGGAAAGCTCGCCGAGACGCGGCTGACGGAACTCGAAGCCGAGCGGGACGCACGGGTGCTGGCCGAGGAGACCGTCGACGTCTCACTGCCCGGCGACCGTCGCGCCCGCGGTGCGAGGCAGGCCATCGCCCGGATGATCGACCAGGTGTCGGACATCTTCGTCGGCATGGGATGGGAGATCGCCGAGGGCCCCGAGCTGGATGCGGAGTGGTTCAACTTCGACGCGCTCAACTTCCCGCCGGACCATCCGGCACGACTGCTGCAGGACACCTTCTACGTCGCGCCGTCCGACACCGTCCCGCCGGCGACCGGCGGCCTGGACTCCGAGACCAGGATGGTGCTGCGCACCCACACCTCGCCGGTGCAGATCCGCACCATGCTGGATCGCGAACCGCCGATCTACGTGCTCTGCCCCGGTCGGACGTTCCGCACCGACGAGCTGGACGCCACCCACACCCCGGTGTTCCACCAGTTCGAAGGCCTGGCCATCGATCGGCACCTGTCGATGGCGCACCTCAAGGGCACCCTCGACCACTTCGCCAAGGCCGTCTTCGGTCCCGCATCGACCACCCGGCTGCGCCCGCACTTCTTCCCGTTCACCGAGCCGTCCGCGGAGATGGACGTCTGGTTCCCGGACAAGAAGGGTGGCGCCGGCTGGGTGGAATGGGGTGGCTGCGGGATGGTCGATCCGAACGTCCTGCGCTCCTGCGGCCTGGATCCGGCCGAGTGGTCCGGCTTTGCCTTCGGGATGGGCGTGGAGCGCACCCTGCAGTTCGCCCACTCGATCTCCGACATGCGTGATCTCGTCGACGGCGACGTCCGGTTCACCACCGGGTTCGCCGAGCCGGTCGGGCAGGTGTGGGCCTGATGCGCGTTCCTGTGTCCTGGTTGCGCGAGTACGTGTCGCTGCCCGCCGAGGTGTCCGCGGACGAGATCGCGTCGAAGTTCATCTCCATCGGATTCGAGGTGGAGGACATCCACGTCGGGGAGGCGGTGGCGGGTGATCTGGTCGTCGGGCGGGTGGCGACGATCGAGGAGCTCACCGAGTTCAAGAAGCCGATCCGCTTCTGCACGGTGGACGTCGGTCCCGGCAACGGACCGGACGGCTCCGATGGTGTGCGGGAGATCATCTGCGGCGCAACGAATTTCGTCGTCGGTGACCTCGTGGTGGTCGCGCTACCGGGAACGGTGCTGCCGGGCGGCTTCACCATCGCGTCCCGGCAGACCTACGGCCGGCTGTCCGACGGGATGATCTGCGCCGAGGACGAGATCGGCGTCGGCAGCGACCATGCAGGCATCCTCGTACTCGGTCACGGTGAGGTCCCCGGCATCGACCCCGGTGCCGATGCGCGAGCACTGGTGGGCGTCGGCGACCCGGTCATCGAGGTGAATGTCGAGACCGACCGCGGATATGCGATGTCGATGCGTGGCCTGGCCCGTGAGCTGGGCACCGCCTTCGGGGTCGAGTTCGTCGACCCGGCGCAGGCACCGCTGCGCGCGGCGATCGGTGACACCCAGCCGGTGCGGATCGACGATCCCCGCGGGTGCTCGCGTTTCGTGGCGGTCCGGATCACCGGTACCGACCCGCTCGCCGCGTCCCCGCTCGTCATCCGGAAACGGTTGGCAGCAGCCAAGATCCGGTCGATCTCGCTCGTGGTGGACGTCACCAACTACGTCATGCTCGAGCTCGGCCAACCGCTGCACGCCTACGACGCGGCGAAGCTGCAGGGCGCCATCGGTGTCCGGCGGGCGACTGCCGGTGAGCGGGTGCGCACCCTCGACGGTGTCGATCGCCTGCTCAACGGCGGCGAGGTGGTGATCACCGACGACTCGGGGATCATCGGGCTGGCCGGCGTGATGGGCGGCGAGAGCACCGAGATCTCTGCCGGCACGTCCGACGTGGTGATCGAGGCGGCCACCTTCACCGCTGCCGACATCTCGCGCACCTCCCGGCGGCATCGACTGCCGAGCGAGGCCGCCAAGCGGTTCGAGCGGAGCGTCGATCCGGCAGTGGCCACGGCCGCAGCGGAGCGCGCTGCTGCCCTGATCACCCGCTACGGCGGCGGCACGGTGGACGCGGGCCGGACCGAGGTCGGCACGGTTGTCGCCCCCGAGCCGGTCCGGATGAGCTTGTCCGAGCCGGAACGTCTGGTGGGACGGCCCTTCTCGGGCGAGACCGTGCAGCGCCGGTTGGAGCAGGTCGGCTGCACCGTCGAACTCGACACTGCGCCGGGATCCGTGGTGGCCACCCCACCCACCTGGCGGCCGGACCTGCTGCGTCCCGCCGATCTCGTCGAAGAGGTGGCCAGGCTCGAGGGCTTCGACACCATCCCCTCGGTGCTCCCCGGTGCGCCGGCCGGATCGGGGTTCACCCCTCGACAACGGCGGGCCAGGGCAGTGGCCGATCTGCTGGCCGACCGCGGGTTGGTGGAGTCGCAGTCGTTCCCGTTCATCGGGACCGCAGACCTCGACGCGCTGAACATCCCCGCGGGCGATACCCGGCGGCGCCTGGTGACGCTCGCGAACCCGCTGGACGCGGGCCGGCCGTACCTGCGGACGTCACTGTTGCCGGGCCTGCTGGAGGTCGTTCGTCGCAACCTGGCCAGGGGCGCGAAGTCGTTGGCGCTGTTCGAGATCGGGCAGGTGTTCCTGCCGCGGCACGGCGCACCGTCGATGCCGGATCTGCCGGTCGACCGTCGCCCGACGGCGCCCGAACTGGCCGTCGCCGAGGCTGCGCTTCCCGACCAGCCTCGTCGGCTGGGTGCCGTCCTGGTCGGCGACTGGGACCGCGCCGGTTGGTGGGGTCCTGGTCGCGCTGCCGACTTCTCGGACGCGATCGAGATCGCCCGGGTGGTCGCAGCGGCCTGCGGCCATGCCGTGCGGGTGGTCGCCTCAGATCTGGCGCCGTTCCATCCCGGCCGGGCCGGCGAGTTGCGGGTCGGCGACTGGCCGATCGGTGTTGCCGGTGAACTGCACCCAGCCGTCGTGGAGCGCCTCGGTCTGCCGCGTCGCGCGGTGGCGCTGGAGCTGACCCTCGACGCGATCCCCGACGCACCGCCACCGACGGCGCCTGCGGTCTCGCCGTTCCCGCCCGCCCTGGTCGACGTGGCACTCGTGGTTCCGGCGGGGGTGGCGGCCGCCGACCTGGCGCAGGCGCTCAGGGCCGGCGGTGGTGAGTTGCTGGAGTCCGTGCGGCTGTTCGACGTGTACACCGGTGGCCAGGTGGCGGCCGGTCATCGCTCGCTGGCCTTCGCCCTCTCGGTGCGCGCGATCGATCACACTCTGACGGCTGCGGAGGCCAATGCCGTTCGGGATGCGGCGATCCGGGCTGCGGCTGACGCCTTCGGCGCCTCGGTGCGCGAGTGATGCGCCATCGGCATGCCGCGGGGGATGAGAGGGTGAAGCGATGACCATCCAGTCCACCGGAGCGTCACCGCTCCCGACCGATCTCGTCGCCCGCATCCAGGCCGGCGGGTACTACCCGGATCTGGTGATCGACACCCTGGATGTCGCGGTGGCCGGGGAGGCCGTTCGCGCGCACCTCGTCCACGGGGAGACCACCTTCGACTCCGACACCGTGCGGCGTCATCTGTCGGTGATCGTGCTGACCGGCACCCGATTGATCTTCGTGCACGCGGACGACCACGGCGGTGACGAGGAGCACGGTAGCGCGCCGCACGGGTTCTCCACGTCCGAATCCGTTGCCCTGTCAGCGGTGCGCAGTGTGGCGGTGACCCATGTCGTGCCGGATCCGGTCACTTACGTCAGTGGAAGCCTCGGTCGGGAGATCACCCTTGGCATCAACTGGGGTGGTGCATCCCGGCTGGATCTCGAGCCCGCCGGGTGCCCCGACCCGGCGTGTGAAGCCGATCACGGGTACACGGGATCGATGCTGGCCGACGACCTCGCGCTGCGGATCAGCGCCGACGCCGAGGGCACCGATGCGGTGGGGGACGCGATCCGCTTCGCGCGGATGCTGTCCGCGGTGACGGCCGGGCTGTGAGCCACCGGTGACCCGGTCCGCTGAGCTCCCGGAGTCTGCCGGCTCTCCGGTGTCCGCCGAACTTCCGCTGCTCGCCGACTACGCCGGTGGATGGTTGGGTGCGGTGCTGCCCGGCGCTGCAGCTGCGCTGGGCGAGGACGTCGGTCTTCCGGGGGTGGACCTGCCCCGAGCGAGGAAGGTCTGCGTGGTGCTCGTCGACGGGCTCGGCGAGCATCAGTTGGCAGCCTCGGCGCGGCACGCCGGGTTCCTGTCCGGTCTCGACCGACGAATCCTGCGGGCCGGTGCGCCGACCACCACGGCCACCTCGATGGGCTCCTTCGGAACGGGGCTGCCTCCCGGCACCCACGGGCTGGCCGGCTACTCGGTGCTCGACCCGGATCGCGGTGTGCTGCTCAACGAGCTGAAGTGGCATCCGGACACCGACCCGCTCGCCTGGCAACCGGAGCAGACGGTCTTCGAGCGGCTGTCGGCACTGGGCCGCCGGACGGTGTCGATCGGCAATCCCGAGTTCGCCGGATCCGGGCTGACCCTCGCGGCACATCGGGGTGCGGAGTTCGTCGGCGTCCGCCGGTTGCACAAGCGGGTCGACACGGCGGTCGCGGCATTGACCGTCGATGACGGGCCGGACCTGGTCTACCTGTACTGGGGCGAGGTCGACGCTGCCGGTCATCGGCGCGGGTGGCAGAGCTCGCAGTGGCGCCGCTGCGTCCGTCATGTGGATCGCGAACTGCGCCGGTTGGCTGCAGCCCTGCCCACCGGCACCCTGCTGCTGGTCACCTCGGACCACGGGATGGTGGACACCGCGGCCGCCGACCGGGTCGACCTCGCCGAACACCCCGAGCTGACCGAGGGGATCCAGCTGATCGGCGGTGAACCGCGAATGGTGCAGCTCTACACCGAACCCGGTGCTGCGCCGGAGGTCGCTGCCCGTCTGAGCACCGCACTCGGCGACCGGGCCTGGGTGCGCCTTCGCGAGGAGGCCGACGACTGGTTCGGCACCATCGAGGAGCGGACCCGCGGACGGTTCGGCAACGTCGTGGTCGCCGCCCGGCGACTGTTCACCCTGGTCGACTCGGCGTCCATGAGCGCCGCCGAGCTGGGGCTGGTCGGCTACCACGGCTCGCTCACCGCAGCCGAGCAGGAGATCCCGCTCGCGATCCACCTCGTCTGACGTTGATGGTGAGGCCCGCCGCGGCTGTGCCCCGGGTCCCGCCCGGCGGGATCCGCGGGTTCGCAGGCTCTCCCGGCGGATGCCCGCCCATGCCCGAGCCACTCCCTGACCCGGGGCACCGCCGCGTCCTCCCGGCCGTGGTCGACAAGGAGGAAGAAACTCGCGCACCCGAGTCGTGGTCCCTCCATCACCCCGGCGATCACTGCGCGACTTTCTCGGTGATCGAGCAGCGAGGAACGAGCGTGTCGAGATCCCGTCACCTCGTCCGCCACACGGTGATCGAGTAGCGAGGAACGAGCGTGACGAGATTCCGCCAGGTTCTCGACCAGCGGAAGGTCACGGTGATCGAGCAGCGAGGAACGAGCGTGTCGAGATCCCGTCACCTCGTCCGCCACACGGTGATCGAGCAGCGAGGAAGGAGCGCGACGAGATCCCGTCACCCGCATCAATCGGACTCACCGTGGATGACTATGCAGCGACATGTATAGTATCCAGGTGCACACTTCGCAGGACAGTTCATGACCGCCCGGATCGCCGTCGCCGGCGCCACCGGCTATGCGGGCGGTGAGTTGCTGCGCCTGCTGCTGGCGCATCCCGGCGTGGAGATCGGCGCACTGACCGCCCACAGCAACGCAGGCAGCACTCTGGGTGAGCACCAACCCCACCTGTGGCCACTGGCCGACCGGGTGCTGGCTGCCACCGAGGTCGAGGTGCTGCTCGGACACGACGTGGTCTTCCTGGCGCTGCCGCACGGCCAGTCGCACGCCATCGCTGCCGCGCTGGAATCCGCAGCGCCCGACACCATCGTCATCGACTGCGGCGCGGACCACCGTCTCGTCGATCCCGCGCAGTGGACGAAGTTCTACGGCTCCGATCACGCCGGTACCTGGCCCTACGGCCTTCCCGAACTCCCCGGCCATCGCGAGGCGCTCCGCGGTGCGAAGCGGGTGGCCGTTCCCGGCTGCTACCCGACCGTCGGCTCGCTCACCATCGCTCCGGCGATCGCTGCCGGCCTCGTCACCGATCAGCTCACCGTCGTCGCGGCCTCGGGTACCTCCGGAGCCGGGAAGGCACCCAAGGTCGGTCTGCTGGGCTCCGAGGTCATGGGTTCCGCGTCTGCCTACGGTCTGGGCGGCGCACACCGGCACAACCCGGAGTTCCACCAGAACCTGGAACCCCTTGCCGGACATCCGCTCTCGATCTCCTTCACGCCGGTGCTCGTCCCCATGTCCCGCGGCATCCTGGCCACGGTGAGCGCTCCGCTCGCTGACCCGACGCTCACCGCAGAGCAGGCCCACGAGGTGTTCTCCGCGTTCTATGCCGACGAGAAGTTCGTGCGCGTATTGCCGATCGGCCAGTTCCCGGTGACGGCCGCAACCCTGGGCGCGAACACCTGCCTGATCGGGGTGACCGTCGACGCGGAAGCCGGCCGGCTGGTGGCCGTCGGCGCGATCGACAACCTCACCAAGGGAACGGCGGGCGCCGCTGTGCAGTGCCTCAACCTGGCGCTGGGTCTCGAGGAGACCCTTGGCCTACCGATGACGGGAGTGGCGCCATGAGTGTGACTGCGGCGCAAGGATTCCGGGCTGCCGGAGTGACGGCGGGCCTGAAGGCGTCCGGCACCCCGGACGTCGCGGTGGTGGTCAACGACGGACCGAACTTCGCAGCAGCCGGCGTGTTCACCACCAACCGCGTCACGGCGGCGCCGGTGCGCTGGACCGCCGCCGGCATTGCCGGAGCAGGTGCCGCGCGTGCGATCGTGCTCAATTCCGGCGGTGCGAATGCGTGCACCGGTCCGGCCGGCTACGACGACACCGTCGCCACGGCAACACATCTCGGGGCGACGCTCGCTGTGGCTCCCGAGCTCGTGGCGATCTGCTCGACCGGGCTCATCGGTGAGCGGCTGCCGATGGGTGCCCTGCTCGCAGGTGTTGACGCGGCAGTGGCAGCACTGTCCGGCGGCGTAGCGGCGGGGATCGCCGCGGCGACCGCGATCATGACCACCGACACCGTGCCGAAGACGTCGGTCGCCGACCTGGGCGGGTTCACCGTCGGGGGAATGGCCAAGGGCGCCGGCATGTTGGCGCCCGGCCTGGCCACCATGCTGGTGGTGCTGACCACCGACGCGATGGCCGATTCGGACGCGCTGGACGCCGCTCTGCGGCAGGCCACCAGGACGACCTTCGACCGACTCGACTCCGACGGGGCGATGTCGACCAATGACACGGTGCTGCTGCTCGCCTCCGGTGCCTCCGGGATCACGCCGGAGCAGGACCTGCTCGACGCTGCGGTCACGCAGGTCTGCGCCGATCTGGCTCACCAACTGATGGCCGATGCGGAGGGCGCCACCAAGGAGATCACCATCGAGGTGCGGCACGCCGCTTCCGAGGACGACGCCGTCGAGGTCGGCCGGGCGGTGGCCCGCAACAACCTGGTGAAGACCGCCTTCTTCGGTCAGGACCCCAACTGGGGACGGATCCTCGCGGCGGTCGGCACCACCGCGGCCGTCTTCGATCCCGACGAGCTGGACGTCGCGATCAACGGTGTCTGGATCTGTCGCAGCGGAGCGCCGGGTGAGGACCGCAGTGCCGTCGACCTCACCGGGCGGGCTGCACACGTCACCATCGACCTGCACGCCGGTGACGAGACCGCCACCATCCTCACCAACGACCTCTCGCATGCCTACGTGCACGAGAACTCGGCGTACTCCACATGAGCACCAGGACCGGACGTGACCCCGACTCGATCGGCGAGATCACCGCTCGCGCAGGTGTTCTCGCCGATGCGCTGCCCTGGCTGCAGCGGTTCGCCGGCCGGATCGTGGTGGTCAAGTACGGCGGCAACGCGATGACGGACGACTCCCTCAAGGCCGCGTTCGCCGCCGACATGGTGTTCCTGCGAACCGTCGGTGTGCTGCCCGTCGTCGTGCACGGCGGCGGACCGCAGATCAGTGCCATGTTGGCCAGGCTGGGGATCGCCGGCGAGTTCAAGGGCGGCTTCCGGGTCACCACCCCGGAGACCCTCGAGGTCGTCCGGATGGTGTTGCTGGGTCAGGTCGGGCGTGAGCTGGTCGGCCTGATCAACGCCCATGGGCCCTACGCCGTCGGGATGTCCGGTGAGGACGCGTCACTGTTCACCGCCGCTCGTCGTTCGGTGACGGTCGACGGCGCCGAGCACGACATCGGTCTTGTCGGCGACGTCGTCCGGGTGAACACCGACGCAGTACGGGATCTGCTGGCAGCCGGTCGCATTCCGGTGATCGCCACCGTCGCTCCGGACACGGACGGGGTGGTGCACAACGTGAACGCAGACACCGCCGCCGCGGCGCTCGCGATCGCTCTGCAGGCCGCCAAGCTGGTCGTGCTCACCGATGTCGAGGGGCTGTACGAGAACTGGCCGGATCGCGACAGCCTGCTGTCCACGATCAGTACCGCGGAGTTGCGAGAGTTGTTGCCGCGGTTGGAGTCCGGGATGGTACCGAAGATGGAGGGTGCGCTGCGGGCCGTTGAGGGTGGTGTCGCGGCGGCGCACGTCATCGACGGCCGGATCGCCCACTCCGTCCTGCTGGAGATCGTGACCAGCCAGGGCATCGGCACGATGGTCGTCCCCGACGACAGTCGCGGTCCCGAACCCGCACCACCACCCACCGTCCAGACCGTGCAGACCGAGACCGTGCAGACCGAGACCGTGGAGATGACGTCATGAGTACCGATCCCGACTCCGGGAACACCACCAACGCCGCGGCGGTCTCGCAGTACGGCCGCCTGTTCATGGACAACTACGGTGCGCCGCCCATCGAACTGGTCAGTGGCCGCGGCGCCGAGGTGGTCGACGTCGAGGGGAAGCGGTACCTCGATTTGCTGGGCGGTATCGCGGTCAACGCGCTCGGGCACGCCCATCCCGCAGTCGTCCGGGCGGTCAGCGACCAGATCGCGACGCTGGGCCACGTGTCGAACTACTTCACCCACCCGCGGGTGCTCGAGCTTGCCCGCCGCCTGCTCGAGATCTCCGGTGCAGCAGCGGATCCCGAGGGTGGTCGGGTGCTGTTCTGCAATTCCGGGACCGAGGCCAACGAGGCCGCATTCAAGATCGCCCGGCTGACCGGACGGCCGCGCATCATCTCGACCCACGGCGGGTTCCACGGCCGCACCATGGGCTCGCTGGCCCTCACCGGGCAGCCGGCCAAGCAAGCACCGTTCGGCCCGATGGTGCCCGGCGTGGAGTTCGTCGACTACGGCGACCTGGCGGCTCTCGAGGCAGTGCTCGACGACTCGGTCGCCGCGGTGTTCCTGGAGCCGATCCAGGGTGAGAACGGCGTGGTGGTGCCGCCGGACGGGTACCTCGCCGGCGTGCGTGAAGCGACCCGGCGCACGGGAACCCTGTTGGTACTGGACGAGATCCAGACCGGCATCGGCCGGACCGGGGCCTGGTTCGCCCACCAGCGGGACGGGATCACACCGGACGTCCTGACCTTGGCCAAAGGCCTGGGCGGCGGTCTGCCGATCGGCGCGGTCGTGGCCTTCGGGGCGGCCGGCGCGTTGCTGACCCCCGGCCTGCACGGTTCCACCTTCGCCGGCAACCCGGTCTGCGCCGCCGCAGCCCTCGCGGTGCTGCGCACGATCGAGCAGGATCACCTGCTGGATCACGTCCAGCTCATCGGCAAGCACCTCGCCGAGGCGATCGAGCAGCTCGGTCACCCGCTGGTGTCGCACGTCCGGGGGGCCGGCCTGTTGCTCGGCGTGGTCCTGACCGGCACTGCGGGCCCGGCCGTCGTCGCGGCGGCCAGGGACGCGGGCTTCCTGATCAACGCCCCCGCCGGGGACGTCCTGCGACTGGCCCCGCCGCTGATCCTGTCCCGCGACCAGGCCGACGCGTTCGTGGCGGCACTCGGCGGGATCCTCGACACAGCGACCAGGACACTCGACGCAGTGCCGTCCTGAATCCGCAGCGGCACATGACTTTTCCCCGTACCTTCCGCATCCGAGGAGTTCCCCGATGATCAGGCACTATCTGCGTGACGACGACGTCCAACCCGACGAACTGACCGAGATCCTCGACCTGGCCGACACCCTGGCCGCCGACCGCACCGGTCAACGGCCGCTGGAGGGCCGTGCGGTCGCCGTGGTGTTCGAGAAGAACTCCACCAGGACGAGGATCTCCTTCGAGGTCGGTATCCGTCAGCTGGGTGCGCAGCCGGTCATCATCGATGCCCGCACGTCACAGTTGGGACGCGAGGAGACCATCGAGGACACCTCCCGCGTGCTGTCGCGGTACGTGGACGCGGTGGCGATCAGAACCTTCGCCCAGCGGCGCATCGACGCGTTGGCCAGTGTTTCGAGCGTGCCGGTGATCAATGCGCTGACGGACGAGTTCCATCCGTGTCAGGTGCTGGCCGACCTCCAGACGGTCCGGCGTCGGCGGGGGAGCCTGGCCGGGACGGTGCTGACCTACCTCGGCGACGGCGCGAACAACATGTCGCACTCGTTGATGCTGGGTGGGGCCAATGCCGGAATGCACGTGCGGGTGGCTGCGCCGCAAGGTTTCGCGCCCGACCCGCAGATCCTGCTGGACGCCAAGGAACGGGCAGCGCAGACCGGTGGCTCGGTCGAGTTGATCACCGACCCCCACGCAGCCGTCGACGGCGCACACGTCCTGGCCACCGACACCTGGACGTCGATGGGACAGGAGAACGACGGTCTCGACCGGGTGGGACCCTTCCGGCCCTACCAGGTGAACGCCGACCTGCTGGCCCGTTCGGCGCCGGACGCGATCGTCCTGCACTGTCTGCCGGCCCATCGCGGCTGGGAGATCACCGACGACGTCATCGACGGCCCGCAGTCGGCGATCTGGGACGAGGCGGAGAACCGGCTGCACGCGCAGAAGGCGCTGCTGGTGTGGTTGGCGCAGCGGGCCGGCATCGAACCCGCGGTCGCGGGGGAGTCGGGCCGAGGGTGACCATTCCGTCGACGAAGGCTGCCCGGCTGGCCAGGATCACCTCGTTGATCAGCGATGCGGCCATCAGGTCGCAGACCGAACTGCTCGGACTGCTGGAGGCGGACGGGATCCAGGCCACCCAGGCCACCCTGTCCAGAGACCTGGACGAGCTGGGTGCGATGAAGCTGCGTGGAGTGGACGGGGGTGCCCCGATCTACCGGATCCCCGAGGACGGTGGTCCGCGTCCGATGACCGGGGGCACCGGACGGGTGGGGCGACTGGTCGGTGAACTGCTGGTGTCCTGGACCGCCTCGGGCAACCTCGCCGTGTTGCGGACCCCACCGGGGGCTGCACAGTTCCTGGCCTCGGCGATCGACCGGGCGGGTTTCGACGAGGTCGCGGGCACCATCGCGGGCGACGACACGATCCTGGTCGTGGCCCGGGAGGGAACCACCGGGGCTGACGTGGGACAGTTTTTGCTGGCTGCCGTGGCGCAGGACGCTGTCGGCCATGGCAGCGACCACCCGGGTACTTCCGGACGATCCGCACAGGTGGAGGAGCAGCAGTGACCGAGTCGGGCGATGTGCCCCAGAACGGCAGCCCCCAGGGCAGCATCCAACTGTGGGGCGGCCGGTTCACCTCGGGGCCTGCTCCCGAGATGGTCGCGTTGAGCGAGTCCACCCACTTCGACTGGCGGTTGGCGCCCTACGACATCGCCGGGTCGCAGGCGCACGCCCAGGCCCTGTACGCCGCAGGGCTGCTCACCGACGACGAGCTGGACCGCATGCGTGCTGCGTTGTCCCAGCTCGCGACCGATGTCGCAGCAGGCACCTTCACCGCCCGCCCCGGTGACGAGGACGTGCACACTGCGCTCGAGCGGGGGCTGCTCGATCGGGCCGGTGCTGAGCTCGGCGGCAAGCTGCGGGCCGGCCGCTCCCGCAACGACCAGGTCGCAACCCTGTACCGGCTGTACCTGCGTGATGCTGCTCGCCGGGTCGCCGGCCTGGTGCTCGACCTGCAGCAGGTGCTGCTCGAGCAGGCTGATCTGGTCGGTGACGCCGCGATGCCCGGCCGCACGCATTTCCAGCACGCCCAGCCGGTGCTGTTGGCCCACCACCTCGGAGCGCATGTCACGGCCCTCACGCGGGACGTCGAGCGGATCCGTGACTGGGACGCCCGGCACGCCTACTCGCCGTACGGCTCGGGCGCGCTCGCCGGCTCCTCGCTCGGCCTCGACCCGGCACTGGTCGCGAAGGAGCTGGGTCTCGACCGTCCGGCGGGCAACTCGATCGACGCGACGTCGGCGCGGGACTTCGCCGCTGAACTTGCATTCGTGCTGGCGATGATCGGCGTCGACCTGTCCCGCTGGGCGGAGGAGGTGGTGGTCTTCACCACCGCCGAGTTCGGCTACGCCCGCCTGCACGATGCTTTCGCCACCGGCTCGTCGATCATGCCGCAGAAGAAGAACCCGGACATCGCGGAGCTGGCCAGGGGCAAGAGCGGTCGGCTGATCGGCAACCTGACCGGCCTGCTGGCCACCCTGAAAGCGTTGCCGCTGGCCTACAACCGGGATCTCCAGGAGGACAAGGAACCGCTGATCGACTCGGTCGAGCAGCTGGAGTTGTTGCTGCCGGCGCTGACCGGGATGACGGCGACCCTGTCGTGGAACCTGCCGCGACTGCACGAGATGGCCTCGGCGGGGTTCTCGTTGGCCACCGACATCGCCGAATGGCTGGTGCGCCAAGGGATTCCATTCCGGGTTGCCCACGAGGTGGCGGGTGAATGCGTGGCAGCGGCGGAGGCCAGGGATGCGGAACTGCACGAGCTGACCGATCAGGAGTTCGCCGGGATCCACCCGGCCCTCACACCGGCTGTGCGCGAGGTGCTGACCGTCGAGGGATCGCTCGCCTCGCGGGACGGTGTCGGCGGGACGGCGCCGGTGCGGGTGGCCGAGCAGCTGTCGGCACTGGCGGCGACGGTGGCCACCGATCGTGCCTGGGCCTTGTCGGCGAACCAGGCGCGCTGAGCGGACCGTTGTGGGCACCCCGCTGCTGCCGCGCTCCTTCTTCGCCCGCCCGGTGCTCGAGGTGGCTCCGGAGTTGTTGGGCTGCTTGCTGATCGGGCGGACCGGGGTCACGGTCCGGGTCACCGAGGTCGAGGCCTACGAGGGACCTCTCGATCCCGCATCCCATGCGTTCCGGCGAACGCCGCGTAGCGAGGTGATGTTCGGTCCGCCCGGGCACCTGTACGTGTACCTGATCTACGGGATGCACTGGTGCGCCAACGTGGTGACGGGACCGGCAGGCACGGCCTCGGCCGTGCTGCTGCGGGCCGGCGAGGTGATCGGAGGGCAGCAGGCGGCGCGACTGCTCCGCCCTGCCTCGCGTGCTGACTCCCAGCTCGCACGCGGGCCTGCATCGCTGACGACGCTGCTCGGCCTCGACGGCGCGAACTCGGGTGACGACCTGTGCCGCGCCGGCCGACCGCTGCAGCTCAGGGCGGGGAGCCCGCCGGATCGGATCTCGTCCGGTCCACGGGTCGGCATCACCCGCGCTGCCGAACGCCCGTGGCGGTTCTGGCAGACCGGGTCCCCGACCGTGACGGCGTTCCGGGCGGGGGCCCCCCGTCGCACCGCAGCGTCCTGATCAGGGTTCGGGAAGCGGCGTCGGTTGGTCGTCGGCGTGCGCGATGTGGCGCAGCTGCCGCCAGATCAGCACCACGAACACGGCCGACCCGGCGAAGGCGAACCAGAACGGGGCGGTGAGGCCGGAGTGCTGGGCGAGCAGACCTCCGATGCCCGACCCGATCACCAGCCCGCCGAAGACGCCGACCAGGTTGACGCTGCCCACCCGACCCTGCAATGCCGCCGGGACAGCCCGCTGGCGCACCGTCACCGACGTCGTGCCCCAGATGAACGCGTGCGCGCCGAACACGAAGAAGATCGGCATCGCCACCCACGGGGAGGTGGTCAGGGCGAGCGCGAGATGGGTGAGCGTCTCGACGATCAGGCCGATCCGCATCAGGTTGCCCAGGCTGATCCGCCGGGTGATCCAGCCGTACGCGAGGGTCCCGATCAGGCCCCCGACGGCGCTGACCGTCGTCACCAGACCGAAGCCGATGGCGCCCAGCCCCAGTCGTTGCGTCGCGTACAGCACGAGGACCGACCAGGCCGCACCGAAGGTGATGTTGAAGGTGAAGATCGTCAGCACGAGCGTGCGTACCGCCGCGTGGTGGCGGACCCACCGGAAACCTTCGGCGATGTCGCGGTGGACCGATTTCTGCTCAGCGCCGCGATCGCGCGGGTGGGGAGGCATCACGACGCGGCTGATCAGCAGCAGTGCCGCCAGCACCAGCAGCGTCTGAGCGGCGAACGGCCAGGCCATGCCGGTGGCAAACAGGGCAGCCCCGACCGGGGGGCCGGCGAGCTGGTTGACAGTGACGAACCCGGTCTGCAGCCGGGCGTTGGCGATGGCCAGGTCGTCACGGTGCACAAGCATCGGCAGAATCGTCGCGGACGAGTTGTCCGCGAAGACCTCCGTGGTCCCCAACAGGAACAGCGCGACCAGGACCAGGCCGATGGAGATCCGGTCGACAGCGATGGCGATCGCCAGCGCGGCGATGATCAGCCCGCGCAGTGAGTCGACGGTGATGACGATCAATCGCCGATCGACCCGGTCGGTGAGCGCCCCGGCCCACAGCCCGAACAGCAGCGGCGGCGCCCACTGCAACAGGGACGCCAGAGCGACGAGGAATGCCTGGTCGGTGAGGGAGGCCACCAGGAGCGGACCGGCCGCCAGCGCGATCCCGTCACCGAGGTTGCTGACCCAGGACGACCCCACCAACCAGCGGAAGGGAACACCCAACCGGCGGGGGAGGACGATCTCGACGGTGCGGTTGAGGATCGGGCGGCTCACAAGCGCTGGACCCTAGTGCCCCGCCCGAGGACGGGACACCGGATATGGCCGCTTGCCGTCATCCCGGGGATCTCAGGGCAGCCTCGTGCCACCGACGCCAGACGCCGTCGAACGGTCCCTGCCGGCCGTTCATCATCGCCTCGATCGCGGCCGCCGTCCGGAGCGCCTGCTCGACGACCGGCTCCGGGTAACCGAGGTGGACCCTGCGCTCGTCGAATTCGTCCCGGTCCAGCACCTGCACTTCTCGATCGTCGAGCCGCTCGACGTCCAGGTCGAGATCGACGAACTCGATGAGGTGCGGGCCGTGGGCGGCCGGCGTGGTGATGTCGACGTACTCCTGCTGCGGGCGAGAAGTGGGTGTGCGACGGGGCACGAAGAACGCCGACCACCACGCGTCATCCGGCGGGAAGAGCCGGAGACCGCCGCTGGCGCACCAGAGCTCGTCACCACTGAGCACCGGCTCACCGTCCTGCATCCACAGCCAACGACCGTGTTCGTCGTTGCCCAGCTCGGTGGCCAGGTTGTCGCGGTGCGGCGAGCCGTCCCACTTCCGCGACCGGATCCGCACCCGTCCGTCGTCGCGCCGATCGCCGGATCCGGTGTTCGGAGTCATCCACCGATCATCTCGCTCGCGGCCGGATGGGAGGATCGGGAGGTGCCTTCCGAGACCGTGACGCCAGCCGCCGATTCTGATGACGCGGTCGCTCCGCGACCCACCTCCGTGCTGGACGAGCTGCAGTGGCGCGGCCTGGTCGCACTGAGCACCGACGAACGCGCACTCGCCACGACTTTGGCAGACGGGCCCGTGACGCTCTACTGCGGGTTCGATCCGACGGCGCCGAGTCTGCACTTCGGCAACCTGGTCCAGTTGATCGTGCTGCGGATCATGCAACGCGCAGGTCATCGGGTGATCTGCCTGGTCGGCGGATCGACCGGGCTGATCGGCGATCCGAAGCCGACGTCCGAGCGGGTGCTGAAGAGCAGGGAGCAGACAGCCGAGTGGGTCGCGGGGATCGAGCGCCAGGTGCGTCCGTTCCTGGACTTCGAGGGTGAGAACCCCGCGATCCTGGTGAACAACCTCGACTGGACGGAGCCGATCAGCGCCCTGGACTTCCTGCGCGACATCGGCAAGTACTTCAGGGTCAACACGATGTTGCGCAAGGACGCGGTTGCGGCCCGACTGAACAGCGACGAGGGGATCAGCTACACCGAGTTCAGCTACCAGATCCTGCAGGGGTTGGACTACCTGGAACTGTTCAGGTCCTATGGCTGCACGCTGCAGACGGGTGGTCAGGACCAGTGGGGGAACCTCGTGGCCGGTGTCGACCTGATCCGCAAGGCGGAGGGCGCATCGGTGCATGTCCTGGCGACGCCGCTGATCACCGACTCGCACGGGGTCAAGTTCGGCAAGTCCGAGGGGAACGCCGTCTGGCTGTCGGCGGAGCTGACGTCCCCGTACGCCTTCTTCCAGTACTGGCTCAACGTGGAGGACGCGTCGGTGATCCAACTGCTCCGGGTCTTCACCGACCGTGGGGCGCGGGAGGTCGAGGCGCTGGAACGGGCGACCCGGGAGCGCCCGCAGGCACGGGAAGCACATCGGGTGCTCGCCGCCGACGTGACGACGTTGGTGCACGGTGCTGCCGCGGCCGAGGCGGCGGCCACCGCGTCGGCTGCGCTGTTCGGCCGGGCCGAGATCGAGCAGGTGGACGAGCCGACCCTGGTTGCAGCGCTGTCGGAGGCCGGTCTGGTGGACGCCGCCCCGGGCACCTCGATCGCCGAACTGCTGCTCCAAAGCGGGCTGACGACGTCGCTGTCCGAAGCACGCAGGACCGTGAACGAGGGTGGCGCCAACGTCAACAACCGGCGTGTCTCGGATCCGAACTGGAGCCCGGACAGCGCTGACCTGCTGCACGGTCGGTACCTGGTGCTGCGTCGCGGCAAGCGCCAGGTCGCCGGCGTCCGCCTCACGGGATGACGCGTCCCGGGTGACGACCGCACGGCCCGTCACCACACGGCCCGTCACGACAGAGGTCCCCGCAAGGCTCCGGCCGGCGGGGACCTCTGTCGTTGCGCCGCAGTACGACGTCGTCGAACCCGGACGGGCGCCGCTGCGACGAGCGCCGAACGCGTTCTGCAACGAAAGGAGGACGCGTGTGGTCGGCGTCACTCCGTCCCGGTGGGAGCGGACCAGTCTGAACCAGGGCACCGTGACCATGCGTGACCTGCGTGAATGTCTCCACGACGGGTAGCTGACCTGCGGATTTGCGTTGGGCGTCATCCGCCCGTAACTTTATCGATGCCCCCGGGGAACCGGACAGGGAGCAGGACGAAGAGCCGAAAGGCTGGACGGAAAGCTTCTGGTCGGCCCAGGGTGCCACCCAGCAGTGATGACACTGTAGTCAGGCTGTCAGTCTGACGGACCAGTGCGATGGCCCTCGCCCAATGGCGGATGAGGGAGCCGGCAGGAGATCCCGATGGGGTCCACGCAGGACTGAATGGGCCGGGACGAGCGGGTTTGACACCGCGAATCGGACCGGGTAGCGTTGGTCAGGTTGCCCCCGAGAAGGCCGAGAGGCTGGATCAGGTGCGCATCCGCTCCTTGAGAACTCAACAGCGTACCGAAAGTCAGTGCCAAGTATTAACCCCTGGCCTGCTAGGACATCAGTCCGACATGCAGGCAAGGATTTCCTTTGGTACACAAAAACGAGCAAGCTAGCTCGGTCTTGTGAACCAGCGATCAGGTTCCCGCAGGGGAGCCGATCTTCATTTAGTCGATCGAGCCGCGCCTCTCGGGGCCGGCACGTTCATATGACATTCAATGGAGAGTTTGATCCTGGCTCAGGACGAACGCTGGCGGCGTGCTTAACACATGCAAGTCGAACGGAAAGGCCCTTCGGGGTACTCGAGTGGCGAACGGGTGAGTAACACGTGGGCAACCTGCCCCTAGCTCTGGGATAACTCCGGGAAACCGGTGCTAATACCGGATACACACTTTTTGAGGCATCTCAGGAAGTGGAAAGTTTTTCGGCTAGGGATGGGCCCGCGGCCTATCAGCTTGTTGGTGGGGTAATGGCCTACCAAGGCGACGACGGGTAGCCGGCCTGAGAGGGCGACCGGCCACACTGGGACTGAGACACGGCCCAGACTCCTACGGGAGGCAGCAGTGGGGAATATTGCGCAATGGGCGAAAGCCTGACGCAGCGACGCCGCGTGAGGGATGACGGCCTTCGGGTTGTAAACCTCTTTCAGCTCTGACGAAGCGCAAGTGACGGTAGGAGCAGAAGAAGCACCGGCCAACTACGTGCCAGCAGCCGCGGTAATACGTAGGGTGCAAGCGTTGTCCGGAATTATTGGGCGTAAAGAGCTCGTAGGCGGTCTGTCGCGTCGAATGTGAAAACACGAGGCTCAACTTCGTGCCTGCATTCGATACGGGCAGACTAGAGTTCGGTAGGGGAGTCTGGAATTCCTGGTGTAGCGGTGAAATGCGCAGATATCAGGAGGAACACCGGTGGCGAAGGCGGGACTCTGGGCCGATACTGACGCTGAGGAGCGAAAGCGTGGGGAGCAAACAGGATTAGATACCCTGGTAGTCCACGCCGTAAACGTTGGGCGCTAGGTGTGGGGGTCCTTCCACGACCTCCGTGCCGCAGCTAACGCATTAAGCGCCCCGCCTGGGGAGTACGGCCGCAAGGCTAAAACTCAAAGGAATTGACGGGGGCCCGCACAAGCGGCGGAGCATGCGGATTAATTCGATGCAACGCGAAGAACCTTACCAAGGCTTGACATGTAGAGGAAAGTTCCAGAGATGGTTCCCCCGCAAGGTCTCTACACAGGTGGTGCATGGTTGTCGTCAGCTCGTGTCGTGAGATGTTGGGTTAAGTCCCGCAACGAGCGCAACCCTCGTCCTATGTTGCCAGCACGTAATGGTGGGGACTCATTGGAGACTGCCGGGGTCAACTCGGAGGAAGGTGGGGATGACGTCAAATCATCATGCCCCTTATGTCTTGGGCTTCACGCATGCTACAATGGCCGGTACAAAGGGCTGCGATACCGCGAGGTGGAGCGAATCCCAAAAAGCCGGTCTCAGTTCGGATTGGGGTCTGCAACTCGACCCCATGAAGTCGGAGTCGCTAGTAATCGCAGATCAGCAACGCTGCGGTGAATACGTTCCCGGGCCTTGTACACACCGCCCGTCACGTCATGAAAGTCGGTAACACCCGAAGCCGGTGGCCTAACCCTTGTGGAAGGAGCCGTCGAAGGTGGGATCGGCGATTAGGACGAAGTCGTAACAAGGTAGCCGTACCGGAAGGTGCGGCTGGATCACCTCCTTTCTAAGGAGCATTTGGCCGGTCGGAGCAATTCGATCCGGTCCAATACCTGTTTCGCAGACGTTCGTTCTGCGGCAGGGAGCTCATGGGTGGAACACTGACCAGTTCGGATCTAGACAAGACGGTGGCGTTCAGTACAGCTCTCAGGAGCCGGAAAGAGTCACGCGCCAGGTCGATGGTCCGTAGGTACGCTGTTGGGTCCTGAGGGAGCGGGAACGCTTCTTCACCGGGCTCATCCATCACCGAACGGCCGGCACACACAATCGTGCCGGTGTCGCGGTGACCAAATGGATGAGATACGCCCGTACCTTGAGAACTGCACAGTGGACGCGAGCATCTTTGTAACTAAGTTATTAAGTGCACACGGTGGATGCCTAGGCACCAGGAGCCGATGAAGGTCGTAGGAGGCTGCGAAAAGCCTCGGGGAGCTGCCAACCGAGCTGAGATCCGAGGATTACCGAATGGGGAAACCCGGCAGGAGTCATGTCCTGTCACCCATGCCTGAACACATAGGGCATGCGGAGGGAACGTGGGGAAGTGAAACATCTCAGTACCCACAGGAAGAGAAAGCAACCGCGATTCCGTTAGTAGTGGCGAGCGAAAGCGGAAGAGGCTAAACCGATCGCGCGTGATAGCCGGCAGGCGTTGCGCGATCGGGGTCGTGGGATCATTCAGGAGAGACTGCCGTCTCCCCAGGGAGTAAGAAAATCTTGTGTTAGACGAAGGACATTGGAAAAATCCGGCACAGAGGGTGACACCCCCGTAGTCGAAAACACGAGATCTCCCGAGTGACATCCCAAGTAGCAGCGAGCCCGTGAAATTCGCTGTGAATCTGGCGGGACCACCCGCTAAGCCTAAATACTACCTGGTGACCGATAGCGGACTAGTACCGTGAGGGAAAGGTGAAAAGTACCCCGGGAGGGGAGTGAAATAGTACCTGAAACCGTGTGCATACAATCCGTCGGAGCGGTCCTCGTGGCTGTGACGGCGTGCCTTTTGAAGAATGAGCCTGCGAGTTAGTGGTACGTGGCAAGGTTAACCCGTGTGGGGAAGCCGTAGCGAAAGCGAGTCCGAATAGGGCGATTGAGTCGCGTGCTCTAGACCCGAAGCGAAGTGATCTACCCATGGCCAGGATGAAGCGACGGTAAGACGTCGTGGAGGTCCGAACCCACTTAGGTTGAAAACTGAGGGGATGAGCTGTGGGTAGGGGTGAAAGGCCAATCAAACTTCGTGATAGCTGGTTCTCCCCGAAATGCATTTAGGTGCAGCGTCGCGTGTTTCTTACCGGAGGTAGAGCACTGGATGGTCTAGGGGGCCCACAAGCTTACCGAAATCAACCAAACTCCGAATGCCGGTAAGTGAGAGCGCGGCAGTGAGACTGTGGGGGCTAAGCTTCATAGTCGAGAGGGAAACAGCCCAGATCGCCGGTTAAGGTCCCTAAGCGTGTGCTAAGTGGGAAAGGATGTGGAGTCGCAGAGACAGCCAGGAGGTTGGCTTAGAAGCAGCCACCCTTTAAAGAGTGCGTAATAGCTCACTGGTCAAGTGATTCCGCGCCGACAATGTAGCGGGGCTCAAGCACACCACCGAAACCGCGGCATTCGTATAGTGATCGGCCCTTCGGGGTCCAGTCGTACGGATGGGTAGGGGAGCGTCGTGTGGCGAGTGAAGCGGCGGTGTAAACCAGCCGTGGACGCCACACGAGTGAGAATGCAGGCATGAGTAGCGAATGAAGAGTGAGAAACTCTTCCACCGAATGACCAAGGGTTCCTGGGCCAGGTTAATCCGCCCAGGGTGAGTCGGGACCTAAGACGAGGCCGACAGGCGTAGCCGATGGACAACGGGTTGATATTCCCGTACCCGCGAAAGAGCGCCCATGACGAGCCCGGTGATGCTAAGCGCCCGAGCCGGCACTCTCCTTCGGGAGAGGCGCCGGGGAGCGCGCAACCCGAACCGGCAGTAGTCAAGCGATGGGGTGACACAGGAAGGTAGCTCCGCCAGTCAGTGGTAATACTGGTGTAAGGGTGTAGGTAGTTCCGATAGGCAAATCCGTCGGGATGTTGATCTGAGACCTGATGCATAGCCGATTGAGGCGAAGTAGAGTGATCCTATGCTGTCGAGAAAAGCCTCTAGCGAGCTCTGAGCGGCCCGTACCCCAAACCGACACAGGTGGTCAGGTAGAGAATACCAAGGTGATCGAGCGAACTATGGTTAAGGAACTCGGCAAAATACCCCCGTAACTTCGGGAGAAGGGGGACCGAGGTGTGTGAAGCCCCTTGCGGGCTAGCGCGTTTTGGTCGCAGAGACCAGGGAGAAGCGACTGTTTACTAAAAACACAGGTCCATGCTAAGTCGCAAGACGACGTATATGGACTGACGCCTGCCCGGTGCTGGAAGGTTAAGAGGACCGGTTAGTTCTTCGGAGCGAAGCTGAGAATTTAAGCCCCAGTAAACGGCGGTGGTAACTATAACCATCCTAAGGTAGCGAAATTCCTTGTCGGGTAAGTTCCGACCTGCACGAATGGCGTAACGACTTCTCTACTGTCTCAACCATAGGCTCGGCGAAATTGCACTACGAGTAAAGATGCTCGTTACGCGCGGCAGGACGGAAAGACCCCGGGACCTTTACTATAGCTTGGTATTGGTGTTCGGTTCGATTTGTGTAGGATAGGTGGGAGACTTTGAAGCGATCACGCCAGTGTTCGTGGAGTCAACGTTGAAATACCACTCTGATCGAATTGGATATCTAACCTAGGTCCGTAATCCGGATCAGGGACAGTGCCTGGTGGGTAGTTTAACTGGGGCGGTTGCCTCCCAAAGAGTAACGGAGGCGCCCAAAGGTTCCCTCAGCCTGGTTGGCAATCAGGTTTCGAGTGTAAGTGCACAAGGGAGCTTGACTGCGAGATCGACGGATCGAGCAGGGACGAAAGTCGGGACTAGTGATCCGGCACCACCTTGTGGAAGGGGTGTCGCTCAACGGATAAAAGGTACCCCGGGGATAACAGGCTGATCTTGCCCAAGAGTCCATATCGACGGCATGGTTTGGCACCTCGATGTCGGCTCGTCGCATCCTGGGGCCGGAGTAGGTCCCAAGGGTTGGGCTGTTCGCCCATTAAAGCGGCACGCGAGCTGGGTTTAGAACGTCGTGAGACAGTTCGGTCCCTATCCGCCGCGCGCGTAGGAGTTTTGAGGAAGGCTGTCCCTAGTACGAGAGGACCGGGACGGACGAACCTCTGGTGTGCCAGTTGTTCCACCAGGAGCACGGCTGGTTGGCTACGTTCGGAAGGGATAACCGCTGAAAGCATCTAAGCGGGAAGCTCGTTCCAAGATGAGAACTCCCACCCTTGATGGGGTAAGGCCCCCGGCTAGACCACCGGGTTGATAGGCCGGAAGTGGAAGCACGGCAACGTGTGCAGCTGACCGGTACTAATAGGCCGAGGACTTACTACAAAAATGCTACGCGTCCACTGTGCAGCTCTGGAGATACGGGACAATCGTATTGCCGGCCGAAAGGCCACCAGGCAATGCGACCCATGAACTCCATAGAGTTTCGGCGGTCATAGCGTTGGGGAAACGCCCGGTCCCATTCCGAACCCGGAAGCTAAGCCCTTCAGCGCCGATGGTACTGCACAGGCCACTGTGTGGGAGAGTAGGTCGCCGCCGGACAACCATTCCCAAAAGGGGGACCCATCAGGGTCCCCCTTTTGGCGTTTCCGGGTCCGAGCGCAGGTCGGTGCACCACCGATCTGTGGCACAGTGACCTGCAGCAATGCTCACAAGGAGAACAGTGATGGCCAGCCAGGACGACCGCCCCGACCGCACCAATCGAAGCAACGACGGCGAACGGCGCGGGCCGTTCCGTGGCGCGGCTGATCGTCGAGAAGGCAGCCGAGGTGGACAGACCGATCGGCCCGCGGCCCGTGGCCGAGGGGATCGGGACAGTGCAGCCGGCCGTGGCGCTTCGTCCTCGGGTGACAGGTCCAAGCCCTGGCAGGGATCGCGTGACAGCTCGTCCTCCCAGGAACGGTCGTCCCGCGACTCACGGGGTGCATCTTCATTCGGGCAGCGGCCCACCGATTCGCCGAGCTCGGGAGACCGTCGGCCGTGGACGCCACGAGAGGATCGCGCGACGGGTGGCGACCGTGACGGGCGTCGTGCGGGGCGTGGGGAGCGGCCCAACGACCGTGACGATCGAACCGGTGGTGATCGTCCGCAGCGCCCGTACCAGCGTGATGACCGCGTGCCCCGTACCGGCGGCGCCCGCGAAGACCGGCCGGATCGTGCAGGCGGCTCCCGCGATGATCGCCCGGCCAGGTCATTCGATCGGGACAGTCGTCAAGATCGTCGTCCGTCCGACCGCTCGGGTGGTGATCGTCCGCAGCGCCCGTACCAGCGGGATGACCGCGCGCCGCGTGCCGGCGGTGGGCGTGATGAACGTCCGGCCCGTTCGTTCGAGAGGGACGGCCGCAATGATCGTCCGGCTCGGTCGTTCGACCGGGACAACCGCGACGATCGGCGTCCCACCGATCGGTCGGGTGGGGACCGTCCGCAGCGCCCGTACCAGCGTGACGACCGGGCGCCCCGTACCGGCGGTCGCGATGATCGGCCGGCCCGCTCGTTCGATCGGGACAATCGTGATGACAGGCGTCCCTCCGATCGCTCGGGTGGCGATCGTCCGCAGCGTCCCTACCAGCGCGACGATCGGGCGCCCCGTACCGGCGGTCGTGATGATCGCCCGGCCCGGTCCTTCGATCGGGACAACCGGGATGACCGGCGGCCCGCTGCCGGCGGTGATCGTCCGCAGCGCCCGTACCAGCGTGACGATCGGGCGCCCCGTACCGGTGGCCGTGATGATCGCCCGGCCCGGTCCTTCGATCGGGACAACCGGGATGACCGGCGGCCCGCTGCGGGTGGAGACCGTCCGCAGCGCCCGTATCAACGTGACGACCGACCCGCGCGCTCCTTCGACGGCGCTGATCGGCCGCCTCGCTCCTTCGACCGTTCGGATCGTCCCGACCGGGGCGATCGGCCGCAGCGCAGCTTCGGGGGCGGGGACAAGCGGGACGACGGGCATCCGCCGCGGCGGGAGTTCCGCAGCGATGATCGGGGCAACGACCGCCGGGGTTCGGGATCCGGTGGGTACCAGTCCGGTCCGCGCCGGGATGACGACCGACCGGTGCGCCGTGAGCCCGACCGAGGTTCACGCGTCCGTGAGGAGGATCTCGGCGAGAGCTGGCCGGAGATTCCCGAATGGGCCTCGGTCGACGAGCTCGCCCCGGATGTGAAGCGTGATCTGCGCGGCTTGAGCAAGGAGGGCGCCGAATTCGTCGCGCTGCACCTCGTCGCCGCCGGCACCCTCGCCGAGGAGGAGCCCGAGCTTGCCTGGCGGCACGCTCGCGCCGCACGTTCCAAGGGAGGTCGAATCGCTGTTGTCCGAGAGACGGTCGGGCTCGTGGCCTATCGCGCGGGCGAGTGGGCGGAGACCATCGCCGAGCTGCGTGCCGCGCGACGGATGGGCGGTGGACCCGGTCATCTGGCCGTGATGGCGGACAGCGAACGGGCGCTCGGCAATCCGGAGAAGGCCATCGAGATGTCACGCTCCACCGAGGCGGCAGAACTCGACGACGACGGCAAGCTCGAGCTGACCATCGTGGTGGCCGGCGCGCGCGCCGACCTGGGCCAGATCGACACGGCTCTGGTCGTGCTCGAGGGCTCGGGTGTGCTCGAGGACGATGCCGACGCCCGGCTGCTGTACGCCTACGCCGATCTGCTGGCCGCGTCCGAGCGCACCGAAGAGGCGCTGGACTGGTTCATGAAGGCCCATGATGCCGACGAGGACGACGAGACCGACGCGGCAGAACGCATCGCGGAGCTCGCGGGCGGCGGCGACGCCGACGATGACGATGACGATGATGACGATGATGGCGACGACGACGACGACGACGACGATGACGACGACCACGACGACGACGACGACGACGATGACGACGACCACGACGACGACGACGCTGAAGTCGGTTCTGACCACGAGGCCCACGAAGTCGGTTCTGACGACACCGCGGGCTCGGACGAGTCCGCGGACTCCGCTGAGGGTTCGGAAGCCTCTGCCCTTGATTCCGTGGATGCCGATGATGAGACAGGCGCGGACGGTGGGTCGGAAGTCGAGGCCGACGACGAACAGGGTCTTACCGACGAGATCGATGCTGATTCCGATGCTGAGGACTCCGTCGACACGGAGTCCGACTCCTCCTCCTCTGATGGTGACGTCGCGGACGCGGACGACAACTCGGATGACGAGGAGTCGAATTCGGACGATGACGACTCGGATGACGACTCGGATGACGACTCGGATGACGACTCGGATGACGACTCGGACGACGACTCGGCGGACGACGACTCGGATGACGACGATTCGGCTGACGACGATTCGGCTGAGGACGATTCGGCTGAGGACGACTCGGCTGAGGACGTACTGGACGGCGACCATGATGGCGATGAGCCGGACGAGGCCGCAGCCGTGACGGATGAGGACTCACCCGGGCTCACCACGGACCCGGCTGCAGGTGCCATGGACCTTCCGTTGTTCAGCGACGACCCGAAGGATCCCCCGCTGTTCAGCGACGATCCGAACGAGCACCGATGATTCCTGCCGCACCGGAGGCAGCCCAGCCACTGTCGCGGCAGTTCGATGCAGCATTGCTCGATCTGGACGGCACGGTGTATCTGGGTGGCGTCGTCATCCCCGAGGTTCCGGCTGCTCTCGAGCGGGCCAGGACCGACGGGATGAAGTGTGTCTTCGTCACCAACAACGCATCGCGTCCTCCCGCTGTCGTCGCCGACATCCTCACCGCGATGGGGGTCCCGGCGACGGCGGAAGCAGTGCTCACCTCACCGGAGGCGGCGGCCGACATGCTGGCCGCCGCTCATCCGGCGGGGTCACGGGTGCTGATCCTCGGGACGCAACACCTGGTCGACTGCGTGCGTGCGGTCGGGCTGGAGCCGGTGCACACCGCCGCTGATGCCCCGGTCGCCGTGGTCCAGGGCCTCTCGCAGGAGCTCGGCTGGCCGCAGCTGGCCGAGGCGTGCATCGCACTCCGCACCGGGGCCGACTGGGTGGCGACCAACATCGACGCGACGCTGCCCACCGACCGGGGCATGCTGCCGGGCAACGGGTCGCTCGTCGCTGCGCTCGTCACCGCCACCGGTCTGCACCCGCGGGTGGCGGGCAAGCCCGAACGTCCTCTCCTCGACACCGCCATCTCCCGGGTCTCCTCGCAGCGTCCGTTGGTGGTCGGCGATCGGTTGGACACCGACATCGAAGCGGCCGTCACCGCGGGGATCCCCTCGCTGATGCCGCTGACCGGTGTCAACTCCGCCGCCGACGTCGTGACCGCACCTGCCGCCCGGCGTCCGACCCATGTCAGCTTCGATCTGCGTGGCCTCGTCGACCCGACCCGTGCGGTGGAGCTGGCGGCGACCTCGCCCGCACCGGGTTCCTGGTCGTTCGACACCGATCCCGCAGGCACCCGCGTCCACTCCTCGCCCGGGGCGCCGGAGCAACCGCACGAGGACGCCGTCGCGTTGTCGCTGCTCGCTGCTGTGACCCAGCGGGCCTGGCAGTCGGACGAGCCGGCAGCGCTTCAGATCTTCGTGGCCGGCGACGATCGGGCACGCGCCGCGCTCGTCCGCCTGGGACTCGGCGGCTGACGGACTTCGGACCCCCGACGAACCACACTCCCGACGAACCGCGCTGCCGACGAACCGCGCTGCCGACGAACCGCGCTGCCGACGAATCGCACGCACGACGAACCGCGCTGCCGACGAACCGCACGCACGACGAACCGCACGCACGACGAATCGCACGCACGACGAACCGCACGCACGACGAATCGCACGCACGACGAATCGCACGCCCGACCAACCACACGGGCGGACTCGGCAGCTGCCGGATCCGCGGCTGGGCTAGCGTGGAGTCGACGACCTGCGGCGCGCCCGGCGCCGCGTTTCCCTGCACCGGCACCGAGAGGCCCCATGGACCCCCGTCCGACGATCACCGATCCACTCGCTGCGGCGAAGGCCGACCTCGATGCGCTCGAGGGCGGGGAGTTCGGCCCGCCGCAGGACGAGGTCGAGATCTACGGGCGCGTCCATGCAGGTCTGGCAGCTGCGCTCGCCGGCGCGGCAGCCGAGCGCACCGGTCCGTCCGGGCCGGCACCCGGACGTTGAGATGCGCCGTGCACGTCTGGATGCCGAACTGGTGCGCCGTGGTCTGGCCCGCTCCCGCGAACATGCCTCCGAGCTGATCGCCGCCTCCCGGGTGACGGTGTCCGGGCAGCTGGCCGCCAAGGCGGCCACCGCCATCACTCCCGATACCCCGGTGCTGGTGCGCGGAGACCGGGCCGACGAGAACTGGGCGTCGCGCGGTGCACACAAGTTGATCGGCGCGCTCGATGCGTTCCCCGCCGTGAATGTGCAGGACCGCCGCATCCTCGACGCCGGCGCGTCCACCGGTGGTTTCACCGATGTGCTGCTGCGCCGAGGAGCGCGCGAGGTGGTCGCTGTCGACGTCGGCTACGGCCAACTCATCTGGCGGCTGCAGAACGACGAGCGGGTTCGCGTCCACGACCGCACCAACGTCCGCACGCTCACCCCGGAGGCGATCGACGGTCAGGTGGAGGTCACCGTGTCCGATCTCTCGTTCATTTCACTGCGACTGGTGCTGCCCGCGCTGACGACCTGCACCCGGGCCGACGGCGACCTCGTGCTGATGGTCAAACCGCAGTTCGAAGTAGGCAAGGACCGGATCGGCAGCGGCGGGGTGGTCCGCGATCTCGGGCACCGGGCCGATGCGGTCGCCGGCGTCGTCGATGCGGCTGCCGGTCTCGGCTGGGGGATGGCCGGGGTGGCTGCCTCGCCGCTCCCCGGTCCGAGCGGCAATGTCGAGTTCTTCGTCCACCTGCGCGCCGACCCCGCCGCCGCGCGCACCGACACTGCCGACAGCCCGTTGCGTCGGGCGATCGACACCGCCGTCCAGGAGGGACCACGATGACCGATCCCGAACCCGATCCCGATGTCCAGCCCGACGTCGTTCCCGATGTCACCCTCGAGGACGGGCCCCGACGTGTGCTGCTGGTCGCGCACACCGGCCGGACCGACATCGACCAGATCGTCAGCAGCGCGGGGTCCCGGCTTGCCGCTGCCGGCATCGAACTGGTGGCGCTGCCCGAGGAGGGTCCGGATCTGGACCTGACCGTCCACCGGGAGGAGTTCCCGGTGGAGATGGTGCTGGCGCTGGGCGGCGACGGGACCTTGCTGCGAGGTGCGGAGCACGCGAGACCACGCGGTATCGGAGTGCTCGGCATCAACCTCGGGAGGGTCGGGTTCCTGGCTGAGGCCGATGCAGACGGGATCGATGACGCGTTGGAGGCGATCATCGCCCGCCGGTACCGGTTGGTGGACCGGATGACCGTCGACGCCTTCCTGGAGACCCCCGAAGGCGGTGAGCAGTTCGTCGGCTGGGCGCTGAACGAGATCAGTATCGAGAAGGGCAGTCGCGAGCGCATCCTGGACGTGGTGGTGGAGGTCGACGGCCGCGGACTGTCCGCCTACGGCTGCGACGGCGTGCTGGTCGCGACGCCGACCGGTTCCACTGCCTACGCGTTCTCTGCGGGGGGGCCCGTGGTCTGGCCCGGTGTCCAGTCGCTGCTCGTCGTCCCGCTGAACGCCCATGCGCTGTTCGCCCGCCCGGCGATGGTCGGACCGGATTCAACCGTCACCATCCATCTGGACCCCGACGGCCCGCCCGCTCTGCTCGCCTGCGACGGGCGTCGCAGCGTGGCGCTGCCCGCCGGCACTCGGGTGCACGTGCGACGCGGGGCCCACCCGGTACGCCTCGTCCGGCTGGCGGACCAACCGTTCACCGATCGGCTGGTCCGGAAGTTCTCACTCCCGGTGCACGGGTGGCGGGACAAGCGGCACTAGCCTGGGGGCGTGCTGAGCGAACTGCGGATCACCGGGCTGGGGGTGATCCTCGACGCCGTGATCGAACCGGCGGCTGGGTTCACCGCAGTCACCGGTGAGACCGGCGCCGGCAAGACGATGGTGGTGACCGCACTCGGCCTGGCCGGCGGCGGTCGAGCCGATGTGGCCCGCGTCCGCACCGGCGCGGAGCGGGCCGTTGTGGAGTCCCGCTGGGAGGTGCCGCCCGGTCCGGCAGGGGAGCCGATCCTGGGTGCGGTGGCAGCAGCCGGCGGCAGCGTCGACGACGACGGCTCGGTGATCTGCGTCCGTACGGTGTCCGCGGAGGGCCGGTCGAGGGCGCATGTCGGCGGCCGTTCCGTCCCGTTGTCGGTGCTCACCGAGATCACCGAACCTCTGTTGGCAGTGCACGGGCAGTCGGAAGCGATCTCGTTGCTCCGTCCCGCGGCGCAGCGCGACGTGCTCGATGCTTTCGCCGGTGCCGGCGTCCCGCTCGAGCGCTACCGCTCCCTGAGGACGCAGTGGCAGAGCTGCGTCGCCGATCTCGCCGACCGGACTCATCGAGCCCGGGAGCGCGCCGAACGCGAGCAGGTGCTGCGGATGGGGCTGGCCGAGATCGATACGTTGGGGCCGCGTCCCGGGGAGGACGTCGCGCTGGTCGCGACAGTCCGGCGCTTGGAGAACACCGATGCCGTGCGGTCTGCCGCCCAGGGCGCGCTGTCGGCGCTGAGTTTCTCCATGGAAGCAGGACAGGACGCGCCGAACGTCAGCGCCTTGCTCGCCGAGGCGCGCAGGGACCTCGCCGGCAGTGGTGACCCCGACCTGACCCGCTGGGATACCACCCTGGCCGAGGCCGCGGCGGCGGTGAATGAGGTGGGATCGGAACTGTCCGCCTATCTCGACGGGCTGGACGCTGATCCGGCAGCGCTGGAGACCGCCCTCACGCGGCAGTCGGCGCTGCGCGCGCTGGGGCGCAGGTTCGGCGCTGATGCCGATGCCATCCTGGCCTGGGCCGACGACGCGCGCCGCGAACTCGAGCGCCTCGACTCCTCCGAAGGCACGATCGCGGCTCTCCGCGCCGAAGCGGAACGCCTCGCCGGTGAGGTGACGACCGCGGCGAAAGTGTTGTCCCGCAAGCGCATGGTGGCCGCGAAGAAGCTGGGAGCCGCGGCCACGGCCGAACTGGAACACCTGGCGATGGGACGAGCACGGATCAGGGTCGCCGTCACGGCTCGCGAAGCCGGCTCCGCCGACCCCGCCGATCTGCTGGTGGTGGACGGTACCCGGCTGCACGCAGGACCCGACGGCATCGACCACGTCGAGGTGCTGCTCACCGCACACCAGGGGGCACCCGAGCTGCCGCTGCAGCGCGGTGCCTCTGGCGGCGAGCTCTCCCGCGTCATGCTCGCCCTCGAGGTGGTGCTGGCCGGCGCCGACACGGTGGGGACGCTGGTCTTCGACGAGGTGGACGCCGGCGTGGGTGGCCGGGCCGCGACCGAGATCGGGCGCCGGTTGGCCGCCCTCGCCGCCACCCATCAGGTGATCGTGGTGACCCACCTGGCGCAGGTGGCGGCCTTCGCCGACGCGCACTTCGTGGTCGATGCGGGTGACGACGGCAGCGTCGGATCCTCCAGCGTCAGCCGCGTGCAGGACGACCGTCGGGTGGCTGAGCTCGCCCGGATGCTCGGCGGTACCGACACCGATTCCGCGATCGCCCACGCCGCCGATCTGTTGACCGCCGCGAGCCACTGAGCTGCGCCGCGCAGCAGGTCGGCCGGCGAACCTGGCGTCACAAACGACCGCTGGGTCCGCGAACCTGGCGTCACGAACGACCGCTGGGTCCGCGAACCTGGTGTCGTGGCGACCGCTGAGGCCGCGAACCTGAGGTCACAAACGACCGCTGGGTCCGCGAACCTGGTGTCGTGGCGACCGCTGGGTCCGCGAACCTGAGGGGCTGTTCGCAGCGACGAATCGCCGCAGGCCACACGCCGCGCCTCCATGAATATGACGCTGCGTGCTGACACGATGCGACTCATGAAACTTCTGTCCCGCCAGTCCCAGGCGTTGCCAGGTGTCACAGGAGTCGCCCGCGTCGCCCGACGCAGCGACGCCCTGTTGGGACGCGTCGGCCACGGGGACGTCGTCGTCTTCGAGCATCCCGACATCGATCGTGACACCGCTGATGCCCTGGTCAGAGCCGACGTGCGGGCCGTCGTCAACGCTGCGCCCTCGATCACCGGGCGTTATCCGAACCTGGGTCCCGAGATCCTGGCTGCGGCCGGGATCCCATTGATCGACCGGGTCGGCGAGAAGGTCTTCATCCGTCTCAAGGACGGAGCGCGGGTACGGGTGCACGAGGGCTCGGTTTTCGCCGGTGAGGAGGAGGTCGCCTCCGGGACGGAGCTGACCCCCGAAGTGGTCGCCGATCTGATGATCGAGGCCCGTTCGGGGATGGCCGCCCAGCTGGAGGCGTTCGCCGCCAACGCGATCGAGTACATGAAGCGCGAGCGCACGCTGCTGCTGGACGGTGTCGGGATCCCCGAGCTCGCCACCGTGATGACCGACAAGCAGGTGCTGATCGTCGCCGGTTCGCCGGACACCCAGGACGAGCTCAAGTCACTCAAGCGATTCATCCGTGACTACCGTCCGGTGCTGATCGGCGTTGAGACCGGCGCCGATGCCCTGATGGCCGCCGGATATTCGCCCGACATCGTCGTCGGCAACCCGGAGAGGATCGAGGACGAGACACTCAGGAGCCGCTGCGAGGTGGTGATCCCGGCGCACACCGACGGGCATGCTCCCGGCCTCGAACGGTTGCAGGACCTCGGCATCGGGGCTGTCACGTTCCCGGCGAGCGGCACCTCCGAGGACCTCGCGCTGCTGATCGCCAACGCCCACGGGTCTTCGCTGATCGTGACCGTCGGCATGCACGCTTCGCTGGCCGCGATGCTCGATCGCGGCCGCGGTTCGAGCGCATCCACCTTCCTGGTGCGCATGCGGGTGTCCGACAAGATCGTCGAGGCCGGGGCCGTCGCCGGGTTGTACCGACCGAAGGTCTCCTGGTGGGTGGTGGCCCTGTTGCTGCTGTCCGCGATCGTCGCCGTGGTGGCAGCGGTCTGGTTCTCCGGCGCAGGGCAGACCTACGCCGATCTCATCCGCGGCTGGTCCGCCGACGTCGCCAACTGGTTCAAGGGGCTGTTCTAGATGATCTCCATGCGGTACCACATCGTCTCCATCGCGGGTGTCTTCCTGGCGCTCGCGCTGGGGATCGTCCTGGGCGCGACCAAGGTGCAGGGGCCGATCCTGGCCGGTGCGACCGACGACCGCACCCAGCTCACCCAACAGCGCGATCAGTTGCAGTCCGACAACCAGTCGCTGCAGGTACAGCTCAACACCGGCGAGAAGTTCGCCGATGATGTGTCGGCGCTGGCCGTCCGCGGCACCCTGCCCAAGCAGACCGTCGTGCTGATCAGCACCCAGGACGCCGATCCCGGCGATCGTGACGCCCTGCTCGGGCTGCTGGCCCGCGCCGGCGCCACCGTCACCGCGCAGCTGGCGCTGACGGCGGACTTCACCGATCCGGCTCGCAGCAGCGAGCTGCAGTCGCTGGTGGCGAAGTCGCTGCCGGCCGGCGCCAAGCTCCCCGACGTCGCCTCCAGCGGCACCATGGCCGGCGTGCTGCTCGGCGCGGTACTGGTGACCGACAAGGACAACAAGGCGACCTCGCAGCCCGCCGAAGCGACAGCGGCGATGTCGGCGCTGTCCAGCGGCGGGTTCGTCACCGCAGACGGCACGCTCGCTCCCGGCCGGCTGGTCATCGTGCTCACCGGCGGAGCCCAGAGCGGCGGGTCGGAGACCGACCGCTCCGCTGTGCTCTCGGACCTGGCCTCCCAGTTGCGCAAGAGTGCCGGGGGTGTGGTCCTGGCCGGCTCCGCAGGGTCGGCGACCGAGACCGGTGTGGTGGGCACGCTGCGGGCCGACAGCACGGCGGCGAGCGCTGTGTCCACTGTCGACGACGTCGACTCCTCAGTCGGTCGGATCGGCGCGGTGCTCGCACTCGTCGAGCAGGCGGGCGGCGGCGTCGGCCAGTACGGCACCGGCAGCGGGGCAGCTGCCCCCATCCCGGTTCTGGCGGTCGGCTGACCCACCGGGGTCGGCCCTGTTCACCCACACAGCTGCACCGAAGATCCCCGGACGCCGGCGTCCGGGGATCTTCGCTGTCCACGCGATGCTCGGGGTGCCGAGCCCGAGCCCGAGCCTGACGAACGGCTCGCGCCCGATGTCTGGTCGGATCCCGCCGGGAGTCGGATAGGATGAAACCCCGTGGGGCGGACGGATTCGCTGATCGAGATCTGCAGTGCTCGATCAGTGGCCGACATCCGGTTCGCACAGTGGTTCTGATTTCTCGAGCACACGGACACGGGAGTTGCCTTGGCGCAATCGGCGCACGTCACCAAGCACATTTTTGTCACCGGCGGCGTCGCGTCGTCCCTGGGCAAGGGCCTCACGGCCTCGAGCCTGGGGCGGCTGCTCACCTCGCGTGGTCTGCAGGTCACCATGCAGAAGCTTGATCCCTACATCAACGTCGATCCCGGCACGATGAACCCGTTCCAGCACGGCGAGGTGTTCGTCACCGAGGACGGTGCCGAGGCCGATCTGGACATCGGCCACTACGAGCGCTTCCTGGACCGTGACCTGTCCGAGCGGGCCAACATCACCACGGGCAAGGTCTACTCCCGGGTGATCGCCCGCGAGCGCCGCGGCGAGTACCTCGGCGACACCGTCCAGGTGATCCCGCACATCACCAACGAGATCAAGGACCGCATCCGCGGGATGGCCCGACCGCAGCCAGGCGAACCGGCGCCGGATCTGGTCATCACCGAGATCGGCGGCACGGTCGGCGACATCGAGTCGTTGCCCTTCCTGGAGGCGGCCCGTCAGGTGCGGCACGACCTGGGTCGCGACAACGTGTTCTTCCTGCACGTCTCGCTGGTGCCCTACCTCGCTCCGTCGGGTGAGCTGAAGACCAAGCCGACCCAGCACAGCGTGGCCCAGTTGCGGAACATCGGCATCCAGCCGGACGCGGTGGTCTGTCGCAGCGACCGGGAGATCCCGGAGGCGCTGAAGCGGAAGATCTCGCTGATGTGCGACGTCGACAACGAGGCCGTCATCGCCTGCCCGGACGCGCCGTCGATCTACGACATCCCCAAGGTGCTGCATGCAGAGGGGCTGGACGCCTACGTGGTCCGGCGGTTGGGCCTGAGCTTCCACGACGTCGACTGGACGCAGTGGGGCGACCTGCTGGACCGGGTCCACAACCCGACCGAGACCGTACGGATCGCCCTGGTCGGAAAGTACGTCGACCTGCCTGATGCGTACCTGTCGGTGTCGGAAGCGTTGCGCGCCGGTGGGTTTGCCCATCGGGCGAAGGTCGAGATCGTCTGGGTACCCTCTGATGATTGCACCACCCAGGCCGGCGCGTCGGCGGCTCTGCGGGACGTCCAGGGAGTGTTGATCCCCGGCGGTTTCGGCGTGCGCGGCATCGAGGGGAAGCTGGGCGCGATCACCTACGCGCGGACCAACCGGATCCCCACCCTCGGCCTGTGTCTGGGCCTGCAGTGCATCGTCATCGAGGCCGCGCGCAACCTCGCCGGACTGGGCGGCGCCAACTCTGCCGAGTTCGACGCGCATGCCGCCGACCCGGTGATCGCCACCATGGTCGAGCAGACCGACGTGATCGCCGGGGAACGGGACATGGGCGGGACCATGCGGCTCGGCGCCTATCCGGCGGTGCTCACGGAAGGTTCCCTGGTTGCCGAGATCTACGGCGGGACAGAGGTTTCGGAGCGTCATCGTCATCGCTACGAGGTGAACAACGCTTACCGCGACCAACTCGAGGCTGCGGGCCTGCACCTGTCGGGCATCTCCCCGGATCGCTCGCTGGTCGAGTTCGTCGAGCTCGATCGCTCGCTGCACCCGTTCCTGGTCGCCACCCAGGCGCATCCGGAGCTCAAGTCCCGGCCGACCCGCCCGCACCCGCTGTTCGCGGCGTTCGTCGGAGCAGCGCTGGAGTACCTCAAGTCCGACCGGTTGCCGATGGATCCGGACGAGCGCGTCGACCGGGCGTCGGTGCCCACCGACGTGTCCACCGAGCTGCCGGACGACGTCAACAGCCCGGTCGGCGGCTGAGTCCCCGGATGTTCGAGACCCGTTCCAGCAACAGGGTTTTCGATGGCAAGGTCGTGCGGTTGCGGATCGACTCGGTGGTGATGCCCGACGGTGGGGTGGCCGATCGGGAGGTCGTCGAGCACGACCTCGCGGTCGCCGTCGTGGCCCTCGACGCCGCGCAGCGGGTGACGCTCATCGAGCAGTACCGGCATCCGCTGGGTCGCCGGATCTGGGAGCTGCCCGCAGGTCTGATGGATGTCCCTGGGGAGTCGGCCCTGCTCGCCGCCCAGCGCGAGCTGGCGGAGGAGGTCGGGCTACGGGCCGACCGGTGGGACGTGCTGGTCGACCTCACGGTGTCGCCCGGATTCACCACCGAGGCCGTCCGGGTCTACCTGGCCCGCGAGCTCACCGAGATCGACCGCCCCGGCGAGATCGTCCACGAGGAAGCAGATCTGCGTACCGTGCGCGTGCCCCTGCCAGACGCAGTCCGGGCGGTCCTGGCGGGCGACATCGTCAACGGTGCTGCGGTGGGCGGGATCCTGGCCACCGAGCTCGTGCTGCGCACCGGCGTCATCCCGCGATCCGACACCGCGTGGACGTCTGGTCCGGCACTCGAGGCGCAGCCGCGTCCGGACCTGGGTCGCGACCTGCGGTGGTGATCCGCCGGTGACGGTCACAGGATCGCCGGCACTCCCTGCCGGCGAAGATCTCCCTCCCGAACCCGCACCGGCCCTCACCGCAGCGGTGCGTTCCTTCCTCGACCATCTGGCGGTCGAACGCGGCGCTGCACGCAACACCCTGCTGTCCTACCGCCGGGACCTCGACCGCTACCTGCAGACCCTCACCGCGGCCGGGATCGACCGGGTACAGGCCGTCACGCCGGAGCTGGTCGCCGAACACCTCATGGCGCTGCGCGAGGGGACCCCCGGCCGGGCTCCGTTGGCCGCGTCGTCGGCGGCGCGTGCGGTGGTGGCGGTGCGGGGGCTGCACCGGTTCCTGATGGCCGAAGGCGTCATCGACCACGATCCGTCGGTGGACGTCCGGCCACCGACAGCGGCCCGTCGGCTGCCGAAGGCGTTGGACGTGCACTCGGTCAGCCGCCTGCTCGACGCTGTCACCGGTGACGATCCGCGGTCGCTGCGCGATCGGGCGCTGCTGGAGCTGTTGTATGCAACGGGGGCGCGCATCTCCGAGGCGGTGGGGCTGGACGTCGACGACGTGAGTGGCCTGTCGGCGAACCTCGCCGCTGACCGGAGCCCGGTGATCCGCTTGCGCGGCAAGGGGAACAAGGAGCGCATCGTGCCCGTCGGCTCGTATGCGGTCGCCGCCGTTGAGGCCTACCTGGTGCGCGGGCGTCCCGCGCTGGCGGCCGCCGGCCGCGGGCAGGGCGCCCTGCTGCTCAACCACCGGGGGAGCCGGCTGTCCCGACAATCCGCCTGGCAGGTGCTGCACGACACGGCGGAACGGATCGGCCTCGCCGACCGGGTCTCACCGCACACCCTGCGGCACTCGTTCGCCACCCATCTGTTGGAGGGCGGCGCCGACGTCCGCGCGGTGCAGGAGTTGCTCGGCCACGCATCGGTCACCACGACTCAGATCTACACCCTGGTGACGGTCGACTCGCTGCGGGAGGTCTACACGACCGCCCACCCGCGGGCCCGCTGACCGGGCGTTCGGCCGGCGAGGAAGTTTCGAGCCAAATGTCTCGAATCGCCTCCCACGGGCCGCGTGATGGCGGATCATCACGGCATCCGCTCCTCGCCCGTGCGTCACCACGCACCGCCCACCCAGGAACCGTCATGACCGTTCCCACCCGCTCCCTCGCGTCCCTCGTAGCCGCGCTGACGGCCTCCGCGCTCGCCCTGCTCGGCTGTTCCTCCGGTCCGACCGCTGCGCCGTCGACCGCAGCGCCGGCCCCGGCACCTGTCTCGGATTCGGCACCGGTGTCGGCCTCCCCGGCGACACCGGCAACGACCGGTTCCGAGACTGCCGACCCCGGGTCCTCCGAGGTCGGTCCCACCAGCGAGCCGGCTGGCAGCGAGCCGAGCACAGCTGAACCGACCACCGGCGAACCGAGCACCGGCGAACCGAGCACCGGCGAACCGAGTGACACCGCCGGCAGCGGATCGACCGGAGGGACGGCCAGGATCCAGGTGTCCGGAGCGATCTGCGACTTCCTGGAGAAGAAGATCCCGGTGTCCGAGATGGCCACACTCAGCGGTCAGGCCCTCGACCGCACGGTCGAGATGGGGGACGACTGGTGCATCTACGCCGCGAGCGATCCCGGGAGCATCGTGACGGTGCAGTACCAGGAGGACGCGAAGGGCGACTTCGACCTGATCGGCGTCGGCGGCACACCGTTGGACACCACCACGCTCGGGGTGCCGATGTATGCGGGCCAGGATCTGAACGAGGTCTATTTCCTCGACGGGACGACCCAGTGGACGGTCACGGTCGGCAGCTCGACCGACGGCGCGGACCCGGCGAAGAAGGCAGCCGCGGTCTCCATCGCGCGGAAGCTGCTCGGCTGATCGCGGGGCGTCGGTTGGAGCGGGGGGCGCCGAGCGCATACCCTGACCTGGTCGTCGGGAGGACGACGGGACGAGGAGCAGGTAGTTGAGCACAGAACGGGACACGGCGAGCCTGGTGTCCGGCGACGCCGCCGCAGCCACGCCCTCGCCGCAGGACGACGACTCTTCGGGAGTCGGACCGGCAGCACCGTCCGCCGACGGAGCTGATGAGCTGTTCCCGGTTCCCGCGTCTGTCGCCGACCGTGCCGCGGGCGCCGAGATGGGCCCGACTGCTCGTCCGATGCGTCCGGCGGTCGAACCACAGCCGCTCACCACGCACGGTCCCGCCAGGGTCATCGCCATGTGCAACCAGAAGGGTGGGGTCGGCAAGACGACGTCGACCATCAACCTGGGGGCTGCGCTCGCCGGGTTCGGTCGCAAGGTACTGCTGGTCGACCTCGATCCGCAGGGTGCGCTGTCCGCGGGGCTGGGAGTGCCGTCCCACGAGATGGACCGCACGATCTACAACCTGATGTTGGAGCGCTCGACGTCGATCACCGACGTGCTCGTTTCGACCAAGGTCGAGAACCTCGACCTGCTGCCGGCCAACATCGACCTGTCGGCGGCAGAGGTGCAGCTGATCAACGAGGTCGGTCGGGAGCAGACCCTGGCCCGGGCGCTCCGGCCGGTCCTGCATGCCTACGACTACGTCCTCATCGACTGCCAGCCGTCGCTGGGTCTGCTCACGGTGAACGCGCTGGCCTGCTCGGACGGCGTCATCATGCCGGTGGCCGCGGAGTTCTTCTCGCTGCGTGGTGTCGCGCTGTTGGTCGACACGATCGAGAAGGTGCAGGAGCGGATCAATCCCGATCTCGCGGTCGACGGCGTGCTGGTGACGATGTTCGACGGCCGCACCGTGCACGCTCGGGACGTCGTGGCGATGTTGGTGCAGCGCTTCGGGGATGACGTCTACGACACGGTGATCGCGCGCACCGTCAAGTTCCCGGAGACCACGGTCGCCGGTGAACCGATCACCAGCTATGCCCCGACCTCGGCTGCCGCCGATGCCTACCGTGCCCTGGCTCGGGAAGTGATCGCGCGGTGACCGGCGCCGGCACGGTGATCGCCGCGCCCGGCAGTGTTGCAGCGGCCCCGCCGCAGGTCCCTCACGAGTCGGTCGCTGCCCCCGCGGACGCCGTGGTCTCGGGCCGCCGCTTCCACGTCAGCCTCGACAACTTCGACGGGCCGTTCGATCTGTTGCTGCAGTTGATTTCTCAGCACCGGATGGACGTCACCGAGGTGGCGCTGCACCGGGTGACGGACGAGTTCCTGGTGCACGTGCGGGGGATGGGCGACAGCTGGGACCTGGAGCAGGTCACGGAGTTCCTGGTGGTGGCCGCGACCCTGTTGGACCTGAAGGCGGCCCGGCTGCTGCCCGACGCCGACGTGGAGAACCCGGACGATCTGGCGTTGCTGGAGGCGAAGGATCTGCTCTTCGCCCGGTTGCTCGCCTACCGGGCATACCAGCAGGTGGCCATGCTCTTCCGGGAGCTCGAATCTTCGGCGCTGCGCCGTTATCCGCGAGCCGTGACCCTGGAGGACCGCTACCTCGGGCTGCTGCCAGAGGTGCGGCTGGGGATGGACGCGGCGACCTTCGCGGAGCTCGCCGCTGCCGTGTTCCGTCCGAAACCGCCGCCGCCCACCGTCTCGCTCGACCACATCCACACCTCGACGGTGTCGGTCGCCGAACACACCCTGATCATCCGGTCGATGCTCGCCGAACACGGCCGACTCGACTTCACGGCGCTGGTCGCTGCCTGCACGAACACCCTGGAAGTGGTGGCCAGGTTCCTGGGGCTGCTCAACCTGTACCGCGAGGCCGTCGTCACCTTCGACCAACCGGAACCCCTGGGGGAGTTGACGATCCGCTGGACCGGTGAGGCCGATCCGGCCGCCGGCTCGATCGGCGCCGCCGGGATCGCCACCGACGAGGAGTACGAGTGAGTACCTGGCCCGACCGTGATGACGCCGGTCCCGCTGCTGCCGAGACGGTCGATCCCGCTGCAACGCCCCCCGCTGCAACGCATCCCGCCACCGATGCCGCTGCCACCGGATTCGACGGCACCGGGCTCGCAGCCGCCGGCGCCGCCGGCGGTCCGGTAGAGGTCGAGGATCTCGAGGAGATCCCACCGTTGCCGAGCCAGGGCGCGATCGAGGACGACGAGCTGGACGGCGCTCTGGAGGCCATCCTGCTGGTGGTCGACACCCCGGTTCCCGAGCAGTCGCTGGCGTCGGCGGTCGGACGCTCGCTCGCGGAGGTCCGCGGGCGGCTGATCGAGCTGGCCGGACGGTATGCCGAGGCCCGGTCGGGGATCGATCTGCGCGAGATCGGCGGCGGCTGGCGGTTCTACACCCGCGACCGGTTCGCGCCGGTCGTCGAGCGGTTCGTGCTCGACGGCCAACAGTCGCGGCTGTCGCGCGCGGCGCTCGAGTCGCTGGCCGTGATCGCCTACCGCCAGCCGGTGACACGCGCCAGGATCGCGGCGGTCCGCGGAGTGAACGTCGACGGCGTGATCCGCACCCTGGTCGCCCGCGGCCTGATCGAGGAGTCCGGGACCGACCCGGAGACCGGCGGTACCCGGTACCGCACCACCGAATTGTTCACCGAGCGACTCGGGCTCAACTCCCTGGAGGAGTTGCCCGACCTCGGACCCCTGCTGCCCGAAGTGGATGCGATCGACGATGTCTAACTCCCGTGATTCCGGAAAGAACCACTACCGGCACCCGGCCAAGAACTCCCAGGCCCCGAACTTCACCGACGAGGAGCGCTCCGACGGAGTGCGCCTGCAGAAGGTGCTCTCGGCAGCCGGGGTCGCCTCCCGCCGCAAGGCAGAGGAGATGATCCGGGACGGCCGGATCACCGTCGACGGCATCATCGTCCGCGAGATGGGGATGCGGATCGACCCCGAGAACGCGGTCGTGCACGTGGACGGCAGTCGCATCCAACTGCGTGCCGACCTGGTGCACCTCGCGCTCAACAAGCAGCCCGGCATGCTCTCGACGATGTCGGACGACGAGGGGCGCCCGCACATCGGCCGGCTCGTCGAGGACTGGGGCGTCACCACCCGGTTGTTCCACGTCGGTCGGCTCGACATGGATTCCGAGGGCCTGCTGATCCTCACCAACGACGGCGACCTGGCGCATCGCCTCACCCACCCGTCCTTCGGCGTCACCAAGACCTACATGGCCGAAGTACCCTCGCCGATCCCACGCGATCTGGGGCGACGCCTGCGCAAGGGCATCGAGCTGGAGGACGGGATCGTGAAGGTCGACCACTTCGACATCGTCGACGTCCACCATCAGCGGGCTGTCGTCGAGGTCGTCCTGCACGAGGGGCGCAAGCACGTCGTCCGTCGGATGCTCGCCGCAGCGGGACATCCGGTCTCCCGGCTGGTTCGCACGAAGATCGGCGAGGTCCAGCTGGGCCACCAGCCTCCCGGCACGCTGCGCAAGCTGAACCCGGTCGAGGTGTCGTTGCTCTACAAGGCGGTGGGCCTGTGACCACCACCCACTCAGCTGGCCACCCCGGCACTGCCCGCACCCGGTTCGTCATCGCGATCGACGGCCCGTCCGGTACCGGGAAGTCGACGGTGGCGAAAGAGCTGGCCAGACGGCTCGGCGCCGGCTATCTCGACACCGGCGCGCTGTATCGGCTCGTGGCGCTCGCTGTGCTGCGCGCCGGCGTCGCCCCGGAAGATCCGGCGGCCGTCGCTCCGGTGCTGGCAGGGCTGGAACTGCGCCCACCGCTGGATCCCGATGCCCAGCAGCACCTGCTCAGCGGTGACGACGTCACCGCCGACATCCGCGGCGTCCCGGTGACGCAGGCCGTCACCCCGATCTCCGCCCAGCCGCAGGTCCGGACCTGGCTGCACGACCTGCAGCGGGGGACCGCTCTCGGCGGACGCATGGTCGTCGAGGGACGGGACATCGGCACGGTGATCGTGCCCGAGGCCGACCTCAAGATCTTCCTCACCGCGGACGAGGCCGAACGCGCGCGCCGGCGGCACGGTGAGACCAGCGGGGCCGCAGGGGATGTCGCCGAAGTGGGCGCCGATCTGCGTCGGCGCGACCTGGTCGACTCGACCCGGGCGACCGCCCCGCTGCGCCCCGCCGACGACGCCGAGCATGTCGACTCCTCCTCGCTCACCGTCGAGGAAGTGGTGGCGAGGATCCTGGCGGCAGCGGGGAAGCGGGGAATACGGTGAAGTTCTTCCGACTCCCTGGGCAGGCGGATCCCACGCCGCCGCACGCCACCGGACGGTCTCTGGACCGCGGCAGGCGGATCGGCATGGTCCTGCGACACAGCCTGTACCGCAACAGAATTCGCGGGATGGAGCATGTCCCCCTGCGCGGTCCTGTCGTCTTCGTCGCCAACCACACGAACTTCATCGACGGCGCGGTGCTGTTCGGTCTGCTGCCCCGCCGGACCTCGTTCCTGATCAAGGCAGAGGCGGTCACGGGGGCGCTCGGCTGGCTCCTCGACCACGTCGGTCAGTACGCCATCAACCGCACCGCACCGCAGCGCGACCCGCTGCTCAAGGCGTTGGAACAGCTGAAGCAGGGCGGCTGCATCGGCGTGTTCCCGGAAGGCAGCCGCGGTGCCGGTCTGGTGGAGAGCGTGTTCAACGGTGCCGGCTGGTTGGCCGTCCGTACCGGTGCGGTGGTGGTGCCGATCGCGATCCGCGGGACCACCCGTCCGACCGGGTCCGGACGTCGGTTCCGCCCGTTCGTCGATGTCAGCATCGGGGAATCGTTCACCGTCCAGCCGGGTTCCGGTAAGCGGGCAGTCGATGCGGCCACAGCGCTGATCCAGCAGCGCCTCAGCGCCAGGGTCGCCGAACTCGACGCGCAGCTCGCTGCCCGGGATGCCGCATGACGACAGCCGGGGTCCTGCACCCACAGGAGATTCGCACCGGGGCGCGCAGCACGCCCCCGAAACCGCACCCAACACGCACCACCCACAGCAGCAAGTGACGAGGACGAGATGACGCAGTCTGACGACAGCGGTACCACCCAGGGCGCACCCGGCGCTGCGGGCGAGCAGAGCACGGTCGAGAGCACGTTCGAGGGGGACGGCAGCTGGACCGACGAGAGCGAGTTCGCCGGCTGGGAGGACGCCGACTCACTCGGCGCCGACGGACTCCCGGACGACGGCGGCCCGCTGCCGACGGTCGCCATCGTCGGCCGGCCGAACGTCGGCAAGTCGACGCTGGTCAACCGCATCATCGGACGGCGTGAGGCAGTCGTGCAGGACATCCCCGGTGTCACCCGCGACCGGATCGCCTACGACGGACTGTGGCGCGGTCGCCGGTTCTCCGTCGTCGACACCGGCGGCTGGGAACCCGATGCCAAGGGCCTGCAGGGCGCGGTCGCCGCGCAGGCCGAGACCGCCATGCGCATCTCGGACCTGGTCGTCGTGGTGGTCGACGCCTCGGTCGGCGCCACGTCGACAGACGAGGCGATCGCCCGGGTACTGCGACGCTCGAAGCGGCCGGTGGTGCTGATCGCGAACAAGGTCGACGACGAGCGCACCGAGTCCGACTCCGCCGACCTGTGGAACCTGGGGCTGGGTGAGCCGTATCCGGTCTCGGCGCTGCACGGCCGCGGCTCGGGCGACGTCCTGGACGTCATCCTGGACAAGCTGCCGACCGCTCCCGCCGAACGGTTCGGTGACGTCAGCGGACCACGCAGGGTCGCCCTGGTGGGCAAGCCCAACGTCGGCAAGTCATCGCTGCTCAACAAGCTCACCGGCGAAGACCGGTCGGTGGTCGACTCGGTGAGCGGCACCACCGTGGATCCGGTCGACTCGCTGGTCGACCTGGACGGCGAGATCTGGCAGTTCGTCGACACCGCAGGGCTGCGCAAGCGGGTCAAGACGGCCAAGGGCATGGAGTTCTACGCATCGCTGCGCACCGAGGCAGCCATCGAGACCGCCGAGGTGGTGATCGTGCTGATCGACGGCAGCGAGCCCATCAGCGAGCAGGACCAGCGGGTCATCACGATGGTCGCGGAGTCCGGCAAGGCGCTGGTGATCGCGCTCAACAAAGCAGACCTGGTCGACGGCGACCGGCGGATCGAGAGCGACCGCGAGGTGGACCGCGAGCTCAAACGGGTCCCGTGGGCAGAGGTCATCAACATCTCCGCGTCCTCCGGGCGCGGCGTCCATCGACTGGCGCCCGCGTTGCGTCGCGCACTGGCGTCCTGGGACACCCGCGTACCGACCGGCCAACTGAACGCCTGGCTGAAGGAACTGCTGCAGGCGACGCCGCCGCCGGTGCGCGGCGGCAAACAGCCCAGAGTGCTGTTCGCGACCCAGGCCAGGAACCGTCCGCCGACGTTCGTGCTGTTCACGACCGGGTTCCTGGAGGCCGGCTACCGACGGTTCATCGAGCGCCGGCTGCGGGAGGACTTCTCCTTCGCCGGATCCCCGGTCCAGGTCAACGTCCGGGTGCGGGAGAAGCGCGGCCGCCGCTGACGTTCGCGGACGTGACGGTCGTTTGCAACCTGCGTTCGCGGACGTGACGGTCGTTTGCAACCTGCGTTCGCGGACGTGACGGTCGTTTGCAACCTGCGTTCGCGGGCCTGGCGGTCCTCATCCGGGGTCAGGGCGAGAACGTGATGCGGTTGCGGCCCGCCAGTTTCGCCTCGTACAGCCCACGATCGACACGCTCCATCAGCTGCTCGACCGACTCGCTGCCGTCCCAGATCGCATAGCCGACGCTGCAGGTCTCCCCGTCGGGGACGGCGTCGCCGAGCACTCGCAGTGCAGGCTCGACGTCCTCGATGCGGTCCACGACCCGGGCGAGGGCGAACTCCTCTCCGCCCCAGCGGCTCAGCACGGACCCCGTGTCCTGATCGGCGGCGAGGGCTGAGCCGGCTGCCCGGCCGAACCTCCTGATCAGTTCGTCCCCGGCGAGATGGCCATGGGCGTCGTTGTAGGCCTTGAAGTGGTCGAGGTCTGCCAACCCGACCACGAGGATCCGTGCCGTGTCGCGCGCGGAGCTCATCAGCATCGGCAGGCGCTCGGTCCAGGAACGTCGGTTGGCCAATCCGCTGAGTTCGTCGGTCGTCGCGAGCAGTTCCAGCCGCCGCAGCAGGGTGGCCTGGTGGACGGCCATCGCCGTCTGCCCGGCCAGCAGCGGCATCATGCCGTGCGGATCGAGTCCACCGGGACCCGGTGCCGTCCGGCTCCCGACCAACAGCAGCGCGACCACGTCGGTCTCCAGTCGCACCGGGACCACGTCCACGGCCGCCAGAGCGATGTGGTGCAGGCGATCGCCGAGCTGCGGATCGGCCGCGATCGCTGCCGAGTCGAGCGTGCGGACCTCTCCCGACATCCAGGCGCGCCCCAAGCTGGAACCGGGCTCCCAGGGGAGGGTCGCGCCGACGGCGGGCGGAACGGTCGCGGCGGTGACGACCAGCGAGGCGTTCTCGTCACTGCGCTCGAGCAGCACGGCCCCGTCGGCATCGATCATCCGCATGGCCGCGTGGACCATCTCGTTGCGGAAGTCGCCCGCCGACGGGAGCGACCGGACGACATTGATCACCGTGCGCAACCGCTGCTCAGAGTCCCGCAGCAGCAGGTCCGCGGACTTGAGGTCGGTGACGTCCTGCATGTGGGCGATCGTCCACTCCTGTCCGATCGGGCCGCGGGTGTGCGAGATGGACATCCAGACCCATCTGACCTCGCCGGACGGCCGGACGAAACGCTTTTGGATCTGCGGGGCCTCGTGCGGACTGTTGCGGATCAGGGAACCGGCACCACTGTGCCCGGCCAGATCGTCGGGGTGGGTGAACGGGATGCTCGAACTGCCCAGCACCTGGTGGTCCGGCCGGCCGAACAGTCGGCACATGGCCGGGTTGACGGCGATGAACGCTCCGTGTTCGTCGGCCAGGCCCATCGCCACCGGGGAGTCGAAGAACATCTGCCGGAACGCGGTCGGAGCCGTCTCGATCGCGTCACCACGGATCTCCCGGGGGCGGGGCACCACGGATTCGCCGGGGCCGGACGAATCCTGACCGGCTGCCACCGCAGGTTCCCCCTCCGCAGGCCGGGGTGCGGGTACCTCCGTGTCCAGGACGGTCGGGCGCACGAGGCGCTTTCGCTCGACATCCTGGGCACGCTCCACCGGGCTGATCGTACTGGCGGGTACTCAAGCCGGCGCCGACACCGGCCCGGCTCACCCGGTCGACGACGCCCATTCGCGGAGCGAACGCCTGTCGACCAGTGTTGGCCCCGTATTCGTCCGATCGCGGCTACGTCGTCCCCTCCCTGTGGAGTGATGATCACGTGCGCGTTGCCGTGGTTGCGGAATCGTTCCTACCCCACCTGAACGGTGTCACCGGTTCGGTGCTCCGTGTCCTGGACCACCTGAGCGCCCGGGGTCATCCGGCGATGGTGGTCGCCGCCGGACATCGGGCCCCGATCAGCTACCGGGGGACGCCGGTGGTGCACGTGCCGTCGATGGGGGTGCCCGGGTATCCACAGGTCCGGATCAGTGTGGCCACCGCGCACCGACTGACCGAACTGCTGGGTGCGTTCGCGCCGGACGTGGTGCACCTGGCGTCACCGCTGCTGCTGGGCAACACCGCGACCAAGGCGGCGTCGACCCTCGACGTGCCGACGGTGGCCGTCTTCCAGACCGACGTGGCAGCATTTGCCGAGCGGTACGGCTTTCCCGGCTGGTCCATGAGGATCTGGAACCGCACCCAGGAGATCCACGGCGCCGCAGCGCGGACGTTGGCACCTTCGGCGCATGCCGAGCAGGCGCTGCACGAGAGGGGAGTGCCGCGGGTTCATCGCTGGGCGAGGGGCGTGGACGTGGAGCGATTCCGCCCCCGCACGTGCACCGTCGGTCGGTTCGCGGCCCCCGGCCGGGTGGTCGTCGGGTTCCACGGTCGCCTTGCACCGGAGAAGCAGTTGGAGGATCTCGCCGTCCTCGACGCCCTGCCGGCTGTGCAGTTGGTGCTGGTGGGTGACGGTCCGTCCAGGACGAAGCTGCGTGCGTTGCTTCCTGGTGCCATCTTCACCGGCAGTCTGACCGGCGACGACCTCGCCGACGCGGTGGCGTCCTTCGACGTGATGGTGCACCCGGGTGAATCGGAGACGTTCTGCCAGTCGGTGCAGGAGGCCCTGGCGTGCGGAGTCCCGGTGATCGCGCCAGCCGCCGGGGGCGTCCAGGAGCTGGTGGTGCCCTCACGCACCGGGTGGCTCTATGCTCCCGGTGATGTCGCCGGGCTCCGCGCCGCGGTGCTCGATCTGGTGGGTGACGGCGCGAAGCGGCGGGCCTTCGGTGCCGCGGCGCGGCAGGCGGTGCGAGGACGCAGCTGGGAGGTGTTGGGTGATCAGTTGATCGCCCACTACCGACATGCGATCCACGAGCACTCCGGGATCAGGCGATGAGCGCAGCGCCGCTGCACATCGTCCAGGTGGCGAACTTCTACGGCCCGCGTTCCGGCGGTCTGCGGACCTGTCTGCAGGCGTTGGGTCGGGGCTATCTGGCTGCGGGACATCACTTCTCGGCAGTGGTACCCGGAGAGCAGGACGCCAGGCTGGAGACCGACTTCGGCACCGTGTACACCGTGGCGTCCCCGGTGGTGCGGCTGCTCGGTGACTACCGGGTGATCGTCCGCACGCAGTCGGTGCGTCGGTTGCTGGAGCAGCTCGGTCCCGACCGACTGGAGGTCAGCGACCGGTCGACGCTGCACGGGCTGGGGACGTGGGCACGGCAGCGCGGCGTCCCGACGGTGTTCTTCGCCCACGAACGTCTGGACGGGGTGCTGGCGTCCGTCGGCATTCCGGCCGGGCCGGCGCGACGGCTGGCCGATCTGCGAAACCGCCGCACTGCAACATCTTTCGGTCAGGTGGTGGCCACGACGTCCTTCGCCGCTGTCGAGTTCGAACGGATCGGCGCGACCAACGTCCGACGCGTCCCGCTCGGCGTGGATCTCTCGGCGCAGGTGGCCGTTGATTCCTCGAGAGTTCCGGCCTCGGGTCGGAATCGAACGCTGGAGCTGCTGGTCTGCAGCAGGTTGTCGGTCGAGAAGCAGGTGGAGCTGGCAGTGCGGGCGCTGATCGTGCTGCGCCGGCGCGGCGTCGATGCCCATCTGACCGTGGTGGGCGACGGTCCGCAGCGGCAGCGCCTCGAGCGCCTGGCTGCCGGGCATCCGGTGCGGTTCCTGGGATTCGTCACCGACCGTGCCGAGGTCGCTGCCCGGCAACGCGCGGCCGACATCGCGCTGGCACCGGGACCGATCGAGACGTTCGGGCTGGCCGCGCTGGAGTGCCTGGCGGCCGGCACGCCGGTGGTGGTGAACGCCGCGTCCGCACTCCCCGAGGTGATCGGCGACGACCCGGCCGTCGGTCGCGCCGCTTCCGGCGACCCGGAGTCATTCGCTGACGCGGTGCTCACGCTCGCCGCCGCGGGCCGCTCGACTGCAGCGCGGGCGCGTGCCGAGCAGTTCCCGTGGTCCCGCACGATCGACGAGATGCTCAGCGTGCACCGGATCGGGTCGGAGCTGCGGGCATGAGCACATCGACCGCGCCGTCGCCTGCGCCCCTCGTGGACGTCGAGATCATCGCCGTCCCCGTGCGCGACGTCGATCGGCGGCTGCGGGCCCCGGGGCTGTGCGCGCTGGCGGCCGCGCCGTCGCGGCCGCGCATCGTCGCACTCGGGGACTCCGTGACGGTCGGCGTGGGTGACGTCGACGAGCAGGGCTGGGCCGTCCATCTGGCCCACGTGCTGGGCGGGACGCTCGTCAACCTCGCCGCCAACGGGGCCAGGGCGCACACGGTGATCACGGACCAGCTCGACGCGGCCATCGCGTCGCAGCCGGCGGTGGCGACCCTGATGGTCGGCGGGAACGACGTGCTCCGCGGCGACTTCGACTCGCGCGACGTCGGCTCAGCCGTCGAGCAGACCCTGCGGCGGCTGCTCGCCACCGGGTGCACCGTGGTGCTGCTGATGCCGCCGCCGGTCGGACGAGCCCTGCCGGCCCCGGCGATCGTGCGGCGGGTGCTGGCTCGCCGCATGGACCTGGTGCGAGCGGTGACTCTCGCTGCGGTGCAGCGGGTCTCACCGGCGGCTGGATTGCTGGTGCTCGACAGTACTCGGGTCCAGCAGGTCGGGGGAGATCGGGTCCTGCACATCGACCGCATCCATCCTTCCCCCCTCGGACACCGGTTGCTCGCCGATCAGGTGGCCGAGTTGTTGGGGGAGCGGGGGTTCGGGATGCAGGCAGTGATGTCACCGGTCCCGGACCCGCCGCCGCGGCGCGAGCGACTGTGGTGGCTGATCGTCCGGGGTACCCCCTGGCTGATCCGACGGAGCCGGGATCTGCTGCCGCGGTTGGTGATCACGGTACTGCGCGAGGAGCGGGGCAGGCGCGTCGAGCAGCGGAATGCGCGGCGGGTCATCGGCTGAATCGGTGGCCGGCCGGTCGGGCGTCCGTGTCCGGCGGGATCGGCGCCGGAGCTCAGTCGGCAGGTGCGGCGCCACCGAGAGCCGCGGTGACGGTACCGGCTGCCGCCGCGACCAACGGCCCGAGAACTCGCATCCGCCCGCGGTCGAGGTCGAAATCCAACGCGGAGACGGAGATCCCGGCGACGGGGAGCCCTCGGTGGTTCAGGATCGCGGCCGCCACGCAGCGCGTGTGCAGCTCGTTCTCCTCGAGGTCCTCGGCGTAGCCCCGTTGCCGGGTCGCGGCCAGTTCGGTGAGGAACGCCGGTGTGTCGATGATCGAGTACTCGGTGCGTGCAGCCATTCCGGTCCGCTCCAGCAGGGCTGTCACCTCGTCGTCGTCGCAGTGGGCGAGCATGGCCTTGCCGATCCCGGTGGTGTGGATCGGCACGACGACGCCGATCCGGGAGCGCATGTGGTACGACCGGCTCCCCTCGAGCTTGTCGAGATAGACGATCTCGTCACCGAGCCGCGATCCGAGGTGGACCGCGTGCCCGGTCTGGCTGTTGAGCAGCTGGAGCGCGCCCTTCGCAGCGCGCACGACGGCCGACTCCTGCGGTACCCGCCCGGCGATGGCCAGTACCCGTGGCCCGAGGGAGTACCCGCGGTCGTCGTCCTCCCGAGCCCAACCGAGCTGGACGAGCTCCTGCAGGATCCGGTGGACGGTCGAGGAGGTCAGCGAGGTCGCCGCACAGATCTCCACGACCCGCCGGTTGTCGGCCAGTGCTTCGATCACGGAGGTCATCTTGCCGATCGCGCTCGGCGCCGCCGCCCGGCCCGGATCGGACGGGGATGCCGGGGTCACGGTCGGCTGCACACCCCTCATCGTGACAGCCAACCGCCGTCGATCGCGATCACCTGTCCGTTGAGGTACCGCGCTGCGCGCGACGCGAGGAACACCACGGACGGCGCGATGTCCTGGGGGGTGGCCCACTCGCCGAGCGGGATCCGGTCGCGTAGTTGCGGTTCCCGCACCGGATCGGCGCGCAGCGCTGCCGTGTTGTTGGTGGCGACGTAGCCGGGAGCGACGGCGTTCACGGTCACGCCGTGTGGGCCCCACTCGTTGGCCAACGCCTTGGTCAGACCGGCGACGCCGTGCTTGGCGGCCGCATAGGAGGACACTCCGACCCCGCCCTGGAAGCTCAGCAGCGACGCGATCGAGATGATCCTGCCGCTGCCCCGTTCGACCATCGGGCCGCCGACCGCCTGGGTGATCAGGAACAGCGCATCGAGATCGACCGACAGCACGCGCCGCCAATCGGCGAACGAAACCTGTTCCGCGGGCTCCCGGTGGATGATCCCGGCATTGTTGACCAGCACGTCGATGCTGTTCTCTGCGGCCAGGCCGGCGGCCAGCTCGGCGACGGCGTCGATGTCCTCCAGATCGCAGCCGACCGGGTGTGCCTCGCGGCCCAGACCGCGGATCTCGTGCACCAGATCGGTGAGATCGGTCGCGTCCCTGGCCCAGAGCACCAGATCGGCGCCGGCGGCGGCCAAGGCCACCGCGCACGCACGACCGATGCCGGTGCGGGCGCCGGTGACCAGCGCGGTGCGACCGCTGAGACCGAACTGTTGGGTCAACCAGGGCTGATCCGCCGCGAGCTGGGCCATCGATCAGCGCAGCTCGGCAGTCGCGACCGAGTCCATGTCGTCGTAGGCAAGGTTCTCCCCGGCCGTCGACCAGATGAACTTGTACGGCGCGGTACCGGCACCGAAGTGCACCGACCACGGCGGGTTGATCACTGCCTGCCGGTCCGCGACGATCACGCTGCGGGTGTTGTCCGGCCGGCCGCACAGGTGTACCACCCGTTCGTCGGCGGGCAGGTCGAAGTAGAGGTAGACCTCCGTCCTGCGGTCATGGGTGTGGCAGGGCATGGTGTTCCACACGCTGCCTGGTTCGAGTGTGGTGATCCCCAGCGCCAACTCACAGGAGGCGATGCCGTCCTGGTGTACGTACTTGCGGATGGTCCTGGCACCGGCCTTCCCGGCGTCGCCGACGGGCACGGCCTCCGCCTCGTCCCGGGTGCGGACCACGGTCGGGTGCCGGCGGTGCGCCGGTGCCGAGACCAGGTAGAAGACGGCATCACCGGAGAGGGTGACCCGGCGGGTGCCCTGACCGAGGTAGGCGATCGACTCCGGCGCCATGGGCAGCTCGTCGTCATCGGCGGTGACAGTGCCGGATCCCGCCAGGCAGACCACCCCGAGCTCCCGCCGGTCACACAGGTGCTGGGCCTTGATCTCCTGCGGCGCAGTGACTTCCAGGCTGCCACCGGCGGGCATCGCACCGCCGATCAGAATCCGGTCGTGGTGCGAGAGCACGAACTTCAGCTCCCCGGGCACGAACAGATCGTCGACGAGCACCCGTGCTCGGAGAGCCGCGGGAGACAGCGTGTCCATGTCGTCCGGATGGGTGGTCAGCCTGACTTCCGTCGTCACGTCGGAGCCGGCGGCTCCGGGTGCGGCAGTGGCTCCGGTTGCGTCCGAGGTCATCGTCGATCCCCTTTCGATGCCGCCGCAGGACTGCCCGGCGTGGGTCGTGGTCGTCCGCATGCGTGGCGGACCTGGTGGTCCGGGCTGGACGGCGAGCGAAACCCCAGTGTTCATTGTCCCGTCAGGCGGGATGGTGTTCCCTTATGACGGGACGAACCCTAGCATCGGTGTCACGCCGAGGTCGACCCGCACGATGGGGTCGGGACGCATCGATCTCGGAGTCGAAAGGTCCTGCAGCTGATGCGATCTCCACTCCGACACCGTCTCCGTCCGATCCTGGGTCTGGCCGCGGGAGCGCTGGTGCTTGCTGCCTGTTCGCCGGGTGAGGTGGTCAGCGGATCGCAGTCCGCTGCCGCCCCGGCGTCCTCCGTAGCGCCTTCGAGCGTCGACCCGAAGAGCTTCGCCGGGCAGACCCTCACCTACGTGTACTTCACCGACGGTCCCGACGAGAAGGCCACCAGGACGGCCATCGCCGCGTTCGAGTCGGACACCGGCGCCAAGGTAAACCTGCAGATCGTGCCGTTCGCCGACCTGGAGAAGTCGTTGCAGGCCAGGCTCTCCGGCGGCGATTCGCCGGATGTGGCCAGGGTCGCCGACTGGCATCCGTACGATGACCAGCTCGTGGCACTCGATCCGTACGTCGGGTCGGCCTTCGCCGGCGAGTTCATCGAGGGCTCAGCCGCCGCATCGAAGAATGCGGCGGGTGCGATGGTGGCGGTGCCGAGTGATCTGACGATGAATGGGCCGCTCGTCAACACCGATGCCTTCACCAAGGCAGGCGTCGCGCTGCCCACCGCCGACAAGCCGTGGACCTGGGAGACGATGGTCGCCGATGCGAAGAAGGTGCAGGCGGCCAACAAGATGGAGTCCGCGATCGCGATCGACAAGTCGGGTCACCGGCTGAGCACGGTGCTGAGCCAGTTCGGCACCCGGATGATCGGCCCCGACGGCAAGCAGGCGCTGGACACCGCCAAGACCGAGAAGGCGCTCGGTCTGCTGTCCGGCCTGATGCAGGACGGCACCGTCCAGAAAGACTTCTGGCTCGAATCCGGCAGCCGTTACAAGGGCGCCAACGACATGTTCCTGGCCGGAGCCGTGCCGGTCTACATCTCCGGCAACTGGCAGGTCGCGCAGTTCAACTCGTCGGCGAAGTTCGGCTGGGCCGCCGTGCCGAACCCGTGCGAGGAGACCTGCGGCGGATTCCCGGGCGGCAAGTACATGGTCGCCTTCCAGGGCGGCAAGAACCCGGCGCTGGCAGCACATTTCCTCCAGTTCATGAACTCGAAGGAACAGCAGGCGCAGATCGATCCGGTGGCCGGTTGGCTGCCGACCCGCCGCGATCTCGTCGAGTCCGGTGTGACTTACCCGGAGCGCGGCGACGACATGAACGCCTTCCTCGCCGATGTCGCCAAGACACCGACGGAGGACTTCGCCACGGTGTCCAGCCCGGCGTTCAGCGCATCCGCCACCTCGTTGGTGGAACAGATGTCGGCGCTCGCCGCCGGTGAGGTCGACGTTCCGACCGCCGTCGCCGCGCTGCAGAAGGAGATCACCGGAAACGTCGAGAGCGCGGGCAAATGACGGTTGCGACCGTGTCTGCCCCCGCCGAGGCGAGCAGACCGCCGCGTCCCGTACGCGGCGGGTCGGTCACCAGGCGTCGTTGGTGGGTCCCGATCCTGTTCGTGGCGCCGAACATGATCGTCTTCGGCCTGTTCACGATCTGGCCGGCGATCAACGGCTTCAACATCAGCCTGTTCGACTCCAGCAACGGCCGGACCTTCACCCCGGTGGGGTCCCAGAACTACCAGGAGATCCTCTCCGACCCCGAGTTCCGGTCGGTGGTGCTGCACACCCTGATCTTCGTCGTGGGTTTCGTGATCGGGTGTGTGCTGTTCGGAACCGTGCTGGCGCTGCTGCTCAACGCGCAGCGACGGGGGCGCGGTCTGCTCCGCGCCGCCTACTTCCTGCCGGTGGTCATCTCGCCCGTCGTCGTCGGCCTGATCTGGAGTTGGGCGTTGACCCGGCAGAACGGCCTGGTCAACGCTGTCCTGTCGTCGTGGGGGCTGGGCAAACCGGGCTGGCTCAGCGAGCCGGGTCTGGCGATGATCTCGGTGGTGGGGGTCGGGTTGTGGACGCACGTCGGCTTCTACGCGATGATCCTGCTCGCCGGTCTCCAGTCCATCCCCGCCAACCTCAACGAAGCTGCCACGATCGACGGAGCCTCTGCGTGGCAACAGATCCGGCGGATCACCCTGCCGCTGCTGCGGCCGACGATGCTGGTCGTCCTGGTGCTGGCGACCATCAGCGGGTTCCAGGCCTTCGACTACATCTACACCCTCACCGGTGGCGGCCCTGTCGGGGCGACCACGCTGATCGTCCAGTACATCTACGAGAAGGCCTTCCAGTCACCGATCCAGTACGGGCTGGCGGCCGCCGGCGGAGTGCTGTTCTTCGTCGTCGTGTTCGCAGTGACGTTGATCAACTACTTCCTCGGACGACGTAAGGGAGCGGTGTGATGAATCGACGAGCTTCCAGGGCGGGCGACCAGCCCGGACCGACCGATGCCGAACTGGCGGTGCAGGATGCGGCGGACCGGCCCTCGGTGACGCGCACACTGGTCACGGCCGCACCGCCGCAGGACGGCCGTCGGCGGAGTTGGACCTCATCGACCGGTCGACGGCCACCGTCGACCTCCTCGATCATCCGCGGGACCGCGTTGACAGCCGGCGCGATCTGCATGGTGATCCCCATCGTGTGGGCAGTGCTGAGCTCGTTCAAGTCGCAGTCGGAGCTCGCGAAGAGCCCGCCGACGATCTTTCCGCAGAGCTTCACGCTGGACAACTACCGCGACGCTGTGGAGTCCTTCGCCTTCGGTCGGTACTTCCTGAACAGCGTGATCGTGACCTTCTCGGCGACGGCGTTGACCTTGCTGATCAACGCGATGGCTGCCTATGCGTTGTCCCGCTTCAACTTCCGTGGACGCAATTTCCTGTTCATCCTCACCCTGGCGACGATCATGATTCCGCTGCAGGTGATCCTGCTGCCGGTCTACCAGATGGTCTCCTCGCTCGGGCTGACGAACTCGTTGTGGGGTCTGATCATCCCGCCCGCTGCGACGCCGACCGGGGTGTTCCTGTTGCGTCAGTACATGTTGACGTTGCCGGACGAGACCCTGGAGGCGGCCCGGATCGACGGTGCGGGGGAGTGGCGGCTGTTCTGGCGGGTGGTGATCCCGTTGTGCAAGCCGGCCCTCGCCGTGGTGGCGATCTTCTCGGTGATCTGGCGCTGGAACGACTTCCTGTGGCCACTGATCGTCGCTCAGGACGATGCGGTCTACACGCTGCCGGTGGCGCTCGCGCAGTTCTCCAGCCAGCAGGTGATCCCGTTCAACCTGGTGCTGGCGGTCTCCGTGCTCTCGATCCTGCCGGTGATCGTGATCTTCCTGATCATGCAACGCCAGATCGTGCAGGGGATCGCACAGACAGGTCTCAAGTAGCGCAGCTGTCGCCATCCGCCGGGCGCGAGCACTTGCTTCACCCCTTCGACATTCCAGGAGAGCTGTTGAGCGAGCAGGTCGACCTACCGTGGGGACCGACCGGCAGGACGGTCCATCTCACCGATCCCACCGGGCTGGTCCGTGACTGGCTGGTCGTTCCGGCCTTCACCTGGCCCGTGCCGCAGGACCATCTCGCCGAACTGTTCGCCGACGCGGGTGACCCGTGGGGTGCCGGTCGGTGGGTGCTGACCAACGGCCCGGACGTCGCGCCCACCAAGGTCGCGTTGCATGCCCGACACCCGCTGGACAGGACCTGTCCGGACCTCGCCGCGGTGACCGAGGCCGGCCCGATGCAGCGGGTGACCCACGACGGAGCTGTGCGGGAGGGGAGTTGGCAGCGCAGGCACACCGGCCGGGACGGTCTCGTCGACTGGAGCCGCTTCTGCTACACACCCGAGTACTCCGAGGGGATCGCCGCCACCGCCGTCGAGGTCGACCAAGCAGAGTGGCGGACCGTCGAGATCGCTTGCACCGGACCGTATCTGCTGTGGATCGACGGCGAGCCCGTCGGCGAGAGCAGTGCGGTCAGCTACATGGAGCCGCTCGTCAGCCGGTACCCATGGCGCTTCCGCTCCGGGTCCAGCACGATCTTGATCGCGACCTGGCAGGTCGCCTTCAGGGAGGTCCGCCACGTGCTCCGGCTGCGGCTGGACGGTCCGCCGGTGCAGGTGGTGATCCCCAGCCCCGGTGCCGACGAGTACACCTCGGCCAGGGCCGAAGCATTGCTGGAACGACTGACGGTCGATCGCTGGGCCGTGGCCGGCGACGACGTCGAGCTGTCCGGTCCTGCCGGGCTCCGGCTGCTGGTGACCCCGGATCGGGGGGCGGTACGGACCGTTCGACTGGATGCTGTCGGCGCTGCGGTGCTGGCATTGGACGCGGAGACCGACGAGGTGCCCGCCTCGATGCTCACCACCAGCGAGCGACGATTCACCCTGTCGGTCGACGACCCGCGCAGCCCGGTGAACAGGGAGCTGGCGGTCGGCGTCCTGCCGAGGGCGCATCGCACGGTGCCGGTCGGCGACCCGGAACGGTGGCGGAGCGAGGTGCTGCGGCACGCCGCCGACTCCTCCGCCGGGACCGCCAGGGCGTTGGCGAGGTTCGAGCTGGACGGCGTCGGCCCGGATCCGCTGGATCTGGAACCGGCGCTGCGAATGATCACGTCGCGCAGTGACTGCGCCGACTTCGAGGCGGTCGGCCTGCTGAACCTCTGGCACCGCATTCCCGCGGAACTGTGGCCGGATGGCGGCCGCGGACAGGTTCGGGATGCCCTGCTGGAGTTCAAGTACTGGATCGACCAGCCGGGCCTGGACGCGATGTGCTATTTCACCGAGAACCATCAGTTCGTCTGGCACACCGCCGAGATCCTGGTCGGACAGACCTTCCCCGACGAACGGTTCGTCAACGCCGGGATGACGGGCCGCGAGCACGCCGCCCACGGCTCCGATCTCGCGCGGAAGTGGTTGCAGCGCAAACTGGTCGGCGGATTCAGCGAGTTCGATTCCAACGCCTACCTCGCCATCGACTCACTGGCGCTGGCGTCGCTGGTCGAGTGGAGCACCGACGACGCCCTGCGGGGCAAGGCCGAAGCGCTGCTGGACAAGATCCTGCTCACCCTGTCCGCCAACTCGTGGAAGGGCATCCACGGCTCGGCGCACGGCCGGTCCTACACCCCGACGCTGCGGTCGGGGAGGTTCGAGGAGACGGCCCCGATGATGTGGGCGCTCTGGGGGATGGGCAGCCTGAACTCGGCAGTGCTGCCGGTGACGGTGCTGACCACCGCCCGGCACTACCGGGTGCCTCCGGTGGTCAGGGCGATCGGCTCCGGGGACTGCGGGCCGGATGCCGTCTGGTCCGGTCGACAGGTGTACCGCGGCCGATATCGGCGGCAGCACGATCTGTTGGACCGCCCGTACGGCTCGGACGTGCATGTCTGGCGTACCCCCGACGTGATGCTCTCCAGCGTGCAGGACTACCGCAGCGGGCTGCCCGGTCTGCAGGAACACATCTGGGGCGCGACCCTGGGGGCCGAGATCCAGGTGTTCGCGACCAACCCGGCGACGGACTCGATCTCGCCGTCGGCGCGACCCAACGCCTGGGCAGGCCAACGGGTGCTGCCGCGGGTACGGCAGATCGGCAACGCCGTGATCGCACTGCACCGGTTGCCGGCGGACGACGTCGGCGGGACCCACCTGTGGTTCCCGCAGCCGCTGTTCGACGAGGTGCGCCCTGCAGGAGAGTGGTTGTGCGGGCGTTCGGGGGACGGATATGTGGCGGTGACCGCCGAGGGTGGCCTGGACGAGGTCCTGGTCGGTGACGGCGCGCATCAGTCGTTCACCCCGAACGGGCGCGGCGAGGCGTTCATCTGCGTCGTCGGCGGCCGCTCCACCCACGGCTCTGTCGACGAGTTCGTCGCGTCCCTCGGGTCGGTGGAGTACCACCCGCGGGCGACCGGAGAGCCCGGTGTGCTGTGGACTGCTGCGGACGGCACTCGCGCCGAGGTGACCTGGTCCGGCAGCCCGACGGTGGATGGGGTACCGATCGATCTGGACGCCACCGGGGTGGTCGCCGATCCGCTGCATCTGTCGAATCCGGCCTGCCGCAGTGCTTTCGGCGACGAGCAGCTGGTGGCCGAGTGGGCCGGGGAGCGCCTGGTGCTCGATCTGCGCCGAGGCCGGCGGCTGGAGCCGGCGTCCGCGGTCGGGACGTCGGGGCGATCGATGACGGGCACGGAGGGCGGCACCGATGGCCGGTGAGGACACCACCTCGGCGCAGCTGAGCGCTCCGCCGCGATCACCACTGCCGCCGCAGGACTGCACGCCGCAGGCGCTGCGCCGGATCGGTGACGAGGTGGTCGCGGCGACGCTGCAGCTCGGTCTGCCGCATTGGTTCTGGCCCGAAGGCGTGGCACTGACCGGGATGACGGAGTTCGCCTCCGTCTGCGGGAAGCCCTTTCCCGATGAGGTCTCCCGCTGGTTCGAGCAGTTCGCGACCCGGGGCCTGCTGCCGGACCACATCAACGACGTCGCACCCGGAACGGCTGCCGTCCGGGGAGTCGCTGCAGGCGCGGGGATCGACGCCGGGGTGCTCGAACGGTTGTACAACTGGCTGACCACCTCGCCGGCTGCCACCCGGGATGCCGATGGCACCTGGGAGCACTGGCCGGGTGGGGTCTGGGCGGACACCGTCTACATGGCCGGGCTCTTCGTGGGTGAGCTGGGAATCCTCTGGGAGAGAGCGGATCTGGTCGAGCTGTTCGGGCGCCAGTTGATGCTGCACCTGAAGCGGTTGCAGCACCCGACCAGCGGGCTTTGCGCCCACGGATCACACCGCGGGGAGACGATCTGGTGTCACTGGGGTCGGGCGAATGCCTGGATTGCATTGGCGGGTGTCGAGTACCTGCAGCTGGCACGGACAGCCGGGTTGGCGGAGCTCGACGTCACCGCGCAGGTGCGTGCTGCCCTGACCCGGCAGCTCCTTGCCCTGCTGGATCATCAGCCGCAGCAGGGTGTCTGGAGCGTTCTGGTGGACGACCAGGTCGAGAACGCCGGGATCATCGAGACATCTGCGGCGGCGGGGATCGGCGCGGCGATGATCCGGGCCGGCACCCTGGTGCCGGAGCTGCCGGTCGCGGTGGGCGCCGCCGGTGAGCTGGCGGTGCGCGGCGCCCTGGCATACGTGGACGACGGGATCCTCACCAGGGTGAGCGCTGGGACGGTGCTGCAGCTGGTGCCCTTCGGCTACAGCGTGATCCGCGATGACCGTCCCCAGTTGTACGGGCAGGGTTTGATGCTGCAGGGGATCTCGGCGCTGCTGCACCGAGTGGATCCCGTCGGTCCGGGGGTGTGACCGAGGTCGGTCACGGGTGTCCAGGGTGCACAGATGCCCCGGGTGCACAGGTGTTCAGGGTGCACCGGGTGTCCAGCGCTCCGGGGATCGGCCGCGCTGATTCAGTGGACGGTGCTGAGGCGTTGCAGGGCCATCGCCATGACGGTGTGCGGGAACGCGGCCTCTTCCGGATCGTCGTCCTGCAGGTGCCAGATCCCCGACACCCCCGACCAGGCGACGATCCACTCCAGCATCGTCCGTTCCCCGATCGCGGCCTGACGGCAGACGATCGCCAGTCTGGCATCGAAGTTTTCGGTCGCCTCGGGAAGCGTCCAGTTCGTGAAGATGTTCGCGTGATCGAAGGCTCGCGGGCCGATGACGCCTTTCGGATCGATGAACAACCACCCGCGGGGTGAGGCGAGCAGGTTCTCGGCATGCACGTCACCGTGCAGCAGGACGGGTTCTTCGTTGCGCTGCAACAACTCCTGCGCGAAGCGGCGGGCCTGTGCGAATCGGTCGTCGCGATCGTCAAGCAGGCTACGCAGATGATCTCGGAGCGGCACGAACCCTCCGCTCGCCGGTGCCGGGAGGGTGTGCAGCACCCGTACCGCCGCGGTCAACGTCGCGGTACGGACGGCGTCGTCGGGCTCGGACACCCGGAGGGTTGCTCCGGCTCGCTCCATGATCGTCGCGTCAGCGTCCCGATACAGCACGCGCACCGAACCCCGTCCGTCCCAGTGGCCCAGCGCCTCGATGCCCCGCAGTTCCTCCGGCGCAGCGGTCACCTTGAGCATCGCGGGAGCTCCCCGCCAGGTCACCGGGCAGAGCAGGCAGGCGGCGGTGCGGAACGGCTCACCGTCCAGTCGGGCACCGGTCTGCTCCAGGAGAGCCGGCACTCGCCGGAGCGAGGGGGGCCGGAGGGCGGAGGATCCGGATGCGGGCGTCGGCACCCGACCAGGGTAGGAGCACCGGGTGGCACGATGGGACGAACCGGACTTGCGGTCAGTGGCGATGATGACGCCCTGACCCTCCCGAGAACAGGAGCAGACGATGACGTTGACACTCGATCCGGAGGTGGGCGCTGCGCTCCAGGCGCTGGTGGCGCAGGCAGGGGAGCCCGTACCTCTCGCGGTGGGCGACGTCGCCGGGCGCAGGGAGGCGATGGGCCAGCTGTTCTCGGTACTGGGAACTCTGGTACCGCCGGCGCCGGAGGTGACGGTCGAGTCGACGTCGTTGCAGGTCGACGGGGCCGAGCTGGAACTGCGGATGTACCGACCGGCGCAGCCGTCGGGCTCCGCTGCGCTGTACGTCCACGGCGGCGGCATGATCGGTGGTTCGGTGGAGATCTACGACCCGTTCCTGCGCTCGTACGTGCAGGCCTCCGGGGTCCCGCTGGTCGCGGTCGAGTATCGCCTGGCGCCCGAGTTCCCGCATCCGACGCCGGTCGAGGACTGCTTCGCCGCGCTGCGGTGGTTGGTCGATCACGCTGCAGACCTGGGCGCGGACCCGGAACGCATCGGGGTCATCGGCGACTCGGCCGGTGGTGGCCTGTCCGCCGGGCTCGCGCTGCTGGCCAGGGATCGCGGTGTACCGGTGGCGCGGCAGATCCTCATCCATCCGATGCTGGACGACCGCAACACCTCCCCGGATCCGGCGATCGCGCCGTTCGCGGTCTGGACCTACGACGACAACATCACCGGGTGGGGGAGCCTGCTCGGCGACGCCGCCGGTGGGGACGACGTCCCGCCTTCGGCCGCTCCTGCCAGAGCCGGATCGCTGAAGGGCCTGGCCCCGGCCTATGTCGAGGTCGGCCAGCTCGACATCTTCGCCGAGGAGGACGTCACCTATGCCCGTCGACTGATGGCTGCCGGCGTGGCCACGGAGCTGCACGTCCACCCGGGCTGTCCGCACGGGTTCGAGGTCTTCGCCCCGGACTCCGCGGTGGCGCGCCGTGCTGTCGCCGACCGGATCCGACAGCTGCAACTGCTCTGACCAACGGTCGTCGGCGGGTGCCGGAGCGGTCGCCGGGCTGCGGTAGCCTTGTCAGGCTGCCTCGTGCAGTGGCGGGCTGTGGCGCAGCTTGGTAGCGCACCTGACTGGGGGTCAGGGGGTCGCAGGTTCAAATCCTGTCAGCCCGACCGTATCGAGATGGCCAGGTCAGAGTGGTGAACACTCCGACCTGGCCTTTCTCGTGCCCTGGTGCGGGAGCCGCTGCCGCGACTTCGTCGCTGGTGACAAGGGCTGTTGCTGGCTTCGAGGACGCCCTTCCGGCCAGCAACAAGCCGGTTCACCAGCGAAAGTCCGCTTTCCGCCGCGTGGCTGCGGGCACTGGCGGAGGCGGTCCGTCGTAGCGCCTTTCGCCAGGCGTGACAACCTTCTGCTGAGATCTCGCCCGTATTAGATTCTGCGGATGAGCCGCATCTTCACCACCAGCGTTGCGTCGGTGTACCCGCACTACGTGAACAAGGCAGAGCGCAAGGGCCGCACCCGCGCCGAAGTGGACGAGATCTTCCGTTGGCTCACCGGGTTCGACGAGCCGACCTTGCAACGGCATCTCGACGAGAAGACCACGTTCGAGGAGTTCTTCGCCGCAGCGCAGCTGCACCCGAACGTCTCGCTCATCACCGGAACGGTGTGCGGCATCCGGGTGGAGAACGTGGAGGATCCGCTGATGCAGAAGATCCGCTACCTGGACAAGCTGGTGGACGAGCTGGCGAAGGGCAAGTCGATGGAGAAGATCCTGCGGACTTGAGCTCGGACGCTCGCAGGCGGTGACGGGAACGGGGTCTCGTCTCCTGCGTCGCTCGACCGCCGTGACCGGGACGCGCAGGGTGCGGTTGCGATGTCTGCGTCGCTCGACCGGCGCAACCGGCATGCGCAGGGTGGGATCTCCTGCGTCGCTCGACCCCCGCGACCGTCACGCGCATCGGGGCTCGACCCCTTCATCACGCGAGGGCCACCTCCACGGAAATCACCCGATCCGGGCACCGTCTGCTCTGGCGCCGAACCGGCGGGTCCTGCATGATCGCTGCAAGGTCTGTCCGACCGGCACGGGGGAGAACACATGCTGTACGTAGGTGGGGTCGTCGGGTTCGCGCTGCTGGCGCTGTGGGTCTTCTGCCTGGTGGACGTCATCCTCACGCCCGAGGGGGAGTGCCGCAATCTTCCGAAGCTGGCATGGTTGCTGATCGTGCTGATCCTGCCGGACATCGGCTCGATCATCTGGCTCATCGCCGGTCGGCCGCGCAGCACCCGGCCGCGCTTCAGCGGGCACTACGCAGGTGCGCGACCCAGCGGTTTCCCCGAGTACGAGCGACCCGGTCGAGCCACCGCGTCCACCCCGGAGGCCGATGCCGAGTTCCTCGCCCAGTGCCGTGCACGGGCGGAGGAGCAGCGCGCCGCCGCACGCCGACGGGACGCGGAGCCGGGCGCGGACTGAGCAGGCGGATTCGACGGCATCTCGGCTGCTGTGTCGCTCGATCGGCGTGGGTGGGATCTCGACTGCTGCGTCGCTCGATCGGCGTGGGTGGGTTCTTGGCTGCTGTGTCGCTCGATCGGCGTGGGTGGGTTCTTGGCTGCTGCGTCGCTCGATGCGCGTCGAGGTCAGAAGGTGATGAGCTGGCGCAGTTCGGTGCCGGCGGCCAGGGCGTCCATCGCCCCGTTCAGATCCTCCAGGCGGATCCGTGAGGACACCAGCCGCTCGAGGGGCAACTTCCCGTCCCGCCAGAGATCGACGTAGGTCGGGATGTCGCGCTCGGGAACGGCTGATCCGAGATAGCTTCCGATCACGGTGCGCGCCTCGGCTGTCAGAGTGAGCGGTGAGATCGTCGAGACAGCTTGCGGTGCAGGTAATCCGACCGTCACCGTGGTCCCGCCAGGTGCGGTGACCGCGAAGGCCGTCTCGAAGGCACGCGCTGAGCCCGCCGCTTCGATCACGACCGGTATTCGCAGGCCTTGCTCGACCGCGTCGATCGGTGAGATCGCCTGCGCTGCTCCCAGATCACGGGCCAGCGCGAGCTTGTCGGCCACCATGTCCACGCCGATCACCGGGTGTCCGAGTGCCTGCGCCACCAACAGCGCGGCCATCCCCACCCCACCCAGGCCCACCACCGCGACCGTCGCACCGGGAGCGGGTCTGCCGGCGTTGATGACGGCGCCGCCACCGGTGAGAACGGCGCAGCCCAGCAAGGCCGCGATCTCGGCCGGGACGTCCGTGGGGACACCGACCACGGACGTCCGACTGACCACTGCATGACTGGCGAAGCCGCTGACTCCGAGATGGTGGAAAACGTCGGAGCCGTTGCGGTGCAGTCGCATCCCGCCGCCGACCAAGGAACCCGCTCCGTTGGCAGCGGCGCCGACCTCACACGGCAGGCGGCCGTCCGTCGCGCACCCTGCACACGAACCGCAGCGCGGCAAAAACGTCATCACCACCCGGTCGCCGACCTGCAGATCGTCGATGCCGTCACCGATCTGCTCGACGATGCCGGCCGCCTCGTGACCCAGCAGCATCGGCGTCGGCCGCACCCGGTTGCCGTCCACGACGCTGAGATCGGAGTGACACACGCCCGCGGCCTCGATGCGCACCAGCAGCTCACCCTGTCCTGGCGCGTCGAGCTCCAACGTGCTGACGGTGAACGGCCGGCTCTGCGCGAAAGGCGCCTCCGCGCCGGACGTCTCGAGCACTGCACCGGTGATCTGCATCCGCCTGTGACCTCCTCGTCGGGGCGAGCGCGCGCCGCTGTCCCTGCTGTCGACGATAGCCGCGCCGCGGAGACCTGCGCTCACCACGACGAGCCGAGGGCAAACCCGCCCCAGGCGAGCAGCACCGCGAGCACCAGCATCCCGATCCCGTTCAGCGCCGCGGCGGTTCGGCGGCCCGCGTGCAGCAGCCGCACCGTCTCGAATGCTGCGGTGGAGAAGGTGGTGTAGCCACCGAGCAGGCCGGTGCCGAGAATCGCCCGCCAGTCGGCCGACACCAGCGCAGCGGTGGCGAGACCGGTGAGCAACCCCAGTAGCAGCGAACCGGACAGATTGATCATCGTTGTGCCCCAGGGCATCCGGGAGCCGAACCGCTTCCGTACCGTCGCATCCACGCAGAACCGGGCGGCTGCGCCGAGGCCTCCGGCGACGCAGATCCCGGCGAACACTGCGGCGGTCATGAAGAGCTCCCGGCGACGCGACGCCGGATGATGCGGCGTCCCAGCACGATGCCGAGAGCGGCAGCCGTCAGCCCCAGCACCAGCGTGCCGACGGTGTAGGCCCCGGCGGCGACGAAGCGCCCGGTGTCTCCCAGCAGGACGGTGTCCGTCGCCAGGGCGCTGTAAGTGGTGAACCCGCCGAGTACCCCGGTCCCGGCGAACAGTCGGAGGTCCCGTCGTCGGCCGGAGTCCTCGCCGCGTCCGGACAGGAACTCCAGCAGCAGGCCCAGCACGAAGGCGCCGACCACGTTGATCACCCCGGTGGTGACCGAGACCCCGGAGACGGGCGGAAAGGTCAGCGACAGGGCCTCCCGCAGACCAGTCCCCAGTGCGCCGCCGACCGCCACCAGCAGGAGGAAGCGCGGACGAGGATGGACGGCCCCGGAAGGCCCGCTGGTGGTGTCGGACACCTCGAGATCGCTGTCGACGCCGAGCTCGGGATCGCGATCGGCGTGTGGGTCGTGCGGTGCAGACATGCGGTGGTGCTCCCATCTCCGGGCAGTACTGAACCAGGGGACAGGGACTGTTGTCGACCGCGCGGATCGAAGTTTCTTGCCAGGAGGCGAGCCCCACCACCGTGTCGCGGCGGGCAGCACCGCGTCGGTACCAGCGTGTCACAGCTGTCCCGGAAGGGTGCTGCTCGGCGTCCCCGGTCTCCCGATGGTGGTGTACTGCAGGCATGACCGACCGACCCGACGCCCCGACCGATACGGCGGTCCATCCGGGTGAGCCCCATCGCGAGGGCATCGCGCAACGGCTCAACTGGTTGCGGGCCGGGGTGCTGGGTGCCAACGACGGGATCGTCTCGGTGGCGGCGATCGTGGTGGGCGTCGCGGGGGCTACGACGCAGACCGGCCCCATCGTCACCGCCGGGATGGCCGGGCTGGTGGGCGGCGCGATCTCGATGGCGTTGGGGGAGTACGTCTCGGTCAGCAGCCAGCGTGACAGCGAGCACGCCTTGATCGAGAAGGAGCGCCGGGAGCTCGCCGAGATGCCGGAGCAGGAGTTCGATGAGCTGGTCGGGCTGTACCGACAGAAGGGGCTGTCGGAGGGCACCGCGCACCGGGTCGCCACCGAGCTCACCGCCCACGACGCACTGGCTGCTCATCTCGAGGTCGAACTGCATCTGGACGAGAGTGACGTCGTGAGCCCGTGGGCGGCGGCCGGCGCCTCTGCGCTCGCCTTCACCGTCGGCGCGATCCTGCCGATGGTCGCGATCCTGGTGCCGCCCGCCGGTGCCCGCGTGACCGTGACCTTCGTCGCCGTGCTCTTCGCGCTCGCGATCACCGGCTACCTGTCTGCCTGGATCGGCGGCAGCTCACGCTGGCGCGCGATGGCCAGGGTCGTGCTGGGCGGCGCACTCGCGTTGGCAGCGACCTACCTGGTCGGTTCCTGGCTCGGGGCCTCAGGGATCGCCTGACCGACGTTGATCGAGCGATGGAGGAACGAACCGAACGAGATTCCGTCCGGTCCGCCATCGGTCCTGAATCCGTCGGGTCTCGACTCCTTCGTCGCTCGACCTCCGACCCCACGGTGATCGAGCAAGAGAGGAACGAACGCGTCGAGATCCCGGCAGGATCGATCACCGGAGTGCGTCAGCCGAACAGCATCTTCGCGCTGCGGTCCCACAGACCGCGGGCGAGCGTTGCATCCTTCGCCTGCTTGCTGAGCGAGCCAGGCTTGCGACGGGCGTAATAGGTGCCGGGAGTGAAGTCGACACCGGGCGTTCCCTGGGCGAGCCAGATGATCTGGTCGGCGCCCTGCTCGGTCGTCACCAGCAGCCGATCGAACGGCGGCCGGTAGAACAGCCGCGTCAGGGCCTTGCCCTCGCGGGCGAACTGGCTCGCGACGACGCCGGGATGGATGCTCACCGCGGTGAGACCCGGGCGACCGGCGGGCAACTCGCTGCCGCCCGTCCCGAGCCGACGCTGCAGCTCGACCGTCGTCAGGATGTTCGCCAACTTCGCCGAGCCGTAGGCGCGCATGGCCTTGTACCGATGGGTGGACTCCAGATCGTCCAGTTCGATCTTCCCGAAGCGGTGGGCGGCGCTCGCCGTGGCGATGACGGTCGCCGAACTCTCGGTGAGCCGGTCGGCCAGCAGCGTCGTCAGCAGGAACGGCGCCAGATGATTGACCTGGAAGGTCTTCTCGTGGCCGTCCTTCGTCTCGCTGCGGTCACCCATCACCCCGCCGGCATTGTTGGCGAGCACGTCGATCTGCGGGTACCGCTCGAGCAGCTGATCGGCGAGAGTGCGGACCTGCGCGAGGTCGGCGAAATCGGCCAGCAGGTGGTCGGCGCCGATCTCCGCGGCGACCTTCGCGGTCTTCTCCGGCGAGCGGCCGACGACCACCACGCGATGGCCGAACGCGCTCAGCGCTCTGGCCGCAGCAGCGCCGATCCCGTCGCTGGCGCCGGTGATGACGATCGTCCTGCGGGTCGGGTCGGTCGCGGCGAGCTCTGCAGGGTTTCCCATGTGTTCGACGGTACGCAGGTGCCTTGCTCCACCCGCGCCGTCACCGACCGTCCTACCAGCGTGACATGATGAATCTATCAATTCACTAAATCATCAATTCAGGAGTGGCGATGGCCGATCTGAGTGCCGACAGCGAATTCCGGCCGCTGTACGAGGTCAAGGCAGATCTGTTCAAGGGGCTGGCGCACCCGTTGCGGATCCGGATCCTCGAACTGCTGTCGGCGGCGGACGAGGTTCCGGTGAGCACCCTGTTGGCCGAGACGGGGCTGGAGGCCTCTCACCTGTCCCAGCAGCTGGCGGTCCTGCGGCGTCACCGGTTGGTGCTCTCGGAACGCCGGGCGAGCCAGGTTTTCTGTCGGCTGGCGTACCCGCAGGTGGCCGACCTGCTGCGGATCGCTCGTGAATTGCTGGGCCAGATCGTTGCCGGGAGCGGGGACCAGCTGCGCGTTGTCCGAGCCCTCCCGCCCGTCGGTGCGGCATTCCCCGAGCACGACCGATGAGGGTCGCAGGAGCGCTCCGAGGACTGTTGACGTTGGCGCCCTCGCGTGCGGACTACCGAGCGGTGCCGACATCCTGGCGGCCCGACCTGATGGCTGGTCTCACCGTGGGTGTGATCGCGCTGCCCCTGGCGCTCGCTTTCGGCATCAGCTCCGGAGCGGGTCCACAGGCGGGGCTGGTGACGGCGATCGTGGCCGGCATCGTCGCAGCGGTCTTCGGCGGCTCGGCGGTGCAGGTGTCCGGCCCGACCGGTGCCATGGTCGTCGTGCTGGCGCCCGTCGTCGCCGCCCACGGAGTCGGATCGGTCGCAGTGCTCAGCGTGATGGCGGGGATCCTGGTCGTGGTCGCGGGATTCCTCCGGCTGGGCAGGGTGATCGCCTACATCCCGTGGCCGGTGATCGAGGGCTTCACTCTCGGTATCGCCGTCGTCATTGCGCTGCAACAGATTCCGGCTGCCGTCGCGGCGCATGGCGCTGCGACCAATGCTGCGGTCGCGGCCGTCCAGGCCATCGCATCCGCAGACCCGGTATCGGCGATGTGGGCACTGGCGACTGCTGCTGCGGTGGCGCTGGTGATGGAGGTGGGTCGCCGGTTCACCCCCCGGCTCCCGTCGTCCGTCGTGGCCATCGGCGTCGTGACGCTGGTCGCGATGCTGGTGTCGGCTCCGTTGGCGACCATCGGTGGGCTCCCGGCCGGTCTCCCCGTGCCGGCGTTGCCGCATGCGTCGCTGCAGATGGTGTTCTCGCTGCTCGGTCCGGCGTGCACGGTGGCGATTCTGGCGGCCATCGAGTCGCTGCTGTCGGGACGGGTGGCGGCATCGATGGCGGACAACGGGCCCTTCGATGCCGACCGGGAGCTGGTCGGCCAGGGGCTGGCATCCGTGGCCGCCGGAATCTTCGGGGGGATGCCGGCCACCGGTGCGATCGCCCGGACGGCAGTGAACGTCCGCAGCGGCGCGCGTTCGCGGCTGGCGGCGGTGGTCCATGCACTGGTGCTCCTGGTGTTGGTGCTCTTCGCAGGGTCGCTCGTCGCGCACATCCCGCTGGCGGCACTCGCCGGAGTGCTGGTGGTCACTGCGGCCCGGATGATCACCGGGCCGACGTTGCGCGCCGTCCTGGGCGCCGGGTCGAGCACCTGGATGCCCTTCGCCGTCACCGCGATCGTCACCGTTTCCTTCGACCTGATCGATGCGGTCGCGATCGGGGTGGTGGTGGCCGTCGTCCTGGTGCTGCGCACCCTGGCCCGCACGAACGTCGCCCATCGCGAGGAGCTCCCCGACCACGTCCCGGGTGATGAGCGGATCGCATTGTTCCGCATCGACGGATCCCTGTTCTTCGGCGCCGGCGAGCGGATCTCCGCCAGCGTGGGAGCGGCTGACGACGTACAGGTGGTGATCCTGCGGCTGTCGCAGCTGCAACTGTTCGACGCGACCGGAGCCCGGCAGCTCGCCGAGCTGGTCCGGCAGCTGGAGCGGCGCGGCATCACCGTCATCCTCAAGGGCATTCGCCCGGAGCATCATCGGCTGGCGGTCAGTCTCGGAGTGGTCTCGTCGTTGCGCCACGAGGCGCACCTGACCACGGACCTCGGGGCAGCGATCGCCCATGCCCGGTCGCACGTGCGCCGGGCAGCCGCGGAGGCAGTCGGGGGTGTGGCGGCGCTGACGCGATCAACCTTACTGATCAGTAACTCGCCCACGGCAACCGGCTGATCGGCGTGCATAGTGGAGAGACCAGCACCTCCCGGACCAGGAGATCGGACGATGATGACCGGCACCCAGACAAGCTCCGCCGAACGCCTGCCGAGCGACTTCTATTGCTTCCAGGACATGCTCACCGACACCGAGCAGCAGCAGGTGCTCAAGATCCGGGAGTTCTTCGAGTCCCAGGTGGCGCCGATCGTCGACGAGTACTGGTTGGCCTCGGACTTCCCGCACCAGTTGATCCCCGGACTCGCCGAGCTGGGCGTCTTCGGATCCGCACTCCCCGAAACCCGTCGGTTCGAGACCAGCGCCGTCGCCCGCGGCTGGATCGCGCTGGAGATGGCCAGGGTCGACGCCGGCTGCGCGACCTTCGTCGGCGTCCAGAACGGGCTGTCGATGGGGTCGATCGACGTCGGCGGCTCCCGGGAGCAGAAGCAGCGTTGGCTCCCCGCGATGGCCAAGGGCGAGCTGCTGGGCGCATTCGGACTCACCGAGCCGTACTCCGGTTCGGACTCGGCCAAGGGACTGCGGACCGTCGCCCGCCGCGACTCAGGTGGCTGGGTCCTGGACGGCGCGAAACGCTGGATCGGCAACGCCACGTTCTCCGACTTCGTCATCATCTTCGCCAAGAGCACCGAGGACGGTGAGGTGAAGGGTTTCGTCGTGCCGACGGATGCGGAAGGCTTCACCGCCACCAAGATCGAGAACAAGATCGCGCTGCGGACGGTGCAGAACGCCGACATCACCCTCACCGGTGTCCGGGTCCCCGAGGAGAACCGGCTTGCCGGCATCGAGAGCTTCCGCGACGTTGCGACCGTGCTGCGGCTGACCCGCTGCGACGTCGCCTGGCAGGCCATCGGGATCTCGGTGGGTGCCTACGAGGCAGCAGTGACGTATGCCAAGGAACGTGAACAGTTCGGCAAGCCGATCGGTGCCCATCAGCTGGTGCAGGACCTGTTGGCCAGGTGCCTGGCCAACATCACGGCGAGCATCGCGCTCTGTGTCCGGGCTTCGACGCTGCTGGACGAAGGACGGCAGCGGGACGAGCACTCGGCGCTGGCGAAGTCGTTCGCCACCTCCCGGATGCGGGAGACCGTCGGGTGGGCCCGGGAAGTACTGGGCGGCAACGGCATCGTGCTGGACAAGGGCGTCGCCCGGTTCTTCGCCGATGCCGAGGCGATCTACTCCTACGAGGGCACCCGCGAGATGAACTCGCTGATCGTCGGACGCTCGATCACCGGGTTCAACGCCTTCGTCTGAGCCTGTCCCGTCGAGCGGGGCCCTGCTGAGCGGACTCGTCAGCGCAGCCGGAGCTTCATCCCGACGTGGCTGGCCTCGAAGCCGAGCCGCTCGTAGAAGCGGTGCGCGTCCGCGCGACTGCGGTCGGTGGTGAGCTGCACAAGGGCCGCGCCGTCCGTACGTGCGCGGTCGATGGCCCACTGCAGGTACCGGCCGCCCAGGCCCTGACCGCGGGTGGTCTCCGAGACGCGGACCGCCTCGATGATCACCCTGGTCGAACCCAGCCGGGACAGACCGGGAACGGTGGTCAGCTGCATCGTCCCGATCACACTGCCGTGCTGCACCAGCACGGTCAGCAGCTGACGGGGGTCGCCGGCGATGTCGTCGAACGCCGCGAGGTAGCGCGGGTCGCCCGGGTCCTGCTCTCGGCCGGCCCCCAGCTGGTCGGCCCTCAGCAGTTCGACGATGCGCGGAACGTCCTGCGCTGCAGCACGTTCGACGCGCACGCCGCTGCCGAGGTCGGCGAGCAGTTCACGGCCCGTTCCATCGATCATCGGACCAGCGAATCACACCGGGGTCAGACCTCAGGGCGCGGGGGCCTCGGCATCCAGATCGACCGGCGGTTCGGCGCCGTCCCTCTCGTCCCGGTCGGCCCACTCGATCAGCGCGCTCAGGTCGAAGACCGCCTCGTCGATGCCGGCGTGCAGGTCACCGAGTTCCGCGAAGCGTTGCGGCACAGTCCGAATGGTGAAATCGCGCGGGTCGGCATCGTCGATCTCGTCCCACCGGATGGGGGTGGACACCCGGGCATCCGGAACGCCGCGAACCGAGTAGGCGGCGGCGATCGTGTGGTCGCGGGCGTTCTGGTTGTAGTCGACGAACAGCGCCGCCGGATCCCGGTCCTTGCGCCACCAGGTGGTGGTCACGTCGTCCGGGGCTCGTCGCTCCACCTCGCGGGCGAACGCCAGTGCGGCACGGCGGACCTCCTGGTGCCCGAACTCGGGGTGGATCCGGACGTAGATGTGCATCCCGGAACCGCCGCTGGTCTTGGGGAACCCGACGGCCCCGAGTTCGTCGAGCACGTCGCGGGCGACGTGCGTCACTCGCCGCACCTGCGCGTAGCTGGACTCCGGGCCGGGATCGAGATCGATCCGCCACTCGTCCGGCTTCTCGACGTCCGCACGCCGGGAGTTCCAGGGGTGGAACTCGACCGTCGACATCTGCGCGCACCACAGCACATCGGCGACCTTGGTGACGCAGACCTCGTCCGCAGTTCGCTTGTACCGGGGGAAGAAGACCTGCACGGTTTCCAACCACGGCGGTGCTCCGTGCGGAATGCGCTTCTGGTGCACCTTGTCTCCGGCCAGGCCGGTCGGGAAGCGGTGCAGCATGCACGGGCGATCGCGCAGGGCGTTGACGATGCCGGGGCCGACGGCGAGGTAGTACTCGACCAGCTCGCGCTTGGTGGCGCCGATATCCGGGAAATAGATCCGATCCGGGTTGCTGATGCGCACAGCCAAGCCGTCGGACTCGAGCTCGATCGCCGGGGAGCTGCCGGAAGTGGCCACGGGCGCCACCGTAGCCGGTGCCGCGTCGGACGAACCAGCAATGGAGAGGATCGACGCCGCTGGGTGCGCCCGACCGGTCGCCGGTCCCCCTCGGCCATCAGTCCGGCAGGGTCGGCATCGAGTAGCCGGTGTTGCGGCCGACGAGTACTCCGCGCCGGACGGCATCGGTGCCGAACTTGCTCCGGATCGCGTCGACGGCGGAGTCGATGGCCGGGCCGGGGATGTCGTCGAAGGGCAGGGTCGGCTGGTCGTCGTCCTCGATGTTGGTGACGGCGATCCCCACCAACGTGATGCCTCGATCGACGATCAGCGGGCGCGCCGCAGAGATCAGGCCGCGGACTGCAGCCAGGATCTCGTCGGTGGAATCGGTTGCGCTGCTCAGCGTCCTGGACCGGGTGGCCCGATCGAAGTCGGCGAACCGCAGGCGCAGCACCACTGTTCGCCCCGCCCGCTCCGCCTTGCGCATCCGGCCGGTGACGCGTTCCACCAGGGCGATCAAGGTCGCGTCGATCTCGGCGACGGTGTGCACGCCGCGACCCAGGGCCCGCTGGGCGCCGATGGAGCGCCGGCGCCTGCCGACCGTCACCCGGCGCGGGTCGCGCAGATTCGCCAGGTCCAGCAGATGGCGCCCGCCGTGGGGACCGAGCAGTGACGTCAGGGTCGGAAGGTCGGTGACCGCGAGTTGGGCGACGGTGTCGATGCCGACGGCATGCAGTTTGGTGGACGTCACCTTCCCGACACCCCAGAGGCGTTCCACCGGGAGCGGGTGCAGGAAGGCGCGTTCGCCCTCGACGGGAACCACGAGCAGGCCGTCGGGTTTCGCTGCGGCCGAGGCGACCTTGGCCAGGAACTTGGTCCGTGCGATCCCGACCGTGATCGGCAGACCGACTTCGTCCGCCACCCGACGGCGCAGCCGCTCGGCGATCCACGGGGCCGAGCCCACGCTGCGACGCAGTCCGCGGACGTCCAGGAAGGCTTCGTCGATGGAGATGCCCTCGACCAGCGGGGTGGTGTCGCGGAAGATCTCGAACACCTTGCGGCTCGCCTCGGAGTACGCGGCGAACCGGCCGGGGACGACGATCAGACCGGGGCACATCGCCCGCGCCTGGGCGCCCCCCATCGGGGTGCGGATGCCGAATGCCTTGGCCTCGTAGCTGGCAGCGACGATGATGCCGCCGCCGACCGCAACGGGCCGGCCGCGCAGCTTCACATCGTCGCGCTGTTCGACGGAGGAGAAGAACGAGTCGAGGTCGGCATGCAGGATCCCGGGGGGCTCCTCGAAACCTTCGGTGGGAGATCGCGACACGAACACATGTTCGCATCCGGCGCCGACAGCGGGGAAGAGGTCGGCGTGGTGCGCAACGGCCCCGAACCTCGCAGGAGGTCCGGGGCCGCTGGGGAGGGCGGATGAGCGTCAGGCGGTCAGTGCCTCCGCCGGACTCACGGCCGCGATGCCGTGCGCCTCGCCGACGGCGAGGTTGGTCAGGGTGCCCCGGTGCGAGTGCAGCCCGGCGGCCAGCGCCGCGTCCGCGGTGCTCGCGGCCCGCCAGCCGTGGCTCGCCACGGCGGTGACGTACGGCAGGGTGGCATTGGTGAGCGCGAACGTCGACGTCCGGGCCACCGCTCCCGGCATGTTCGCAACGCAGTAGAAGACCGAGTTGTGCACGGTGAAGGTCGGCTCCGCGTGGGTGGTCGGTCGGGTGTCCTCGAAGCAGCCGCCCTGGTCGACCGCGATGTCCACCAGCACCGATCCCGGCTTCATCTGCGAGACCAGCTCGTTGGACACCAGCTTCGGAGCCTTGGCGCCGGGCACCAGGACGGCGCCGATCACCAGGTCGGCGGTGCGCAGTTCCTCGGCGATCGAGAACGCGGTCGAGGCGAGGGTCCGCACGGCTCCACCGAACTGGACGTCGAGGCGTCGCAACGTCGGGATCGAGAGGTCCAGGATGCTCACCTCGGCACGCATACCGAGTGCGATCTCCGCTGCGTGCATCCCCGAGACGCCGCCGCCGAGGACGACGACCTTGGAGTTGGTGACGCCGGGGACACCGCCGAGCAGCACACCGCGACCGCCCTCGTTGCGCATCAGGTGGTAGGCGCCGACCTGGGGGGCCAGGCGACCGGCGATCTCGCTCATCGGCGCGAGCAGCGGCAGCGAGCGATCGGGCAGCTGCACGGTCTCGTAGGCGATGGAGGTCGTTCCGGACGACAACAGCACATCGGTCAGCGGGCGGTCGGCCGCCAGGTGCAGGTAGGTGAACAGGGTCAGATCGTCGCGCAGCCGGTGGTACTCGGCGGCGATCGGCTCCTTGACCTTGATCACCAGTTCGGCGTCGGCCCAGACCTGATCGGCTGCGCGCTCTGCATCGCCCCCACCGTCAACGATCGTCGCGCCCGCGGCTGCGTATTCCTCGTCGGTGATGAGGGAACCCATCCCGGCCCCGGCCTGCACCGAGACCGCATGGCCGGCGGCGACGAGGTGGTGGGCACCCGCGGGGGTCAGCGCGACCCGGTACTCGTGGTTCTTGATCTCGCTGGGGACGCCGATGCGCATGGGACTTCCTCGGATCTCGACGGTGACTGGCAGTCGCTCGGCTGCAGTGGGCCCGCAGATCGACTGAATCGTCGGAGCGGTTCACGAGCGGCCGATGATCAAAGTATGAATATGACGCCGATCGACCGCCAGCTGAACAGCCGAAGATTCGCTAGAATCGCTCTGTGTCAGTGGAAAGTTCGAAATCACACCGCGGCGGCGCGGGTCGATCGAAGGATGTTCGGGCGGGCGCAGCGCACCTGGCCGATCGCCCGGATGTGCGCTCGGATGACGTCGACCGGGACATCCTGCGGGTGCTCGCCGCGGACGGCCGGATCGCCAACAATGCGCTCGCGGAACGTGTCGGGATAGCAGCCTCGACCTGCCTCGCACGGGTGCGCGCGCTCCGCGAGAGCGGGGCGATCCGCGGGATCCATGCCGATGTCGATCCGGCGGCGCTGGGGCTCCCGCTGCAGGCGATGATCGCGGTGCGGGTGCAGTCGGGCTCGCGCAGCCACATGATGGCCTTCGCCGACCACATCCGGCGACGGCCGGAGGTGCGCAACGTCTACTTCCTGGCCGGCGCCGACGACTTCCTGGTGCACGTGACCGCCGCCGACAGCGCTGCGCTGCGGGAGTTCGTGGTGGACGCACTCTCCGCGCGTCCCGAGGTGGCGCTCACCGAGACCAACTTGATCTTCGAGCACCTCCGCGGCGCGGGGTTGCCGGGATGAGCCTGCTGAGTTGTCCCGCGGGTCGGGAGCTGGTGGGAACAGTGACCAGGAAATGGACGCCGATCGCCATTTCCGCAGGAGCACCTGCCGAAACGCTCGTCGAAGGCCACTTCCTCGTCAGGCGTGCTGTGGACGAGGTGTGCGGGTGCCGGAAGCGGTGCCGGCTGAGGATTCTGCAGAAGCGTCTGCGGGTTTGCTCGGGCGGCCGTTCTGCGTCATTGGGCGGTCCGGCGAGTGCTGTCCGGTCATCGCGCACCGGCCCCCGTCCGTGCCGCGCCGTGAGCTAGTCGCCCAGGACTGTCCCGTCGGGCACGGTGCCGGGAGAGTCGCGCTCGGCGAGCACGGCATCGCCGCGGGCAGTGACCTCGGCGCCGAAGGTCCAGTCGCCGCGGACGGTCAGCGAGCGCGCGTGCCGGAGCGACGGCGGACCGGCGGGGAAGCGCTGCTCGAAGCCCTTGACCAGCTTGAAGAATCGGCTGTCCAGGTCGACCAGTGGATCGTCGGCGCCGGCAGGCAGGTCGGACACCAGCCGACCACGCTCGTCGAGGCGGTAGACGTCCGAACGCACGAGCAGCAGGTCGTTCGTCGTCTTCACCGGCAGGAACCGGCTGCGCGGGACCTGCAGGGCGACGGCGCCGTCGAACACCTCGACCGCGGCGCCCATCGCCGACTCGATCTGGATCACCGGCGTGGACGAGGAATCGCTGGGGTCGACCGTCTTCGCATTCCGGATCAGCGGCAGACCCAGCACGCCGTCGCGTTCGGTCAGCGTGTCGGCGAGCACCCGCAGGTCGAACCAGAGGTTGTTGGTGTGGAAGTAGCGATGCCGGGTTATGTCGTCGGCGAGGGCGACCTCCTCCTTCGGGGTCTGTGCGGTCTCGCGGAGCACCAGCCGGCCGTCCGCCTTGCGCACCACCAGGTATCCGCCCTTGACGTCGGCGGCGGTACGGGTGCAGACCTCGGCAGCGTACGGCGCCCCTGATGCGGCGAACCAGCCGGCGATCCGCGGATCCGGTGCTGCGCCGAGGTTGTCCGAGTTCGACACGGATGCGTACCGGAAACCCTTGTCCAACAACGCTTCCAGGATGCCGGAGGTGCTCAGTGCTGTGTACAGGTCGCCGTGCCCGGGCGGGCACCACTGCATCGACGGATCCGCCGGCCACTGCGCCGGCGTGAGATCGTCCGCCCGCAGCTTGGGCTCGCGGTTCTGCAGGAAGTCGGCCGGCAGACCGTCGATCGCGAGCTCCGGGTACCCGGCCAACGTCCGCAGGGTGTCGTCGCGGGTGCGGAAGGAGTTCATGAACACCAGTGGCAGGGCGACGTCGTGCGTCTGCCGCAGGTGCAGCACCTGCCGGACGATGACGTCCAGGAAGCTCAGCGCGCCCCGGACCGGGAGCAACGACTTCGCCTGCTCCATCCCCATCGACGTCCCGATGCCGCCGTTGAGCTTGATGATCGCGGTCTGTGCGAGCGCTGAGCGCTGCTCGTCGTCGCCGATCTGCACGTCCGCCAGCGCGGTGACGTCCTGCAGCGGGTCGATGTCGGCCTCGTGCACCATCCCGGTCGCACCGGACTCCAGATCCCGGTAGAACCGGGAGAACACCGCGATGGCCTGGGGCGGCAGCCCGTCGGCGGCCATCAGTTCCTGGGCCTGACGCAGTCCCTCGTCGCTCATGGCGGCAAGGGTAGGGGACGCGGTGGGTACCCGCCGACACCACCCGACCGGATCCCGGGGGACCGGTCCGGCCACGTCCCGCCCTCACACCGCGCACCCGAGCCCGCGAGGGCTCGGGGAGCAGTGCTCAGCCGCTGGCCAGTCCGATGAGCCGCGCGGCCTTGAGTTCAGTCTCGGCCCATTCGGCCTGCGGATCGGAGGCCCAGGTGATCCCGGCGCCCGTGCCGAAGGCGATCGTCCCGGCAGACCGGATGAAGGTGCGGATACCGACCGCCAGGGCTGCCGTACCGCGGTCGGCGTCGACGAAACCGAAACACCCGCAGTAGGGACCGCGCGGGGTGGGTTCCAGCCTGCTGATCACCTGGAGAGCACTGATCTTGGGTGCCCCCGACACTGATCCCGGCGGGAACGTCGCCCGCAGGAGATCGCCCCAGCCGAGCCCGGGGCGCAGGCGGGCAGCGACGGTGGACACCAGGTGGGCCAGGCCCGGATGCTCCTCCCGGGCGAGCAGGGAGGTGACCCGTACCGATCCGGCGACCGCGACCCGGGAAAGGTCGTTGCGCACCAGGTCGCAGATCATCACGTTCTCCGGGAAGTCCTTGTCGGCGAACGGTTCTCCCGGCGCCGCCGTGCCCTTGACCGGCGCCGAGACCAGCCGATCACCGTCGCGCCGCAGGAACAACTCCGGCGACGCGCTCACCACCCAGTCGGCGCCCAGGTCGAGCATCCCCGACCACGGCGCCGGGTTGCTCCGCAGCAGGCGCGCGCTCAGCCCGGCAGGGTCCGCCCCGGTGTCGTCGGCGGACAGGATCCGGCAGAGGTTGACCTGATAGACGTCGCCGGCTGCGATCGCCTCCCGGATGAGCTGCACGCCGGTGCGGTACTGCTGCGCCGAGAGGGACGAGCGCCAGGCCGTCCGGTCCGGTCCGAGCCAGCCCGGTGGAGCGGTGGTCGGGTGGTGCATCGTGCTGACCCGTTCGAACCGGTAGCCGGTGAGTCGTCCTTCGAACGTCCCGACCACGGCCCACCAACCGCTGCCGTCCAGCACCTCGGGTCGGACCTGCAGGTCGACGACCTCGACGAGACCCTCGGCTGCGAGTGGCCCGAAGACGGCTCGTGCAGGGCGGGAGCCACCGACCCGGAGCGCGGGGGAGTGAGCCACCGGAAGGGGCCTGGTACCGGTTCCGCGCATGGGAGGAATGTACGGCGCGGGCTCTAGACTCACCCCGGGTGACGAGGTCGTGCTCGTCCCGGAAGTGCGATGCGGCGCGTGAGATGCGTGGGCAGGGAGCGGGGAATCGTCATGACCGAACCGGGGGCGGTCGGCGGGGTCGGGACAGGCGCCGCAACGGGGACCTCCGAGCAGGACGCCTCGGACCGGATCTGGACGATCCCCAACGCGCTGTCGATCCTCAGGCTCCTGGGCGTGCCGTTGTTCCTGTGGCTGCTGCTCGGACCGCAGGAGGACGGCTGGGCGCTCGTCGTGCTCGTGGTCAGCGCGTTCACCGACTGGGCAGACGGCAAGCTCGCCCGGCTGCTGGGCCAGTACTCCAAGCTCGGCGAGTTGCTGGATCCGGCCGCCGACCGGCTGTACATCTTCGCGACGCTGATCGCCTTCGTCATCCGCGGGATCATCCCCTGGTGGGCCGCTGCCCTGCTGATCGCGCGTGACGTCGTCCTCGGTCTCGCGATCCCCGTGCTCCGCCGACACGGTTACCCGCCGCTGCCGGTGCACTACCTGGGCAAGGCGGCCACCTTCTGCCTGCTGTATGCCTTCCCGCTCCTGTTGCTGGCGCAGGGCGAGGCACTGATCCAGCGGATCGCTGAGCCGTTCGGGCTGGCCTTCACCGTCTGGGGCATGGGCTTGTACCTCTGGGCCGGTGCGCTGTACCTGCGGCAGGTGATCTGGGTGATCCGAAGGACGCCGGTGCGGCTGTCGTGGGGGCAGGCGCTGCGACCTGATTCCTCGATGGTCTCGACCGCGCCGGTGGGCAAGCCTGCCCGGAGCGCCGGTGGCTGACCACCGCCCGCAGGAACCCCGGGAGCCGCGGGAACCCGGGGGGCCGCGGGAGCCGCAGGAGCCGCAGGAGCTGCCGGAGCCGTTGGAGCTGCCGGAGTCCGACGCGGTCCCCCGACAGACCAGGGCGCCGAGCGGTTCCAGCACCGACACCTCACCGCGGGAGTTCGGTCTGGCCTGGCTGCAGGGCATGGCCAACGATGCGCTCGACCCCGGTTATGCGGCTGCTGCCCGACGCCGCTCGCCGACGACCCCGGGCTCGGGAGCGCGGCGACACGCACCGTCCACCGCGGTGCGGCTGGCCGTCGCGATGCTGGTGGCCGGACTGTCCGTCGGCATCGCCGTGGGGTGGCGACATTTCACGGCCCCCGCCGATGCGAAGGCCCGCTCGGCCGTCCTGCAGGACGTTCGGGTCGCGCAGTCCCGGCAGGACGTGTTGGCGGCCAGGGCCGAGGAACTCGATGCGCAGATCCGCGGGCAGCAGATGCTCGCCGGTGCGGGCGGTCCGCTCCGTTCGGTCACCGCGCTCCGTGACGACGCCGCGCTCACCGCCGTCACCGGTCCTGGGGTGCAGTTGACGGTCGACCAGGCCGACAGCACCACGCCGATCCTCGACCGTGACCTGCAGTTCCTGGTCAATGGGCTCTGGGAGGCCGGTGCCGAGGCGGTCTCGGTCGGCGGGGTGAGACTGCGTTCCACCTCGGCGATCCGGCAGGCGGGTGGCGCGATCCTGGTCGACAACCGGCCGGTCTTCTGGCCGATCACCATCGACGCGATCGGCGACCCGGAGGCCGTCCAGGTGGCGCTGGTGTCGACCGCCGGTTACGGCCGGATGCTCTCGCTCAAGTCCAACTACGGCGCCGGGTTCACCGTGGCCACCGTCGGGTCCCTGACGTTGCCGGGGGGCGGTACCGCCGAGCTGCGCTACGCGGACGTGCCCACCAGCACCTCCACCAGTACCTCCACCAGCGCGTCCACCGCCGATCGGTCCACCGACGTGCCGACCGAGAACGAACCGGAGCCCACGCGATGACCGAACCGAAAGCACCGCTGGACACCGACAGCGCGGCACACCCCGCAGCGGGACGATGGTCGGCGATCGTCTTCGCGGTCGTCGCGTTGCTGGCCGGCGCCGTCATCGGTCTGCTGGCGTCGCCGTCGGTGCCCGACTGGCTCGCCCCGTACCTGCCGATCGCCGTCGTTGCCGCGCTGGACGCGCTGTTCGGCGCGCTGCGCGCCTTCCTGCAGCGGGTGTTCGACTCCCGGGTGTTCGTGGTGTCGTTCATCGGGAACGTCCTGGTGGCAGCGCTGATCGTCTTCCTCGGTGATCAGTTGGGTGTCGGCTCGCAGCTGTCGACGGCGGTCGTCGTCGTGCTCGGCATCCGGATCTTCGCCAACGTCGCCGCGATCCGCCGTCAGGTCTTCCACGCATGAGGGGCCGGCGGGACGCAGCGCGGGACGGGCCGTCGACGGCCGGTACGGCGGCAGCCCACACGTCTCACGGCACGCCCCGCCGCAGGCGTTCCGTGACAGCGGTCGTCGCCTTCGTCCTCGTCGCGCTGCTGGGTTTCGGTTTCGTCACCCAGCTGCGCAGTACCGCCGCCGGCGACAATCTCGAAGCCCTGCGCTCCGACGATCTGGTGCAGATCCTCGATGGCCTGCAGCAGCGCGAGGACGATCTGAATGCCGAGATCCGCACCCAGGAGGTGACCCTGCAGGGACTGCTCGCCGGCGGGGCGAGCTCCGGGGAGGCACTGGCCGAAGCGCGGAAGCAGGCCTCGGAGCTGGAGATCATCAACGGCGTCGCGCCCGCCACCGGGCCTGGCATCACCCTGCGGATCGGCGATCCGGCCCGTGCGGTGAGCCCGGAGTTCCTGCTCGACACCGTCCAGGAGCTCCGCAACGCCGGCGCCGAGGCGATCCAGATCGGCTCGGTGCGGATCGGTGTCGACTCCGCGTTCGTCGGGGCTGCGGCCTCCCTGCAGATCGACGGCAAGCCCATCAACCGACCGATCAGCGTGAAGGCCATCGGCGAGCCGGCCACGCTGGCCGCGGCCATGTCGATTCCCGGCGGAGTGGTCGACTCCGTCCGCCGGGTCGGTGCGACCATCGACGTCGGCCAATCCCGGTCGATCAGCATCACCGCCTTGCGGACGCCGCGAGCCCCGATCTACGCTCGCCCGGCTGGATGACCCCGGTGATGTCCGGGCGGGCGACCCGACCGTCAGCGCCGATACCGTCGCTGCGCCGGGCCGGTCCGAGTTCGTTCCCCGATCCGTTGATGAGGAAGGCACGTCTGTGATCCCTGAGGACCTGCAGTACAGCTCCGACCACGAGTGGGTCCGCACCACGTCCGGCGACGCCGTCCGGATCGGCATCACCGACTTCGCGCAGGGAGCGCTGGGCGACATCGTGTACGTCCAGTTGCCCGACCTGGGCAGCACCTTCAGCGCAGGCGACACCATCGGCGAAGTCGAATCGACCAAGTCGGTGTCCGATCTCTTCGCGCCCGTCGGCGGCACGATCGTGACGCGCAACGAGGCACTCGATGCGGCCCCCGAGACGGTCAACTCCGATCCCTACGGTGACGGCTGGATGGTGGAGATCCAGCTCGACGATCCGGCCGAACTGGAGAGCCTGATGGACGCAGACGCGTACGGCAACCAGGTCGGCGGCGAGTAGGGCCGCACAGCCCGCGCTGCCCGCACCCGTTCACGGCGAATGCGAGTGGCACCGGGTCCCATCGCGCGGAACCCGGTGCGGCGCAGAGCATTCAGCGCTGGTTGACCGCGTCCCGCCAGGCCACCAGATCGCGGACCTTGCCGTAGTCGAGCTCCTCGTCGAGGGCCACCGTGAACAGCCGGGTGCCCACGTCGTAGAGCTCCTGGGCGTTTCCGGGGTAATCGCTGACGACCTCGGGCGCACGTCCCGGGGTGAACGCGACCCCGGCGCTGCGCTCGATCTCCCGGGGGTCGCGGCCGATCTCCGCGCAGCGCTCGTCGAGCACTGCGTGCTTGTGCGCGATCACCTCCGGCTCGCCGAAGCCGTGCCAGATGTCGGCATGGCGGGCCACGATGCGCAGCGTCTTCTGCTCGCCGCCGCCGCCGATCAGCACCGGGATGTCGCGCACCGGTGCAGGGTTCAGTGCGGCCCACCGCTGTTCGATCAGGGGCAGGTCGCGTGCCAGCGCGTCCAGCCGGCCGCCCGCGGTCCCGAACTCGTAGCCGTACTCGGTGTAGTCGCGCTCGAACCAGCCGGAGCCGATGCCCAGGATGAACCGGCCCTCCGACAGGTGATCGATGGTGCGGGCCATGTCCGCCAGCAACTGGGGATTGCGGTAGCTGTTGCACGCCACCAGCGGTCCGAGTTCGACCCGCTCCGTGGCCTCCGCCCAGGCGGCCAACAGGGTGAAGCATTCGTAGTGCAGGCCGTCCGGTTCGCCCGAGAGTGGGAAGAAGTGGTCCCAGTTGAAGATGATGTCGACGCCGACGTCCTCCAGATCGGCGCAGGCCTGCCGCATGTTGGCGATCGAACGGTGTTGCGGCTGGATCTGGACGCCGACCCGGGCCGGTCGGTCGGGGGAGGTGCCGACCGGGTGCGTGTCGGCGGAGGCGGCAGGGGTATCGATCGGGGAAGGGGTCCGGGATGTGCTCACGATGCTGAATGTAGCGCCGCCGGGTCAGCCGGTCCCGGTGAACACCGACCGTCGCCCACCCGTGACATGAGATCCACCGGGCGCGGTAACCTCGACCGCACGGTCTGCGTGGGTCCGGCTGCCTCGCCGGGGCGCGTCCCGCGCGGGTCCTGCAGTACGGTCAGTACCTCGGGGCCGGCGATCGCCGCCCGTATCTTGCGGGGTGGGTTCGCCATCCCTGGTCCGCGGCTCGTCCGGGTCGCGGTCGCCAGCGCTGAAGGGAGCGACGGTATGTCACACGTCGACAACACGCCGCCCGGGTCCTCGGGGTCCCCGCAGGGATCGGCCGGCTCCGACGCTGCCACCACCTCGATCTTCAAGGCCGTCACGGTCGGCGATCCCGAGCGTCCCGGCGAGCAGACCCTGACCGGTCTGGACGCCCTGCGGCCGGGCACCGCGCTGCTGGTCGTCAAGCGTGGTCCGAACGCCGGGTCGCGCTTCCAGCTCGACGTCCCGTTGGTGACGGCGGGTCGTCATCCCGAGAGCGAGATCTTCCTCGACGACGTGACCGTGTCGCGTCGGCACGCCGAGTTCCGACGGGTCGACGGCGGTTTCGAGGTCAGCGACACCGGCTCGTTGAACGGCACCTACGTGAACCGTGAACCGATCGAGAGCTCTCTGCTGGTCAACGGCGACGAGGTGCAGATCGGCAAGTTCCGGTTGGTCTTCCTGACTGCCGACGCGGCCGCGGCCGGCGGCGCCGCGGCCCAGCAGTGACCGCAACTCGATGACCGCAGCGGGCCTCCCCGCCGGGCAGTCGTGGAGCATCGGCGCCGTACTGGCCCGCTTGAAGCCGGACTTCCCGGAAGTGACGATCTCCAAGATCCGATTCCTCGAGACCGAAGGTCTCATCACCCCGGAGCGCACTCCGGCCGGGTATCGACAGTTCAGCCCGGCCGACATCGAACGGCTGCGGTTCGTGCTCACCGCCCAGCGCGATCACTACCTGCCGCTCAAGGTGATCAAGGATCAGCTGGATGCCCGCTCCCGTGGCCTGGAGCCGGCCACCCCGTCGCCGCGCCTTCCCCGATCGTTGGGGATCGCGATCGGTCCGGACACGACCGAAGTCGGTGTCGACACCCACCTGCGGATGACGAGGGTCGAACTCCTCGCGGCATCCGGGCTGACCACCGAGCAGCTGCGTGACGTCGAGTCGTTCGGACTGGTCTCGATCGGCGCAGGTGGTTGGTACGGGGCGGAGGCCGCGCAGATCGCCGCTGCCGCCGCCGAACTGTTCGCAGCCGGGCTCGAAGCCCGTCATCTCCGCCCGCTGCGGACGGCCGCCGACCGGGAGGCAGCGATGATCTCGCAGATGGTCTCCGCGCAGGCGCGGCAGAAGGATCCCGACGCGCGGGAGCGGGCCGAGGCCATGGCAGCCCAGTTGGCCGGCACCGTGTTGCGGCTGCATGCGACGTTGGTCCGGGCGGGGTTGCGGCGCGACCTCAGTGGCTGAATGCCACCTCCGGCCGGCCCCGATCGGCAACGGTCTCGCGTGTACCGTCATGGGAAGAATCGAACACCCGGATCGGCACCCTCGGGAGGGAACATGATCGAGATGCGGGTCGTCGGCGTCCGCGTCGAAATCCCTTCCCGGCAGCCGATCCTGGTGCTCAGCGAGAAGGATGGACCCCGGAGCCTGCCCATCGCGATCGGCAGCTCGGAGGCCACGGCCATCGCCATGCACCTGCAGGGCATGCGTCCGCCCCGGCCGCTCACCCACGATCTGCTCGGGCAGGTGATCCTCGCGCTCGGGCGGGCGCTGCAGGAGGTGCGGGTCGTCGACTTCCGGGACGGCACCTTCTACGGGGAGCTCGCATTCGACGACGGCACGGCGGTCTCCGCGCGGCCCTCGGATGCCGTGGCGCTCGCGGTGCGGTTGGACTGCCCGGTGTTGGTCTCGGAGGAACTGCTCGACGAGGCCGGCATCGTGTTGGAGGACGAGGATCCGGACGACGAGGGCACCGAGGTCATCTTCGAGGCCGACGCGGAGCCGGGCGTCGACCCGGACGAGGAAGTACAGGCCTTCCGCGAGTTCCTGGACTCCGTCTCACCCGAGGACTTCGGACCCGAGCAATCCTGAGCCGGCGTCGCCGGCGCGACGGCGACCCTAAGCCTCAAGTCAAGGTCGAGGACACGCCGGTCGGATCGTTGACCCGGGGCAGCCACCGGCCTACCGTCGAGACAAGTCACACGCGTGTGATCACCAGCGTGTCATTCATCGGCGCCGGTCGTCGGTGACAGTCGTCGACTGTCAGGCGTCTGAGTGCCAGTCCCGTCCAGTGCGAGTCCCGTTCAGTGCGAGTCCCGATCAGTGCCAGTCCATTCAGTCCCGGTACGCCAGAGGTGCCGCGGAGTCCGAAGTGCCGCAGAGAGGCAGCGCGATGCGCGAGAGTCAGCAGGGTGCGCTGTTCCCGAACGATGCAGTTCCGGACGAGTACACCGGGTACCGCGGGGCCACCGCCTGGCAAGCCGCGGGGATCACCTACCGCCAGCTGGACTACTGGGCGCGGACTTCTCTGGTGGTGCCCACCATTCGCAGCGCGTCCGGCTCCGGGTCGCAGCGGCTCTACTCCTTCAAGGACATCCTGGTTCTCAAGGTGGTCAAACGGCTGCTCGACACCGGTGTCTCGCTCCAGAACATCCGGGTGGCGGTCGAGCACCTGCGCAAGCGCGGCGTCGAAGACCTCGCAGGAGTCACCCTCTTCTCCGACGGCACCACCGTGTACGAGTGCACCTCGCCCGAAGAGATCGTCGATCTGCTGCAGGGCGGGCAGGGCGTCTTCGGGATCGCTGTCGGCGGTTCGATGCGCGAGATCACCGGCACACTTGCCGAGTTCCCGGCCGAGCGACTCGACGGCGACACCGTCGTGGCGGCCGAGCAGCGAGGCTCGGACGAGCTCGCCGCCCGCAGGCAGGCCCGTAGCGCCGGCTGATCCAACACCGCTCCTCGAACGTCCGCGCCCTGGCGCCGACGTCTCCATCGACACCACCGCTGGGCCCCGGCCCGGCGGTGGTGTCATGTCTGAGGTGTGTCGTCTCCATGGAGGCCGACGGTCGTACCCGGCGGGTCGGCAGCTTGCGCCGGACGGAGACCGGGTGGAACAGCGATTAAAAGTTCGTTAGGCGCACTAACGAGTTAGCATGAAAGCCATGAGCACATCCCGCACCGTCCCGTCGCGTGCCACCGAACTGACCAGATCGGATGACGATGTCGCCCGCATCCGGCGGGCCGTGCTGGTGCTGGCACGGCGGTTGCGTCAGCAGGCGTCCGGCGACACGCTGTCGGCCACCGAGATGAGCGTGCTGGGGCGGATCCTGCGGGGCGAGGCGAACACCCCGGGGCGATTGGCGAAGGCGGAGCACGTGCAGCCCCCGTCCATGACCAAGGTGCTGGAGCGCATCGAGCAGCTCGGCTTCATCGGCCGCCGCCCGCATCCGGACGACGGCCGTCAGCAACTGTTGAGCATCACCGCGCAGGGGACCGAGTTCATCGAACGGACCCGCGAGCAGCGCACCCGGTGGCTGTCCGAACACATCGACGCGTTGTCCGCGGCCGAGCGCACGGCGCTCGGCCGCGCAGTCGACGCCCTGGAGAAGCTGGCGGACCTGCCGTGAGCACGCCCTCTCGACCCGCTGACACCGCGCCCACCGCGGCCCTGGAGCCCGCTGTCGAGGCGGTCCCCGGCGATCATCCCGCGGCTGCGCCCACGCCCGAAGTCGCCAGGATCACGCTGTTCGCCTCCCTCCGGGTGCGCAACTACCGGCTGTACTTCCTCGGCGGATTGATCTCGAACAACGGCACCTGGATGCAGCGGATCGCCCAGGACTGGCTGGTCTTCTCGCTCACCGGTTCGTCCTTCGCGGTCGGTATCACCACGGCGCTGCAGTTCGGTCCCATGCTGTTCCTCGGCCTGTTCGGTGGGTTGCTCGCGGACCGTTTCCCACAGCGTCGGCTGCTGCTGATCTCCCAGTGCATCCTCGCGGCCCTGGCAACCACGCTGGCGGTGCTCACGCTGACCGGGTCGATCACGGTGGGCGCCATCTACCTGATCGCCCTCGGGCTGGGGCTGGCGACGGTGATCGACAATCCGGCCCGGCAGAGCTTCGTCGGCGTCATGGTCCCGGCCTCGCTGATGCGCAACGCGGTCTCGCTGAACACCGGCAACTTCCAGCTCGCGCGGCTCACCGGCCCGGCGATCGCCGGCCTGCTGATCGCCTGGATCGGGCCGGGCTGGGCGTTCGCGTTCAACGCGGTGTCGTTCCTCGCCGTCATCACCGGGTTGCTCATGATGCGCACGTCGGAGCTGCAGGCATCGCCCCGCGCCGCTCGTGGCAAGGGTCAGCTGCGGGAGGCGCTCCGCTACGTCAAGGACCGCCCGCACCTGGTCTGGACGATCGCGCTGGTCTTCTTCATCGGGACGTTCGGGTTCAATTTCGCGATCATCCTCACGGCCTACGTCGGCAACGTCTTCCACGGCGGCGCCGGTCTGTACGGCTTTCTCAACTCCGTGATGGCCCTGGGTTCGTTGGGCGGGGCGCTGCTGGCCGCCCGTCGCTCGACGGCAACCCTGCGGCTGCTGTTCGCCATCGCTGCCGTCTTCGCCGGGATGCTGGTCCTGCTGGGCCTGACCCCGTGGTTGCCGCTGTTCTGCGTGCTGCTGGCGCTCACCGGGATGGCCGGGGTCAGCTTCAACAGCCTGGGCAACTCGTCGGTGCAGCTGGCGACCGATCCGATGCTCCGCGGCCGGGTGATGAGCCTCTACTTCCTGGTGCTGATGGGATCGACCCCGATCGGATCGCTGATCGTCGGCTGGATCACCGAGCACTGGGGCGCGCCGATCGCGCTGATCATCTCCGGCTCGGTCTGTCTGCTGGCCAGCATCGGGTGTGCGGCCCTCGCCGCCCGTCAGGCCGGCCTGACGGTGAGCGTCGACCCGCGTCCTGGGCATCGCCACCTGGTGGTCGAGCCGCGCGCCGCCTGAGACTTCTCAGTCCAGCAGTGCTTGGGCAGCCACGGTGACGGCAATGCCGCCGACGCCCAGGATGAGGGCCCAGGTCGTCGAACCGGTGAGCCACGCAGCTGCCGCGGCGAGCAGGATCAGCCCGCACCCCAGGACGAGGCGCCCCGCCAGACCCAGCCGGTGGTCCGCATCCGGCGACATCCACCTGGACCACACGGCGACCAGGGCGACGACGGCGATCACCACACCGATCCAGCCCCCGACCGGGCCGACGATCCTGCTGCCGAGCCGGTGACCGACGACGCCCCAGGTGATCCCCAGTGCGATCTCGACAGCGAAGGCACCCGTGCCGGCGATCCAATCGAGCGGGGTCTCGAGTGCGCCGGAGTTCCGGCGAGCGGCGGCGGACGTGGCTGCAGCAGAGGGGGTCATGGATCAAGTGTGAGCAGTGCTCTCGGAAAATGCAAGAGCATTGCTCTCGTTCGTCTGACGGCGAGCGACGAGACCGTTTCAGATGGCCGGTCGCTCCCCGAGCGCGGCTGCTGTGTACGCATCGATCTCCGCGAGGAGCGTGCGCTTTCCGGGGACGTCCAGGAAGGACGCGTCCACGGCGTTCTTCGCCAGTGCGGCAATCCCACGCTCGTCCAGGTCGAGCAGCGCGGCAGCGATCCCGTACTCGCGACTCAACGTGGTGCCGAACATCGGCGGATCGTCGGAGTTGATGGTGACCGTGACGCCGGCGTCGACGAACGCGCGCAGCGGGTGCTCCGCGTAGGAGGCGACGGCGCGGGTGGCGATGTTGGACGTCGGACACACCTCGAGCGGGATGCCATGGGCCACCAGGTGTTCCAGCAGCGCCGGATCCTGCGCGGCGGACGTGCCGTGCCCGATGCGCTCGGCCCGGAGGTACTCCAGCGCATCCCAGATGGTCCGTGGCCCGGTTGTCTCACCGGCGTGCGGAACGGAGTGCAGACCTGCGGCGCGGGCCCGCTCGAAAGCCGGTGCAAACAGGGGGCGGGTGGTACCGATCTCCGGGCCACCCAGGCCGAACGCGACCAGCGCTGCCGGCCCCCGTTCGACGGCGATGGCGGCGGTCGCCACGGCTGCGTTCTCGCCGATCTCGCCCGGGATGTCGAAGATCCAGCGCAGCACGATGCCGAAGTCGCGTTCGGCGCTCACCCTGGCGTCCTCGATCGCCTCCAGGTAGCCCTCGATCGGTACCCCGGCCAGCACCGAGGTGTACGGCGTGCAGGTCAACTCGGCATAGCGGATCTGTTGTGCCGCCATGTCCCTGGCCACCTCGTAGGTGAGCAGTCGGACGTCCTCGGGGGTGCGGATCAGATCCACCGTCGCCAGGTAGAGATCGATGAAGTGGGCGAAATCGGTGAACGTGTAGAACTGCGCCAGCGCCGCAGGATCGGACGGAATCCGGCCGCCCGGATGTCGGGCCGCCAGATCCGCGACGATCCGGGGCGATGCCGAGCCCACGTGGTGGACGTGCAACTCGGCCTTCGGCATCCCGTCGATGAACGTCTGCAGCGCCGGGTCGGGGTGCGGCACCACCGGGCCGGGGGTGGGGTCCGTGGAGGCGGATCTGATCGGGCTGTCCATGGAGGACATTCTGCTGCACCATCGGCGACGCGCGCGGGGAGGTGGTGCCCGGTGGAGTGCCGGTGCGGCGGCTCGGCAACAATGGGATCCGGCTGCGGCACGGACTGCCGCCTGCCTGCCCGCCGCCGGGATCCGGCCGACGGAGGGCACCCGCACCTCCGCCGACCAGAACAGGTGAGCCGTCGTGGCCCTCTCCAGTCTCGCGCCCGAAGACCTGGCTGCGTTCGCGGCCGAACAGCGCGTCGCCTACGACGCCCTCGTGGCGAGGGGCCTGAAGCTGGATCTCACGCGAGGCAAGCCGTCGTCCGCGCAGCTCGATCTGTCGGACGCCCTACTCGCGCTGCCTGCGGGACACCAGGCGGCGGACGGCACCGACGTGCGGAACTACGGCGGGCTGTCCGGCCTGCCCGAACTGCGCGCGATCTTCGCCGAGCTGCTCGGGGTCCGCGTCGAGCAGCTGGTGGCCGGCGGCAACTCGAGCTTGACGATGATGGCCGATGTGCTGCAGTACTGCCTGCTGCACGGCGCCGTCGACTCGCAGACACCCTGGGCCGCAGGAGATGTCACCTTCATCTGTCCGGTACCGGGTTACGACAGGCACTTCGCCCTGTTGGCGGAGTACGGGATCACCATGGTCACCGTGCCGATGCACGATGACGGGCCGGACGTGCCGGCGATCCGTGAGCTGGTGAAGGATCCGGCCGTCAAGGGCATGTGGCTCGTGCCGACCCATGCAAACCCCAGCGGCGCTGTCTGCTCGCAGGAGGTGGCCGCCGAGCTGGTCGCGATGCAGACCGCCGCGCCCGACTTCAAGATTTTCTGGGACAACGCTTATGCATTCCACAACCTGACCGACGAGGAGACCAAGAGCGCGGACATCCTGTCGCTTGCGGAGGCTTCAGGGAACCCGCACCGGCCGGTCCTGTTCGCCTCCACCTCGAAGATCACCTATGCGGGTGCCGGGGTGGCCTTCCTCGGTGGATCCACCGCGACGATCGACTGGTACACCGGTCATCTCGGCAAGCGTGCCATCGGCCCGGACAAGGTGAACCACCTGCGACACGCGCAGTTCTTCGTCGATGCCGAAGGAGTGCGGAGCCACATGCGCAAGCACCGCCAGATCATCGCGCCGAAGTTCGCCGCGGTCGACGCTGCGTTGCGCTCGCGGCTGGGCGGGCACGATGTCGCCGTGTGGAACACCCCGAGCGGCGGCTACTTCGTCAACCTCGACGTGCTCGACGGGACCGCCGCCCGGGTAGTGCAGCTGGCGAAGGAGGCCGGCATCGCGTTGACGCCGGCCGGCTCGTCGTTCCCGCACGGCGACGACCCACGGGACCGCAACATCCGGCTCGCCCCGACGATGCCCCCGCTGAACGAGGTCGAGGTGGCCATGGACGGCGTTGCCACCTGCGTGTTGCTGGCGGCCTGTGAGAAGCTCGGCGCCTGACCTGCCCGGTCCCATCGCCCTACGGTGCCGGGTTTCGCACCCGGTGTGCGGGCGCGGGGGCACGATTTCGCGATTGGTACTGCCCAGTCCGGGGAACTGCTCCGGCGTCGGGCCCATCGGCCCGACCGGTCTCAGGAGGACGGATGACGCAAGCAGCGCGACAGGCCGGTGCGTCGGCAGACAAGGCCGCGCATTCCGATGCGGCCAGGGTGGGCGTGACGATCGGGTTGATCGCCTTCGGGCTGATCCACCTGACGGTCGGCTGGATCGCGCTGCAGGTCGCCTGGGGCGGCGCGAGCGGTCAGCAGGCCGACCAGCAGGGCGCCCTCCAGCAGCTGGCCTCCACCCCGTTGGGGACGCCCCTGCTGTGGGTGCTCGGGATCGGTCTGTTCGCGCTGGTGCTGTGGCAGGGCTTCGCGGCGATCCGCGGCCACACCGGGCTCGAGGGCCGTAAGCGCGTGGTGAAACGGATCTCCTCCGGTGCGCGCGCAGTGGTGTACGCAACACTCGGGGTGGCGGCGATCCGAACTGCCGTCGGGTCCGGCTCAAAGGGTTCCGGCTCGAAGGAGGAGGGGATCACCGCGAAATTGCTGTCGGTGCCTCTGGGCCGGGTGTTGGTGATCGTGGTGGGTGCCGTGGTGATCGGCGTCGGCGTCAACCAGATCGTCAAGGGGGTCAAGGAGAAGTTCCTGCGAGACCTCGTGGGTGATCCCGGGACCCTCGGACGCCAGCTCGGCCGGATCGGGTACATCGCCAAGGGTGTCGCGCTGGGGATCGTGGGCGGACTGTTCCTGTATGCAGCGCTCACCTACGACCCCAAGAAGGCCGGCGGGCTGGACGATGCGCTCAGCACCGTCGCCGCAGCTCCGGTCGGGCCCTACCTGCTGACGATCCTGGCCCTCGGCTTCGTCGCGTTCGGCATCTTCTGCTTCTTCTGGGCGCGACGCCCGAAGGTCTGAACGGCGGCGGGGGTCAGCCCCCGAGTAGATTCGCCAGCCGCTCGAGGTCTGCGGCAACGATCAAGCAGTCGCGTTCGAATTCCGCGTCGGTCAACTGGATCTGCCGAACGGTGAAGATGATCTCAGCGCCGTCCGGATGCTCGACCACCCGCATCGGGTTGAGGACGGACGGTCCGTTCGGCAGCGTGACGGTGTGATCCAGCACCCCCAGTGCGTTTGTTTCCACGAACTGCACGGTGACGGTGCCCATCGGCGATTCGACCCTCAGCAGGTCGCCGTCCCGGCGCACTTCGCTCTGCGCCAGACCTGCGGCCCAGCGGGGCAGGTTGTCCGGGTCTGCAGCATAGGAGTACACGTGCGCCGGTGTCGCGCGGATGACGGTGCTCACGTGCCGGCTGCGGATCACGAGGTGGTCGGCCATGCGCGGACCCTAGGTGATGGCGTCGGAGCGCGCGAGTGTCGATGCCGGCGACCGCCAGGTCCGCGATGGTGGGGTCGAAGCGACCGTCAGGTCCGCGATGGTGGGGTGGAAGCGACCGTCAGGTCCGCGATGGTGGGGTGGAAGCGACCGTCAGGTCCGCGATGGTGGGGTGGAAGCGACCGTCACGTCCGCGATGATGGGGTGGAAGCGGTAGTATCGGTCACGTCGCAGACCCCTCGCGGGAGAGCCGCCGACCTGCAGTGATGCAGCGGTGGCGCCGAAGGAGCAAGTGCCTCCCCGCCAATCTCTCAGGCCACCACGACCGCGAGGACGAGACACCTCTGGAAAGCAGCTGTGGCTTCGGCCGCCGCTCGCCGACGGGGCAAACCGGGGCTGGGAAGAGCCAGCGCGGTGAAGCTCTCAGGTACCGATGACAGAGGGGGAGGGCGAGCTCGGGCCTACTCCGCGCGCGTTGTTCAGGTTCTCGAGCTGCCGACCCACGCGCCGGCGGGAAGCGACCGTCATGCCGGAGTCCTCCGCACCGAACACTGTCTCCCGATCGTCCGACCTGATCGCCGAGGTCGGGCACTTCCCGGTCGGCGAGCACGCTCCGATCGACCCGACCTCGTTCGCCGACCGGCACATCGGGCCGGACCCGCGAGGGCTCCGGACGATCCTGGACCTGCTGGACACCGAGTCGCTGGAGACGCTGGCGACAGCGGCGATCCCGGCCGCGATCCGGATGGATGACGAGCTGGCCCTGCCGCCGGCGGCTTCCGAGGCAGCGACGCTGGCCGAGCTGCGGGCGCTGGCCGACAAGAACACGGTGCGGGTCCAGATGATCGGGATGGGGTACCACGACACCTTGACGCCGGGCGTCATCCAGCGGAACGTGCTCGAGAACCCCGCCTGGTACACCGCCTACACGCCCTACCAGCCGGAGATCAGCCAGGGCCGACTCGAGGCGCTGCTGAACTTCCAGACCGCGGTCGCCGACCTGACCGGTCTCGACATCGCCAACGCCTCGATGCTGGACGAGGCCACCGCAGCCGCCGAGGCGATGACGCTCATCAAGCGCACCGCCCGATCCAAGAGCACGAAGTTCGTCATCGATGCCGACACGCTGCCGCAGACGATCGCCGTCATCCGCACCCGTGCGGAACCGCTGGGCATCACGATCGAGGTCGCCGATCTGGGTGACGGTCTTCCGGTCGGTGACTTCTTCGGTCTGTTGCTGAGCTACCCGGGTGCCTCCGGAGCGATCCGCGACCACGCCGAGCTGATCAACACCGCGCACGAACGGGAGGCGAAGGTCGTAGTCGCCACCGATCTGCTCGCCCTGACACTGTTCCGTCCGCCGGGCGAGATCGGCGCCGACGTGGCGGTCGGTTCGTCCCAACGTTTCGGCGTGCCGCTGGGGTTCGGCGGTCCGCATGCCGGGTTCATGGCCGTCCGCTCCGACGTGCAGCGTCAGCTGCCCGGCCGGCTGGTCGGCGTCAGCCACGACGTGCATTCGAACCCCGCCTACCGGCTGGCACTGCAGACCCGTGAGCAGCACATCCGCCGCGAGAAGGCCACCAGCAACATCTGCACCGCGCAGGTGCTGCTCGCCGTGATGGCGTCGATGTACGCGGTCTACCACGGGCCCGAAGGTCTCAAGGCGATCGCGACGACGATCCACGACAAGACCGCGATGTTGTCCGGCAGGCTGGAAGCGGCCGGCGCGACGGTCGAGCACCGGTCGTACTTCGACACCCTGCGGCTGCAGGTTCCAAGCCGGGCGGCCGAGATCGTCGCTGCGGCAAGGGATCGTGGGATCAACCTCTGGCGCGACGGCGACGATGTCGTCCAGGTGTCGGTGTCGGAGGCGACCACCGACGCGGATCTCGACGCGGTGGTCGTTGCCTTCGGGGGCCAGTCGTCCGCGCCGTTCACCTCGTCCCTGACTCTCCAGCCGGACGGCATCGCGCGGACCAGCGACTTCCTGACCCACCCCGTCTTCCACGCGCACCGCAGCGAAACCGCGATGCTGCGCTACCTGCGTCGGCTCTCGGACTCCGACCTGGCGCTGGACCGATCGATGATCCCGCTGGGCAGCTGCACCATGAAGCTCAACGCGACCACCGAGATGCAGGCCGTCACCTGGCCGGAGTTCGCCGGGTTGCACCCGTTCGCGCCGATCGAGGATGCAGCCGGGATGCTCGAGTTGATCGCCCAGCTGGAGGCCTGGCTGGTCGAGATCACCGGCTACGCACGGGTTTCGCTGCAGCCGAACGCCGGTTCACAGGGCGAGCTCGCCGGACTGCTGGCGATCCGCGCGTACCACCGCAGCCGGGGGGACGAGCACCGCACGGTCTGCCTGATCCCCGCGTCCGCGCACGGCACGAACGCCGCGTCTGCGGTGATGGCCGGGATGAAGGTCGTCGTCGTCGGCACCGACACCGCGGGCAACGTCGACCTGGACGACCTGCGGGCGAAGGTCGCCGTGCACGCGGAGAACCTCGCCGCGATCATGATCACCTACCCCTCCACGCACGGCGTCTACGAGGACACCATCACCGAACTGGCAGCGGTGGTGCACGCGGCCGGCGGTCAGGTGTACGTCGACGGTGCCAACCTGAACGCGCTGGTCGGCATCGCTCGGCCGGGAGTCTTCGGCGGCGACGTCTCACACCTCAACCTGCACAAGACGTTCTGCATCCCGCACGGTGGCGGCGGCCCCGGGGTGGGTCCGGTCGCGGTCGCCGAGCACCTGGCGCCGTTCGTGCCGACGCACCCGCTGGCCGATCTCGGGGCGACCTCGCCGGAGGACGGTGGGGTCGGTCCGATCTCGGCCGCTCCGTGGGGGAGTGCGTCGATCCTGCCGATCAGCTGGGCCTACATCCGGATGATGGGGGCGCCGGGCCTGCGGCGGGCGACGCTGACGGCGGTGGCGTCCGCCAACTACATCGCCCGCCGGCTGGACGAGCACTACCCGGTGCTCTACACCGGCAAGGGTGGCTTCGTGGCCCACGAGTGCATCCTGGACCTGCGGCCGATGACCGCGGCGACCGGCGTGACGGTCGATGATGTCGCAAAGCGGTTGGCGGACTATGGATTCCATGCGCCGACGATGTCGTTCCCGGTGGCCGGCACGCTGATGGTGGAGCCGACCGAGTCGGAGGACCTGTTGGAGATCGACCGGTTCTGCGACGCGATGGTGGCCATCAAGGGCGAGGTCGACCGGGTGGCAGCGGGGGAGTGGCCGGCGGACGACAACCCGCTGCGCAACGCCCCGCACACCGCAGCCGTGCTGGCGGCGCAGGACTGGACGCATCCGTACACCCGCTCCGAGGCGGTGTTCCCGGCCGGCGTCGAAGCGGCGCACAAGTACTTCCCGCCGGTGGGCCGCATCGACGGGGCGTACGGCGACCGCAACCTGATCTGCTCCTGCCCCAGTCCGGAGGCGTACGCGGAGGCCGACAGCGAGTGAGAATCGAGCGACCGTAGCGAGGGACGAGCGCAGGTCGGGAGGATCGGAGCGAGCGCCGGAGGCCGACCCGTCAGCACCGAGGCCGACAGCGAGTGAGAATCGAGCGACCGTAGCGAGGGACGAGCGCAGGTCGGGAGGATCGGAGCGAGCGCCGGAGGCCGACCCGTCAGCACGGAGGCCGACAGCGAGTGAGAATCGAGCGACCGTAGCGAGGGACGCGGGCCGCGTGGCGTCGCAGCTCAGCGGTGGTCGATCACCGGAGGAGCGATCCGGGCCGAGGCGGATCCCGGTCGCCAGCGAACCTGCAGCGTCAGCGGATCGCCGTCACCGAGGGCGGCCGGCCGATCGTCTGCCGACACCTGCCAGCCGTCGGCAGTACGGCGACCGCACGGCTCCGTGAGCGGTGCATACGTCACGCAGCGCACCTCGTCGATGGTGCCGGAGGTGCGGCTGAGCTCCACTGCGCCGGGCCCGATCGGCTGGACGTAGGTGATGGCGGTCCGTCCGTCGAGGGTGGTGGCCGCGGTCCGCGTCCAGGTGATCTGAGCACGGTGATCGCCGGCGGGCGCGTCCTCGACCCGGTTTGCGACCGCCAGTGCATGCTCGTTCCGCTCCGGTTCGAGGTCGGTCGGAGTCCCGTCGACGACCGCGACGACGGGACCGGATCCGGGCCGCAGGATGCCGGGCAGATCGTCGGCGCTGTCGTCGGGAAGGCGCACGCCGTCCGGGACGGAGCCGCCCAGCGACAGGTCGAAGGCCCGCACCAGGACCTGGTCGAACGTCTCGGCGATCTGGTAGCCACCGCGGTCGTCGATCGTGACGACCGCGTGGTGGATGCGGTTGCCGTAGGGATTGGGCTGGGCGATGACATCGGTTGCCGGAGTGAGGCCACCGCCGACCAGGGCGGCGGCGAGCAGGGCTGCGGCAACGCCACCGGATCGACGCATCATGAGCGAGCCTCGAACTGCGGGTCGACCGGAGTGGCTGTGACTCCGGGAGGGTCCGGGAGGAAGAAGTAGCCGTTCGCGCCCGCGAAGGTCGTGCTGCCGTTGTCCAGGTCGGACATCCGGAACACCGTCCCATCCGGACTGGTCGAGCAGGACGTCTCGGCGCTGCCCCGGTCCTCGTCCCCGCAGCTGAGCGCGGCGCCGCCGGTGGCGGTGAACCGGGCGATGTCGCCGGTTCCGCGAGAGGAGTACCAGCCCCCGCCGACGACCCCCTGCGGGGCGATCAGCGTGCGGCGCCCGTTCGTCGTCGTCAGCAGTCCGTCCAGGGTGTAAGTCAACTGGATCCGGTGCCTCCCAGCAGCGAAGGCGCGGTCGGTGGCCGCGACGATCTGCCAGCTCTCGTTCGAGTCGATGATCGCGGCAGGGAGTTGCTGCAGGTCACCGGCCGCGGTGAGGTCTCGGGCGGCGACCTCACCGACCGTCGGCGCGAGGAAGTACCAGCCGTCGGGATCTTCGGAGGCCGCGATGCGCAGCTTCTTCTTCACGTACACCGCCACGGTGCCCGTCACCCCGGGCCCGGCGTCCACGATGGCATTCTGGACCACCGACAGGGTTCCGTCCGGCCGCGCGGTGAACGCCACATCCACTTCCTGGGCCTGGTACTGGAAATCGACAGCCACCGGGGCGGACTTCGTCTCTGCAGCCGCCGACCCGGTGACCGGGCGGACAGGATCACCTGCGGTGCAGGCGGCGGTGAGCAGCAGGATCGCTGTCACGGCGACGACGGAGCGCTGGGCCGACAGGATCATGGGCGTCGGACGGGAACTCGTCGTCGTCGGTTCCCCACCGGGCGCGCGAGGTGCGGGCAGGCCCGCGGGCGTCGAGCGCGCCCCTTCAGGCGGCGAAAAGGAACCGACGAGGGATGATGCGCATCGGAGCGGACAGTGCCGTCCGATCCAGGAGCTCAGATGACCGTCCAGCCCGTGTCCCATCCACCAGCACCCGGTTCGGCGTTGCCGAGCGCGTTCGGCCGTCCGGATCCCGCGACGTCTCGCTGGGCCGGGGTGACCACCGTGCTCATCGGGGCGCTGCTGTTGCAGTTCGCGCGGGTCTTCCAGATCGGCAACGCGAGCGTGCAGAGCAACTGGGACTCGAGGCTGGCGATCATCATTCCTGCCCTCGCCCTCCCCGCCGCTCTGGTGTGGTGGACACGGTCGCCGGCGGTTGCGCAACGCCTCCTGCCGGTCGTCGTTGGCATCGCGCTGGTACCCGGAGCCGCGCTGTCGTTGCTGCCCGCCCTGGTCGGTGTCACCCCGGATGTCGTCGTCACGGCGCTGGTGATGGTCAGCTCGGCCGCGATGTGGACAACGAGCGCGCTGGTGCTCATCTGCGCGGCGTCACTCGCACGGAGCGGGAGGATCCTCGCCGCGAGCCTCGCCTGTTCTGTGTTGGTGCTGGCAAACCTGTTGCTGCCCACGGTCTTCGGCTCGATCGTCGCCCGGGGCCCAGCCACCTGGATCTTCGCCGTGCTGGTGCTGGTCGCCGCGGTCGTGCTGGTCATCGGCGGGTTGTCCGTGATCCGCTCGGCCGAAGGGCCGGTGCTGGCGGCTGTGGCGTTGACGACGGTGCTCGGCGCGCTGGCCATGGTCGTTCCCAGCGTGCTGACCTATTTTCTGTCGACGTCCGGCGGCCCGCGGCCCGCGCTCGGTGGGACTGCTGCCATCGGTGCCGTGCTCGTGGTGGTGACGATCGCGGGCGCGTTGCTGCTCGGCCGCGCCGCGCTGCTGTTGGTGCTGGGCGCCGGTCTGCTGCTGGGCTGTCTGTACGGATTGACGTCCTCGGTGGGTGCCGGACTCGGCCGCGACTGGTGGTTGCCGCTGCTGGTGGTCCTCGTCCTGGCGCTCGCCGCCGGCCTCTCGATGACCCGTCCTGCCCGTGAGGTCGGGATGTCGGCGATCGCCCTCGTCGTCATCGTGCTGGCGGCCACGTTCGGAGTGGTCGAGTTCGGGCACCTCGACGAAGGTCTGGAGATCTTCCTGACGGTGGCCGGCCTGATCGGCGGCGCTGTCGCGGGCGGCGCGATCATCGGCGCCGTCGTACCGCGCCTCGTCCGCTCGGACGACCTCGTGCCGGTGCTGCTGCTCACGCTGGCGCTCGGCGCCGGGGCATCGAGGTTGTTCGCCTGGGTCTTCGTCTCGACCGAGACCGACCGGAATCATTCGCTGCTGTGGATCGGCGGGGTGCTGCTCGTCTCGTTGCTGTTCACCGCCCTCTGGCCACGGTCCGGCCGGGTCGGTGACGCCCCGCGCCCGGGACCCGACGCCGAGGTGGACCCAGGGGTCGGCGTGCGCTGACCGGCGCGGTCAGCTGGACGGATGCGCGAGCTCGTGGAGCATCGCGGCCAGCTCCACCGGCTTGGTGAACATCGGCCAGTGGCCGGAGTCGATGTCCACGAAGCGAACATCACGCGCGGCGGCCAGCTCCGGCACGTCGCCGGCAGCGATCCACTCCTTCGCCTCTGCCGGACCGAACTCGGGGCAGATCAAGGTGACGGGCACCGCCGAGCGCCGTTCGTCGGTCAGGGTGACGACCCCGCTCGCCACTCCCTCCGGCACCGGGATCGCTGAGTCAGCCATCTTCGCGCGGAGCTCGGTCGACAGATCGGCCGAATCCGGCCCGGCGAACGGCTCCCACCCCGGGAATGCCATCGCGCCATCGGTGATGGCGAAGAATTCGGCGTACTTCTCGCCGTCGGCGGACGGGAAGCCGCCGATCAACGCCACCCCACTGACGTCGTCCGGGCGACGATCCGCAGCCATCCAGGCCAGCGTGCAGGCGGCCGAATGACCGACCACGAGTGGCCGCTGGGCCGCATCGACGGCCTGAAGGACCGAGTCGAGCTGATCCTGCAGAGTGGCTCCGGTGACGCCGTCGCCCTGGCCGGGCAGGGTCACCGGGACCGGACGGTCGCCCAACCCGCGCAGCGCAGCGGCCACCTCGTCCCAAGCGGTGACGTCCAGCCACAACCCACCCAGCAGGACGATGTCGCGGCCCGCCGATGAACGCATCTGATCAGGTGTCATGTGCTGGACCGTAGACCGGCACCAGGACGATGTGCTTCCTGGAAGCCCGGTGCCGACGAGTCGACGGCGGCGGGGAATGAATCACCACTCCATCCGTTGAACCAGTTACTTGACGTATCAACTAACGGAGGCTGACATGCAGTTCGGAATCTTCACCGTCGGCGACGTCACTCCGGATCCCACCACGGGTCGTGCGCCGACCGAGAACGAGCGCATCAAGGCAATGGTGCGGATCGCGCTGAAGGCAGAGGAGGTCGGGCTCGAGGTCTTCGCCACCGGTGAGCACCACAACCCGCCCTTCGTGCCGTCGTCCCCGACCACGCTGCTCGGCCACATCGCAGCGCTGACCGAAAAGCTGATCCTGTCCACGTCCACGACCCTGATCACCACGAACGACCCGGTGAAGATCGCCGAGGACTTCGCGATGCTCCAGCACCTGGCCGACGGGCGAGTGGATCTCATGCTGGGTCGCGGCAACACCGGCCCGGTGTACCCGTGGTTCGGCCGGGACGCCCGGAACGGGATACCGCTGACGGTGGAGAACTATCAGCTGCTGCGCCGGTTGTGGACCGAGGACGTCGTGAGCTGGCAGGGAAAGTTCCGGACCCCGCTGCAGTCGTTCACCGCCACCCCTCGACCGCTGGACGGGGTCGCACCCTTCGTCTGGCACGGGTCGATCCGCAGCCCGGAGATCGCCGAGTTGGCGGCGTTCTACGGCGACGGTTTCTTCTCCAACCACATCTTCTGGCCCGCTTCGCACACCCGGCAGATGGTCCGGCTGTACCGGGAGCGCTTCGAGTTCCACGGTCACGGCGCGGCCGACCAGGCGATCGTCGGACTCGGCGGCCAGGTGTTCCTGGGCAAGAACTCGCAGGACGCGGTACGGCAGTTCCGGCCGTACTTCGACAACGCCCCGGTGTACGGGGGCGGGCCCAGCCTGGAGGACTTCACCCGGCAGACTCCGCTGACCGTCGGCAGCCCGCAGCAGGTCATCGAGCGGACGCTCGGCTTCCGCGAGTACGTCGGGGACTATCAGCGTCAGCTGTTCCTGATGGACCACGCAGGGCTGCCGCTGAAGACTGTGCTGGAGCAGCTGGACCTGCTCGGCGAGCAGGTGATCCCGGTGCTGCGCAAGGAGTTCGCGGCTCTGAAGCCCGCGCACGTCCCGGACGCTCCGACCCACGCCACCTTGGTCGCTGCTCGCGATGCGGCTGCCCGGCAGACCGGCGTCGCTGTCGCAGCGGACGGGCGATCCTGATGCGCATCGTCGTCGTCGAGGCCGGTCTCGGAACCCCGTCCTCCACCCGGTTGCTGGCCGATCGTCTGACCGCTGCGACCGCCGAGATGCTCGCCGGTCAGGACCTCGAGTTCAGCACGATCGCGCTGCGCGAACTCGCTCATCCGTTGGCAGACAACCTGCTCACCGGATTCCCGTCGGGCCCACTGGTCCCGGCGATCGAGGCGGTGGCCGCGGCTGACGCCCTGATCGTCGTCACACCGGTGTTCGCCGCTTCCTACTCCGGGCTGTTCAAGATGTTCTTCGACGTACTGGAACCCGGGGCGTTGCGGGGGACGCCGGTGCTGCTGGCCGCGACCGCCGGGACGGCCCGGCACAGCCTGGTGCTCGAACACGCGGTCCGGCCGCTGCTGTCCTACCTCGGCGCACTGACCGTGCCGACCGCGGTGTTCGCCGCGACCGAGGACTGGGGCGCCGCCGGTGTCGGGGCCCTCGACGAGCGGATCGCCCGGGCTGCAACGGATCTCAGCGGGCTGCTCCTTGCCGGCTCGACGCGCGGTGCGGGACCGGACGCCGAGGCCGCGGTGGTGAAGGAGAACTCGTTCGGAGCGCCGGCGACGTTCATCGACGAACTCCTGAGGTCCGCGCGCACCTGAACGCCGGCCGGTGGCGCACCGGGCCCAGCCCAACTCGTTTGTCCGGCGCCACACGCCTGCGGTCCAATGGGGGCATGCCCGCAGCGAAGAAGCCGACCCGTCCGTCCGCCCGTTCCGCCCCCGCAGCGCCCCACCTGCTGGAACCGAAGCTGACCCGGGTCACCGCGCGTAGCCACCGGGCGTTCCACGAGGCGATCGCCCGCGGCTTCCAGGAGCCGATCCGGCCCGAGGTCACCGAGCTGGACAAGAAGCTCGCCGAACATGATCGCTTCTTCGGTTTCACCGTCGACGGTCGCTGGATCGCCACCTGCGGGTCGTTCACCAGGACGCTGACCGTGCCCGGCGGTGCAGCAATTCCCGTCGCTGCCGTCACCAACGTCACCGTCCAGGGCCCCTTCCATCGTCGTGGCCTGCTCCGCCGGATGATGCAGCACCAGCTGGAGGACGTTGCAGCGCGCGGGGAATCGCTGTCCGTGCTGTGGGCATCAGAGGCCTCGATCTACGGCCGGTTCGGCTATGCACCCGCCGCGTCGCGCAGCAAGCTGTCCGGCACCAGCGCCCGTCTGCAGTTCCTGCCGGGGGTCAGTCCGGCCGGGTCGGTGGACGAGGTCGACCAGCAGACCTTCCTCGACGCGGCAGTACCGCTGCACGCTGCGTGGCGCTCGAACCGTCCCGGCAACCTCGATCGCCCGGGGTCGTGGTGGGACCACGCGCTCTTCGACGCCGAGTTCCACCGGGATGGTGCCGGTGAGCTGCGCCATCTGCTGCACTTCGACCAGGCCGGCGACGTCGACGGCTACGCGACCTATCGGTTCAAGGGCGACTGGTCGGCCACCGGACCGGACGGCGAGATCAGGATCGGTGAGCTGGCTGCGGGGGATACGCAGGCCTACGCCGGTCTCTGGCGCTATCTGCTCGACGTCGACCTGGCGCGCTCCTTCACGCTGAACGGCGCACCGGTCGATGCGCCACTGCGCCACCTGGTGACCGATGCGCGTGCCATCCGGACGGAGATCTCGGACAACCTGTATCTGCGCGTCGTCGACGTCGCTGCTGCGCTCGCCGCCAGGACCTACCGCACCGACTTCGACGTGGTGCTGCAGGTGTCCGATCCGTTGCTGGCCGGCAACAACGGCCGGTTCCGGGTGCGCGGGGGACCCGCCGGCGCGACCGTCACCCGCGCCCGGGGTGCCGCCGATCTGGAGCTGGGAATCCTGGAGCTCGGCGCGGTCTACCTCGGCGGGGTCAGCCTCGAGCTGCTGCACCGCAGTGGTCGGATCCGGGAGCACACACCGGGATCAGCCTCGGCGACCTCTCTGGCGTTCGGCTCGGATCTCGCCCCGTTCTGCCCCGACCACTTCTGATCCGACCACTTCTGATCCGACCACTGCAAGTGGCGGAGCTTGTCCGGCGGGCGGGCCGACCGACCGGCTGCGCCTGCCGGTGTGGGGATCAGGTACCGCTCATCACCGACAGCAGGGTCGCGGGCAGGCTGGACGTCGACACGACGTCGTAGTAGGTGCCGTTGCCCGCCGCGGCCAGCGCCACCAGTGCCGAGTCGGGTGCGTTCTCGCCGACGCCGACGACATCGAGGCTGAGCGATGGGTTGGCGGCCATCACGTCGCGGATCGCCTGCACCACCGCGGCGCGCGATGTACTCGGCGTCTGATCGGGGCCGTCGGTGATGAGCACCACCCGCTGCGGGGAGCCAGGCGTAGCGGCGGTCGAGACCTGTTGCAGGACAACTGGAACCGCAGCGTAGTACCGGCGCTCGCCGGAGGAGGAGAGTGCTCCGACGGCGGCGTCCAGGGCGGGTGACCTGGCCGCGAGCGGTGCGAGCCGGACATACCCGGACGGTTGATCCGACGACGTCGACCACAGCCCGAACCGGGACGTCCCGGTGGTGGCGACGGCTCCGGTCAGGGCCTGCTGCAGCCATGCGGTCCTGGTCAGACCGGACACCTCGGTTCCCCAGGTCGCCGAGGTGTCGGCCAGGAACGTGACTCCCGGTCCGGTCGCCGGGACCGGGGTACTGGACGGCGGGGTACTTGACGGCTGGGTACTGGACGGCTGGGTACTTGACGGCGGAGTGCTGGACGGTTGTGTGCTGGACCCCGAGGTCCTCGTGGTGGGCGAGGTGACCGGGGTGGTCGACGGCCGCGGGGTTCCGGACGGCCCGCTGCTCGACGGCCCGCTGCTCGAAGGGCTCGAGGCCGACCCGCTGGTCGTGCTCGGGACCGGCGGAATGGTCGGGCCTGCGGTGCCGGAGTTCGCGGGCGGTCTTCCGGTCGTGGAGGGGCTGGGCGAGCCGTCACCCGGCAGACCGAGCGTGCCGGCCCAGGCGTCCTCCTGGCCGGACTCGGTGCCGGGCAGCACGGTGACCGTCGTGTCCGCATCGATCCCCGGGGCGGTGGAGGTGGTGAGGCCGGGCACCCGCATCCGGGCAGCGGTGAACATCTGCCTCCCGGCGGTGTCCCTGGCGAAGGAGTGGAAGCGGGTGGCGGCGTCACGCTGGATGTCGTCCAGCCCGTCCATCGTCAGGCTGATGACGTAGACCTCGTCACCGACCACCGGTCCGGACGGGTAGACGGCGGTCAGGGGACTGGCGGCCGAGCTGTTGTAGGCGGCCAGGTCGGCCTCGGTCACCGGCACTGCCAGCCGCTCGGCCCCGTCGCCGCCGTCGGTCAGCAGCTGCAACGCATCTCCCGTGCTCGCCAGGTCGGTCGACTGCCGATCGGTCATCGACCGCACCGTGGTGGTGGCGGCACCGATCTCGGAGACCGACGGCAGCGCACCGTCCACGGCGAACATCGAGCTCAGGGCGTAGGAACTGGCGCGGTTGTCCCGCGGATCCGGGGCGAGCAGATGCTGCCGGGAGGTTCCGCCGCCGGTCGCGAACAGGGTGGCGAACTGCTGCCAGGACCGCTTGCCGGTCAGCCCGCCCGGCGCATCGGTGCGCATCGCCAGCACCACGGGTGAGGTGGCCAGCGGCTCGGTGTCCCGGCCGGCTGTGATGGCCGGATCCGAATTCTCCAACGCTGCCAGCTGGGAGGCGTCATCGGTGATCCAGACCGCCGGCGGCGGGTCGGTGCGGCCCTGCCAGCCGTCCGCCAGCATGCCGGCAGCGTCACCCGAGGCGGCGGTGACCACCTGCGACGTGACGCAGGTACTCCGCGCGGAGGGTGCGGTGGCGTTGAAGGCATCGCTGAGGGCCCGGGCCGCCGGTGACGAGCCGGAGGATGCCAGCACGGTCAGAGAGGCGGAACCCGTGCACGCCTGGGGGGTCTTGTCGTTGTCGTTCTTCAGCACGAAGACGTACATCACCGCGACCGCGACCAGCAGGACGACGACGCCGGCGGCCACCAGCGGCCAACTCGCGATCCCGCGCCGTCGACGCACATCCGCGTGCCGCCCCATCGAGATCCTCCTGATCGCACCGGTCCTCGCGCGGACCCTGGTCGGCACCCGCCACCGCGCTCGGCCCAACTCTATCCAGGGTCATCCGACAGGGTTCGCTCCGGGATTTCCCCGGACCTGCCTGCGCGGCGGCGTGGAAGAATGGGAAGCTGTCGGAAGAACCTGACACCATGGGGCCGGGACGTCATCCCGCCTGGTGCGACTGAGTCGCCCGGGCGGGCAGGATCCGTTCCCCACACCACTGACATCGCGTCGCAAGTGACGAGAGGACCGGACCTGAGATGGCCAATTCGTTCGTGAAGGCCTGGAAGTACCTGATGGCACTGTTCTCGTCCAAGGTCGATGAATATGCGGACCCGAAGGTCCAGATCCAGCAGGCCATCGAGGACGCCCAGCGTCAACACGCTGCGCTCAGTCAGCAGGCGGCCGCGGTGATCGGCAACCAGCGTCAACTGGAGATGAAGCTCACCCGCAAGATGGGCGACGTCGAGCGCATGCAGGCCTCCGCCCGCCAGGCCCTGGTGCTGGCCGACGAAGCTCGTGCCAAGGGAGATGCCCCCAAGGCCTCCGAGTACGAGCAGACCGCCACCGCCTTCGCCACCCAGCTGGTGGCCGGCGAGAGCGAGATGGAAGACCTCAAGCGCATGCACGACCAGGCCCTGCAGGCGGCCGGCCAGGCGAAGAAGGCCGTCGAGAACAACGCGATGGCCCTGCAGACCAAGCTCGCGGAACGGACGAAGCTGCTCTCGCAGCTCGACCAGGCCAAGATGCAGGAGCAGATCTCCAGCTCGATGCAGAGCATGCAGTCGATCGGCGTGCCCGGCAACACCCCGTCGCTCGACGAGGTCCGCGACAAGATCGAGCGCCGGTACGCCAACGCGTTGGGTTCGGCGGAGCTGACGCAGAACTCGGTCGAGGGTCGGATGCTCGAGGTGCAGAAGTCCACCCTCGACATGGCAGGCGCCTCGCGCCTGGAGCAGTTGCGCCAGCAGCTGCACCCTGAGCTCGCCGCCCAGCAGCCCCGGGCGATCGACCAGTCCGCCGGCGCAGCCGGGCCGGATGTCACCAAGACCCAGCAGCAGCCCAACCAGCAGAGCTGAGCGGGAAGCACCGCGCACGCGGCACGAATCCATGGCCGGATTCGTGCCGTTGTGCGTTGCTGGGGTGTGCGCGGTGCTCCGATCCCGGTCGGGGACCAGCGGAACGAACGCTACGGCGGCGGGCACGAGGGGTGGTGAGGTGATCCGATGACGGGGCCAGGTCAGGTGATGCTCGGCATCGATTTCGGCACCTCGAACACGGTCGCTGCGATCGCCCAACCGAACCGCGCACCGCGGGTGCTGTCGATCGACGGTGCCGGGTGGATGCCGTCCGCGGTCTTCCTGGACGAAGCCGGCCAGCTGGTCGTCGGGCGGGATGCCGAACGGCGGGCCCGCCTTTCTCCAGAGCGCTTCGAGCCCAATCCGAAGCGTCGGGTCGACGACGGCGAGGTGATGCTCGGCGACACCGTGATGCCCGTGGTCGCGGTGATCGCAGCCGTCCTGCGCCGGGTCGGCGAGGAAGCACGTCGACAGAACGCCGGCCGGACGGCAGACGTCGTCATTCTGACGCATCCGGCCGACTGGGGTTCGGTCCGTCGCAACATCCTGCAGTCCGCTGCCCGACAGGCCGATCTGGGGCCCGAGCTGACGCTGATCCCGGAACCCGTCGCCGCTGCCGTCCATTTCGCCGGCTGGCAGCACGCAGCACCCCGGTCTCCGCAGGGCACCGCGCTGGCGGTCTACGACCTCGGGGGTGGGACGGTCGATTGCGCCGTCGTCACGGTGCAGGACGGTATCCATCGGGTCGCTGCGGCTGAGGGGCTCGCCGACGTCGGCGGTGTGGACTTCGACCAGGCGCTCCTGGACCAGTTGGGGCGCAGCGCGTCCGCGGCCGACCCGATGCGGTGGCGTGCGCTGCTCGTCCCCAGGACCCCGGCCGACCGGCGGGCGGCCCGAGCGCTGCACGAGGACGTCAGGACCGCGAAGGAGTCGCTGTCCCGCTACCCGCAGACGGAGGTGCCGCTGCCACCGCCGCTGGCGGATGCATTGTTGTCCCGCACCGAGTTCGAAGGCCTGATCCGCCCGATGGTGGTCAGGACCGTCGAGGTGCTCGCCCGCACCATCGAACGGTCCGGCTTCCGGGCGCAGGATCTGAGCGGCATCTACCTCGTCGGCGGATCGAGCCGGATCCCGTTGGTGGGTCAACAGATCGCCGAACGGATCGGCGTCGTGCCCACCACCCTCGACCAGCCGGAGACCGCGGTCGCTGTGGGTGCTGCCGGCTGGCCGGAGGTGCACCGTCGGCACGCTCCGCCCACCGCCGCCAACGGTCCGATGTCCGGAGCCTCCGCCGGTGGTCCGATCGCGGCAGGGCAGACGCCGTTCACGCCGCCCGCCCGTCCGCCGGTTGCTCCTGGCGGCTCCCAGGGACCGTTCGGTCCCGCGTCGGGGGTGCCGCCACGATCGAGCACCGACAGCGGATGGGCGGCGCGACCCGGGCTGCCCCCTGCTCGGCGACGCTCCCGACTCCCGATGCTGCTGACCGCGGCGGCCGTGGTGCTCGCCCTGGCAGCGACCGCGCTGATCATCGTGCTGACCAACCGGTCGACCGGCGCCGCCCAGGGTGGTCCGAGCACCGGCCAGGTGGGGAGTTCGACGGGTTCCGCCGGCTCGGTGTCCAGCGGTCCGTCCTCCGGCAACCAGTCCTCCGGATCGTCCTCCGGTGTGGTGGATCCGGCCACCTGTTCAGCGGACAAGGACGACCGTGGGTTGACCGCGTGCCTGCGCAGTTTCGGTGGCGGGTTGCTGACCGACGCCGTGTGCACCACCGACCCGAAGAAGCTCGATGTCACCGAGGAGGACGTGAACAACTTCGGCGTGCTCAGCATCGCCTGGTCGGCCTGTTTCAGCTCCGACGAGAAGTACCTCAGCCTGTTGTTCCACACCACGAACGCCACCGCTCGGGACACCTTGTGGTCGGCACTCGGGCCGGCCTCGTTCACCCCGAAGACCTGCGGCACCTATCTCGGCGGCACGTCGCGGGGGTGGTACATGGCCGGCCCCTCGAAGTCCGACGAAGTCCCGACCATCCTGTGGGAGGACACCGGCCTGCCGCTGATCGGTCTGGTGCGGCCGCCGGGGGAGACGTCTGCGGTCACCCTGGATGCGCTGGTCGGCGACTTCACCGCCCGTACCGGCTTCAGCGTCGACGTGCAGGACTGCAGCAAGATCGCCCCCGAGGCGGACGGCACGGCCGGCTCGACAGCGTCGCAGTCGACCAGCCAGGCCTCGTCCGCGAGCGCCATCAGTGGCAGCGGGTGCCCGGCGACCCCGTTGGACGACAACCACATGTCCCCCTGCGTCCGCGCCGTGTCCGGTGCCGCCGTGGCGAACAAGTCGCTGTGCTTCACCTCCGGCGACCAGCTCGAGCAGTTGGAGGCGGCGGGCGCCGGGCAGACGGTCTCGTCCGCAGCGTGCTCGTTCTCCCCGGACGGTCTGGTGCTGGTCGCCGTCTACCTGCAGTTCAAGGACGTCTCGGGACGGGACGCCGTGTTCGAGTCGCTGGCGGCCGGCGACACCCGTTCCGACTGGTCGCAGGGCGGGCGCACCGGGGAGTCCGCTGCCGGGATGATCGACGACGACACCTCGCGACTGATCTGGACCCTGGGCGACACCCCCGTGCTGGTGATGAGCACCGCGGAGGTGCAGCAGGGCGGGTCCCCGGGTCAGGGATCGACCGTCGGGGCACTGCAGACGGCCCACGAGGCCTACTGGAAGTCCGTCCTGCTGCCACAGGGCTGAGCTGCGGCCCTGGCCGGGAGGCGCGGGGCCGGCCGGGAGCGGGGTGGGTTGCCGCGGGTGGTGGGACCCGGGTCAGCGGCGGCCGCGCCACTGCCGGATCAGCAGGGCGAGCGCCACCAGGAGGCCGACCAGGATGACGGCCTGCCCGAACCACGAGTCGAGCCCGAGCGCATCCATGCGGGCCAGTCTGCCCGAGGGGGCCGGGTAACATCGCTGCCGATGCGCATCACCGAGTTCCGAGCCCTGATGGTCGCCCACTTCGGCGACCTGCGCGCCCCCTCCGTGGCTCGTGACCACGTCTTCTCGGCGCTGGGTGGACGCACCGCCGACGAGGCGCTCGAGGCGGGTGTCCCGCCCCGGCAGATCTGGAACGAGATGTGCCGCGAGTTCGACGTGCCGCACCGCATCCGCTTCGGTCTGGACTGACCCGCAACTGCACGGGCAGGTCGGATCGAGCCCGTGGTCGCCGTTGTCCGCGCGACACGCCGCGCGCCGATCTGTGATCGAACACCTGTACGGCTTACAGTGGTGTCGAGCGTCGAACCGAACTCGCCCCGGTGAACGTCGGGACAGGCCGGTCAGAGGCTCGAAGTTGTCCACAGACCCGTAATCCATCCACAGCATCAGCACTCGTCAACGCCACTGTCGGTGGTCGTCCCTAGCGTCATCGACATCAAGGACCAACCGGCGGCGCACTGCTCCGCCGGGACGTCTCCGGAGGTTCTCCGGGGGGCCTCGACGAGTGGGGACGAACCCGTCCCACCCGGACACGACTGTGCCGCCGACGAGCGCGGCACACACAGAAAGGCATTGGTGGGTCATGACCGCTCCGGACCGCGAGAAGGCACTCGGTATCGCCCTCGCCCAGATCGAGAAGCAGTTCGGCAAGGGATCGGTGATGCGTCTGGGTGACGAGGGCCGCGCTCCGATCGAGGTCATCCCGACCGGATCCATCGCGCTCGACGTCGCGCTGGGGATCGGCGGACTCCCGCGCGGCCGGATCGTGGAGATCTACGGCCCTGAGTCTTCGGGCAAGACGACGCTCACCCTGCATGCGGTGGCGAGCGTCCAGGCCGCCGGCGGTATCGCCGCCTTCATCGACGCGGAGCACGCGCTCGACCCCGAGTACGCCAAGGCGCTCGGCGTCGACACCGACGCACTGCTGGTCTCCCAGCCCGACACCGGTGAGCAGGCCCTGGAGATCGCGGACATGCTGATCCGCTCCGGTGCCATCGATCTGGTGGTCATCGACTCGGTCGCAGCGCTCGTACCGCGCGCCGAGATCGAGGGCGAGATGGGCGACAGTCACGTCGGACTCCAGGCCCGCCTGATGTCACAGGCCCTGCGGAAGATCGCCGGTGCGCTGTCCAACACCAACACGACGATGATCTTCATCAACCAGCTGCGCGAGAAGATCGGCGTCATGTTCGGCTCGCCCGAGACGACGACCGGCGGCAAGGCGCTGAAGTTCTACGCCTCCGTGCGGTTGGACATCCGCCGGATCGAGGCACTGAAGGACGGCACCGACGTGGTCGGCAACCGGACCAGGGTGAAGGTCGTCAAGAACAAGGTCGCGCCGCCCTTCAAGCAGGCCGAGTTCGACATCATCTACGGATCGGGCATCTCCCGCGAGGGCTCGCTGATCGACGTGGGCGTCGATCAGGGCTTCGTCCGCAAGGCCGGCGCTTGGTACACCTACGAGGGCGAGCAGCTCGGCCAGGGCAAGGAGAACGCCAGGACCTTCCTCAAGGAGAACCCGGACATCTCCGACGAGCTCGACAAGCGCATCAAGGAGAAGCTGGGCGTCGGTGCCAGGCTGGACGACGAGAGTCCGGTGCCGGCCCCGGTCGATTTCTGATCATCACCTGATCGATCACCGCTCGTGATACGGCCCGCCTCCCTGCTCAGGGAGGCGGGCCGACCCGATGGGCAGGAGACACCATGACGAACGACGACCCCCGTGCCGAGGCCCTGATCGCGCTTGCCGCGAGCATCGCGGCGATGGGGCAGGCAGCGGAGCCGACCACCGCCACCGTCGTACCACCGGGCGCCGACGCGGCGAAGGCGCGGGACATCGTCCTGCGACAACTGGCGATGATGCCGCGGCCCCGGGCGGTGCTGGCGGGGAAGCTGAAAGCCAAGGAGATTCCGGACGACGTCGCCGAGGCTGTGCTGGATCGCTACACCGAGTTGGGTCTGATCGACGATCAGGCCTACGCCGAGCTCTACGTGACTGCCAAACATCGCGACCGCGGTCTTGGTCGCTACGGGCTCGAGGCCGAGCTCCGCAGGCAGGGTGTTGCCGAGGACGATCTCCGCGGCGCAGTGACCACCATCGACGAGGATGCCGAGCGTCGCCGTGCGACGGAGTTGATCGGCAAGCGGCTCGCCTCGGCGCTGGCTGCCGGACCGGAGGCGGCTCGTCGCAGACTGCTCGGCCAACTCTCGCGACGCGGGTACTCATCGGCCCTCGCCGTCTCTGTGGTCGACGAGGCACTGGCGGCGGCCGCGCAGCGTGGGTCCGCCTGATCCGGTCCGCTCCTGATCGGCCGTGCACCCGATGCCCGGTTGCTCGGTGCCCGGTTGCTCTGTACGACCCCGTGAGTGCGGGTGGGAGGTGGCGGCCGGTCGCCTTGACCGGCTGGGGGGCGATCCCTATCGTCGTGGTCACAGGAGTGTTACAAAACGGAACTGTGCACCGGCCTCGGGGCCGGAGCCGCGGAGTTCCGCAGTTGATATCAAGGGCCGTGTCGGCCGCATCCGTTGAGTAGTCGAGTAGTCGAGAGCCCTGTTCGTCCGTGGGTCTGCTCTGCCGTACCGATCGTGAGGTCGGGCGTCAGCGTCCCCGCCTTTCGTCCACCCGGTTGGTGTCGGGCACTCCTGTCAGTAGTCCGAGTCTCCGCACGTCGATGCGGGAACCGGACCGACGTCAGGAGCGACGACATGGATCAGGTTCTGCTGGCCGTTCTGGCCGTTGCTGTCGTCGTACTCGTGGTGGTGCTCCTGCGGCGAAAACCAGCGCCGGCGCAGCCGGGCCTTCGTCCCGACGAGCTGCAGGAAGTCGTCCGTCGCGCGCTGGCTGAGCTGCCAGCCACGCCGTCCGCCGCAGCGGCCGGTGCCCCCGTCCTGCCGGAGGAGACCGGCGGCCCGGACAACGGGGCGCGGGTCACGGAGCTCGAGCGTGCAGTGGCCCAGGCTCGCGCCGAACGGGACCAGGTGAGTAGCCGGATCGAGCAGACCACGGGTGAGCTCGCCGAGCACCGGTCCCAGGTCGAGCAGGCCCGCCGCGAGGGCGAGCGCGCTGCCACCGAACGGGACGGGCTCCGCGCGACGGTGGCGGAGTTGCGGGCCGACCGCGGTCTGGCGCACGACAGGTGGCAGCAGGAGGCCGCCGGGCCGTTGGCCGCGCGACAGGCAGAGCTGGAGGCCGGCCGGGACCGACTGACCGCTGTGCAGTCCGCGCTCGCCGACGACCAGCGCAGGGTCGCCGCCGATCGTGAGCGACTGCGGGCCGACGAGGCCGAACTCGAGCGCTCGCGGGTCGCGCTGCGGGAATCGCTCGCGTCGACGCGCCAACAGGCCGAGGAAGCCGCCGCCGAACGCGGCAGGTACTCCGAGCTCCGTCGTCAGCTGGACGGCCGGGTCGTGGAGCTGGACGAACGCGCGAGCCTTGTCGAGGCCGAACTGTCCAGGGTGGCCGCGCTGACTCCGGAGAACGCAAGAGCGGAAGTGATGGCGCGTCAGGAGGAGCTGTCGCGACGCGATGCGGCGCTGCTCGTCCGCTCGATCGAGGCCGAGGCCGAGGCCACGGCGAAACAACGTGCCAGGGCGATCGTGGCCGATGCGATCCAGCGGGTGGCCTCCGACCAGACCGCCCAGACTGTGGTGTCGGTGCTGCACCTCCCGTCCGATGAGGTGAAGGGCCGGATCATCGGCCGTGAGGGCCGCAACATCCGCGCCTTCGAGACGATCACCGGCGTGAACGTGATCATCGACGACACCCCCGAGGCAGTGCTGCTGTCATGCTTCGATCCGGTCCGGCGTGAGGTGGGTCGGGTGACCCTGGAGATGCTTGTCGAGGACGGGCGGATCCATCCGCACCGGATCGAGGAGTCCTACCTGCGGGCGGTGGACGAGGTCGAGGCGCTCTGCGCCCGAGCGGCCGACGATGCGCTGCTCGACGTCGGCATCTCGAAGCTGCACCCGGAGCTGCGAACCCTGGTGGGGCGGCTGAAGTACCGCACCAGCTACGGGCAGAACGTGTTGGGTCACCTGGTCGAGACCGCTCACATCGCCCGGGGGATGGCAGTCGAACTGGGCGTCGACCCGAAGGTCGTCACCCGCGGTGCGTTCCTGCACGACATCGGCAAGGCGCTGACCCACGAGGCCCAGGGCTCGCACGCGATCGTCGGGGCCGAGCTGGCCCGCAAGTACGGCGAGAGCGACGACGTCGCCCACTGCATCGAGGCGCACCACGACGAGGTGGCTCCGGCGACCGTCGAGGCAGTCCTCACGCAGGCGGCCGACTCCTGTTCCGGTGGGCGTCCGGGGGCGCGCCGCGAGTCGCTCGAGTCGTACGTCCAGCGGCTGGAGCGGATCGAGTCCATCGCGTCGGCCAAGAAGGGCGTCGAGAAGGTCTTCGCCATGCAGGCCGGCCGGGAGCTGCGGGTGATGGTCAAGCCCGAGATCGTCGACGACCTGGAGGCACACGTGCTGGCGCGCGAGGTGGCCAAGCAGATCGAGGAGGAGCTGACCTATCCCGGCCAGGTCCGGGTGACGGTGATCCGTGAGTCGCGGGCAACCGAGGTCGCCCGCTGAGAGCAGCGCATCCTTCGGGCAGACGCCAGGCGCGCCATGGACGACTGTCCGGTGCCCAGCTTGGACGCTGCGGACCCCGCCTCAGACGGCGCTCGCCGACTGGACAACGATGTTGGACCCGCCCAGCCCCCCGGCTGCCTGGGTGATGTCGATCTTCGGTCCTCGGCGCTTGCGGTTCATGAACTTGTCCAGGAAGCCGGCCAGCGACGTCAGGATGAAGTTGACCAGCACGAAGATCAGCGCAAGCCCGACGTAGGTGGCGACCGGGTTGCCGTACTGCGTCGTCATCTGACGGCCGGCGGCCAGCAGCTCCGGGTACAGGATGATCGAGCCGAGAGCGGTGTCCTTGACGATCACCACCAGCTGGCTGACGGTCGCCGGGAGCATCGCGGTGAAGCCCTGGGGCAGCAGGATCAGCCGCATCATCTGACCCTTGCGCAGGCCGATGGCCTTCGAAGCCTCGGTCTGGCCGTTGGGCAGCGACAGGATCCCGGCGCGGAACACCTCGGCCAGCACCGAACCGTTGTAGAGCACCAGCCCGGTGACCACCGCGAACAGCGGTCGCTGGTCGGGGGTGCCGAGATCGATGTCGACGTACAGCTGCTTGAAGAAGATCATCATGACGAGCACGGGGATCGACCGGAACAGTTCGACGACCCAGGCGGCCGGCAGGCGCACCCACACGTGGTCGGAGAGTCGTCCCAGCGCGAGTACCGCACCCAGGACCAGAGACCCGATGAGGGCGTAGAAAGCGGCTTCCAAGGTGGCGGCCAGGCCGGGCAGCAGGTAGGTCGTCCAGACTCCTGCCGTCAGGAACGGGTTCCACTTGTCGCCGTCGAGCTGGTCGGTCCCGGCCAGGATGTCGATGGCCCACCACAGGGTGCCGGCGACGAGGATCGCGAAGATGATGGTCAGGACGAGGTTGCGTGCCTTGGCGCGCGGACCGGGGGCGTCGTACAGGACGGAGGCGGCGGACATCAGCGCTTCACCGAGACTTTCTTCGCGACCCGACCGAGGATCAGTCCGACCGGCAGGGTGAGGACGATGAATCCGAGGCCGATGACGGCGGCGGTGGCGAACAGCGCAGCCTCGGTCTCGAGGATCTGAGCCATCAGGTACGAGGCCTCGGCGACCCCGATCGCGGAGGCGATCGTGGTGTTCTTGGTGAGTGCGATGAGCACGCTCGCGAGCGGCCCGATCACCGCTCGGAAAGCCTGCGGGAGCACGATGATGCGCATGTTCTGCAGGAAGGTGAGCCCGATGGCGCGGGCCGCTTCCGCTTGACCGGGCGGCACCGTGTTGATGCCGGACCGGATGGCTTCGCAGACGAAGGTCGCGGTGTAAAGGATGAAGCCGACGACCGCCAGCCGGAAGGAGTTGTCGTCGATGTAGGTGGGGGAGTCACGCGAGGACAGATTCATGCCCAACGTGTCGGCCAGCACGACCGACATCGCAAGGATGATCAGGGTGAGCGGGATGTTGCGGACGATGTTGACGTACGCGGTGCCGAAACCTCGCATCAGCGGGACGGGAGAGACCCGCATCGCTGCCAGGATCGTTCCCCACAGGAGCGCCCCGATCGCCGACCAGAAGGTGAGCTGGACCGTCATCCAGAAGGCGCCGAGTACGTCGTACTCGGACACGAAATCGAAGTTCATCCCGCTCCCCGGTGGAGGTGGTGGTGGTCGGACCGATCGCTGCCGGGCGATCCTGGGCGGATCGCCCGGCAGCGGAGTCAGCGAACTGGGGTCACTTCTCGGAGATGGCCGGCGGCTCGGGGACGGCGTAGCCGGACTTGCCGACCGCCTCTTCCAGGGCCTTCTTCCAGGAACCGTCCGTCTGCATCTTGGTGATAGCGGCGTTCACCGCGTCGCGGGTCTTGGTGTCGTCCTTCCAGAGGCCGACACCGTACTTCTCGTCGGAGAAGCCCTTGCCGACGACCTTGAACGCGCCGGCGTTCTGCTCGGCGAAGCCGGCCAGGATGATGTCATCGGTGGTCACCGCATCCACCGCGCCGGTCTTGAGCGCGTTGACGCAGTCCGAGTAGCCGCCGTACTCCTTCAGCTGCACCTGCTTCGAGTAGTCGGTCTGGATCTTCAGGGCGGACGTCGAACCCTTGACCGAACAGAGGATCTTGCCGTCCATCGCATCCGGCCCGGTGATGTCGGCGGCGTCGGACTTCACCAGGAGGTCCTGGTGGGCGACGAAGTACGGACCGGCGAAGGAGACTTCGGCCTTGCGCTTGTCCGTGATGGAGTACGTCGCGAAGATCAGGTCGACTTCCTTGTTCTTGAGCGCCGTCTCGCGGGAGGCTGACGGGGTCTCCTTGAAGGTGATGGCCGACTCCTCGACGCCGAGCTCCTTGGCAACGTACTTCGCCACCGAGACGTCGAAGCCGGAGTAGGTGTTGTCCGGGTTGCGCAGACCCAGACCAGGCTGGTCGAACTTGATGCCGATGGTGAGCTTCTTGTCCGAGGCGATCTTGTCGATCACGGACGAGGCGCCGGCAGCGGGTGCCGCAGGGTCGGAGCTGCCGCAGGCGGAGAGCGCCAGTGCGACAACCGCGGTGAGGCCGACGAGGCCTGGGATGCGGTTCTTCATGGATGATTCCTTCCGTCATTCCTGATGGGATGGCGGTACCGGGTCGGTCCCGGTCCGAGACATCTGGGCCACCCGAACGAGGCTGCTGTGCGGGCGACGGTCGTACGGGTTCCGTTCAGTGGGTGAGGATCTTGCCGAGGAAGTCCTTGGCGCGACCCGACTTCGGGGCCGTGAAGAACTCGTCGGGAACCGAGTCCTCGACGATCTCGCCGTCGGCCATGAAGAGCACCCGGTCGGCGGCGCGGCGGGCGAAGCCCATCTCGTGCGTGACGACGAGCATCGTCATCCCCTCCTTGGCCAGCGACGTCATGACGTCGAGGACCTCCTGCACCATCTCCGGATCGAGCGCGGAGGTGGGCTCGTCGAAGAGCATCACCTTGGGCTGCATGGCCAGTGCGCGTGCGATCGCAACCCGCTGTTGCTGACCGCCGGAGAGCTGGGCGGGCAGCTTGTTCGCCTGCTCGGAGATCCCGACGCGCTGCAACAGCGACATCGCCAGCTCCCTGGCCTTGCCCTTGTCCAACTTGCGGACCTTGATCGGACCGAGCATGACGTTCTCGAGGATCGTCTTGTGGGCAAAGAGGTTGAACGACTGGAACACCATGCCGACCTCGGAGCGCAGCTGCGCCAACGCCTTGCCCTCGGCCGGCAGTTCCGCGCCGTCGATCTCGATCCGTCCCGAGTCGATCGGCTCCAACCGGTTGATGGTCCGGCACAACGTCGACTTACCCGATCCGGACGGACCCAGCACCACGACGACCTGCCCGGCAGGCACCGTCAGCTCGATCGTCTTGAGCACGTGGAGATCACCGAAGTGCTTCTCGACCGCGTACATCCCGACCATCGGTGTACCGGTCGATCCCGCGGCGGTGTCCTTGCTCAGCTCGGTCAACACGGGCCCTTTCGTCCTGCGCGAATGTCCCCGCAGTTTCCGCGGTTGAGCAACACTTTCACACGGAACGCTCACTGTCCGCAGTTGAGTACCGATCGGTTACCTGATCTTTATGCGGTCCGGAGCCGGAATCCGCGCCGCCGACCTGCTTCGATTGCCTCGGGACAGCACTCTTCGGCGGGCCTGGCGAGGGCGTCCGACGTGGTGTCCGGTCGACGGCCGGATCGAGCGTGCTCGCCGCGTGCCGGTGTTCGGGCGCACCCCCGCGCCGGACGTACGCTGATCGTCGTGAGTGTGCTCGACAACCCCCTGATCGCCGCGCCCGTCGCGGGTGCGGCTGCCGCCGCGCTCCGTCCGGACGGCCTCCCACGCACCTACCAGGTGCGGACCTACGGCTGTCAGATGAACGTGCACGACTCCGAGCGGCTCGCTGGGCTGCTGGAGGCGGCGGGCTACGTCGCCGCGACCGGGGTCGGTACGGCGGACGTGGTGGTGTTCAACACCTGCGCGGTCCGCGAGAACGCCGACAACAAGCTCTACGGAAACCTCGGCCAGCTGGCGCCGGCGAAGGCCGACAACCCCGACATGCAGATCGCGGTCGGTGGTTGCCTCGCGCAGAAGGACCGCACCGAGATCGTCCGACGCGCGCCCTGGGTCGACGTCGTGTTCGGCACCCACAACGTCGGATCGTTGCCGACGCTGCTGGAGCGCGCCCGGCACAACGCGGTCGCGCAGGTCGAGATCCTCGAGCAGCTCGAGGTGTTCCCGTCCTCGCTGCCGGCCAAGCGCGATTCGACGTACGCCGGCTGGGTGTCGATCTCGGTGGGCTGCAACAACACCTGCACTTTCTGCATCGTCCCGTCGCTGCGCGGCAAGGAATCGGATCGGCGTCCTGGTGACGTGCTGGCAGAGGTGCAGATGCTGGCCGCCGAAGGTGTGCTGGAGGTGACGCTGCTCGGGCAGAACGTCAACTCCTACGGCGTCGAGTTCGGCGACCGGCAGGCGTTCGGCAAGCTGCTGCGGGCCTGCGGCGAGATCGACGGTCTGGAGCGGGTCCGGTTCACCTCGCCACATCCCAAGGACTTCACCACCGACGTGATCGAGGCGATGGCGCAGACACCCAACGTCTGCCACCAGCTGCACATGCCGTTGCAGTCCGGGTCCGACCGCATCCTGAAGCACATGCGCCGCTCCTACCGCACGGCCAAGTACGCAGGGATCCTCGCGGACGTGCGGGCGATGATGCCGGACGCGGCGATCACCACCGACATCATCGTCGGGTTCCCCGGGGAGACGGAGGACGACTTCCAGCAGACCCTCGACGTGGTCCGGGACGCCCGGTTCTCCGCCGCGTTCACCTTCCAGTACTCGCCGCGACCCGGCACGCCCGCAGCCACGCTTCCGGACCAGGTCCCGCCGGAGGTGGTCAAGGACCGGTACCAGCGGCTGACCGCCGTGGTCGAGGAGTCTGCTTGGGCCGGGAATCGCGAGATCATCGGACGCCAGGTCGAGCTGCTCGTCGCCGCCGGTGAAGGACGCAAGGACACCGCCACTGCGCGGATGTCCGGCCGAGCTCGCGACGGACGGCTGGTGCACTTCACGCCCACCGGCCCACGTATCGACCGGCAGATCCGTCCGGGGGACGTCGTCACCTCGGTGGTGACCGCTGCGGCGCCGCACCACCTGATCGCCGACGGCGACCTGCTGACCCATCGCCGCACCCGGGCCGGCGACAAGTCCGAGGCGGGGGAGCGACCCACCACCCCAGGGGTGGGACTGGGCATGCCGGGGTTGGGTCGTCCGCAGTCACCGCCCCAGCCGACCGCCCACGGCTGTGGCTGAGCTCCAGCCGGGCCCGGAATCCGTTGCGGCGGTGGACATCCGGGTCGACGACCCGCGCCGACCTGACGTGCTGGACCTACTCACCGAGCACCTGCAGGACATGTTCGCCACCTCCCCGGCGGAGAGCGTGCACGCACTGGACCCTGATGCCCTCGTCCATCCCGCGATCACGTTCCTGTCCGCGCGCAGGAACGGCGAGTTGCTCGGGATCGGAGCCCTCAAGCAACTCTCGGCGGAGCTCGCTGAGATCAAGTCGATGCGCACTCGGGCGGCCGCTCGCGGGTCAGGGGTCGCACAGGACGTCGTGCGACGGTTGCTGGCGACAGCGAGGGAGGCCGGCATCTGCCGGGTGAGCCTGGAGACCGGCACCCAGGACTACTTCGCCCCCGCCCGCAGGCTGTACGAACGACTCGGGTTCACCCCGTGCGGGCCGTTCGGGGAATACGCCGACGACCCGCACAGCGCGTTCCTGACGATCGAGCTGACGCCCGACCGGCCCTGAGCGGACCGGTCGACGCGCTCAGCTCTCCGCGGCGTTCTCGGCGGTGGCGAGCCACTGCTCCCACTGCGCGGCCTGCGCCTCGGCCTCCTTGGCCTTGCGCTCGTTGCCGGCAGCGCGGGCCTTCCCCGCCTGGCCGCGGTACTGCTCGACCCGGTCACGGAACTGGGCGACCCGAGCCAAGGTCTCCGGATCCGTCCGTCGCCAGTGCGCGTCCTCCGCGGCCTTCACCCTGTCTTCGATGGCGCGCAACTTGCCGTCGAGTTCCCGGATCCGTTCGCGCGGCACCTTGCCGGCCGCCTCCCAACGTTCCTGGATCGAGCGCAGCTTTGCTTTCGCAGCGTCCAGATCGGCCACCGGATCGATCGGGGTGGCTTCCTGCAGGAGCTGTTCCTTGATCGCCGCGTTGCCCTCGAACTCGGCGTCGCGCTCGGAGAAGACCTGGTTGCGACGCGCGAAGAATGCTTCCTGGGCGGCACGGAACCGTCCCCAGAGGGCATCCTCCACCTCACGCGGAGCACGGCCGGCGGCCTTCCAGTCGTCCATCAGGTCGCGGTAGGCCGCAGCGGTGTCACCCCACTCGGTGGAGCTGGAGAGCTCCTCGGCACGCTTGATCAGCGTCTCCTTGACGGACTTCGCCGCGCCACGCTGCTTGTCCAGCTCGGCGAAGTGTGCACCCCGGTGACGCGAGAAGGTGTCCCGCGCCTTGGCGAACCGCTTCCACAGGGTGTCGTCGGTCTTGCGGTCGATGCCGGTGATCTTCCGCCAGTCGTCGACGATCGTCTTGAACCGATCGCCTGCCGTCTTCCACTGGGTGGAGGTGGCAAGTTCCTCGGCCTCGACGCAGAGGGCCTCCTTGGCGGCGATCGAGCGGGTACGCGCTTCGGCCCTCGCCTGCGAGGCTCCGGCGACCGCCTGCTCGGCAGCCCCGATCACGACCTCGAGGCGGGCGGCGGCGGAGTCCAGATCGCCGACCGCGGCGAGCTCGCCGACCTGTTCGCGGAGCTGCAGCGCCTGCTGGCGGGTGGCCTTGGCGTCGCCGGAGCCGGAGGCGAGCCGGGCCTCGAGCACGGCGATCTCGGTGGAGAAGTCATCGAAGCGGCGGGCGTAGTGGGCCAGGCCGGCCTCGGCGTCACCCGCTTGCCAGATACCCACCTGACGCTCGGCGTCCGCAGTCCGCACGAAAACCACTCCCTGGTCGTCGATGCGGCCCCACTCGTGCGGGTCGGTCGGGGTGATGAGGGGTTCGACCACGGCAGCAGCGGAGGGCCGGCCACCGGGTGCACCCGGTCGCCCCGGACGGGACGGCTTGCCCGAGCGGGGGCGTCCTCCCGGGGACCCCGGCTTCACGGAGGGGCGGTCCGCCGGCGCCGGGGTCGGCGTCTCTGCGGGTTCGGCGGCCGCAGGCTCGGGTGCCGGCTCGGTCTCTGCGGGTTCGGGTGCCGCCTCGGGTGCCGCCTCGGGTGCCGCCTCGGTTGTTGCGGGCGCGGGAGGGGTGGCCGGCTCCGTGGCTGCGGGCTCGGGTGCGGGCTCGGTTGCTGCGGGCTCGGGTTCGGCTGCCGCAGGCTCGGGCTCGGCCGGAGTGGCGGGTTCGGCTGCCGCAGGCTCGGGCTCGGCCGGAGTTGCGGGTTCGGCTGCCGCAGGCGCGGGCTCGTCCGAGGGGGCTGCGGCTGCCGCCGGGACCGCGTCGACGGCGTCGACCGGTTCGACCTGGGCGTCCGCAGCACTCACGTGGGTGTCAGCAGATCCGGACTCGGACGAGGTGGCGTCGACCGTCGGTTCTGCGGACGGCGATCCGCTCGCCGAGTCCGGAGTGGGTTCTGCTGCGTCGGGGGTGGCGGTCGGTTCGGTCATGACGGTGATGCCCTCCTGCGTCGTGGGGGACTGGAGTCCCCGGGCACCTCGAGCGCCCCGGTCGTGTGCGGTCGACCAGGTCGACGGCAGGACCAGTCTGCCTGGTGACGTCCTGGGTGGCGAGTGCGGCCCTGTCCGGCACCGGTCCGGCGGTTAGGCTGCGCGCGTGATCACGGCCGTCCTCTTCGTCCCGGCCGCGCCGTGGCTGATCCCGTCGGTGGCCCCGTTGTTGCTGGCCGAGCAGAGCGCGCTGCGTCGATCCGTCGGCGCGCTGATCGACACCACGCACGTGTCGCGCTGGTCGGCGTTGGGGGTGAGCGCTACCGGTCGGTCGCGGTGGGACCGGGTCCTGCCCATGGACCTGGGCACCGATCCGTACCGCGGGGGGGCTTGTGTTGCCGGCTTCCCGGGCTGCCACTTCGTCGCCCGGGCCCTGCTGGGAGTGGTCCCGCTCGACGCCGGAGCGCTCGCACCGTCGGCTCCCGGCGACCTCCCGGGTGACGCGGATTCTGCCGACCGCGCATCGGTGACCGACGGACTTGCCGAGCTGGACAGGGACGATGACGGGAGCGCACTGCTCGTCGCGGCGGACGGATCCACGGCCCACGGCGAGCCAGCACCCGGCGGTCCCGACGAGCGCGCAGCTGGTTACGACGCGGCCCTGCACGCGGCGTTGACCGGTGGACCGGCCGCGACCCGGCAGTGGCTCGGATCCACAGCCGGGTCCCCCCAGCTCGCGGCCGACCTGGGGGCGACCCTGCCGACCGTGCTGCCCGCGGTACTGACCGCGCTTGCCGGATCCACAGGCGGCTGGGACGTCTCCGCCCATGACCTCGTCATGCCCTACGGCGTCGGCCACCACATCCTGCGATGGGGACGCCGATGAGCCGGCTGGTCGTCGTCGCCGGACCCACCGGAACCGGCAAGTCCGATCTCGCTGTAGAGCTGGCGCTGCGGCTGGACGGCGAGGTCGTCAACGCCGACTCGATGCAGCTCTACCGGGGAATGGACATCGGCACCGCCAAGCTCCCGCCCGACCAGCGTCGGGGGGTTCCGCACCACCTGCTGGACGTGCTGGACGTGACCGAGCGGGCGAGCGTCGCGGCCTACCAGCGGGAGGCCAGGGCGGTCATCGAGCAGCTGATCGCCGCGGGCCGTACACCCGTGCTGGTCGGCGGATCGGGGCTGTACATCCAGTCGGTGATCGACGAGATCGCCTTCCCCGGGACGGATCCGCAACTGCGCGAGCACTATCTGCAGCGACTGGAAGCCGAGGGTCCAGAGACCTTGCACGCCGAGCTCGATCGAGTGGATCCTGTTGCCGCACAGCACATCCTGTCCTCGAACGGCCGCCGCATCGTCCGTGCGCTCGAGGTCGTCGCGCTCACCGGGGCGCCGTTCAGCGCGACCATGCCGGTTTCCGGTGCCGCCCGCTACGGTGCCGTGCTGCTCACCCTCGATCTGGAGCCGGACACCCTGGACGAGCGGCTGGCGCTCCGGGTGCACCGGATGATGGACGACGGCTTCTCGGGCGAGGTGGAGCAACTGCTCGGTGCCGGCCTGCGGGAGGGTGTCACCGCGTCCAGGGCGCTGGGCTACGCACCGTTGATCGAGGCCCTGGACGGGCTCTGCTCGCTGGAGGACGCCGTGCAGCGGACGATCTCCGCCACCCGTCGGTTCGTCCGCCGGCAGCGTTCCTGGTTCCGTCGGGACGGTCGCCGGATCGACCTGGACGGCGCCCGCCCCGACCTGGCGGTGGCCGCGGTGGCCGCGGTGACCGGCTGACTAGTCTGGCGGTGTGAGCTCCCCGACCGGTCCCCCCGGACTTCCTTTCGTGAAGGGACACGGCACCGAGAACGATTTCGTGCTGATCCCGGACCGCGATGATCGCATCGCACTGACCGCTGAGCTGGCCGCGCTGCTCTGCGAACGCCGCACCGGCCCCGGTGGTGACGGCGTCATCCGCGTCGTCGGTCGCGCTGACGGGCGGTTCTTCATGGACTACCGCAACGCCGACGGATCGCTCGCAGAGATGTGCGGCAACGGCGCCCGGGTGTTCGCCCGGTTCCTGGTCGATTCCGGGTGGGCCGTCCCGGGACGGATCGACTTCGAGACCCGCGGTGGCGCGCGTTCGGCAGAGCTGGGAGCCGACGGCGATGTCAGCATCGGGATGGGGCCGGTGAGCATCGGGATGTCCTCGAGTGTGACCGTGGCCGGGGTCGAGATCGTCGGCACGGCAGTGGATGTCGGCAATCCGCACCTGGTCTGCTGGGTCGAGGATCCGGCGCTGCTGGACCTGTCGGTGCAGCCGGATTTCAACCGGCAGGCGTTCCCGGAGGGCGTGAACATCGAGTTCATCGCCAGGGTCGGTCCGGACGCGGCGTCGATGCGGGTGTACGAGCGCGGTTCCGGGGAGACCCGGTCCTGCGGAACGGGTACGGTCGCGGCCGCCGCGGTGGCGTTGGCGGCCGACGGTCGCAGTGCGGGATCTGTGGAGGTGACGGTTCCCGGCGGTCGAGTGGTCGTCGAGATCGTCGACGGGGCAGCAGTTCTCACCGGACCGGCGGTGCTGTCCTACAGCGGGACGATCAACCCGGCGATCCTCAGCTGAGCTGCTGCACCGCCACCGGGTCCTCCTCGTAGGACGGCAGGATGCGGATGTTCCACAGCGGGGAGATGAGCACCGGCAGCAGCGACAGCACACCGGCGATGGCCGACACCCACAGCGTCGGCAATGTGCCGAACTGATGCCCCAGGATGCCGCCGATCAACGACCCGATGGGCATCCCGCCCCAGACCAGGAAGCGAGCAGAAGCGTTCATCCGACCCAGCAGCGGCGGCGGGCACAGACGCTGCCGAAAGCTGACGGTGGCGATGTTGTAGGCAACAACCCCGACGCCGGCGATGAACAGGCCGACCACCAGCGTCGGGATCGGCGGCAGCACGGAGGCGAGCACCCAGGAGAACTGGGCGCCGACGAAGACGACTGCGGTGACGATGATGGTGAGCCCCTCGCCGATGGCCTTCGCGAGGCGGGTGGTGATCAGCGCCCCGCACAACCCGCCCACCGCCATCGCTGCTTCGATGAAACCGATGGTCACCGCGGACAGGTGCAGGATCTGCACCATGTAGTAGATCGTCAGGACGTTTCCGATGGAACCGGCCAGATTGCCGATCGCCGTGCAGGCGATCAACCTGCGCAGCAGGCGATGTCCGACGACGAACTTGAGTCCCTCGGCGATCTCGGTGACCAGCCGACGGCGGTGTTCCCTGGCCGGGGGAGTCTCGCGATGCCCGATCGCGCGCAGTGCCAGCGCCGAGAGCAGGTAGCCGACCGCGTTGATCGCGATCGACACGATCGGTCCGGCGACCTTGATGAGGAAGCCGCCGAACGCGGGACCAACGGCCTGCGAAACCGATTGCGAGGCTTGGAGTTTTGCGTTGCCCTCGACCACCTGGTCGCGGTGCACGAGGGTGGGCAGGTAGCTCTGGTACGACACGTCGAAGAAGACCTGCAGCATGCCGGTCGCGGTGGCGACTGCCGCCACCTGTGCGAAGGTCAGCCACCCCGCCCACCAGGCAATGGGCAGTGTCACCAGCAACAGGAACCGGCCGACGTCGGCCAGGATCATGACGGAGCGCTTGTTCCACCGATCGATGATCGCTCCGGACGGCAGCCCGACCACCAGGAACCCCAGGGTGGTCAGGGTACCGAGCAGGCCCATCTGGAACTCGGTCGCGCCGAGCGCGGTCACGGCCAGGTACGGGATCGCGAAACCGCCGAGCGCTGCGCCCAGTTGGCTCGCGGTGTCGCCGATCCACAGCCGTCTGAAATCTGCGTGGTGCCACAGGTTCCGGGTGGCCGGGGGTGTCGTCACCGGGTCAGCCTGAGCGACTGATTGGGAAAAGTCAATCACTGATGATCCGCGGTCCGCGGTGCGGCCACGGGTCGGTGGCGCCGGGAGAGGGATCTTCTACGCTGGCCCCATGTCCCTCGACGATTCCGGGAACGTTCGTCCGGTCGCGACCGAGGCCGAGCGACGGGCCCTGTCGAGTGTCGTGCGGCTCCGGATCCTGCGGATGTGCCGCTACTCCGAACTCACCAATCGGCAGATCGCCGATCGGCTCGGTCGCAATCCCGCGACCGTGCTGCATCACGTCCGGACGCTGGTCGACACCGGTTTCCTGGTGGTCGGCGACCCGCGACGGGGGGCGCGAGGGTCGCGCGAGTTGCCCTACCGCGCCACCGGTCGATCGTGGGCGCTCGACTTCGGCCCCCAGCCGGGAATCCCGCCCGAACGCCACAACGTGATGCTCAGGACCTTCATGGACGAGGTGGCCGGCGTTCCGGAATCCGCGGTCGAGTGCACGCGGTTGGGCCTGCAGCTGAGCCCGGAGCGGCTGGCTGAACTGCGGGAGAGATTGCAGCAGACGTTCGACGAGTTCGCCGCGGACCAGATGGCGACCGACCAACCGCGGATCTCGATGTTCCTGGCGGTGCACCCGGAGGTCAACTGATGCCCGCGTTCGGCCGGCGCGTACCCGGCTGTTCGTTCGCCCCGGGCAAAAGGGGCTGCCGAGTGTCGGGGTTGCGTGGCACGCTGGTGGACACATGACGAACTCACAACGCCCGAACTCGCAACGCCTGCCCCGCCCTGTTGCGACCGCTGCCGACGAGGCTGCCCTCGCCCACCTCGCGGAGTCACAGGTCGACCTCCGGCCGCAGGACGCCGAGCCCCGCTTCAGCGAGCGCGCGAGCTTCGAGGCTGACCCCACCCGCGGCGAGTCGGATCTCAGCGATCGCAGCGCCCTGCGGCGAGTGGTCGGCCTGTCCACCCAGCTCACCGACATCACCGAGGTCGAGTACCGCGACCTCCAGCTCGAGCAGGTGGTGCTGGTCGGGGTCTGGACCGAGGGGACCGCTGCGGACGCCGATGCCTCGATGGCCGAGCTGTCCCGGCTGGCGGAGACCGCGGGGTCGGTGATCCTCGACGCGATGATGCAGCGCCGCAAGAACCCCGATGCTGCGACCTACATCGGCTCCGGCAAGGTCGCCGAACTGGCGGACGTGGTGCGCGCCACCGGCGCGGACACCGTGGTCTGCGACGGTGAGCTCTCGCCCGGTCAACTCCGAAACCTGGAGGAGAAGCTCAAGGTCAAGGTCATCGACCGGACCGCCCTGATCCTGGACATCTTCGCCCAGCACGCCCGATCCAAGGAGGGCAAGGCGCAGGTCGAGCTCGCCCAGCTCAACTACTTCCTGCCCCGGCTGCGAGGCTGGGGTGAGTCGCTGTCCCGGCAGCAGGGCGGCCGGGTCGCTGCCGGTGCCGGTATGGGTTCCCGCGGCCCCGGTGAGACGAAGCTCGAACTGGACCGCCGGCGCATCCACAAGCGGATCTCACAGCTGCGCCACGACCTGACCGCGATGCGGAAGGTGCGGGACACCAAGCGCTCCCAGCGGCGGGCGAATCATGTCCCCGCCGTCTCGATCGCCGGATACACCAACGCCGGGAAGTCCTCGCTGCTCAACCGGCTGACCCAGGCCGGGGTGTTGGTCGACGACTCGCTGTTCGCCACGCTCGATCCGACGACCCGCAGGACCACCACAGAGGACGGCCGGGTCTACACCCTCACCGACACCGTCGGGTTCGTCCGGCACCTGCCCCATCAGCTCGTCGAATCGTTCAGATCGACGCTCGAGGAGATCGCCGACGCCGATCTCGTGCTGCACGTCATCGACGGTTCCGACCCCTCGCCGGAGGCCCAGTTCGCGGCCGTGCGGGAGGTGCTGGCGGAGATCGACGCCTCCGAGGTCCCCGAGTTGGTGGTCGTCAACAAGATCGACCGGGCGGATCACGACACCGTCGTCCGGCTCCGACACCTGCTCCCGGGAGCAGCGTTCGTCTCCGCGCGGACCGGCGAGGGCATCGCGGAACTGCGCGATCGGATCGCCGGGGCGCTGCCGGATCCCGCGGTGACCATCGAGGTGCTGGTGCCCTACACCGAGGGCGCTCTCGTCGCTCGGGTGCATGCGGAGGGCACCGTGCTCCAGGAAGAGCACACCGAACACGGAACCCGTCTGGTGGCCAAGGTGTCGCCGGAGCTTGCCGGACAGCTCACCCAGCACATCGCGGTCGGCTGACAGTTCAGCGCCCGGGGCGCTCCGGCGTGGGTGCGTCCCACGCACCGGCCGCCGGTGCGCAATCGAGGACAGCGGGTAGGCTGGGTCACAGCGGATGAGCACTGCGTGATCGTCCGCCGAGTTGCATCGTTGCCCGGAAGTTCCCGGTCCCGGCCAATCGGCTGGAGGGTCGGTCGCGAACCACCGGCGACATCGAAGAAGTCGTTGACGAGGAGGAAATCGATATGGGCGGTCTCAGCTGGTGGCACTGGCTGATCATCATCGCAGCGTTCATCCTGATCTTCGGGGCCCGCAAGCTGCCTGATGCCGCCCGCGGTGTCGGTCGCTCCTTGCGGATCCTGAAGTCCGAGGTGAACGCGATGCACGAGGATGACGAGAAGCGCGAGAAGAAGCCGTCGGAGACAGATGCCTCGGCGTCAGAACCGACTCCGACCGCGCAGCTCGAACCCGCTGCCCCTGTGCACCAGGTCGCGGTCCAGTCGGTTCCCGCACAGTCCGTTCCGGTGCAGGCGGTTCCGGTCCAGCCGGTGCCCGTCCAGCCGGTGCCCGTCCAGCCCATTCCGGCACAGGCGGCTCCCGCTGCCGTTCCGGTACCCCGGGCAGCCGAGCAGTTCAGCGATCCGACCCGGCCGACCGGTTCCTGAGTCTCTTCTCCGCACTCGCCCGTCCCCTCCCAGGGGCGGGCGAGTCGCGTTTCTACGGTCGGTCCGGCTGGCCCGCTGTCGGCGGTGCTCGGTAGCGTCGGGTCATGCAGCCCATCGGAGCCCATGTGGCCGACGACGACCCCATCGCCAGGACCACCGCGATCGGCGGCGACGCCGTCCAGTTCTTCCTCACCGACCCGCAGGCGTGGTTGGCTCCGCCGGTCCGCGACGACGCCGCACAGCTGGTGGCTGCCGGCGAGAGCACCCGGATCTTCATCCACGCGCCCTACCGGATCAACGTCGCGACCACCAACAACCGCATCAGGGTGCCCAGCCGCAAGCTGCTGTCCCAGCACGCAGCGGCTGCGGCGGCCATCGGTGCGAACGGTCTGATCGTGCACGGCGGGCACGTCGGTGACGGCGACGACGCCGCGAAGGGATTCGAGAACTGGCGCAAGCTGTTCGAGAGGGAGAGCTTCCCGGTGCCGATCCTGATCGAGAACACCGCCGGCGGCGAGAACGCCATGGCGCGGTCGCTCGAGGCGATCAAGCAGTTGTGGGACGCGGTCGGCGAGTTCGGGGCCGGTCTCTGTCTGGACACCTGCCATGCCCACGCCGCCGGTCTCCCGCTGGAGAACGTCGTCGACGAACTGATGGCGATCACCGGCCGAATCGATCTGGTGCACGCCAACGGATCTCGGGACGAGTTCGGTTCCGCTCGGGACCGGCACGCCAACTTCTCGGAGTCCCTGCTGGATCCTGCGCTCGTGGTGGCCGTGGTCAAGGGATCGGGGGCGCCGGCCATCGTCGAGACCCATCCCGACGGACAGGCGGACGACATCGCCGTGATCCGCGCGGGCCTGGCCTGACGGGCACGGGCAGGTCGGGCACGGTCCGGTGGGGCACGGTCCGGTGGGGCACCGACCGGCGGCGCACGACGAAGCCCTGACCTCCGATCGGAGGTCAGGGCTTCGTCGGAACCGTTGCCGGGTGTAGGGGTCAGAGCTTGCGGAGCACGGCCGCGACCCGGCCGAGGATGGTCGCCTCGTCGCCGGGAATCGGGTCGAAGGCAGGGTTGTGCGGCATCAGCCAGACGTGCCCGTCCTTGCGACGCAGCGACTTGACGGTGGCCTCACCGTCGATCATCGCTGCGACGATCTCACCGTTCTCCGCCGTTTGCTGTTGATGCACGACGACCCAGTCGCCGTCGGCGATGGCAGCGTCGATCATCGATTCCCCCACCACCCGCAGCAGGAACAGATCACCTTCGCCGACGAGCTCACGCGGGAGCGGGAAGATGTCCTCGATGGCCTGCTCGGCCAGGATCGGACCGCCCGCGGCGATCCTGCCGACCACCGGGACGTACGTCGGGGTGGGACGAGCCGACAGACCGTTCTCCGTCATCTCCGGATCGACCGGCTCCCGCTCCTCCGCCGTCCGGACATCGACCGCGCGAGGCTTGTTCGGATCGCGTCGGAGCAGGCCGCGGCGCTCCAGCGCAGTCAGCTGGTGGGCCACCGACGACGGTGACTTCAGGCCGACCAGCTCGCCGATCTCGCGCACACTCGGCGGATACCCGCGGCGGGCCACGGAGTCCCTGATCACCTTGAGGACCTTCTGCTGACGCATGGTCAGGGGGCGCAGTGGTCGCTCGACGACCTGGTCGGCGACCGTGCCCTCCGGCACGTCGTCCGTCGGGACGGGGCCGGAGCCATCGGCCGACATCTCGGGGAACTGGTGGACGGTGGCCGAGCGCTCGGTGGCGTCGTCCGCACCGTCCGAGCCGCGGCCGGTACCTGTGCCCGGCACACCGCGTGCGCTGTCGTTCCTGCCACTGCCATTGCCACCGCTGGTGCTTGTGGGCACGGGAGCCTCCCTGGTCGGTCCGTCGAGGTCTGAGCCTAGGCAAGAACGGGTCACGATTCAAACATGCGTTCGATCGACACGCCGAAAACTCTTCCGTCGTCCGGATTCGCCGTGTAGAACTTCGGTCAGGTGTTCGATGGAACACGCGTTCGACTCTGCGATTCGTGGGCCGGTGGATCGAGCCCGTCAGTCCGAGTCTGTCGCGTGAGTTCTCACAGGTCAGCTGGTCGGCCCGAGTCGCCCAGCTGCGGGAGGTCCGGTCGCTCGAGGCATCAGTGCAGGTCAGGGCCGATGTCGGTGCTGTTCGGCAAGCTCCTGATCAGGAAGTGGCCCGGGAACACGCATCCGGTCGTCACTGTTGGAAGCAGTGGAAGCGAACGTGTGTCCCACTGCGGACGTGCGACGAGAGTCCTCATGGGCAGGGCATTCGTGGGATGGCAGTCCCGGATCGGCCGGGGCCCAGCGAACAGAGGTGACGAGATGAGCACAGCAATCCTGGATCGTCCGCAGGGGCGCTCCGACGAGGGCACTCCGTCGGTGTTCACCCCCGTCCGACCGGACGCTCCGGTGCGGCGGCAGGCTGTCAGCCGTCCCGCCACCCGTCCGTCTTCGGTCACCCTGCCTGCACCGCGCCCCGCGGTCGGATGTGCCGGCACCGTGGGCGGCAGCACCTTGGAGCGCGGCTACCGGATGGGCCGATGGGCCCGACTCGCGGTCACCCTGAGCGTGCTGGCCGGCGCCCTCATCCTGATCTTCGGCGGGCAACCGAATGGCGCCGGGGGCGCTGTCGAGGTCGTGACGACCCCGGGCCAGACGGTGTGGTCGATCGCTCGTGACGCGGTCGGGCCCGACGCCTCACCAGCAGCGGTCGGCGACGTCGTGGACCGGATCCGTGCCGGCAATGCACTCGACGGCACCGGTGCGGACGCGGCTCTCCCCGGCGGCCTGGTGCTGCAGGTTCCCACCGGCTGAGTACCTCGACCACGCCTGCTTGGTCCGGGCGATCCACCCGTCGACACGCCGCTCCCGTCTTGCTTCGTCGCTGGAGTCTGCATAGGCTGTTGACCACAACATCTAGTGGTAACACGGGTGCAAGTTGTCCACAGGTGGGGTAGTCGCACTCTGATGCATCCACCGGTTGTCCACACGGTTGTCGGCCCGTCACGCGGGCGGGTATCGGTTGTCCACCTGCTGTCCACTGCCATTCGGTGGACCTGTGGACATCGATGTGGACAACGCGCCACGGCAGCGGTGGCCGATCGGACCATCGCTCGGAATCAGCACGGACGGGGAGGTGACGCGGGTGCGGTGCCCATTCTGTCGTCACTCAGATTCGCGGGTGATCGACTCCCGGGAGGTCGACGACGGTCAGGCCATCCGTCGGCGTCGATCCTGTCAGGCGTGCTCGCGCCGTTTCACGACCGTCGAGGAATCTGTGCTCGCTGTGGTCAAGCGCAGCGGCGTCACCGAGCCGTTCAGTCGGTCCAAGGTTGTCGACGGTGTGCGGCGGGCGTGTCAGGGTCGTCCTGTCGACGAGGACGCACTCGCCCTGCTGGCGCAGCAGGTCGAGGACGCGGTCCGCGCGATCGGTCTGCCGGAGGTTCCGAGTCAGGACGTGGGCCTGGCGATCCTCGGTCCGCTACGTGATCTCGACGAAGTTGCCTACCTGCGATTCGCCTCCGTCTACCGGGCCTTCACGTCGGCCGACGATTTCATCGCCGAGATCGCCCGCCTCCAGCATGACCGACCTGACGACGCGACCGGTCCGACCGCGGAACCTGCCTCGATCGCCACCGGCCCGCCGGACCGTTGACCGTCTGTCGCCACCGATCGTCCTCCATCTCCTGCCCGGCCGCCACGAGTCGTAGCACCATCGAAGGGATCCACCCATGACCGAGACCGTCCATTCCAGCAGCGGCTCCAGCAACGGCTCCAGCGCCGGCGGCGCGTCGGACGGTGAGCGGAGCGTGCTCGCGTTCGAGCGCATCTTCACCACTGCCGGGACGCACCCCTACGACGAGGTCGACTGGGAGCGGCGCGACGTGGTGATGACCAACTGGCGCGACGGCACCGTCAACTTCGAGCAGCGCGGGGTCGAGTTCCCGGATTTCTGGTCGGTGAATGCGACCAACATCGTCACCAGCAAGTACTTCCGCGGCGCCGTCGGGTCCGACACCCGCGAGCGCAGCCTGCGCGACATCATCGATCGGGTGGTCACGAAGTACACCGATGCGGGTCGCGACAACGGCTACTTCGCCTCCGACGACGACGCCGTGATCTTCGATCACGAGCTCACCTGGATGCTGCTGCACCAGGTCTTCTCGTTCAACTCGCCGGTCTGGTTCAACGTCGGAACTTCGTCGCCGCAACAGGTCTCGGCGTGTTTCATCCTCGCCGTCGACGACACCATGGACTCGATCCTGAACTGGTACCGCGAGGAAGGCCTGATCTTCAAGGGCGGGTCGGGCGCCGGTCTCAACCTGTCGCGCATCCGGTCGTCCAAGGAGCTGCTGTCCTCCGGCGGGACCGCCTCCGGTCCGGTCTCGTTCATGCGGGGCGCCGATGCCTCCGCCGGCACCATCAAGTCCGGCGGCGCGACCCGGCGTGCGGCCAAGATGGTGGTGCTGGATGTCGACCACCCGGACATCGTCGAGTTCGTCGAGACGAAGGCCAAGGAGGAGAACAAGATCCGCGCCCTGCGGGACGCCGGCTTCGACATGGATCTCGGCGGCCAGGACATCGTCTCGGTCCAGTACCAGAATGCCAACAACTCCGTCCGGGTATCCGATGAGTTCATGCGCGCGGTCGAGGCCGGCACCCCGTTCGCACTGCGCGGGCGCATGCACGGTGAGGTCGTCGACACCGTCGACGCCCGCGAGCTGTTCACCAAGATCAACGAGGCCGCCTGGTCCTGCGCGGATCCGGGCATCCAGTACGACGACATCATCAATGACTGGCACACCTGCCCGGAGTCGGGACGGATCAACGCCAGCAACCCGTGTTCGGAGTACATGCACCTGGACAACTCCTCGTGCAATCTCGCGTCGCTCAACCTGATGAAGTTCCTGGCCGACGACGGCACCTTCCGGGCCGACACGTTCGCGAAGGCCGTCGAGCTGGTCTTCACCGCGATGGACATCTCGATCTGCTTCGCCGATTTCCCGACCGAACCGATCGCCGAGACGACCCGGAACTTCCGTCAGCTGGGCATCGGATACGCGAATCTCGGTGCCCTGCTGATGGCCACCGCCCACGCCTACGACTCCGAGGGTGGTCGCACCCTCGCGGCCGCCATCACCTCCCTGATGCAGGCGACCGCCTACAAGCGGTCGGCCGAGCTGGCGGCAGTGGTGGGTCCGTACCGCGGCTACGCCCGCAACGCCGACGCCCACAAGCGGGTCATCCGCAAGCACGCTGCCGCAGGCGATCAGGTCCGTACCGTCGGCACCGACGATGCCGCGGTCCTCAAGCTCGCCGGTCGTGCGTGGGAGCAGACGGTCTCGCTCGGAGAGCAGCACGGCTACCGCAATGCGCAGGCCTCGGTGCTGGCGCCCACCGGCACGATCGGCCTGATGATGGACTGCGACACCACCGGTGTCGAGCCCGACCTGGCGCTGGTGAAGTTCAAGAAGCTCGTCGGCGGTGGCTCGATGAAGATCGTCAACCAGACCGTGCCGCGGGCCCTGCAGACGCTCGGCTACCAGCAGGAGCAGATCGAGGCGATCGTCGAGTTCATCTCGGAGAACGGCCATGTCGTCGACGCGCCGGGACTCAAGCACGAGCACTACTCGATCTTCGACTGCGCCATGGGTGAGCGCACCATCGCGCCGATGGGCCACGTCCGGATGATGGCGGCCATCCAGCCGTTCATCTCGGGGGCGATCTCCAAGACGGTCAACATGTCGGAGAACGCCACCGTCGCCGACGTCGCGGAGATCTACACCCAGGGCTGGAAGCTCGGCCTGAAGGCGCTGGCGATCTACCGCGACAACTGCAAGGTCGGCCAACCGCTGTCTGCCTCGAAGAAGAACGACGACCGGAGCACGAACAAGACGGTGGCGGCCGTCGTTGCCGAGCCGCACACTCCGGTGCGTCGTCGGCTCCCGAAGAAGCGGCCGTCGCAAACGGTCTCGTTCACCGTCGGCGGCGCGGAGGGCTATCTGACCACCGGCTCCTACCCGGACGACGGCCTCGGCGAGATCTTCGTGAAGCTCGGCAAGCAGGGATCCACGTTGGCCGGTGTGATGGACGCCTTCTCGATCGCGGTGTCGGTGGGTCTGCAGTACGGCATTCCCCTGGAGAGCTACGTCAGCAAGTTCACCAACCTCCGGTTCGAACCGGCCGGCATGACCGACGACCCGGACATCCGGCTGTCGACCTCGGTCATGGACTACCTGTTCCGCCGGATCGCGCTGGACTACCTGACCCTGGAGAAGCGTGCCGAGCTGGGTATCTTCTCGGCCTCGGAGCGGAGCGCCCAGGTGGCCGGCAAGGACATCTCGGCGCAGGACGTGTCGGTCGACGACGATCTGGTCGGTGGTGATCTTCGCGGCGCCGACCTGCAGGCCGGGGTCGATGCAACTCCTGCGGTGACGACGGCCGCGGAGAAGGCAGCCAACGCGGCGGGGACCGCCGACCCGGCCACCGACGACGTCCAGGCTGCCCGGACGGTGGCGAAGGCCGCCGCGCCGACCAGGGCGGGATCGTCAACGGAGCTGCTGGAGATGGTGACGGGTCGGCACTCCGATGCGCCGCTGTGCTTCACCTGCGGCACCAAGATGCGCCCGTCAGGCGCCTGCTACGTCTGCGAGGGCTGCGGCTCCACCAGCGGCTGCAGCTGACCGCAGCTGTTTTTTGACCGCCCGTCCCCGCGAGGGGGCGGGCGGTTCTACGTGTGCCGGCTACGGCCCCTGTTGCCGCTGGTGTCAGGTGCTGTTGCTGGCTTCAGGGGTGGAAACAGTGCCAGCGACAACACCTTTCGCCAGCGGAGTGGTCGGCGGTGCGCCGGGGCCGGGAACGGCTGCTCACGCTGCGGTCCGTTGCTCACGATCGAACATGAGCGTCCGCGCCGAACGTGAGCGGCTGTGTGCCCAACCGGCGTGGGGCACCGGGCTCTGGTTGTCGCTGGTGTTACGTGTTGTTGCTGGCTTGAAGGGTGGAAACAACGCCAGCGACAACACTTTTCGCCAGCGGTGGGGCAAGCACGGCGTTCAGCCGAGCTGCCAGGACCGCTTGGACAAGCCGTACCAGAATCCCTCGATGATGCTGCGGCTCACCGGTTTTCCGATGGCGTGCGCAGCGCCCAGCGCCACGAACAGCGGCGCGAAGTGCTCGGTGCGCGGATGCGCCAGCCGGGGCGCGGGCGCCCTCGACGCGAAGTCGAGAACGGCGTCGACGTCGTCGGCCGCCATCACCTCCTGCACCCAGGCGTCGAACTCCGTCGACCAGCCGGGCGCCGCACCGTTACGACCGGAGACCTCCTGCAGCGCCGAGAGGTTGTGGGTGGTGAAGCCCGACCCGACGATCAGCGTTCCCGACTCGCGCAGAGGCGCGAGCTTGCGCCCGAGCTCGAACAACGCCACCGGATCCAGCGTGGGCATCGACAGCTGCAGGACGGGGATGTCGGCCTCGGGGAACATCTCCACCAGCGGGACGTACGCGCCGTGGTCGAGCCCGCGGGACTCGTCCCGCTGTACCTTGCCGGCGCCCAACAGGGCGGCCACGTCGTCGGCGAGCTCGGGCGCGCCCGGGGCGTCGTAGGTGACGTCGTAGTACTTGTCCGGAAAGCCCCAGAAGTCGTACAGCAGCGGAGCGCCGGTGGTCGAGGAGACCGTCAAAGGGGCGTCCTCCCAGTGTGCCGACACCACCAACACCGACTCGGGACGTGACAACTGCGCCGACCAGGCCGCGAGCTCCGCAGACCACACCTGGTCGTCGGGGAGCGGGGGAGCGCCGTGCGAGAGGTACAGCACCGGCATGGGTCCTGGGGTGTTGACGGAGGTCATGCAGGCAGTCTCCCACAGAAAGATGAGCGTTCAATTAAACCGACGCCCGAAGATCGCGAAGCAGCACCGGAAGCAATCCCGGAGTGATGCCAGATTCGTGCCGGAGGTCGTCCTCCACCGGTAGCTGCGTCCACCCGGACCGATAAACTGGCCGTATCAACCCATTCGCCGAACTCCCGGGAGATGACGTGCACCCTGTCGCCGACTCCCTGCAGAGGCGGCGGATGGTGCGCGCGTGACGCTCGAATCGGTGACGCTCGAATCCTTCGCCGTCCCGATCGTGCTCGCGCACGTCCTCGTCGCCATGGTGGCTCCGGCCACCGCTCGGCGCTACGACCGGTCCGCGCTGATCGGCCTGGCTGTCCTGCCGGCGCTGACCACCGTCTGGGCCGCTGCCCTGCTGCCCGGCACCCTGGACGGCGCCGTTCGATCGGTGCATCTGACCTGGATCCCGCAGCTGTCGCTCGCGATCGACCTGCGCTTCGATGCGCTGTCGGTCGTCATGGTCGCCGTCATCTCGTTGCTCGGCACCCTGGTGCTGCTGTACTCCGCCCGCTACTTCCCGATCGGGGACGACGGTCGGGCGAAGTACGCGGGATCGCTGATCGCCTTCGCCGGCGCGATGATCGTGCTGGTCCTGGCCGACAACCTGCTGCTGCTGGTGATCGCGTGGGAGCTCACAGGGGTCTTGAGCTACCTGCTCATCGCGCACCGGGTCGGCAACCGTCCGGCCCGGGTGGCTGCCACCCAGGCCTTGATCACCACCACCGGCGGCGGCCTGGTGATGCTGATCGGCACCGTCATGATGGGCGAGCACGCGGGTACCTACTCGATCTCGGCCATCATCACCGCGCCACCGACCGGACCGGGCGTCACCGCAGCGCTGGTGCTGATCCTGGTGGGCGGCATCAGCAAATCGGCGATCGTGCCGTTCCAGTTCTGGCTGCCCGGCGCGATGGCGGCCCCGACACCGGCCAGCGCGTACCTGCACGCGGCCACCATGGTGAAGGCCGGCATCTACCTGTTCGCCCGGTTCGCGCCCGGCTTCGCCGACAACCCCGCGTGGAAACCGGTGCTGATCGGCCTCGGCGGCGCGACGATGATCTTCGGCGCCGTCGCGGCCCTGCGGCAGCGGGACCTCAAGCTGTTGCTGGCGTTCGGGACGGTCAGCCAACTCGGCCTGCTCACCCTGCTCATGGGTGCGGGCAATGCCGACGCGCTGCTCGCCGGCCTGGCGATGCTGGTGGCCCACGCCACCTTCAAGGGCGCGCTGTTCTTCGTGGTCGGCATCATCGACACCCAGGCCGGCACCCGGAAGCTGACCGAGCTGTCCGGCGTCGGGCGACGGATGCCGGCACTGGCGGTCGCCGCGTTCCTGGCCGCCGGATCGATGGCCGGCATCCCACCGATGATCGGCTTCGTCGCCAAGGAGGCCGGCTATGCCGGGCTGCTGGAAGGCGGTGGGTGGGGGCTGGTGGCAGCCGTCGTCATGACTGCGGGCTCGGCGCTGACCGTCGCCTACACCGGCCGGTTCCTCTGGGGAGCGTTCAGCACCAAGCCAGGGGTCGAGCCCAGCACGCCGGAGCGGCCACCCGTCCTGATGACGGCACCCACCTGGTTCCTGGTGGGGCTCGGGTTCCTGCTGGGTGCGCTGCCGATGCTCTGGGAGCCGGTCGTCGCGTCGTACGCCAGCACGTCGGGAGAAGTCCACGAGAACGCGCTTGCGCTCTGGCACGGCTTCACCCCAGCGCTCGGCCTGTCGGTGCTCGGCATCGCGATCGGCGCCGGGATCTACCTGCTGCAACGCAGCACCGACGTCCGCAGCGGTCTGGCGGAGCCGCTGTGGCAGCCCGGCATCGCCTACCGCGCCGCGATCCGCGGCGTTGAGCACGCTGCCGCGCGGACGACCGCCACCACCCAGCGCGGCTCGGTCCCGATCTCGCTCGGTTCGGTACTGGTGGTGCTGGTCATCTTCCCGGGGACCCTGCTGCTGCGCTCCGGCGCACAGATCAGCCCGATCGAGCCGTTGGCGCCCGCACAGCTGGTGTTGGCGCTCGTCGTGCTGACGTTGATCCCGGCGGTGCTGCGGGCCAAGCGGGCGGTCGTCGCGATGATGGTGGTCGGCGGCATCGGCTACGCGATGTCGGTGCTGTTCATCCTGCGCGGGGCCCCCGACCTGGCGCTCACCCAGATGCTGATGGAGTCGGTGTCGCTGGTGATCGCGCTGCTGGTGCTGACCAGGATGCCGCCCGGCTCCGCCAACGAGGAGTCCACCCGCGGGACCCGCGGCAAACGCGTCTCGCTGGTGATCGCCGTCGGTGTCGGCGTCGTGATGGCCACGCTCGCGCTGGTGATCCCCGGGATCCGCACCGCCACCCCGGTGTCGACGGGGCTTGAGGGTCCGGCCGTCAGCTTCGGCGGCGGTCAGAATCTGGTGAACGTCATCCTGGTGGACGTCCGCGGCTGGGACACCTTCGGCGAACTGTCCGTGCTGGTCGCCGCTGCGACCGGGGTCGCCAGCCTGATCTTCCAGTCCAGGCGCACCGGCTCCGCACCGAGGCGTCCGCGCCGTGGTCAGGACAGCGTCCTGCCGACCAACTGGTCGCCCGGTGCCGGGACCTCCGGCCGCTCTCTGCTGCTGGAGGTCGCCACCCGGCTGATCTTCCCGATCATCGTGATGTTCTCCGTGTACGTGCTGTTCGTCGGTCACAACCTGCCCGGCGGTGGGTTCGCGGCCGGGATGATCGTCGGCCTCGCACTCACCCTGAGATACATCGCCGGCGGGCCCTATGAACTCGGCGAGGCCGCTCCGGTGGATGCCGGGCGACTGCTGGGCGTCGGCATGGTGATCGTCTGCATCTCGGCCGTCGGCGGAATGCTGGGCGGCGGCGCGGCACTGGAGTCGCACATCTGGAAGTGGGACTGGCCGGTGCTCGGGGAGTTCAAGATCGTCACCTCGTCGTTCTTCGACATCGGGGTGTACCTGGTCGTCATCGGCCTGGTGCTGGACGTGCTGCACTCGCTGGGCGCGGAACTCGACCGGCAGGCGCTGGCCGCGCCGCCCCGCAGGCGTCGGGTCCGGGCAGATGCGAGGGGGCCGAGATGACCGCCAACGTCGTCTTCGCCGGGCTGATCGGGGTGCTGTTCGCCTCCGGCGTCTACCTGATGCTGTCGCGGAACCTGATCCGGGTGCTGCTGGGCTTCCTGCTCATCGGGCACGGCGCGAACCTGCTGCTGTTGTCCGCCGGCCGCAGTGGATCGGCGCCGATCGTGGGGGAGGACGGCGTCAGCGCCGACCCGATCCCGCAAGCCCTGGTGCTCACGTCGATCGTCATCACCTTCGCGATCAGCTGCTTCCTGCTCGCGATGATCTACCGGAACTACCAGCTCACCCGCAAGAACGAGGTCCCGGACGATCCGGACGACATCGCCGTCGACGAGATGAGTGGAGGTGGTGACGAATGACAGCCGCGACCCTGCTGCCGTTGTCGGTGATGATGCCGCTGCTCGGAGCCGCTCTCGCCCTGCTCACCAGCAGGCGACCCAAGGCCCAGCGGGCGGTCGCCGTCGGATCGCTGTCGATCCAGTTCGTCTTCGAGATCCTGATGCTGATCCAGGTCGATGCGCACGGGCCGCTGGTGATGCACATCGGCGGCTGGGACTCACCCGTCGGGATCACCCTGGTCGCCGACCGGTTGTCGGCGCTGATGCTGGTCGTCTCGACGCTCGTCACGCTCGCGGTGCTGGTCTATGCGATCGCCCAAGGACATTCGGACGGCGAATCCCGGGAAGCGCCGGTGTCGGTGTTCCACCCGGCGTTCCTGATCATGGCCGCAGGGGTCTCGAACGCCTTCGTGGCCGGTGACCTGTTCAACCTCTACGTCAGCTTCGAGATCCTGCTCACCGCAAGCTATGTGCTCCTGACGCTGGGCAGCACGCTGGAGCGGATCCGTTCCGGTGCACCGTATGTGGTGATCTCGATCGTCTCCTCGATCATCTTCCTGTCGGGCATCGGGATGATCTACGCCGCCACCGGAACGCTGAACATGGCCGACCTGGCCGGCCGGCTGCAGGCACTGCCGGCGACGCTGATGGTCGTGCTGCAGTCGTTGCTGCTCATCGCGTTCGGGGTGAAGGCGGCGATCTGGCCGATGTCCGCCTGGCTGCCGGACTCCTATCCGACGGCATCCGCTCCGGTGACTGCGGTCTTCGCGGGCCTGCTGACGAAGGTCGGTATCTACGCGATCATCCGCACCCAGACATTGTTGTTCCCCGGCGGATTCCAGACGTTGCTGATGATCATCGGACTGGCGACGATGGTGATCGGCATCCTGGGTGCGATCGCGCAGAACGAGATCAAACGCCTGCTGTCCTTCACCCTGGTCAGCCACATCGGCTATCTGGTGTTCGGCGTCGCCATCGGCACCCAGGCCGGCCTGGCGGCGACCGTGTTCTACGTCGCGCACCACATCCTCGTGCAGACCGCGCTGTTCCTGGCGACCGGGCTGGTGGAACACATCACCGGGACGACCAGGATCGACCGGCTGGGCGGCCTGGCGAAGACCGCGCCGGCGTTGGCGGTGCTGTTCTTCATCCCGGCGATGAATCTCGGTGGGGTGCCGCCGTTCTCCGGCTTCCTCGGGAAGGTCGGGCTGTTCGAGGCGGGGATCGCGACGGGCAGCGTGACCGCGATCGTGGTGGTCGCCGGCGGTGCGCTCACCAGCCTGCTGACGCTGCTGGCGATCGTGCGGGTCTGGGGTCGGGCGTTCTGGCGCCCCCGCCCGGAGGTCGAGGACGGTGACCCGCGGCCGGAGCACCGGGTCGGCGGTACGCCGCAGGGTCGTCAGGGACGCGAGGGTGGCCGCGGCCGGGCGCACCGGGACGCCCCGGCAACCGGCGCCGCGCCCGACGACGACCGGCAGCCCGCGCGGGTCCGTCAGGGCATCTCGACCGGCGCGGATCTGCGGTCGATGCCGGTCGGCATGGTCGGCGCCACGCTCGTGGTGGTTGCTGCCGGGCTGGCGTTGATGATCTTCGGTGGCGTGTTCTACGGCTACGCCGACCGGACGGCCGACGACCTGACGGGCAACGTCGCCTACATCAGCGCGGTGCTGGGGTCGGGTAGATGAGCCCGCGCAGCCAGGGCGGCGGGGGCAGGGCCGGCCGCCGCCACCAGCGGAACCGTCCCCTGCAGCACCACCAGCCCCGCAAGCCCGCGCTCGCTGACGAGCACGAGAAGATGCGCATCCCCTCCGGTCGCGGCGGCTGGCGTGCCTACCTCATCACGGTCCTCCTGCTGATGCTGCTGTGGATCATGCTGTGGGGTTCGCTGCAGCCCTCGCTGCTGCTGGTCGGACTGACCTCTGCGGTGCTGGTGTTGTGGCTGTTCCCGTTGCCGCACACGGCTTTCGAGTTCGGTCTGCACCCGGTGGCGACCGTGTGGTTGGTGCTGCGGTTCCTGTACGACGTCATGGTGTCCAGTGTCGGGGTGGCCTGGATCGCGATCCGTCCGCGGCAGCCGCAGAGCATCGTCATCAGGGTGGTGTTGGCCGGCACGACCGACCTGCTGCAGCACCTCACCGCACTGGCGGTGTCGCTGGTCCCCGGCAGTCTGATCATCGAGGCGGACACCGGCGGGAGTCGGGACGACGGCGAACGCAGCCTGCTGATCCATGTCCTGGATGCGCACGACGACTCCGAGCGGGAAGTGACCGGCCGGGTGCTGGCCCAGGAACGACGCATCACCATGGCGTTCGGCAACCGGGAGGTCCGGCAGCACTACCGGGAACTCACGGGTGCGACGTCAGGTGCGACGGGATGACGGTCATGACGGTGACGGCGATCGTGGCCGGAGCCCTGTTCGCGATCGGCGCTGTGACGGCAACGGTCCGGCTGCGGCGCGGTCCCGGGGCGCTCGACCGCGCGGCGGCGCTGGACGTCCTGCTGGCCATCACGGTGGGTGTGATCATGCTGGCCGCCGCGCTGTCGCGCAGTTCGGTGACGCTGGTGGTCGGTGTGGTCGTCGCGCTGCTCGGATTCCTCGGGACGGCCAGCCTGGCGCGGTTGCTGCCCCGCGAGGCGACCCGGGGCCGTACACCGCCGCCGGACGCAGCCGCGACGGCACCGACAGCCGACGATCCGGCAACCGACGTGGAACGGGAGGGCCGATGATGACCGTCGACCTGCTCTCCGCGATCGCGCTGATCGCCGGCGCGCTGCTGTCGGCGCTGGCCGGGATCGCCGTCCTGCGGTTCCCGGACACCGAGTCGCGGGTGCACGCGGCGACCAAGCCGCAGGTACTGGGGATCATGCTGCTGATGCTCGGGGTCGGCCTGCGACTGGGGACCTGGGCGGTGATCGGGCAACTGGTGCTGATCGTCGTGCTGCAGCTGTTCACCGCACCGGTGTCAGCGCACCTGGTGGTCCGGGAGGCCTATCGGGACACGGTCAGACACACCGGCGAACCGGATCGGACCACCGAGCCCGTCGAGGACGACCCGCGCTCCTGAGTCACCGCTCGCGTCTCGAGCGGGCAGGGTGCCGCGCGCCGACCCGGATCAGACCGGCAGGACCAGCCCGAGGATCCCGAAGGGCCGACCGTCACCGGTGAACCGGTAGCTGCGCAACACGTCCTGGAAACCCAGCCGGCGGTACAACCGCCAGGCCCGGTTGTCGCCCTCCGGCGTCGACAGCAGCACCTGGGGCTCGGTCCGCGAGGCGAGGAAGGCGCGGAGGGTCCGCTCGCCGAGCCCCTGGCCCTGGTGGTCCGGGCGGACGTGCAACTCCGTGAGCTCGGCATAGTCGGCCAACCACGCCTCGGCCGGGGTGCCGCGCACACCCCTGGCCACCTCGGTGTTCCACCACTGTCCGCGGCGACCCGAGTAGCCGTAGGCGAAGGCCACCGGATGCCCGCAGCGGTCGAAGACGGCCACACAGCTGAACCCGGCGCGCAGCGCGTGCTGTTCCCAGAGCTGACGGCGCGCGGAAGCCTGCTCGGCGGGGTATCCCATGGCCGCGGAGTAGATCCCGATGAACTCGTCCACCAGCGCCAGGAAGCCCTCGGCGTCGACCGGGCACAGCGAGAGTCCCTGGTTGGCGCTCACCGTCCGGGCATGACTGTCGGAGTGGTGGGACACCATCACTCCATGACATCACGTTTCGCCGTTCCCGACCTGCCGAGCAGGGCTGACGCGTCGCGGACGACGCAGGCCGCGGAGCCGGACGGAACCCTGGACGGGGCAGTGATGCGGGCGTACTGTATCGAACAGGTGTTCGACAACGACGCCGCCAGGTTGACGCATCGCACGACGTTCCGGGGTGCGGGTGCACGGTGAGTGGAGGAACTGCATGGTGACCAGATCGTCGTCCCGAGCCGAGAGCTCGACGCAGAACCGAGGGCCCGGTCGCGGTCGACGGACGGCGAGCAGGCCGAGTCCGTCCGGTCCCGCCGGAGGTCCGGTCGGTCAGGCTGCTGCCCGCGAACTGATTGCCGACGCAGGTCGGGGGCTCGGGTCCGCCATCCGGGCCACCGGCACCGCCGACCGCTACGCCGCGGCGCACCTGGCCGGTCTGCGTGCCGCCGCAGCTCTGCTGGCGGTACGTGCGAGCCCCTCGTCCGGTCGCACTGCCGCAAGCGCCTCGAACGCAGCACGTGTCCGGCCCAGCCGGGCAGGTGGCCGCGGCAACGTGTGGGATCTGCTCGAGCGGGTCGCGCCGGAGCTCGCCGAGTGGGCCGCGTTCTACCGGGCGGGGATCGGCAAGCGCCAGTTGGCGGAAGCCGGGATCGGCCGGGCGATCGGGGTGCGGGAGACCGACGATCTGATCCGGCAGACCGGCGAGTTCATCGATCTGGTCGAATCGTTGATCAGCGCGCGCCAGGATCGCTCGGGCTGAGCGGCACTAGGCTGGCGGTCCGGGGCGACGACGGCGCCCCGCTCCCGGTGGGAGCGGTTCGCGTGGCGCGCAGGAGTGGATGCTGCTGATGGGGACGAGCACGTCTCGCCGTCGGACGACGGAGGATCCCGAGTCGGTGGATGACTCGGCCTGCACGATTCTGCACGTCGACATGGACGCCTTCTTCGCCCTGGTCGAGCTGCGTCGTCACCCGGAACTGCGCGGTCGTCCGATGATGGTTGCCGGGACAGGTCCGCGCAGCGTCGTCCTGTCCGCCACCTACGCGGCGCGCGCCACCGGGGTGCGCTCCGGGATACCGACCGGACGAGCGCGTGCGCTCTGCCCCGGGATCGTCGTGGTGCCCCCGGAGCACGGCCTCTACAGCGAGGTCTCCGACCAGGTGATGTCGATGTTCCGCGACGTGACACCGCTGGTCGAACCGCTCTCGGTCGACGAGGCGTTCCTGGACGTGTCCGGGGCGGGTCGGGGCCAGGGACGTCCGGTGCAGATCGCGATCCGACTGCGTCAGCGGATCGCCGACGAGCTGGGGCTCGTCGCCACTGTGGGCGCCGCCGCCACCAAGTTCGTCGCCAAGCTCTCCTCCGGTCTGGCCAAACCCGACGGGCTGCTGGTGGTCCCCCCTGGCGAGGTGGAGCAGCTGCTCCGGCCGCTCCCGGTCCGGGCGCTGTGGGGAGTGGGGCCGGCCCAGGAGAAGGCGTTGCTCGCCCTCGGTCTGACCACCGTCGGCGACATCGCCGCGACCTCCCGATCGTGGCTGGTCAAGCAGATCGGCCAGGCTGCCGGTAGCAAGCTGCACGATTTGGCGAACGGGATCGACGGACGATCGGTGACCACGGACGTGGCCGAGGCATCCATCGGCGCCGAGACGACCTTCGCTGTGGACACGGCGGACCGGCGGATCCTGGACCGTGAGCTGTTGGCGCTCGCAGACCGCACCGCGCGCAGAGCCAGAGCGGGTGGCGTCCGGGGGCGGACGGTGGCCCTCAAGGTCCGCTACGACGACTTCAGCACCGTCTTCCGATCGGTCACCCTCGCCGAGCCGCTCGATCTGAGTCGCGACATCCACGCCGCCGTTGTCGGCCTGCTCGACACGCTGGGCGCCACTCGCCCCGTCCGACTGGTGGGCGTCCGGCTCGAGGGGCTGGTGCTGCCGGGCGAGGCATCGGCGCAACTCGCGTTCGACGTCGATCCGATGGCGTCCCTGATCGATGCAGACTGGCGCAGGGCGGAGACGACGGTCGACGAGGTGGCCGCCCGGTTCGGGTCCGCGGCGATCCGTCCGGCGAGCCTGTTGGCGGTGTCTGCACCCCGGCACGATCGGACCAGAGCCCCCCGAGTGATGCCGGGAGAGTCCCCTGATGGGCAGATTCGCCATAACGGGTTGGCAGAGTAGGTAGTGGACGGGCTCGGTTGCTCGTACTGTGGACAGCAGGTCCCGCTCCACCTGGCAGCCGAGTACCGGCCGGGTGGATCAGCATCCGATTTCAGCACGGAAGAACCCGCACCAATTCATCATCTTGACGGGGCCACGACCTCCCGGCCGTGACACCCGACGCCCGAGGAGGGACCATGCCGCTCTCCGAGCACGAGCAGCACATGTTCGACCAGATCGAACGCGCGCTCTACGACGACGACCCGAAGTTCGCCACGTCGGTCGACGTCACGCGGATCCGTCGTCGTCGGCCGATCGCTGCTGCTGCGGTGTTCGTCGTCGGGTTGGTCTGCCTGGTCGTCGGCGTCATCACCACCCAGAGTGTGCTCACCCTCGGCGTGATCGTCTCGGTGATCGGCTTCCTGGCCATGGTCGCCGGCGCCGGTCTGTTCGTCTTCGGAATTCCTGGCCGCGGCAAGAACGCCACCGTCACCCCGGCGAAGCCCAAGCCCGCCGGCACCGTCTCGTCGAAGCTGGAAGAGCGCCTGCGTCGTAGGTTCGACGAGCAGGAGTAGGTCCCGGGCGGGCATCTCCCAGCTCCGCCGCGTTGATGTTCTGAATGCGTCGGACCTTCCTTCTTCTTCGCCCGCTCGCGTTTCCCAGGTGGTCGAGCAAACGAAGTGCGTCGAGACCCCGTCAGGTCAACGCAGGGACCTCGCCAGATCACCGGGACTCCGGGATCTCGACGCGTTCGTTCCTCTCTTGCTCGATCACCTCAGAAGTCGCGGGACCGGCACAGAGTCGGCTCAGACCCGGGGCCGCAGGCTTCTCGGAAGCCAACGCTCGGCGGCTCGGAGCGGGATCGCCTGGGTCAGTCCGGCGCGGACGGCTTGGATCGCTGGGGCCAGATCCTCCTGCGGTGGTGCCGCGACCGCCACCGAGGAGTGCCCGTCGGCATACCACTGCTGCTCGGCAGCGATCACCAGCGAGCGGAGCTGGGTCCGGCCGGCCTGGTTCAGTCCGCCCACCTTCGCAACCCGGTTGGCGGTCGTCCGAGTGGATTCGGTCGGGATCAAGGCCACCCGGTGGTCGAGCATCAGATCCTCGATCTCCGCCCAGGCCGCAGTCGCGGCGCCCGGTCCGCCGCTGCTCGCCACCTGCACCCTGTTGCGCCGCCGTTGACCGCGGACCAGGCCGGGGACCATCGCGAGCACCACCAGCAGCGCGACCAGTCCGAGGCCCCACCACACCCAGCGCGGGACCGCGGCCAGACCGGTCGGCGTCGCGGGTTCGGCGACCTGGGCCGCGGTCGTGCTCGAGCTGTCGGTGCCGCCGTCGTCGGGATTAAGACCCGGCTGCTGGTCGCCGCGACCGGTGGTGTCCACGCTCGTCTCCGTGGACGGGCCGACCGTCTCGGACGCCGAACTCGTATCGCCGGTGCCGTCGCCGGAACCGGTGCCGCCTTCGGTGAAGCCGTTCTCGCGACCGGTCCCACCGGTCAGCGGAGTGGGATCGAACCGCACCCACCCGTGTTCGTCGAAGCGGACCTCCACCCAGGCGTGCGCGTCGTTGGTGGTGATGACCCGCGTCCCGTCGTTCTTCAGCTCACCCTGGGTGAAACCGACAGCGACCCGCGACGGAATCCCGACGGTGCGCAGCATCGCCGCCATCGCCGATGCGTACTGCTCGCAGTACCCCTGCTTGTTCTCCAGGAAGTCGGCGAGCTGGTTGCCGCTGCTGCCGGGGGGAACCTGCAACGAGTAGGTGAAACCGTTGGCGGGATTCGTGAAGTACTTCAGCAGAGCATCGGCCTTGGCGAACGGCGTCTGCTGGCCGGCCACCACGTTGGCCGCGGTGTTCCGAACCGAATCGGGGATGCCGGTGGTGTCAAGGAGCTCTGCGGTCGGCGTCACCGTGTCGGTGCGCAGGTCTGCGGCGGTCGGCATCTCGAAGGAGGTGAGCAAGCGGTAGGACTTCGGGTTCTGCTCCTGCTCGCGGTAGACCGTCGAGAGCGAGCGGTCGTACTGCCAATCGGGACCGAGGCCCTGGATCGCCTGGGTACCGGCGAACATCGGCAACCACTTGTCGGCCCAGCGCAGCGACTCGACCGTCACCTCAACGGGGGCGCCACCCGGGGTCGTCGCGCTGATCCCGCTGAGTGGGTCGCCGTCGTCGGTGAGTGCGCCGAAGCTGAATCCCGCGTCCTGACCGGAGCGCCACACCTGCAGCGCCACCACCCGCAGGTAGTCGTCGACGGGCTGGTCGCGGACCAACAGCAGCTCGACGGGTTCGCCGCGCTTCAGGTCGCCGCGCAGCGACGTGAACGGGCTCAATCCGATCTGGCCGCCGCTCACACCGTTTCGGGGCAGGTGTCCCTCGGTCCCGACAGCCGTGACCGAGTCGCCGCCGAACACCCCAGCTCCGGCACCCACACCCGCGACGAGCACGCCGGACACGACGAGTCCGACCGAGGCTCGCCCGAGTCGCCGGGTGAGCAGGGAGCCGGTACTGGCCAGCAGCGCGGCATACAGCAGGGCCGGTGCGACGAACGTCCACCACGGCAGCGACTGGGTGGAGATCGACGCCGGCACCGAGTACAGGCACAGCAGGGGGAGTGCGACCAGCGCCGGGGCCTTCGCCTCGGCCACCAGGAAGTCGACGATGAGGGCAGTCGTGCCCAGCGCGAGCGCCGCCAGGAAGGTGAGCGCGGGCGTCGTCGGTGCGGGCGGGACGGTGGCCAGGATCTGCGCCCAGGCGTCGCGCAGCAGGTCCCCCGCATCGCGGAAGGCCGCGGCGGTGGGGATCAGACCACCGATCCCCGACGAGGTGAACAGGCTCGTCAGCACGACCAGGAAGCCGGCGAACTGGACCAGCACGGTGATCGGGGCGGGGGAGCGCAGCAGGCGACAGCCGACACCGAGCAGCCACACGATGCCGACCACTTCGACGATCGGCAGGACCCAGGTCGGTTTCTCGAGCACCGAGCTCAGTGCAGCGGAGCCGGCGAGCAGCGCGAGGACGGCCAACAGACTGGGAACCAGCGAGACGCGGTCGTCGATCGGGGCTCGCACCTGACGGGGCGGTCCGGCGGCGGGCACCACCCCAGCGGGTGCGGCCGGGGGTCCGGGCGGCCCGGCGACGGCCGGCGGGACCGGTGGATCGGACAGCAGGGTCATCGGGATCTCACCTGCTCCTGGTACTGACGGGCCCGGCCGGCAGCCGGATCGACCTGACCGGCCTGCTCGACGTCCTCACTGCCGACGGTACAGACACGTCGCCAGGCGGTTGCCAGATCGTCACCCCGTCGGATGGACACGGTGCGCCAGCCGGCTGCCTGCAGCGCGCTGCGGGCAGCGGTGACGGGCATCCCCGTCGCCTCGCCGGGCTGCGCCCAGTCGGCGGTCTCGATCAGCAGCGCGACGCCCTGGATGCCCCGCGGACGGCCCGCGACGAGCGCGCTGATGGTCGCCAGGTCGAGGGCACCGAGGATGGCGATGACCATCCCTGCGGACCCGACCGGCGGGAAACCCAGCGTGCGGACGTCGTCTGCCTCGAGCTCGGCAAGTCCGCTGAGCACGCTGTCGGTGATGTCGTGACCGTGCACGATGGTGCTCTGGTGACCGGCCAGCCGGACCTCGTGATCGGTGTTCAACAGGTGCAGGCTGACCGAGGCGGCGAGCACCACCGCGAGCTCGAGGCTGGAGTCCGCGTCGGCCCCGCGGTGCACGCCGGCGCGATGGTCCAGCAGGACGACGGCGCCACCGTGGGAGACGGGTTCGTCCAGTCGGACCATCAGCTCGTCGTGTCGGGCGGAGGCTCGCCAGTGGATCGTGCGGATGTCGTCGCCGCTGCGGTAGTTGCGGACCCCGACGTCCGGATCTCCGCCGGTGGTACCGGTGGCCGCCCGACCGGAGGACGCCGAGCGGTTGCCGGCGCCGAGCGGAAGACCGGTGAGCCGGACGACCTGGGGGACGACCAGCACATCGGAGGTGCCTGGCAGGTCGGTCGCGTCCTCCCAGAGCCCGAACACGTCGTGGGTGAGCGCCAGTGCCGGTCCCACCTGGAAGCGACCTCGGCGGGCGGCCGAGACCGGGTAGGTCATCCGGTAGCCGTGTCCACTGCGCAGACCGGGGACGAGGCGCCTGACCCCGCGGGTGAGACCGGGGATCGCCGGTTCCACGAACTCGAACGCCCTGGCCCTGCTGGACCCAGCGTTGGCGACCGAGACAGCGACCTGGCCGGTGATGCCCGGGGTGAGGCGGTCGGGGTGTACCTGGTGGGTGACCTCGAGCTTCGGACGGCGGGTGGCGGTCACCGCGATCGCCAGCAACGGGATGATGATCGCGAAGATCCCGACCCGCAGCAGGTCCCGCTCGTCGAGCAGGAATGCGCACACGGCGGCAGCCACCCCGCCGGCCAACAGACACCGGCCGCGGGTGGTGAGACCGCGCACCGGGCCGCCGTCGCGCACAGCAGTCCTCCCACCAATGTTCCCGCCGGCCCGCTTGCCCTTGCTGCTTTCGGTGCCCATCACGGGCTGCCCGTGGAGCTGCCGGCTCCGGCCGCGCGGGGGTGTTCCGTCATCCCCCAGCGCCTCTCGGCACCCGGACCCGGCCCAGCAGGTCGGTGATGATCCCCTCGGCGGAGCGATGGGCTGCGTGCGCCTCGACGGTCAGCAGCAGCCGGTGCGCCAGTACGGCGGGGGCAAGACGCTGGATGTCGTCCGGAACGACGAACGGGCGACCGTCCAGCGCTGCTGCGGCCTTCGACGCCCGCGCCAGGTGCAGGATCGCCCGCGGGGAGGCGCCGAGCCGCACATCGGGCGTGCGACGGGTCGCGCCGACCAGCTCGACCAGGTAGTTGCGGAGCTCCGGGGCGATGTGGATCCGGTTGACGCCGTCGATCATCCGGCTCACGGTCTCGACATCCACCACCGGGGACAGCGATCCCAGCGGGTCGACGACGTCCCGGTCGCCGAGCATCGCCACCTCCGAGGCCGCATCGGGGTAACCGATCGAGGTCCTGGCCAGGAAGCGGTCGCGCTGCGCCTCCGGCAGCGGATAGGTGCCCTCCATCTCCACCGGGTTCTGGGTGGCCAGCACCAGGAACGGGCGGGACAGCGGATAGGTCGTGCCATCGACACTGACCTGCCGCTCCTCCATCGATTCGAGCAGGGCCGACTGGGTCTTCGGTGAGGCCCGGTTGATCTCGTCGGCGACGACGATGTTGGCGAACACCGGACCCGGCCGGAACTCGAAGGCACTGCTGGCGCGGTCGTAGATGCTCACCCCCGTGACGTCGGAGGGCATCAGGTCGGGGGTGAACTGCACGCGGCTGACGCTGCCGCCCACCGACTTGGCCAGGGCCTTGGCGAGGCTGGTCTTCCCGGTACCGGGCACGTCCTCGATGAGCAGATGGCCCTCCGTCAGCAACGAAATGGTCGCCAGGCGCAGCACCTCCGGCTTGCCGAGCAGGACCTTCGCCATCGAGGCGGCGATGCGGCGACCGAGGTCGGCGATGGTCACCGGATCCAGCGGGCCGCCTGCGGCTCCCGTTGCGGCCGAGGAGTGCGGTGCCCCGTTGATCGGTCCGCCGGCGGGATCGCCGACCGTCCGCTGTTGGGCATCGGTCGTCGAGTGCTGAGCCACAGGCGTCCTTCCGGTCGCTGGGCGCCCCGACAGCCGGTGCAGTCGGAGGTGACGCCCACGGTTCCTCGGCGACCCGAGTCGACGACGACGATGCGAGACCGGCGCGCGGACGGGTTTTCCGAGGTTGTGGTCAGTTTGCCAAAAGATCACCGGGATGGGCCGATCTTGTCCGACTGCCGCCCGAAAGGACGCACCGCGGAGGACCCGCGCCGGCTCCGGGCCAGACGACCGGATCTGCCTCCTCGGCGTTCCCACCCCGCCCACTTGCGGTCCGCACCCCGCCACGCCCGTCGTCCCAACCCCGCCCGCCCGCTTCCCCACTCCGCCCCACCGCGAGCCGCCCGAGCAGCGTGCCGGCCGCGCGATCCGTGCCGTCCCGCGCGCGGCAGCGCCCGGCTGTGGGTGAACCGGTCTGCTGACCGCCGGATTCATGCCGCCGATGGGCCGCTGTCGACTCCCACCACCCACTTCCTGCCACTGCCGTGACCTGGGTAAACAGTCGCTCCTTCACTCGAACGCTGGAATGTTCGGCGACATCTCGGCAGTTGGTGGCAGAAAGTGGGGGGCTGTGGCACAGTGAGGGTCGAAAAGGGCTGCGGGGTTGCAACACAGCCGGACATGGTGGAGGTGGAGGAGGTGAGCAGCTCATGGCGACAGCGGGCTTCTTCGGTACCTACACCCCCCGCATGGACGACAAGGGCCGCGTCACCCTGCCTGCCCGGTACCGCGACCAGTTCGCTGGGGGCGTGATGTTGGTGAAGGGTCAGGACCACTGCGTCTACGTGCTCACCCGTGACGGGTTCGAGCAGTTCGCTGCCGACGCCATCAAGGCCGACGTCACCGACGAGCGGGCTCGTGGGTTCCAGCGCTACATGCTCGCCAACACCGACGAGCAGACACCCGACGGTCAGGGGCGGGTCTCCGTCCCGGTCCGGATGCGGCAGTACGCGCAGCTGTCCAAGGACGTCGTGATCGTCGGCGCCGGGCTGCGGATGGAGATCTGGGACGCCGCGGAGTGGGAGCGGTACGAGGCCCGCCAGGAGGCGGCCTACGCCAGTCCCGAACGGGGGACCCTGCTGTGACCTGAGCATCCATGGGCAGCAGACGGAACGCACCTGCGACCCGGCCTGCACCCGTCGATCGGTTCCTGACGCGACTTCCCCCGCGCCAGGCACCGCATCCGGCGGGTGGGGACCAGGCGGCAGGTTCACCCGGATCGGCGCCCCCACCCCGCAGCACTCCTCCCGACGATCGACCGGAGCCCGCACCCGCCGGTGCCGCGCTCCACCAGACACATCAGCAACCCGGCCAGCGCAGCGAGAGGGGGATCGATGAACGACCAGTCCGGTGACCTCCCCGACCGTGCCGCAGACACAGCCGCGGACACAGCCGCGGACACCGCCGCACCACCGCGCGAACTCGACGACATCCACACCCCGATCCTCATCGACCGCATCGCGGAGCTGCTGGCGCCGGCACTGGGTGCGCCGGACGCCGTGTACGTCGATGCGACGCTCGGCATGGCAGGGCATGCACTACGGATGCTCACGGACCACCCGCAGCTGCGGTTGATCGGCGTCGACCGGGATCCCCAGGCCCTCCAGATCGCCGGCGCGCGCATCCACGCCGCCGGTTTCGCCGACCGGGCGCACCTCGTCCACGCCGTCAACGACGAGCTCTCGGCCGTCATCGCCGATCTGGCGCTGCGGTCGGACGGCACCGTGAACGCCGTGCTGTTCGATCTCGGGGTCTCCTCGCTCCAGCTGGATCGCACCGAGCGAGGGTTCGCCTACTCGGTCGACGCGCCGCTGGACATGCGGATGGATCCGACGGCTCCGCTGACCGCGGCCGAGGTCGTCAACACCTACTCGGTCTCCGAACTCGTGCGGATCCTGCGTCAGTACGGCGAGGAGAAGTTCGCGCCGCGGATCGCCTCGGCGATCGACCGCCGGCGGACGGCGGCTCCGCTGGCCAGCAGCGCCGAGCTCGTCGAGTTGATCCGCAGCAGCATTCCCGCGGCCGCCCGCCGCACCGGAGGGCATCCCGGCAAGCGCACCTTCCAGGCACTGCGGATCGAGGTGAACGACGAGCTCGGGACGGTGCGCAGGGCGGTGCCGGCGGCGATGGACGCACTGGCCGTCGACGGCCGGATCGTCGTGATGAGTTTCCACTCCCTCGAGGACCGAATCGTCAAGCAGGAGTTCGTGGCCCGGAGTACCTCCACCACACCGCTCGACCTGCCGATGGACCTGCCGGGACACGACCCGGAGTTCCGACTCGTGACCCGTGGGATGCAGGCACCGTCCGCCGCCGAGATCGTCCAGAATCCCCGCGCCAATTCGGCCAAACTACGTGCAGCACAACGCATCCGGAGCGCAGCATGACCCAGACACCGATTCGTCGCAGCCGTCGTGCTCCGGTCGCCGGGCGCGCGTCCGCGGCGCGGACGATCTCCGCAGGGGCGCGCAGCACCGCCGGCTCGCGCAGCGCCACCCGGTCTCCCGTGGCCGGCTCGCGCGTCGCCGACCGCACGGGAGCGGTCACCACCACCGCCGCCGACCGGGCGTACGAGCGTCGGCGCAGACGCACCGGGCGGATCGCGCACGACCGGGTCGATCACGGTGGGCGCACCATTCGCGGGTCGCTGTCGAAGGTTCCGTTCATCGCCCTGATCATTCTCGTCCTCGCTGTCGGAGCGGTCGGCGTGCTGGTGCTGAACACCCGGACATCGGAGACCGGCGTGCAGATCGGCCGGAGCCAGGATCTGGCCGATCGGTACCAGCTCGACATCGAAACGCTGCAGCGCGAGGTCGCCTCGCTCGACTCGACGCCGAACCTCGCTGACCGGGCCAAGGCCCTCGGTCTGGTCCCGGCGAGCAACAGTGCGATCATCGACTGCAACCGCACGCCGTGCGTCGTCATCAAGCCGTCGGGCTCGGCTGCTCCGGCCGGCAACGGATGACGCCGCCACCGAACCCGAGCCGCGGCGACCGGTCCACCGGCGGCAATCCGCCGAGCGATCCGCGTCGGCGGGCCGCCACCCCGTCCGGCCGTCCGGCCGTGCCGCGCCGCACCGAGCCGCGCCGCACCGAGCCGCGCCGCACCGAGCCGCGCCGCACCGAGCCGCGCCGCACCGAGCCGCGCCCCACCGAACCACGCGCCGACCGAGCTCGCGCCACCCAGCGGTCCACCGGAGGCACCTCGGACCGCGCCCCTCGCGCCGACGAGCGGCGCACGCCGAGACGCACCGCCGCCCCGACGACCCCCCTCGAGCGCCCACGGGCTGCCCGTGACCGCGGGGTCGGCCGTCCGCACGCGGACCGCGCCGCCACCCCCGAGCGCACCGTCCGCACCCCGCGCCCCGCCGCAGCACCGGAGTCCACCGGCCGGCGGCGTCCGACCGAGCGGGGTGCCCGTCCCGACGGCCAGCGGGTCGTCAGCCGACCGGTCAGGGCGCGGGCCAAGACCCGGTCGGTGCGCGGGCGTCGGGTCAACAAGCGCGCGGCCCGGATCAACCAGAAGGTGCGCGGCCGGGTGGCCCTGACGCTGATGCTGTCGCTGCTCGCTGCCGCGATGGTCAAGCTGGTCTTCGTCCAGGTGGTCAATGCCGACAGCTACGCGGCCATCGGCGCCGACCAGCGTCAGCGCACCATCGAGCTGCCCGCCCAGCGGGGTCGGATCACCGACGCCACCGGGACCCCGTTCGCGTTCAGTGTCGAGGGGCGCCGGTTGGCGATCCGGCCGACGGTCTTCTCCGACGACATCCAGCGCGGTCAGGTGGCCGACAAGATCATGGCCGGCCTGAAGGGCACCCAGGCGGACGGCACGATCACTCGCGAGCAGTTGCTGGCGAAGATGAAGTCCGGCAAGACGTACCTCTACGTCGCGGACAAGCTGACGCCCGCGCAGGCCGACGTGATCATGGCCTCCGTCTACGACATCCTCACCGACAAGAACAAGCGCCTGAAGCTGACGGTGAAGCAGAAGGACAAGGTGATCAACGCCGTCTCCACCGAGTCGCAGTCGATCCGCGAGTACCCCTCGCAGAGCATCGGCGACGCCATCGTCGGCACCCTGGGCTGGGACGGCCACGGGCTGTCCGGGGTCGAGAACCGCTTCGACTCGCTGCTGGCCGGCACGGCGGGTTCCCGGACGTTCGACATCCAACCCTCCGGCACCCCGATCCCCGGCACGGTGACGTCCGAGACCCCCGCGACCGACGGCTCGTCGATCCAGCTGTCGATCAACGCCTCGGGGCAGTACGTGATCCAGCAGCTGCTCTGCGACACCGTCACCCAGACCGGTGCGCAGGGCGGGGACATCGTCGTCACCGACGCGAAGACCAACAAACTGTTCGCGATGGCCAGCTGCAAGGCTCGCAAGACGCCGACCGAGTCCGGCAACGGCGCGATCACCAACCGGATCGAGCCCGGTTCGGTGAACAAGGTTGTCACCTTCGCCGCCGCGCTGGAGGCGGGCAAGATCAACGAGAAGATGGTGCTGCCGGTCGGCTACGACATCACCTTCGACGGCGGCACCACGGTGCGCGATGCCTGGGTGCACCCGCTGCTGGACATGAAGGTCCAGGGCATCCTGGCCAAGTCGAGCAACGTCGGCACCCTGATGATCGCCCAGCAGGTCGGGAAGCAGGCGTTCTACGACATGGAGCGCAAGTTCGGTATCGGCGTCAAGACCGGTGTCGAGCTCAACAACGAGGACTCGGGATTCCTGCCGCCCTACGATCCGGACCCCGCGAAGTCCGAATGGAGTGCCGGCTCGTTCGCGAACCTGCCGATCGGCCAGGGCTTGTCGATGACAATGGTGCAGCTGGCCACCATGTACCAGGCGATCGCCAACGACGGGGTGCTGGTCAAACCCTCGATCATCCAATCGACGACCTCGCCCGACGGCAAGGTCGAGCAGAGCTCCCGCGGCGCCGGGGTGCGGGTGATGAGCGCGAAGACCGCGCGCACCCTGCAGAAGTGGTTGACCGCCACCATGCAGGACGGCGAGGGCGCCGAGAACCACGGCACCGCCCCGTTCGCCGCGATCAACGGCTACCAGGTCGCCGGGAAGACCGGCACCGCCCAGCAGGTCGTCGACGGTGTCTACTCCAAGACGGAGTTCACCACCACGTTCGCCGGCTTCCTGCCGGCCGACAAACCGCAATACGTGATCACCCTCTCGTTGGATCGCCCGACCAAGGGTGACCGCGAGGGCGGCACCAACGCTGCACCGCTGTTCCACGACGTCGGCAGCTATCTGACGGACGCGATGGACGTCCCGCCGTCGACCACCAAGGCTCCCGACTACACGCCCTTCTTCACCGTTCCGGCGGGGGAGAACGGGTAGCGTTGCCGGACGTGTCCCTCTCGCCGCTGCGCCCCACGAGCGTCGTCGGCGTCCCGTTGAGCGCTCTCGCCGGGCTGCTGCCGGAGTCCGTTGAGCGGCCCCCGACGGACTTCGGATCGGCTGCAGCAGTGCAGGTCACCGGGGCCTCGTTGCGGGGCCACGAGGTCCGACCCGGCGATCTGTTCGGTGCGCTCCCGGGCGCTCGCACGCACGGCGCCCAGTTCGCGGCCGACGCAGCCGCGGCCGGAGCGGTCGCGGTGCTCACCGACCCGGTCGGTGCTTCCCTGATTGCCGACCACGGTGTCGCGCTGCCGGTGCTCGTCACCGCAGATCCCCGGAGCGCTCTCGGGCCGGTGTCCGCCGCGATCTACGGCTACCCGTCCACCCGGCTCAGGATGATCGGGGTCACCGGGACGTCGGGCAAGACGACCACCTGCTTCCTGATCGAGGCGGCGCTGGCTGCCCAGGGACTGCGGACCGGGCTGATCGGCACCGTGATGACGCGGATCGGCGGCGGGGCCGGTGATCCCGACGCGCCCGCGGACGAGGTGATCCCCAGCGCGTTCACCACCCCGGAGGCGCCGGACCTGCAGGCGCTGCTGGCGGTGATGGTCGAACGTGGGGTGCAGGCGGTGACGATGGAGGTCTCCTCCCATGCGCTGGCCCTCGGCCGGGTGGGCGGGACCCGGTTCGCGGTCGGCGCGTTCACCAACCTGAGCCAGGACCACCTCGACTTCCATCCCGACATGGACGACTACTTCGCGGCCAAGGCCAAGCTGTTCGACGGGCGAAGTGATGCTGCGGTCGTGGTCATCGACGACGAATGGGGCACCCGGCTGGCGCAGGAGAACCCGGGAGCGCTCACCGTGTCGACCCGGCCGGACGTATCCGCGAGTTGGCGGGCAGCCGTCGTCGGCAGCGATCCCACCGGGCGCCAGCACCTGCGACTCACCGGCCCTGCCGGCCAGCAGATCCGCTGCGATCTGGCCATCCCGGGGTCCTACAACGTGGCGAACGCGCTCACCGCGATCGCCTGCATCGACGCCGCCGGGCTGGATCCGGAGCTCGCCGCCAGGGCGCTGGAAGGGGTCCAGGTCCCCGGCCGGATGCAACGCATCGACGTCGGCCAGCAGTTCCTGGCCGTCATCGACTACGCCCACAAACCGGCGGCGATCGCCGCCGTGCTGGACGCCGTCCGGGGATCGGTCCCGGGCCGGGTGATCGCGGTGATCGGGGCCGGCGGCGACCGGGACAGCGGCAAACGAGCCCTGATGGGCGCGGCCGCCGTCGCGCGGGCCGACCTGGTGATCGTCACCGACGACAACCCCCGCTCCGAGGACCCCGGCACCATCCGGGCAGCGGTCCTGCGCGGTGCACGCGGCGAAGATCGCGACATCGAGGTCCGGGAGATCGGTGATCGACGGGCCGCGATCGGAACCGCTGTCGCCGCCGCGCGTCCTGGAGACGCCGTGGTGATCGCGGGCAAGGGGCACGAGACGGGGCAGGAGATCCACGGCGTGAAGCATCCGTTCTCGGACGAGGCCGAGCTCACTGCTGCGCTGCGCCGACTGCCGCTGCCCGGCGGTGCGCAGTGATCGCGATGACGCTCGACGAGATCGCCGTGGCGGTTCACGGCCGGCTGGTCCCGCCCGCTGCTGACGCCGGGGACGCCGCTGCGGCACCCGAGGTCGGCGCCGTCGTCGTGTCGTCCGCGGTCGTCACCGATTCCCGGCAGGCGACACCGGGCAGTCTCTACGTGGCCAGGATCGGCGAGCACGCCGACGGCCACGACTTCGCCGCAGCAGCCGCCGAGCGCGGAGCCGTTGCCACCCTGGGGCTCCGGCCGGTGGGGGTGCACCCGACCGTCGTCGTCACCGACGTCCAGGACGCGTTCGCTGCGCTCGGCGCCGAGGTGCTCCGTCGCTGCCAGGGACTGTCGATCATCGGCATCACCGGCTCCTCCGGCAAGACCACCACCAAGGACCTGTTGGCCCAGGTGCTGCGGACCGCGGGCGAGACGATCGCCCCTGTCGGCTCGCTCAACTCCGAGGTCGGCGTCCCGCTGACGGCCTGCCGGGTCACGGGATCGACCCGGTTCCTGGTCGCGGAGATGGGCGCCTCGGGGGTCGGGCACATCCGTTACCTGACGACGATCGCGCCGCCGAGCATCGGTGTGGTGCTCAACGTCGGCAGCGCGCACCTCGGCCCGTTCGGCTCGGTGGAGGCCATCGCGACCACCAAATCCGAACTGGTGCAGGCACTTCCGGCGAACGGCGTCGCGGTGCTCAACGCCGACGACGAGCTGGTCGCTGCGATGGCAGCAGCCACCCCGGCCCACGTCGTGTCGGTCGGGCGCGGCGAGCGGGCCGATCTGCGGGCGACGGACGTCAGCATCGACGCGCGCGGCTGTGCCGGGTTCCGGGTGCGCGGCCGGGTGCGCACCCCCGTCGGTGACGAACAGCTGGACGCGGTCATCGACCGACTCGCCGCCCCCGGAGAGCACCAGATCGGCAACGTGCTCGCTGTCATCGCGGCGGCGGCCGCCGCTGGGGTGCCGGTCCTGGCGGCAGTGGGCGCCGTCGCCTCGGCCACGGTGCTGAGCCGCTGGCGGATGGAGGTCCACGACCTGCCGGACGGGATCACCCTGGTCAACGATGCCTACAACGCCAACCCCGAGTCGATGCGCGCGGCCCTGCGCGCGCTCGCGGCGATGCGCTCGGGCCGCCGGACCGTCGCGGTACTCGGCGCGATGCGGGAACTCGGTCCGGATTCGGATCGGCTGCATGCCGCGGTCGGCGCTCAGGCAGCGGAACTCGGTCTGGACATGGTGATCGCGGTGGGCGAGGCGGCGCCGATCGCCGACGGGGTGAGCGGCCCGGGGACCCAGGTGCGGCTGGTTCCCGACCCGGACTCGGCCGAGCAACTCCTGGCGGAGATACTCACTCCGGGCGATGTGGTGCTGTTCAAGTCGAGCCGCGACTCCGGCCTGCGCCATCTGGGCGACCGGGTCGCCCGCGCGCACGGCGCCGAGATCCAGGAAGGAGCCACCGCATGAAGAACATCCTGATCGCTGCGGTGGTGGGGCTGGTCGTCGCGATCCTGCTCACGCCGTACCTGATCAAGGTCTTCTCCCGGCCGGGCTTCGGTCAGGAGATCCGCGAGGACGGGCCGCAGTCGCACCAGACCAAGCGCGGGACGCCGACCATGGGCGGCGTCGCGATCCTGGTGGCGATGTGGGTCGGCTACCTGGTGACGATCCTGCTCGACGTCATGAGCGGCGGCCGTGCCGGCCCGACGGCGTCGGCATGGCTGCTGCTGTTCCTGACCACCGGCATGGGGCTCGTCGGGTTCCTCGACGACTTCATCAAGATCCGTCGCAAGCGGAACCTCGGGCTCAACAAGCGGGCCAAGCTGGCCGGTCAGACGGTCATCGCGGTGGCGTTCGCGGTCGGCGCGCTGCTGTTCGGCGGGTCCCGCGGTACGCCCGCGTCGATCCGGTTGTCCTACACCCACGATCTGGCGTTCATCTCCTTCGGCGCCATCGGTTTCGTCGTCGTCGCGTTCCTGCTGATCTCCGCGTGGTCCAACGCCGTCAACCTGACCGACGGTCTGGACGGGCTGGCTGCCGGTTCGTCGGTGATGGTGCTCGGCAGCTACGTGTTCATCAGCTTCTTCCAGTTCCGCAACAGCTGTTTCAACGACCTGCTGTCCACAGCAGCGCGCGCAGGTTGCTACTCCGTCCGAGATCCGTTGGACATCGGCGTCGTTGCCGCAGCGGCCCTCGGCGGCTGCATCGGCTTCCTGTGGTGGAACGCGCACCCGGCCCGGATCTTCATGGGGGACACCGGTTCGCTGGCCCTCGGCGGCCTGATCGCCGGGCTGTCGATCCTCACCAAGACCGAACTGCTGTTGGTGGTGATCGCCGGGCTGTTCGTGATCGAGATGCTGTCGGTGGTGATTCAGGTGGCGGTCTTCAAGGTCCGCAAGGTGCGGGTGTTCCGGATGGCACCGTTCCACCACCACTTCGAGCTGTCCGGGTGGGCGGAAACCACGGTGCTGGTGCGGTTCTGGTTGCTGGCCGCAATTGCGGCGGCGATCGGTCTCGGACTCTTCTACGCCGACTGGCTCTCGCTGACCGGCGGCTGAGTGATGTCCGACGCCGGCGTGTCCGATGCTGCCGGACCTGGAGCGGCGGCCCCCGCCGGCCTGACCGCGCTGCCCGGACCCGGCGACCTGGTCGTCGCCGCCGGCGCCGGGATCACCGGCCTGCCGGTGATCCGGTTCCTCGCCGCCCGCCGCTGCACCGTGCTCGTCACCTCCGACCGTCCGCCGCCGGCGGCGCTCGCGGAGATCGAGGGCGACGTCAGCTTCGCCGGCGATCTGACCGCACCGCCGCACGGCACGTCGCTGGTGGTGATGAGCGCCGGCATCGCGCCGCACCGACCGCTGCCCGCGGCTGCTACCGCTGCCGGGGTTCCGGTGGTCGGCGAGGTGGAGCTCGCCTGGCTCGTCGACCAGCAGGATCCCCGGGGCGCGCGGCCATGGCTGGCCGTCACCGGGACCAACGGCAAGACCAGCACCGTCGAGATGCTCGCAGCGATCCTGCGCGCGGCGGGGTTGCAGGCCACCGCCTGCGGCAATGTGGGGTGGCCGCTGTTGGAGGCGGTGCTCGCCGACGGACCCGCCGGCTCGGACCGGCCGCGGCAGGACGTCATCGCCGTCGAACTGTCCAGCTTCCAACTGCACTACGGCCCGAGCATCCGCCCCCGGGCCGGCGTGGTGCTCAACCTCGCCGAGGACCACCTCGAGTGGCACGGCGACCTCACCTCCTATGCGGCGGCCAAGGCGGTCGCGCTGACCGGCGAGATCGCGGTGGCCGTCGTCGACGACGCCGGCGCCGCCGCGCTGCTCGCGGCAGCACCAGCGGGCCGCCGCATCCCGGTCACCGCAGGGGATCCAGGTGCGTCCGGAGTGGGGGTACGCAGCACCCTCGGCACGGCCGAGGTCGTCGACACCGCCCTCGGTGGTGGCACGTTGTTCCGGGTCGCCGACCTCGGCGCGTCCGGTCCGCACCAGCTGACCAACGCGATGGCCGCAGCCACCCTGGCCCGCGCGGTGCGGGTGCCCGCGGCGCCGATCGCGGCCGCCCTGGCGGCCTACCGACCGGGCGCCCACCGGGCCCAGTGGGTCTTCGAGCTGGACGGCGTCCGGTTCCTGGACGACTCCAAGGCCACCAACCCGCACGCCGCCGCCGCGTCGTTGTCGGCGCTCGATGCGGTGGTGTGGATCGCCGGCGGACAGCTCAAGGGAGCGTCCGTCGACGATCTGGTGCAGGCGGTCCGGGAGCGGCTCGTCGGTGTCGTCCTGCTCGGGGTGGACGCGGAGGTCATCGAGCAGGCGCTGCGCCGACACGCGCCGGATGTCCCGCGGATCGTCGTCTCCAGAACCGACGATGGAGCGATGGGTGAGGTGCTGGATGCTGCGTGGGCAATGGCCCGACCCGCCGGCGGCGCACCCGCTGCGGCCGTGACGGTCGCTCTCGCCCCGGCCGCCGCCTCGCTCGACATGTTCACCTCGTACGGGGCCAGGGGCGATGCCTTCACCGCGGCCGTCCGCGCGCTCGCCGATCGGCCGTCGCGGTCCGGAGCTGGTGAGCTCGGTCCCGTCCAGGGTGGTTCCACCCTCCCCGGGACGCAGTCGTGACAGCACTGTCCCCGCGCGACTCGAAGACCGCACCGCACTCGAGGACCGCACCACACTCGAGGACCGCACCGCATTCGGGGACCGCACCGCATCCCGGGTCTACGCCTCAGTCCGCAACCAGGGCCGGGTCCACGACAAGGCCGCTGCCGAGCAGGTCGTCGCCGAGCGCCGGGACGTCCGGCCGGGCCCGTCTGCGCGGGGCCTTCTCCCGCGGGCGGTCGTGGATGGATCGCCCCATGACGTCACTGCACCTGGTGATCGCGATCTTCCTGCTGCTACTGGCGATCGGGTTGACCATGGTGTTGTCCGCATCGTCGGCAATGGCACTCAAGCCCACGTCCACGACGACTGCGTTCGCCGACTTCCAGAAGCAGTCGATCTTTGCCGCGATCGGCCTGGTGGCCTTCTACTTCGTCGCCAAGCTGCCGGTGAAGGTGATCAGGGCGTGGTCGACGGCCATGGTGATGACGTCGCTCGTCATGCTGGTCGCAGTGCTGGTCCCGGGGATCGGGCTGAACATCAACGGCGCGCAGAGCTGGATCGGGATCAGCAAGGGGCTGAGTTTCCAGCCGTCCGAGGTCGCGAAGCTGTCGCTGCTGCTCTGGTCTGCTCACGTGTTCGCGGCCCGCCGCTCCACTCTCGGCAACTTCAAGCAGCTCTTCTTCCCGGTGATCCCGGTGACGCTCCTGATGGGCGGGCTGATCGTGCTGCAGCCCGATGTCGGCACGCTGGTGACAATGGCGATCGTGATCGCCGCGGTGCTCTGGTTCGCCGGCGCGCAGCTGCGCTGGTTCATCTCCGCCGCAGTGCTCGGCCTCGGCGGTCTCGCGTACCTGTCGTTCAGCGCCGAGTACCGACTCAACCGCATCAGAGCCCTCATCGACCCGACCGAATACCCGAAGATCTCCTACCAACTGCTGCAGGGGCTGTACGGGATGGGCCGCGGTAGCTGGTTCGGCGTCGGGCTGGGGGAGTCCCGGGCGAAATGGTCGTGGCTGCCGTACGCCAACTCCGACTTCATCTTCGCCGTCATCGGCGAGGAGCTGGGCCTGATCGGCGCCGGCCTGGTGATCGCGCTGTTCGCCCTGCTCGCCTACACCGGCATGCGGATCGTGCGGCGCAGCGTCGACCCGTTCTCCAAGATCGCTGCCGGCGCCTGCACGGTCTGGCTGGTCGGCCAGGCCAGCATCAACATCGGCTACGTCGTCGGTGCGTTGCCGACCACCGGGCTGACGCTGCCGATGATCTCCTCCGGCGGCACATCGCTGCTGGTGACGATGGCGGTGTTCGGGCTGCTGGCCAACTTCGCACGCAACGAACCCGCGGCGGCTGCGGCGCTCCGCGAGAACGGGCCGGGCCGGATGGCCCGCTGGCTCGGCTGGGGGACGCGGCAGTGACCGGCGCCGGAGCGCCTGCTGCCGAGCGTCCGCTGTCGGTGCTGATCGCCGGTGGCGGTACCGCCGGACACATCGAACCAGCCCTCGCCGTCGCCGATGCGATCCGGGCAGCCGCTCCGCGGACAGCGGTCGTGGCGTTGGGTACGGCCAGGGGACTGGAGACAACGCTCGTCCCGCAGCGCGGCTACCCGCTGGAACTCATCCGCCCCGTGCCGTTGCCGCGCAAGCCGTCCAAGGATCTGCTGACGCTGCCGGTCCGGATGCGTGCCGCCGTCCGCGAGGTCCGCGCCGTGCTTCGTCAGCACGATGTCGACGTGGTCGTCGGGTTCGGCGGATACGTTGCACTGCCCGCCTACCTGGCCGCCCGCGGGCGGGTCCCGGTGGTGATCCACGAGGCCAACGCGCGCGCCGGCTTGGCCAACAAGGTCGGCGCCCGGTGGGCCGGAGCGGTGTTCGCCGCGGTCGCCGGATCCGGGCTGGCGCACGCGGAAGTGGTCGGCATCCCCGTCCGACAGTCGGTCGCGCACCTGGACAGGGCGGGTCTGCGGGCGCAGGCCCGCGCCTTCTTCGGGCTCGATGAGGACGCGCCGACGCTGCTGGTCTCCGGTGGGTCGCAGGGCGCCGTCCGGATCAACGAGGCGGTCAGCGCTGCTGCCGCCGATCTCGCCGCCGCCGGGATCGGCGTCCTGCACGCCTACGGCCGCAAGAACGAGATCGCCGTCCACGGCGCACCCGTGCCCGGTGCGCCGGCCTATGTCGGGGTGCCCTACCTCGAGCGGATGGACCTCGCCTTCGCCGCCGCCGACCTGGTGGTCGGTCGATCCGGGGCGATGACGGTCGCCGAGACCGGTGCCGTCGGGTTGCCGGCGATCTACGTCCCGCTCCCGCACGGCAACGGTGAGCAGAGCCTCAATGCCCGCGGCCAGCTCGATGCCGGCTCCGCGCTCGTCGTCCCGGACGCCGAGTTCGACGCAGACCTGGTGCGCCGCACCGTCATCCCGTTGCTCGCCGTGTCCGGTGCGGCCGTCGACGCGGCCGGGACGCTGCGCTTCGCGGCCATGCGTGCTGCCGCCCAACAGCTCGGCGCTGCCGACGTGGGCGCGCTGCTGGCCGACCGCATCCTGCAGATCGCCGCCGACGGCCGAGCGGGCCGGGCAGACCGATCGGCACGCAGGAGAGGACCCCGATGATGCCCCCCGAACCCGCACCGACGACCGCCGCCGGCGTGGTGCTCGCCCGCATCCATCTGGTCGGGGTCGGTGGTGCGGGAATGAGTGCGATCGCCCGGATCCTCGCCGACCGGGGACTGGACGTCTCCGGATCGGACGTGAAGGACTCCGCGGTGCTCGCGGCGTTGTCGGTACGGGGGGTGCGTACCGTCGTCGGTCATCGCCCGGAGAACCTCGACCTGTTCGGCGAGCAGGGCCCCACCGCAGTGGTGGTGTCGACCGCGATCCGGCCGGACAACCCGGAGCTCGTCGCCGCCCGGGACCGCGGCATCGCGGTCGTCAGGCGCGCAGATGCGTTGGCCGCGTTGATGATCGGACGGCGCAGCATCTGCATCGCCGGGACCCACGGCAAGACGTCCACCACCTCGATGTTGACGGTGGCGCTCCAGCACGCCGGGGTCGACCCGTCGTTCGCGATCGGCGGCGAGCTCAACGAGTCGGGATCCGGCGCGCACCACGGCAGCGGCGATCTGTTCATCGCGGAGGCGGACGAATCCGATTCCTCGTTCCTGGCCTTCGCGCCGCAGGGCGCGATCATCACCAACCTGGAGCCCGACCACCTCGACCACCACGGCAGCGCGGAGGCCTATGCGGCCGTCTTCGACGCCTTCGTCCGGCGGATCGTCCCCGGCGGTTTCCTGATCGTCTGCCTCGACGACGCAGGCGTGCGGGCACTGCTGGATCGCCTGCAGCGCAACCCCTCAGGGGTGCCGGAGGGGCTGCGGGTGATTGGCTACGGAACCGCGGCCGACGCCCCGATCCGGATCACCGCCTTCGGGGCCGACGGGCCGTTCTCCCGCGCCGAACTCGTGCTGCCGGACGGCACGTCCGCCGCGATCGAGCTCGCCGTCCCCGGCGAGCACATGCTGCGCAACGCCACAGCGGCGTTCACCGCCGGAGTGTTGGCCGGGGTCTCTCCCGCGACGATGGTCGAGGGGCTGGCGAGCTACACCGGCGTCCGTCGGCGCTTCCAGTTCAAGGGCAGGGCCGCCGGCGTGACTGTCTACGACGACTATGCGCACCACCCGACCGAGGTACGGGCCCAGCTCGAGGCCGCCCGCACCGTCGTCCCGGTCGGCGGCGGTCGATTGGTCGTGGTGTTCCAACCGCACCTGTACTCCCGCACGGCGACCTTCGCCCCCGAGTTCGCCGCCGCGTTGTCGCTGGCCGACGTGGTCGTGGTGCTCGACGTCTACGGCGCCAGGGAGGATCCGCAGCCGGGGGTCACCGGCGCGCTGATCGCCGATGCCGTGTCCGCACCCGAGGTGATCTTCGAGCCCAGCCTGGCCAGGGCGGCCGACGTGGTGGCTGGGCTCGTCCGCGTCGATGACGTGGTGGTCACGATGGGCGCCGGCGACGTGACGATGCTCGGACCGGAGATCCTCGACCGGCTGGATGCCGGACCTGATCCGGACGGGGCGTTGGGTCATGCGTGAGGCCCACCCCCGCGCGCCGCGTCCCAGACCGGACCACGCTCCCCGGCGGTGGCCCCTGCTGCTGGCCGTCGGACTCGTCGTCGCGCTCGCCGGATCCGCCGTCTACGTCGTCTACTTCACCTCGGTGCTGGCGCTGCGCACGGTGTCCGTCGTCGGCGCCGAACAGTCGGTCGAACAGCAGGTCCGCGCGCAGCTCGCCCCGCAGGTCGGGGCGCCGCTGGCCGAGGTCGACACCGCGGAGCTGCAGCAGGCGCTGGCCGGTATCCCGGACATCGCGGCGACCACGGTCGACCGGAGCTGGCCCAACGGTCTGCGGGTGACCGTCCGGCAGCGGGTCGCCGTCGCGGTGACGAAGGCCAACGACGCCTGGTGGTCGCTGGATGCGAGCGGGGTCCCGTTCGCGCCGACGAAGGTGAAGCCGGCCAAGCTGATGCAGATCGAGCTGGCCACCCCCGGTGCGCAGGATCCGTCGACGACCGCGGCGCTGTCGGTGGTGGATTCCCTGCCGGCCTCGGTCTCCGCCCTGGTCTCCTCGGTCCGGGCCGCCAGCCCGTACCGGATCGAGTTGTTGCTCGCGGACAAGCGGACGGTGATCTGGGGCGACTCGTCGGCGGGGGAGCAGAAGGCCAAGGTGCTGCCGGTGATGCTGCGGCAGCCGGGATCCGTCTTCGACCTGTCCGACCCGACCATGGTGTCGGTCAAGTAGTACGACCGTGGCCCTCGGCTTCCGGCAGGCAGCAGCTCGACCGGACCCGTCCCGAACTTGGACGTCGAAGGGCGACACGCGCAGTCTCCTGCCGCATCGAGGGGTGCGCTCCGCCTACCGTTGCGGGAGCACCACTTGACATAACTATAACGCTGTGGTTGAGGTCGAGAGTTGAGACTCGCGGGAGCGGGTCGACCTTCTCGGGCGGTCGCGGGGAAGCGGTACGCCCCCTCACCCGGCGGGACCAGGCTGCACCCGCAGTACGACACCAGCACACGGCGCGACCGGCAGCGTCCGCGTTCACGAGGGAAGGCACCCCATGACACCTCCGCACAACTACCTCGCGGTGATCAAGGTCGTCGGTATCGGCGGCGGCGGCGTCAACGCCGTGAACCGGATGATCGAGGTCGGCCTGCGCGGCGTCGAGTTCATCGCGATCAACACCGATGCGCAGGCGCTGCTGATGAGCGACGCCGACGTCAAGCTCGACGTCGGCCGGGAGAACACCAGAGGCCTCGGTGCCGGTGCCAACCCCGACGTGGGCGCCAAGGCTGCCGAGGACCACCGCGCCGAGATCGAGGAGGTCCTCAAGGGCGCCGACATGGTCTTCGTGACGGCGGGCGAGGGCGGCGGCACCGGCACCGGTGGTGCTCCGGTCGTCGCCTCGATCGCCCGGAGCCTCGGCGCGCTCACCATCGGTGTCGTCACCCGCCCGTTCACCTTCGAGGGCCGCCGCCGCGGCGGTCAGGCGGAGGACGGGATCAACGCGCTCCGCGCCGAGTGCGACACCCTCATCGTCATCCCCAACGACCGGCTGCTGCAGCTCGGCGACCAGGGTGTGACGTTGATGGACGCGTTCCGCTCGGCCGACGAGGTGCTGCTGAACGGCGTCCAGGGCATCACCGATCTGATCACCACTCCTGGCCTGATCAACGTCGACTTCGCGGACGTCAAGAGCGTGATGGCCGGCGCCGGTACTGCATTGATGGGCATCGGGTCCGCCCGCGGCGAGGGCCGAGCCGTCGAGGCGGCCCAGAAGGCGATCAACTCACCGCTGCTGGAGGCCTCGATGGACGGCGCCCTCGGCGTGCTGCTGTCGATCGCCGGCGGCAGTGACCTCGGCCTGTTCGAGATCAACGAGGCTGCGACCCTGGTCCAGGAGGCAGCCCACGAGGATGCCAACATCATCTTCGGCACCGTCATCGACGACTCCCTCGGCGACGAGGTGCGGGTGACGGTGATCGCGGCCGGCTTCGACTCGACGCCGACCAACCCCGGTCTGCCGGTCGGTGGTCAGCGGTCCGCCGGTGCGCCGATCGCAGGGGCGGCCGCCGGTGCCGTTCGCCGCGACCAGCCCGCCCAGCAGGCGCCCTACCAGCAGTCCGGGCACCAGCCGGCGCCCTACCAGCAGTCCGGGCACCAGCAGGCCCCGCAGCAGCGCTCCGGTGACCAGCAGGGCCCGTCCGCGCAGCCCTACACCCCGCCGACCCCGCCCCAGGCACCCCCGCACCGCTCCGCCGTGCCGCTGGTCGACGATGACGACGTGGACGTGCCCCCCTTCATGAAGCGGTGACGAGTTCGTCCGCTCCACCGGCAGGTGCGGTCCATCGGGTGATGACCGGCCGGGCCGGAGGTGTCTCCGCCGCCCCGTACGACAGCTGCAATCTCGGCGGCGCCGTCGGCGACGATCCGGAAGCCGTGCGCCGCAACAGATCACGGATCGCGGGGCGGATCGGCGCAGATCCGTCCGACCTGCAGTGGATGGGCCAGACGCACTCCAGCACGGTGGCCAGGGTGGGTCACGTCGAACAGCTGGACGCCACCGACGGAGTGGTGACCACCACCCCCGGCCTGGTGCTGGCGGTCCTGGTGGCCGACTGTGTGCCGGTGCTGGCGGCCGATCCCGCCGCCGGTGTCATCGGTGCGGCACATGCGGGCCGGGTGGGGGCTGCGGACGGCATCGTCCCGATCCTGGTGCAGCGGATGCTCGACGCCGGTGCGCGGCTCGACGGGATCGACCTGCTGCTCGGGCCCGCGATCTGCGGGAGCTGCTACGAGGTACCGTCCGCCCTGCAGGCCGAGGTGGAGCATGTCCTGCCCGGATCGGCGTGCGAGACCTCCTGGGGGACACCGGGTCTGGACCTACGGGCGGGTCTGCGCCGCCAGGCTCTGGAAGCGGGCGTGGCCGCGGTCGCCGTCGACGAGCGGTGCACGATGACCGACGACGAGCTCTTCTCGCACCGCCGAGCCCAGCGGTCGGGTACCACCACCGGCCGCCAGGCCGGTCTGATCTGGCTCGAGAACTGAGCGGGCGAGCGCGACGTGCCGGCTGGAAGTCGCACCAGCCCCAGGGTTCTCGCGTGTCGCAACACGGTCGGGTGCGACCACCCGATTAGCGTTTGTTCCATGCGATGTGCGGACCGCCGCGCACCGCATCAGCCCGGGCGCCACCTGCCTCGGGACTCCGGCACACGAAGGGACCGACATGGGCACGTTGCGAAAGATGGGGGCGTTCCTCGGCCTGGTCCCGGACGAATCCGATCGGTACGCAGCCCGCGGTGAGCAGGCCGACCACTACGCCGTCGACGAGCAGGACGGCGACCACCACCCGCGGTACGACGGCGACGATGCCGATTATCCTGTCGACGGCGGCGACCGGGCCGGATACGCCACGGATGACTACCAGCGGGATGACTACGCGGCGGACGCCTCCATCAGCACCGGCGTCGACGCCTACGGCGACTACGCGGCCGACACCCACCACAGCGAGGCCGGGGACCACGGCCGTCGCGAACTCGAATACGCGGGCCGCTACGCCGATTCCCCTGCGGACAACACTGCCGACCACCCCGCTTCCGATCATGCAGGCTCCTCGCCGTACACCGGCGCCGACCGGAGCCGGCCGGCCGAGCCGCGGGCCCACTCCGCGCTCGGTGGACGACGGTCGAAGTCCGGTCGCGGCGCGGGTCGGCAGAGCGAGGACGTCGATTACAGCACCCAGGGCGCGCTCGCAGTGCAGCCGCTGCCCGCCGAGGTCGCCGCGGTCGATCCGGCCAGCGCCAAGCCGTCCACCGTCAGCCTGACCGGCTTCGCCGACGCCCGGGAGGTCGGTGAGCTGTACCGCACGGGTCAGGCCGTCATCCTCGACATGACCGAGCTGACTGATGCCGAGGCGCGCCGGATGGTCGACTTCGCCGCCGGCCTGGCGTTCGCCGTCCGTGGCTCGATCGACAAGGTCACCACCAAGGTCTTCATGCTGCACCAGCCGGACGGCGACACCGATCGCTCCGGCCGCTGAGACCGCCCGCCGCCAGTGACGAGAGTGACCGTCTTGGCGCGTCCGGAACCTGATCGGGTAGAAGTGGTCTGGTGAACACCCTCTGGCAGGTCCTGTACCTGGTGCTGTGGGCCGTCCGCTGGCTGATCATCGCCCGGCTGATCGTCGATTTCGTCAGGATCTTCGCCCGCCGGTGGCGGCCGGCCGGGGTCGGCGCCATGGCTGTAGAGGTCATCTACACCACGACGGATCCGCCCATCAGAGCGCTCCGACGTGTGCTGCCGACCGTGCGGATCGGGGGAGTAGGGTTCGACCTCAGCGTTATCGTTCTGCTCATCCTTCTTGTCATACTGATGAGCGTGGTCGGTCGATTCGCCTGGACCACGCTGCTCTGACAGTTGGACCCGAGCGGTACCGAGCACTTGTACTTGCACGACAGGCAGGGCCACCGCTACGGCGGGGGAGCAGTGTCCGGTGCCGAACCGCATCGGGCTGGGAGTCGACCGCGATCCTGAGTGGTTGCGATCTGTGAGGAGTGAGAATGCGGCTGACGCCCGCCGACGTGCACAACGTCGCCTTCAAGAAGCCGTCCATCGGCAAGCGTGGCTACGACGAGGACGAGGTCGATGCCTTCCTGGACCTGGTCGAGGCGGAGCTGAGCCGACTGATCGAGGAGAACAACGAACTGACCCTGCGGCTGTCGGCCACTGAGTCGGGGCAGGCGTCCGCGCCGGTCGCTCCCGAACAGCAGGTGCCCGAGCAGCCGGTCGAGCAGCAGTCGGCGGTCGTCGAGCCGGCACCGCAGCCTGTGATGGCGAAGCCGGAGCCCGTGGTTGAGCAGGTTCCGCAGCCGGAGCCGACCCCCGTTCCCGTCCAGCAGGCACCTGCCCAGAAGGCGCCGGGTACCGCGGATCATCACGTACATGCTGCTCGGCTGCTCGGCCTCGCCGAGGAGACCGCGCAGCGCCTGACCGACGAAGCTGCCGAAGAGGCGGAGCAGGTCCGGTCGTCGGCGAAGGCCGAGTCGGAGGCGCTGCTCAGCGACGCGAAGAACCGGTCCGAGCAGACGCTCAGCGATGCCAAGAACCGGTCCGAGAAGACCGTCGCCGACGCGAATGCTGCGGCCGAGGCCGCTACCCGGGACAGTCAGCTCAAGGCGGAGGCGATGGACCGTGAGGCCCAGCGCAAGTACGGCGAGGTGATGACGCAGCTCACCGAGCAGCGCACCGCCCTGGAGAAGAAGATCGACGATCTGCGGACGTACGAGCGTGAGTACCGCAGCCGCCTCAAGGGGTGGATCACCGAGCAGCTCTCCCAGCTGGACGAGGGCAACAACGCTGCCGCTGCGCCGCAGGACGAGCCGGCCCGTAAGTAACAGCGGCCGCACACGAGAGTCACCGGGAAGGACCGGGAGCTGATGCTCCCGGTCCTTCCTGCTTGCCGCGGAGCGATACGATGGTGGGCATGTAGTCCCAGGCATACCTGGCGATGACCCGGCCATCACCGGCGAGCCATCCGGAAGAACGGCAGCTCGGTGCTCACCAGACGCGCTGCTCACTAGAACCGGACGGGTCCGGCCCGACACAGCCGGACGGGGTTTCCGGGCATCGAGCCAGGACAACCCCGGAACGAGCGGTCGTCGGATCCGGTACCACCGGGTCCGGTGGCAAGCGGGGTGGTACCGCGGGACGGTGGACGTCGACCAGACGGACACCGACTCGTCCCTGCACGATCTGGCACCCGTCCAGATCAACGAGCAGACGACGAGGAGCACCGCGATGCAGCACGACCGCTACCCCCTGGCCGGCTTCGACGGTGTACCGGCGGCCGGCGTCAGCGCCCAGCCGAAGTTCCCCGCGATCGAAGAGTCCGTGCTGCGATTCTGGGCAGCCGACGGCACGTTCCAGGCTTCGATCGATGCTCGGGACGGCGGCGAGGACGGCGCCAACGAGTTTGTCTTCTACGACGGGCCACCGTTCGCCAACGGCCTGCCGCACTACGGTCACCTGCTCACCGGGTACGTCAAGGATGTAGTCCCGCGCTACCGCACGATGCGCGGGAGCAAGGTCGAGCGGCGCTTCGGCTGGGACACCCACGGGCTGCCGGCCGAGCTGGAGGCCATGCGACTGAACGGCATCAAGACCACCGACGAGATCCTCGAGCTGGGGATCGAGAAGTTCAACGAGGCCTGCCGCGAGTCGGTGATGAAGTACACCGGCGACTGGCGGGAGTACGTCACCCGCCAGGCCCGCTGGGTCGATTTCGACAACGACTACCGCACCATGAATCCCGACTACATGGAGTCGGTGATCTGGGCGTTCAAGAGCTTGCACGACAAGGGCCTGGTCTACGAGGGCTTCCGGGTGCTGCCCTACTGCTGGAACGACGAGACACCGCTGTCCAACCACGAGCTCCGGATGGACGACGAGGTCTACCGGATGCGGCAGGATCCCGCCGTCACCGTCGGTCTGGAGATCGCCGCAGATCCCGGGCTCGGAGACGACGATCCGCTGGTAGGCGTCCGCGCACTGGTCTGGACCACCACGCCGTGGACCCTGCCGTCCAACCTGGCGATCATGGTCGGTGCGGACATCGAGTATGTCGTGGTCGAGGCAGCGATCCCCGGCAGCGATGCGACTGCCAGGTACTTGCTCGCACAGACCCGGCTGGCCGCGTACGCCCGTGAGCTCGGCGAGGAGCCGGTCGTCATCTCCCGCTGGACCGGCGCCGAGCTGGTCGGACGGCACTACCTGCCGCCGTTCGCCTACTACCTCGACCACGAGAACGCCTTCCGGATCGTCGCGGCCGAGTTCGTCACCACCACCGACGGCACCGGCCTGGTGCACACCGCAGGGGCGTTCGGCGAGGACGACAAGGTGGTCACCGATCGGGAGGGCATCGAGCCGGTGATGCCGGTCGGCAAGGACGGCCGTTTCACCGCGCCGGTCGTCGAGTACGAGGGCATGCTGGTGTTCGACGCGAACCCGCAAATCATCGACGCCCTGAAGTCCAACACCCGGGGGGCTCCGCCCCCCGGGATCCCCCCGAACCAGGTCGAGGTCGCTGCGCTCCCCGGATCTGATGCTCCGAACGACCCAGCTCGCTCCGCTCGCGGGTCGTCGGTGACACCGGGAACCGTGCTGCTGCGCCAGGAGACCTACGACCACAGCTATCCGCACTGTTGGCGGTGCCGCGAACCCCTGATCTACAAGGGGGTCTCGTCCTGGTTCGTGAAGGTGACGGCGATCAAGGAGCGGATGCTCGCACTCAACGAGCAGATCAACTGGGTGCCGGCGCACATCAAGGACGGCCAGTTCGGCAAGTGGCTGGAGAACGCGCGCGACTGGTCGATCACCCGGAATCGCTTCTGGGGCAGCCCTGTTCCGGTGTGGAAGAGCGACGACCCTGCGTACCCGCGGCTCGACGTCTACGGGTCCTTCGCCGAACTGGAGCGCGATTTCGGTGCGGTGCCGCAGGATCGAGACGGCAACCCCGATCTGCACCGGCCGTTCGTCGACGACCTGACGCGCCCCAACCCGGACGACCCGACGGGTCGCTCGACGATGCGTCGGGTGGCCGATGTGCTCGACGTCTGGTTCGACTCCGGGTCGATGAGCTACGCCCAGGTGCACTACCCGTTCGAGAGCGGTGACTGGTTCGAGAACCATTTCCCGGCCGATTTCATCGTCGAGTACATCGGTCAGACCCGCGGCTGGTTCTACACCCTTCACATCCTGGCCAGCGCGCTGTTCGACCGGCCGGCCTTCTCCACCTGCATCAGCCACGGGATCGTGTTGGGCAACGACGGGCTGAAGATGTCGAAGTCCCTGAACAACTATCCGGATGTGCGGGAGGTGTTCGACCGGGACGGCGCCGATGCGATGCGGTGGTTCCTGATGAGCAGCCCCATCCTGCGCGGCGGCAACCTCGTCGTCACCGAGGAGGGTATCCGCGAGGGTGTCCGGCAGGCACAGCTGCCGCTCTGGAACGCCTGGTACTTCCTGTCGTTGTACGCCGCTGCGGCCGGGCGGGTCGGACAGTGGCGCACCGATTCGACCGACGTGCTGGACAGGTATCTGTTGGCCAAGACGGGCGACCTGTCCCGCGAGGTCGAGTCGCTGCTGGACAGCTACGACATCGCCGGGGCATGCGCGGCCATCCGGTCGTATCTCGAGGCGCTCACCAACTGGTACGTCCGGCGCTCCCGCCAACGGTTCTGGGACGGGAACGCAGATGCCGTCGACACGTTGCACACCGTGCTCGAGGTGGTGTCCCGGATCGCCGCGCCACTGCTGCCGCTGACCACGGAGGCGATCTGGCGTGGGCTCACCGGGGGCCGCAGCGTGCACCTCGCCGACTGGCCGGCCGCGGATCTGCTGCCGAGCGATCCCGCACTGGTCGCCGCGATGGACCAGGTCCGCACCGTCTGCTCGGTGGCATCGTCGGTCCGCAAGGCCGAGAAGCTACGGGTCAGGCAGCCGCTGCAGTCGCTGACCGTTGCGGTCGCGGATCCTGCTGCCCTGCGACCGTTCCGGGCCCTCATCGCGGAGGAGGTCAACGTCCGGGAGGTCGAGTTGACGGAACTGGTCGAAGGCGATTCCCGTGTACAGCGCCGGCTCGCCGTCAATGCCCGGGCCGCGGGACCACGGCTCGGCAAGGACGTGCAGCGGGCGATCAAGGGGTCTAAGTCGGGCGACTGGTCGCTCGGTGACGACGGCACCGTCACCGCCGGTGGGCTGCCGCTGCAGGAGGGCGAGTACGTCCTGGAGTTGGTGGCAGGCGACCAGCTGGCCGAGGGTGCGGCACTCGCCGTGCTGCCGGGCGGCGGTTTCGTCTCCATCGACACCAGGCTCACTGATGCATTGCGTGCCGACGGTGCGGTGGCCGATCTGCTGCGGCTGGTCCAGCAGTCCCGCAAGGATGCCGGTCTGCAGGTCTCCGACCGGATCGCGCTCACGCTGGAGATCGACGATGACTTCTGGCCGGAGGTAGAACTCCGGATCGAGACCATCAGGGCCGAAACCCTGGCGCTGCAAGTGGTTCGCGGTGCGGTACCGGGCGGTGTGACGGGCGTGATCGGTGATGAGAGCAGGGCAGTCGGAGTACACGTCGAGTTGCTGGACGCCGTGGACCTCTCCGATTCGGTCTCAGTGGTCCCCGCGCATGCAGGCGAGATCGACTAACTCACTGAGGGTCTCGGAGGCCCCGGTTGCGAGCAGCAGCGATGCGAACTCGTCACCGCGGGTCGCTCCGCGGTTGACGATCGCCACCGGGCGCCCGGCCCGGCCCGTCCGCCGGACGAAGCGCAGACCCGACTGCACGGTCAGCGACGAACCGACAACCAGCAGACCCGGTGCGGCATCGACCATCTCGTAGCAGCGGGCCACCAGGGGAGCAGCGACGTTCTCCCCGAAGAACACCACGTCGGGTTTCAGGACGCCGCCGCAGCGTGCGCAGTCCACGACGGTGAAGCCGGAGGTGTCCGCCAGGTCGACGTCGCCGTCCGGACGTTCCTGCAGCGCTTCCGGCGGCAGATCGTCGCCGAATCCAGGGTTGGCCGCGGTCAGCCTGCGCTCCAGCACAGCTCGGGCGGTGACCTGCCCGCAGTCCAGGCAGAGCACCCGGTCGAGCCGGCCGTGCAGGTCGATCACGGCGGCGCCGGCGGCGGAGTCCAGCCCGTCGACGTTCTGGGTGATGATCCCGGCGACGGCTCCGCGGTGCTGCAGGGCGGCCAGCGCCCGGTGTCCCGCATTCGGGACGGCGTCCCGCATGCGCTGCCAGCCCAGATGGCTCCGTGCCCAGTACCGTTGCCGCGCAACCGTTCCGGAGCGGAACTCGGTGATCGTCATCGGCAGCCGGACCGGCGCGTGGGGTCCTCGGTAGTCGGGTATACCCGAATCGGTGCTCAGCCCCGCACCGGTGAGCACGACCGGCGGACCACCCAGCGCATGCAGGAACGACAGCAGACGCACGGCCGCCGCCGCGGGTGTGCCCGTCAGCTCGCCACCGGACGGACGTGGACGCCGTGCGCGACGAACGGGCTCAGTTCGGTGCTCTGCCCGCCGACTGTCGCGGTCACGATGTCGCCGGTCAGGACAAGCTCGACGACAGCTCCGGGAACGATCCCGCCGGCCTGCAACCGGGTCATCGCCTCCTGCTGGTCCTGCACCACCTCGCTGATCCGGCAGACCTCGAAGGTGCCGCCACCGATCGAGGCGCGCTCGGCGTCGACGAGCGCCCGGTGGAACTCGGTGACCGCATCGGCCGGTGCCTGCAGATTGCCGGCGCGGGGGATCGGATTGCCGTACGGATCGAGCGTCGGATGGCCGAGCAGCTCCACCAACCGCTCCTCGACCTGATGGCTCATCACGTGTTCCCAGCGGCAGGCCTCGATGTGCACGTCTCGCCAGGGCAGGCCAATGACGTCCAGCAGCAGGCGTTCGGCCAGCCGGTGCTTGCGCATCACGTCCGTCGCCCGGCGGCGGCCGGACTCTGTCAGCTCCAGGTGACGGTCGTTCTCGAGCACCAGCAACCCGTCGCGCTGCATCCGGGCGACGGTCTGCGACACGGTAGGTCCGCTCTGCCCCAGCCGCTCGGCGATCCGGGCACGCAGCGGCAGCACCCCCTCCTCCTCGAGCTCGAAGACGGTCTTGAGATACATCTCGGTGGTGTCGATGAGGTCGTTCACCCTCGGTCGTGTCCCTTCGTCGTCGAAGTTCGATCCTACCGACCTGCCGCGATCCCGCTGCGGGGCCCCGCGGAGCCGAACCGCAGGCGTCCGAACGGGTGGGAATGCCGCCGGCTGCGCTCCGGCCGCCGGGTTCGCAGCGAAAACCCGCATCCCAGCTGATGCGCCGGAGCCGGTGGCGGTGAACAATGCCGGGATGACCGGTGTGACGGGGCAGGGCTCACTCATCTCAGCAGCGGGGCTCGCGGACGAGTTGGACGGCGAACGTCCCCCCGTGCTGCTCGACGTCCGTTGGACGCCGGCCGGCGCCTCGCGCAGAGACTTCCTGACCGCCCACCTGCCCGGCGCGGTGTTCCTCGATCTGGACACCGACCTGTCCGGACCGCCTTCGCGCCCGGCGGCGGCCGGTCGTCACCCGTTGCCGGAACCGGCTGCCCTGGAGAAGGTCTGGCGGGCAGCGGGGATCTCCGGAGGCACTCCGGTGGTGGTGTACGACGCCGGCAGTTCCTCGATCGCCGCCCGGGCCTGGTGGCTGCTGCGCTGGTCCGGCCACCTGGACGTGCGGGTCCTCGACGGCGGCCTGGGCGCGTGGCAGCGAGCGGGACTACCCACTCGGTCCGGGCCGGCGGAGCTGTCGGAACCCGGCTGGATGTCGGTCCGTCCCGGCGCGATGCCGGTGGCCGACATCGACACCGTCGCCAGTGCTGTCGACGGCCGGGTCACCGTGCTGGATGCCCGCACACCCGAGCGTTTCAGGGGCGAGGTGGAACCGCTCGACCCGATCGCAGGGCACATCCCCGGCGCCACGAACCTGCCGCTCACCGAGCTGCTGGACGCCGACGGTTCGTTCCTTCCCAGCGAGGAGATCCGGCGCCGGTTCGACGCGGTGTCGTCCGACAGACCCCTCATCGCCTCGTGCGGGTCCGGGGTCACCGCCTGCCATCTGGTGCTTGCGGCCGCACTGATCGAGAGCGACGTGGCGCTGTATCCGGGTTCGTTCTCCGGCTGGATCGGCGCGGGCAATCCCGTCGAGGTCGGCGATCCAGCGTCACTCCCCGGCTGAACGGCCGGCGATCGGCAGCGCTGCGCCGACCGCTGCCCCCTTAGGCTGACGGCATGAGTGCGCCGATGCTGATCTGGGACGACAGGATGCTCGGCTACGACCTCGGCGGACGACATCCGATGCATCCGCTGCGGTGGGAGCTCACCTGGTCGCTGGCCGGACAACTCGGCGTGCTCGACGGATTGCCGCTGACCGCACCGGAACCCGCCGGCGACGCGGACCTCACCACCGTGCACCTGCCGGCGTACCTCGACGCGGTGAAGGAGGCATCCGTCATCGGCGGGCCCCAGCGCGCCGTCGGCCACGGTCTCGGCAGTGACGACAACCCGGTGTTCGCTGACATGCACGCCTCGGCCGCGCTGATCGCCGGCGGGTCGATCACCGCTGCCAGGGCGATCGCCGCCGGCGAGGTCCGCCGGGCGGCGAACATCGCCGGCGGTCTGCACCACGCGATGGCCGGTCATGCCGCCGGATTCTGCGTCTACAACGATGCGGCGCTGGCGATCCGCGCGCTGCTGGACTCCGGGGTGCAGCGCGTCGCGTACGTGGACATCGACGTGCACCACGGTGACGGTGTGCAGGAGGTCTTCTACGACGACCCGCGGGTGCTCACCGTCTCCCTGCACGAATCACCGCTCGCGTTGTGGCCGGGGACCGGGTGGCCGCACGAGACCGGGCACGGCGGCGGTGTCGGCTCGGCGGTCAACATCCCGCTGCCGCCCGGCACCTCGGATGCGTTGTGGCTCAGGGCGTTCCATGCCGTCGTGCCGTCGGTGTTGCGTGCTCACCGACCGGACGTGTTGGTCACCCAGCACGGTGCGGACGGGCACGCCGACGATCCGCTGGCCGATCTGAACCTCACGGTGGACGGGCAACGGGCCGCGGCGTTGGCACTGCGTGACCTCGCCGAGGAGCTGACGGGGGGACGTTGGCTCGCTCTCGGTGGCGGCGGCTACTCGCTGGTCAAGGTCGTTCCCCGGACCTGGACCCACCTGCTGGCGATCGTCGGCGACCGCGACCTCGATCCGGCGATGCCGATCCCGCCGGCCTGGACGGAGCAGGCCAGGCTGGCGCGGCCGGACATCGCACCACCGACCTCGATGTCCGACCGGGACGGTGTGGGAGTCCGCTTCGAGCGGTGGAGCGGAATCCGGGAGGTCGGGATCGATCGCACCATCGACGACGTCCGCCGCGCGGTGTTCCCGCTGCACGGTCTCGATCCCTTCGATCCCCGAGACTGACATGACCGCCGAGCCGGATCCGGAGCGTGCGCCCTACCCCCACGAGTGGGAGGCGGACGTGGTGCTGTCCGACGGGGGAGTCGTGCACCTGCGACCGGCGCGCCCAGCGGACCGGGAAGCGTTGCGGGCCATGCATTCCAGGATGTCGCCCCGCAGCCTGTACCTGCGGTACTTCACCGCGGTCGGCGAGGTGCCCGACACGCTGCTCGACATCGTCACCGAGGTCGACCACCGGACCTCGGTGGCGCTGCTGGCCGAGCTCGGAGGTGACGTGATCGCCGCCGGCACCTACCACCTGGATCCGGTCCGCGACGCGGCCGAGGTGGCCTTCGCGGTCGAGGACGCGCACCAGGGGCGGGGACTCGGCTCGATCCTGCTGGAGCACCTGGCGGCCGCTGCCCAGGAGCGCGGGATCCCTCGGTTCACCGCCGAGGTGCTCAGCGAGAACCGTTCGATGGTGCGGGTGTTCCTGGACGCCGGCTACCAGGTGACCCGCGAGTTCTCCTCCGGCATCGTCGATCTCGAGTTCGACATCGCGCCGACCGACGCCTCCAGGGCAGTGGCGTTGTCGAGGGAGCAGCGGGCCGAGTCCCGTTCGATCGCCCGGTTGGTCGCCCCCCGCTCGATCGCGGTGATCGGTGCCTCGAACGATCCGACGAAGCTCGGTCACGCAGTGCTGAGCAACCTGCTCGCCGGATCGTTCGTCGGTCCGGTCTATCCGGTGAACCCCGATTCGCTGTCGGTGCAGAGCATCCGGGCCTACCGGACCGTCACCGACATTCCCGATCCGGTGGATGTGGCGGTCGTCGCCGTCCCGGCAGCCACGGTCGCCGAGGTGATCGAGGGCTGCAGGGCCAAGGGCGTGCACGGACTGATGATCGTCACCGCCGGGTTCGCCGATGCCGGCCTCACCCCTGATGACGCGGGGGGTGCTGCCGGGGCCGAGGCACAGCGCCGGATGGTCGCCGTCGCCAGGGCCAACGGCATGCGGGTGCTCGGACCGAACTGCCTCGGCATGGTGAACACCGCGCCGGGGGTGACGATGAACGCGACCCTGGCGCCGGTGGGCCCGCCGCCGGGTCGGGTCGGGTTCTTCTGCCAGTCGGGGGCCCTGGGGATCGCGGTGCTGGCCGATGCGGCGGCCCGCGGCCTGGGACTGTCCACGTTCGTCTCCGCCGGGAACCGCGCCGACGTCTCCGGCAATGACCTGCTGCAGTTCTGGCAGGGCGACCAGCGCACGGAGGTGGTGCTGCTCTACCTGGAGTCCTTCGGCAACCCACGCAAGTTCGCCCGGCTGGCCAGGACGCTGGCCCGCAGCAAGCCGGTGATCGCCGTCAAGTCCGGGCGGCACGCGGTGCTCTCCCCGGGGTTGCGAGCCTCCTCCACCGCGTTGTCCGACACGGCCGTCGCGACGGTGTTCGCCCAGTCGGGGGTGATCCGTACCGACACCCTGGCGCAGGCCTTCGACGTCGCGCAGTTGCTGGCGACCCAACCGCTGCCGCGATCCCAGGCGGTCGCGGTGATCGGCAACTCGACCGCACTCGGGGTGTTGGCCGTCGATGCCTGTCTGGAGGCATCGCTGACCGTCGCCGGCGACGGGCCGGTGGACCTCGGCGTCAACGTCACGCCGCAGGAACTGGCGCATGCGGTGCAGGCAGCCATCGACGACCCGACGGTCGGATCGGTGGTGGTGGTCTACGTCCCGCCGGTCGCCACCCCCGGTCTGCAGCATGCCGACGCGCTCCGCGAGGTCTCGATCCGCTCCGAGATCCCGGTGATCTCCACCTTCCTGGCGGTCGAAGGTCTGGTGGAACGGCTGACGGTGCCGACGGCTGACGGCGGTGCCGGCCGGGGCTCCGTGCCGTCGTTCCGGACCCCGGAGCGAGCGGTCACCGCGCTGGCGCTGGCGGCGCGCTACGCGGTGTGGCGGGCCCGGCCGACCGGGGTCGAGATGCGACCCACCGATGCCGACCCGGCGGCGGCACGGACGCATCTCGAGACCCTGATCGGATCGCAGCCGCGCGTCCTGGACGATGCCGAGCTCGCGACCCTGCTGTCCCACTACGGGATCCGCATCACCGATTTCGAGGTCGCCGGGACCGCGGAGAGCGCCGTGGCCGCTGCCGACCGGCTCGGATTCCCGGTGACGCTCAAGACGTTCGCCCGGGAGGATCGTGAGGATCTGCAGGGCAGCGGAGTGCGTACCTCGCTCACCACACCGGACCAGGTCGTTGCGGCTTACGGCGTGCTGCGCAGTCTGGCCGGACCGACGGTGTACGTCCAACAGCAGGCGAGGGTCGGGGCCGGAGCGGTGTCGACGGTGTTCGGGATCACCGCCGACCCGTCGTTCGGCGCGCTGGTGTCGTTCGGGATCGGTGGCCTGGCAACGGATCTGCTGGACGACCGGGGCTATCGGGCCGTCCCGCTCACCGACCAGGACGCGGCCGACCTGCTGCTGGAGCCACGGGCGGCGCCGCTGCTGGATGGCTATCGCGGACGGGTGAGCGTCGAGAAGCAACCGTTGCAGGACATTGCTCTCGCCCTGTCGGCGATCGCCGACGACGTTCCGGAGATCGTCGAGCTGCAGCTTCGGGTGCTCGCCGGTGCGGGGGGGGTTGCGGTGCTCGGCGCGAGCGGGACGATCGGTCCGCCGCCGGCCCGCCCCGATCTCCGCCGTCGGATGCGCTGAGAGCCGGGGCTGGCGACCGTCAGTACCGCGAAGGTGGGGCGGTGACGACCGTCAGTACCGCGAAGGTGGGACGGTGGCGACCGTCAGTACCGCGAAGGTGGGGCGGAGACGACCGTCAGTACCGCGAAGGTGATGGGGCGGTGACGCGGAAAGGCCGGGTCCGTCAAGAAAACGGACCCGGCCCCCCTGGTGTGAGGTGTGTCAGCTCGCGTACGAGCGCAGCACCTCGGAACGATCCCCGACCCGCAGCTTGGCCATCGACTCGCGCTCGATCTGCCGGACCCGCTCACGCGAGATCCCGAAGACCCGACCGATCTCGTCGAGGGTGTGCGGGCGTCCGTCGGCGAGGCCGTAGCGCATCCGCACCACGGTCCGCTCGCGCTCGTCGAGGGTGTCGAGCACCCGCTCGATGTCGGAGTGCATGAACCCGGCGACGACGACGGCTTCGGCCGAGGTCGACTCGGAGTCCTCGATGAAGTCACCCAGCGGGGCTTCCTCGTCGGCACCGACCGGCATGTCCAGCGAGACCGGGTCACGTGCATGGTCCATCAGGTCGTTGATCTTCTCGACCGGGATGCCGGACTCCTCGGCGAGCTCCTCGAGCGTCGCGTCCCGCCCGTACTGCTGGTGCAGCTCGCGCTTGAGCCGGGAGAGCTTGTTGACCTGCTCGACGAGGTGCACGGGCAGCCGGATCGTGCGGCCCTGATCCGCCATCCCGCGGGAGATCGCCTGTCGGATCCACCACGTGGCGTAGGTGGAGAACTTGAAACCCTTGGTGTAGTCGAACTTCTCGACCGCACGGATCAGCCCGAGGTTGCCCTCCTGGATGAGGTCGAGCAGTGGCATACCGCGACCGGTGTAGCGCTTGGCCAGCGAGACGACGAGCCGCAGATTGGCCACCAGCAGGTGCTGCCGAGCCCGTTCGCCCTGCCGCACGATGGTGCGCAGGTCGCCCTTGGACTTGGCGCCCAGCCGCGGATGGATCTTCAGCTTGTGCTGCGCGTAGAGGCCGGCCTCGATCGACTTGGCCAGCACGACTTCGTCCTCGGCGCTGAGCAGCGCGGTCTTGCCGATGCCGTTCAGGTAGACGCGGACCAGGTCCGCTGCCGGGCTCTGGGCGTCCAGGTCCTCGGAGATGTCGACGTTCTCGAGCGCTTCCGCGAACGATGTGGTCATCTCGTCCCCCTCCTTCTCTGCTGCTGCTGTGGTTGCCGACGGTGCGGCAACGGGGTCCGTATCGGATTCCGCCGGAGTGTCCGCGATGGGCTTGGTGACCACCCTCGGGGTGGCGCCCGCGGTGGAGGGTCGTGACCGCTGAGCTGTCCTGACCATCTGGGTCCTCCTGCTGTTCATCCGTGTAGTTGACAACGCTTCTCGACGGTGATTCGTTCCCGGGCCGATGGCGGATGACCTGCGGCCGCCACCCGTCCGGGTGGATCTCCACTCTCATGGACGCGACGAGTGGCGATCAGGTTGTCCTGCTGTGGTACCCGGTCCTGGTGTTTTCACTCGGTGCCTCCACCCGAGGGTGGTGGTCCTTGTTGATCATCAGAACCCGGCAGCCGGTACACCTCCTGTGCCGCCCATGAGAACGGCATGGGAATGGCGGGCCGCCAGCCGGCGATACCGGACGAAGCCGACGTTCGCGCAGGTGGGAGCGCTCGGGCGGGGAAACACGAGGCGTGCGTCACGTCGCGTGCCGGGAACGCCTCAGTCGACGTCCATGACCACGGTGAACGGCCCGTCGTTGGTGCTCGAGACGGCCATGTCCGCCCCGAAGACCCCGCAGGCGACCTCGGTTCCCGCGGCCCGCAGGTCGTCGACCACCGCGTCGATCAGCGGCCCGGCTACGTCCCCGGGAGCCGCCCTGGTCCAGCTCGGCCGCCGCCCCCGTTCGGTGCTGCCGTACAGGGTGAACTGGCTGACCACCAGGATCCCGGCGCCGGTGTCAGCGCAGGACAGCTCGCCGGCCAGGATGCGCAGCCCGCGCAGTTTCGCGGCCATCCGGGCGGAGATCGCCGGGGTGTCCGTGTGGGTGACTCCGACCAGGGCCAGCAGACCGGGTCCGGTCAGGGCGCCGACGACGACGCCGTCGACCACGACGGAGGCCTCGCGGACCCGGGAGACGACGGCGCGCACCTCAGGGTTCCACCGGCAGCAGGATGCCGCGCTCGACGGCGACCGCGATGCTCGGCAGCACCGCCGCGGTCAGCGCCTGCTCGTCGACGTCGTGGGCGGTAGCGAGGATCTCGATGACGAGCCGCAGGGGTGCGAGCCCGGTACAGCCCGCCAGCAGTGCGCGACCCCAGTCGTCCACCTGCAGCGTGGCGCCGGGACCCTGGCTGCGCACCAGCATCCGCAGTACCGGGACGAAACCCTCGTCGCCGGGCAGCGACCGCTCGTGCAGCACCACGGCGGGATCGAGCCGGAACGCGGTCGCCAGCAACTGTTCCTGCGAGGTGCGGTTCAGCCAACGGCGTCGGGTGAGGAACGCCTCCGCCTCGATGCCGGTGACCTCCTCGCCGACGCCGGTGATCTCGTCGAGCACCACGTCGACCGGGCCGTCGTCGCCCGAGTCCTTGCGGCGCAGGGTGATCGAGCCCATTCCGATTCCGACGACACGCTGCTCGGCGAACCAGTCGAGCCAGCTGTTCCCGCGCACTGCGGTGGCGTGCGCGTCCTCGCCGGCGTCCTGCAACCACAGCGAGACGTACTCGGTGGGGTCCGCGAGCTCGCGCTGCACCACCCACGCATCCAGCCCGGAACCTACGAGCCAGCCGGAAACCCTGTCCCGCCAGTCGGTTCCGTCGAGCACCATCCAGTTCGCCAGCAGCTGCATGACGCCACCGGGGCGCAGGTGTGCTGCCGCGCCGCGCACCAGTTCGGCGCAGATCGCATCGCCGACCATCCCGGAGTCGCGGTAGATGTACTGCTGCTCACCGGATCCGATGACGAACGGCGGGTTGGAGACGATCAGGTCGAACTGCTCGCCGGCAACGGGTTCGAACAGACTGCCCTGTCGGAGGTCCCACTCCATGCCGTTGATCCGCGCGGTGGCTGCGGCCAGCGCGAGGGCCCGCGGGTTGGTGTCGGTGGCGACGATCGCCGTCGAGTGGTGGTCCAGGTGCAGCGCCTGGATTCCGCAACCGGTGCCGATGTCGAGCACCCGCTCGACGGGTCGGCGGATGATCGCCCGCGCCAGGGACAGCGAAGCCTGCCCGATCCCCAGCACGTGCTCGTGACGCACCGGACCTTCTCGGGTGTCGGAGTCCGGATCCGAGATCACCAGATACCCCTGATGATCGGTCCTGGTGCTCGAGTCGTCCGAGTGCGGTCGGATGTCCAGCGCGGCCCGTACCCCCGCGCCGTCCTGCTCCAGCACACCCGCGGCCGACGCCCGCTCGATCCCGGTACGGGGGAGGGCGGATGCGGCATCCGAGATGGATTCGGTCGTCCCCAACAGGAACAGCCGCACCAGCACCGCGAGCGGCGAGTCGGCTGCGGTGGCGACGCGCAGAGCCGGCCAGAACTCGCCGCGACCCAGCGCCCGTTCCGCCGGCCCGCCCAGCAGGTCGGGGACCCCGGTCGCGTCGAACCCCGCCGCCCGCAGGTCGTCTCCGAGTGCATCCACGACGACCAGGTCGGTCAGCGGGAGAGCGGCGTGCTGGCTGGTCTCGGGCATCCGCCCAGGCTAGTTGTCTGTCGGGTGGAACTGCGGTCGGTAGCGGACGTTCACCGCTGCGGTCGGATCGTCCCCGTTGACGAGATGGAGCTGCACGGCCTGGCAGCCTTCCATGTCATACAGACGGACACCGCTACCGAGCAGGACCGGAGCGATGTGCAGGTCGATCTCGTCGATCAGATTCTTCGCGAGCAGTTGACGGCCGATGGTCGGCGAGAAGACCTCGACATTCTTACCACCGGCGGCCTCGAGCGCGATCTGGACGGCTTCCTCCACCGAACAGCTCAGCAGTGTGATGTCTTCGGCAGGGCGCGCGTCCTCAGGGTGATGGGTGAGAACGAAGATCGGCCCCTGCCAGGCGCCGCCGTACGGTCGGAGGTCACCGATCGCGCTGTCGAAGCCGTCGCGACCTGCGAGCACAGCACCAGTCGTATCGATGTACTCCTTGATCAGGCCATCCCGCACCGTGAACCCGGTAAGCCATCGCATGTCGTGCAGGGGACCGGCCACGAACCCGTCCAGCGACATCGTGAAATGCCACAGAACCTTCGCAGCTGCGGTCTGGGGATCGGTGTCCCTCATCGAACCTCCTCGTCCTGGTTGCGATCTGCAACTGGTCCGAGGCTAGCTGTACCGGTTGCACTGCGCAAGCAGTCCGGAGGGCCCTGTGCCACGCGGCTTCGGGTCCTGCGGAGGGCCGTGGGCCGGCGGTCGATCGTGGGTCGGGTGGAGCGTCGCGCCCGCGCACCGAGGCTGCTGGGGGGCCGCGGACGTGGGACGCTGTGGAGATGACTGTTGCATCGCTCCGGCTGACCGGCCATCCAGACGCCGACGAACTGCTCACCCGTGACCCCAATGCGTTGCTGCTGGGAATGGTGTTGGACCAGCAGATCCCGATGGAGAAGGCATTCTTCGGACCGTGGGCGATCGCCGAGCGGATGGGCGGCTCGCTGGACATCGCGGAGATCGCGGCGGCGCACCCGGACACCTTCTCCAAACTCTTCGCCGTTCCGCCTGCGGTGCACCGGTTCCCCGGCTCCATGGCCTGGCGGGTCCAGGCAGTGTGCAGGGTGCTCGTCGAGCAGTACGGCGGCAACGCGGCGAACATCTGGGACGGCGTCGAGGACGGCGCAGAGCTGCGCCGCCGGGTCGCGGCGATCCCCGGCTTCGGCGATCAGAAGTCGGCGATCTTCGTGGCACTGTTGGGCAAGCAGTACGACGTGACGCCGCGCGGATGGCGGGAAGCGGCCGGCAGGTACGGCGAGGACGGCAGCCGCCTCTCGGTGGCGGACGTGGTCGACGAGGAGTCGCTCGTCCTGGTGCGGGCTGCCAAGAAGGCCGCGAAGGCCGCCGCTGCCGCGAAGTGACTCCAGCGGACCGGTACCGGCTGCACCCGTACCCGACCGCGCTCGCTCAGGACCGGTGGTGCTCGCCGGCGGGGCTCTCGTCCGCAGCCTGATCGACTACCTGATCGACGACATGATCGATCACCAGCGGGGTCCGCGACGGCAGGGCACGCTCGTGGTTGATGGTGCCCCGCGGGACCATCCGCGTCTTGCGGGCGGGCCGGTCGTTGGCGATGAGGACAGCGATCCAGGGCAACGGGATCGAGGCGGCGATGAAGATCAGTGCCAGCCAGGGGATTCGGTACACCAGCACGGCGGCGATGAGGAACGGAATCCGCAGGCCCATCATGATCAGGTAGCGGCGCCGGCGGAGTCGGAACTGCTCGTCGTAGGACATCTCGGCCTGGGTGATGACGGCCGGTCGATCGTGGTTCGGCACCCTTGCGACGCTACTCCTGCGCCGGGATGCGCTTGTCGTACCTTGACTGCGATGTCCGATTCCGCGCATCGACCCCCTGTGACAGTCCTCTCGCAGGTCAGACGGTTTGACACGGCGCTCAACCGCGTCGCCACCAGCGGCGGCGAGCCGGTGGTTCCGGTGCGGGTGGCAGCTGGGCGGTCCGTTCGGCTGCCAGCCGGGCTCGATCCGCGGTCCACGCGGCGACCACCTCCTCGACATCCAGCAACCGCATCGCCAGCGGAGGCTGCCCGGTGGGGACGAAGATCTCGGCGCTGATGCGCTTGTTGAGGTCCCTGACCAACTCGCGGACCTTGTCCTCGGAGCGGACGGTGAGGACCCTCGCCGGGAGGTCGTGCGCCTCCTTGCGCAGCTGCAGCGACCGCGGCAGGAACGAACCCCCGGCATCCTCCGCCTCGGCGAACCGCCTGAGGAAGTCGTCCTCGCCCGTGCGGTTCGGCAGCGGCTTGCCCTGTCCGCCGAGATTGTCGAAGGCACCGGCTTCCGCGGCTTCCCTGATCGCGGCATCGACGGGGCGCTCGTGCTGGGCCATCGGCCCACCGTAGCCCGACTTCTCAGCGCTGCGGCCGCGCTCCCAGCCGCCCCGCGGCGGCGGTACCGGCGTGCACGCCCGCGGTCAGCGCGGCGATCGGAGCCGCGCCGGTCAGCCAGGCGCCGAGCAGTCCGGCGTTGAACGCGTCCCCGGCCCCGGTGGAGTCGGTCTCGTGCTCGCCGGGCACCGGGACCGTCAACCGTTCGTCGGCGGAGTACCAGCTCGCTCCGTGCCGCCCATGGGTGACCACGACGATGCCGACACTGCGCAGTGCTGCGTCGACCCCGCCGAGGGCGGCGATCTCGCTCTCGTTGGGCAGCAGCACGTCGACACCGTCGACCCAGTCGAGGAAGGTGTCCGCGCCCGCGGCAGAGATGTGTTGTGCTGCTTGAGGATCCACCGAGGTCGTCCAGCCCTGGGAACGGGCAGCGGCCAGGGCTGCCAGAGCGGCCGGTCGCGAGCTGTCGTCCAGGATCACGTAACCGGACAGGTGCAGGTGCCCGCGGGCCCCGGTGTCCAGGGTCGGCAACTGCACGTCATCGGGGGAGAAGGCCTTGTTGGCCCCGCGGTCGGCGAGCATGGTCCGGTCACCGTCCTGGCCCACCAGCACGACGACGCAGCAGGTGGCCAGCTGCGGGTCGATGGCGAACAGACACTGCACGCCTGCCTCGGTGAGCTCGGCGGCAGCCGAGCGACCTGCTTCGTCGTCGCCCACCCTGGCGATCAGCGATACGTCGAGGTCCTGCCCCGCAAGCCAGGCCGCGGTGTTGCCGCCGGCACCACCGGGGCTGACCCGCACCCCGGCCCTGGTGTCCTGGCCGAACACCACTGGTCCGGCCAGCTTCGCCAGCACGTCGAGGCCGACGTCCCCGACCACGCACACGTGCGGACGTGGGCCCGCCGGCGCGCTCACGGGGCGGCCGGCTCGGGAACGGCCGGATCGGGGTTGGCCGGATCCGCGCGCAGGGCCGCCAGGGCGACGGCCAACTCGCCGGCCAGGGTGGCGTTGGACAACACCAGTTCGACGTTCACCCGGAGGCTCTCGCCGTGCGTGCGGGTGTGGAAGTGTTCCAGGAGTGCTGGGGTGATGTCCTTGCCGGTGATGTGCCGCTCGGCGAGCAGTTGCAGGCCGGAGGCGAGGGTCTCGTCGTGCAGCGCCGGATCGAGCTGATCGGCGACCGACACCGGGTTGGCCAGCACCACGCCGGCCTGTTCGCCGAGCTGCCGACGCGCCTCGATGATCGCCGCCACCTCGTGCGCCGACTCCACCCGCCACGGCACGCCCAGCCCGGAGTCCGCGAGGTAGAAGCCGGGGAAGGCGTCGGTGCGGTAACCGAGCACCGGCACCGACAAGGTTTCCAGGTGCTCGAGGGTGGCGGCGACATCCAGGATCGACTTGACCCCTGCGCAGACCACCGCGACCGGTGTCCGGCCGATCACGCCCAGATCGGCGGAGATGTCGAAGCTGTCCGCGGCGCCGCGGTGCACGCCGCCGAGGCCGCCGGTGGCGAAGACCGCGATGCCGGCCCGGTGGGCCAGTGCCGCGGTGGAGGCGACGGTGGTGGCCCCGTCCACCCCGGAGGCGAGGGCGGGGCCGACGTCCCGGATCGAGAGCTTGGCGATCTGGTCGGAGCTGCAGAGCAGGTCGAGGTCCGCCGGCTCCAAGCCGATCCGCACCGACCCGCGCAGCACGGCGATCGTCGCCGGAACGGCCCCGGCGTCCCGGACGGTCCGCTCGATGGTGTCGGCGATCGTCCTGTTGTCGCCACGTGGCAAGCCGTGGGCCAGGATGGTGGATTCGAGGGCGACGACCGGCCGGCCGGCGGAGAGGGCGGCGTGTACTTCCGGGCTGATGGTCAACACGCCGTTGATCATCCGTGATGCACCGTCGACGCCGAGCGTCAGGGTCGACCGGATTCCGCGCAGTATCCTCTTCGGTAGTGAACCGCCACCCGCTCCGCTCGAGCGCGGTGCAGCCGTGAGACCGCACGTCGCCTGGAGGACTGGATGAGCACCACCGAGCTGTTGCCGCAGCCGACCGAGACCACCACCGACGACACGCCGGAGATGTTCCACTACGTCCGCAAGGCGAAGATCGCCGAGTCTGCGGTGCTGGGGAACTTCGTGGTTGCGCTGTGCGGCGAGACCTTTCCGGTGACCAAGTCGGCCAAGCCCGGATCCCCGGTGTGTCCTGACTGCGAGAAGATCTACAAGTCGCTGCGGCCCGGCAAGGGCTGATTCCGGCTGCTGGAGACCGGCCCCGGTTCGGCGCTCCAGGCGTGTTCGGCCCCGGTGCCGGGCGCGGGGGAATCCACGGCACTGTCCGCGCCGGCAGCGCCGTCGGCCCCGGCCGCCTCTCGGTGTGCGCGCTCCTTGGCCTCGAACTTCTCGGCGCCCAGCCGCCGCCACGCACGTAGCTGCCGCTTCGACCGCTTCGGCGGGTAGTACTCGAGCGTCGCGTTGTTGAACTGGGCGCCGATGATGATCGACATCGCCAGGAAGTAGTAGAAGAGCAGGAACACGATCGGGGTGGCCAGCGCGCCGTAGCTGAGGCCGTGGCCGGTCACGTAGCTGACGTAGATCCGCAGGCCGTGGCTGCCGATCAGGAAGAACACTGTGGCCAGTACGGCCCCGGGAATGCCGCGCTTCCAGGGATGACGGTGCTTCGGGGCGACTTTGTAGAGCGTCGTCAGCAGCACGATGCACAGGATGCCGACCACCGGGAAGTAGGCGATGTCGACGATCGTCGAGACGGTGTCGCGCCAGTCCGGTGGGAACAGGTTGACCAGGGTGGTGGGTCCGATCGCCGCGAGCGGCAGCAGGAAGATCCCGCAGACCAGCGCGACCAGATACAGGCCGAGCGCGAAGAACCGCTCGACGACGGGGTGCCGGACCTCGTGCTGGCCGTAGGCGATGGTGATCGCCTCGACGAACGCCGAGATGGCCGACGAGCCTGCCCAGAGGCTGATGACGAAGCCGACGGAGACCACGTCGGCCTGCCCCTGGGTCAGCAGGTTGTGCACGCTCGGCGCCAGCAGATCGGTGACGATGCCGGAGGAGAAGATCGTGTTGAGGAAGGTGATGACCTGTGCCTCGACCTGCTGGATGGTGTCCGGGCCGTACCAGCCGGCGACGAAACCGACCATGCCGAGCAGGGCCAGCAGTAACGGAGCCGTCGACAGTGCGCACCAGAACGCCGCCTGCGAACTCCAGCCGAACAGCGAGTCGTTCCAGGTCTTGGACGCCGCCCGCTTGAGGATCCTGCGCCAGCGGTGGGAGGCCTTCTCGCCGGGGACCACCGGGATCGGCCCGGTGTTCGCCCGGTGCCAGGTGAGGATCGTGCCGTGGTCGGCGGATTCCTGCGGCACCGTCGCGGAATCGGGTTCCGGCGTGGGGGTCGGCTGCGGGGACTGCTGAGCAGTGTCGGGCTTGTCGAGGGCCACCGTCCGGGGGATCGCGATCGTCGGGTTCTCTGCAGGTGAGCCGACCGATGCGCCGGCGCCGGGGACCGAGGACACCCGCACCGGGTCGCCGGCGGCAGCGGCGGCAGCGGCGGCAGCGGCGTCGGGGGCTCCGGAGCCGGGGACAGGGACGTGCGGGGTCACCCCGCAAGGATGCCAAGGATCCCGGGGATCGTGCGGCAACTTCGCCCGGCCGTGAGCGAGTTGTGAGATTCACCGTGCCCGATCCGGCGGCAATCCGGGCGGTGCCGTCGGACCGCGTGGGTAATCTTCTCGGGGCTGGCGGCTGCTGGACGGCAGATTCGTGGACTGGGTGGGAAGTGGTGGTGCGAGGTGCCGATCGGAGCTCCGATCTCCGCCCACTCGTCCCGTTCCCCCCATCCCTCCCTGGCCGCCCACCCTGCTGGTTCCGCCCACCCGCCCTCGCCCGCCCACCCGGCCCGTCCCGCGCACGAAGCCCGGCTCCGTGCCTGGCAGCGCGATGCGCTGGCCGCCTACGAGGAATCCAGCTCGACGGACTTCCTCGTGACCGCCACCCCGGGCGCCGGCAAGACGACGTTCGCGTTGGCGTTGGCGATGCGGCTGCTGGCCGCCAGGGTTGTCGACCGGATCATCGTGGTGTGTCCGACCGATCACCTGCGGACCCAGTGGGCGGACGCTGCCGCCGGGTTCGGCCTCCGGCTGGAGCCCACCCTCACCAATGCCCAGGGCCAGGTCCCGGACGGGGCGCACGGCTACGTCACGACCTACGCGCAGGTGGCCGGAAAACCTGCGGTGCACCGCGCGCGATCGCACAAGCTGCGCTCGCTGGTGATCATGGACGAGGTCCACCACGCCGGTGACGGACTGTCGTGGGGGGACGCGATCGCCGAGGCGTTCGACGACGTGAATCGTCGGCTGAGCCTGACCGGAACGCCGTTCCGCACCAGGGCCGAGGAACGGATCCCGTTCGTGCAGTACGAGGTCGACGGTGAGCTGCTGCGCTCCCGGGCCGATTACACCTACGGCTACCGCCAGGCGCTGGCCGACCGGGTGGTGCGGCCGGTCGTCTTCGCGGCGTACACCGGAGTCTCCCGGTGGCGCAACAGCGCCGGTGAGGTGATCGCCGCCTCGCTCACCGATGCCGGCACGAAATCGGTGGAGACCGCCGCCTGGCGGACCGCGCTCGACCCGCAGGGCGGGTGGGTGCCGCACGTCATCGCCGCGATGGACGAGCGCATCACCCATCTGCGGGAGGCCGGTATCCCCGACGCGGCCGGCATCGTCCTCGCCAGCGACCAGGACGACGCCAGGGCGTACGCGGACGTCGTCCGGTCGATCACCGGGAAGGCGCCGGTGCTGATCCTGTCCGACGACCCGAAGGCCTCGAGGAAGATCGAACGGTTCCGGGAGTCGACGGACCGGATCGCGGTCTGCGTGCGGATGATCTCCGAGGGTGTCGACATCCCCCGGGCGGCCTGCCTGGCGTGGATGACGAGCTACCGCACCCCGCTGTTCTTCGCCCAGGCCGTCGGGCGCGTGGTCCGGGCCAGGAATCCGCAGGAGGCCGCGACAGTCTTCCTGCCGGCAGTGCGTCCGCTGCTGGCGCTCGCTGCGGAACTCGAGGAGGACCGCAACTACGTCATGCAGCCGCCGCCGAAAGCCGACGACGGTGAGGGTGAGCTGCTGGACCCGCTCGATCTGGAGATCCAGCTCGGCGACGAAGCCGACTCCGTCCCGGACCGTGAGGCGCTCGACTCCGAGGCGAGTTTCGCGCATGTGCTGCACTCCGGTCAGGCCGTCACCGCCGAACCGCTCGAGCTCACCGACGACGACGAGGACTTCCTGGGATTGCCGGGATTGTTGTCGCCCGAACAGATGGCCTCGCTGCTGGCCCACCGGGATGCCGGCCTGCGCAAGCGGGTGGACGACGTCGCCCGGCAGCGCGACCTGTTCTCGAGCAACGAGCAGGACGAGCAGGACGAGGAGCAGGTGGCAGGGGGACTCGTCGCCTCCGCCGCGGGGTGGCGGGCCGCGGCGGGGCTCCGCAAGGAGGTGCACCAACTGGTGTCCAGGGTGTCTGCGCGCACCGGATCCCCGCATGCCGCGGTCCATGCCCAGCTGCGGCGGGCGGTACCGGGTCCGCCCTCGGCATCGGCCGATGTCGACGTGTTGAGCCGTCGCCGCGATCATCTGCTCGGCCAGATCTGATCGGCGGTGCTGCGGTGCGGCGGCGCTGCGGTCAGTCGCTGCGGGACAGCGCGCGGATCGCCCCGATGAGGATCAGCGGACCGGCGGCGGCCGCCACGAACCAGCCGGGTCCGAGCTGGTCGAACAGGGCGCCGAAGCCACCGGCCGACCGTTGGTTCTCCTGCGACCACCAGAGCACGGCTCCGATCACCGCGAGACCGAGCATCAACGAGATGGCACCCAGCGGTTGGTGGGTGATCGGCAGCAGGGTGGACAGGCCGAGCAGGATGCAGGCGCCGCCGGCCACCGCGATGCCCAGCACGCCGTAGGCGGACACCGTCTGCCCGGTGTCGCCGCCGGCACCGGAGGACAGGCCGAGGGTGACGTACGTCCAGCCGGACATCGACGAGCCGATCTCGCGCCGCGTCATCCATGGCAGCAGCACGCTGATCAGGCCGGCTCCGCCGCCGAGCACCAGCATCATCGCGGCGAGGAAGTCGGGCCGCACTGTCACCCGGCGCGCAGTGAGCAGCGTCATGGCGCGACTTCCACTCCGAGGGTCGCGGTGGGGGTGCGGTGCGCTGTCACCCCGTCATCATCGCAAATCTGCGCCCGGTACGACGAAGGGCGACCCACGACGTACGTGGATCGCCCTGCGCCGGACGGGGGATGTTCGGTCGAACCAGGACGTCAGTTCGCCCGGGAGTCGTGCATCTGGGCGTCGAGCTCGGTGAGCTTGGCCGAGTACTCCTGGGCGTGGTGGCCGCAGAAGAGCAGCTCGCCACCCGAGTTCAGGACGGCGCGGACAGCGGCGGCCGCTCCGCAGCGATCACAACGATCGGTGGCGGAGAGAGCTGTCGCGGCGGTGAGGGTTGCGGTCATGACGTCCTCCCATCATCCGTGGCCACCACACTGGTGGTCACGCACTTCGTGGTCACTACATCTCGCGGTGACTGCTTCGGTTCCGCGGCGGTCTCGGACACTTCCGTGCCGACCGTTCCGCCTCACCATTCGGTCCTGCTGATCCCACAGTGCCCGAGATCTGGTCCTGCGACGCACTGCGCGCCGGAGTGTTCCCGATCCGTGATCCAACAGCTGCAGGCTCGACTGGTCCTGGTAGAGCTTCGATACCGAGTGGTGACCCGATTGCTCCATCCTGCCAGGTGCAACCACGTCGACCCCTGGATGCGCCCCGTCTTCGCGCTGGGCGAACACGCGATCCGACTCTGTTCTACGGTTGGTAGAATCTCCAGGAGTCGGACGAAAGGTGGACCATGACGCGACGCGGTGAACTCGAGCGTGCGGTGATCGACGTGCTCTGGGACGCCCGCGGCGATGTCACCGCTCGTGCGGTTGCCGACGCACTCGCCGATCGTGGTCTGGCGCTCACGACCGTGTTGACCGTGTTGACCCGGCTCGAGGACAAGGGTCTGGTGACGAGGTCCCGCGACGGTCGCGCCCACACCTACCGCGCCACAGCCACCCGCGCCGAGCACTCGGCCCAGCTGATGCACCAGGTCCTCCAAGACGCAGGTGATCGCCAGGATGCGCTGGTGCATTTCGTCGGGACGGTCTCCGATACCGACCTGGCGGCGTTGCGCCGCGCGCTCGACGAGCGCTGAACCGGCCGGGTCGGTGGTTGCGCCGGCGGGATCCGTCGGGCTCGTCGGGCATTCATCTCCTCGACCGCAGGTGAAGATGAGCGGATGAGTTCGCTGCCCGCACCCGTTCTCGCGACCGCGCTTGCGGTTGCGGGCGTGGCGGCGGCGGCTCCGGGCAGCATCCTGCTCGCCCGGGCACGCTGGGTGAGTCGGGCGCCGACGGCGGCGCTGCTGCTGTGGCAGGCGGTGTGTCTGTGTGCTGGTCTGTCGCTCACCGGTGCCGCGCTGGTGATGGCAACCGAACCGCTGGGCCGGCAGCTGCCACCAGCGTTCGCCACCGGGGTGCGGAACCTGTTGACAGGTAACGGTTTTCGCGGTCTGGACGGCGCGCGCATCGTGTTGTTCGTGATGGCTGTGGCGTTCGCCGGCCACCTGCTGACGGTGCTGCTCGTGACGATCGTGCGCGCGCAACGCCGACGCCGACAGCATCGCGCGGTGCTGGATCTGATTTCCGGTCCGAGTGGCGCGCAGGACGCCGCGGTCAGGGTGCTGGACGAGCAGGCACCGCTGGCCTGGACCGTGCCGGGGCGGCGCAGTCGGCTGGTGCTCACTGCCGGACTGATGGATCTGCTCACGGATCGGCAGCTGCTGGCCGTGCTCGCGCACGAGCGAGCCCACCTGAGCGTGCGGCACGACCTGCTGCTGGTTCCGTTCCAGGCCTGGGCGACGGCCCTGCCGGTGCCGGGAATGCGTGCTGCCAGGGTCGCTGTGCGTGCGTTGGTGGAGATGCAGGCCGACGACCTGGCGGCCAGGACCGTCGGTCCGCAGACCGTGGCGTCGGCCATCGCCGCCGTGGTGCTGGCCGATTCCGGCGACCCGACGAAGAACGTCCAGCTCGGCGATCCGGGGTCGAGTGCCGCCTGGACGGCCGGTGCCGACTCGACCGTCGCGGCGCGGGTGCGTCGACTGCAACCCCCGCACCCACTGCCGCGATGGGGATCGCTGCTCGTCGTCGTCGCAGCACTCCTGCTGCTCGCCGTCCCCACCATCGCGCTGTTCGTCGGGTGGCGCTGACGCCGATCACCGCGGCGGTAGGGTGAGCGTGCTGGAGGTCCGCCACGTGTGGCGGGACAACAGGGAACCCGGTGCGAATCCGGGACTGCCCCGCAGCGGTGACCGGGAACGAACCCGTCTCAGAAGCACTGGGCTGCACGGCCTGGGAAGCGACGGCAGTAGGACAGCGACGGCATGTCGTCGCCCGCCCGGGAGTCCGAAGACCTGCCTTCGGTGCGGTGCCACCGGCACCGCTCGTTCGGGGTCGCGAGGGACGACCGTGGGCGTCCGGTCGTGTGCCCGCGCCTGCTGGATCCGAACCCCCGGAGCGCAGCCCCAGGAGTCCTACCCGTGACCAGCAGCCCCCTCGACCGCGCCCATCCACCGACCCCGTCCCGCCGCCGCCGGCGCCTCGTCGTGCCCGGCCTCGCGCTGGTGTCCGCGGCGCTGGTGCTCGCCGGGTGCAGCAGTTCCCCAGCCGCTCCCAGCAGCAGCGCAGCCTCGAGTGCCGTCTCGTCCGCACCGAGCAGCAGCGCGGCCTCGAGTGCCGTCTCGTCGAGCGCGGTCTCGTCCGCACCGAGCAGCAGCGCAGCTTCGAGCCCGGTTTCGTCGAGCCCGTCTTCGTCGAGCACCAGCCCATCCAGCAACGGCTCGGCAGTGCCGGGTCTCGATGCGAAGGGCTGCATCGAGCACTACGACGCAGCGACCGACTACTTCCCCACCAAGCTCAGCATCGAGTACTCCAGCGCCCTGCAGATCAGCTACCGCAAGTCGTTCCAGGTACTGACCGTCACGCCGCCCGGTGGCACGGCCGAGACGTATGTCCTGGTGCGCTGCGGGGCTCCGAAGCCCGCGCTGAGCGGCGATCTCGCCGACGCGCAGCTCGTCACCACCCCGGTGACGAAGCTCTACTCTGCCTCCACCACCCACCTGCCCAGCCTCGTCGCACTCGACAGGCTGAACACCGTCGGCGGCGTTTCGTCGGCAGCATTCGTGTCCGAACCCGCTGTGCTGCAGTACTTCTCGAAGAACAAGCCGGTGGAGTTCGCGCCCACCGGAACCATCGACGCCGAGACCGTCATCACCGGCAAGCCGCAGGTGCTGATCGGTGGCGGCTTCGCCGACGCGGCCGACGGCAAGCTGGAGGGGGCCGGCATCCCGGTCCTGCAGGACCTGGATGCGCAGGAGTTGACCCCGCTGGGCCAGGCAGAGTGGATCAAGTTCTTCGGCGCACTGACCGGCACCGAATCCGCTGCCACTGCCGAGTTCGACGCCATCGCCGCCGAGTACCAACGGCTGGTCGCGCTGACGAAGTCCGCGGACAAGGTGCTCGTCGTTCCGAACCAGCCCTACCAGGGTGAGTGGTACGTGCCGGGCGGCAAGTCCAACAAGCAGCAGCTGTTGGCCGACGCGGGCGCCCGCACCGCCAACTCCCAGGACGGGGTCACCGGCAGCGTCAAGACGTCTTTCGAGAAGGTCTTCGCGACCTCCGCGAAGGCGCCGGTGTGGATCGCCTCGACCACGTGGACCAGCGAGAGCGATGCGCTGAAGGAGGATCCCCGGTTCGCCCGGTTCGCGGCCTTCAGCACCCACCAGGTGTGGAACCCGATCAAGGGCGTGACCGCTGCCGGTGGCAATCCCTACTACGAGCTCGGCGGGCTGCGCGTCGACCTCGCGCTGGCGGACCTGATCGCGATCGTGCACCCGGATCTGCTGCCGGAGCACACCTTCACCTTCTACCAGCGGCTGAGCTGACTCCTGTCATGACGACCGTCGGCGCGGTGGACGGGGAGCCGCGCGAGCTGAGCGTGCTGGCCGTCCACCGACGCCGCCGGACGGTGATCGCATTCGCCGCGGTGACCGTCCTGCTGGTACTGGTGCTGGGGACGGCGCTGGTGGTCGGTTCTGAGACGGTACCGGTGCGGGACGTCCTGCGATGGTTGACCGGATCGCTGCCTGCTGACGACCCGGCGCGGGGCTTGATCGAGCAGTTCCACCTGCCGCGTGCCCTCACCGGGGTGCTGGCGGGGGCCGGGCTCGCGGTGGTCGGCCTCGTCATGCAGACGTTGTTCGCCAACCCGCTGGCCGACCCGTACATCTTGGGTGTCTCCTCGGGAGCCGGCCTCGGAGTGGCGGTGTCGGTGCTCGGCACCGGAAATGCCGCGGTCGCCTTCGTCTCCACATTCGGCGTGTTCGGGCGCTGGGGGACTACCGCCGCCGCGATGACCGGCGCTCTGGTGGTGATGGGTGTCGTGCTGCTCGCCGGCCGATGGATCTCCTCGGTGGTCTCGCTGCTCGTCATCGGAGTGATGATCGGCGCTGCCGTCGGCGCGGCGGTCTCATTGCTGCTGGCCTTCGCGGATCCGGTGCGGCTGCAGAAGTACGTGCTGTGGTCGCTGGGTTCGCTGGACGGCACGTATCTGGGTGACCTGGTGGTGCTCGGTCCCGTCGTGGGGATCGGGTTGGTGCTGGCGGTGCTGTTGTCCCCGTCGCTGAACGCACTGGTGCTCGGGGAGCGCTACGCCAGGACCATGGGCGTGCGGGTCCGCGGGGTTCGGGTGGTGGCGATCGTGGCGACCTCGGTGATCTGCGGCGGGGTCACGGCGTTCTGCGGTCCGATCGCCTTCCTGGGTCTCGCGGTCCCGCATCTGGCGAGAATGCTGCTGCGACAGGCGGATCACCGGATCATGGTGCCCTTCTGTGCGCTGCTCGGTGCGGTCGTCTGCGTGCTCTGCGGGGTCATCGCCGCGCTGCCGGGTACGGCGGGCACGATCCCGTTGAACGTCGTCACCGCGGTGCTCGGGGCGCCGGTGGTCATCGCTCTGCTGATCCGGAACCGCACCCTCGGGGCCGGCGGATGAGCGGCGCGGGACTGGTCCTGCAGGAGCTGGTAATCGGCTACCGGCGGGTTCCGCTGCTGCCGCCGATCACCACGACAGCGCATCCGGGCAGGGTGACGGTGCTGTTGGGGCCCAACGGTTCCGGCAAGTCGACCCTGCTGCGGACGATTGCCGCTCTGCAACCGGCACTGGGTGGATCGGCAACCCTGGACGGTGCCCCGCTGGCCGCGATGGGCCCGCGTGCCAGGGCCCGTTCGCTGGCGGTGGTGCTGACCGACAGGTTCGACCCAGGACTGCTCCGCGGCGGCGAGGTGGTGGCGCTGGGTCGTCGGCCGTACACCGGTGCGGCCGGCATCCTGCGCGCGGAGGACCGCGCGGCCGTCGAGCGCGCACTGTCGGCGCTGCACGCGGAGTCGCTCGCCGACGTTCCGCTGGCGGAGATGAGCGACGGTCAACGACAGCGCATCCTGATCGCCAGGGCGCTGGCCCAGGATCCGGCATTGCTGGTGCTCGACGAGCCCAGCGCGTTCCTGGACGCGCCTGGCCGGATCGAGCTGTTGGCCGTGCTCCGTAGGATCGCCGAGGACCGCTCGATCCCTGTCCTGGTGTCCACCCACGACGTCGAGGCAGCGCTGCGGGCCGGTCAGGACGGGTGGGTCATCGACGGCCGGGTGCTCCGGACCGGAACGGTGGATGCGTTGCGGCAGAACGTGATCGGCCCGGCCTTCGCCACCGGGGTGGTGGAGTTCGACAGCGAGGTGGGGATCTTCCGACTGCGCCGGCCACACTCGTCACAGCCTCACTTGTAGAGGTTCGTCGCTCCGGTGTCCATCTGGACGGAGAGGTCGGGGCCGATCGTCGGACGCCGCTCGGATCCGGGCGCCGAGTACAGCTCCAGCGAGTCGATCACCACGCCGCTGTCGGTGATCAGGATGATCCCGGGCACGCAGCTGTAGATCTGGTCGTTCGCGTCGGCGTTGGTGGCGTCGACCTGCACCGTCGTCCCGCGGCCGTTGTCCAGAGACATCGACACCTGATAGCGGCGGAAGGAGCCGGTACCGTTGGACTGCGCCGAGTAGGCCACCGGCACGATCGCGGCGATCTGGGCATGCGGACGGATCTCGATGCGCTCCACCGCCATCGGTGCCGGCTCGCCGGAAGCGGCGGCCTTCCCGCCGCCGAACCATGAGCTCTTCTTGCGGCCGCCGGCCGGGCCGGACCTACCTACGTCACCCAGGTGCCGGACCGATCCGTCGGCGGAAGCCAGGCTGAACTTCGGGTCGTCGCTGGTGCCGAACGCCGAGACCGCCTCGGTCCGGCCGTCGCGGTAGCGGATGAGGGCGAAGACGTCGTAGTCGGTGGCCGGTGGCCAGGTGATCGAGGCGACGATCAGCTCCGACGAGTCGATCTCGACGCGCTGACCCTTGGTCAGGTTGATCGCGCCGTTCCGCTTGCCCAGGTCGACCCGTTGCTGCCCACCTCCGGGAGCAGGGGTTACGGGGGCCGGCTGCGACGGGGGTGGGAACGACACCGGCGGCGGTGCGTCGATGGCCGGTCCGGTCGGCGGCGGCAGCTGCGCGGAGGGGGGCGGGAAGTTCACTGCGGTGCCGGGTGCGGGGGGCGGCGGCATCGGGGGAGCGACGGGCATTGGCGGGGCTGCTGGGACTGCTGCCGGTGGGGGTGCTGCGGCGGCGCTGTCGTCCAGGGTGACGCCGTGTTCGGTGACCAGGGCGGACAGGCCACCCGACCAGCCGGCGGAGACGTTGCGGACCTTCCAGCCGCCGTCCCTGCGATACAGCTCGACCAGCACCGCTGCCCGCTCGTCGCTGAGGCCGCTGGCGGCGGCGGAGACCGGTTCGGTGTCACCGACCGTCACCGCGAGGCCGGCGACCGAGGCCAGCGAACCGGGAGCGGCGTCGTCCATGGCGACCGCAACCGCGAGCACCGACACATCCTGTGGGACCGCGGTCAGGTCGATGGTGGCGCGATCGCCGGCGGTGAGCTCGACGGCCCCCTCTCGGGACCGGGTCGCCCCCCAGAACACCAGATCGTCGTCGCTGCGGACCTTGCGCGCGTCGGTCAGCTGCAGGACCAGCAGGTCGACCGTCCCGCGTTGGGCGCCGATGACCACGATGTCCGGTCGCAACGCGGTGAGTGGACGGTTGGCACCCTTGTCGAGTTGGCTCATGCGTTCATTGTTCCTGACGCACCGCCGCGGGCCCGGCGCTCGACCGGCCTGTCGCCATCCGGCGGGAAGTCGCTCGACCTGCTCAACGCCTCGTGGGAACGGATGTCCGCCAGCTTCGACACGAGCGTCTCGGTGACGGCGTCGAAGCCCGCACCGCCGAGCACCAGTCGGGTCGGCGGGTGCTGCTCGGCCAGTACCTGGAGGACGGCCTCGACCCCGGGACGGGGGTCACCCGGCTGGCTCGCAGACGTAACTGAGCATCGGGGAGCTCTCGACCGTGACGCATCTGTCGGTGAAGATGCTGCGTCGCTATCACTCCGGTGGTCTGCTGGTGCCGGCCGAGATCAATCCTTGGAACGGCTACCGGTACTACACCGCGGACCAGATCGGTCCGGCCCAGACGATCCGTCGATTGCGCGAGTTGGACATGCCGGTCCGTGAGATCGCTGATCTGATCGGTGATCTCGACGAAAGCCGGCGGCAGCCGCTGCTGACCGCCCACCTCGAGCGACTCGAGCAGCGGCTGGAACAGACCCGCGAGGCGGTGCGCGCACTCCGTCGGCTGATCGATCCGGGCGGCGATCCGTTGGACGTCGAGCTCCGCCGGGTGGATGAGCTGATGGTTGCCTCGATCACCGCGGAACTGCCCCGGGACGCGCTGCTGGACTGGTACGCCGGCGCGATGACGGATCTCGATGCTGTGCTGGCCGGCGCCGGGGTGGCGCCCGCCGGACCACCGGGGGCGTTGATCGACCACGGGATCTCAGGAGTCGAGACCGGCAGTGGCCCTCGATGGTCGAACGACGAAGGAGTCGAGACCCCGACACCACGACGGTCGAGCCAAGAGCACGGTGGTCGAGCGACGCAGCAGACGAGACCCCGGATGCGTCCGAAATCTGTTGCAGCAGAGCTCATCCGATCGAGGGCCCTACCGACAGCTGGTCCACCGGGCGTCGAAGTGGTGACCGAACGCGTTGAGCCGCAGTACATTCGGACGGATCGACAGAAGACTCCCAGTCGGTTGCTCCAGCGGAGTATCGACCCACTGGTCCGATCGTGGAACAGCTTCATCCATACAGTTCTAGCTACCGGACTCGAACGCTTGTAGCATTGGTTCATGGGATGGGGACACGCAAACGGGGACGTCGACGCGGCGCGCGCCGCCCTCGAATCCAGGCCGATCCAGATCGATCTCTGCCAACTCGGCACCCTCACCCAACGCTGCCGGAACCTCGCCAAGCGTGACGTCGACGCCGACTGGCTCCGACGCCTGTCCACTGTCACAGAACCGCTCCCCCTGCTGGACTCCGGCACCGATGCAGGCCTCGGTGACTCCCTGCTCGCCGCGGCAGCCGCGCCCCGCATCACCCGGGACGTCCCCGTCCCCGACCCCGTGACGTCACCCGCCGCCGCCCAGGGCCTCGCGGAACTGGTGGTGCAACTGGACCGGGTCACTGCCTGGGCCGAGGCGCATCGAGCAGCCGCGATGGCAGCCCTCGGCCGACCCGGCGTCGCCGCGCCGATCGGGAACCTCCTCGACGCCGTCACCAACGGCGGATCCGATGGACCCATGGGTGTCGACAGCGCTGACGCGCTGCTCGGCAGCGACTTCGAAGCTTCCCACTGGCAGGACGTGTCCGTCAGCGGCGACCCGGCATGGGATGACGCCGCTTCGAATCAGGCACAAAGGATCGCGGCGGCCGAGGTCGGAGCCCGCCTCGCCTGGACCCCTGCCACCGCGCAAGCCCGGATGCTGGAATCCACCGATGTGGTCGACGCGTTGCCGCTGGCACATCGATTGTGGGCACAGGGCCGGCTCGACCGGGCCCGGGTGATGGCACTGGCCGACCGCACCCGCGACCTGAATCCTGCTGCCCGGGCACTCGTGGAAGAACAACTCCTCGCCGACGGCGGTGTGTTGCTGCGGTCGAAAACTGTTGCCCGGGTGCGGGTACTCGTCGACCGGTGCGCTGCAGCGCTGGACCCTGACGCGATCCGCCGCCGGCAGGAACGCGCCCGCCACGACCGCGACGTGTACCTCTCCTCACGCGAGGACGGGATGAGTCGCTTCTGCGCCGACGTCCCCACACCGGTAGCTGTCCTGGCCAGATCTGTCCTCGACCACGTCGCCCAGGGCTTGCCCTCCGATCGCACCATCGGTCAACGCCGCGCCGACGTGTTCGCCGACCTGTTCACCAGTCTGGCCGCCCACGGACACGTCGACCTCCGCGGAACTACCGAACCATCTGGGCCGCCTCAACCCGCTGCTGCAGAACCACTCCCCGAGGTCCTGCCACCCGACTGGGAGAGCGTCGATTCCGGGGTCACCGTCATCATTGACGCCGCCACCCTCACCGACATCGACCTGAACAAGGTGCCCGCCATCGAAGGCGCTCTCCTCGGGTCCCACCCCGCCCTCCCGGCCGATCTTGTCCAGGCACTGGCCCTGTCAGCGAAGCGCGCCCGCATCGCCATCCGCGGCGCCCCAGACCAACACAGCAGCTGCCGCTACGGCTGCGCATCCACTTCAACGAATCTGACCGTCGGCGCCGACATCCACCGCCCCACCGCGAAACTCGTCGAACAGGTCGTGCTCCGCGACCGAGTGTGTCGATTCCCCGGCTGCCGCCACCCCGCCCGCCACAGCGACCTCGACCACCGCAGGCCTTTCGCCGAAGGTGGACCCACCACCGCCGAGAACCTCGACGCCCTGTGCCGCTTCCACCACCGACTCAAGACCTTCACCCGCTGGCGCGCCATCCGCGAAACCGGCAACCGCATGACTTGGACCACCCCCCTCGGCGCCACCATCACCGACGACCCCGAACTCACACGACTCGCGCCATCCCCGCACGCACCGGATGACGACCCGCCACCGTTCTGAGTACCCGGGAACCTGACAGGATCTCGACTCCTGCGTCGCGCGATCAGCGAAAGTTGTTGCTCGGGAGCGGGATCTCCGCTCGCTCGTACCTCACCCGTTTGGCCACCGAAGACTCATCCGCGGCCGCGGCCGGGGACCTTGCCACGTCAGGGACCTCGCTGCTCCGGCGACGCTCGATCACCTAAGATCTTGCGACTTCAAGGTGCGACGTCGAGCGAGCGAGCCGCCAACGCCGTCTGTACCCGGGAGGTCAGTCCCAGCTTCGCGAGAATGTTGGACACGTGCGTCTTGACCGTCGGCAGCGCGACCACCAGTTGCTCGGCGATCTGTGCATTCGACAGGCCGGAACCCAAGGCGCGCAGCACCTCCCGCTCCCGCTGGGTCAGGGTGTCCAGAGTCGCGGACACCGGCCGCGGGCCGTCAGCAGCGGGGCCGGGCTCGTCCGGGAGAGCGTCGAGCACCCGACGGGTGACAGCGACGTCCAGCACCGCATCGCCACCCGCGGCTGCCCGGATCCCGGTGAGGATCTGGCCGCGGATGCTGTTTTGAGCAGGAATCCAGAGGCACCGGCCCGCAGCGCTCCGAACACGGCTGCGTCGTCGTCGTGGGTGGTGAGCACCAGTAACGCGGCGAGCTCGTTGTGGACGATCGCGCGCGTGGCAGCAATGCCGTCCGTGCCCGGCATCCGAACATCCATCAGCACCACGTCCGGCCGCAGGGTCCGGCTCTGCCGGATCGCGTCGGCCCCGTCGATCGCGGAGCCGACCACCTCGACGTCCTGCGCGCTGCCGACGAGCAGCTGCAGACCTGCCCGGACGGCCTCGTGGTGGTCGGCGATCAGCACCCGGATCATGCGCTTCCCTCCAGCGGCAGCACGCAGTCGACACTCCACCGGCCGTCATCGACGCCCGCGCTGAACCGACCACCCGCTGCGGTGACCCGGCCGAGCAGGTTCGACAGGCCGTGGCCGGTGCCGACGGTGGCCGCCGCGGAACGGTCGGTGGGCGCCGAGCGGTCGAGCAGGGCGCTCCGTACCCGGATCGTCGGCTGCTCCTGGGTGGCGGTGATCCGCAGGTCCGTCGGCAGTTCGGCGCCGTGGCGGGACGCGTTGGTGAGGGCCTCCGCCACCACCCGGTACGCCACCTGGTCTATCAGCGCAGGAAGTCGGGGCAGCGGATCGGGCTGCAGCACCACCACCAACTCGGCACCGCCGGCCCGGAACCGATCAAGGAGTTGGTCCAGTTCTGCGTGCAGGGTCACCGGAAGTGGGTCGAGCATCCGACCGTCGACAGCGTCCGGAGCGCGGTCGACCGCTGTTAAGCGGTACTCGATCGGCATCCGCTCCGGTGAGCGCTGAGGTCTGCAGCGCGATCGACGACAGGTGGCCGGCGATCACGTCGTGCAGTTCGCGGGCGGTGGCGGCGCGCTCCCGGGTCAGCCGCGCGGCGTGCTCGAGCTCGACCAGGTGTTGTCGGTTGCCGACCCGTTCCCGCTCCCAGGCGGCGCAGGCTCAGCAACTGGCTGCTGCTGGCGGTGCCACTGGTCGACGTGGTGCTGCTCGCACTGGTCGCGATCGATCTGGGCCGCGGAACGGTCGCGGCGAACGTCCATAGCCTCGCCGGGATGTATCTAGGAATCAGCGTCGCGTTCGGACACCGGATGGTGCAGTGGGCGGATGTCCCGGGTCGCCCACCGGTTCGCCGGCGGCCCGGCGCCGACTCCGAAAGCACGGGCGGGCGCCGGGAGGGCGTCCTATGAGTGGCGCACATTCGGCCTGGCGCTGATCGCCGCCGCGATCGCGACCGTCACACTCCTGGGCCTTCGCTTCCTGGTGGCAGCCCCGGATGCGGGTGCGGCGCTCACCCAGCGGGTGCCGATGATCGGGGTGGTGGTGGCGATCTGGTTCGTCAGCGGTCCGCTGTGGTGGTCAGGTCGATCTGCCGCAGATCGAGTGAGGAGCTGATCGGGCGGCGACCTGCTCGGCCGACCGGTCGGTGGTGTCGATCAGCTCGGTGACGGCGCCCAGCCAGCTACGGGCCGCGTCGTAGTCGGCTCGGCGATCACGGCGCCAGCCGGCTGCGCCTGGTTCGTGGAGATCCGCATCGATCCGGCGTCGATGCTCCGGCTCCCGGACGTCCAGGGTGAAGGCACGCACAGGCACCTGAGCGGCAGCGAGTGCCTCCGCGATCTCCGTCCAGTACCGCTGCACGAGCACCGTCTGCGGGACCAACAGATCGGCCTTCAGCTCCTCGTGCAGCGCCACCAGCGCGGCAGCGGTCAGGATGCGCCAGGCGCGCCAGTCCTGGAAATCGCCGACCGGGATCCGTTGCGTCAGAACAGGTTGTAGCAGATACCCGATCTGCTCGGGGTCGAACAGGACCAGGGCGGGATCGGACGCCAGTAGGAGTCGGGCGACCGTCGTCTTACCGGCCCCGAACGGCCCGTTCAGCCAAACGATCATCCGACCGAGCGTAGGCCGCCCAGGTTCGCAACGCTCAGCGCACCAGGGGCGCCAGCGCCTCGCCCGCCTGCTCGACAGCACCGGGCAGATGACCGGTACGGACCAGGTTGATGATGATCCCGTCGACCCCGGTGTCCAGCACCCGATGCTGGAGCTTCTCGGCGACCTCTTCACCCGTTCCGTAGAAGATCCGGTCGGTGGCCGCGGCGAACGCGTCGTCGTCCATGGTGTCCGGATCGGCGCCGCTGGACCGTAGGTGGTCCCTGACCAGCGCGTCCGCCTGCTCGTGGGTGTCGGCGATCATCCCGAACGCCAGGAACGAGGTCTCCAGGGTGGCCGGATCCCGGTCGACCTCCGTGCAGCGCTGCTTGACGGCGTCCAGCTTGCGGGGCAGTTCGGAGGCGTCGCAGATGATGTTGAGATGGTCGGCGAACCGTGCGGCCAGACCGAAGGTCTTCTTCTCGCCGCTACCGCCCAGCATGATCGGCAGGCTGTCCCGCACCCGCGGGTTGTTCAGCGTGCCGTGTGCGGAGTACCACTTCCCGTCTAGCTCCGGGTGCCGGCCCCGCAGCATCGGCTCGATGATCTGCAGGCTCTCGTCGAGGCGCTCGAACCGGTCGGTGAAGGTGCCGAACTCGTAGCCCATCTGCTGGTGCTCCAGCTCGTACCAGCCGGCGCCGATGGCCAGCACCGCGCGTCCGTTGCTGATCACGTCCAGCGTGCTGGCGGTCTTGGCCAGCATGGCCGGATTCCGGTAGGTGTTGCCGGTGACCAACGTGGACAGCTGGATGCTCTTCGTGGAGGCGGCCAGCGCTCCGAGCGTCGTGTACGCCTCCATCATCGGTTCCTCGGGCGCGCCGATCCCGGGGAGTTGGTAGAAGTGGTCCATCAGCAGCACGGTGTCGAAGCCGCCCGCCTCGGCCTCGCGCGCTTGTGCGACAACGGTCGGGAAGATCGCGGCGGTATCGCCGCCGGGGTAGCTGAAGTTCGGGATCTGGTAGCCGAGTCGGATGCTCATGTCCTCGACGCTAGGGGTGTGAGTGCACTCGAAGTCAAGGCCGGATCCGCTCACGGCGGAGAGGCTTGCCCTGCCTGCTCCGCTGCGGTGGAGTGGGGCGATGAGCACAGTTCTCGTCCTGGGTGGGACCGCCTGGCTGTCGGCCGAAGTGGCCCGGCAGGCGGTGGCCGCCGGTCATGACGTCACCTGCCTCGCGCGGGGCAGCGGCTCGTTCCCGGCGGGTGTCAGCGAGCTCCGCGCTGATCGCACCGCGCCGGATGCATACGGCGGGGTCCGCGGCGGCGCCTTCGACCTGATCGTCGATGTGGCCCAGCAGCCCGGCCAGGTCCGTTCGGCGCTGGCCTCGCTCGGCAGCATCGGTGCGCACTGGGTCTTCGTGTCCACCGGCTCGGTGTACGCGGACAGCGACCATCTGAGCGGCGATGAGAGTGACCCGCTGCTGGCCGCGGCCGAGGACGACATCGTCACCGACGAGCAGTACGGCGCGGGAAAGGTGGCCTGCGAGAACGCCTTCGCCGACGTCGACGTTCCGGTGAGCATCCTGCGGGCGGGTCTCATCGGCGGACCGGGGGACGGTTCCGACCGGCTCGGATACTGGCCGGCGGCCTTCGCGCGGGCGGTGCGCCCCGGCGGCGTCGACCTGCCCGTGCTGGTCCCCGATGTCACCGAGCAGCCGGTGCAGGTCGTCGACGTCCGGGACATCGCAGCGTTCTCGTTGACCGCCGGGCTGGCGAGGGCTGCCGGCGTCTTCGACGTCACCGGCATCCCCAGCACTCTCGGCGAGATGGTCGAGCTGTCCCGGAGCGCCGCCGGTCATCGCGGAGAGGTCGTCACCGTCGGGGTCGAGAAGTTGGTCGAGGCCGGCGTCCAGTACTGGGCGCGGCCGGGGTCGCTGCCGCTCTGGCTGCCGCCGGGACATGCGCTGGCCACGATGCGGCCGTCGGCGGCAGCTGCCGCGGCCGGATTCACCCGGCGACCGCTGATCGACACCATCCGCGACACGCTGGCCGACGAGCGCGAGCGGGGGGTGGACCGGGACCGTCGTTCCGGCCTCAGCCGGGTACGGGAGGACGAGTTGCTCGCCGCATTCGGGTGATCAGGTCCTGACCAGGGTCGCTCGGCGGGCGGCTGTCGGGGTCCTGTGTTGTCATCGGGACATGGAGACACCGTTGTCGCGCCGGGCCCCCGTTCACCGCACTCGTGGCTGGCGGCTGGGAGTGCTGGGAGTACTCGGCGTGGTGCTGGCCGTACCGACCGCAGCCTCGGCCGGAGCATCGATGGCCGCCTCCCACGACCGCCCGCTCGAGCTCTCGGTGCTGTCGTCGCCCCGTGCCGATCGGGTGTCCGACGGCAACGCACTGCTCGCCCTCGACGGTGCAGGCGATCGCCGGCCGACGGTCCGCATCGGCTCCAGCGACGTCAGCGCGGGCTTCCAACGGCAGGGGTCCCGCTGGATCGGCGTCGTCGATTCCCTGGAGGTCGGCCAGAACCTCGTCACCGCAGCGGTTCCCGGCTCCCACCGACAGGCCGCGCGACTCGAGATCACCAACTTCCCGCGGACCGGACCGATGTTCTCCGGGCCCCAGGAACAACCGTTCGTGTGTCGCACCCAGAGCTTCACCACGCTCGCCGGGACCACCTTGGGGGCACCGCTGGACGCCTCCTGCACACTGCAGACCAAGGTCGAGTACGTCTACCGCTCGAATGCCGATCGCACGCTGAAACCGTTGTCCGACAGGCATTCCCGTCCCACCGACCTCGCCACCACGACCACCTCCACCGGTCGGATCGTGCCGTACGTCGTGCGGGTCGAGACCGGTGTGATCAACCGGTCGATCTACGAGTTCGCCGTGCTGGACGACGGATCGCGCTCCGTCGATGTGTTCACCGGCCCGAGCGGGTGGAACGGGCGGATGCTCTACACCTTCGGCGGCGGCTGCCCCGGCGGGTGGTACACCCAGGGCGCCTCGACCGGCGGTGTCGCCGACGACTGGATGCTGGGCCAGGGCTACGCCGTCGTCTCCAGCACGCTGAACGTCTTCGGCAACAACTGTCAGCCGGTGACGGCAGCCGAGACCATGGCGATGACCAAGGAACACGTCGTCGAGACGATCGGTGTGCCTCGGTCCACGATCGGGATCGGCTGCTCGGGCGGCTCGTACCAGGTGTTTGCCATCGCCGACAATTATCCGGGTCTGCTCGACGGCATCCTGGCCGGCTGCGTGTTCCCCGAGGTCGATTTCGCCACCCTGCACACCATCACCGACGCCGGTTGCTGCAGGTCTACTTCGCCGCTCATCCGGAATGGGCCGATGCCCAGCGGCGCGCGGTGAGCGGGTTCGGGCGGGCCGGGACGATCACGAACCTCGGTGAGGGCGGCCGTCGGATCGACCCCCGGGTGTACTGCCCGACCGAACTGCCGGTGGCGCAGCGCTACGACCCCGTCAGCAACCCGGCCGGTGCCCGGTGCGATGTGTACAGCCACCAGCGAGGCATCTTCGGCTCCGTGCCCGGCTCGAACGGGAGACTTCCGCTGCGGCCCTTGGAGAACGTCGGGATCCAGTACGGTCTCGACGCGCTGAACCGTGGGCAGATCACCGCCGCCGAGTTCGTGGCACTCAACGCAGGGATCGGTGGCTTCGACCGGGACGGAGGCGTCGTCGCACAGCGAACCGTCGCCGACCGCTCGGCGATCGACACGTCCTACCGCACCGGTCAGCTGGTCAACGGCCGGCGGCTGGGGAGCGTGCCGATCATCGAGCTGCGCGAGTACACCGACGACCTGCCGAACGGTGACATCCACCTGCGCTTCCACTCGTTCTCGTTCCGGCAGCGACTGGTGGACGCGAACGGCGACGCCGGCAACCACGTCATGTGGACCCAACCGCGAGGCGCGGGCGGGTTCGGAACGGTCAACCCGCAGTTCCGGGCCGCGATCACCGAGTTGGACTCCTGGGCCGGCCGCATCGACCGGATCGATCCGACAGGCGGCACCGCACTGCCGTCGCACCGCCTGGTGGTGGCCACGAAGGCGCGCTCCGTCGCCGATGCCTGCTGGACGGCGGACGGCCGGAAGATCGCCGAGCGTCAGGTGCCCGGCATCGACAACACCCGGTGCAACACGCTCTACCCGGTCTGGCCTTCGCCCCGGATGGTGGCCGGCGGCCCCCTGGCCAACGACGTCATCGCCTGCACGACGAAACGGCTGGATCCGCGCGACTACCGGGTGGTGCGTTTCACCGCCGGACAGTGGCGCACCCTGCAACAGACGTTCCCGCAGGGGGTCTGCGACTGGCAACGACCCGGTGTCGGTCAGACCGGCGCGGTACCGACGGCCTGGCCGGTCTTCATCGGCTGACGGTGCCGGAGTCGGGGGTGCGCGCCGCCCGGATGACCAGGACGCACACCACCGGCCAGCACGCCTCCGTCCAGGCGACTGCCCGCTCGGTCGCTCCGAGCCAGGTGCCGCCCAGCTGCAGGGCGAACCAGCCCAGCAGCGCAGCGGTCACGGCACTGACTGCAGCCGCCGTCCAACCGGTGGGCAGGCGGGACGCGACCGGCCACAGCGCCAGCGCGACGAAGGCGATGCCGGCCGCCGGGACGTGCAGCGGATGAGGCTGCGGGGAGGCGGCCACGAGCACCGTTGCGGCTCCGCCGAGGGCAAGCAGCCACCGTCCGCTCGTGCGTGCCCCGGTCAGGCCGATGGCCGTCAGCAGGTAGGAGATCCCGACCAGAGAGAGCGCCGTGGTCATGATCCAGCGGTCCGAGGCGCCCTGGGCTGCGAGGGCGCTGATCGAGTCGCGGGCCCTGCTGTAGCCGTCGGGTTGGACGGCCGCAGCCCATTCGCCGCCGCCGATCAGGGCCACCGGTGCCGTTGCCGCAGCGGCTACCCGCCAGGACCGCGGCTCAGCCATCAGAGACATCACCCCGGCCGCGCTTGACCTGCCCGCGGCGTTTCTTCGCCGCGATCCGGCGTTCCTGGGAGCCGCGAGTTGGCCGGGTCGGGCGGCGGGCCCGCGGCGGCGGAGCTGCCGCCGTCCGGAGCGCGCTCACCAGACGACGCCGGGCCGCATCACGGTTGGACAGCTGGGCCCGGTGCTCACTGGCAGCAATCGTGAGCACGCCGTCCACGAGTCGGCCGGCCATCCTGGCCAGCACCCGATCCCTGAGGTCCGCCGGCACCGAGGACGACCCGGCAAGGTCGAAGGAGAGCTCGACCCGGGAGTCCGCGGTGTTCACGCCCTGCCCGCCCGGCCCTGAACTGCGGGAAAACCGTTCGCGCAGCTCGCCGGCGGGAATCACCCACCGAGGAAGCACGATCAGATCCTGGGCCATGACGTCGAGTCTGCCCGCAGGTGGCCCCGGCCGTCGCTGGTGTTACGTGCTGTTGCTGGCTCGAAGGACGCGCTCCTCGCCAGCAGTTGCCCGTTTCGTCAGCGAGAAACTGGAACCGGCGAACGCGCTGCCACGTAGCCTCGACCGATGACGATGCCCGGGCACCTCCCCGCTGGGTTGGCGCCGGGGATGCGGGTCGTCATCCGGTACCTGGTGAGCCCCGGTGGCTCGGCGACCGATGCGCTGGGTGTGTTGCTCAGTCGCGACGAACATCGCTGCGCCGTCGAGACGCGTCGCGGCCCGGTGACGATCGACCTGAGCGCCATCGTCGCTGCGAAGCAGGTGCCGCCGCCGCCGGAGCGCAGGCGCGCACCTCGGCCGGGCACTGCAGACGGGTCGAGCACCGGCGGTGTGTGACGAGCGCGGTGCAGGTGCAGGTGCTGCGGTCAACGCACCGCAGCACTGACGTCGTCCAGCAGAGCATCGGCGTCGCGGAGGACGCGATCCAGTTGGTCCCGGTGATCGTCACCGGTCAGCCGATCGAGCTCGGCGATGCGACCGGTGATCCCCAGGTACTCCTGGAAGAGCTCGTCGCGATTCGCCGGCTCCGCGCCCGGACGGGAGTCCAACCGGAGCAGCGCGTGGGCGATGGCCGTCATGGCCGTGGAGAGCACGGCGCGATGGTCGGAGTCCACCTGATCGGTCGCCGCGGTCGCGCCGAGCGATCGACCAGCTCGGCGGGCGGCCCACCAGATCCCGAGGGCGCCGAGCACCACGGCAGCCAGGGCAGCGCCGGCCAACACGTAGCGGGGCAGCGACGGCCGAAAGGTACGGGCATCACCCGGGATCCGGTCGAAGGCGACCAGCAGGTCGTAGTTGACCACGATGGTCCTCACCGCATCGAGCGGACGGCCCGGGAATGCGCCGACCCCGGTGCTGACGCGCTCCTCGATGACCGCGGCGCGGCCGAGGTCGTCGTCCTGATCGAACAGGTACTGGCAGCCGTAGGTGGCCCAGTCGTCCGCCTCCGCTGTCAGGATGACCACCACGGTGCCCTCGGCGGCCGCGTCGAGATCGCGGCAGGCGTCGCGGGCGCCCGGGGTGGCGTTCGCCGCGCGTACGACGATGACGAGTCGACGGTCGCCGATCACCTGCCGTGCGGCGGCATCGTCCAGTCCGACCGCCGGATCCGACCAGATCGAAGCCGACCGCACGGTGTGGGCGACCGGACTGTCGAAAACCCCACCGGTGACCAGGGCCCAGCCACTGACCGCCAGCAGCGCGACGACGATCCCGATCACCCAGCGGCGCACCGACGGCTCGGGACGGGCGACGGTTGCGTACGGGTCGCCGGTTGCCGAGGCCGCCCGGCGGCGCAGTCGCAGCGCGGCCGCGGATGTGCCGCGCCGACGATCCTTGCGCGCGTTCACCGCGCCCACTCCCGGACGTACTCCGTGGGCCGGTAGTCCTTGCGGCCCAACAGTTCGGCGACCGTGTCCAGTTCGGCGGACGCCGCGTCCAACTGTGTGCGCACCTCCGCCTGCAGCCCGCGTTCCGTGATTGCGGAGCCTGCCGCACGCAACGCCGCCGCGGCCCGGGCGAGTGGTGCGTCAGCGCGGCGGTCTGCGAGGCCGGAGGTTTCGATGAGCAGGCTGGACAGACCCGCCAGGCGGGCGCGGCCGGCGGGCGGGATGAGGAACAGCGGCCGGCGGCGCAGCTGCCGGACCGAGAGCACCAGGAACCCGGCTGCGCAGCCGGCAAAGACGATCGGCAGCGCCGGCAGCGTGACCGACAACGGATCGAAGGACGGCGCCGGCAGCGCACGGCCGAAGATGCCCGACAGGCGCAATTCGGCGATGCGGGCCAGGAAGGTCCGCAGCACCCCCTGCGTCGGGAGCACCCGCTCGGCCAGCACGGTCCGGTACTGGCCGTAGTAGGACGCCGAGGCGATCTCGGCGAACTGGTCGGCGTCCGGGCCGCGGTAGTCGACCCACAGACCGGTCAACGTCACCACCGGCCGATCCGGGAACGCCGCCGACAGAGCGGTCGCCCAGTCCACGAGTGGTGCGCCAGGCGTCGATCGCGGGAAGGTGGCAATGATCGGTCGGCTGTCCGGGAACGCCGTGCCGGCCGTGGCCGGGACCTCCGTGACCCCAGCCGCCGGATCCAGATGGACACCGCTCGAGCGCACGGCGGCCAGCACCGGGGCGAGCTCCGCCGCCGTCGGTGCACGGACGGCGGCGGCCTGCGGATCGGCCGGCGTGGGAGCGTCGCGGAGCGCGGCGACCAACGCGAGCAGCGGCCCGGTGATGTCGCCCTGGGCGAACTGGCGCTGCCAGCCGGGCAGATCGTCGGCCAGTGAGGAGTAGCCGCCGCCTTTGACCGCGGTGCCCTCGATCCGGATGACCTCGTGCACCCCGGTTGCGTCCTCGTCGAACGGGTCGAGCTCGTACAGCATTCGGCTCTGGTCGGAGGTCAGCCCGATGGGCGCCACCAGGATGCGGATGTCGTCGTTGCCGATGGCCGCACGTACCTGCTTCTCGTCGAACCAGGCGGAGGCGCCGGGGAGACGCACCCTGCTGTGCCGTCGCAGCTGGTTCGTGAGTTCTTCGGGGGACGGCAGGGAGACGGTCGGGGTCTCGGTGGGGGTCAGTCGGCTGGACGCGGCGTTCAGCTCGTAGCGGGCGTCCGAGGAACGACCCTGGACGGCCACGAACACCACTGCCGCAACGACGGCCAGGACCGCCAGCAGCCAGCGGACGACCTCCGGTCGCTCCGGGCGTAGCCTCGCCGACCGAGAGCCGGAGCTCATCCGGTGACGCTCATCGCTGTGTCCCGGCGCGGTAGCGACGGTCTGCTTCGCCGGCGAGCTCCAGCACGGTCGTCGCGGCCGAAACCCCGCCGTGATGGGTGATGAGTTCCTCGGCGCGCGCCAGCAGCGCGTCGGTGTCCGGCTGTGGTCCCGCTGCATCCCGGGAGATCTGGGCGGTCTCGACCGCGGTAAGGGCCTGCGTCCAGCGCACCCGCGATCGCAGCTCCGTGCGTCGCCTGGTGAGCACCCAGCCGGTGGTCAGTCCGGCGCTGAGCAACACCACGACGCCACCCAGCCAGAACCACCACATCGGATCCCCCAGGTCGCTCCGTGCCTCGGGTCGGACGTGCCCCCGACCGGATACGGGTCGGGGGCACGGACGGTCGTCGGGGTGGTGTCTACTCGAGGTAGTCGCGCAGGACCTGCGACCGCGACGGGTGGCGCAGCTTGCTCATCGTCTTGGACTCGATCTGCCGGATCCGCTCGCGGGTCACGCCGTAGACCTGCCCGATCTCGTCGAGCGTCCGCGGCTGGCCGTCGGTGAGCCCGAAGCGCAGCCGGACGACACCCGCCTCCCGCTCGGACAGGGTCTGCAGCACCGACTGGAGCTGGTCCTGCAGGAGGGTGAAGGAGACCGCGTCGACCGCGACGACAGCCTCCGAGTCCTCGATGAAGTCGCCGAGCTGGCTGTCGCCCTCGTCGCCGATCGTCTGGTCGAGGCTGATCGGCTCCCGGGCGTACTGCTGGATCTCCAGCACCTTGTCCGGCGTGATGTCCATCTCCTTGGCGAGCTCCTCGGGCGTGGGCTCGCGGCCCAGGTCCTGCAGCAGTTCGCGCTGGATACGGCCGAGCTTGTTGATGACCTCGACCATGTGCACCGGGATCCGGATGGTGCGCGCCTGGTCGGCCATCGCGCGGGTGATTGCCTGACGGATCCACCAGGTGGCGTACGTGGAGAACTTGTAGCCCTTGGTGTAGTCGAACTTCTCGACCGCGCGGATCAGGCCGAGGTTGCCCTCCTGGATGAGGTCCAAGAACGCCATGCCGCGGCCCGTGTACCGCTTGGCCAGTGAGACGACGAGGCGCAGGTTGGCTTCCAGCAGGTGGTTCTTGGCCCGATCGCCGTCGCGGCGGACCCAGCGCAGGTCCCGCTCGAGCTGGGCGTCGATGCCCTTGCTGGAGTCCTTGGCCCGCTTCATCATCTCGACGGAGTAGAGCCCGGCCTCGATGCGTTTGGCCAGGTCGACCTCTTCCTCGGCGTTGAGGAGTGCGACCTTGCCGATCTGCTTGAGATAGGCGCGGACCGAGTCGGCGGAGGCGGTGAGCTCGGCATCCTTGCGGGCCTGCTTGAGCGCCTCGGACTCCTCCTCCTCCTCGTCCTCGTCCCAGGTGTACTCGCCCGAGGCGGGCTCGGCTTTGACCACGGGCTTCCCGGCGGCGTCGACGGTGGGGGTGCTCTCGCCGTCGATGTCCGCCTCCTCACCCTCGGCCAGGGCTGCGGCCTCGGGGCCGGCTGCGCCGTCGGCGGGCGCATCGGTCGCGGTCTTGGTGGCCGCCTTGCTCTTCGCCGTGGTCTTGCGCGGGGTCGCCGGCTTCTTCGCTGCTGTGCGCTTGGGGGCGGTCTTGGGGGGTGCGACGGCGGACTCCGCCGTGGCTGCCACGTCGGTGGCCGTCGTGCCGTCCGGGACAGCCTTCAGCGCGGGGTCGGCCGCAGCCTTGGTCGTCCGCTTACGGCCCGTGCCGGTCGTTGCTCCGGATGCGGTTGAGGAAGTACTCGCTGCGCCAGCCACTGGTGACCTTTCACATCCTGATGTTCTGGTTCGATTTCCGACCTGATCCGACGCACGCCACGGTCGGGATCCATGCGGATCCTCGAGGACTGGGAGTGGGCCGGGAGTCGGCGACTCATTCATTGTAGCCGCGGTCAGTGCGTTGTGGTAACGCTCGTCCGTCGTCGACCGCGGGGGTTGTAGCCGCGGGCAGACCTCGGGTCAGGACTTCTCGATGCCCTCGACCGCAGCGAGGGCCGCGCCGGCGATGCCGGCGTTGTTGAGCATCTGGGCGACCACCAGTTCGGTCTTCAGGTGCAGTCGCGGTACCCACTTGTCGGCCTTCTTGGAGACGCCACCGCCCACGATGAACAACTCGGGAGACAGCAGGGCCTCGAGCTTCTGCAGGTACTCGTCGGCCCGCTCGGCCCACTGCTCCCACGACAGGCCCTTGCGGTCCTTGGCGGAGGCTGCGGCGCGGTGCTCGGCGTCCTCCCCGTGCACCTCGATGTGACCCAGCTCGGCATTCGGGATCAGGACACCGTCGTGGACCAGCGCGGTACCGATGCCGGTCCCGAAGGTCACCATCACGACCAGTCCGTCGCGTCCGCGGCCGGCACCGAAGCGGGCCTCCGCCAGACCGGCGGCGTCGGCGTCGTTCAGCACGGTCACGGCGCCGGGCATCACCGGGGTGGTGAGGTCGACCAGGGACTCACCGACCCAGCCGGGGTCGACGTTGGCGGCGGTGAGCACGGTGCCGTGCTTGACGACACCCGGGAACGTGATGCCCACCGGGCCGCGGTAGTCGAAGTGTGCGGCCACCTGACCGGCGGTCTTCGTCACGGCCTTCGGGGTCGCCGGCTGCGGGGTGTCGATGCGGAAGCGATCTCCGATCAGCTCACCGGTGGCGAGGGAGACGATGCCGCCCTTGATGCCGGTGCCGCCGATGTCGATGCCGAAGGCGCGATCAGGTGCGGCAGGAGACATGGTTCCTCTGTTCTGTGGTCAGGGGTCGGCGGTCAGCAGGACTGGAGACGGTCAGCAGGACTAGAGACTAGGACGGGCACACCGCGGAGGGCAGCGGCGGGATGGACAGCGCCGACCGCGACAGCTGCACGGTGCGGCCGTCGAACACCGGTGGGGGAGCTGCCGCGTCGCCGATCGCCGCGAGCTGGGCCTTCACTGCATCCGGCGTCGAGTCGAAGGTGTAGAGATCGCCGATGGCCACATCCACCGACTCGTCGACCCGGTTGTCGACGACCAGCTGGGCGCACGGCATGAGCATCAGCGCGGTCCTGGCCGAGGCCACTCCCGCGTTGCCGTACCGGATCTCGCCCACGCAGCGCAGGTCGTTGGCCGGGTACAGCGGGTCGTTGGTCACCTCGCCGATCTGGTCGAAGCCCAACGTGCGGAGCTCGTCGGACAGCGTCTTCGCCAGGCCGTGCTGCTGCGAGGCGTTGAGGACGTTGAGGGTGAACGCGTCGGGAGCCGCCGGTCGGACCTGCGCCAGGGTGTTCTTGTCGGTGAACGCGCCCAGCGAGGTGGTGGTGGTCCTGGGCGCTGCGCTGGAGCGCGACGCGCTGCTGCGGGCGGAGGAGCCAGACCCGCCGGAGGGCGGGCGGCCGGTCGCGGCGCTCGAGCGGGCGGACTGGGAGGTGCTGACCGGCGCGGCGCCCGGTGTGTTGCATCCGGTGCCGAGGGACGGTTCGGGCTTCAGCGCCTGGAACCAGATGTACCCACCGCCGAGGAACAGCACCCCGAGCACCGTCAGGATCGGCCAGCGTCGACGGCGACGATAGCGGTCGGCTGTCGGGTCGGTCGTCACGCTGACAGGGTAGAGGTTGTCCGGCCGGGAACACGCAGAGCAACGTCGGGCAGCGTGTTGACGCCCCGGTATTCCCCCCGAGCGCTGCATCGGCTATGGTGCTGCCGCCCGAGCAGATGAGTGCGTCGCGGGTCACTCGGCGGTGCGGGCACAAAAGTGGCTGCCTGCGCGTTGGCACCGGCGACGACGACCCAGGAACGCAGACGAGATGGAAGTGGGTAAGGACCGATGGCAACCGATTACGACGCACCGCGTCGCAACGAGTCGGACGAGGTCGGTGAGGATTCGCTCGAGGAGCTGAAGGCCCGACGCAACGAGGCTCAGTCCTCTGTGGTGGACGTGGACGAAGGTGATACCGCCGAGTCGTTCGAACTGCCCGGCGCCGATCTCTCGGGTGAAGAACTCACCGTGAAAGTGATTCCGAAGCAGGCTGACGAGTTCACCTGCTCGGTGTGTTTCCTGGTGCAGCATCGCAGCCGCCTGTCGTCCGAGAAGGGCGGCCGGATGGTCTGCGTCGACTGCGCCTGAGCAGTACGTGAAGGTGGTTCGGGCGCGAGCTCGTTCCGTCCGGACCACCGGAGCGGTCGATCTGGATTACCGTGGGAGGCGTGAGCACAGTGACGACGAAGATGGGTTCCTGGTTCAAGCGCCTGACCACGGACCCCGACGAGGCCGAGGCCGAGACGTTGAGCTCGGAAGTGGCGGCGAACCCGGAAGCTTGTGCTGCCGGCTCCTGTCGTCAGGGCGAGAAGGTCGCCCTGCTGGGTCGGCTGCGGTGCGTCGACCTTCGACCGGCTGATGCCCTGCAGTCGTTGACCGCCGAGTTGTACGACGGCACCGATGCCGTCCAACTCATCTGGGTCGGCCGACGCTCGATCCGTGGCGTCGAGCCCGGCCGCACGATCAAGGTGCGTGGCCGGATCGGCTTCCGCGGCGGCGAGAAGGTCATGTACAACCCCGAGTACGAGCTCCTCCCTTCCAGTCAGTGAGCGCACCCGACGGTCCCGGCCCGGCCGAGGCCCGCACGGACAGGTTGTCCGCTGTTCCGCCGCAGGCCGATCCCCAGCACATCGCTGAACCGGCCGGTGCCACCGCAGCGGCGGCCGGCCCACCGGCGGAAGCCGACAGCGCCGCGCGCATGCCGTCCGCCTGGGAACAGATGGGCGGCATCGGCGGGATGATCGACTCCGCCGTGCCGGTGATCGCGTTCGTCATCATCAACGCGATCGCCGGACTGACCCCGGCCATCATCGGTGCCCTGGCGGCCGGTGTGCTCATCGCCGTCATCCGATTGATCCGGCACGAACCGATCAGTCAAGCCGTCGGCGGACTGTTCGGCGTCGGGATCGCCGCCTTCATCGCCGGCCGGTCCGGGGAGGCAAAGGGTTTCTTCGCCTTCGGCATCTGGATGTTCGTCGTGTACGGCGTCGTGCTGTTGATCTCGATCCTCATCCGGTGGCCGCTGATCGGCGTCATCTGGGAGAACCTGAACGGCCGCGGCAACGCATGGCGGCAGGACCGGAAGATGGTGCGGCGCTACGACTGTGCGACCGCGCTGTGGGTGCTGGTGTGCGTTGCGCGATTCGTCGTGCAGCGCTGGCTGTACGACTCCGACCAGGTCGGCTGGCTCGCGTTCACCCGGATCGCGATGGGCTACCCGCTGTTCGTCCTGGTGATCATCGGGACCGTGCTGATCGTGACCGCCGGCTCCGGCAAGACCCTCCGCCAGCAATGGGACGAGGTCAAGCACAAGCGCGCGACCCAGCCGAAGAGCGCGCCGCTCACCTTCAAGGAGCGCTATCGGATCGCCGCCGAGCAGCAGGAACGCAAGGCGGCCGCCAAGCAGGCGGAGCAGGGCACCGACTGAACCGGGTCCCAGGACCGAGCACCTGCTGGGAGCTCGATCCCGGGACGCGCTGGTGGTCAGGCGGCCGCGCGCAGACCGTAGGTGAGGACCGCGTTGCCCATCGGGGTGATCTGGTGCTCCAGCAGCTGCAGGCGGGTGGTCGGCACCGACTCGTCGAACAGCCTGCGCCCGGCTCCGGCCGCGACCGGGTGCACCGTCAGCGTGAGGGCGTCGATCACCCCGCCGACGAACAACGAACGCGTGGTGGTGATCCCGCCGACGACCGAGATCCGGCCGGTTTCGCCGTTGGACTTGAGCGCGGTGACGTACTCGATCGGATTGCCGGTGACCAGCGTGGAGTTCCAGCCCAGCCCGCCGTCGGCAGCGCGGTCGGCGAGGGTCGTGGCGATCACGTGTTTGCGGACCGGGTTGATGAACGCCCCGAAGTCGTCGTTCTGGTCTGGCCAGTAGCCCGACCACTGGCGCCAGAGTTCGGCGCCGATCACGATGTCGGTGACGTCGGCGATCCCGCTGTTCATCAGCGCGCCTTCTTCGGCACCGAAGGCATCGAACTGCCACAGGTTCGGGTCCTCGACGACGCCGTTGATGCTGGCGAACAGGTGGGCGTTGACGGTGCGGCTCATGGTGTGTCCTCTCGTGGCGGGCGATGCTGTCAAGGAGGTTGACGACGCGGATCGGCGGAACTGATCGGTGCCGGCCGGGGAGGGTCCCACTTCATTCGCGGCCGAGCTCCGGAGGCAACCCGAACTGGGCGAAGGCGGTGGTGTCCATGAAGTGGGTGATCGCGCTGATCGCACCATCACGCACGTCGAGAACATGGATGGCGAACGGCGCCCAGCGGTCGGCGGCCACCGCGTGGTACACCGCCATCGCCGGACGGCCGTTCGCCCGGGTGATGAGACAGCGTGACCCCTCGCAGATCCGGCCGGGACCGTCCCACCAGGCGCGGATCGCATCGGTGCCGTGCATCCACAGCAGGTACGGCGGCATCGAGAACTCCGCGTCCTGGGTGAGCAGTGCAATGAGCGCGTCGATGTCGTAGCGCTCGAAGGCCGCCAGGTAGGAGCTGAGCAGGCGGAGATCGGCCTCCTCTGTCGGCGTCGGCAGCGCCCGCGTCCGGTCGGCAGCAGCGCACGAGGCCCGCGACCTGGCCAGCGCCGAGTTCACCGACGCCACGCTGAGCCGGAGCAGCTCGGCGCACTCGGCGGCCGACCAGTCGAGCACGTCCCGCAGGATCAGCACTGCGCGCTGCTTCGGCGGCAGCGTCTGCAGGGCGGCGATGAAGGCGAGCCGCACCGAATCGCGCTGCTCCGCGACGGCGGCCGGGTCTGCGGGGATCGGCAGTCGGTGGTCGGCGAACGGCGAGATCCAGGTGCTCTCCGGCAGCGTTCGTAGGGTCGTCGGGTCGTCCGGCGCCTGACCGGCCGCCGTCAGATCCACCGGCAGCGCGCGGCGCTGCGGGGCCTTGACCAGATCCAGGCAGATGTTCGTGGCGATCCGGTACACCCAGGTGCGCAGGGACGATCGGCCCTGGAAGCTGTCGGCCCGCTGCCAGGCGCGCAGCATCGTCTCCTGGACGGCGTCCTCGGCCTCCGACCACGAACCGAGGAAGCGGTAGCAGAAGCCGACGAGCTCGGTGCGGAACTCCTCGGCCAGCGACTGCTGTGTCGTCTGTGTCATGTCTTCCTCCGCCGGGGCCGGGGATGTCAGCTGACGGCGCGGCGGACCAGGTCCTCGACCTCGGGGGAGGCCACGAACAGCAGCTCGTCACCCGGCTCGATCGGCTCGTCGGGGGACGGCACGATGACGCGCCCGCCGCGCAGGATCGTCACCAAGGCAGCGTCGCGGGGGAGGTTGAGGTCGCGGACCGGTCGTCCGGCCATGGTGGTGTGCGGCGGCAGCGTGACCTCGACCAGGTTGGCCTGCCCCTGGCGGAGGGTGAACAGCCGCACCAGGTCGCCGACCGTCACCGCTTCCTCGACGAGGGCGGCCAGGATGCGTGGCGTCGAGACGGCGACGTCAACCCCCCAGGCGTCGGTGAACAGCCATTCGTTGCGGGGGTCGTTGACCCTGCCGACGACGCGGTTGACGGCGAACTCGGTCTTGGCCAGCAGCGACAGCACCAGGTTGACCTTGTCGTCGCCGGTGCAGGCGATCACCACGTCGCAGGTCTGCAGGCCGGCGTCCTCCAGGGAGGACACCTCGCAGGCGTCGGCGAGCACCCATTCGGCGTTCGGGATGCGCTCCGGCTTCATCGCCTCGGGGCTGCGGTCGATCAGCATCACCTGGTGGCCGTTCTCGACCAGTTCCGCCCCGATGGATCGACCCACGGATCCGGCCCCTGCGATGGCAACACGCATCAGTGCTCCTCCTCCGGTGAAGCAGCAGCGGCAGCGGCGATCGTCTTGATTCCGCCGGCGACGGCTCCCGCGTACACCAGGTCGCCTTCCTGGACGATGGTGTCCGCGGTGGGCAGCAGACAACTCCCGTACCGGATGACGAACGCCACCCGCACGGTGCAGAGCTCCTCGAGCTCCTGCAGCGGACGGCCCGCCCAGGCCTGGTGGTAGGGCAGGTTGATGATGGTTCCGGTGCCGGACGGGTCACGCCATTCCGAGATCAGCCCGTCGGGCAGGATCGCCCGCAGCAACCGGTCCGTCGTCCAGGGAACGGTGGCGACGGTGGGGATGCCGAGTCGCTCGTAGACCTGAGCACGTTTCGGGTCGTAGATGCGGGCCACCACGTTGTCGACACCGAACTGCTCGCGGGCGACCCTGGCGGCGATGATGTTCGAGTTGTCTCCGGAGGACACTGCGGCGAAGGCGTGCGCCTCGCGGATCCTGGCGCGCATCAGGGTGTCGCGATCAAAGCCCATCCCGAGCACCTGCTGGCCGGAGAAATCGACCCCGAGCCGGCGGAACGCCGTCTCGTCCCGGTCGATGACTGCCACGGAGTGACCGGCCCGGTGGAGTGCCTTGGCAAGAGCCGAGCCGACCCGGCCGCAACCCATGATGACGATGTGCACCCGTGCACCCTAGCGTTACCGGTTGCGGGGGTGCTGGTGACCTGAGGCAGCAGCGGACCGTGTACCGGCGCCTGCGGTGTCCGATCGTCACCGGGTGTGCGTATCCTTCCGCCGGTGGGAGGTGAGCGGTGTCCAAGATGACCTATGTGGCCAAGCGGCTGCTCGTCGGTCGACCGTTCCGGAGCGACAAGCTCGGGAACACGCTGCTCCCGAAGCGGATCGCGCTGCCGGTGTTCGCCTCCGACGCGATGTCGAGCGTTGCCTACGCGCCCCAGGAAGTGTTCGCCACGCTGGCCGTCGCCGGCGTCGGCGCGTACGTGTTCGCGCCCTGGCTGGCGATCTTGGTGTGCGTTGTCATGCTCGTGGTCGTCGCGTCCTACCGGCAGAACGTGCACGCCTATCCCAGCGGTGGCGGCGACTACGAGGTCGCCACCACCAACCTCGGTCCGACGGCCGGCCTGCTGGTCGCCAGTGCACTGTCGGTCGACTACATCCTGACCGTCGCCGTCTCGACGGCGTCCGGGGTGGCCAACATCGGCTCAGCGGTGAAGGTCGTCGGCGACCACCCGGTGCTGTTCTCCATCATCATCATCGCCCTGGTGGCGACCGCGAACCTGCGTGGTGTGCGGGAATCAGGCCTGGCCTTCGCCATTCCGGTGTACCTGTTCGTGGTCTCGATGGTGGTGATGATCGGTACCGGGATCGGCCGGTACGTCTTCGGCAGCGAGATGCGGGCGGAGACCGCCGATTTCCAGATCCCGGTCACGCACTCACTGTCGGGGCTGGCGCTGATCTTCCTGCTGATGCGGTCCTTCTCCTCCGGTTCGGCAGCGCTCACCGGGGTCGAGGCGATCTCCAACGGGGTGCCGGCGTTCAAGAAGCCGAAGTCCAAGAACGCCGCCACCACGCTGGCCCTGATGGGGCTGATCGCCGTCACCATGTTCGGTGGGCTGGTGTTCCTGGCCATGGTGACCAACGTGCACATCGTCGAGCAGGGCGGCCTGCTGATCGGCGCACCCGAGGGGTACTACCAGAAGACGCTGATCGCCCAGGTCGCGCAGACCGTGTTCTCCGGCTTCCCGATCGCCTTCTACGTCGTCTCCATCGCGACCGGCCTGATCCTGATCCTGGCCTGCAACACCGCGTTCAACGGGTTCCCGGTGCTCGCCTCGATCCTCGCGCAGGACAGTTACCTGCCCCGCCAGCTGCGGACCCGCGGCGATCGGCTCGCGTTCTCCAACGGCATCGTCTTCCTGGCGGTGATCGCACTGATCCTGGTGATCGCGTTCCAGGCCAACGTGACTGCGCTGATCCAGCTCTACATCGTCGGGGTGTTCGTCTCCTTCACCCTCTCGCAGGCCGGGATGATCAAGCACTGGAACCGCGAGCTCGCCAAGACCACGGACGAGAAGCGCCGCCGCCAGATGCGCCGGAGCCAGACGATCAATGCGATCGGTCTGACGTTCACCTCCGTGGTGCTGGTGATCGTGCTGGTGACGAAGTTCCTGGCCGGGGCGTGGATCGCGATCCTGGCCATGGGCATCCTGTTCGCCACCATGAAGGCCATCCGGCGGCACTACGACCGGGTGTCGCGGGAGTTGGCTGCCGACGAGGACGACATGGTGCTGCCCAGCCGGATCCACGGCATCGTACTGGTCTCCAAGCTGCACCTGCCCACGATGCGGGCGCTGGCCTATGCCAGGGCGATCCGGGCCGACACCCTCGAAGCGGTGATGGTCAACGTCGATCCGGAGGAGACCGCGAAGGTCGCCAGGGAGTGGGAGGACCGCCAGATCCCGGTCTCGCTCAAGGTGATCGACTCGCCGTTCCGCGAGATCACCAAGCCGATCATCGACTACGTACGCCGGGTCCGGAAGGACTCTCCGCGTGACCTGATCACCGTGTTCATCCCCGAGTACGTGGTCGGGCACTGGTGGGAACAGTTGCTGCACAACCAGTCCGCCTTGCGCCTCAAGACCCGACTGCTGTTCACCCCGGGCATCATGGTGACCAGCGTGCCGTGGCAGATGAGCTCGACCGAGGCCGTGCAGCGGCGGATGCGCGACGTCCCGATGGAGGTGCCGTTGCACCAGACGGGACGCAAGGACCTCGGGTGAGCGCAGCAGGCCCGTCGTCGGAGACCGTCACGGTGCCTCCCGATCCCGAGCACCCGCGGGTCGGTGACGAGATCCTGTTGGAGATCGGCCCGGTCGCGCACGGCGGTCACTGCGTCGCCCGCTGGGCTGGACGGGTCGTCTTCGTCCGTCATGCGCTCCCCGGCGAGCAGGCGCTCGTCCGGCTGACCGACACCCGCCACGACGGCTTCCTCCGGGCGGATGCCATCCGCATCGACCGGGCCGACGAGGCGCGGATCACCCCGCGCTGTTTCCACTTCGGGCCGGGCGGCTGCGGCGGCTGCGACTTCCAGCACGCGACGCTGCAGCGACAGCGTGAGTTGAAGGCGGCCGTGGTGGCCGAACAGCTGCGGCGGCTCGCCGGGATGGACGTGCCGGTCACCGTGGAGGAACTGCCCGGCACCGGCGACGGGTTCGGCTGGCGGACCCGGGTGCGATGGGGGCTGGACGCGGCCGGACGGATCGGGCCGCGGGCGACCCGGTCGCACGATGTCGTGGCGGTGAGCAGCGCGGCACCGTGCGAGATCGCCGCACCTGGGCTCTCGGAAACTGCTGCGGCACTGGGGGTTCCACCGGAGGTGGCGCTCGAGCGCGCCCAGGGGGCCACCCGCGGTCGCGACCGCGGCGGGGTGAAGCTGCCGGAGGTGAACCTGGTCGCGACCGGCACGGCTCCACTGGTGCTGTGGAAGCACGACGACGTGCCGACGATCAGCGAACACGCTGCGGGACGTGACTTCCGGGTGCGCGGTGACGGTTTCTGGCAGGTCCACCCCGCTGCTGCCGACACCCTTGCCGGCGCCGTCGACGACGCGGTGGACGGGTTCCTGGCGCCCGGTGGGGTTGCCTGGGATCTGTACGGGGGAGTTGGCCTGTTCGGCGCCGTGCTCGCCGACCGGGTGGGGCCGAGCGGGACAGTGGTGACGGTGGAGAACGATGCGCCGGCGACGGCTCTGGCGACCGAGAACCTGGACGGGCTCGCCCGGATCGTCGGTGTCACCGACAGGGTCGAGCAGCTGCTGGAGGACGCTGACGGCCCGCTGGGTGGGACGGTGGACGTGATCGTCCTGGATCCACCGCGGTCCGGGGCCGGCCGGGTGGTCTGCGCGGCGATGACAACCCGCGCCCCCGCGGCGATCGTCTACGTAGCCTGCGACCCGGCAGCACTGGCCAGGGACACCGCGATCCTGGCCGAGCACGGGTACTCACTCGACACCCTGCGCGCCTTCGACTGCTTTCCGCAGACCCACCACGTCGAGTGCGTGGCGCGGTTCCTGCCGGCCTGATCGCGGTCGAGCGACGATCAGCGGGAATCTCAGGTGGTCCCCTTCGACTCCTTCGTCGCTCAGGACAGGGAGCAAGCGGGGACGGGCGCGACGGGACCGGTCATGGATGGAGCGGTACCTCGTCTCCCTCGGTCCTCGGTCGCTCGATCACCGTTCGCGGGTCCATTCCAGCAGCGCCATCGGCTCGTTCGACATGATCGCGTCGACCCCGATGGCGGCGAGGGCGTCCCAGTCCGAGCGCTCGTCCGCGGTCCAGACGGCGACCGTCATCCCCGCGGCGTGCAGGGCGGCGACCTCCGCGGACGGATCTGGCCGGGCCAGCAGCAGCCGGTGGTGCGGGTGATAGCTCACTGCTCCCAGCGCGCGACATGCGGCGACGGGATCCTCGTCCCACTCGGCTGTGAGCAGGCCGAGCGGTCGGCCCGGCTGGATCTGCTGGACCGCCGCCAGCGCCTCGCGCTCGAACGACTGCACGAACACCCGGTCGTCCACCCCGGCGGCGCGCACCACGTCGAGGGTGGCGACGAGCTGCTCGGGCGTGTGCGGTCCCTTGATCTCCAGGAACACCCGGTGGTCGGCCGGCATCGCCTGCAGGAACTCCTGCAGCTCGGGAATTCTGGCACCCGCGAAGTCGGCACCGAACCAGGCCCCCGCGTCCAGCGCGCGCAGATCCAGTGCCCGGAAGTCACGCACGGTGCCGGTGCCGTCGGTGGTGCGATCCACATCGTCGTCATGGATCAGCACCGGCACGTCGTCGACGCTCGGCTGGGTGTCGGTCTCGGTCCACGGCACCCCGGCGTCCCAGGCGATCCGGAAGGCCTCCATGGTGTTCTCCGGTGCTGCCCGGGACGCGCCTCGGTGGGAGGCGGCAGCGGGTCGGGAGGTGGCACGCGGCAGCGGCGATGCGGTCATGAATCCCACTCTAGGAGGGCGGTTCGGGCCACGTCGGCGCAGTACCGCGCGGGTACAGTCGAGTGCGCTGACCGACAGGAGCATCCGTGACGTTGATCGACCGCATCACCTCGCCCGCCGCACTGCGTTCGCTGCGCCCCGAGCAGGTCGAGGAGCTGGCCGGCGAGATCCGGACCTTCCTGGTGGAGAAGGTGTCCCGTAGTGGCGGACACCTGGGCCCGAACCTCGGCGTCGTGGAGCTGACGCTCGCGCTGCACCGGACCTTCGACTCGCCGGCCGACCCGATCGTCTTCGACACCGGGCACCAGAGCTACGTGCACAAGATCATCACCGGTCGCGCCGATCGTTTCGATTCGTTGCGCACCCGTGGCGGGCTGTCCGGGTACCCCAGCCGCGCCGAGTCCGCGCACGACTGGGTGGAGAACTCGCACGCCTCGACGGCGATCAGCTACGCAGACGGACTGGCCAAGGCCTTCGCGGCCAAGGGTGAGACGGGCCGCACTCCCGTCGCGGTGATCGGCGACGGGGCGATGACCGGTGGGATGGCCTGGGAGGCGCTCAACAACGTCGCTGCCGGGAAGAACCGCCCGGTGGTCATCGTGTTCAACGACAACGGTCGCTCCTATGCCCCGACGGCCGGTGGGATGGCGGAACGTCTCGCCGACCTGCGGCTCAAGCCCGGGTACGAACGGATGCTCGACCAGGTCAGGCGGACGCTGCCGAAGGCACCGGTGATCGGCGGCCCGATGTACGACGTGCTGCACGCGCTGAAGTCCGCGGTGCGCGACTGGTTCATTCCGCAGACCCTGTTCGCGGATCTCGGCATCAAGTACCTCGGGCCGGTGGACGGTCACGACACCCAGGCGCTGGAGCGCGCACTCCGTCGCGCGCGGAACTTCCGCGGCCCGGTGCTGGTGCACTGCATCACCAACAAGGGGCAGGGCTACGGACCGGCGATCGCCGACACCGCCGAGCTGATGCACGGCCCGCCGGCCTTCGATCCGATCACCGGTAAGCCGCTGTCGCCACCGTCGCTCAGCCTGGGCGGGGTCGTCGGCCGCGAGCTGGTGAAGCACGGCGCCGTCCGCGACGACGTGTGCGTCATCACCGCGGCGATGAGCGGTCCGCTGGCGCTCGATGCGTTCGCCGCCGCCCACCCGGACCGCTTCTTCGACGTCGGCATTGCTGAGCAGCATGCGATGACCTCGGCGGCCGGGCTCGCGCTGGGCGGGATGCACCCGGTGGTCGCTGTGTACTCGACCTTCCTCAACCGCGCCTTCGACCAACTGCTGATGGACTGCGCGCTGCACGAACTCCCGGTGACGGTCGTGCTCGACCGGTCCGGGGTGACCCAGGAGGACGGGCCCAGCCACCACGGCATGTGGGACCTTTCGCTCGCCGGCATCGTGCCCGGCCTGCAGGTGGCCGCGCCGCGCGACGAACCATCGCTCGTCGAGCAGCTCACCGAGGCGTTGGACGTTTCCGACGGTCCGACGCTGCTGCGGTATCCCAAGGGATCCGTCCCGGAGCCGCTGCCGGCGCTGCGCCGGATCGACGGCGGTATCGATGTGCTGGCCGAGCTGGCTCCCGCGTCCTCGGACGGTGCCGTGGGCGCCGGCGGCCGGGCGTCCGTCACCGGGGGACCGGCCGCCGACGTGCTGATCGTGGCGATCGGCGCGCTCGCGCCCGCTGCGGTCGAGGCCGCAGGACGGTTGGCGGACCACGGGATCTCGACGACGGTGATCGACCCGCGCTGGGTGCTGCCGGTGTCCTCGGAACTGGTGGAGCTCGCCGGCGGGTTCCCGTTGGTGGTGACCGTCGAGGACGGCGGTCGTTCCGGTGGCGTCGGATCCGCTGTCCGGGACGCGCTGCCGGTCGGCGCGGACGTGCTGGTGATCGCCCTGCCGCAGGAGTTCCTCGAGCCAGGTTCTCGCGGAGACCTGTTGCAGGACAGGGGATTGACCGGTCAGGCCATCGCGCGGGAGATCGCCGCGCAGGTCTCCAGAACGCAGGACATCACCTCGGAGACCTCGCTGCAGGGCTGAGCGTCACCGCTCAACCCTGCGCCCGGGTGAGGGCCTCGAGGTCGGCAATCCGGACGAGTCCGTCGCACCGCGCGGCCATCGCCGGGTCCACCGAGATCAGTGCGTCGGCCTGCAGCCGCGCGACCGCCAGGTACTCGGCGTCCTGCAGGCTGTCCCACTGCTGTTCGCGGGCGAGCTTCCAGGCAGTCCGCCTCGAGACCCGGTCGCCGAGCAGCCGCATCTTCAGCTCGGTCAGCCGCTCGTGGGCGGCGAGTGCGTCGGCCTCGGTGCGCTCGCCGCTGCGGACGGCCGTCAGCAGCAGGGCGAGAGCCTGCGAGCGGATGCCCTGCGGGGCGACGAGCCGGTGGTCGGGATGGATCGCGAGCTCGTGGTCGACCACGTGCAACAGCGTGGGTGAATCGATGACGTAACGGGTCATGGCAGCACGGTACTCAGGCGAGCACGTGCCCAGCCGACCTCGCGATCCTCGTCAGCCGCCGGTGACGCCGAGTTGGGTGACCAGGCCGAGGGTGTCGGCATTGAGCCAGTACTCGACGATCCGTCCGGCGTGGTCGACGCGGACGATGTCGGTTCCCTCGAACGAGATGTCGGTGCCGACCGCTGCGGTGGCGCCGGGGAATCCGCCTGCGTAGGTGCCGGTGGCGATCCAGCGGACGACGATCCGGTCGCCGTCGATGATCGGACCGACCTGGACCCGGAAGTGCAGATCCGGGAGCGGACCGCGGATCTGACGGATGAGTCCCACCAACCCGGACGGACCGGTGACGGCGCTGCCGTCGCCACCGTCCAGCAGTGCGGCGTGCATCCCGAAGTCCGGGGCGATGAACCGGTCGACATGCCGGTAGTCCCCGTTCCACAGCCGCACCCAGTCGAGGGTGAGCCGCTCGTGCTGACGGCGGGTGGCGGCGTCGGCAGTGGTGACAGCGGCATCGGGAACGGCGGCCGCGGCCGCGGCCACAGCGGGCGACACGTTCGTGGTACTGCCGGCAGCAGTGCCGGCGAGCGCTGATCCGCCGAGGACGACGGCGAGGATTCCGGGGATGAAGCGATTCATGACGACTCCTGTGAGTGATGGCCAGTAGCAATAGTGAAAGGCTATAACTTCACGATAGCTGCTGTCAACAAGGAGGGTATTCATGACGGGCACCCCGGAGTGGGCGTGGACGTCCTCGTCGACGTGCTCGGCTACATCCACGGCTGACCGCGTCCGGAACGCGAACCGGCCCGGTCGTGAACTCACGACCGGGCCGGTTTCGTTGTGACGCTGCGGGTTCGATGCCTCAACTCGGGAGCGTCGACACCCCGGCCGGCTGGAAGCGCTTGCCGGTGACGCGCTCGGAGATGCCCTCGCGGTCGAGGTAGGGGGTGATCCCGCCGAGCCAGAACGGCCATCCGGCGCCGGTCAGCATCGCCAGGTCGATGTCGGCGGCATCGGCCACCACACCCTCGTCCAGCATCAACCGGGCTTCGGTCGCGAGCGCTGCGAGCGCGCGTTCACGCACCTGCTCGAGGGTCGACGGGTTGTCGCCCATCGTCCAGAGTTTCGCCACCTCCGGATCCAGGCTCTGGCTGCCGTCGGCGTTCCAGGCCACCAGCGCGCGGACCTGGTGCTGCACGGTGCGGCGCAGGTTCTCCGAGACCGGAAACCGATCCGGCCAGGAGCCGTTCAGCGTCTCCTGCACGTGCAGCGCGACGGCCGGTCCGACCAGCTGCAGCAGCACGATCGGCGTCATCGGCAGGCCCAGCGGATCCAGTGCCTTGTCGGCGATCTCGGGTGGGGTGCCCTCGTCGATGGCCGCGAGGATCTCGCCCATGAAGCGCAGCAGCAACCGGTTGACGACGAAGCCGGTGGCATCGGACGTCAGGATCGGGCCCTTCTTCAGCTTCTTCGCCAGCCCGAAAGCGGTGGCCAGGGTGCGGTCGTCGGTGTGATCTGCCTTGACGATCTCCAACAGGGGCATCACCGCGACCGGGTTGAAGAAGTGGAAGCCCAGCACCCGCTCGGGGTGCTGCAGCTCGGCCGCCATCGCCGAGACCGACAAGGAGGAGGTGTTGGTGGCGATCACGCATTCCGGCGAGACGTGCTGCTCCAGCTCGGCAAAGACCTTCTTCTTGACGTCCAGTTCCTCGAACACGGCCTCGATGACGAAGTCGGCATTGGCGAAGATGGAGTAGTCCAGCGACCCGGTCACCAGCGCGGTCAGCCGGTTGGCCTCGTCGGGCGGGATCCGGCCCTTGTCGGCCAACTTCGCGATTTCGCCGTGGACCGCAGCGACACCCTTCTCGAGGCGTTCGGCGTCGATCTCGGTCAACGCGACCGGGACCTTGAGCTGCCGGGCGAACAGCAGCGCCAGCTGCCCGGCCATCAGACCGGCACCGACGATCCCGATCTTGCCGATCTTCCCGGCGAGCGCCGGATCGGGTGCGCCCACCGGCTTGCGGGCCCGCTTCTGGTTGAGGTTGAAGGAGTACAACCCGGCCCGGAACTGCTGGGAGGTGATGAGGTCGGCGAGCGCGTCGTCCTCCGCGGCGAATCCTTGCGCGAGATCAGCGGTCCGCGACAGCTCGATCAGGTCGAGGGCGCGGTAGGGAGCAGTGGTGGCGCCTTTGGTCCGCAGATCGGCGATCTGCCGGCCGCGGGCCACCGCGTCGGTGTAGTCCGATTCGCCGTACTCGTTGCGCTGCACCGAGATCGAGCCGTCCAGGACGCCCGCCATCCAGGCCAACGACTGTTCCAGGTAGTCGGCAGCATTGAGCACGACGTCGACGACACCGAGCGACGCTGCGTCCTTCGGCTTCAGCATGCGGTTCTGGTTCAGCGCGTTCTCGATGATGATCGTGACGGCGTTCTCGGGTCCGACCAGCTTCGGCAGGAGTTGGGTGCCGCCCCAGCCGGGCAGGATCCCCAGGAAGCACTCCGGCAGCGCCATCATCGCCGCGTTGGACGCGAGCGTCCGGTAGTGACAGCTCAGGGCCAGCTCCACCCCGCCGCCGAGCGCCGCACCGTTGACGAACGCGAACGTGGGGATCTGCGAGTCGTGCAGCCGCTTGTACACCCGGTGTCCGAGCTGGCCGATGGCCTTGGCGTCGTCGCGACTGGCGATCGCGCCGATCCCGGACAGGTCGGCCCCTGCCAGGAAGACGAACGGCTTGCCGGTGACCGCGATGGCCGCCGGCTCGGCGGCGAACGCCTCGTCGAGCGCGGCGTCGAGGTTGTACAGACCGGCCGGGCCGAACGTGGTCGGCCGGGTGTGGTCCTTGCCGTTGTCGAGGGTGATCAGCGCGACCTGACCGTCGATTCCCGGCACGGTGAACAGCCGGGTGGTGGCGGTGGTGACGACCTCGCCCGGGATCTCCAGACGGTGCGTGGTGGGGGCGCTCACTGCGCTGCTCCTTCGCTGGCGACGGTGCTGGCGGTGCCGCTCCGGGAGTCGGTGAAGTGCGGGTTCTCCCAGATGATGCAGCCGCCCATGCCCAGCCCGACGCACATCGTGGTGAGGCCGTAGCGGACCTCCGGGTGCTGTTCGAACTCCCGGGCCAGCTGCAGCATCAGCCGGACACCTGAGGAGGCGAGCGGGTGTCCGACGGCGATGGCGCCGCCGTAGGGGTTGACCCGCGGATCGTCGTCAGCGATGCCGAAGTGCTCGGTGAAGGTGAGCACCTGGACGGCGAACGCCTCGTTGACCTCGAACAGGCCGATGTCGTCGATGCTCAGCCCGGCCTTGGCCAGCGCCTTCTCGGTCGACGGAATGGGACCCTCTCCCATCGTCTCGGGAGCGACCCCTGCGAAGGCGAAGGAGACCATCCGCATCCGGACCGGCAGGCCCAGTTCCGTTGCGGCCGCCGAGGAGGCGAGCAGGCATCCGGTAGCGCCGTCGGTGAGCGGCGAGGCGTTGCCGGCCGTCACCCGGCCGTGCGGACGGAACGGCGTCTTGAGGTTCGCCATGCCGTCGAGGCTGGATCCGGGTCGAGGCGGTTCGTCGGTTGTCGCAAGTCCCCACGAGTCACTCGAGCGGGTGGCGACGGGGACGAGGTCGGGGGCGATGTTGCCGTCGGCCAATGCCTTCGCGTACTTCTCCTGCGAGGCGACGGCATAGGCGTCGGCCCGGTCCTTGGTGATGCTCGGGTACTTGTCGTGCAGGTTCTCGGCAGTGTTGCCCATGTTCAGGGCCTGCGGATCGACCAGCCGGTCGGCGACGAATCGCGGATTGGGATCCACGCCGGCGCCGATCGGGTGGTGGCCCATGTGCTCGACGCCGCCGGCGATCGCCACGTCGTAGGCACCGACGGCGATCCCGGAGGCCATCGTGGTGACGGCCGTCATCGCGCCCGCACACATCCGGTCGATGGCGAAGCCGGGTACCGACTGGGGGAGCCCTGCCAGGATCGCTGCGGTGCGGCCGATGGTGGGTCCCTGGTCGCCGGTCTGCGAGACCGCGGCCACCGCGACCTCGTCGACCCGGTCGGCGGGGAGCTGCGGCGTGCGCCGCATCAGCTCCCTGATCACCTTGACCATCAGATCATCGCCGCGGGTCTGCGCGTACTGACCCTTGTCCCCGGCTCGACCGAACGGGGTGCGCACCCCCTCGACGAACACGACGTCGTGCAATGAACCGGTCCGGTCCTGCGCTGATACCGCCACGCCAGCCTCCCTGCTGTTCGGTGGAGCGCCCCAGCTCACCCGATCGGGCGGCGTAGCGCGTCGAGACCGATGCTACCCGCGAGTAACTTGTTCGGGGGATCAGGCTGTGGTCGAAGTCTCCGCGTCGGCCAGAGCGGCGATCACCCTCGGCACGGTCAGCTCCACCTGCCACGGACGAGCCCCGGCGGCGGTGAGCTGCCCGGCCAGGGTGCTCTCGTCGTGCGCTGCGTCCGGGCCCCACAGCGCACCGCGGAGCAGGGCAGGGGACAGCAGGTTCTCCACCGGCGTCGAGACCTCCTCGGACAGCTCGGCCAGGGCCGAGCGTGCTGCGGAGAGCCTGCGGTGGGCCTCCGGATCCTTGGTGGCCCACCGGGAAGCGGGAGGTGGACCGTCCTGACGCAGCGAGACCGGCGGCAGCTCAGCGGCCGGCAACCGCCGGGCCCGGCTGAGAGCGTCGAACCAGATGTTCGCCTGCCGCCGTTGCATCCGGCCGCGGAACACCGGTCGGCCCACCAGGTCGTTGAGCGTTGTCGGCTGGTTGACCGCTACATCGACGATCGCGGTGTCCGGCAACACCCGGTGGGGTGCCAGATCCCGCTCGCGGGCGATCCGGTCGCGGGTCGTCCACAGCTCGCTGACGATGGCCAGCACCCGACGGTCCTTGATCTTGTGGATGCCCGACGTCCGGCGCCAGGGATCGACGCGTGGGGGAGTCGGGACGGCTGCGCCTGCGGCGAGAGCGGCGAACTCCTGCCGGGCCCATTCCCACTTGCCCTGCTCCTCGAGCAGGGTGGTGAGTACTGCTTGGAGTTCGATCAGTACCTCGACGTCGAGTGCTGCATAGATGAGCCACGCCTGGGGGAGAGGGCGCACCGACCAGTCGTCCGCTCCGTGGCCCTTGCTCAGCGACAATCCGAGCTGGCTCTCGACCAGTGGCCCGAGTCCGACCCGCGGGAGCCCGGCCAGGCGTCCGGCGAGCTCGGTGTCGAAGAGGGATCCGGGCAGCAGGTTCTCCTCTGCCAGGCACGGCAGGTCCTGGCTGGCAGCGTGCAGGACCCACTCGAACCGGGCGAGCGGGGCGGTGAGCACCGACAGATCGCCCAGCGCGATGGGATCCAGCAGAACGGTGCCGACATCCTCCCGCCGGAGCTGGATCAGCTGAGCCCGCTGGGAGTACCGGAAACCCGAGGCCCGCTCGGTGTCGAGGGCGATGCTGCCCGTTCCGGCGGACAGGGCCGCAGCCAATCCGTCGAGCGCTGCCCGATCGGTGAGCGGGCCACGGAATCCGGTGCGCGGAGCGAGCAGGGGAAGCGCACCCTCATCGACGGATGCATCGTCCCCCGACGGTACAACGGTCGAACCAGCGCTCAGGAGATGACTCCGGCGCGGAGGGCCAGCGCGACCATGTGGGCGCGATCACCGGTTCCGAGCTTCCGTCCGATCCTGGCGAGATGGCTCTTGACCGTGAGTGCGGACAGCGAGAGCTGCTCGCCGATCCACTTGTTCGAACGGCCGTCCGCCACGAGATTCAGCACCTCGACCTCGCGGGCGGACAGGTCGTTGATGGTGGAGGGAACGTGAGCGGGCGGGGGGCCGGATCGACGACCGAGCAGGATGCCGTGAGCACCCGCACCCACGGCGTCGATGACGGCGCCGATCTCGCCCTGCGGCGACAGCGCGATGACCCGGGTCCAGCCGTCCGCGCGAGCGGCCGCGATCAGCGGAGCAGTGGAGGAGCCGAAGGCCAGGCTGACGAGCAGCAGATCACCGCCGCGGCCGTCCGACACCCGGCGCGTCAGTTCGGTCTCGTCGGTCGCCTCGTCGACGGTGTCGGCGCCCGAGGCGGTGAGCGCGTTCTGCAGGGCGTGTCGGCTCTCGGGATCGGGGTCGGCGACGAGAACCCTGACGGTGGACATGGAAGGGATCGATTCCGCCGCGCCGACACGCGGCCGCGGAAGGCGTAGGCCGGTGGCCGGATCGGCCTCCGTGCGTGCGGCGCCCTCGGGCTGACCGGCGCTTCCCCAGGGCAGCATCGTGGTGGTTTCCACCGGTACTCCTTCGACGGCGAGGAGGCGCTGACGCGCTCTCCCGCGAGTTGGTAGTTCTCGGCCCAAACTGACTATCGGTGAAAAACTGACCATCGATACCACGTATACGAACCAGTTTCACTGATCTGGCGGTGCCAGGTCAAGGAGCGGCACCAATCCACGCCTTGATGGGTGACAGATTCAGTAGTCATTCGAGCGGTCGTTCACCCGTAAGGGGGAAACACCCTCCGGAGGGAGACCAGCCGCGGCCGCGAGCAGGGCCAGATAGGCGTCGAGGTGATGGGTGAGGTTCGCGTCCCGAGGGGTCCAGGAAGCCCGGATCTCGAGATCGTCGGCGTTCTCCGGCCCGGTGATGTCTCCGAATCGGGTGGATCGGGTGGCCGTGACGGTGCCACCCAGCGCGGTGTGGGGGGCATCCTGCAACGCGTCCACCAGCCAGCTCCAGGCCACCTCCGGCAGTAGCGGGTCGCCCGCCATCGCACCGTCCAGGATGCAGGTCGCGAAGACCACGATCCGCAACGTCCCGTCCCAGGCCTCGACGCCCTCCGGGTCGTGCAGGAGCACGAGCCGGCCCGAACCCCACTCGTCGTCCCCGACAGTGACGGTCGCGGACAGCGCGAAGGAGTGTGGCGCAAGTCGGGCCGGCGCCGGCAGGGATTCGAGCAGGATCTCGCGCCGGGTCGTCACCGCGCGCAGCGACTCGACTGCGGTGGTGAACTCGGAGGTGGTGGTCGCCGTGACGCTCATGGTGGGAGGGTACGACCGCGGTCCGACAGCCCTCCCCGTGGCGCGCCGTCGCTGCGGCCGTGACGTCGGTGACGACGTCGCCGCCTGGGGTCAGCCGGTCGGGGTGTCACCGGTCGGCTCGAGGGTCATCGCCACCGAGTTGATGCAGTAGCGCTGGTCGGTCGGGGTGCCATAGCCCTCGCCCTCGAAGACGTGTCCGAGGTGGGAGTCGCAGTGCGCGCACCGCACCTCGATGCGCGTCATGCCCATCGTGCGGTCCTTGATCAGCACCACGTGGTCGTCCGAGCTGGGCGCATAGAAGCTCGGCCACCCGCAGTGCGAGTGGAACTTCGTCTGCGAACGGAACAGCTCGTTCCCGCACGCCCGGCAGTGGTACACACCGACGGTCTCGGTGTCCGTGTACTCACCCGTGAACGCCCGTTCGGTGCCTGACTCCCGCAGTACCTGGTACGCGGCGGGATCGAGGAGCTCGCGCCACTCGGCATCGCTGCGGGTGCTGGCCTGGGGGTCGGGCGTTGTGGTGCTCTCCGTCATGGATTCCATGGTACGCGCGACCTGCTCGGGGGCACCGCCGTCGGACCGCACCGCCCTCCGGACGGCACCGCGCTCCCACCGCACCGGGCTACGGCGGGCAGAGCCGTCCGTCGGCGGGAGCGGTACCCGTGGTGAGGTAGGCGATCGCCAGCTTCCGGACACAGCTGCTGCCGGTCACCGCTCCGTGCTGACCCGCCTGCCACGACACCAGGATCGCCGAGCTGAGCTGATCTGCGATCGCCTGTGCCCCTGCGTAGGGGCTGACCGGGTCCGCGGTCGAACCGGTGACCAGCACGGGAGGCGCTCCGGTTCCGCTGAGTCGGCCGAGCGCCGCCGTCGCCGCCGGCCACGCCGAACACAACCCGAGCTGACCGGCGACAAACGGGCCGAACAACGGAGCAGTGCGGACTGCGGCCGCCGCGCCACTGCGCATGTCGTCCGCGGTCAGCCGGATGGAGGAGTCGTTGCACGTGTACTCCAGCCGAGCCTGGGCCAGGTCGCCGGTGTCCTCCCGGGACACCGACGCTGTGACCAGGGCCTCCACCTTCGCCAGCTCGCCCTGCTGGGCTGCGCGGAGAGCATCGATCAGCGCAGGCCACTCAGACGGTGTACCGAGCGTCGTGGTCAGCGCGAGCAGCACGCTGCCACCGGTCAGGAAGAACTCGTCGCCGGTGTCCCCGGTATCGCCGAGCTCGTCGACCACGCGTTCGACGGCGGTCCTCGGATCGTCGCCCAGGGGGCAGCCCCCCGCGGCGGCGGCGCAGTCGGCGGCGAAGGCGTCCAGTGCCGCCTCCAGCGCGTCTGCCCGGGCCCCGATCTGTTCCGCAGCGGTGGCGGTGGCATCGGACGGCGAGTCAAGGACGGCGGCCCGCACCCGGCCGGGATACCGGTCGACGTAGACGGCCCCGACGGTCGCCCCCCAGCCCTGCCCGAACAGCGTGACGGTGTCGACGCCCATGGCGTCACGGATCGCATCGAGGTCGTCCGCGACATCGGTCGTGGTGACGTCGGTGATCAGGTTCTGCGCGGTGTCGGCGCAGTCGAAGACGGCGTCCTTGGAGATGCTCGCCACCAGGTCGGACGATGTCCGGTCGGCGACGCTCTGCGGGGGAGCCAGCAAGTTCGCGATGGTGCGGTCCTCGAGGCACTGCAGCTCGTCCCACGGCCGGCCGGTGCCGCGGACGTCCAGGGTGACGATCGAGTACTGCGCCAGCAGCGCAGGGTCCAGGCCGGCGGCCACCCGCGCCACGTCGTCGCGACCGTTCTCGCCGGGTTCGCCGAGCAGCACCAGCAACGGGGGAGCGTCCTGCGGGGTCGAAGCCGTGCGTACCCGCGAGATCGCCACCGTCACGGTGTCCGAGTTGCGTACCGACCGATCGATCGGCACCTGTACCTCGGCGCACTGCAGTTCCCAGCTCTGCCCGGCGGACGGCGGTTCCACCGAGGAGGGGCAGTCCTGCCAGTCCACCGGGTCCGCCTGCTGACCGGCGCCGCCGGGACCGGAGGGGCGTGTCGAAGGGGCGGTCGTTGCGGCGGTGACCGGCGCCGCAACCGAACCGGCGACCGCCAGACCCGGCCGACGGGACGGACCCACCGAGCACGCGGAGAGGACCGTCAGAGCGGCCACCGCGAGGGCCGCCGAGGTCCTGGCTGCGCCGACCCTCATCGGCTGCGCCGGTACCGGGGGAACAGGTGCCCACCATCGGCGAACAGCGACACCAACGACCAGCGGGACTCCTCCCGGAGCGCCATCCCCCCGAGCAGCGGCACCGGATCGCCCGAGCCGAGCAGTGTCGGAGAGATGGTGAGGCTGAGCTCGTCGAGCAGCGCCCGGCTCTCGAGTCGACCGAGCAGGGTCGGCCCGCCCTCGCACAGCACCCGCCGGACGCCGCGCTCCGCCAACTGGGCCAGGCCCACCCCCAGGTCGAGGTCCGACCCGGTGCGGATCACCTCGACGCCCTCGGGGTGCTCGACGTCATCGGGAGTCAGCACCAGCGGGGGAACCTCGCTCTCGACGATGGCCTTCAGCCCTGTGGGTAGCCCGCGCGAGGCGACGATCACCCAGCGGGGCAGGCCGCTGCGTCCCCAGCGCTCGCGGCGGGCGAGCCGCCGCGGGAAGCTCTTCGTGCCCGGGTAGCCCTCTGAGATGACGGTGCCGGCACCCACCAGGATGACGTCGGCGAGATCACGTTGGATGCCGATCAGCCGCTGGTCGACGGGGGAGCCGAGGCCACCGGAGGTGCCCCGAAGCGTCGTGCCGCCGTCCAGTGAGGCCACCATGTTGGCCCGCACGGTGATCCGGTCGGAGTCCGTCGGCCAGGCCAGCGCTGCCGCGACGAGGTCCTCGGCTGCGGGATCGACCTGCCGGCTGCTCAGATCCACGGCCGTGCCGGCCACCGCCGCACGGGCGGTCCCGGACGCGGGATCGGGCGCGGATCCGGGATCGGTCAGGAGCAGCAGCACCCGGCCATTGCATCACGACCGCCGACGGGGCGACGGTGAACGGCGGTGGCTGCGCCCGACGATGACGGCGAAGGAGGGGGTCGTTCAGCCGCCGATGACGTCGGCCAGGTGCCCGACCGCGAGGTCGATCTCGTCCGCGGTGATCACCAACGGCGGCGCGAAGCGCAGCGTCGACTCGTGGGTCTCCTTGATCAGCACGCCGCGCGCCATCATGGCCTGGGACACCGAGCGTCCCGAGGGTCCGCCGGGGGCGAGTTGGACGCCTGCCCACAGCCCTCGTCCGCGGACCTCGGCCACCCCGCGACCGACCAGTTCACCCAGTCGGGCATGCAGGTGCTCGCCGAGTTCTGTTGCGCGCCTTTGCATCTCGCCGGTGGCCAGCAGCTTGACAACGGCCCGGCCGACGGCGCAGGCGAGGGGGTTGCCGCCGAAGGTCGACCCGTGGGTGCCCGGCTTCAGGACCCCGAGCACGTCGCGTCGGCCGACCACAGCGGAGACCGGCAGGATGCCGCCACCGAGAGCCTTGCCGAGGGTGTACAGGTCGGCGCGGACACCCTCGTGGTCCAGCGCCAGCAGCTTCCCGGTCCGCCCGAGCCCCGACTGGATCTCGTCGGCGATCAGCAGCACGTCGTGGGCATCACACAGTTCCCGGACCCTGGCCAGGTACCCGGCGGGCGGGACGACGACCCCGGCCTCACCCTGGATGGGTTCCAACAGGATGGCGGCGGTGTCCGGCGTGATCGCGGCTTCGAGAGCCTCCGCGTCGCCGTACTTCACCGAGTCGAAGCCCGGCGTGTACGGGCCGTAGTCCGCGGTGGCGACCGGGTCGTCGGAGAAGGAGACGATCGAGATGGTCCGACCGTGGAAGTTGCCACCGGCGGTGATGATCCTGGCGCGGTTCTCGGCGATCCCCTTGACCTGGTATGCCCACTTGCGCGCCACCTTCAGAGCCGACTCGACGGCCTCGGCGCCGGAGTTCATCGGCAGCACCATCTCGGTGCCGGTCAGGGCGGCGAGTTCCTGGCAGAACGCGCCGAGCTGGTCGTGGTGGAACGCCCGGGAGGTGAGAGTGACCCGGCCGAGCTGGGCGGTGGCAGCGGCGATCAGATCGGGATGGCTGTGGCCGAAGTTGAGCGCGGAGTAGCCGGCCAGCATGTCGAGGTAGCGACGCCCGTCGACGTCCGTCACCCAGGCGCCGGACGCCTCCGCGATGACCACCGGTAGCGGGTGGTAGTTGTGGGCACACCACGTCTCGTCGAGCTCCAGCAGTTCCAACGCGCGGGCGCTGGGAAGGTGTTCGGTCGGACGTTCGGTGGTGCTCACACGTACCTCTTTCTGTTGATCGACGCTCACGGTCCCCGGGAGGGCGGCGCCGATCGATGGTCGACGCATCGAGCCTAGTGACCGGGCGGCGCAGCAAACAGCAGGCGCCGAGGCCCTGATGGGCACAGTTCATTGCAGAACTGCCGGAGACAGCCCGCATTCGTTGTGCCGACTACGACCCCGACGATCGAACCTGTCCGTACTGGTCGGAGGGCGGATTTCGTGCCACAGTCACTGGATGGCAGGCAAGAAGCAGGACGCGAAGACATCCGGTACCCGGAACACCGGCTCGGCGAAGTCCGGTGCGGCGAAGTCGGGCCCGAAGAAGGACCGGGCTGCCAAGGCCATGGCGGTGGGCGCACAGCCGTCGGTCGAGGAGCTGCCGCCGAACGCAGTCGAGTTGGCTGCGGACGGGACCGGCAAGGAGCACTCGGTCGCCTCGGTCCTGCGGGCGCCGTCCGGAATCCGGTCGCTGGCGGAGGTGTCCACCCTGCCCGCTCCCGTCGGGCCGAAGAACAAGAAGGACGCCGCAGAGGCGATGCAGGAGCTGGCCGGCCCGCTCGCCGAGCTGCAGGAGAAGCTCTTCGCGCAGAGCACGGTCGGCGGCCGTCGATCGGTGCTGGTGCTGCTGCAGGGGATGGACACCGCAGGCAAGGACGGCGTCATCCGGCACGTCGTGGGTCAGCTCAATCCAGGTGAGATCCGGATCTCGTCGTTCAAGAAGCCGACTGCCGAGCAGCTGGCGCACGATTTCCTCTGGCGGATCGAGAGCGCCGTGCCGCAGGCCGGTCAGATCGGCGTGTTCAACCGCTCCCAGTACGAGGACGTCCTGGTGGTCCGCGTCCACGACCTGGTGCCGAAGGCGCAGTGGTCGCAGCGGTTCAGCCAGATCAACGCGTTCGAGCGGCGGCTGGCCAGGGCGGGGGTGACGCTGATCAAGTGCTTCCTCCATGTGTCCAAGGAGGTCCAGCGGGAGCGACTGCTCGCGCGGCTGGATGATGAGACCAAGTTCTGGAAGTTCAACCCGGTCGACATCGACGAGCGGGGCTACTGGGACGACTACCAGGCCGCCTATGTCGACGCGCTGCGTCGGTGCTCGACCGTCGCCGCACCGTGGTTCATCATCCCGGCGGACAAGAAGTGGTACCGGAACTGGGCGGTGGCGGCGCTGTTGCACGAAACGCTGGTCGGTCTCGACCCGACGTATCCGGACGCGAACTACGACATCGACGTCCAGCGGCAGCGGCTCGCCGATGAGTGATCGGACCCCGCGGCAGGGCGCTGCCAGTCGCTCGTGGTCGGTGGTGATCCCGATCAAGGCACCCGACCGCGGGAAGTCGCGGATCGCCGTCGATCCGGCGGCCCGGGCGGAGATCGCTGCTGCGCTGGCGTTCGACACGGTGTCCGCAGTGGCCGCTGCGCGGCGGGTGGACCGGGTAATCATCGTCACCGACGGAGCCGAGACGCTGGGCTGGATCGACGAGCTGCCGCGGGGGCGCGCGAAGGTGCGGGTGGTCCCGTCGTCGGCGACCTCGCTGAACGGCTCCATCCGCGACGGACTCGCCGAGGTCCGGGGCGCGGCTGCTGTGCTGCCGGGGGACCTTCCCGGATTGCGAGCCGAACAGTTGGACGAGGTGCTGGAACACCTGTCGGCGCCGGTGAGTGTGGTGCCGGATGCCGACGGGGTCGGCACCACCCTGCTCGCAGCCCTGCGGGCTGCCGATCTCGACCCGGAGTACGGGCCCGACTCGTTCCGCCGACACCTGGCCGGCGGAGCGCGGGAGATCGTGCTGCCGGTGGATCACTGGCTGCGCAGGGACGTGGACACCGTTGACGACCTGGCGGGAATCCACACGGGGCGGACCGCGGTCAGTGCGGCGGCCCTCAGCAGCAGGAACGCTGTGCGCTGCGGCGGTGGGACGGCCGCGCGGTGCTAGTTTCGCTGATGTGGGAACTGGCTCGATCTCCAAGGTGAAATGGCTGCCCGGCCACCTGCTCGTCGTGGTGGCCGTGCTGGTCTGCCTGCGACTGGGCTGGTGGCAGTGGGACCGCACCCGGGAGGCCGAGGGAACCCTGCAGAACTTCGCCTACGCCATCCTCTGGCCGGCGTTCGGAGCGTCCTTCATCTACATGTGGTGGCGATTCCTGTCGCTGGAGGCGAGTCGCGAGGCCGAGGACGACCGCGAGCTGGACGAGGACCTGGCGCTGATGTCGGAGCAGGAAGCAGCCGACCGCGCTGATCGTGCGGAACTCTTGGCACTGCAGGCGTCTGCTGCGCCGGACGCAGCTCCGCAGCTCACGAACGCCCACGAGTCGGACGTGACCGAACCCACCGACGACGCCGACCGGGAAGATTGGTTCGTCGGTACGGTCGAGGAAGCTGATGAGGACTCCGATCCGGAGCTGGCCGCCTACAACCGGGCACTGGCCGCCCTCGCCGAGGAGGACCGCAGACGTGCAGGCTGACCGCGTGGCCGGATCGACGGGGAACGCCGTCGCCACCCTTCCCCCGAAGACCGCAGCTGCCTTGCAGCGTTACCGGATCTCCGCGTTCGTGGTAGGCGTCGGGTTGCTGATCCTGGTCGCCACGATGATCCTGAAGTACGGCTTCGACATCGGTGGCCCCACGATGATCTGGGGCCCGATCCACGGGGTGCTGTACATCGCCTACGTGCTGCTGGCCTTCGACCTGAGCTACCGCGAACGCTGGAGCATCAAAGGTCTGCTCGGCGTGCTGGTCGCCGGCGTCATCCCCGTCCTGAGCTTCGTCGTCGAGCGCCGCGTGCACCGCAAGGTGCTGGCGCGCGAGCGGCTCTGAGCTCTCCGGATCGCCGGCCCACCCGGCGGGACGAACGACAGAACCCCCGATCCGCAGACGGATCGGGGGTTCTTCGTGTGTGAGTGCACCCTGCACTCGTCGAGCCGCGGCAACAGCGCATCGCCCTGGCCCGGATGTTTGCCGCGCTGCGAGTCCCCACCGGAGGCGACGGCCGGCTGCAGTCCCGCCCGATCCGAGGCGTGTACGCGCTGAGGTCGGCCCAGTGAGACGCCGCGATCCGCTCGCCGGTAGGGATGCCCTGCCGGCCTCGCTGAGCGCCTACGAGCCCGATCCGCGGTCACTGTCGGCAGAGGCGTAGGAGGACGGTTACAGGACCTTCCTGGCAGCCCGTCAACGGTGGGCGGATCACCGCAGGATAGACGTCGATGACCTGCCTGACTGGCGGATCGGGGACGCCCCGTTCGACGGCAGCGACATCTGAGCCGACCCCCTGGCGGGGTGTCCCATCGGAGGCGCCTGACAGTCATCGAGATAGGTCGCTCTCACACACAGAACGATGACGCCAAGGGTCACTGCTCGTTCGGTGCTGACTGGTCCTGCTGCACGTTCGCGATCAGCCACGCTGCGATCGAGGCTGTGACGACCCCGACCACTGCCAGGCCGACGAGCATCAGGCCGACCGCCACGAACCTGCCCTCGGTGGTCACCGGGTAGCGGTCGCCGTAGCCGACCGTTGTCACGGTCGTCGTAGCCCACCACAGGGCGTCCCCGAAGGATCGGATGTTCGCCTCCGGGTCGAACTGCTCGACGTCGAGTATCGCCAGCGCGCCGAGGAATACCGCACCGACCGCAGTGCCTGCGACGTAGGTCGTCACCCGTCCGATCAGGGAACGTGATGCCGAGCGGTTCAGTACGCGGGCGAACGCGAGGACTCTCAGCAATCGCAGCGGACGCAGCACGATCAGCACGATCAGCGCGACGTCGTACCAGTGGCTCAGGGCGTATCTGCCGCGTTGCTCTGCGAGGTAGAGCCTGACCAGGAAGTCGACCAGGAACACCGCCCAGACGGCCCACGAGATCAGTTCGAGGAAGTCCAGCAGACCACCGTTCAGCCGCGGATCGAGCACCTGCCAGGCGTAAGCGACCAGGAACGCTAGCGCGAGCAGCAGCAAGGGGATCTCGGATCGCTGCTCCCAGCGTTCGATCTTGGTCACCGACGGACCCTCGGAGACAGCGCAACGCCTGAGGTCATGATCCGCACGACCTGGCCTCCGGGTACCCCGGCGAGGAGGTCGTCACCGACGAGGCCGCCGGGAAGTACGACCACTCAGCGGTCACCGAGTCGACCGTCTTACCAGAGGTCGAGCCGACCCCGAACGGCTCGTTGAAGAACGTCAGCACCACGTCGTTGTCGAGCTTCACGACGGTGTACTTCCCCTCGGCTGCCGTCAGATCCCAGACGGCCACGACGTCGGCGTCCGACCTGCGGTCCGGGGACAGCCACTTCTGGGCGATCGCAGGGGCGTCCTCTGAGACAGTGCAGTTCGCCGACCGCGGGCCGGCTGGGTCGTCCTTCTTGTTCGCTGTCGTGATGGCCCCGATGATGACGAGCACGACCACGACCGCCCCTCCGACAGGGAGCCACCGTCGGCGCGCGTTAACGGGTTTGCTGGCCGGGCTCAAGGCCGGCTTCGGGCTAGCTGCAGGTTTCTGATCGGCGGGGTCGGTCGTCATGGGTTCGTCCTTCGGTGCAGGCGACCGGATCGGTTCGGGAATGTTGGTGAAGTGCCGCTGCGGGTGGAACGGATTCCGAGGTCGCTGCCACTGCGGATTCTCGTCGGTCACGCGATCAGTTCTCCCCTTGAAGTACACGGCGGACTCTGTTCCCGACGTCAAGCCCGTCCGGTGATCATCGCGCAGGGTCGCGGGCACCGCAGCACTATCACCCAGCACGCCGGAGCCGTTCGGCTGATCCGTGCTCGGACCCGACGGCGGCGGTGCGGCCCTGCTGCCATGCGACGTCGTACTGGGTCACTGGTAGACGAGATCATGCCGGACAGGACGCGCCTCGACCTTTTCAGCGCCGCCGACTGCGACGTGCTGCCGGTCGGGGGCAGATGCACTCGGCTGACCCGTCAGGGCGAGCATCGCCAGGGCGAGCTGGCCGGTCGCTCGACGACGTTCATCTGCTGTCCACAGGCCCGAGCGCCGACGTAGTGGGCGAACGTACGCCGAGCTCAATCAGCAGGAACTCAGGCGAGCGCGTAAGCGCGCTCACTGCGTACGGTGAACTCCTGCGGAACCGTGTCAGCGACACCGGCAGCAGACCATGACTCGTCGAGCTGAGCAGACTCCAGTTGCTCGAACCATGCTCGAACAGAGGTTCCGAGCGGCATGGAGTGCACGCGCCTCCCACTTGCAACAACGACGCGTTCCTCGGTTCGGACCATTGCTTGGAGGTGGAGGAGTCCTGCGTCATCACGCACGACGAAGACGACGTTCGTGCCTGCACGCTCCGATCGCCTGAACACGTCGTAGACGAGTTCGTCCATGTCAGCGGCCACCAACGCGATCGAACCCTGATCGTCTACGTGCCCTGCCTCGCGAAACTCGCGGAGGATCGCGCGAAACTCGGGATTGAGCTGCTCGCGTGCGACCAAGGCGGTGAGCTCGCGAACTTTCATCTTCGTCCCCATCGCTCAACCTCCTCGTTCACGTTGGTGTACAGAGCCTGACTCTCATAATAGGCCCACATCAGTTCCTCGTGAGAGTTGATCGGTCCACCCGAGCTGACTCGAGGTTGCGGTGACCGCTTCGTCCATCGGTGCATGTGCTTGTTGCTGTGCGCTACGCAGAAGCGCGCGACGTCGTGGAACGTCTGCTCGTACCCCGCTAGCTGGAGAAGCACGCCGAAATCGACAAGGTCTCCGTCGATGAAGAGCATGCGCTGGATCCACAGCTCGCCGTTCGGGCCGTACAGCTTGTCGGGCGGATCCTCGATCCGCTCGCCCTCTTCCGGCCACCGGTAGCTGCCACGGTCGAGTTGTAAGTGCAGATCGTCTCTCACCCAGTCCACCTCAGCGCAGCCTTGTCACGTCTCATCGTTGAACGCCCAAGAATGGCATGGTGCGGGCAATACAACCGTCACGCGCACGCGCCGAACGCCCTCCCATCGCCTGGATTTAGACCAGCGCAGCTCGCAGCAGTCGTGCTGCCTCGACGAGATCGGCACCGATCTGCGCCGCCTGGTCCGCGGTCGGGTAGTCCGCGACCTCGTGATCTGCCGGCCATGCGATAGTCGCTGGCTCGTCCGGGGTCTGCGAGATTTCGACACCCATCGAGCCGATTCGGCGGAGGTGGATCACGCCGCCCTCGTCGTCGATCTTGTCGCCACCGCACCATGAAGGGCACGCAACCGTCGGCTGCGACCAGGGCGCCAGCGGGCCGGGACAGACCAGCTCGAACCGATGACCGTCGACGACATGGATGACCAGCCGCGGAGCGTGCGTCCGGCCGATCCACACGGTGTGCGTCGATAGGTCCTCGACCCTGACCGCGTACTCGGTGCTGGTGTCGGGATGGAACACCCGGATCTCGTCGCCGATCCGCAGGTCGTCGAACTTGACCGAGAAGGGCATGGACTCTGCTGCGGACATTGGTGCGCTCCCTCTGGAAGGGGCCACGAGATGTCAGCGACTCGGTTGCACTGTGGTTGCACCTGAGTCCAGATTCAGCGTTTTCGCTGATCAAACATGGTGGGCGATACTGGGATCGAACCTGTATCGCTCACCACCGGGTGATACTGGGATCACCCCTGGTGGCAGTGCTGTGACCTGCTGTGATTCGAGACAGTAGCGCCCGAGCGTGTCGGACACAAGTGGACACCGCCGGACTGATCTAGACTCTCTAACGATGCACAGACGATGCATCGCCACCGGGAGACGACCATGCCGCCACGCTCACGCCGTGGGTTCGGACAGATCACCAAGATGCGCTCCGGCCGATATCAGGCCCGGTACATCGGCCCCGACACCGCGCTGCACACCGCCGGTAAGACGTTCGACGCGAAGATCGACGCCGAGGGCTGGTTGTCCTCAGAGCGCCGGCTGATCACGGACGACACCTGGACGCCTCCGAAGACGCGGGGGCAGTACACCAAGCTCCGCACGTTCGGTTCGTTCGCCGAGGACTGGCTGTTGGCGCGGACCCTAAAGCCCCGGACCCGCGACCATTACCGGCGACTTCTCGATCGCGTCATCTTGCCGACCTTCGCCGAGATCCCGATCAAGCACATCACCCCTGACACAGTTCGCACCTGGCACACCCGGCTCGGTGACGACACCCCGACGCTGCGGGCTCACTCCTACTCGCTTCTACGGGCCGTTCTGCATGATGCCGTAGCTGACGAGATCATCACCGTGAACCCGTGCCACATCCGCGGCGCCGGCAACGCGAAGCGGAAACACAAGATCAAGCCCGCGACACTGCCCGAGCTGACCGAACTGGTGGCCGCGATGCCCGAGCGGCACAAGGTGATGACTCTGCTCGCCGCCTGGTGCGGACTCCGGTTCGGCGAGCTGGCCGCGCTGCGCCGATCCGATCTCGACCTGGCCAACGGAGTGATCCACATCCGGCGCGGTGTCGTCCGCGCCGCGGGAGAAACGATCGAGGGACCGCCGAAGACTGATGCCGGTATCCGCGACGTCGTGATCCCACCGCACCTGATCCCCGCCATCCGAGAGCACCTGGCAGCCAACGTGAACGGGCGCCAAGGGCTGCTGTTCCCTGCCGCTGACGGGGTCGGATTCCTGCAACCGTCGAGCCTGTATGGCAAGGCACCGAGCAAGCGACACCCGGCGGGCTGGGGCTTCTACGGCGCCCGCGCCGCGGCTGGTCGTCCCGATCTGCGATGGCACGATCTCAGGCACACCGGCGCTGTCCTGGCAGCCTCTACGGGCGCCACCCTCGCCGAGCTGATGTCGCGGCTCGGACACTCCACCGCCGGGGCTGCGATGCGCTACCAGCACGCCGCCCAGGACCGGGACCGTGTCATCGCTGGGCTGCTGTCCGAGCTCGCGACCCGCCCATGAAGTGAGCGCACGTCCACTCTGGATGCGTTGTGGCGTAGTATGTCCCACTAGCTGGTGATGCTCGCAGCAATCAGCGGATCGAAGCACCGACAGGTGGGTAAAAAAGGGCGCGAGCGTGAGGGTAACCCCTTGAGCTCGATACCTCCGAGTTCGTCGAAGCGACGAGCCGGAGGTATCCGTGTCTTCACACCCTTTTCTATCCTTGCCAGATGCTGCACTGCAGCTCGGTTGCAACCCAAAGACGATCAGGCGCTACATCGCGAGCGGCCGCCTGACGGGGTATCGAGTTGGCCCTCGACTGCTTCGCGTAGATCCGCTGGAACTCCAGAAGCTGTTGCGGCCGATCCCCACCGCCGGCGGTGGTCAGGGTGCCAGCTGACATCAGAAACCGCCCGGCAGTGCAACCGGGCGGCTCCGACAACAGTGATCAGCAGGGCAGCGGATCTAGTTCGAGTGTAGGTGCCGAAGCTGTTGCCGTGGAGCGCATTAGCCGCTCGCTCGCTCTGGTCGTCTGGACGCACAACGGCTCTCGATCGCTGACCCGGACCTTCCAGACCACCCGCGCGGCCGAACGCGCCGTGGATCGCGCCCACGAACGTGGTGACGTGGTCTCGGTCGTGCTGGTCCGCCTGACCCCGCTGGTGGCTGCCGCCGATCCGTCGCAGCTCCAACTGCTCACCGATGACGGTGCAGCGTGACGGCCGCGGTGGTGGACCACGTCCTGGAGAACGAGCACATGGTGATCGGTGCTTTGTTGCAGGCCGCTCCCGGGCTCCAGTTGGCTGCGCTGGACGAGCTGACGAACGAAGACTTCACCGACCTGCGTTGTCGGTTCGCTCTGACAACCGCCCGTCGAATGCTTGCCGAGAACGTCCCGGTGGATCAGGTGACGTTGCACGCGTTCGTGGTGCGGCACGCTCTGCTGTCCGATGGTCGCCTGCGGGGCTCATTGGCCTTGTGGCTGGCCGACAGGACATCTGCAGTACCGGTGGTGAGCCACCTTCCCTGGTACGTCCTGGGCGTCACTGAGCAGTCGTCTCGCCGAGCGATCGCCGAGGCTGCCGAACGTGTACGCGAGGTGGCCGTGCTCGGTGCGGTCGCCGACGTGTCCACCGTGATCGGAGTCGAGATGACGGCCATCGCCGCGGCGCTCGGTCGGCTGCGTGGGGTGAGCGCGCATGCCTGACTACGACAAGGCTTTCACCGCGGCAGCGCCGGCCCGAGATGATCGCGGCGACGTACTACTAGAGCAGATCAGAGAGTGGCTCGCGCGGTTCATCATCACGGTGTCCGACGCGGACCACGATCTCCTCGCGCTCTGGGCAGTGCACACATGGGTGGCCGAGGAGACGTACACGACGCCGCGGCTGCAGCTCGACTCACCGATGCCCGGTTCCGGGAAGACGACGACGTTGGAGCACCTGCGCCGGCTGTGCAAGCACCCCGTGCAGATGGCCGCGATCTCGTCATCAGCTCTGCTGGCGCGGCTGCTGGAGAACGGTGTCCGCACCCTGCTGATCGACGAGGCCGACCGCACCCTGTCGAAGGACAACCCGCTCACCGGGGACGTCCTGGCCATCCTGAACTCCGGTTACAAGCGCGGCGCATCCCGGCCCGTTCTGGTGCCGGTCAAGGGTGGCGGCTGGGAAGCGCAGGAGATGCCGACCTACGCGCCGGTGGCGATCGCCGGGAACAACCCCGACCTGCCCGACGACACCCGTTCTCGGATCGTCCGGGTGCTGCTGCTGCCCGACCTCGACGGCAACGCCGAGGACTCGGACTGGGAGCTGATCGAGGACCAGGCGACCGCGCTGGCCGCGGCGATCGAGCAGTGGGCCGACGAGATCCGCACGGACCTAGCGACGTGTCGGCCCGCACTGCCCACCGGGATCACCGGGCGGTTCCGGGAGAAATGGTCACCGCTGCGCCGGGTCGCCGAGTTGGCCGGCGGCCGGTGGCCGGCAGCGGTGGATCGGATGGCTGTGCACGACCGCGACCAGTGGGACCAGGACAAGGAGGACGGCATGATCCGCGAGAAGCCCGCAGTGCTGCTACTCAAGCACCTGGCCGACGTCTGGCCCGCCGGTGAGACGTTCGCCCCGACAGCGGATCTGCTCGCCCGCCTGGAGCACACCCACCCCGCAGCGTGGGGATCGGACGGCCCGTTCGGGAAGGCGATCACCGCGCAACGGATGGGCAGGATGCTGGTGTCCTCGTACAAGGTGAACTCCAGCCGGCAGGACGCCACCGGACCCCGCGGGTACACCCTGGGATCTCTGGTGCCGGTCTGGAGCCGGATGCAGATCCGACCCCCAGAAGTAACCGGCACAACTGGCTCAAGCGGCCCAACCGGCTCAGCAACCAAGCCGGTTCAGCCGGTTGAGCCGGAACTGCCGGTTAGATCCGCCACCCCAGTCGAACCGGCAACCAGGATCGACAGCGCCATCTGCACGGTGTGCGAGCAGCCCGCCGGCTTCGCCCTGATCGGTTCTGCTCGTGGTCCCGCCTGCCGAAAGTGTCTGCCCGGCATCCGGGCTGGGACAACCTGTTTCGACTGTGGCAATCCGCGGGAAGTGCTGACGGACGGTCGGTGCAACCCATGCCACGGTCGGGCGATCCGAGGCGAGACCGTCGCATGAGCGCGATCCTCGGAATCCGCGCCGACGCGCTCCCAGCATGGCGGGCGCTGCACGACGCCATCGCCGACGCGGACAGGCCGACACCCTGCCGTTCTGAGCCGGACACCTGGTCCGACCCGGCCACCACCGAACTGGCCGATTACGCCGCGACGCTCTGCGGACGGTGCCCTGCCGTCGAGCAGTGCCGCATCTTCGCGGATCTCAACCGAGAGCCCGCCGGAGTGTGGGCAGGCGCACTCCGAGCGCCCCGACGCGGACGCCCGCCAACTACCCGAAGGGAAGCATCATGACCGATCTACAAGGCCCGACGTTCCCGACCCCGCACACGTTCGACGACGAGCGCGGTGACCGGATCGACCTCACTGGCGACGGTGTGCTCGACGCCGGACGCCGAGTGATTGAGGGGCATTGGCACGTTGTCCAGCACGACGCCACCGGCGATTGGGTCAATGTGCCCGCCCGCGCCGTGCAGGTCGACAGCGCCGGGCCGGCTGTCGAGCTCGGACCGTTCTCGCTGAGCACTGACGATGCCCGCCTGCTCGCCGAGTCGCTGCGGCTGCTCGCCGACCTGGCCGACGCCGGGATGGGCCGATGAGACGCCCGACCACCTGGCCGCGCCACCGATCCAAGGAACGCAACCGTCGATCCCTGCTCACCGCCCAGGCACGACAGCGCCGCCGCTTGGCCCGCCGCACTGCCCGCAAGGGTGGCGACCGATGACCAGAGCACCAGCCCGTCCCAACCCTGACCTGTCAGCGCACTCCATCGACTGCACAAACAACCGGTTCGTCTGGCAGGCCGCACTCCGATCCGACCTACCCCGCCGCGGCTACTGCCCGAGCTGCGGCGCAACCGCGATCACTGACCGCACCCCACCACCGCTCGGCAGCAAGCCGAGCGGCACAACGAGAGGAACACCATGACCGACCACGACGACACCACCGACGACGCCGAGGCGACCGCGATCGCACGCAGGTTGTTCGCCCGCGACGAACCGTTGTTCGCCACGCTCACCGTGCCCACGGCTGAGGCGCCGGACCCCGACGACAACCCTGCACCGACCGGCCTGTTCGCCACCACCACCACCGAGGAGACAGCATCATGACCGCACCGTTCGCACCCCGCGTCCGCACCATCCTGACCACCATCGAGGCGACGGGCGCTGAGCTGCCCGCCAGCCTGACCGCAGCCGCCGAGCTGCACACCCGCGTCACGACAGCAGCCGGCCAACTCCGAGGCCAAGGCTCGGAGATGCCGACGACCGTCCTCGCCGCACTGGACGCAGGCCGCAACCCGTTCGAAGATCCCGCGGTGCAGCACGCCGCAGTCGCCTACCAGTTCGCCCAGATCAACGGTGCCGATCAGGTCGAGGCCCTGGCGGTCGAGCGGTTCACCGAGGCGCTGCAGCAGCACGCCACCGAGGTCGTGGCCGCACTGCAGGTGGTCGTCGACACCGCTGCCGCTGCGATCACCCTCGCCGCCAAGACACTCGGAGGCACCGACCCCGCGGACCCGAACGCAGTGCTCCGACTGGGAGGCAAGGCGGCCGAGGCATGGGGACGACACCAGTCAGCAGCCACGCAGCTCGACGCGGTCAACACCGCGCGCGGTGTCATGGCACAGGCATTGCGCTGGTCCGAGCCCAGGCGCAACGTCCTGGCCCTGCGGTGGGCTGCACTCACCGCTGCCCAGATCGAGGACCACGGCACCGCTGAACCGCAGGCACTCGTCCGGGCAGGCATCACCCTGGCCCTGGCAGATGGGGCTGAGGTGCAGCGCAGGCTCCGAGCGATCGACGCCGAGCACCAGGTGCTGCGCGCCGCCGAGGAACAGCGTGGACGCAATCAGTACCGCGCGTTCCCTGTCAGCATCTGACCGATCCCGCCGGGTGCCGCTCGGCTCATCGTCGAGCGGCACCCCCACCCGGAGTACCCGGTCGGCAACCCCCAGAGCACCGGCGGAGATAGGCCCAATCTCTCTCCGAAGCCGAAGCGATCCGCCCTCAACCATCAGGAGAACCCCGTGACAGGCACCTCACCACCCCGTCCGCCGGCCGATCTGGCCCGATCCGGTAAGGATCTGTGGCGCGCGCTGACGGACGATTACGAGCTGGCCGCCCAGGAGATGGCTCTGCTGACCGAGGCTTGCCGCACCCTCGACTCTTGCGACGCCCTACAGGTGCAGCTCACCACCGACGGGCTGATGTCGGAGTCGTCCCAGGGCGTCCGAGTGCACCCTGCGCTCGTCGAGCTAAGGCAGCAGCGCATCGCCCTGGCCCGCATGTTCGCTGCGCTGCGAGTCCCGACCGGTGACGACGGCCGGCTGCAGTCCCGGCCGACGCGTGGCGTCTACTCCCTGCGGCCGGCGCAGTGAAGCGCCGCGACCACCACACCGGATCGAGCGCCCTGCCCGAGAACCTGCAGGCTTACACACCGGACCCGCTGAGCCTGTCCGCCGCAGCTTGGGAAGCGGGCTACGCCGCGTTCCTGACCGATCGGCAACGGTGGGCTGACGCGCGCGGTCTCGACGTCGACGATCTCCCGGACTACCGCGTCGGAGATGCGCCGTTCGATAGGTCTGCGCTATGAACGGGCCGCGCCGATCCCAGAGACTGACGGTGGCACCGTCTACCGTTGGAACGGTGACCCGCGACCGACCTCCCGCTAGTGCGTACGAGGTGCCGCTGTACACCTTGAGCGAGGCCGCGCGAATCGTCGACACCACTCCGTCGACCGTTCACCGATGGGCTCGGGGGTACACGTACCGGACACCAGTCGGACAGGTCGTTACTGCGGTTGAGCCGCTGATTACCACCACCGGGACTGGCAGGCTTCCCGTCGTCCCATTCACTGGTCTTGCCGAGACCTACGTGCTGAACGCGTTTCGTCGGTCGGGGGTGCCTATGCAGCGGATCCGTCCCGCACTGCAGGAGCTCTCCGTTGAAATGGGGATCGCAGCGGCGCTAGCCAGCGAGCGTCTCAAGACAGACGGCAGTGAGCTGCTCTACCACTACGGGGTTGAGAACCCTGACAGCCCGATGGGACAGCTCGTCGTCATCCGCAATCGACAAGCAGTGTTTGTCGAGGTGGTCGAGCAGTATCTGCAGACGATCACGTATGAGCAGGGCTGGGTCCGATCGATCGCGCTGCCTCAGTACCGAGGTGTCGAGGTCACGGTCACCCCAGACATCAACTGGGGTCAACCGACCGTCGCCCAAACGGGTGTCCGAGTCGCGGACATCCTCAGCCGAGTCCAAGCCGGCGAGGACGTCGGATCAGTAGCCCGTGACTTCGACCTGACAAAGCTCGCGGTTCAGAACCTCGTCAAAGCGGCCTGACACGGTGGATGGTGCACTTGGTCCGCGGTTTTTCATTGACCGCAGCATGGGTGCCCACGATATCCCGGATGGACTACGTCGCGCGGGCTGGGACTTGGTGACCATGCGCGAGAGGTACGGCGAACACGCCGGACAACGGCTAGCTGACCCTCCGTGGATCGCCGATGCCACTAGGCAAGGCGAGCTGATCATCACGAAGGACCACAGGGTTGCGAAACGGGAGGCCGAGGCCCGCACGATCTACATGCACGACGCTCGTGTGTTCGCTTTTCCTCATGGAAACTTCACCGGGCTGCAGATGTTGAACTCACTCATCGACGCCCAGGTAGCGATCTTCCGATGGGGTCACAGAGTGCCCGGACCCTTCGTAGCGACCATCAGACCTGGCGGCAAAGTCGATCGAGTCCGCCTCGTCTACCCCTGAGAGTGTGTGCGGGAACGTGATAGATTGACCCGCTGACGTGCACCAGCGGGGGTTGTGGTTGGGTCATCGACCATGGAGTTCTGGTTGTGGTTCCTCGGCATCGTTGTGGCGGCAGTCTCCTACCTGTCGAAGACTTTGCTTGCTGACCCACGGCTTGAGTTTCGAGCAGTCGTTGGTCGGATCGACGCCGACCTGATCTTCTACTCGAACCTCATCACCGCGACTCCAGCGGATGTCCGCGACAAGGACAAGTTGACCGAAGCGAGCGCCGCGCTTCGGAGACACGCATCTGATCTAACTGCAGCTCACAACCGGCTCTCCTGGGTCAAGAACAAACGACGGAAACAGGTGGCGCATGCAACGAGTTCGCTCATTGGGCTATCGAACATCACCGGAAAGGGCGACGACGTTCACTACCTCCAATTCATGGACCAAGTGGTCGTTGACCTAGAGCTATGGAGGCAGCACGGTGAGTTGATGGTCAAGGGAAAGCCCAGCGTCGAGTCAAGTGCTCTCCCGAGCACTAGCACAGCGCAAGTCGCTCCGAGGTCCGACGGAGTGTAGAGCTGATCGCTTAATGCCTCGGGCGCCGTCTGTGGGCCCCGGGTCTGGAACAGATGCAGCTGGCAGTCCCGTCGGCGATCATCCCCAGCGCCCGGTCGACGATCACCTCAGCGGAGTCCTGCGATTGCCCTCTAGATGCCCGACCGATCGCCGCCGCCCAGCAGACGCCCGTGTGATCCGCCGGCGCCAGCGTCACATAGGTACCCTCGTTGATGCCGAACTGGGGCAGGCGGTTGGCATCCATGTGCCGAACCTAGGGCGGGACACCGACGTCCTGGGCGACGATCAGGCTGGCGGGTTCGGCGCCTTCCACGACACCAGGACCGCATCGCGCACCGAGAGCAGCTCCACTTCCCATCCGAGAGTCGGATCCACATCCCACGCCACCAGTCCGCGCATCTTCCGCCCCGGCGTCACAGTTCCACTGTCAAGGCTGGGTCTGAACGAACCAAGCTCAGCGCCGAAGTCGCCAGCACTCCGCCCCTCCTCATCCCGCGCGCTGAGATACAACGGGTTCACGCTGACGGATCCGGTGAGCCCCTCCACCGTCACGTCCGCGACCAGGTAGCTACCGTTCTTCGCTGCGCTCCCCACGCCCGAGGTGTCCCCGCTGGACTTTTTCCACGCGAAGCTGTGCACCGTGATCGCAGCTGTGCCCTGGCCGGAGGAGTAGGTGGTTGCCTGTCCCACGACGCCCACAGTGGGGCCACTGGGGACGACCGCAACGGGCGTGTTGGAGGAGCTGGCGCCGCAGCCGGCGACCAGCAGCCCCGCGGCCAGGACTGCGCCGATGTACTTCCTCATCGTTCGTTCCCCATCGTCGGAGCCTAGTCACCGCTTGTCTAAGGCGCCGACCGACGCCACCGGACACAGCGCCAGGGCAAGCGAGAGCCCCCGCACGGGGGGTTGGCGGGGGCTCTCGGGTGGAACGGTACTGGGCCTAGCCGAGCGAAGCACCACCACGGAGTAGACGCGCGGCCTCGACGAGATCGGCACCGATCTGCGCCGCCTGGTCCGCGGTCGGGTAGTCCGCGACCTCGTGATCTGCCGGCCATGCGATAGTCGCTGGCTCGTCCGGGGTCTGCGAGATTTCGACACCCACCGAGCCGATCCGACGGAGGTGGATCACGCCGCCCTCGTCGTCGATCTGATCGCCTCCGCACCACGACGGGCAGGCGACGGTTGGCTGTGACCACGGCGCAGGCGGGGCGGGACGGACCAGCTCGAATCGATGACCGTCGGTCGAATGAACGACGAGCCGCCTCGAGTGTGTCCGGCCGATCCACAGGGTGTGCGTCGACTTGTCCTCGATCCGGCCTGCGTACTCGGTGCCGGTGTCGGGATGGAACCCGCGGATCTCGTCGCCGATGCGCAGATCCTCGAACGTGATGCTGACGGGGGTGAGTGGTGCGGTGGTCATGGCGCTCCCTCTGGTGGGGGTCACGCACGGCCAAGCGATGCATATGCGATGCATCTCCGGTGCTGGCCAACGTTTCCGCTGGTCAGGGTGGTGGGCGATACTGGGATCGAACCAGTGACCTCTTCGGTGTGAACGAAGCGCTCTCCCGCTGAGCTAAACGCCCGGGACGGCCTGCCGATCGACTGGATCGGCGTGCACGGCAACTTTACCTGATGGGTGGGACTGCTGAGTCCCGGTGACAGGTCACCCTCGGGGGCAAACCGGGTCACCCCTTTGGTCGTAGGCCTGACGACTCCGGCAATCACGCACCGTGCTGGAACTCGACTCGCCGAGCTGAACGGGTGATCTTGACATGCATCGCGTGACGAATCCCCACTGTTCTCGTCCCTTGCCACGAAGGCCTAGTAAGGCCGAGGTTCGGGCGGATCGGCGATTCCCTGGAGGGATGCATGTCGGGTTCACAGGTGGGTCAGACCAGCACGGCGATGGAGACGACCATGGCACTGCTGGTCGAGGGTGACCGACCGTTGGTGCGCGCTCGGTTCGAGTACCGCACAAACGAGCCGTTCGGTGTCCACATGACGCTGAGCCTCGAAGACGGGTCGGCCGTCGAGTGGGTCATCGCTCGCGAGCTGATCATGCAGGGTGTCCACATCCCCGCGGGTCTGGCCGACGTGCAGTTGTACCCGATCTCGGACGCCATCGTCATCGAGCTCGATTCGCCGGACGGCGGCGCGGTGCTGTTGGCCGACCCCGCCGCGATGTACGAGTTCGCGGTCGAGATCCAGCAGTTGGTCCCGCTGGGCTCCGAGGACGAGTTCTTCTGCCTGGACGACGCACTCGCCGAGATCTGCCAGGTCGAGCTCCCGCGTTCCTCGCAGTCGTAGGTCGGGCCGCGCAGGCCACCTCCGGGCCACCCGATGTCGGCTTCGCTGATCCACCGCGGTTGCGCTGGACGAGCCGGTTTGGAACACCGAACAAGCCTCCGCTAGAGTTGCGGAGCATCGCAGGGTCAAACCCGCGAGGCGTGCGGACGTGGCGCAGTTGGTAGCGCATCACCTTGCCAAGGTGAGGGTCGCGGGTTCGAATCCCGTCGTCCGCTCGATGATTCCCTCAGCACGAGTTGGGGTCTCAACTCGGTGGGATGGCCGAGAGGATAGGCAACGGCCTGCAAAGCCGTGTACACGGGTTCGAATCCCGTTCCCACCTCGACGGTCCGCTCGCCGGATCAGTTCCCGGGTGATTAGCTCAGCGGGAGAGCGCTTCCCTGACACGGAAGAGGTCACTGGTTCAATCCCAGTATCGCCCACCAATGTTTGCGCAGGTCAGAGTGCGTATCTGACGGGGTCACCATCCGGCCGTGTCAGATACGTGTCAGATCAGGGTCCGAATCGGCCCGAATCGAGGCGTCCCGATGACCCTCACTGTCGTCCCCACCCAGTCCGTTCCGCCGGCGGTCGACGCCTGGACTGCACCCGCCGACCACAAACCCAGCTACGGCCCGTGGACTCCCTTTCTCCGCCAGAAGTGGACGGAGCTCAGCGCGTGGTGCGATCGCAACGACGTCACGGTCACCTTGGGGGTCTGGGCCAACGGATGGTTCGGCGCCTACAACGACTTGACACCAGAGATCCGGCTCCACGAGACGCTCTCGCCACGGCAGCTGGTATCGACCTTCGCTCACGAGTGCATTCACGCAGCCCGCAGGGCCTACGGCTTCGGCTGGCAGCATCAGGAGGACCAGGCCGACGAAGGCGCAGTTGCTCTCCTGGTCGATCCGGTGAGGTTCGCTCAGGCTGAGGAACGGCATCAAGACTTGACCGATGTCGATTCGTACGGTGTTTCGATTCGTGACCGGCTGGTCGGGCGAGACCTCGAGGTGTCGGTGCTTCTGCTCCCCGCGGCCCGCAGGATGTGGGCGAGCACGGTATTCGAATGTCTCGACCACCTGTCGGCGTCGACCAACTCCGAGCTGGACCACAGCCGTTGGCTGCACGAGCGAGGGGTTGAGCGATGACGATCCTCGAGGGCTGGGCTCCACCGATCGGTCACACCCAGACGAACGGTCGCTGGACACGGTTCCTCACCGGCAAGTACGACGAGCTCGAGCAGTGGGCCTGCCGGCACCAGGTCACGACCAGGTTCGAGGAACTCGAGGACGGCCGCTTCGGCGACTACGACCCGGAGATCAGAGAGATCCGTCTTGATCCGCGACTCACCGCCCGGCAGTTGGTCAGCACCCTTGCCCACGAGTGTGCCCATGCGGCCCTGGGTGCGTTCGGTGAAGCCTGGCAGCACCAGGAGCAGCGAGCGGATGAGGAGGCCACGGTCATGCTGGTCGATCCGCTGGCGTTCGCGGCGGCGATGGACAGGCACCGCGACGCTATGGAGGAGTCGCCGTGGGGTGGTCCGAAGCGTGACTACCTGATCGCTGCAGACCTGGACGTGATGGTGTGGGTTGCCAGGTCGGCGCAACAGCTGTGGTCGTCGTCGGTGGGGGACAGGCTGGACAGGCTCACCAGGTGGACAGTGCTGGACTCAGAGCACCGCCGGTGGGTCGAAGCGTGCGGCTTGGCTGAGGACCGGGAGCAGGCCGATGCGTTGCTCGAAGCGACGTACCGCAGGGCTGTTGCGGTGCAGTCGTGGTCCGAGTTGGACGACTGATGCCCCACCGATGTTGCCGCGCCTATGGGTTGCCGGCTTCGTTGTTCCCGTCCGCCAGGTTGTCGGGGTGGGCGATGATCGGCGGATACGTTCACGAAGGGGGTTGGGTCGCATGAGGCGAGTCGTCCGGTTGCTGCCGTTAGTGCTGCTGATGGTGACGGGTTGCACGTCGGGTGGTGGTCAGTCGGCGTCGCGGTTGCAGACTGCTGCTGCCGATACCAGGAGCTATCTGGGGACCGAGGTGGTGGGTCCGAACGATGGATCGTCGGTCACGGTATTCGACTATCGGAGTCCCACGGACAACGAAGCCACCGGCCAGGTCGTGGCCGGCATCGACGTAGAGGTCTGCGTCGGTCAGTTGCCGGAGGGCACCTCGCAGGTGACTTGGGCGCCGTGGTCGCTGGTCGGCGAGGACAACGCGCGGTACAGCACCCTGGCTCCCGATGGTGGCGGCGATATGGGTCAGCAGTTCCCGCAGGTGGCCCGGGTCGCTTCCGGTGACTGTGTCCGGGGCTGGATCACCTTCGACGTGCCGCCCGATGCGACGGTCAGCACCGTCCGGTACATCCTCGGGGAGGATGCCGGGAACTTCTCAGCGTCGTTCCGTCCGCTGCCCGCTCCAGCACCGGGGCAGACGCGGCCAGAGGGCTGCGTGCTGATCTCGGATCCGAACGACGAGTCAGCCTCGTCGATCTGGTTGAGGACGCCACAGGACATACAGATCCAGGTTCGAGCGTTCCACCCGGATCCCGACGATCACGGCACCTACTACGTAGCTCGCACGACGGCTGGTGCTGTGCTGATCTGGTTCTGGTTCGACAGGGACTACTTCGAGCGGTTGAACGGCGCCACCGCGAAGAACCTTCCGCAGCCTGCTGACGCAGAGACGTTCGCGGTCGCTCAGGACTTCATGGACGAGGGTAAGGCGTACCGGCCCAGCATCAACGCGGCCTACGAAACTGCGAAACAGTGCGTCTCGTGACTACAACCACGGTTGTCGGCACCGTGGTTAACCGACCAATGATCGGCGCGGCGGGTGACTCTGTGCGAAACTGCGCGTAATTTCGGCCTTGCACCCCCAACGCCTCGGAGGCAGCTGTGAATGAGCCAAGTAGCGACGAATCGATCATCATCCTGGACGAGCATGTCGGAGACGCGGCGGGAATACACCGCGGGTCGATCTCCTTCACATTCCAGATAATTGACGAAATCGGCGTGAAGACCGCTGACGGAATGGAAGGTTTCAACGCTGCCGGTGAACCGGGCATGTACACGACGTCCGCTGGTCAAGCTGCCTACCGCCTGCTCTCGTCGCGTCTCTACGCCGAAGCGCCCGGCACCGAGGGGCTGATCAAGATGTTCACGAGCAACGGTCAGCCGATGACATACGAACCAGATACGAAGGTTTTCCGGGCGATGCCGGTGATGTCGATGCCCTCATCCGAGCTGGCCAAGGAAGTAGGCGAGTCGGCGGCATTCCAAATCGGTCGCCAACTGGACATCGAGCGGATTCTGCAGTTCTATCCCGAGCTGGTCCGCAAGCATCAGCTGGGCGAGTCGCCGATCACAGAGTCGCCCAGCTGATGCTTCTCAGGCTTCCGGCATCCTGATGGGCAAGATGCGGGGGCGATTTGATCCCCCGCGGTCAACTGCTTCGGCGAAAGCGCCGGATGAAACACCACATTGATCCCGGCTCCGTCCCCGGTGATCTCCGTCTTCGCGGGGGCGTCCAGCCTTGACGGGGGCGTGCAGGCGGGACCCGTCCATTGTAAAGCGCTCTACAACGGCGGCTTGATCGGCAGCGTCCGGGCGTCCACAGCCACTGTGAGCCGGTTCGGGTCAGGGTTGAGCGCCTGGTCGAACACCACCGTCACACCACCGTCCCAGCCCGTGACGTCCGTCTTCGTCGGGGCGTCCAAGCCGAGCAGCTTCCTGCGTGACTCCACGATCCGCAGCAGCCGGTCGATCGCCTTCAGCTGCAACTCCGGTTCGCCGGCCTCGGCAGCACCGGCCCGGATGTCGTTCGCTGCACGCAGCATCGCGTCCAGGCGGTCCAGTTCGAAGTCGCGGAGCGCCTCAGCCGGCTCGGCCAAAATCGCCTTCCGGCCGGTCTCCACCGCCCTGTACGCGGAGCCACGGTCGGCGTACCCAGCACGCTGGGCGATCTGCTCGTAGGAGTGCCCCTCGAGGCGGAGACGGACAGCGAGGGCCTGTTTCTGGGTCGCGGCGATGGTGCGGGGCGTGGCCTTCTGCTGCGGGTTCCTGCCAGCCATCACCGGCCGCCTTCCGGGTTGGCGCGCCACCAGGCCGATGCCGCGGAAGATGTCGTTGTCCCCGGTCCACGCTCGGTACTCGGAGCAGCGTCGGCGGCCCTGACGGATCCACTCGGGCGGGAGGTCACCGGGCCGGTCCGGTGGCTGCTGGCGCGAGGTGCTCGTCGATCTCTCGTTCAGTGACACCGAGGAGAACGGCGAGGTCCGCGGATGGGATGCGGTCAGCGAGATCCTGTGCCATCACAGCCTCTTCGTGTCGCGGTCATGGTCGTAGGTGCCGACAATGCAGGGAACGGCGACGGGCACGCTGATATCGAGGATCATGGTCCTTCAGCTCCTGCATCCGGCTTGGCGCTGCCCGTGCCGTTCGTGAGGTAGGCGCCGATCTGGCCTGTGGGCAGCTCCGGTGCCGGATCCACGATGCGGCCGCACGTCACCTTCACCTTGTCCGACGCGAGCGGGTTGACCTGCACGGTGTCGACGGCCCAGATCCCGGCCGCGCCAGGCAGAACCGTCGTGAACAGGACGATGTGACCCGGCCGGATGAGACCGCGGTCATCGGAGATCAGCTCGAAGTCGAGGGTGTCAGCGTTGGAGTCGTCGAGGCTCACCTCATACGACGGCATCCCTGCCAAACCGGGGGAGTACCCCGACCACGACAGCCACGACAGTTCCCACTGCATCTCTGCCTGCGCTGCCAGCCAGGTGGGCTGCCCGTAGTAGATGGTGTTCTCGTGCTCGAAGATCACCGCGCCCTGGGCTTTCGCCAACAGCTGCATGGCTTCCCACGTGGTCTGGCCCGGGTTGCGGATCCACACGACCTGCTCGGTTTCCCCGCCGATGTGCTGCACAACCGCTCGCGCGCCCACACTCCTGGCCATCTGCTCGACCCAGGCGTTCGGTCTCACGGCCCCGAAGCTCACCGCGCCAGTGTGCTTCCAACTGGTGAGTTCCCTGATCGCAGCGGAGATCGCAGTGACGGTGATCAACGGTCCGCCGGCGCCGGGCCCACGGTTCACGGTCGTCACCTGCATCGCCTGGTCCGCATAGTCCAACGCCACCGCGGTGCCGTAATCCCGGTGTTCCGGGGTGAGGTCGAAGATCCCCGCCCGGGTGATCACCGCATCTGGGGTGTCCTGGATCTGCATCTTCAGCGAGCACCGCTCCGTCGACGACAACGTCAATGTTACTTTCGTGACCCGCTCCGACACGTCCGTCGGCAGGTGGGTGCCCGAGATTCGCACCGCGGTCAGGGCGCCCTTCAAGCTCAACGCCGGGGTGTTCCGTCGCGGGATCAAGGGTTTCGCAGCGGTCGACGTGTAGGTGGGTAGCAGGGGGTTCTCCACCGGGGTGTCAGAACCCGCGTACCCGCCTACGCCAGCTGGATCTCCGTCGTACTGGATGCGGCCGTACCCGACGAACGACCCGTCTGTGGTGGGTTCCCGATGTTTGCGCACCACGTACTTCGAATCGGACGTTGGGCTAGAGCGATCCCAAGTGTTGCCCTCGATCGTCAGGTAGTAGCCGGCCCCGACCTGCAGCACCAGACCGACGTGGGTGACGGTCCGGCCAGGATCAGCGTTGGGAGACAGGAAGAACACCAGGTCGCCGGCTCGGATCCCATCCCGCGACCCTGTCCAAGCGCCCCGACCCATGAACCACGACCGCCAGGTCTCGGTGGAAGCGAAGCCTTTGGGGTTGTCCTTGTCGACGTACGGGTTCGACGCGCCCGGTGTCTTCTGCGCAGCCTGATCACCGCACCACGACAGGAACATCGCACACCAGTCACCCGCCGGGATACCGAACCAGTAGCCGTACTTCGTGGTGCCGTCGTCGGCTTCCTGCCTGCCGATCTGCGAGACCGCAACCTCAGCTACCGCCTGGAATGTGGTGGCCATCAGACCACCAACCGCACACGGGAACCGCCACCGAACGTGGTCGACACGTCAGGTGCGAGCTGAACCGGCGGCAGCACCAGACGCATGCCAGGAACGAGCGATGTAATCGCTCTACGTGGCACTGAATCCGCATCCGGATCGAACCCGCCGAACTGTGGCCCCGCCGGGCTAAGCGGGATCGGGCTGGTGGATCCGTCAGGGTTCAGAATCGTGGTCGTCGCTGTGTTGTCCAGCAATGCCGCGTTATCCACCGCGGATGCCTTGATGACTTCCTTGTTCAGGTCAGCGATCTCAGTCCACCGGTCTGGGTCGCCGAGCTCGTATTCGGCGATCGACCGGAGAGATTCACCGGAGCGGACGATGTGGATACGAGCAGTGGAGCCGCCGCGGGTCGTGGCGATCTCCTCGAGGTCGCGCATCGTGCGGATCGTGACCGGACGGCCGATCTTCACCCTGGCCTGCGCAGCCTGCTGCAACTCCCAAGTCAGCTCCACGATCTTGGGGCGCTGGTGTTCGTTCAACTCCTGCACCGTCACCGACAGGGACGTGATGTTGAACCAGCCGCGCACCATCGGGTTCATCCCGACGATCCGCACCTTCCGCCCGGACTGGGCGAGGCGTTGCAGGTTCGTCACCGCCCGCTCCACATTCACCCCAGGCGCTTCGACGATGTTGTGGGTGAACGACTCTGTGACCAACGTCAGAGAGTCCTGCACCAGCAGCGGTTTCCGGCCCGGTCGGGCAACCTGCGTGAAGACGGGTGCGAACCCGCCCGTCTTGATCGACGTGGGGGTGAACACCAGCGAGTACGCATTCCCCAGGTCGGACACGAGGTGTGCGACCTGAGAGCCGAGGCGGCGCGCGCGGAGTGCCTGCGATTCGGTGACCATCAGAGTTTGACCGTCCTTCGATCGCGGGTGTGCTCCACGAGCAGCGAGGGCTGTGCGCCGACGGTTCGGCGCCCTATCTCAATGACACCAGCGGGCCAGGCTGTCAGGTGGGACGACCAGCACCGCCCAACGGTTGGGGTCAGTGCCGATGGTGTGGTCTCGGATGTGGTCTTAGCAGCTTCGGACTGGTCGCCGGCCGCGAGAATCACCGACTCGGGAAGATGGAACTGGCTCATGCTGCATCTCCCCGCATCGCTTTGCCGTGACAGGGATTGCAGCGACCGTCCCTCACTACTTCCCGCGGGTGGCCGCAGTCCTGGCAGGTGGTGCCGGCGCGGACCCCTGGCAGGCACCTTCGGCAGGCAGGGCCGCGCACGGATCCGATCAGCGCCATCCCTGACGGCTGGTGGCAGAGCGGGCAGGTGATTGCGTCGATGTATGTCGGTGCCGGTTCGAGTACCGGTTCGAGTACCGGTTGGGTGGGGGGTACCCCTGGAACCGGCGGAAGCGGCGCAACCGGCGGAACCGGCGCGAGCTCGGTGCCGGTTGCGCCAGTTGCGCCAGATGGGCCGGTTACTTCTGGGGGGCGGATCTGCATCCGGCTCCAGACCGGCGCCAGCGATCCGAACATGTACCCGCGTGGCCCGTCCTTAGACTCACGGGAGGAGTTGACCTTGTAGGAGGACACCAGCATCCGACCCATCCGCTGAGCGGTGATCGGCTTACCGAACGGACCGTCGGCACCCCACGCTGCAGGGTGGGCGTGCTCGAGGCGGACCAGGAGATCGACTGTGGGCACGAACGTCTCACCGTTCGACCACACGTCAGCAAGGTGCTTCAGCAGTAGCACAGCGGGCTTTTCCCGGATCATCCCGTCCTCCTTGTCCTGGTCCCACTGGTCACGGTCGTGAACAGCCATCCGATCGACGGAAGCCGGCCACCGACCACCGGCCAGTTCGGCCACCCGGCGCAGCGGTGACCACTTCTCCCGGAACCGGCCGACGATCCCCGCTGGGAGGGCAGGCCGGCACGTCGCCAGATCGGCGCGGATACTGTCGGCCCACTCCTCTACCGCGATCGCAAGCTCGATCGCCTGGTCCTCGATCAACTCCCAGTCGGAGTCCTCGGCATTGCCGTCGAGGTCGGGCAGCAGCAGCACTCGAACGATCCGCGAACGGGTGTCGTCGGGCAGGTCGGGGTTGTTCCCCGCGATCGCCACCGGCGCGTAGGTCGGCATCTCCTGGGCCTCCCAGCCGCCCTTTACGGGCACCAGCACCGGCCGCGACGCACCGCGCTTGTAGCCGGAGTTGAGGATCGCCAGGACATCCCCGGTCAGGGGGTTGTCCTTCGACAGGGTGCGGTCGGCCTCGTCGATCAGCAGAGTGCGGACACCGTTCTCGAGCAGCCGTGCGAGCAGAGCGGACGACGAGATCGCAGCCATCTGCACCGGGTGCTTGCATAGCCGGCGCAGGTGCTCCAGCGTCGTCGTCTTCCCGGAGCCGGGCATCGGTGAGTCGAGCTGCAGCCGCGGCGTCGTGTATGTCTCCTCAGCAACCCAGGTGTGCACAGCCCACAGCGCGAGCAGATCGTGGTCCGCGTCAGACACCGTGACGATGAACCGGGCGAGCCAGTCACGAACTTGCTGCAGCAGAACAGCACCGGGGAGATCGGCGGGGCGTTGTTCGGTGAATGCCTCGTCGTACTCAGACATTGGTGCTCACCGCCTGCAGTCGCTCAGAGAGGGCAGCGAGCGTGCTGATCTCGTCGGCGATGATTGTGGCAACGGATGCGGTGGCCGCCTCTGTGACGGCAGACAGACGTGCACCACTCTCGCCGATCTCGCGACGGACGGAGTTCTCAGCTACCTGCAGGACGTACCAGGGAAGCGAGGCCGGTGTCGGTACCTGCGAGCAGCGATCGGCCAGCCAGACGGCCAGCGACCCTCTCAGAGCGCCGTCCGTCAGCAACCCGTGGCGTTCGACGAACGCGGGCAATGTTACGAGATCAACCGGGACGCTCTCGGCAACCATCCGCCGGATCGTCTTCACCGCGAACTGGCAGCGACGATCCTGGAAGTCGTTGTCGGACAGAGTCATCAGTGCGTTGCGTCGAAGCCCGTCGGCGGCGAGTACCAGGGCGCCCACGGTGGCGTCCTCGGCTGCGAGGCTGAGGTCAGGGGCCGTCGGCGCGGTCACTGTGCACCACCCTGATCGTCGAGCTGGTGGAGCTGGCGCCCATCGACCGGTAGCAGTTTGACCAGGACGAGATCAGCCGTGTCCCCTCGGTCCTTGGCGCGCTGAACGGTTCGGGCCGCGGCGGGCAGGTTGAAGTACAGGTGACGACGCACCGTCTTCCCTCGAACGAGCACGGCGTAGGAGTGCCGGAACGCCTCCAGTGCAGCCGGATCCGCGGATACACTGGGGATCGACTCGCTCGCCGGCTGGTCGCTTGGAGCCGTCTCACCTGTCCGGGTGGGGCGGCTTCTCTTTGCGTCAGGCTGCACTGTTGCCACCCCCGGCGGGAGCGAACAGGGCGTTGACCTGAGCAGCGTCGAGGCGGATGGACTTCCCGCCGCCGGCCATTCGGTGTGCGGTCAGCTTGCCTTGAGCAATCCACCTGCGGATCGTCATGGGGTGCACGAGATGCAGCTCGGCTGCCTGACTGATGGTGTACCACTTGGGTTGTGGCGTGGTTGTCGCCATGGGGATCCTGCTTTCGGGCACGATGAATACCGTGTCCGAGGCTGCCCGGGGTCGAGCGAACGTCGACCAGAAACGACGCTAGGGCTTACGTGCGCTTAATGATGTGCGACACGCCCGGGGCCGCTCGGGTGGAACCAGCCCCCGACCTGTCTCGGATCCATGGCGGCGTTCAGTTGCTGCAGGGTCACGGCAGATCGACGATCCGCAATCCGCAATCGGTGGTTCTGGGTGACGTACTGCAGCAGGGCGACGAGCCCGGGATCCGTTGAGCTTTGGGTGAAGTCAACGGCAACGAACGTGTACGGGCAGACGTCGCAGGTGATCCGCGTGCGAATGCGCAGGAGGTGGTTAGACGGATCCTCCTCCCATCCCGGTACTTCCTCGACTGGCGTCTCACCTTTAGGCCCAGCAAGTAGTTGCGTCTGGACCGTGCCGGGTGAGTAATCAGGAACGAAAGTTCCACCGGAGCCGGGCGCCTCGAGATCGCGCGTAAAGGTTGCGACATCGCGGGGTTCGTGCCCGTCCGGGTTCAGGATTTCTCTGTCGTTCTTCAGGATTAGCACCGGGGGAACGCACGACACGTCGATTGTCTCGAGGGTGCTGGTCATGCTGATCCGGCCACGGTCGCGGACATCCGGGCGGCGATCTCCGCATCCCGACCCGACGCGGCGTGCTGATACCGCATCGCCGCACCCGGGGTCGAGTGACCCAGGCGGGACATCACGTCAGCCAGGGTCGCGCCGGAGTGCACCGACAGGACAGCACCGGTGTGCCGCAGATCATGCCACCGCAAGGCCGGCTTGCCGATCGCAGCGCGCGCCGCGTAGAAACCCCACCCAGCCTTGACCGAGTGCTCGCCGGTGGTCGCGTCGACCGTAACGACCGGCGCCTTGCCGTAGAGCACCGACGGCCGCAGGGTCCGGCCCGACGTGCCGGGGAAGAGCAGGCCATCCCGACCGGTGACGAACGATCCGAGGTGCTCGCGGACGGCTGCCTCGAGGTGCGGGGGGATCGCGACGTCGCGGATCCCGGCATCCGACTTCGGGGAACCGACGACGGTCGCGCCCTTTACCTGGACGGCGCCGCGGCGCACCTTGATCGTCATGTTGGTGACGTCGATGTCGGAGCGGCGAAGCTCGACGAGCTCACCGAAGCGCAGACCGCACCATGCGGCGAACAGGGTCATCAGCTGCAGACGCGCGGGCATCGCGGCGGCCAGGGCGTCGACCTGCTCGGCCGTCAGCAGCTCGACCTTGTGGACACGCTTGGAGTTGCCGGCGCCGCGGATGTGGCACGGGTTGCTCGTCAGGAGTTCGTCGGCCACCGCGTCCTTCAGGATCGCGCGGAGCAGCGAGTAGGCGTGGGCCCGCTGCGTCGGTGCTTCAGCGCCGATCGCGGTGTGCCAGGCACGGACCTGCTCGGGGGTGATCGACCGGACGCGCACCGAGGTGAACGTCGGCAGAATGATGCGGGTCAGCAGGGACTGGTAGTGCTCGCGGGTGCGGGGCTTCAGCGTGCGAGCCGACAGCCACCCCTCGGCGTAGGCACCGAACAGAACGACCGTCTCGCGTGCCTGGACGCGAGCAGCGGGGGAGATCCACTCTCCACCGGAGATCATCCGGGCTTCGCCGGCCAACCAACCTTCGGCGTCCATCTTCGCGACGAACGTGTGCGGGGCGTTGTGCCAGGCCGCGTCCGGGCCGGTGTAGCGCGCACGGTACTTGCCGGACGGCAGCAGCGAGATGCTGCCGAAGCCACGCTTCGCGGGCTTCTTCACCTTCCGGCTGGTCATCATGTTCTCCCGTGTCAGTCAGTTCGTGTCAGATACGTGTCACATCAGTGCTTCCTGATGTATACCTGAGTGTACTCCTGTGACGGTCGGAGCACCAGCCAGGTTCCGGCAAAGTTGCAGGTCACAGCCACGAACGGCGAGGTCAGGATGCAGATGGTCAGGACGAGTCACCAACCAGGTCGATACAGGTTCAATCCCAGTATCGCCCACCACCACCAGAGCTCCCGCCCGTCCACCAGGACCGGCGGGAGTTCTGCGTTCCGGGCCCGCCGAACAACCACCCCGAGCGATGGCCCTGCTCTGCAGAACGGTTCCAGTGCTGCGCCACCGCCCCGGCGGGTGGCGAACCACTGGAACTGTTCTGCAGCCGCCGAGCTCAGCGCTCGCAGAACTTTCTCAGCCAGCCTGCAACCGATGCCGAAGGTGACGACGTCCAGCAGCCGACAGCCGCGCATTGCTCCCGGAGGCCAGGCACATGGACAGCAGCAGAATTTCCCGTCGGCTCCGAGTCTTCGGGACCACCGCTGGTGCTCTCACAGCGCTCACCACCCTGGTCGTGGGCATCGCCGTCACCTCGAGCTCCAGCTCGGTCAGCGACCCGGTGGCCGGCACCCAGCAGCAGCAACCGGGGTCGCACCAGGGTGCGCTTGCGACGGACGGCACGCCGCCGACGCAGCCGCGAACGGTCGAACAGATCGGACTCGCCCTGCGCGACGGGCGCGCTACGAGACCCGCTGGGCAGACGAAGGTCGCCTCGGGCACCCCGCTGGACGCGGCGCAGGTGGACGCGATCGTCGATCGACTCCCGCCGCTGGTCGGCCGCGCCGCGTTGCAGGAACAGTTCCGGTGGCCGGTGCAGAGCCTCACAACCCCGGAGCGCGGCACGACCGTCGCGCCTGAGCTCCCGCCGGGCGGCGATCCGGCGGAGCCGCCGAGCCCGAAGGGGCCGCTGCAGGTCCTCCGGATGCAACCGCAGGGTGCGGTCGCAGTCGCCCCGTTCATCAGCATCACCTTCGACCAGCCCATGGTGCCGATCGCCACCGTCACCGACCAGGCGCAGCAGAACATCCCGGCGACCATCAGCCCTCAGGTCAAGGGGACGTGGCGCTGGATCGGTACGTCGACGCTGCGCTTCGCCGCCACCGAGAGCGTCGACCGGCTGCCGATGGCGACGAAGTTCACCGTGACCGTCCCCGCCGGGACGAAGTCGATCACCGGGAACGCCCTGGCGCAGACGGCGACCGCGACCTTCACCACTCCCGCTCCGACCGTCCGGTCCTTCACCCCGCAGGGCAAGGGCCTCGACCTCTCTCCGGTGTTCGTCGCGGTGTTCGACCAGCGGGTCGACGCGGCCGCCGTGCTGGCGAAGTTCACCCTGACCGCCGACGGAGCCGCCCGCCCCGTCCGCGGCGCCGGGGCAGCCGAGATCGCCGCCGATCCCGCTGCGGCCAAGGCCGTCGCCGCCGCACCACGCGGACAGAGCGTCGCGTTCATGGCCGCCGCACCGCTGCCGACCGACGCCGCTGTCACCGCCACCTTCGGTGCGGGCACCCCGTCCGCAGAAGGTCCGATCGTCTCGAGCAAGCCGGCGACCTTCACCGGGCGCACCTACGCGGCGATGACGATGACCAAGGGCATCTGCAGCGACAGACAGTGCGAGGCGTCCTCCCCCCTGGTGCTCGAGTTCAGCAACCCGATCGACACCGCTGCCTTCGACCCGGCCACCGTGCACGTCACCCCCGAAGTACCGGGCGGCGCGAGCATCTCCGCCTCCGACAACCTGATCGTCGTCCAGGGATCGACCCTGCCCGCGGTCGAGTACACGGTGACGGTCGACGCCGGCCTGCTCGACACCCACGGCCAGCAGCTCGCGCAGGCTGCGATCACCAAGGCCAGGATGACCGCCGCCGGACGGCGGCTGGACCCGTTCCCGCAGCCGCTGCTCACCGTCGATCCACTGGCGAAATCTTCGACGATCACCGTGAACACGGTGAACCGGGAGGAGTTCCGGGAGCGGGTGTTCCGGGTCAGCACCGCTGACTTCGCGGCGTTCCGGTCGCTGTACCGATCGACGGCGGAGCGTCAGATCTGGAACGGGGTCGGAGCGATTCCGTCCTGGCCGGTGCTGCAGGACCGGGTGGTCCGTCCTACCCAGGACGCGAACAGGCTGATCAGCACCCCGCTCGACCTGACCGACGCCCTGGGCGGTGACGGTGCCACCGGCAACGTCGTGGTGCTGATCGAACCGACCGGTCAGGAAGCGTTGGGCAACGATTCGCAGTGGCAGAACCGCCCGACGATGGCCTGGGTGCAGCGGACCGGGTTGGCGCTGGACGCGATCAGCGATCGCAGCGTGCTGCGCGCGTGGGTGACGTCGTTCGAGGACGGCCGTCCGCTCGGGGACGTCACCGTCGGCCCGCTGGGCGCCGACGGAGCTCCGGTGTCGGGCGGGTCGGTGCAGACCGACGCCAACGGCATCGCGGCCATCGCGCTGACCGCCAACCCGGCGACCGCGTTGATCGCGCGCCGGGGCGATCAGACAGCGTTGCTGGCGGGCAACCTGTACGACGGGTCCTGGCGGACCGGAGAGCTGCACGACCAGCTCGTCTGGTTCGTCAATGATGACCGGCAGACCTACCGACCAGGCGAGTCGATCTCGGTGAAGGGTTGGATCCGCCACCAGGCGGACGACGTCAGCACCGCCCTGAGCCTGCCCACCGGATCGGTGAAGTACACCATCACCGACGGGCACGGGGTGTCGCTGCGGACCGGCACGGTGAAGCTGTCGAAGCTGGGCGGCTTCGACTTCGCGGTGGCGATCCCGGCCGGCGCGAACCTTGGTGATGCCTCGGTCATGCTGCACCTGAGCGGTGCATCGCAGTACGAGAACGACGCGTACCACCAGTTCCGGATCGCCGACTTCACCACCCCGACGTTCCAGGTCGACGCCCACGCGATCAGCTCTGCCCCGCACGTGCTCGGTGAGCCAGTCGACATCGACGCCGACGCCACCTACTACGCCGGCGGCGGCGTGGGGGACGCACCGGTGCAGTGGCAGGTCCGCACCGCGACAGCCAGCTATGCGCCGCCCGGATGGTCCGGCTACACCTTCGGTCGGTGGCAGCCCTGGTGGCAGACGGACGCTGCGGGTGCACTGAGCATCGGCTCCAACGGTTACGGCTCCTCCTACGGCTCCTCCTACGGTTCCGACTACGGCTCGGGTCCCTACTACCCCGGTGACTACTGCTGCGGTCCGAACCCGGCCGACGACCAGAAGGTGGAGAAGCACGCAGGCACCACCGACGCCGACGGGGCGAACCATCTCCAGGTGAGCGTGGGCGATCTGGAGAAGGAACTCGGCAAGGACTCCGTCGGGATGCCGGTCACGGTCACCGCGCAGGCACAGGTGACCGACGTCGACCGGACCGCGATCGCCGGTACCACCGACCTGCTGATCCACCCGGCGTCCTACTACGTCGGGCTGGCCGGCGACGACACCTTCGTCAAGCAGGGCCAGGATCTGGTGATCAGGACGATCACCACCGACATCGACGGCACTCCGACCGCCGGTCGGCCGGTACGGGTGACGGCGGCGCTCGTCACCACGACCTGGGCCGGCGGCAAGAGCACCGAGACGGAAGGGACCGCGCAGACCTGCACGCTCACCTCGACGACCGACGCCGCGAACTGCACCTTCCGGCCGGCGACACCCGGGACGTACCGGATCACCGCGACCGTCACGGACGACAAGGGCCGCAGCAGCCGCACCGTGCTCACCCGCTGGGTCGCCGGATCGAGCGGCGCCGAAGCCGGCACCGTTCAGGAGCAGACGCTCACCGTCGTCCCGAAGGCCGACACCTACCGACCCGGCCAGACCGCCGAGCTGTTGGTGCAGTCGCCCATCCCGGCCGGCAGCGGCCTGGCGACGGTGGTGCACAACGGGATCGTCTCCACCACCCGGTTCACGGTGGTCGACGGATCCGCTGTCGTGCAGCTCCCGGTCACCGAGGGCTGGATCCCCGGGGTCGCCGTGTCGATCGAGGTGGTGGGGACCACCACCGATGCAGCAGGTGCACGGCAGACCGCCTACGCCACAGGCGAAGTGGCGCTGAAGGTGTCCACCGTCTCACGCGAGTTGAAGGTCATCGCGACCCCCCGCTCGAAGATGGTCGCACCGGGTGGTTCGACGAAGATCGATGTCGGCATCACCGACGGTTCCGGCGGTCCTGCAGCGGGCGCCGAGTTCGAGCTCGTCGTGGTGGACGAGGCGGTGCTGGCCGTCGGCGGGGCGGTGCGCCCCGATCCGATGGACATCTTCTACGGGCTGCGCGGATCCTGGCTCGACACGCAGTACAGCCGATCAGGGGTGCTGCTGTCGGAGCGGGAAGGCCAGAAATCGCCCTCGTCCGCGGCGGCCGGATCTGCCGCCCCGGCCTCCTCCGCCGCGGAGTCGGGTTCGATGGCGTCATCGGCCACGTTGGACAGCGCTGCCGGCGCCGTGCCGGCTGGGAGGGCTCTCTCCGCCGGAAAGATGGCGCCGAACATCGGCGAGCGCACCGACTTCGCACCGCTGGCCGTGTTCGTGCCGTCCGCCACCACCGACGCCGCCGGGCACGCAACAGTGGACGTGACGCTGCCGGACAACCTCACCCGGTATCGGGTGCTGGTGTTCGCGGTGGCCGGCGCTGAGAAGTTCGGTTCCGCGGAATCGACCATCACCGCGGGTCTTCCGCTCACCGTGCGCTCCGCCGGGCCGACGTTCCTGAACTTCGGCGACCGCTTCGAGTTCCCGATGCTCGTGCAGAACCGCACCGCCGAGGCGATCGTCGCCGACGTGGTGTTGCAGGGCTCGAACCTGACGGTCGCGGGCACCGGCGGTCGACGGGTGTCGATCCCGGCGAACAGTCGCGTCGAGGTCCGGATCCCGGTGGCCGCCGAGCAGGCGGGCACAGCCAGGGTCCGGATGGCCGTGGTGGACAGCGCGAACCCGACGGCCGGTTCCGCCGATGCGGTCGCGATCGACGTCCCGGTCTATACGCCGGCGACCAGTGAGTCGGTAGCCACCTACGGCCAGCTCGACAGCGGAGGTGTGGTGCGGCAACCGGTCTCGAAGCCCACCGACGTCTTCAGCCAGTTCGGCAGCCTGCAGATCAGCACCTCGTCCACGGCGCTGGCCGAGCTCACCGATGCGGTGCTGTCGATCCTGGACTACGAGTACGAGAGCTCAGATGCGCTGGCCGGACGGATCATCGCGATCGGCTCCCTGGGTGACGTGCTGAAGGCGTTCTCGGCACCCGGGCTGCCGTCACCCGAGCAGTTGCGTGCGCGGGTCGAGGCCGACCTGGAGGACCTCGTCGCGATGCAGAACACCGACGGCGGTTTTCCCTACTGGAAGAAGGGCGAGCCGAACGATGCCTTCAACTCCATCCAGGCCACCCAGGCGATGGTGGTTGCGAAGAATCACGGCTATTCCGTGCCCGCGGCGGGATTGCGCCGTTCGCTGGAGTTCCTGAAGGCGATCGAGCGTCACTACCCGCCCCGTGCCTCCCAGGCCACGAAGGATGCTCTGCAGTCCTTCGCGCTGGCCGTGCGCGCGCTGGCCGGTGATCGGGACAGCAGCGACGCCGAAGCGCTGTTCGCCGCGCGCGGCCCGGCACTGTCGATGGATGCGGTCGCCTGGCTGCTGCCGGTCGTCAGCAGCGCAGAGGTCAAGGCAGAGCTGGCGCGCCGCATCCAGAACGCGGCGGTCGATGATGCCGGCGCGGTCACCATCACCACCCGGGTGGTCTCGGACGCCTGGACGACTCTGCAGTCGGACACCCGCACCGACGGGCTGGTGCTGGATGCTCTGCTCACGGTCGATCCGGACAGCGATCTGATCCCGAAGATCGTCAAGGGGCTGATGGGCAACCGGATCGCTGGGCGATGGTCTGGGATGCAGGAGAACTCCGTCATCCTGTTGGCGCTGCGGCACTACTACGACACCTTCGAATCGGCGACCCCCGACTTCATCGCGCGGATCTGGGTCGGCGGTCGGTTCGCCGGCGAGCACGCCTACGCCGGACGGACCACGGACCGCGTCTCGGTCGACGTGCCGACGGCCCAGGTACTCACTGCGAGCGGAGCGGACGTCACCCTGCAGAACGAGGGCACCGGTCGGCTCTACTACCGGATCGGGATCACCACGGCGCCGAAGAACCTGACTGCGACCCCGCTCGATCGCGGGTTCGTCGTCTCCCGCAGCTACCGGGCGGTGGACGATCCGGCGGACGTCCGACGCGACGCACAAGGCGTGTGGCACATCAAGGCAGGGGCCAGGGTCGAGGTCAGGCTGGAGTTGGTGTCGCGGAGCGCCCGCCCGCACGTCGCGTTGATCGACCCGCTGCCGGCCGGCCTGCAGTCCCTCAACCCGGCGCTGGCGACGACCGCGAAGGATCTGGATCCGAAGAAGGCCGCCGACGCAGCGCCGACGAGCTGGTACGGCACCTGGTACGACCACCAGAACCTGCGGGACGATCGCGCCGAGGCGTTCGCACAGTGGTTGCAGGGCGGCGTCTACTCCTACAGCTACCTCACGCTCGCCAAGGTGCCGGGGACCTTCACCGCCCCGCCGGCCAGGGCCGAGCAGGTCTACGCCCCGGAGACATTCGGTCGATCGGGCAGCGACACGGTGGTGGTCGAGGGCTGAGGGAGACGGTCTGCCTTCGTGCATTTCCCTAGGATCATCGGATGCACCGCGAGCCGCTGATCGACACGAGGTTCGATGTCCGGCGGGATTCCGGGAGCCGTGATCCCGACAGCCACAGTGCCACGCTGCGCCGGTACCATCGCCTGCTGTGGGGCAAGCCGCTGCCGGACGGCCGGACCTTCGAATTGGATGCTCGGCTCCGCCACCGCTCGGACCACGGTGATTTCTCGCTGGCCAGTGACGCCATCACACACACCTACCGGAGCTGGACCCGCCCTTCTCGGCTTGTTGATGTCGTCAATCAGATCCCCGCCCATGAGCTGACCGAGTTCTACGACCTCGGGTGCACGGTTGGGGCCTACATCGTGTTCCCATTCCCGGTCCGCATCAACGATCGGTGGCAAATGTCGATCAACCAAGCGCGAGGCATCCACCCCCAGATCAGGGACCGGTTCGACATCACACTCGAGTGCATCCGACTCTGGTATTCGAACAAGCACAGTCCGTTCGCCCACCGCCTCGACCCATATGCGTTCTTCTTCGGCCTTTTTCCGACCTTCCGTGGCTATGTGACCCACTTCCTGCTCGATGACCTCGTCACTCCCGATTACACCGGCGTGCGATTCCATGTGCCCTTCGAGGGCTTTTCCTCGGACCCACTGCCGGTGCGCAGCGTCGAGGAGTACCGGAAGTACATGCAGAGGTCGAGCGAATTCGTCCGAGCGCGCAACATCAGGATCAATCGGTACTCGTTGGCGCTCGAGCGAGCGATCCGAGGTTGAACTCGTCACCAGGGGAACCAGCCGGCCCCGATGTGCCAGTGACCACCGTCCTGCAGGACGTCCAACACAGTCCGCTCCAGGGAGGTGCTGCGTGGTTGTTCGTCCAGCGGCAGGTCGGGCCGGACGAAACCGAAGTTCAACGGAGCCCGATCATCGACCCGCGGGCTACCCATCGGGGTGAATCGGTGCTGGAACGCGGCGATGTTGGAGTGCGGGAGCCGCTCGTCGAGCTGCGGGTCCAGCAACCACGACCAGCAGACGGCTGCGGTGATCCGGTCGGCGGGGAAGTGCTGGGCGAAGAAGCCGTGCGCCCGGGCGATCGCGGCGTCGCAGGCGGCCGGGCTCATCGGGCCGAGGAAGCGCGGGATGTGGACGGACAGCACCACGTCTTCCGGGGTGACCTTCCCACCGGCAGCGCCGACCTCCGCGGCGGCGGTCCCGGCCGTCAACCGTTGGAACTGCAACCGGCCGACTTGGTGGAGCTGCCCGGTGATGTGCAGGCCGAACCACTGCTGCTCGTCGAACCCGAGCGTGCCGTGGCGACCGCGATGGACGGCCAGGTGACGGCCGAGATCGGCCACCGTCGCCGCAGTGATCAGCGGATCGACTCGCCGCAGCGCCTCCAGCCGGCGCAGCCGGGGGAGCAACCCGGCGAACAGCACCACGAAGTCCAGACCGGCGGCCGGGCCGGACGGGTACTCCGGCATCCCGGCGGTTCCGCCGGCGAGCCCGTCCAGCACGGCGGCGCAGGCTCGCAGGTGCTCCCGCCGCGGCTCGGTCAATCCTGCCGCGTGCCGCAGCACGTCGTCGATCCACCCGTGCGGGACCCCCAGCTCCACGAGTCGCTGCGCGAACACGTCCGGCACGAGTGGCGCAAGCAGATCGTCCGGGGTCGTGGTGTGGGTCATCCGATGAGTCTGGCAGGGGGTTCCGCTGAGCCCGGGGGAGACACCGGGGCATGCGACGATCAGGTCCATGACCTCCTCACCTCCTGACTGGGATCTCCGGAGTGCCGAACTCGCCGGGGCCGCTATCGGTGACGGCCGTCCCACCGCCTGGTTCGACGAGCTCTACGCGGAGGGCGCCGCCGGCGTCATCGGCGTGCCGTGGGATCGACCGGCGCCGCTCCCACCGGTCGTCGAGCACCTGCGTCGGCGGCCGCCGACCGAGGGCTCGACAGCGATCGTCGTCGGCTGCGGGTTGGGCGTGGACGCCGAGTTCATGCAGGAACTCGGCGCCGGGACCCAGTTGGAGGTGACCGGCTTCGACATCTCGGCAACGGCGATCGAACTAGCCAGGACCCGCCACCCGGACTCTCGGGTCGACTACCGGGTCGGCGATCTGCTCGACCTGCCGCCGCACTGGCTCTCGGCGTTCGATCTGGTCCTCGAGGTGATCAACGTGCAGGCGCTCCCGCTGGAGCTGCGCGCGAGCGCGGCGGCCGCCGTCGCCTCGCTGGTCGCACCGGGAGGTCGACTGGTCGTGGTGGATAACGTACGTGAAGACGGAGCTGCGCTGTCGCAGGGACCGCCGTGGGGATTCACCACCGCAGATATCGAGCTGTTCGCGGTGGGCGGACTGCGCATCGAGAGCTCGGCGCAGCACCCGATGGCCACCCACGGTCCGGCCGCCCTCCGGTCTCGCTGGCTGGTCGAGTTCTCTCGCCCGCGCTGATCAGGACACAGCGCGAACCCGGGGCGGCGCGCGGATAGGCTGGTCACGCCCTCGGGTGGCGTCCCGGCTGCCCAGTGATCGACCCCAGGAGTCCCATCGTGTCCGTGTCAGCAGCCCCTTCCGTCTCGAAGCTCGAGCGGGTGAAGGTCGCGGCCGGGACGACAGCTTCGCAGGCGGTCGGTGATGCGGGCCTCCCGCGGTCGGGTCCGGACGCGATCGTCGTCGTCCGAGACCCGGACGGCACGCTGCGGGATCTGGCGTGGAGCCCGGACGCCGACGTCGAGGTGGAGCCGGTCGCGGCCTCCACCGAGGACGGCAGGAGCGTCATCCGGCACTCCGCCGCGCACGTGCTGGCGCAGGCCGTCCAGCAGCAGTTCCCCGACGCCAAGCTCGGCATCGGCCCGCCGATCCGGGATGGTTTCTACTACGACTTCGACGTCGAGAAACCCTTCACCCCAGATGATCTCGCCGAGCTCGAGAAGCGGATGAAGAAGATCATCAAGTCCGGCCAGAAGTTCTCCCGCCGCCGGCTCGCCTCCCGCGAGGAGGCCAGGCTGGAGTTGGGAGGTGAGCCGTACAAACTCGAGCTGATCGAACTCAAGGGCGACGAGGTCGGCGCCCCCGAAGAGGTCACAGGAGCGGGCTCGGATCTTGTCCCGGAGCTCTCGGCCGACGGCGAGCTGACCGTCTACGACAACCTGCACGCGCACACCGGTGAGCGGGTCTGGGGCGATCTGTGCCGCGGTCCGCACGTCCCCAACACCAAGTACATCCCGTCGTTCGCGCTGTCCCGCAGCTCCGCCGCATACTGGCGCGGGAACCAGGACAACGCTGCGCTGCAACGGATCTACGGCACCGCCTGGGAGTCGCAGGAGGCGCAGGACGCCTATCTGGAGCGACTGGCCGAGGCCGAGCGGCGCGACCACCGCAAGCTCGGTACCGAGCTCGATCTGTTCTCCTTCCCGGACGAGATCGGCTCAGGGCTCGTCGTCTTCCATCCCCGCGGCGGCATCATCAAGCGCGAGATGGAGGACTACGTCCGGCGCCGGCACATCGAGGAGGGCTTCTCGTACGTCAGCTCACCGCACATCAGCAAGGGCGCGCTGTTCGTCGAGTCCGGCCACCTGCCGTACTACGAGGACACCATGTTCCCGGCGATGGAGCTGGAGAACTCGAAGTACTACCTCAAAGCAATGAACTGCCCGATGCACAACTTGATCTTCCGGTCGCGGCAACGCTCCTACCGGGAACTTCCGTTGCGGTTCTTCGAGTTCGGCACCGTCTACCGCTACGAGAAGTCCGGGGTGGTGCACGGGCTGACCCGCGTCCGCGGGTTGACCCAGGACGACTCGCACTCCTACGTCGTTCCCGAGCAGGCTCCTGAGGAGATCCGTCACCTGCTGAAGTTCGTGCTGTCGCTGCTGCGTGACTTCGGGCTGGACGACTACTACCTGGAGCTCTCGACCCGCGGCGACGGTCCGAAGTTCATCGGCTCCGAGCAGGAGTGGGACGAGGCCACCCAGATCCTCGAGCAGGTGGCGCGGGAGACCGGGCTCGACCTCGTTCCCGACCCGGGTGGGGCCGCCTTCTACGGTCCGAAGATCTCCGTGCAGGCTCGGGACGCGATCGGCCGCACCTGGCAGATGTCGACCATCCAGTACGACTTCAACCAGCCCGCCCGGTTCGGTCTCGAGTTCGTCGCTGCCGACGGCACCCGTCAGCAACCGGTGATGATCCACTCCGCCAAGTTCGGGTCCATCGAGCGGTTCTTCGGGGTGCTGACCGAGCACTACGCAGGCGCGTTCCCCGCCTGGCTGGCGCCGGTCCAGGTGGTCGGCATCCCGGTCGCGGAACAGTTCGGCGTGCACCTCGACGCCGTTGCAGACACCCTGCGCGGCAACGGGATCCGGGTCGAGGTCGACCACTCCGACGACCGCATGCAGAAGAAGATCCGCACCCACACCACCCAGAAAGTGCCCTTCCAGCTGCTGGCCGGCGCCGCCGACGTCGAGGCGGACGCGGTCTCCTTCCGATTCCGCGACGGCACCCAGATCAACACCGTGCCGGTGGCGGACGCGGTGCGCACCATCACCGCGTGGGTGGCCGGCCACGAGAACCGGGAGCCGACCGCTGCCCTGTTCGCGGAGCTGTCGGGGTGATCACGCCGCAGGGCGGCCAGGACGCTGCCGGACCCGGAGGCAGTGCCGGACCCGCAGCCAGTGCCGGCCCCCGCGAGAGTGCCGGACCCGCAGCCAGTGCCGGCCCCCGCGAGAGTGCCGCCCGCCAGGACGGGGTCGGCGAGCCCGACGGGTTCGCCCGGCTCTGGACGCCGCACCGGCTGGCCTACGTCAGCTCCGGTGAGAACCAGCAGCGGGGATGCCCGTTCTGCCGTATCCCCACCCTCGAGGACCGGCAGGGCCTGGTCGTCGCCCGGGGCGAGCTCAACTTCGTGGTGCTCAACCTGTATCCCTACAACCCCGGGCACCTGATGGTGGTGCCGTACCGGCACATCGCCGACTACAGCGACCTGACCGATGCGGAGTTGACGGAGTTCTCCGCGCTCACCCGGCGGGCACTGTCGGTGATCCGGTCGGTGTCCAACCCCCACGGCTTCAACATCGGCATCAACGCCGGCGCCGCCGCCGGCGCCGGGATCGCGCCACACCTGCACCAGCACGTGGTGCCCCGATGGTCCGGGGATGCCAACTTCATGCCGGTGGTCGCCCAGACCAAGGTTCTCCCGGAACTCCTGCCGACCACGCGCGACCGATTGGCCGAAGCCTGGTGAGAGGGCAGTTATCGTGAGTGGTCGCTCCCACCGCCAGACGCGGGCGATCGTCCGGCGCGAACTCCGGACGTCCACCGCACACCACGCCCGACAGCTGAACGGATCCGCATGCTGAACACCTTTGCGCGATCGGCCGTCTCGAAAGTGGTCGATCCCATCGGTCGGGCGTTCCTGCGAGCCGGACTGAGCCCCGACCTGGTGACCGTCATCGGCACCGTCGGCGTGGTCGCCGGAGCCGTGCTGCTGTTCGGTTTCGGTCAGCTGTTCATCGGCACCGTCGTGATCACCGCATTCGTACTGTTCGACCTGGTCGACGGCGCGATGGCCAGGGCTCGCGGGTACGGCACGTCGTTCGGGGTCGTGCTCGACGCGACCTGCGATCGGATCGCCGACGGTGCGATGTTCGGGGCGATCGCCTTCTACTGCTTCACCCTGATCGATGACCGCGCGACCGGCATCGCCGCGCTGATCTGTCTGGTCGCGGCGCAGGTGATCAGCTACGTCAAGGCCAGGGCCGATTCGGTCGACCTGCTGATCGGTGGGGCGCTGGCAGAGCGGGCCGAGCGCAACCTGCTGGCCCTGTTCGGCACCGGCCTGTCCGGTCTCGGGGTGCCGCACGCCCTGCCGATCCTGCTGTGGGTACTGGCGGTGGCGAGCGTGATCACGGTGCTGCAGCGGCTGCTGCAGGTACGCGCGGTGTACCGCCGGTCGCAGGCGGACTCCGCGGGTCCTGCCATCTGATGCAGCGGTCAGACCTGATCGGTCGCGGGACGGAACTCGGCTGGCACGCTGCGCAGCGACTCCCCGAGCCGGTCGCCGACGCCCTGTTCCGTGCCGCCGCGGACCGGATGCTCCACCGGGCCGGGCCGTCGATCCGACAGCTCGCCCGCAACCTCGGGCGGGTGCTCGCCTTCCGCGCACCGCTGGACCGGGACGAGTTCGACCGCCTGCTGCGGGATGCGGTGCGCTCCTACGCCCGGTACTGGAAGGAGACGGTGCGGCTCGCGGCCATGGACGTCGAGGCGGTGACCGATGCGGCGATCGCCGGCGCCGAAGGCCTGCACCACATCAGTGCGGCTCTCGACACGGGCCGCGGTGTTGTGCTGGCCCTCCCGCACACCGGGAACTGGGACGTGTCCGGCCTGATCGGCACCCGGATGTTCGGGGGTCTCACCACCGTCGCGGAGCGGGTGAAGCCGGAGTCGCTGTTCCGCCGGTTCCTCGAGCACCGCAGCAGCATCGGCATGGAGGTGCTGCCGCTGACCGGCGGCGACGTTCCCGTCACCACCGTCCTGACGCAGCGTCTCAGGGCGGGTCGCCTGGTCTGTCTGCCTGCGGATCGGGACCTCTCCGGCAGCGGCATCGAGGTCGACTTCTTCGGCGGCCGAGCCACGATGCCGCCGGGCCCCGCCATGTTGGCCGCCCGCACCGGCGCCGACCTGTGCACCGCGGAGGTCAACTTCGGTCCGCCCGGCACTCGCGGCACGTGGCGCAACGTGGTGTCACCGCCGATCCCGCTGCACGGGACCCGGCTGCGGCAGACGGTCACCGACGCGACCCAACAGATCGCGCACGCCTTCGAGCGGGACATCGCGCGGGTTCCGGCGGACTGGCACATGATGCAACCGTTGTGGCTCGACGATCCGGCGCACCGGGGAAGACGGGGGACGGGTACCGCATGAAGATCGGACTGGTCTGCCCGTACTCGCTGGACATCCCCGGCGGGGTACAGGCACATGTCTCCGACCTCGCGCGGGTGCTGATCGGGCTCGGACACGATGTCTCGGTGCTGGCCCCCGGGGACGAGGACGCCGAGCACCCCGACTACGTCGTGCCGGCCGGTCGCAGCGTGGGGATCCCCTACAACGGGTCGGTCGCCCGGCTGGCTTTCGGGCCGGTCTCCTACGCCAAGGTGCGGCGGTGGATCCGCGCGGGCAACTTCGACGTCCTGCACGTCCACGAGCCGGTCGCACCGAGCCTGTCGCTGCTGGCGACGATGGTGGCCGACGGTCCGCTGGTGGCGACGTTCCACACCTCCAACCCGCGATCCCGCATGCTGTCGGCATTCGGTCCGGTGCTGCAGCCGTTCCTGGAGAAGATCACCGGGCGGATCGCGGTCAGCGAACTGGCCAGGCAGGTCCAGGTGGAACACCTCGGCGGCGACGCCGTGATCATCCCCAATGGCGTCGACGTCGAGTTCTTCGCCTCGGCAGCGCCGCTGCAGTCGTATCCGCGGCAGGGCGGCACCCTCGGCTTCGTCGGCCGGTTCGACGAGCCCCGCAAGGGCATGACGATCCTGCTGGAGGCGATGCGCGGCCTGCTGCCCGATCATCCCGACCTGCAGCTGCTGGTGGCGGGATCGGGCGACGAGGACGATCTGATGGCCGATGCCGGGGGGGCGTTGGCGCAGCGGATCGTGCTGCTCGGCCGGGTGTCCGACGAGGACAAGGCACGGATGTTGCGTTCGGTGGACGTCTATTGCGCGCCGAACACCGGCGGCGAGAGCTTCGGGATCATCCTCACCGAGGCGATGAGCGCCGGAACTGCCGTCGTGGCCAGCGATCTGGAAGCCTTCGACGCCGTCCTGGGCCGCGGGAGCGCCGGGGTGCTGACGCCCGTGGGGGACGCCGCCGCCCTCGGCGCCGCCATCCGCGGGTTGCTGGCGGATCCCGCCCATCGGGCCGAGCTGAGCTCCAGGGGCAGCGCCGTGGTGGCCGCGTACGACTGGGCGACGGTGGCACGCACCGTCATCAAGGTGTACGAGACCGTCATCGCCGCCGATCCGCGGCACGTGGTGGAGGCGGAGTAGTGAACACCACAGTCTTCATCATCCTGGTCGTGGTGCTGCTGGTCGCCTCGCTCCGACTGTGGCTCACGGCAAACAGGTTGCACCGCTTGCACATCCGTACCGAGGCTGCCTGGATTGCGCTCGAAGGGGCGTTGGAACGCAGGGGCGTGAGTGCGCGTGCGCTGGCCCTGGCCGGCGGGATGGGCCCCGAACAGGCAGCGCTGCTGCGCGGGCTGGCCCGGCGGGTGGAGCACACCGCGCGTGGCCAGCGGGCGCACGCCGAGGACGAGTTGTCCCGAGCGCTGGAGCGGCTTCCACGGAGTCTGTCGCCCGAGCTGCTGGTCGAACTGGCCGACGCCCAGGAGCGCGTCGAGCTCGCCCGCAGCTTCTACAACGACGCGGTTCGCGACACGAAGGCGTTGCACGAGAACAGGTTCACCCGGTTCTTCCGACTGGCGGGAAGCGCCGCCCTGCCGCAGTACTTCGAGATGTCGGCGCCCCAGATCCCCACCGCAGAGATCCCGACGGGCGCCACCGCCAGACGGTCCGGCCGGGTGTTGATGGTGGACGAGAACAGGGCGATCCTGCTGATGCGAGGGCACGATCCGTACCGGCCGCAGGACGGGAGCTGGTGGTTCACGCCGGGAGGCGGAGCCGAGCCGGGGGAGTCGTTGGCCACCTGCGCGGTCCGCGAGCTGCGCGAGGAGACCGGTCTGGTGATCCATCCCGGTCAGCTCACCGGACCGATCTGGCACCGGCGCGTGCGATTCTCCTTCCTGGGCCAGGTGATGGACTCCGAGGAGCACTTCTTCGTGCTGCGGGTGGTCAACGCCGAGGTGCCACTGGTGCGGACGGGATGGACCACCGAAGAGGTCGAGCTGATCGACGAGTTCCGCTGGTGGAGCCGGGACGAGCTGCTCGCGACCGACGAGCTGGTGTACCCGGAGGAGCTGGCCGTCCGGTTCGGCGAGCTCCTCGCCGCCAACCACGGCGCCGTGCTGCGTCCGCTGCCCGTCAGCTGACCGCCCCCGCCGAGGTCGCCCGACGGGAGTGTGGTCCGCAGGAGCTCGCCGGAAGTCGCCTACGGTGTGACGGGTGAACCTCCACCGCAGAGCCCGTTCGGGCAGCGCAGTCCGTCTCGCCGTTGCTGTGTCCGCGGCGCTGATGATCAGCAGCTGCACCAGTACCCCGGCGGCAACGCCCGAGTCGTCGCCGGCGGCGGTCTCGGCCTCGGTCTCGGTCTCCCCGGCCACGGCCGACCCGCAGGCTTCCGCGCGGGCTTCCGCGCGGGCAGCCGCTGCGGCGCAGGTCCGCGAGGCGCAGGTCCGCGAGGCGCAGGTCCGCGAGGCGCAGGTCCGCGAGGCGAAGGTCCGCGAGGCGAAGGTCCGCGAGGCGAAGGTCCGCGAGGCGCAGGCGCAGCGGGTGGCGCAGGAGAAGACCAACAGGGCGCAGACGGCTGCGAGGGCCGCAGCCCAGGCCAGGGCGGTCGCCGCAGCGAAAGCGCACGCCAGGGCGGTCGCCCACGAGAAGGCCGTCGCGCACCAGAAGGCGGTGACACGGGAGAAGGCCGCCAGGGCCGCCAAGATCCGGGCGGAGAAGGCGGCCAGGGCGCGCGCAGCCGTCCGGGACCGGATCGATCCGTTGACCGGTGGGGCGCCTTCCTCATCGCCGGTGATCGCCGTCAAGCTCGACAACACCAGCAAGGGTCGCCCGCAGTGGGGCATCGACCGGGCCGACAACGTCTACGTCGAGCAGGTCGAGGGGGGCCTCACCAGGATCATCGCGATCTTCCACAGCTCGCTGCCCACCCAGGTGGGGCCGGTGCGCAGCGTGCGCACCACCGACGCCCAGCTGCTGCCGGCCTACGGACGTCCGCTGCTGGTGTTCTCCGGTGGCGCCGGCGGACCGTTGATCCGACTCGCGGCGACCCGGGTCCAGGACGCATCCTCGCTCGGCGGGACCAGCCGTACCGGTGAGCGCTCGGCGCCGTACAACCTGGTGGCGAACCTCGCCCAGATCGGGCAGGCCTGGACGGCGGCCCACGGGCCCGACTTCCCCATCCAGACGCCCGGTTGGCACTTCCAGGACAACGACCCGACGATCCGCAGCCGGGCGCAGGTCAGCCGGATCGGGGTGCAGATGGGTGTCGGGCGTACCGACTTCCAGTGGCAGGACAACGCCTGGCGGGTGATGCCGGCCGGGACGCCCGGAACGGCAGCCGACGGCACCCCGCTGCGGGCGGACAACGTGCTGGTGATGCGCGTCACCGATGTTCCTGACGGCACCATCGACTCGGTCGGATCGCCGTCGCTGCTGAGCCAGACCGTCGGTCACGGCTCCGTCGAGCTGTTCCGCAACGGACGTGTGATCAAGGGCACGTGGTCCCGCGCCGAGCCGAACCATTCGCTCGTGCTCCGCGACGAGAACCGCAAGCTCATCACGTTCTCGACGGGCAAGACCTGGATCATGTTGGTGCCGCAGGACGGGTCCGTGACCACCGGCTGAACCCAGGGAGGCGCCGGTCGTGCCCCGGGTGAGCACGGCCCGCGGTGCGCCGTCCCCACGCGCCGGGACGCGTCCTCTAGCGTGGTCGGGGTGACTGCACGCCTCCGCCGCCAGATCGTCCCTACTTGTGCCGCCGCTCTGCTGACGCTGGCCGCCTGTGGTTCCGGCGACCAGGCCGCGCCGACCGTCAGCGTCGCGCCCAGCTCTTCGTCGTCACCGGCGAGCAGCTCGGCACTGTCGACGACCCCGCCGCCCAGCACCACCACCCGGGCGTCGGTCGCCGTCACCAGGACGACGAAGCCGCCGTCTCCCACCACCACCAAGCCGCGGCCCGCCGCTACCGATGTGCTGACCGGACTGAAGGTCTCTTCCGGCCCGATGATCGCCGTGAAGATCGACAACACCAAGGCCGGTCTGCCGCACTTCGGGGTCTCGCACGCCGACATCGTCTACGTCGAGCAGGTCGAGGGTGGGTTGACCCGGTTGATTGTGCTGTTCCGCTCGAAGCTGCCCGACGAGGTCGGTCCCGTGCGCAGCGTGCGCTCGACCGACGCGGAACTGCTGTCGATGTACGGCTCGCCGGGGCTCGCGTTCTCGGGCGGGGCGGGTGGACCGCTGGAGCGGTTGGCAGCCACCAAGATCGTGGACCTGTCCCCGGATGCCGCCGGGGACGCCTACTGGCGATCCGACAAGGCAAGCGGCACCTACAACATGCACGTCAACCTGGCGAAGCTCGCTGCAGATTCGACTCAGGTCACGGCTCCGAAGACGCCCGGTTTCCAGTTCGCCGCCAGGGATCCGCGGCTCGCGGCCGCGAAGGCCGCGTCCCGGATCAACGTCACGATGATCTCGGGTGAGACCGGTTTCAGCTGGACCGACGGTCGCTACGTGGTCTCCCGCAAGGGCGAGCCGTACGCCGACTACGACGGCGCAAAGGTGTTGGCGGACAACGTGTTGGTGCAGAACGTGGTCGACGAGCCGGACGGTACCGTCGACTCCGTCGGATCGCCGTCCTATCTCTCCCACACCGTGGGCTCCGGCACCTTCACGTTGTTCCGCAGTGGCAAGCAGATCGCCGGCAGCTGGAAGCGCGCCGCGGCGGACCAGCCGACCAGCTACCTCGACAAGAGCGGCAAGGCCGTCTTCTTCGCGCCGGGCAGGACATGGGTCGTGCTGGCGCCGCAGAGCGCGTCCGTCACCACTGCGTAACCGCGGCCTCGGGCCGCCGCCGGGGGACTGCTCAGACGACCCGGTCGCCGGAGGCCGGTGACCGGTGGCCCACCGATGCCTCGTGATCGACGAGCGCCAGGCGCCGCACGGCCTCGACGAGCAGCTCCGCAGGAGCGGTGACGGGCATCCGCAGGTGGTTCTCCATCGTGCCGTCCGCCCCGAACCGGGTGCCCGGGACGATCCGCACCCCCACCTGCAGCGCTCTGCGCGCCAGCTCACCCGCGTACGGGCCGGGGAGGGTGATCCAGAGCGTGACGCCGCCCACCGGCCGGGCGACCGACCAGTGCGGCAGGTGTTCCGCCAGTGCCGCGAGCGCTGCCGCCCGGGAGCGATCGAGTCGAGCGTTCTGGACGGCCACCGCACCGGCAGGATCCGCCAGCAGATGGGTGGCGACGAGCTGCTCCAGCACCGGGCCGGCCATGTCCGTCAGCGCTCTGGCAGCGGCCAGGCGATCGACGATGCCCGGTGCCGTCCGCACCCAGCCGACCCGCAGGCCACCCCAGAAGGGTTTCGACACCGAACCGATGGCGAGCACCCGGTCGGCGGCCCCGAACCCCGCCATCGAGGACGGGAACCCGGGCCCGACGAGTGATCGGAACGACTCGTCGACCACCACCGGGCAGCCGGCGCGGCCCAGCAGGTCGACGATCTCGGACCTGTCCTGCTCCGACATCACGGCGCCCGTCGGGTTCTGCAGGTCGGGGATCAGATAGGCGAGCCGAGGAGCGGAGCTGCGCAGGATCGCCGCCAACAGCTCCAGATCCCAGGGGTGCTCGTCGCCCACCACGAGCGGCAGGGTTGCCGGGATCCGGTGGCCGGCGCGAACGGCGTCGAGTGCTGTCGGGTAGGTCGGCCCCTCGACGAGCACCCGGTCGCCCGGCAGGGTCAGCTCCTGCAGTGCCAGGCTGAGTCCGTGCTGCGCGCCCGAGGTGATGAGGATCTGATCGGGTGAGGTCGGTACCCCTTCGTCCGTGTACTGCTGGGCGATCCGTTCCCGGAGCTGGGGGAGGCCGTAGGGGTGGTACCCGTCGGCGGCGAGGTAGCCGTCCAGGTCCGCCAGGGCCGCCGCCGCGGCTCGACGGAGGTGGTCCTCGGGGGCGGGCAGGCTGGCCACACCGAGGTCGATCGGCGCGACACCGGCCGATGTCATGGTCGAGGCGATCAGCGACTGTGCGTACTCCATGCCGAAGGCAGGGGACGCTCCCACCGGAACGCCGGGGACGATCAATCGCGACGGGGCCCCCTGTCGGCTGTGCAACCACCCCTGCTCGCGCAGCAACGCATAACCGGCGGCCACGGTGGTGCGTGAGATCGTCAGGGCCGCAGCGAGTTCGCGTTCGCTCGGCAGTGCGGAGCCGGAGGCGATCCGGCCGTCGAGCGCGGCCTCCCGGATCTGGACGGCCAGCTGTCGGTAGGCCACGCCTGCTCGCTCGTCCTTCCGCGGATCCTCGACGAGGCGCCGGACCAGGGCGGCAGCCGACAGCCGGGGCGTCCGGATTGATGGGGTGGGCATCATCAGGCCAGTGTCCTGCAACTGGCCCTGGAACACCAGGCCACTGATGGGTCAGACTGCATGGGTGGACCAGACCAGTCAGCCCGCCGCCCCGAGTTCCCCGACGCAGGCGCACCCGAGTGCCGCTGATCCGGTGGCCGGCCGGGGGCGCCGGACGCCGTTGTCGCTGCTGCAGCCGATACCGGCAGATCGTCGCCCGCGACGCTTCGCCCAGCTGATCGTCGGCCTGGTGCTCTACGGCTCGACGATGGCGCTGATGGTCCGGTCGGTGCTCGGGCTCGACCCGTGGGACGTCTTCCACTTCGGCATCGCTCTGCACGTCCCGCTGTCCTTGGGCACGGTCATCGTGATCGCCTCGGTGCTGGTGCTCCTGCTGTGGATCCCGCTCAGACAGCGGCCAGGCATCGGCACGATCGCCAACGCCCTGATCATCGGCGTCACCACCGATGCCGTCCTGTCGCTGGTCCCGCCGACCTCGTCACTGTGGCTGCGGATCCCCTACCTGGTGATCGGCATCGTCGGCAACGCCCTCGCCGGTGCGCTCTACATCGGAGCCGGCCTGGGGCCCGGACCGCGGGACGGTCTGATGACGGGCATCGTCGCCCGCGGGATCGGCTCGATCCGGCTGGTGCGCACCAGTATCGAGGTCACGGTTCTGGTGATCGGCTGGGTGCTCGGCGGGACCGTCGGGCTCGGCACGGTGCTGTACGCGGTCGGTATCGGGCCGCTGCTGCACGTCCTGCTGCCGGTGTTCCGGCTGCGGGCGCCGGGTGAGGCACCGGCGGTCCCGGCGCCGCCCGCGCCCCGGCCCCGCAGGCGCCGGCGGAACCGCTCCAGCTGACCGACCGCAGATTCCGGGTGATCAGCAGGCGAAAGCTGCCGACGGCCCGCGGGACCCCGTCCGACGGTGCTCGGTCGCCGTCGCCCATTCTGCCGAGACTCGGGGCCGGCCCGGCGGCCGGTTCCTGTGGTGCTGGTCGTGCTTGCGGCGCTCGAACCGTAGGATCGGTTGCCATGAGCGGGCATTCCAAGTGGGCGACGACCAAGCACAAGAAAGCGGCGATCGACGCCAAGCGTGGCAAGTTGTTCGCCAAGCTGATCAAGAACATCGAGGTGGCCGCCCGGACCGGTGGCGGCGACGTCGTCGGTAACCCGACGCTGTTCGACGCGGTCCAGAAGGCCAAGAAGGCCTCCGTGCCCAGCGACAACATCGATCGCGCGCTCAAGCGCGGCAGCGGGGCCGAGGCGGGCGGGGTCGACTACACGTCGATCATGTACGAGGCGTACGGGCCCAGCGGAGTCGCGTTGATGATCGAGTGCCTGACCGACAACCGCAACCGGGCCGCCACCGACGTGCGGGTCGCCGTCACCCGCAACGGCGGCAACATGGCCGACCCCGGGAGCGTCGCCTACATGTTCGGCCGCAAGGGGGTCGTCATCGTGCCGAAGGCCGACGGTCTCACCGAGGACGACCTGCTGCTGGCCGTGCTCGACGCGGGCGCCGAGGAGGTCAGCGATCTCGGCGAAGCCTTCGAAGTCGTTTCCGAGCCCGGCGACATGATCGCCGTGCGTACCGCGATCGTCGACGCCGGCCACGACTACGACGCCGCCGACCAGAGCTTCATCGGGTCGGTCCCGGTTGCACTGGATGCGGAGGGCGCTCGGAAGGTGCTCAAGCTCATCGACGCGATCGAGGATCTCGACGACGTCCAGAACGTCTACTCCAACGCCGACATCTCCGACGAGGTCATGGAAGCAGTCGACGCCTGACGGCTTTCTCGGGTCCGCCATCCACAGGTCGTCTCGGGCAGAGGCAATTGCTTGCGCCGAGACTCCGTCTCACTTCGATCGCCTGGTCGCCGATCTCCGCTGGTCGGGCAAGCGAGGAACGAGCGCGTCGAGAGCTCGTCGGGTCACGGCCGGTCGGGCTGGTGACGGGATCTCGACTCACTGCGTTCGCTCGATCACCGATTGTTCCGCTGGTCGAGCAAGCGAGGAACGAGCGCGTCGAGACCTCGTCATGTCACGACCGGTCGGATGACGACGGGATCTCGACTCACTCCGTTCGCTCGATCACCGATTGTTCCGCTGGTCGAGCAAGCGAGGAACGAGCGCGTCGAGACCTCGTCATGTCACGAGCGGTCGCGTGCCCGGCGTGGCGGTCGACCGGGGCGGGACGGGCGTGGCATAGATTCAATCCGTACACGTGTTCGGATCGGCTCTGGAGGGCGTCATCATGCGGGTGCTGGGCGTCGATCCCGGTCTGACCCGCTGCGGGGTCGGGATCGTCGAGCACACACCCGGGTCGCAGCGGTTGCGGATGGTGCACGTGGGTGTGGTCCGCACGCCGTCGACCGATGATGTCGCGGTGCGTCTGCTCGCCGTCTCCGATGCGGTCGAAGCGCTGCTCGACGAGTTCCGTCCGGACAGGGTGGCCCTGGAGCGGATGTTCAACCGGCACAACGTGTCCACGATCATGGGCACCGCGCAGGCCGCCGGCGTGGTGGCTGCGGCCGGCGCGCGGCGCGGGCTGCCCGTCGCCTGGCACACCCCCACCGAGGTCAAGGCGGCGGTCTCCGGGAACGGTGCCGCCGACAAGGCCCAGGTGACGAGCATGGTCACCCGCCTGCTGCGATTGACCGAGGCGCCCAAGCCTGCCGATGCCGCGGATGCGTTGGCGCTGGCCATCTGTCACCTGTGGCGCGCGCCGATGAAGGAGGCTCTGGACCGCGCGGCTCTCGCCGCTCGGGCCGGCGCCGGTTCCACGCTCGGATCGGCCGCCCGCCGAGCGCGATCTCCGCTGACCCCCGGCACGGCCCGCCGATGATCGCCTCTCTCCGTGGTGTCGTCGAGTCGGTGGCGCTGGACCACGTCGTCCTGGACATCGGTGGCGTCGGGTACTCCGTACGCGCCACCCCGGCCACCCTAGCCACCCTGCGGCGGGGTGAGAAGGCAAGGCTCGCAACGACTCTCGTGGTCCGTGAGGACTCGATGACGGTGTTCGGCTTCGTCTCGGACGATGCTCGCGACCTGTTCGAGCTCGTCCAGTCGGTGAGCGGCGTCGGACCGAAGATCGCGCTGGCGTTGCTCGCCGTGCTGGATCCCGACGATCTGCGGCGTGCACTGTCCACCGGCGACACTGCTGCCCTGACTCGGGCCCCCGGGATCGGCAAGAAGGGCGCCGAGCGGCTCGTGCTGGAGCTGAAGGACAGGGTCGGTGCGATGCCGCGTCCCGGCGCCGGTCTTCCCGCCGGGGTCCCGGCTGGCTGGCGCGATCAGCTCGTCGATGCCCTGGGCGGCCTGGGCTTCCCGGCGAAGCAGGCGCTCGACGTCGTGGAGACCGTGGCCGCGGACGGGGATGATCCGGCGGTCGTCACCGGGGACGTCCAGGTGTTGTTGCGGCGTGCTCTGTCGCTGTTGGCGCGCAGTCGATGACCGCCCCGCCTCCCGACCGGATTCCGCGCCGGAGCCTGGACGACAGCGACGTGCACGACAGCGACTTCCACGACGGCGACGTCCACGACAGCGACCTCGACGGCGGGGAACTGGTCGATCCGGCCGTCAACGTCAGGGAGATCGACGTCGATGCGTCGCTGCGGCCACGCTCCCTGCAGGAGTTCGTCGGGCAGGTGCGGGTTCGCGAGCAACTCGAGCTGGTGCTGACCGGAGCCAAACTCCGGGGTACGGCGCCTGATCATGTGCTGCTGGCCGGGCCGCCCGGGCTTGGCAAGACGTCGCTCGCGATGATCATCGCGAGCGAGTTGGGGGCGTCCCTGCGGATCACCTCCGGTCCCGCGTTGGAACGGGCCGGCGATCTCGCCGCGATGCTGTCCAACCTGGTCGATGGCGACGTGCTGTTCATCGACGAGATCCACCGGATGGCCCGCCCTGCTGAGGAGATGCTGTACCTGGCGATGGAGGACTACCGGGTCGACATCGTCGTCGGCAAGGGCCCGGGCGCCACCTCCATCCCGCTGGACATCGCACCGTTCACCCTGGTCGGGGCCACCACCCGGTCCGGACAGCTGACGTCCCCGCTCCGCGACCGCTTCGGCTTCACCGCGCACATGGAGTTCTACTCACCGGCCGAGCTCACCACCGTGCTGCTGCGCAGCGCGCGGATCCTCGGCATCGCGCTGCCGACCGACGGAGCCACCGAGATCGCCCGTCGCTCCCGCGGCACACCCCGGATCGCCAACCGACTGCTGCGGCGGGTCCGGGACTTCGCCCAGGTGCGTGCGGACGGCATCGTCAACCGCGACATCGCCCGTGAGGCGCTGACGGTCTACGACGTGGACGATCTGGGCCTCGATCGCCTCGACCGCGCGGTGCTCGGCGCGTTGTGCCGCTCCTTCGGCGGCGGGCCGGTCGGGCTCAAGACCCTGGCTGTCGCGGTGGGGGAGGAACCGACCACCGTCGAGGAGGTCTGCGAGCCGTTCCTGGTGCGGCTGGGCATGCTGGCGCGCACCTCCAGCGGCCGGGTCGCCACGCCCGCTGCCTGGGAACATCTCGGGTTGAGCCCCGGTGCACCCGCCGCTCGTGGTGCGATGCAGTTGTTCGACGAGCACTAGCCCCGTCGGCCACGACGGGGGAGGGCAGCGGATGAAGGACGGATGCGCGCGTCGCAGGAACCCCGCCGCTCGAGCCACCAGGATGTGGGGCTGGGTGCTGGTGGGGTCGGTGCTGGCCGGCTGCAGCTCCACAGTGGCCGGACGATCGGTCGAGTCCGGGTCGAGCACTGTGCGGCCCAGCTCGGACACCCCGTCTTCGGGAGCCCCCACCGGTTCGTCCACCCAGACCGAGTACGACCTGGAGCTCACGATCGTCCCGACCGAGGGCGCTGGGGCCACCACCCGGGCGCCCGGTACGCGGACTTCGACTGTGCCGGACACCGACTTCGTCTCTGCGGTGTCGATGGTCCTGGGCGGCGTCGAGGGGTTCCCGGCATCCGCGCTCGAGGCCCAGGACGTTGCTGTCGGCACCGTCGACCGCTCGACGCGGCTCTGGCTGAAGGTGCCGGGAGCGACGGACGCACAGATCGCACTCGCACGCCGCGCTGTGGTCGGCGCCTGGGCCTTCCAGCTCCGCGTGGTGATCAGCGCTGCTGTCGCTCCCGCCGGCTGCTCCGCGCTGGAGTACACACCGAAATCGGATCGGGTGTGCGATCCGCAGAGCCAGGAGGTCCTCGTGCTCGGGACGGCGCTGCCCGTCCTGCCGAGCTCCGCGTCCTACGAGCTGCAGGGAGCGGTGCCGACAGCGACGATGACGTTCACCGGTGCGGCCGAGGAGACGATCGCCAACTACACCGCCGCGCATGTGGGTGATCGACTGGCCGTGATCGACGGCCGCGGACTGATCACCGCGCCGACGATCCAGAGCGCGATCACCGGCGGCACGATCCAGATCGCCGGCAACTACACGCCGGCGCAAGCCCGCTCCCTGGTGGGGAAACTGCACCTCGCAGCGGCCGGAGTGACGATCAGCAGCGGCTCCTGAGCGCGTTCAGGGTGAGCGGGACCACTCGATTCCGGTACGCTCGACGTTGACCTGCGCATACGCTGCCGGCCACCCAGAGGAGATCGAAAGCTCATGCAAAACATGCTTCTTCCCATTCTGATGTTCGCAGCTCTCGGCGCCATGATGTATTTCGGCATGCGCAAGCAGAAGCGTCAGGTGGCTGAGGTGCAGAAGATGCAGACCCAGCTGGTTCCCGGTACCCGGGTGATGACCACCTCGGGCCTCTACGCAGAGATCACCGCCGTCGCCGACGACACCATCGAGCTCGAGCTCGCCCCCGGTTTCCGCACCACCTGGGTGAAGGCCGCGGTCCGCGAGGTCGTCGTTCCGAGCACCACGGACGATGCCGACCTGGCCGCACTGACGCAGCCCGTCGACGAGACCTCTTCGGAGATCAGCCTCGACAAGCGTCGCGGCGACATCAGCTAACCTGCTCCACGCTTTCCGGGTGAGCTTCCTCGCCCGATCATCGGCGAGGACACCCCGGGACCACCGGTGTGTCCTGCGCCCGGAACAAGATGAGGCACGTCGTGGCGAGTACGCAGTCCGGGAAGTTCCGGCCATGGACCTTGATCTGGTCGTACGTGGGTCTGGTGGTCCTGCTGTACGGCCTGGTCTTCCTGACCCCCGGGCAGAACACCATGAAGCTCGGCATCGACCTGCAGGGCGGCACCCGGGTGACGCTGCAGGCGAAGACCGCCGACGGCACGGCGCCGACCCGTGAGTCGATGCAGCAGGCCCGCACGATCATGGAGACCCGCGTCAACGGATCCGGCGTGGTCGGTGCGCAGGTGCAGCTCGACGGCGCCAGCCAGCTCGTCGTCACGGTGCCCGGCCAGAAGGATCTCGCAGCTCTCACCCGCGCCGCGAAGCTCAACATCAGGCCCGTCGAGGGCAGTCCGGTCCCCATCGGACTGGGTACCGACCCGTCCGCCTCCGAGAGCTCGACTGCTCCGAGTTCCTCTGGCAGCAGCGGGTCTTCGTCAGCGACCTCCTCGGCGACCGAGGAACCGGCCATCGGCGACACCATCACCGAGAGCAGCCCCCCGGCACCGTCCGCTTCCGCCGGAATCGGAAACAACCCGAGTGAGCAGAGCAGCGCCGGGTCGTCCGCTCCTGCCTCCGAGAACAGCAACGGGGTGCGTGGCCGCGTCGCCGCCGTCACCACGCCGAGCGCGTCGTCCGCCGACGCGGGAACCACCGGGCGGATGACCACCCAGGGTGCTCCGTCGGAGGGCTCTGCAACAGCCTCGACCACCGCTGTTTCGACCACGGCTGCCCCTACCACAGCTCCTTCGACGACCGCAGCAGGTTCGGGCAGCAGCGCCCCCAGCACCAGCGGAGCGTCGGGCAGCGGTTCGTCCGCAGCGGGTTCGTCGGCACCCGGTTCTTCGGGTGCCGCCACCGGTCCGCAGTGGCCGGCCGGCAGTGACCCCAACATTCCGATCCAGCCGTCGGGCACCGATGCCGCAGCCTCCACCGCCTGGCTCACCGCGGCTCAGTCGGCCATCCAGACCGGGACGATCACCTGCGGTGATGTGTTGAAGTACCAGGGCCTGGACAACCCCGACAAGCCCGTGCTGGCCTGTGACCCGGAGAACATCAATCTGTACGTTCTCGACAAGACGCTGATCCCCGGCGACCAGGTCGCCAGCGCCTCAGCGGGCCTCGACTCGGGCGGCTCGGGCTGGGTCATCAACATCGGGTTCAACTCCACCGGGTTCAATACCTGGGCCGCCTACACCACGGCCAACGTCGGCAAGGTCACGTCCTTCACGCTTGACGGTCAGGTGCTGTCGGCCTCCACGATCCGAGAGCCGATCACCACCCCCACCACCCAGGTGTCCGGCGGTTTCACCCAGGACACGGCCACCTCGCTCGCCAACTCGCTCAAGTTCGGCTCGCTGCCGCTGCAGTTCATCCTGGACAAGTCCGACGAGGTCAGTGCCGAGGTCGGCTCCGAGTCGCTGCAGGCGGGCCTGATCGCCGGCGGTATCGGACTGCTGCTCGTCATCCTGTACTGCCTCCTCTACTACCGACTCCTCGGTCTGATCACCGTGCTCTCGCTCGTCCTGTCCGGTGTGCTGGTCTACGCCGTGATGGTGCTGCTCGGGCGCTGGATGGACCTCTCGCTGGACATGGCAGGCGTCGCCGGTCTGATCATCGCGATCGGCATCACCGCCGACTCCTTCGTCGTCTACTTCGAGAGACTCAAGGACGAGGTGCGGGAGGGCCGGACCTTCAGATCTGCGGTACCGCGCGGCTGGGAACGGGCCAAACGCACCATCCTGTCCGCCGACGCCGTGACGTTCCTGTCCGCGGTCATCCTGTACGTGCTGGCCGTCGGTGAGGTGAAGGGCTTCGCGTTCACCCTGGGCCTCTCGACCATCCTCGACCTCGTCGTCGTGTTCCTGGTGACGCATCCGCTGATCGCTCTTGCTGCCGGTTCCAAGGTGTTCACCTCGCCGAAGCTGTCCGGTCTGGGCGCAGTCGCCGAGGCCGGTGCGCGGCACCGCACAGCCACCTCCCGCCTGACCCCGAAGGAGGCGTGAGATGAGCAGTCCCATGTCCGGCAGCGGTTCCACGTCCAGCACCGATTTCGCGACCGGCAGCGAGGCCTCGACCAGTTCGACAGCGAACAGAGCGTCGAGAGCCACCGCGAAAGGCCACTCCGTCGGTACGGAGAACGAGAGTTTCATCAGCCGGTTGTCCACCGGCACCGGCGCGTTCGACGTGCTCAAGCGCAGCCGCGCCTACTACGGCGTCGGCATCGCGCTGGTGATCATCTCGGCGCTGCTGATCGGCATCAAGGGCTTCAACCTGGGCATCGACTTCGCCGGTGGCACGAAGCTCACCTTCTCGACCGCGCAGGCCGGCTCGATCCCGGAGTCGGACATCGCCAGGGTCGTCGAGGACGCGGTTCCGGGATCGGCCCCGGCCGTCCAGTCGGTCGGCTCCACCGGCATCCAGGTGACCACGGGCGTGTTGTCGCCCGAGCAGTCCAAGGCTGCCGGTGACGCGCTCACGAAGGCGTTCAACCTCACCACCCCCGATGGTGCCCCCAGTGCCGTCGCCAGCTCCGCGGTCTCGGGCACCTGGGGCGCCGAGGTCTCGCAGCAGGCGATCATCTCGGTGATCGTCTTCCTGATCGCCGTCGCCCTGTTCATCTGGATCCGGTACGAGAAACGCGCCGCCGTCGCGGGCGTGGTGTCCACCATCCAGGTCATGATCATCACCGCCGGCATCTATGCGTTGGTCGGCTTCGAGATGAGCCCGGCCACCGTGATCGGTCTGCTGACCATTCTCGGCTTCTCGCTGTACGACACCGTGGTGGTGTTCGACAAGGTGCAGGAGAACACGGCGGGGTTGACGTCGCTCACCCGCCGCACCTACGCCGAGGCGGCGAACCTCGCGGTCAACCAGACGCTCATGCGGTCGATCAACACCTCGCTGATCGCGCTGCTGCCCGTCGCTGGTCTGCTCTATGCGGGTGTGGTGCTGCAGGTCTCCGGGACGCTGCGGGACCTCGCCCTGGTCCAGCTGGTCGGGATGATCGTCGGCGCCTACTCGTCGCTGTTCGTCGCGGTACCGCTGGCCGTCGACCTCCGGGTGCGCACCCCCTCGCTGCGCGCCCACACCAAGCGGGTGCTCTCCAAGCGCGCATCCGAGGGTCTGCTGGTCGATCCGGTGGGGGACCCGGTCGGCTACACCACACCGACGCTCTCGAAGAGCATGAAGGCGCCCGTGAAGTCCGCCGGTGCTCTCAAGCCGCGCAGCACAGCGACCACGGCCACCCTCGTCGAGGACGCCCCCACGCCGTCGCTGACGAAGCCCCGGGCAGCGACCAGCCGACCGGCCCCCGGTAGGCGTCCGGCGGGCAAGGCCGCCAAGCCGTCGGGCAAGCGCTCCCGCTGAGCCGTCCCCGGCAGGGCTGTCCCCGCTGAGTGCCGTCCTACCCGGCGGTAGGCTTGACCTCCCGGGCCTGCTGACCCGGAAGTACCGCAGCAACGGGTGAGGAGGTGCGGCCGTGGGCACGTCCGACACCGAACCGACGGTGGTCGACACCTCCGTCGCCGAGCCGGAGGCCGACGCCGATCTGGCGCTGACGCCGGCCGCAGCCCCGTCGGCCACCCGCAGGGTGCGCGCCCGGTTGGCCCGGCGGATGAGCGGTCAGCGGCAGAACACCTCCGGTCGGACCGCCGTCCTGGAGCCGCTCATCTCGGTGCACCGGACGCTGCACCCCAAGGTCGACGTCAAGACGTTGCAGCATGCCTACGAGGTGGCCGAGCAGGCGCACCGCGGTCAGTTCCGCAAGTCCGGTGATCCCTACATCACCCACCCGCTGGCGGTGGCGACGATCCTGGCCGACCTCGGGATGGACACCACGACGCTGGTCGCCGCGCTCCTGCACGACACCGTCGAGGACACCCCGTACACGTTGGAGAATGCCGAGGCGGAGTTCGGCAGCGAGGTGGCGCACCTGGTCGACGGCGTCACCAAGCTGGACAAGGTCAGCTTCGGCGACGCCACCGAGGCCGAGACGATCCGCAAGATGATCATCGCGATGGCCAAGGACCCGCGGGTGCTGGTGATCAAGCTCGCCGACCGACTGCACAACATGCGCACGATGCGCTTCCTACCGCCGGAGAAGCAGGCCCGCAAGGCCAGAGAGACGCTGGAAGTCCTTGCGCCGCTGGCACATCGACTGGGCATGTCCACCATCAAGTGGGAGCTCGAGGATCTGGCGTTCGCGATCCTGCACTCCAAGCGGTACGACGAGATCGTCCGGCTGGTCGCCGATCGGGCCCCCTCACGCGATGAGTACCTCGCGGAGGTCAAGGAACAGATCGACGCCGAGCTGACCGCCGCCAAGATCAACGCCGAGGTGGTCGGTCGCGGCAAGCACTACTACTCGATCTACCAGAAGATGCAGGTCCGCGGACGTGAGTTCGATGAGATCCACGACCTGGTGGCCGTCCGGATCCTGGTCTCGTCGGTGCGCGAGTGCTACGCGGCGATGGGCGTCGTGCACGCCATGTGGGCGCCGATGCCGGGCCGGTTCAAGGACTACATCGCCCAACCCCGGTTCAGCGTCTACCAGTCGTTGCACACCACCGTCATCGGCCCGCAGGGAAAACCGCTCGAGGTGCAGTTCCGGACCCGTGACATGCACCAGACGGCCGAGTTCGGCATCGCTGCGCACTGGCGGTACAAGGAGACCAAGGGCACCCACGTCGGCGCGGGGACGAGCGTCGACGAGATGGCCTGGATGCGGCAGTTGCTCGACTGGCAGCGGGAAGCCGGCGACCCCGGTGAGTTCCTGGAGAACCTGCGGTTCGAGATGGCCTCCAGCGAGATCTTCGTCTTCACCCCGAAGGGTGCCGTGCACAACCTGCCGGCCGGGTCGACCCCCGTCGACTTCGCCTACTCGGTGCACACCGAGGTCGGCAACCGCTGCATCGGGGCCAAGGTGGACGGCCGGTTGGTGCCCCTCGAACGGCACTTGGCCAGCGGTCAGATCGTCGAGATCTTCACGTCCAAGGCGCAGGGCGCCGGGCCCAGTCGCGACTGGTTGGGTTTCGTCACCTCATCGCGGGCGAAGACCAAGATCCGGCAGTACTTCGCCAAGGAACGGCGCGAGGAGGCCATCGAGTCCGGCAAGGACGCGATCGCCAAAGCTGTTCGGCGAGAAGGGCTTCCGCTGCAGCGACTCATCTCGCACCAGATCATGGCGGACGCGGCGCACGATCTCGGATTCCGCGACATCGCTGCGCTGTACGCCGCGGTGGGGGAGAACCACGTCTCGGCGAAGACGGTGGTCGCCAGGGTGGTCGCCGGTCACGGCGGCGACGAGGCTGCCGGTGAGCAGATCGCCGAGAAGACCACCCCTGCGGTCGTCCGGCGTCGCTCCACCCAGGGCAGTTCCGGCGTCCTGGTACAGGGCGATGCCGATCTCCAGGTCAAGCTCGCGCGGTGTTGCACCCCGGTGCCGGGCGACGAGATCCTCGGGTTCGTCACGAAGGGCGGTGCGATCTCGGTGCACCGCACCGACTGCACCAACGCCGATGCGCTGCGCGCCGATCAGGCCCGGAACGTTCCGGTCAGCTGGGACCCGTCGACCGCGTCGGTGTTCCTGGTCACCATCCAGGTGGAGGCCCTGGACCGGCACCGGCTGCTGTCCGACATCACCAAGATGCTCGCCGACGAGAAGGTCAACATCCTGTCGGCGAACCTGTCGATGTCGAAGGACCGGATGGCGATCAGCCGGTTCTCCTTCGAGATGGCCGACCCGAAGCATCTCGGGCACCTGCTGCGCGTCGTCCGCGCGGTCGACGGCGTCTACGACGTCTACCGGGTCACCAGCGCCTGACGGGTTCCCGCCCCACCCCGGTTCGCGGACGTGACGGTCGCTTCCCGCCAGTGTTCGCGGACGTGACGGTCGCTTCCCGCCAGTGTTCGCGGACGTGACGGTCGCTTCCCGCCAGTGTTCGCGGACGTGACGGTCGCTTCCCACCCCCGGTTCGCGGACGTGACGGTCGCTTCCGCGCCGGGCGCAGACGAACGGCCGGCGCCGAGGACATCAGTTCGTGGTGGTCTGGCCCGCGCTCGACGACTCTCCGGTCGAGACCGCGCCCGAGGACTCGGCGCCGGTGGTGGATGCCGCACCCGAGGTGGCTGATCCGTCGGAGCCCGACGTCGATGCCGATCCCGAGGGGACGGCACCGGTGGAGTCGTTCGCGCCACTGTTGGGGTCCGCCGAAGACGGCGTGCTCCAGACGGTGCTGGCGGTGACAGCGGCCTCGGGAACCTTGATCGACTCGATCTTGGCCTCCGCGTTCGGCGCACCGTCCTGGCGATCGTCGTTCACGCCCTTGGTCGTGATCGCGTCCACCACCTTCATCCCAGCGGTCGACACGGTGCCGATCACGCTGTAGGACGCCGGGATCTCGGTCTTGCCGTAGACGATGAAGAACTGCGATCCCTCTTCGGCAGGTGCCCCCTGCGAGGAGGGGACGTTGGCCATCGCGAGCGTGCCGACCGGGTACGGCTTGTCAACGGTCGGGGCCGTCGGCTGGTAGGTGTAGCCGGGGCCACCGTTGCCCTTCCCGCTGGGATCGCCGCACTGCAGCACGTTGAGTGCAGCACTCTTCGTGAGGCGGGTGCAGGTGGTGTTGTCGTAGAAGCCCTGGGCGGCCAGCGAGAGGAAGGAGCTGACCGAGCAGGGCGCGAGGCTGCGGTCCAGCGAAACGTCGACGGTCTCACCGTTCAGCGAGAGGGTCGCGGCCACTTTCCCGGTCTGCTCGGGAGAGGTGTTGCCCGGCAGCTCGACCTTCTTCGCCGCGGTGCCGCCGGCGGTGTAGGTGCACGGTGCGACCGGACCCTCCGAGCTGGTGGGTGCCGACTCGTCGGAGCTGCTGCTGGCGCTGGGGTCCGCTGACGCGGCGGTGTCCGCCTCCTTGTTCGAGGTGGTGATCGCCAGCACCACGCCTGCGGCGATGAGCAGCACCGCGACGCTGCCGACGATCAGCGTGGTGCGCCGACGGCGCGCCCGCTGCTCCTCGCGTCGGACCAGCTGACGCTGCAGCTTCCGCTTGGCGGCTTCGCGTCGTTGCTGATTCGTCGGCACCGGGGATCCTCCTGGACTGCACTCGAGCACGAAATGACGGTCCGGCCTGGTGCCGGGTCCGACCGCAGAGTCTAGGGCAGCGACAGGTCCGCGCCCGTGCGCAGGCCTGGGAGGACGATAGGAAAGCGCTGAGCAGATCTCTCCGCGGGCCGGCCGGGGATGCGGACCGTGCCCGCCGCCTACGCTGGGAAGCGTGCTGATCGCCGGATTTCCCGCAGGTGCGTTCCAGGCCAACTGCTACGTGGTCGCCACCGGGCCCGGGGAGCCGTGCCTCGTGGTGGACCCCGGCCAGGATGCAGCCGCTCCGCTCACAGCGCTGCTCGCCGAGCACCGGCTGACGCCGTCCGCGGTGTTGCTCACCCACGGACACCTCGACCACATCGCGGCCGCCGCGGAAGTCTGCCGGGCTGCCGGCATCCCGGCGCTCATCGCCGAGGCCGACGAACACCTGCTGGCCGACCCGATGTCCGGCCTCAGCGACGAACTGCGACAGGCGCTCGCCGGTTTCCCGCTGGACGGGCTGCGTCCGGACCAGGTGGAGCTGCTGCAGGACCGGATCGAGCTGGCCGGGCTGTGGATCGACGTCGATCGGACCCCTGGCCACACCCCGGGTTCGGTGGTGTTCCGGCTGGCCGCCGAGCAGGACGCGGCCGAGGCCCGTCCGGAGATCCTCTTCACCGGCGACACCCTGTTCGCCGGCTCGGTCGGACGTACCGACCTGCCGGGTGGCTCGTGGGACGAGCTTCAGCAATCCTTGCGTTCCCGGTTGCTCACCCGGCCCGACGACGCCGTGGTGCTCCCGGGGCACGGTCCGCGCAGCACGATCGGCGCCGAGCGCGCGGGGAACCCGTTTCTCGCCGGGTGAGTGCGGCTGGGAGAGTAGGACGATGAGCAAGATCAGTCCGATCAGCGGATTCCCCGAGTACCTGCCGGCCGACCGGATCGTCGAGCAGCACTTCCTCGATGTCATCCGGGAGACCTTCGAACTGCACGGGTTCAGCTCGGTCGAGACCCGCTCCATCGAACCGATCGAGCGGCTGTCCGCGCAGGGCGCCGACACCGACAAGGAGATCTACGTGCTGTCCCGGCTCGCCGGCGGTGAGGGCGAGGCGGCCAGGTGGGGGCTGCACTTCGACATGACGGTGCCGTTCGCCCGGTACGTGGTGGAGAACGCGGGAAAGCTGCAGTTCCCGTTCCGCCGCTACCAGATCCAGAAGGCCTGGCGCGGTGAGAGACCGCAGGAGGGCCGCTACCGGGAGTTCACCCAGGCTGACATCGACATCGTGGATGCCGGCTCGCTGGCCCCCCACTTCGAGTCGGAGATCCCGCTCGTCATCTCCGACACCTTTGCCCGGTTGCCGATCCCGGCGTACGTCATGCAGATCAACAACCGCAAGATCCCCGAGGGCTTCTACCGCGGCATCGGTCTCACCGACGTCACCGGCACCCTGCGGCAGATCGACAAGCTGGACAAGATCGGAGCGGCTGCTGTCCGCGAGTTGTTGATCGCCGACGGGGCCACGCCTGAGCAGGCCGCTGCGTGTCTCGCGCTCGCCGAGATCCGCACCCCCGACACGTCTTTCGTCGACCAGGTCCGGGCGCTCGGGGTCAGCCACCCGATGCTGGACGAGGGTCTGGATGCGCTGGCTGCCGTGATCGCCACGGCCACCGCCGCCGCCCCGGCCGGCACGGTGGTGGCCGATCTGAAGATCGCCCGCGGGCTCGACTACTACACCGGCACGGTCTACGAGACCCAGCTGATCGGCTACGAGTCGTGGGGCTCGTTCTGTTCAGGGGGTCGGTACGACGCGCTGGCCTCGGACGGTCGCACGTCGTATCCGGGCGTCGGGATCTCCATCGGCGTCTCCCGGCTGCTCGGGCTGCTGATCGGCAAGAACCTGGTGACCGCCGACCGCGGCACTCCCGCAGCGGTGCTCGTGGCGTTGGTGCAGGACGAGGACCGGGCGCGATCCACCGAGGTGGCCCAGCAGCTGCGGCAGCGGGGGATCGCCTGTGAGGTCGCGCCGTCGGCAGCCAAGTTCGGCAAACAGATCCGCTACGCCGAACGACGCGGCATCCCGTACGTCTGGTTCCCGTCGGCCGGGGAGAGCGGCGACCAGGTCAAGGACATCCGCAGCGGCGATCAGGTCGACGCCGACGCTACGACCTGGACACCGCCGGACACCGATCTGAAGCCGGGCATCGCCAGGGTGTCTTCTTGAGCGTGTCTGCCGCGCCTGGTCCGCCGGACCCCGGCTCACCGCCGGGCAGGTTGCTCGGTGCGGTGCAGGCGGCGTTGCCGGAACTCGGTGCCCGGTTCGTCGAGCAGTACGGACAGCTGCCGGTGCAGCTGCTGGATTGACGGGTCCCGCCGGATCCACCTCCGCCGAGTCGACGGTGCTCGAGAGACGAAGGACTCGAGCCCACGATCCAGGACGCACCGGTCCTCGGTTGACTCGCACCTCGAACGTGTGTTCGATGGAGGTGTGAGATGGGACGGACAACGGGTCGACGCGGAGCGCGGCCCCGGGTGGGACGGCGCAGACGCGGATCCGTCGCTGCCTGGCATGCCCGAGCCGCCCGGCGTGGTGCGCTCAGTCCGGCCGCCGGACTTCGCCGGGATCACCTTCCACGAGGTGCGCGCCAAGAGCGCGCTCAATCGCGTTCCGGCGGCGTCGCGCATGCCGTTCTCCTGGACGGTGAACCCGTATCGCGGGTGCACCCACGCCTGCACCTACTGCTTTGCCCGCAACACCCACACCTACCTGGAACTCGATCCGGGCGACGACTTCGATCGGCAGATCGTGGTGAAGGTGAACGTCGCCGCCGTGCTGCGGCGGGAGCTCGCGCGGCCGTCCTGGCAGCGGGAGCAGGTGGCTCTGGGTACGAACACCGACCCGTACCAGCGGGCGGAAGGTCGATATCGGTTGATGCCCGGCATCATCGAGGCGCTCGCCGACACGGGCACCCCGTTCTCCATCCTCACCAAGGGCACGCTGTTGGGGCGGGATCTGCCGCTGCTCGAGCACGCAGTTACCCGGGTGCCGGTCGGGGTGGGCCTGTCGTTGGCCCTGCTGGACGAGCAGCTGCAGGCCTCGCTGGAACCGGGCACGCCGTCGCCGCGTGCCCGGCTGTGGCTGATCCGGCGGATCCGCGCGGCAGGTCTGCAGTGCGGTGTACTGGTCGCGCCGCTGCTGCCGCACCTCACGGACTCCCAGCAGCAGATCGACGAGCTGGTCGGAGAGCTCGCCGACGCCGGCGTCACCTCGGTGAGCGCCATCGGTCTGCACCTGCGACCAGGCACCAAGGACTGGTTCCTGAAGTGGCTTGCCGGCTACCGCCCGGACCTGCTGGACACCTACGTCGCGCTGTACCGACGCGGGGCGTACCTGCCCGCGGACTACCGCAGCGAGATCGACCAGCGTTTTCGCAACGCCATGGCCGGTGCGGGTCTGCGGGGATCCTCCAGCCCGGAACAGGTGACGAGCTGGGACGAGAACTCGGCGGTCGACGGCACGACGCCCCGGTTCACCGGCCTCGTGTTCTCAGGGCCGGTCCGTCATGCTGGACCCGCAGGTCGTCACCCCGATGCCACCGCACCGGTGGTGACCCGAACCGCCGCAGTGCCACGTTCATCCGGCGGCCGAACGGACGGCGAGCAGTTGCGGTTGCTCTGATCTGCAGATTTTCCGCGCCGTAGGGCTGTCGGGTGCAAAAACTACCTGATAGTTTCACTTGCAGTTAGTTTCTGACGTGACGGGCGTGAGCTCGCGGAAGGTGGATCACATGAAGTTCAGGTCATTCAGGTCAGCGGTCGTCGCGGGGGCAGCACTGCTGCTCACTGTGTCCGCCTGTGGATCGGACGATGCCGGCTCGGGCGGTACGGGGGACGCGCAGAAGCTGACGGTCTGGATCATGCAGGGCACCAATCCGGACGCCACCGCCTTCTTCGACTCGGTCAAGGCCGATTTCCAGAAGGAGAACCCCGGCACCACCCTCGACGTCCAGTTCCAGCCCTGGGGCGAGGCCCACGACAAGTTCACCACCGCCATCGCCGGCGGCACCACGCCGGACGTCGCCGAGGTCGGCACCACCTGGACGCCGGAGTTCGCCGCTGCGGGAGCGCTCGAGGATCTCACGGATCGGGTCGGCACCGGCAAGGACAACCTCGTGCAGGGGCTCGTGGATGCGGGCACCGTCGACGGCAAGCTCTACGGCATGCCGTGGTACGCCGGGGTGCGCTCCTTCGTCTACAACAAGGACATGTTCACCAAGGCCGGCGTCAAGCCGCCGACCACCTGGGCCGAGATCGAGCAGGTCGCCACCAAGATCAAGGCCAGCCAGCCGGACGTCATCCCGTTCGCCGTGGCCGGTGAGTGCACCTACTGCGCGATGCCGTTCGTCTGGGGCGCCGGCGGTGAGGTCGCCACCGACACCGGCGGCACCTGGACCGCGGCCATCGACTCCGAGAAGGCCCAGAAGGGCCTCGACTTCTACACCGGGCTCGCCACCAAGGGCTTCTCCACGCCTGCTGCCCAGACGTGGAAGGAGACGGATCTGCTGAAGAATTTCGAGTCGGGCAAGACCGCGATGGTCATCACCGGCAACTGGACGCTCACCAAGATCGCCACCGATGCGCCCGCTCTGAAGGACAAGATCGGCGCCTTCCCCATCCCGGGGGAGACCGGCGGCATCGCTCCGTCCTTCCTCGGCGGCTCGCACCTGGGCATGTTCAAGACGGCGAAGAACAAGGACCTGGCCTACAAGTTCATCCAGTTGATGACGTCGGACAAGTACGCGGCGCAGTGGGCCCAGCAGGCCAACTACTTCCCGGGCAGCAAGACCGCGCTGGATGCCGCCACCAAGACCGATGATCCGGCGGTCGCCCCGTTCGCCAAGCAGATGATCGACGGCGGCAAGAGCATGCCGGTGACCCCGGCCTGGGGCAAGGTCGAGGGCGCCAAGACGCTCACCAAGCTGATCCAGTCCGTCGTCACCGGGAAGGCGACGGTCGCCGATGCGACGAAGACCGCGGCGACGGAGATGAACGCCCTGTTCAAGGGCTGATCCGTCCTCCATGGTCGACACCCAACGCCTGTCCAGGACCACCAGGCCGTGGCTGCTGCTCGCCCCGGCACTGGTGGTGCTCGGCGCGCTGCTCATCTGGCCGCTGGTGCGGGTCGTGCAGCTCTCGCTGCAGGACTTCACGCTCTCGAACCTCGTTTCCGGCGAGGACAACTACATCGGCTTCGACAACTACACCGAGCTGCTGTCCTCCCCGTTGCTGTGGAAGACGGTGCTGCCCAACACTGTCGTCTTCGCCCTGGTGTGCGTGGTCGGAACGGTCTCGTTGGGTACCGCCGTCGCTCTGCTGCTGAACCGGCTGGGTCCGGTCTGGAAATGGATCTGTTCCACCGCGGTGATGGTGGCGTGGGCGGTGCCCGCACTCACCGGGACCTACGTGTGGGTCTGGTTGTTCGATCCGCTCGACGGACTGGTGAGTCACGTGCTCAACGCGCTCGGGTTGTTCGATCCGTCCACCACCAACTGGTTCACCGACCGGGTGAGTTTTTACGCGATCGCCGCGTTGAACGTGATCCACCACGGCTTCCCGTTCGTCGCGATCACCGTCCTCGCCGGTCTGGTCACGGTGCCCAGCGAGCTCTACGAGGCCGCCGAGATCGACGGCGCCAATGCCCGGAAGCGGTTCTGGTCGATCACCGTGCCGATCCTCAAGCCGGTGTTCGCGGTGGTGACGATCCTGTCGACCATCTGGGACTTCAAGGTCTTCACCCAGATCTATCTCATGCCGGGCGGTAGCGGTGGCAACGACCAGGTGCTGAACCTGGGCGTCTGGTCCTACCAACAGTCATTCGCCCAGGGCGAGTACGGCAAGGGATCGGCGATCGCCGTCCTGCTGACCGTGCTGCTGCTGCTCATCACCGGTGTCTACCTGCGCACCCTGTTCAAGGAGAAGGAACTGTGACCATGCAGGGAGTGGGTGTCCCCGCGGCCGTGGCGCCCCCGACGACCGCGCCGCGGCGCGGCAGGCGTGCGCAGACCCGCAGCCGCCAGCAGAGCTCGCCGGCGGGTCGGATCGGCCTCGGGATCGCCGTTGCGGCACTGCTGCTGTTCACCCTGCTGCCCGCCTACTGGATGATCAGCACCGCGTTCGACAAGAACGCCGCGTTCCGTGGCGCCGATCTGGTCCCGTCCGGCTGGACGCTGGACAACTTCGACAAGGTCTTCTCCGACGACACCTTCGGGCTGTACCTGCGCAACTCGCTGCTGGTCGCCGGGGTCACGGTGATCGCCGGGGCGATGGTCACCCTGCTGGCCGCCGTGGCGGTCGCGCGGTTCCAGTTCAAATTCCGCACGGCCGTCATCGTGATGATCCTGATAGTCCAGATGGTGCCGCTGGAGGCGCTGGTCATTCCGCTGTTCATCCAGGTACGCCAGTACGGCGCCCTGAACAGCCTGCTGGCATTGTCCGTCGTCTACATCGCGTTCTCGCTGCCGTTCGGGATCTGGATGCTGCGCGGGTTCGTGGCCGCGATACCCAAGGAGATCGAGGAGGCGGCGTACGTCGACGGCGCCGGCTGGTGGCGGATGTTCTTCTCGGTGCTGCTGCCGCTGGTCGCACCGGGTCTGGTGGCCACCAGCGTGTTCTCCTTCATCACCGCATGGAACGAGTTCATCTTCGCGCTCACGTTCATGCAGGACGACGAGAAGTACACGGTGACCGTTGGCCTGCAGAAGTTCTTCGGCCAGAACACCGCGGAGTGGGGGCCGATCATGGCGGCCTCGACGGTGATCAGCGTGCCGGTGATCGTCTTCTTCACCATCGCCCAGCGGCGGATCTCCTCGGGGCTCACCGCGGGCGGGGTGAAGGGGTGAGCGCCGCGGAGGTCGTTGCCTCGGCGACCGGTGCGGCGGAGCTGCGCAGGCTCGCCGCCGGCACGCTGGCCCCCGGGTTCAACGGCACGTCGGTCCCCGGCTGGCTGCGGCGGGCCGGGGCGGACGGACTCGGTGGAGTGGTGCTGTTCGGTCACAACGTCGACCCGGACCCTGCTCGGGTGCGTGCTCTGTGCGACGAGCTGCACGGCCTGAACGCCGGCGCTCTGCTCGTCCATTCCGACGAGGAGGGCGGCGACGTCACCCGGGTGCAGCTGCACACGGGTTCCTCTCTTCCCGGCGCTGCTGCGCTGGGAAGGATCGGGGACCCGGCGCTGACCCGTCGCGTCGCTGCAGCGCACGGCGCCCATCTCCGCTCGCTGGGCATTGACGTCGACCTCGCTCCGGTGGCCGACGTGAACTCCGATCCGGCCAATCCGGTGATCGGCATCCGGTCGTTCTCCGACGACACCGGGATCGCCGCGGAACACGTCACGGCCTACGTCCAGGGTCTGCAGGAGGCCGGTGTATTGGCCTGCGCCAAGCACTTCCCCGGACACGGCGACACCGCCGTCGACTCCCACCTCGCGCTGCCGACGCTCGCACTGTCGCTGCAGGAGATCCGCGACCGCGAGCTGGTGCCGTTCCGGGCGGCCTTCGCCGCCGGGGTGGCTGCGGTGATGCCCGGCCATCTGACGATCCCGGCGGTGGATGCCGAACCCGCGTCGCTGTCCGCACCGTGGTACCGGATCCTGCGCGACGACCTGGGTTTCGGGGGACTCACCGTCACAGATGCCCTGGACATGAAGGCCGTCGCCGACGTACACGGGGTGCCTGGAGCAGCAGTGCTCGCGCTGCAGGCCGGCGCCGATGTGCTCTGTCTGGGCAACACCCGCGCGATCGACGACGAGCAGATCTACCACGCGACGCTGGCCGCGATCCTGGATGCGGTGTCGACCGGTTCGCTCCCGGAGTCGCGCCTGGTGGAAGCCAGGGAGCGCCGGGAGGCCGCGATCCGCCGGCTGAACGAGCTGCAGGGGCGTTGCGCCGCAACCGAACTGGAGGTCGCGCTGGCCGCACTCGACGCAGTCGGCCGGGAGGCGGCGGAGCGAGCGCTGGATGCGGTGCCGCAGATCACCGGAACGCCGGCGATCCTGGATCTGCGCGCGGGCATCAACATCGCTGCCGGCCCTATCGCCAGGCACCTGCTCGACACCCTGCAACTCACCTGGCCCGATGCTGCTGTGCTGCACGCTGTTCCGGAGATCTCAGCTGCCGGCCCACTGCTGGTGCTGGCCGGCAGGCAGACCGATCGGGCGGAGCTGGTGCGGGCAGTCACCGCGCAACCGGACGCTGTCGTGATCTGGACCGGGTGGCCTGCGGCGTGGGAACCGGTCGGGCGAGCCGGGGTGGTCTTCTCCTACGGCAACGCACCCGTGACTGCCTGTGCCGTGGGGGAGCGGCTGTCCGGTCGCTGAGAGGCGACTCACCACCTCGTCGGTGGTCACCGCGTACCGATGCAAGAAATCGACGTCCGGATGACGAAAACCCGCTCCAGGAGCGGGTTTTCGCCAACCAGACGTCGATTTCTTGCAGAGGCCGGGCTACCCCGGCCCGAACTCAGGCCTGTTCGCGGCGGATGCGCAGCTTCTGTCCGCTGACGGTGGCCATGGCGATCTTGCCGACTGCCGCGGTGGACAGCGGGGATGCGATCTCGACGACGCTGTAGGTGTCGAAGATGTCGATGCGACCGAGGTCGCGGCCGTTGATGCCGCCCTCACCGGTGATGGCGCCGACGATGCCCGCCGGACGCACACCGTGGTTGCGGCCGACGGCGACGCGCCACTTCGGGCCCGCCGGTCCGTCGGTGCGTGCCCGACGCGGCTCCGGACGGGTCCGGTCGCCCCGCTCCGGACGCTCGCTGCGGCCGAATCGGCCGGCAGGCTCACGATCGAACCGCCCGCCGCGCTCGCCGCGGCTGTCGGAACGGCCGCCGCCGCGGGGGGCGTCGTGGTCCCGACGGAAGGTCTCCTGCGGGATCTCGACGATCCGGGATCCGTCGTCACCGGCGGCCGTGGCCAGCAGTGCGGCAGCCATGTCGTAGATGCTGACACCCTGCTGCTCGGAGAAGCTGGTCAGCATCGTCCGGAAGTCCTCGATCCGCTCGCCCTGGACGCGCTGGGCGGCGCCGGCCAGCACCGACGCGGTGCGGTGCTTCGCCACATCAGCAGCCGTCGGCGGGGTGATCTGGGTCAGCTTGGCGCCGGTGACCCGTTCGATCACCCGGACCTGGAAGATCTCCCGGGGGGTGAAGAACGTCAGGGCCTTGCCGGTGCGCCCGGCCCGACCGGTGCGACCGATGCGGTGGGTGTACGTCTCGGCCTCGCGCGGGGCATCGAAGTTGACGACCAGGCCGATCCGCTCCACGTCCAGCCCGCGGGCGGCGACGTCGGTGGCCACCAGCACGTCGATGGCGCCGGAGCGGAGCTTCTCGACGATCTTCTCGCGGTCCTTCTGGGCCACGTCACCGTTCAGCGAGGCAGCGGCAATGCCGCGGGCCGACAGGTCCATCGCGACCTCGTCGCACGCGGACTTGGTGCGGACGAAGATGATCGACGCGGGTGCCTTCTCGCCGGCGCCCTGCATCTGCAGAACACGGCCGAGGACGTCGACCTTCTGGCGGAACGGGACGACGGCGTAGGTCTGCTCGACGGTCGTGGTGGCGCGGGCGCCGCCCTCGACGGTGATGTCGATCGGGTTGTTCATGTGGGTCTGGGCGACCTTGCGGATCGCCGACGGCATGGTCGCGGAGAACAGCGCGGTCTGCCGGCTGCGCGGCGACTCGGACAGGATCCGGTCGACGTCCTCGGCGAAGCCCATCCGAAGCATCTCGTCAGCCTCGTCGAGCACCAGGAAGCGAACGTTCGACAGGTCCAGCGTGTGCCGCTCGAGGTGGTCGATGACGCGGCCGGGGGTGCCGACGACGACCTGCGCGCCGCGGGCCAGGGCCGACTTCTGCGGCAGGAACGGGGCGCCGCCGTAGACGGTGACGATGGAGAGGTTGCGCACGTGCTGGGCGAAGGTGCTGATCGCCTCGGAGACCTGCATCGCGAGCTCGCGGGTCGGGGTCAGGACGAGAGCCTGGACGCCGCGGGTCTCGGCGTCGACGGCGTTCAGCAGCGGCAGGCCGAAGGCGGCCGTCTTGCCGGTACCGGTCTGGGCGACGCCGGTGATGTCGCGGCCGGCGAGCAGCAGCGGGATCGCCTGGGCCTGGATGGGGGAGGGGATGGTGAAGCCGAGGCCGTCGACAGCGCGACGCAGCTCGGCGGGCAGATCGATGTCGTCGAAGCTCGCGACGGGTGCGATCACCTCGTCGAGGGCAGGGATGGACGGATCGAGTACAGCTGAGGACATGGAAAGCCAATCGTCGATATCGAGGCAGGAGAGTCGGGCACACGTCGGATGACGCGCCCATCGCTGCCGTCGAAACGATCGAAACTTCCGATGACGAAGGCAGGTGGCCCACTGAGGGGGTTGCAGCTCGATGACTTTCACAAGCACTGACTGCTACAGGGACCGTGCGATGCACTCCAGGTTCTCGTTCACCCTACGGGACGGTCCAGGGGAACGGCAGACCGCGCGGGGTGTTCTCAGGCACATGCTCCGAGCAACCGCCAGGCGCTACCGTGATCAATCGTGAACGACCAGGCTGCAGTTCCCGGATCCGCCGACACCTTTGCCGACCTGCTCGCTGCGAACCGTCAGTACGCGGAGACCTTCGACCTGTCGGGGTTCGACGGGGTCGCGCGCGCCGGTGTCGCGATGGTGACCTGCATGGACTCCCGGATCGACCCACTCGGGATGGTCGGGCTGCGGCCGGGCGATGCGAAGATCCTGCGCAATCCGGGCGGGCGCGTCACCGACCAGGTGCTGGTCGCGCTGGTGCTCGGCGCGAACCTGCTGAACGTCGAGCGCGTGCTCGTCGTGCAACACACCCGCTGCGCGATGGCTGCCTCGAGCGAGGACCAGCTCAAGGAGCGCATCGCAGCCTCCTCTGGCCAGGATGCCTCTTGGATGAGCCTGAACGTGATCACCGACCAGCGCTCCGACATCGTCGCCGAGGTCGCCAAGGCGCGCTCGCACCCGCTGCTCGCCGGCCGCGTGCGGATCGGCGGATTCCTCTACGACGTCGACACCGGCCTGCTCGAGACCATCTGCTGACCACCCCACCTTCGCGGTGCTGACGGTCGGATACCGGCGACGTTCGCGGTGCTGACGGTCGGATACCGGCGACGTTCGCGGTCCTGACGGTCGGATACCGGCGACGTTCGCGGTGCTGACGGTCGGATACCGGCGAGTTCGCGGTGCTGACGGTCGGTTACCGGCCATCTACTGCCGGATCCCGGGAGCGCCGCACCATGATTCAGGCGGTGCCGATGGTCTCGAGTCGCTCCACGAACGCACGATCCCGCAGACCGACACAGTCCAGGTCCCAGAACGGATTGGCGTAGACCAGGGTGCCGGTCATCCAGTCCTCGTGACCGGGCAGTAGGGCGACCTGGAACGCGGGCTTCGGGACCCGGTGCGACGGCCGACGGAACCCCAGCGGCTCGGCCGCAGCGAAGCCGCGCGCACCGTAGAACTTCGGCGAGCCCTCCAGGAACAGCGCGGGGGCGCCGACCTCGGTGGCCAGTTCAATCGCTGCGGCAACCAGGATGCCGCCGATCCCGCGTTGCTGGTGTTGCGGCAGCACGGCCAACGGCGACAGCGCCAGCACGTCGACCAACCGCTCCCAGGCGTCCACCCGCGACAGAGTCAGCATCACGTGACCGACCACGGCACCTCCCACCTCCGCGACCATCGACAGCGGGCCGGGATCGTGACCGAACCGACTGAACGGTCGCAGGGCCGCGACCAACTGAGGCAGCACGACCTCCTTGTGCACGAACGCAGCGCTCACCACTGCAGCAACGGCGTCGGCATCGGCAGGGGTCTCGCGGCGCAGGCTCGCTGCGGCAGGGGAGGTCACAACACCGAACTCTGGCAAGCGTCAGCGGAGTCGGCAAGCGAGTTCGGGGGCCGGTCGTAGGATTCACCGGTGTCTGTCTCCCTATCGGAGCCGGCCACCGACCATCGATGTCCCCGACCCTGAAGGATCTGACCTCGTGCTGCGTGACCGTGACGCCGGAAGCCTGACCATCGACGACGACGGGAAGACTGTCACCCTGGCCGGGTGGGTCGCCCGCAGGCGCGACCACGGAGGGGTCATCTTCATCGACTTCCGGGACGCTTCCGGGCTGGTGCAAGTGGTGTTCCGGGAGGGATCCGTCGCCGAGCGAGCACACCGGCTGCGCAGCGAGTTCTGTCTCCAGCTGACAGGCGTCGTCGAGGCGCGGCCCGCCGGCAACGAGAACTCCGACCTGAGTACCGGTGCCATCGAGCTCTCGGTCACCGAGTTCACCGTGCTCAACGAGGCCGGGCCGCTGCCGTTCCAGCTAGACGACTCGACCGAGGTCGGCGAGGAGACCAGGCTCAAGTATCGCTACCTGGATCTGCGCCGTGCCAAGCCCGCTGCTGCGCTGCGGCTGCGCTCGCAGGTCAACAAGGCCGCCCGCACCGTGCTCGACGAGCAGGACTTCGTCGAGATCGAGACCCCGACGCTCACCCGCAGCACCCCGGAAGGTGCGAGGGACTTCCTGGTGCCTGCCCGACTTCGACCCGGCAGCTGGTACGCGTTGCCGCAGTCGCCGCAGCTGTTCAAGCAGCTGTTGATGGTCGCCGGGATGGAGCGGTACTACCAGATCGCCCGCTGCTACCGGGATGAGGACTTCCGCGCCGACCGGCAGCCGGAGTTCACCCAACTCGACATCGAGATGAGCTTCGTCGACCAGGACGACGTCATCGCGCTCGCCGAGGACGTGCTGGTCGCGCTGTGGAAGTTGATCGGCCACGACATCGCGCAGCCCATCCCGCAGATGACGTTCCGCGACGCGATGGACCGCTACGGCAGCGACAAGCCGGATCTGCGGTTCGACCTGCCTCTCACCGACCTGACCGCCTACTTTGCAGACACCCCGTTCCGGGTCTTCCAGGCGCCGTACGTGGGCGCCGTCGTCCAGACCGGGGGCGCCGCCACCCCGCGGCGCGGGTTCGACGCCTGGCAGGAGTGGGCCAAGCAGCGCGGCGCGCGGGGGCTCGCCTACGTGACGATCGCGGAGGACGGGACCCTCGGCGGCCCGGTCTCCAAGAACATCTCCGAGACCGAGCGGGACGGACTCGCTGCGGCCGTCGGCGCCCAGCCGGGCGACGCGGTGTTCTTCGCCGCCGGCACCCGCCGTGCCAGCCAGGAGCTGCTGGGCGCCGCCCGCAACGAGATCGCGCGCCGCGACGGCCTGATCGACGAATCGCAGTGGTCCTTCGTCTGGGTCGTGGACGCCCCGCTGTTCGAGCGCGCCGACGAGACCGACGATGTCGCAGTGGGTTCCGGCACCTGGACGGCCGTACACCACGCGTTCACGTCGCCAAAGCCGGAGCACCTGGACACGTTCGACACCGAACCCGAGAACGCCCTGGCGTACGCCTACGACATCGTCTGCAACGGCAACGAGATCGGCGGCGGCAGCATCCGTATTCACCGCCGCGACGTCCAGGAGCGGGTGTTCGCGGTGATGGGGTTGGCGGAGGAGGAGGCCAGGGAGAAGTTCGGATTCCTGTTGGACGCCTTCGCTTTCGGCGCCCCGCCGCACGGCGGCATCGCCTTCGGCTGGGACCGCATCGTGATGCTGCTGGCCGGCGCTGCATCGCTGCGGGAGGTGATCGCGTTCCCGAAGTCCGGTGGCGGCTACGACCCGTTGACGGCGGCGCCGGCGGCCATCACGGCGCAGCAGCGCAAGGAGGCCGGCGTGGACGCGAAGCCTGCCGCCGCGCAGCTGGCCGTGGCTCCCGAGGCGACTCCGGCGCCCTGAGAGCACAGCCGATAACTGCTCCGATGGTGTGGGCGGCGACCGCAGCGGGCACCAGCCGGGCGACGGTCCCGGATCCGGGTTCGTCCACCCGAATGCAGCGGAGCCACCATGGCGAACGGACCACTGGAAGCGCGTCACGGGACCTCCCGGCGGCCGGATCGACCGTCCGAGCACCCTCGGCCTGGCGGCGTCGACGACGCCACGGTGTCGGCGCTCGGGAAGCTCTCGGCCGCGCTCGAGGTGGTCGAGGATGCCCGAGGAGCGCTGTACCACTTCCACCGGCTGTCGGGGATGGCCGATCTGAACCTGCAGGACGCGGTGCGCGAGCTGCGGGACGCCGGGCACGCCGACCTGGCCGACGACATCGACCGGACCCTGGTGGGCCGCGACATCGTCGACGGACGCTGGAGTTTCCAGCTCGTGGAGGCCTACGACGCGCAGTACTGGTCGGTCTTCCACGACGTCGAGCAGCACGCCCGCGAGACGCTGGGCCTGGAGCAGCACGTGTTCGAGGCCGAGATGAAGGTCAGCGAACAGCGGGACGACACGCAGGACTGACCGGCCCTGCCGGGGCCTGGGAAGATGGGTCGGTGACTGTCAAGGGTCGACGTCGTCATTGTGGACGGATCGCCCTGCGCTGAGACGTTGTGGACAACTCCGTCTGCCCGTCGGGGTGGCCGCGCAGGCTGTCGACATGAACCCACACATGCATTCAGAATGTTTTCTCGACCGTCCGCTGGACAGCGCACGCCTGATGAGTCGGGCGGTCGACACGTGTTGCCGTCGACCGGATCGAGCAGCGCAGTGCCTGACGTTCGTCGTCTGCGACGACGATCTGGTGATCCTTCGGCCGGTCACCATCACGGGACTCCCGGCCGAACCGGAGCCGGCCGAGGTCGCCGAGGTGCTGTCGGCTGTGGACGACAAGCTCGCGGAGATAGGTGTGGGTGGGCCCACGCTGATGGTCAGAGGCAAACCACACGAGCGCATCACCGACAATGACCGCGAACTCCATCAGCTCCTGCTGGATCGCTATGGCGGTGACCAGGACCGGCCGCTGCGCCTGCTCGGCTTCTACGTCGCCGGGCCGACGACCGTCCGGCGGATGCCGGACCCGCCGCTCGTCCCGGTCTGACGGCCGAACCCGTGCTGGTGCGGGTCAGGCCGCGGGGGCGCGACCCATCAGCTCGTGGTGGCGTGCCCGGACCTCGGCGCGCAGCTCCTGCATGACGACGGTCGTGGCCGGCCTGCGGAGCGTGCGCGGGGCCAGACCGGCGACGTACTGCTGCGGGATCTCGACCTGTTGTCGCAGTACTCGACGGAGGCCGATCTGCGCGTCCGCCAGGTAGGCCGGCAGCAGGCCGATCCCCGCGCCGGCCACGGTGGCGGTGAGCTGGGCGTGCACGCTGGTCGATCCGATCGTGACCGGACGTCCGCCGAAGACCCGGTCGAACACGTCCAGCTCGGACACCCGCAGCAGCGACTCGACGTAGTAGACGAGGGGATGGTGCGAGAGATCGTCCAGCGAGGTGGGTGCGCCGTGGTCCGCGAGGTAGTCGCTGCTGGCGTACAGGCCGAGTACGTACTCGCTCAGCAGCACCGTCTCCCAACGCGGGAGGGACGAGCCGAGGCCGATCTCGATGTCGGCGCCCCGGCCCTGCACCATCGGCCTGGTCGCCGAGGTCAGCTCCAGGGTGACGCCGGGATGCATCCGCACCAGGCGACCCATCACCGGACCGACGAACTCCACCGCGAACGCGTCCGGAGCGGCGATCCGCACCAGCCCGGTGAGCTCACTGACACCCCCCGGTTGTGCGAGAGTGCGTACCTGCCCGACCGCTCGCTCGATCGACTCCGAAGCAGCCAACAGGGTGCGGCCCAACTCGGTCAGCTCGCACCCTCGTCCACTGCGCACCGTGAGGGCAGCGCCCACCGCGGATTCCAGCGCGGTGACCCGGCGCGACACGGTCGTGTGATCCATGCCGAGCGAGGAAGCGGCTCCGATCATCGAGCCCGACCGTGCGACCTCCAGCAGAACCAGCAGATCGTCGGCCTTGAGCATGTGTGCATTTTTGCACAACGATGGTGCGGATCCGGCACTGGCGGGTCGGCGGACATCGGACCAAGATGGTCGACGACGCCGAGGCGGCATCGGATCCCGTGCGCGGGGTTGCCGGTCCGACTCGCCCTGCAGGAACTCGACGAGGAGTGCACCGGATGAACGTGGGTTGGATCGGGCTGGGCAACATGGGTGGTCCGATGACCGCCAATCTGGTGGCCGCGGGGCATCGCGTCCGAGGGTTCGACCTGAACACCGAGGCGACCGCTACCGCAGCGAGGGCCGGCGTGCTGATCGCCGATTCGATCGCCGAGGCCGTCTTCGATGCGGATGTCGTGTTCACCATGCTGCCGGCCGGCAAGCACGCCCGCGAGGTCATCCTCGGCGAGGGCGGCGTCGTGGCCTCCGCCCCGACCGGAGCGGTTGTCGTCGACTCGTCGACGATCGACATCCAGACCGCGCGTGATCTGCACGAAGCTGTTGCGGGAGCGGGCTTCTCGTTCCTCGATGCGCCGGTCTCCGGCGGTGTGTCCGGCGCGGCTGCCGGCACCCTGACGTTCATGGTCGGCGGCGACGAGGCAGTGCTGGACAAGGTCCGCAACGTCATCGACGTGATGGCCGGCAAGATCTTCGCCTGCGGCGGTCCTGGCAACGGTCAGGCCGCGAAGATCACCAACAACATGATGCTCGGTATCACCCTGCAGGCCACCTGCGAGGGCGCGGTGCTGGCCGAGCGACTCGGCCTGGATGCTTCGGTGTTCCAGCAGCTCGCCACGGTGTCTTCGGGCGACAGCTGGGCACTCCGCACCTGGTACCCGATCGCCGGCGTGACCGAGACCGCCGCCGTCAACCGCGAGTTCGCCGGCGGCTTCTCCACCGCGCTGCTGCGCAAGGATCTGGGGCTCGCGCTGCAGGCCGGCGAGGACACCGGCACCGATCTGTCGTTCGCCAAGGCCGTGGCCGATCGCCTCGACACCATCGTCGAGCGCGGCGACGGAGGAAAGGACTGCTCCATCCTGGTCCAGCTGCTGGACGGGAGCGACGGCGCGTCGTCCGCCGAATGAGGAGTCCCCGGGGCCCGGGGGACGATCCTCGACCGAGCCACCCATCACGTCTTTCACCCACCACCGCATCCCCAGGAGCTCAAAGATGAGTAACCCCCCCGATCTGGCGAAGAACATCTCCGCGCCGGAACCCACCGAACAGTCCAAACTCCGCAAGATCGTCGCGGCATCGATGGCCGGCACGGTCGTCGAGTGGTACGAGTTCTTCGTCTACGGCACCGCGGTGGCGCTGGGCGTCTTCAGCGTCGTGTTCTTCCCCGGCGAGACGGCCAAGACCGGTCTGATCTATGGCTTCTCCACCTACGCGATCGGTTTCATCGCGCGACCGCTCGGCGGCCTGGTCTTCGGCCACTTCGGCGACAAGATCGGCCGGAAGAAGCTGCTGCAGCTGTCGATCTTCATCGTCGGGATCGCCACCTTCCTCATGGGGTGCATCCCGGCCTACGGGGACGCCACCCTGGGCAGTGGCTTCAGCCTGGACCCGGCCGGTGCCGGAATCGGCATCGGGGCTCCCGTGCTGCTGATCATCCTTCGGTTCATCCAGGGCTTCGCGGTCGGCGGCGAGTGGGGCGGAGCTGTCCTGCTGATCTCCGAGCACGCACCGAAGGAGAAGCGCGCTTTCTACGGCAGCTTCCCGCAGGTCGGTGTTCCGCTGGGCAATCTCGTGGCCACCGTTGTCATGCTCGTCCTCTACTCGACGATGGACACCACCGAGTTCAACCACTGGGGCTGGCGCATCGCGTTCTGGCTGTCCGCGGTGATCGTGTTCATCGGTTGGTACATCCGGCGCAGCGTCGAGGATGCGCCGATCTTCAAGCAGGCCAGTGAACGTGAGGCGGAGATCGTCTCGAACCGACCCGCGTTCGTCGACGTGTTCCGGCACTACCCGCGCGAGATCCTGGTGTCGATGATGTGCCGGGCGGGCGAGAACGTCCTCTACTACACGGTGGTCACGTTCTCCATCACGTACCTGTCCGGGGTCGGGATCAAGCCGGTGCCGATCCTGACGTTCATGCTGATCGCCCATTTCCTGGAGATCTTCTGGATCCCCTACGTCGCGGCCTGGGCGGACAAGATCGGCAGGCGCCCCATCTACCTGGCCGGTGCGCTCGGAATGGTGGCCTATGCCTGGGTCGGGTTCCTGCTCTTCGACGGCAGCCGCAACGGCGGATCGCCGTTGTTCTTCACCCTCGGTCTGGTGCTCGGCGTGTTCATCCACGGCCTGATGTACGCCGTCCAGCCGGCGCTGATGAGCGAGATGTTCCCGACCAAGATCCGGTACACGGCAGTGTCGATCGGGTCCCAGCTCACCAGCGTGGTGTCGGGCTCCATCGCTCCCCTGATCGGTGTGGCGCTGCTCGGCAACGTCGCCGCCAAGGGCACTGCCGTCGGCGACATCACCTCTGCGAACTCGACCTGGGGGTCGGTGTCGATCTACATCGCCGCGATGGGCCTGGTCTCGGTCGTTGGCACGCTGCTCTACAAGGAGACCAAGGGCAAGGACCTCGCCGAAGTGGACGCGGCTGATCCGCGGCTGCGTGAGGCCGGAGTCCGTTGATTCCCGGGACGTCCGCGCTGCCCACCGTCGGTGGGCGGCGCGGACGTCCTTCTCCCTGATCCATCAGTTCGAGAGGAAACCTCGTCATGACCACCGCAGCACCCACCGCACTGACCATCGACAGCACCGCCCTCGCCCTGGACCCGGGCGCCTCCGCGCCGGACGTTCCGATGTTGATCGGCGGTGAATGGGTGCCTGCCGTCGCCGGTGAGTGGATCGACGTCGTCTCCGCGGGACAGCGGTCGCTGACCCTCGCCCGGGTGCCGCGGGGTCGTGACGAGGACGCAGATCGCGCCGTGAAGGCGGCGCGTGCGGCATTCCCGGCGTGGCGGTCACTGCATTTCAAGGAGCGGCAGAAGCTCCTGCTGCAGGTCGCCGACGCACTGTCCGATGCGGCCGAGGAGCTGTCGTTGATGACGGCCAGGGACACCGGCAACGCGCTGCGTACCCAGGCCCGTCCCGAATCGCAGACGCTCGTCGATCTGTTCCGCTACTTCGGTGGGATCGCCGGTGAGTTCAAGGGTGTCACCCTGCCTGCGGGCGACGGTCAGCTGCAGTACACCCGTCGTGAACCACTCGGCGTCGTCGCCGGCATCCTGCCGTGGAACTCGCCGTTGATGATCGCCGGTTTCAAGACCCCTGCAGCGTTGGCTGCCGGCAACACCGTCGTGCTCAAGGCGGCGGAGGACGCACCGCTCACGATCCTCAAGATGGCCGAGATCGCCGGTCGCTTCCTGCCACCGGGCGTGCTGAACGTCGTCACCGGCTACGGCCAGGAGATCGGCGAGGCGCTGGTCCAGCATCCCGGGGTCGACAAGGTCTCCTTCACCGGTTCGACGCCGGTCGGCCGGCACGTCGCCTCGGCGGCGGGGGAGCGGCTGGCGCATCTGTCGCTGGAACTCGGCGGAAAGAGCCCGTCCGTCGTCTTCCCGTCGGCGGCCTCCGACCCGGCCCAGGTCGATGCGTTGACCTCGAACCTGTTGCTGTCCACCAGGTTCGCCCGCCAGGGCCAGTCGTGTACCGCTGGTTCGCGGTTGTTCATCCACGCCGACGTCTACGACCAGGTGCTGGAAGCTGTGGCGGCCAAGGCAGGCGCGATGAAGGTGGGCGATCCGCTCGATGAGACCACCGACATGGGCGCGATCATCAACGAGAAGCAGTTCGACCGGATCCGTGGCTACATCAGCGACGGCAAGGCGCAGCAGGGCGTCGAGCTCGCGCTGGACTGCTCGGAGAGCATCCCGGCCGGTCTGGACGGCTACTTCCAGGGTCCGACCATCTTCTCGATGGGTTCGAACGACTGGCGGGTGGCGCGGGAGGAGATCTTCGGGCCGGTGCTGGTGGCGATCCCGTTCTCGGACGCCGACGAGGCGATCCGGATGGCCAACGATTCGCACTACGGGCTCGCGGCCTACGTGTGGTCCAACGACCTGAACGAGGCACTCGATGCCGCGCACCGGATCGAATCCGGGTGGGTCCAGGTCAACCAGGGCGGCGGTCAGGTGATCGGCCAGGCCTACGGCGGGTACAAGTCCTCCGGCATCGGCCGAGAGGTGTCGCTCGAGGGCGCGATGGAGGGTTTCACCCAGATGAAGCAGATCAACATCAAGATCGGCTGACGGTTCTGACCCTGGAACGCACGACGGGCCCGGCTCACGTTCGAGACCTCGCGGAATCGAACGGAGAGCCGGACCCGTTGTCAGTGCCTCAGGTTCGCGTCGATGCCTTGCGCTTCACCCAGCCGTAGACGGCGGTGATCACGAAGAGGACGAGCGCGACGATCGCGAGCCACAACAGGCTCTTGACGACGAACCCGACGACGGCGAGAACGATCCAGATGACGAGCAGAACTCCTACGAATGCCAACATGCCCCCAGTATGGACCTGTTCGATCCGAAACGACGGAGGCAGGGTGGCAGCGCGATGAGTGGCGATCCCGGGCTGTTCGCCCAGGGGAGTGCGGACAACTCCGCCGGTGACAACAGTGCCCCTACCCGGACGACCGGGTTGCCGCCGGACCGTACGGTGGACGCCGGCTCGCCATTGGCCGTGCGGATGCGGCCGGCGACCCTGGACGAGGTGCTCGGCCAGGACCATCTGCTGGGCCCGGGCGCGCCGCTGCGCCGGTTGGTGCAGGGCGGTGCGCCGTCCTCGATGTTGCTGTACGGGCCCCCGGGCACCGGGAAGACGACCCTGGCAACGCTGGTGGCCGGAGCGACCGGGCGCAACTTCGCCCAACTCTCCGCGCTCAGCGCCGGCGTCAAGGAGGTGCGCGCCGTCATCGCGGAGGCCCGGGACTCGTTGCGTCGCACCGGAGAACAGACGGTACTGTTCATCGACGAGGTGCATCGGTTCTCCAAGACCCAGCAGGATTCACTGCTGGGCGCGGTCGAGGAACGCACGGTCATCCTGATCGGCGCCACCACCGAGAATCCGTACTTCTCCGTCGTCTCCCCGCTGCTGTCGCGCTCGTTGGTACTGCAGCTCAAGTCGCTGACCGATGAGGACCTGGCCACGCTGCTGGACCGGGCGGTCGCCGACCCGCGCGGGCTCGATGGCACCGTCACCCTGGCTGACGACGCGAAGGCGCACCTGGTCGCACTGGGCGGCGGTGACGCCCGCCGGGTGCTCACCGCGCTGGAGGCAGCAGCAGACAGCGTGCTGGAGACCGGCGGCGAACTGGTCGACCTGGCCGCCGTCGAGCGGGCAGTCGATCGCGCGGCCGTCCGCTACGACCGTGACGGCGACCAGCACTACGACGTCATCAGCGCGTTCATCAAATCGATCCGCGGCAGCGACACCGATGCCGCCCTGCACTACCTGGCCCGGATGATCGAAGCCGGTGAGGATCCCCGGTTCATCGCCCGGCGGTTGATGGTGCACGCCTCGGAGGACGTCGGGATGGCCGATCCGACGGCCCTGCAGACGGCGGTGGCCGCCGCGCAGGTGGTGCAGCTGGTCGGCCTGCCCGAGGCCCGGATCGCCCTGGCCCAGGCCACGATCCACCTGGCCACCGCGCCGAAGTCCAATGCCGTCGTGCTGGCGATCGACTCCGCGATGGCGGACGTCCGCGGCGGGAAGGCCGGTACCGTTCCCGCCCAGCTGCGGGACGGGCACTACCCCGGCGCGAAGAAACTGGGCAACGCCACCGGCTACACCTATCCGCACGATCTTCCTGAAGGTGTTGCGCGTCAACAGTATCCACCGGACGAGTTGATCGGCACCGACTACTACCGACCGACCGGGCGCGGTGTCGAACGTGCGGTGGGGGAGCGGCTGCCCAAGCTCAGGGCGTTGATCAGGGGACTCAGGAGCTGACGGGAATGACGTCGGTTGTCCGGCGTTGACAACGACGAAGCAGCAAGCGCGACAGCAAGCACGACACCTGCATCACCGACGTCAGGAGCAGACACCATGACCGCGTTGCCCGCCACCACCCGCGCCATCCAGATCGCCGCCACCGGCGGGCCCGAAGTACTGGCACCTGCAGAGGTGCCGGTGCGCACTCCTGGGCCCGGTGAGGCGACGGTCGCCGTCGCAGCCGCCGGCGTCAACTTCATCGACATCTACCAGCGTCAGGGTGTGTACCCACTGCCGCTGCCGTTCGTTGGCGGCGCAGAGGGTGCGGGCACGGTGCTGGCCGTCGGTGACGGTGTGGATCAGGTCGCGGTCGGGGATCGGGTCGCCTGGTCGGCACTGCCCGGCTCCTATGCCGGGGTGGTGACCGGGCCCGCCGCAGTGCTGATCCCAGTCCCGGACAGCGTCGACGACCAGCAGGCAGCAGCAGTTCCGTTGCAGGGCATGACCGCGCACTATCTGGTGCGGAACTCCTACCCCGTGCAGTCGGGCGACACCGTGCTGGTGCACGCCGGGGCCGGCGGGGTCGGTCTGCTGCTGACGCAGATCGCGACCCTGCTGGGGGCGAAGGTGATCACCACGGTGTCCAGTGAGGAGAAGGCGGTGCTGTCGCGCGAGGCCGGCGCTGCCGAGGTGATCGTCAGTTCCGAGCCCGGCTACGGCAGTTTCGACGAGGTCGTGCGCGAGCTGACCGACGGCGAAGGAGTGCACGCTGTGTACGACGGCGTGGGCAAGGACACCTTCGAGGCATCCCTGAAGTCGTTGCGTCGCCGTGGTTTCCAGGTTCTGTTCGGAGGCGCCAGCGGACAGGTCCCGCCGTTCGACCTGCAGCGGCTCAATGCGCTGGGTTCGTTGAGCGTCACCCGGCCCACCCTGAAGGACTTCACCGTCACCCGGGAGGAGATCCTCGGCCGGGCCCGCGAGGTGTTCGAGTGGATCGCCTCCGGTCGACTGAACTTCCGCATCGGTGCGACCTATCCGCTCGACGACGCGGCCAGTGCGCACGAAGACCTGGCCGGCCGACGGACGACCGGCAAGCTGCTGTTGATCCCCTGATCCCCTGATCCCTGCGGCCTCAGCCAGGAATCACCTGACGTGAAGTAGTTCTTGCGAAAGAACTACTTCACGTCTAGGGTTCTCCCATGGCTGACGTCTCCGATCCCGGCGCGATCCGCGCCCTGGCGCACCCGCTGCGCCTTCGCCTCCTGCAGGCTCTCGCGGTCAGGATCACCGCTACCGCAACCGAACTCGCCGACGACGTGGGGGAGAGCCCGTCCAACTGCTCCTTCCATCTGCGCAAACTCGCCGAGTTCGGCTACATCGACCGGGCGGACGACGCGACCGGTCGCGACAAGCCGTGGCGGATCAGCGATCCGACGCAGAACCTGTTGCCCGACCCCGAGGATCCTGCGGCTCTCGAGGCGTCCAGGTCCACCGGCGCCGCGATCTTCGAGTGGGACGTCGCGACCCTGCGGGCCGGACACGCCAGACGGAATCCACCGGAGTGGCGAGGCACCACCATCCAGAGCGGCGCCACGCTGATCGTCACACCGGACGAGGCCAGAGCGATCAACGACGCCCTGGTCGCGGTGATACAGCCGTACTTCGACCGGCTCACCGACCACACACTGATCCCTCAGGGAGCCGGTGTCATCCGGTTGGTGACTGCGTCCGCGTACCTCCCGGAACATCAGGAGCTCATCGACTCCGAGGTGCCCGCCCAATCCGGTGGGCGCGAGCAGGCCGACGGTGCGGGGGATCGGTGATGCGCGATCTGTTGCGAGTACCGCACTTTCGTCGGCTGCTGAGCGTGTGGACGATCGGCAACTTCGCCGACAGCGCGCTGTTCCTCACGCTCGCGGTCTGGGCCAAGGACCTCACCGGCAGCAGCGGCGCCGCGGGTTTGGTGTTCTTCTGTCTGGGCCTGCCGGTGCTGCTCGCTCCGGTGTTCGGCCTGCTGGCCGACCGGGTCAGGCGTCGACCGTTGCTCATCGTCTCCAACCTCTGCGCCGCAGCCGCGGTGCTGGCCCTGCTCGGTGTCCGGACGGCTGACGACGTCTGGCTGCTGTACGCGGTGACCTTCCTGTACGGCGCTCTGGGCACCATCAACGGCGCCGCCCAGTCGGGCCTGCTGCGCACGATGCTGAAGGACGAGCACCTGGGTACGGCAAACGCGGCGTTCATGACGATCGACCAGGGGCTGAGGGTGTTGACGCCTGTCGTCGGGGCCGCCCTGTACGCCGGCTTCGGCGGTCCGGCTCTGGCCGGCGCGACCTCGGTGCTGCTGACGATCACCGCCCTCGGACTGCTCACGGTGCGGATCGCCGAACCCCGTCCGGAACGCGCGGACCTCGGGGAGGCGCTGGCGGACAGTGGTTTCCGGGCACTCGGTGCCGGCTTCGCCCATCTGCGTCGGACCCCGGTGCTGGTGACGATGGTGGTCGGGTTGGGCACCTCACTCGCCGTCATCGGAATGTTCGACTCACTGCTGTTCGCCGTGGTCGAACACGGGCTGAACCGCGAGGCATCATTCTTCGGCGCGCTGATGAGCGCGCAGGGCGCTGGCAGCATCCTCGGCGGGGTGACGGCGGCCTGGCTCTTGCGACGGCTCGGCCCACTGCGGGCCGTCGGGGTGGCGCTGGTGTTGATCGCAGTGGCCGGTCTGGGACTCCTGAGCAGGGACGTCGTCGTGGTGCTGATCGGCAGTGCGATGGCGGGCGTGGCCATCCCGTGGGCTTTCGTCGCACTTGCCACCACCCGTCAGCGACTGACCCCGCCCGCACTGCAGGGTCGCAGTGCCGCGGCGACCACCGTGTCGCTGCAGCTGCCGCAATTGGTCGCCACCGCCACCGGAGCGGCACTGGTCGGCGCGGTGGACTACCGCGTGCTGACGATCATCGCGTCGGCGGTGATCGCGGCTGCAGCCTGCGGGGTGGTGATCCGTGCGCGGGCGACTACGGAGGAGGTCGCAGTCAGCGCGCACTCCGGCTGACCAGCTGCGACGCACCCTTGGTCGGTCCGCAGAGCGCCCCGGACCGGTGTCGCATCCACGGACAGGCGGTGGCGATGGTGAATCCCGAGTACGTTCAACGGCTCCAGCACCTGGCTGCGCGGGCACTGCTCGGCGTGGTCCACGACGGAGGATGATGGTGCCTCACCGGCGCACCCAGACTGCCTCGTCCGATCCGAGGCTCCGCTGGTCGGCGGACGGCCCGGCCGAGTGCAGGATCACTTCACCAGCGGCCAGATCGTCCACCTCCAGCCGCTCGTCCGACAGGTTGACGATCACCGTCACGGATCCCGCAGCAGTCTCGATCTCGATCGCCAGGATCGCGGGATCCGTTTCCTGCCAGGTGATCCGACCCTTCCCCAACTGCAGCTCCCGGCGCAGGCGCAGCGCGCGGCGGTAGAACTCCAGCATCGACGACGGGTCGCCGCGCTGCTGATCGCGCGCCAGCGTCCGGTAGGCGGCGGGCTGCGGTAACCAGGTGCCCGAGGTGTTGCCGAAGCCGAGCGAGGGAGCATCGGCCTCCCACGGGATCGGCACCCGACAGCCGTCGCGGCCACGCTCTGTGTGCCCGGATCGCTCCCAGGTCGGATCCTCGCGGGCCTCGTCCGGCAGTGTCGTGTGCTCGGGCAGTCCGAGTTCCTCGCCCTGGTAGACGTAGGCGGAGCCTGGCAGGGCCAGCATCAGCGCGGTGGCGGCGCGGGCGCGTCGCAGTCCCAGGACCGCGTCCGGTTGCGGGTCGTCGGCGCCGATCCCACCCGGGCGTGCTTCGTCACCCGGCAGCGCGAGCCTGCTGGCGTGCCGGATGACGTCGTGGTTCGACATCACCCAGGTGGCTGGCGCGCCGACCGACTCGACGGCACGCAGGGACGAGTCGATCACCGCCCGGAGTGCGGGACCGTTCCACCGTGCGGTGAGGAAGTCGAAGTTGAACGACTGCTGCATCTCGTCCGGACGCACGTACCGTGCCAGTCGAGAGGGCGGGGACACCCAGGCTTCGGCAACCATCATGCGGTCGCCGGGGTACTCGCCGAGGATCTTGTTCCAGTCGCGGTAGATCTCGTGGACACCGTCCTGGTCCCACATCGGGCCACGATCGCCGGCCTCCGACTCGATCTCCTGTTCGTACGGCGCAGGATCGGCCACGGAGCTCTCGGGTGCGTCCGGGAGTCCGTCCGCCTTGATGAGCGCGTGGGCGACATCGACCCGGAAGCCGTCGACGCCCCGATCCAGCCAGAAGCGCAGCACATCGTGGAACATCTCCCGGACCTCGTGGTTGGTCCAGTCGAAGTCGGGCTGCTTCACGTCGAACAGGTGCAGGTACCACTGGCCGGGCGTGCCGTCCGGGTCGGTGCTCCGCTCCCAGGCGGCTCCGCCGAACAGCGATTGCCAGTTGTTCGGCGGCTCGTTCCCGTTGTCCCCCTTGCCATCGCGGAAGACGTAGCGCCCGCGCTCGGGGGTTCCGGCACCGGCCGCGAGAGCCTGCTGGAACCAGCCGTGCTCGTCCGAGGAATGGTTCGGCACGAGATCCACGATCACCCTGAGTCCCAACGCATGTGCCCGCTCGGCCAGCGCATCGAAGTCGGCGAGCGAGCCGAACCGGGGATCGATGTCGCGGTAGTCGGCGACGTCGTAACCGGCGTCCGCCTGCGGAGAGACATAGAAGGGTGACAGCCACACCGCGTCGATCCCGAGCTCGGCCAGCGCGTCCAACCGTGCGGTGATGCCGGGCAGATCGCCCATCCCGTCGCCGTTGCCGTCGGCGAAGGAACGCGGATAGATCTGGTAGACGACGGCGTCACGCCACCACTGGTCGGTCACTGGTCTGGCCCCTTGCGAGTCGCACGATACTGCCCGGATGTCGACCCGACTGTATCGGTCCAGTGCAGTGAGTAGCCCGCCGTGGGTGACCTCGGCGCGTCGTCCCAGCGCCACCTCTGGGGGCCGATACGGCGATAGGGTCTGCCCCCAGGTTGGTTGACCGTTGGGGTGGACCCCTCATCGGACCGGCCGACAGCTTCCACGACCGCGACCTCAGCTGGGCAGGCGTCGCACCCGTCGCCCACTGAGTCAGGGCCATGGCCAAAGTGAACGTGGGGGACTATGAATAGGGGCATCGCTGAGGGTGATACCGCGGAATCACTCCTGAAGGGTTCTACCCCGCCAGCCACTGGTAGAGGGTGGGTCGGGAGATCCCGGCCCACCCGGCGATCGCTGTCAGCGACCAAGCGTTCGTGGCCTTGACGTCGACGACGACCGGCCGCAGCTCGGTCGGCAGTGCATCGACCTGCTGCTGTAGGCGATCAAGCGAGCAGACACCGCTCGGTGCCGTCCCGGCTCAGCTCATCGTCCGGGAGAGCACCGCGCCGCCCCGGTGACGACCGTGACGGCCTGCGGTCCGTGGCGCGGGACCGGACCGGACCGGCAGGATGACAGGGTGACACTGACCAACTGGGCCCGGAACATCACCTTCTCGACGGATCGGCTGCACCTACCGACTTCGGTGGAGCAGTTGCAGGAACTGGTCGCCGGGTCGCCGCGGGTGCGCGCCCTGGGCACCGGGCATTCGTTCAACCGGATCGCCGACACCGCAGGCGATCTGGTCTCGGTGCGACATCTTCCGAAAGACATCACGGTGACCGGCAGCGGCGACGCCGCCACGGTCAGCGTCCACGGCGGGGCCAACTACGGGGAGGTCGCCGTTGCTCTGCAGGCGGAGGGCCTGGCGCTGCCCAACATGGGCTCCCTGCCGCACATCTCGGTGGCCGGAGCCTGCGCCACCGGAACCCACGGCAGTGGCGACGGGAACCAGTGCCTGGCTGCGGGTGCGGTGGCAGTCGAGTTCGTCGGTGGGGACGGAGAACTGGTCAGGACCACCGGGGCCGACCCGGAGTTCGGCGGTTCCGTCCTGGCCCTCGGTGCGCTGGGTGTCGTCACCCGGGTCGAGCTCGCCACCGTTCCCACGTTCGACGTCCGGCAGGACGTCTGGCTGGACGTGCCGATCGACCGGGTGGTCGAGAACTTCGACGAGATCATGGCCTCCGCGTACAGCATCAGCATGTTCGACGATCCGGCCACCGGGAGGCAGATCGACCGGCTGTGGATCAAGACCCGCATCGATCCGGGCGATCCGACCGGTGTGGCGAGCGCACCGGACGGCACTCGCTGGGGTGGCCGGGCGGCGACCACGCAGCAGCACTGCCTCACCGATCACGACGCGTCGGCGAGCACGGCCCAATTGGGGGTGCCGGGACCGTGGCACGAGCGACTGCCGCACTTCCGGCTCGATTTCCAGCCGAGCAGCGGGGCGGAACAGCAGTCCGAGTACCTGGTTCCCCGGGAGCACGGTGCGGCGGCGCTGCTGGCCGTGCAGTCGCTCGAGCTGCGAGAGGTGTTGCTGGGAGCGGAGATCCGGACCATCGCGGCCGACGACCTGTGGCTCAGTCCGTGCCGTGGTCGCGCATCCGTCGGCGTGCACTTCACCTGGCGTGATCTGGACGCCGAGGTAGTGCGCGCCGCGGCCGCCGTCGAGGAGGTGCTCGCCCCGTTCGATGGGCGCCCGCACTGGGGCAAGGTGTTCAGTTCCGACCCGGCGGCCCACATCGAGCGCCTCGCCGACTTCCGGGCACTGGTGGCACGACACGATCCCGAACGGAAGTTCGGCAACGACTTCCTCGCACAGCACCTGGGGATCTGACAGGAAGGAAGGTCCCCTGCCGGTCCGCCGGCAGGTCAGCGCTGCGCCGCGAGCCCCTTGCGGATCAACGACGCCACCGTCGCGGGGTGATCGCCCGGGCCGAGCTGGGTGTACTGCGTGATGCAGGAGAACCCGTCCATCACGACGGCGCGCCCGCCGGCCTGTTGCTGCAGTCGGGGCAACCAGTCGTCAGTGGCGATCTTTCGACTGAGGTCGGCCGTCTCGGCAGCGAACCCGAAGGATCCGGCGAGCCCGCAGCAGCCGGCGTCCGCGGTCGTGACGTCATATCCCAAACGTCGCAGGGCTTCCTGGTCCGACGCGACTCCCACAGTGGCGCGACCGTGACAGTGCGGGTGCACGATCACCGGGTCCGCACCCACGGTCGGTACCGGGGGTGCGGCCGGCAGCTTGTCGGCCAGGATGAGGTGTTCGGCGAGCGACCGGGCCAGTCCGGCCAGGCGGATAGCACGGGGGTCGTCCGGCAGCAGGCCGGGCAGCTCGTCGCGGAAGGCCGCCAGACAGCTCGGCTCTGGTACGACCACCGGAATGCCCTGGGACACATAGGGATCCAGGATGTCCAACACGTTGCGCAGTGACGCCCTGGCGCGGTCGAGCATCCCCGGGTCGTAGAGCGTTCGGCCGCAACAGGCCCACTCGGTCGGCACGTGCACCTGCTCACCCACGGCCTGCAGCGCAGCCAGGGTGTCCTGGCCCAGACCCGGATCGAAGACGTCGGTGAAGGTGTCCGGCCACAACACCACCGTCGGCGCACCGGTGGTGTCCGCGCCGGCCGACGACCGGCGGCGCAACAGCGTCCGCCCGGAACCCTTGCGGCGCTGGTTCTTGCGCATCTGGGCCCGGAACGACATCCGGGAGAACGCCGGCGCCGGACGGGTCGTGGTGAGCCCGGCCGTGCGCCGCACGAGCTCCGAGAGCACCGGCGCGCGGAGCACCGCATTGGCGACCAGCGGGATCCTGGCGGCCACCCTAGTGGCCCAGGGCAGCATCCCCAGGGCGTACATGTGACGCGGCCGCAAGCGCTTGGCGTAGTAGTGCGAGTGGAACTCCGCCTTGTAGGTGGCCATGTCGACCCCGGTCGGGCAGTCCACCGCGCAGCCCTTGCAGGACAAACACAGCGACAGCGCCTCGTGTACGTGCTCGTTGCGCCAGGACTCCTGCGAGACGTCCCCGGTGAACATCTCCTGCAGAGCTTTCGCGCGCCCGCGGGTGGAGTGCCGTTCGTCGCGGGTCGCCCGGTAGGAGGGACACATGGTGCCCAGGTCGTCGCGTCGGCACCGGCCGACACCGACGCAGCGCTCGGCCGCCTCGGCCAGGTTCCCGGCATCGCCGGGGAGAGCGAACACCGTCTGCCGGCCGAGCTTCGACAGATGGTGCTGCGGACCGTGCTTCAGGTTGGTGTCCAACGGATAGGGGTCGATGAGCTTTCCGGGATTGAGGATTCCGGTCGGGTCGAACAACGTCTTGAGCGCCCGGAACGCGTCGATCATCTCGCTGCCGTACATCCGCTCGAGCAGTTCACCGCGGGCCTGACCGTCGCCGTGCTCGCCGGAGATCGAGCCGCCCAGCTCGGCAACCAGGTCTGCAGCCCGCTCGATGAACGATCGGAATGCCGCCAGGCCGGCCGCATCGGAGAAGTCGAAGTTGTTGCGGGTGTGGACGCAGCCCTGGCCGAAGTGGCCGTACCAGGCGCCGGAATAGCCGTATTCGGCCCAGAGTGCGGTCATCCGCCGCAGGTACTCGCCGAGCCGGGCGGGCGGCACCGCGGCGTCCTCCCAGCCCTCGTGGTTGGGCTTCTGGCCGGGCGGGCGGGCGGTGGCGGCCAGCCCGGACTCGCGTACGCTCCAGATCAGCTTCTCCTCGACCGGATCGGTCATCCTGCGGGCGACGACCTCTGCCGGCAGGCGGTCCAGGAACTCCAGCACGCGACGTTCCGCGACCACTGGGTCGTCGTCGCCGACCTCGGCAAGCAACCAGCCGCGGCCGGCCGGCAGCAGGGCGATGCCCGCCTCGTTGAGCCCGATTGCCGCCGACTGGCGGACGAGGGTTTCGTCGAACCCTTCCAGCCCGAGCAGTCCGAACTCGACCAGCGATGGCACCGCGTCCGCCGCCAGGAAGATGTCCGGGTAGCCGAGCACGACCAGGTGCCGGACCGCGGGTGATGGGGCCAGATCGAGCTCCGCCTCCACCACCAACGCCAGCGTCGACTCGGATCCGACCAGCATCTTCGCCAGGTTGGTCTGCCGCCCCGGGACCACCTCGTCCAGGTTGTAACCGGAGACGCGGCGGGGGATGTCCGGGAACTTCTCGTTCACCAGGGCCGCGTTGCGGCGGCCGATCTCCCTGGCACCGCCGAGCAGCCGGGCCAGCTCCCCGCCGCCGGCCACCGCGGCGGCGTAGCCGGCGTCGTCGTAGCCGCCGACCCACAGGTCTTCACCGGCCGCGGTGACGATCCGCAGCCGACGCACGTTGTCGACCGTCTTGCCCGCGTACAGGGCATGGGTACCGCAGGAGTTGTTGCCGATCATCCCGCCGAGCGTGCACCAGGCATGCGTCGCAGGATCCGGACCGAAGGTGAGGCCGTGGACCTCCGCGGCTGCCCGCAGGTCGTCCAGCACCAGGCCGGGCTGGACCCGCGCCACCCGCTGCTCCGGATCGATGTCCAGGATCCGGTTCATCACCCGCGAGAAGTCCAGCACCACACCGACATTGACGGTCTGGCCGGCGAGCCCGGTGCCCGCACCCCGGCCGAGGACCGGCGCGCCCACGGCGGCGCAGGCCTTGACGGTGGCGACGACGTCGGCGACATCGTGCGGGAAGACCACGCCGAGCGGGACCTGGCGGTAGTTGGAGGAGTCGGTCGCGTAGACGGCGCGGTGGCCGTCGTCGAAGGCGACCTTGTCGGCACCGAGTGCCGCGACCAGCGTGTCGCGCAGGGCCGTCCGGCCTTGCTCGTCCAACGGGTTGCGGTCGACGAAGCTGCCGGGCCGGGGCTTCGCGTCGGCCGGCTGTGGGTGGTCGGGCTCGCGGGACGTGCGGGCTGCGTCGGTCACGATCCCAGTGTGGACGTGCAGCTCTGCCCCTGCGCGGGCGGGTCGACGCAGACATTGCCGGACCAGACGGCCTTGGAACCCGAATCACCGATCCGGACGACCTGCACGACGGCCACCACGCTGACCGCAACGGCCAGCACACCCACGACGGCCCGCAGCCACCCAGCGCCGAGGACCTCCGCCTGCACACCGCGGCGGGCCAGAGTCGGCAGCAGCCACAGGGCGAGCGCTCCGACGAACATCGCGATGGCCCACGGCAGCAACTGATCGCCGAGCTCGGTGTGTGCCCTGATCAACGGGTTGGACTCGGCCCCCGGCAGGCGACTCTGCAGCCACTCGCCGGCATCGACGGCGACGGGCACCAGGACGAGCGTCACCAGTGCCACGATGGGCAACACGACGCCGATCCGGCGATGGGCGGCCGGCCAGGCCACGGCCAGGACGACGAGCAGGGCAGTCAGCGGGATGAAGATGACCACCGCATGGACCAGCAGGATGTGCGCGGGGAGACCGTTGATGCTCGTCATGCAGCAATGATGAACGTTTGAGGACCGAGGTGCCAGGGAACGCGCCCAGCAGGGACCGAGGTCACCCAAGCTGATCGGTGATGTCCAGACTCCTGCGTCGCTCGACCACCGGGACCTGCACTGTCACTTCGCGTCGGCGTAGCACTCCAGCACCAGCGGCCGGACGGGCGTGGCGACGGGGGAGCCCGGGAACACCAGTGTGCGGGCCTCGTCCGCCGCGCGGATCGTCAGCCGCGACACCTCGTCCGCAAGCTCGGTGGGGACGTGCACGATCAACTCGTCGTGCTGGAAGAACACGAGCTCTGCGCCGGGCACCTCCCGCAGGTCCCTCCGCAGACCGGCGATCCACACCGACGCCCAGTCGGCCGCGGAGCCCTGGACGACGAAGTTGCGGGTGAAGCGCCCCCACGACCGGGCGATCTGGACGGCCCGGCTCTGCTGCGCAGCGGTCGCCTCCGGCAGCGCGCCGGCGTGGATGCCGGCGGCGGTGTCCCCGCCGGGGAGGGGACTGGCGCGACCCAGCACCGACCGGACCGAGCGGCCCGCCTCGCCGTCCGCTGCAGCACGCTCCAGGAACGCCAGGGCCTGCGGATAGCGGCGTCGCAGCGTGGGCAGCAGCCGTCCGGATTCCCCGGTGGTCGCGCCGTACATCGCACCGAGCATCGCCACCTTGGCCTGGGCCCGTTCGCCGCCGAACCCGTCGGCCGCCAGCGCCGCATACAGGTCGGCCTGCACCCCGCCGGCGCCGTCGGTTGCGGCCACCTGCTCGAGCGCCGGGTCGCGGGAGATCGCCGCCAGCACCCGGGGTTCCAGCTGGGCGGCGTCCGCGACCACCAATCGGTGTCCCGGCTCCGCCAGCACCGCCGCCCGCGCGATCCTGGGAATCTGCAGGCCGCCGCCGCCACGCGCGGCCCAACGGCCGGACACCACCCCGCCGGGCAGGTACTCGGCGTGGAACCGGTCGCCGGATACCCAGTCCCGCAACCAGTTCCAGCCGTTCGCGGTGAACAGCCTGGCGAGCTCCTTGTACTGCAGCACCGCGGGCACGGCGGGATGGTCGATGTCCTTGATCACCCACGCGCGGGTGGTGGTGACGTCGAAGCCGGCGCGCTGGAAGGCCGTCCGCAGATCGACGGCGGAGTCCGGGTTCACCGGGTACCCGAAGTGCGCTGTGATCTCGTCGGCGAGCTCGGCCAACCGGGCCGGGCGCTCACCGGCGCGGGGACGGAGTCCGAGCAGCGAGGTGAGCAGATCCTCGTGCACGCTCGCGCGCAGCGGCAGCCCGACGAAGCCGATCTCCGCTGCCGCCAGGGCCGACGCCGATTCCGCAGCGACCAGCAGCCGCAGCGCACCGGCGACCGGTTCGGCGGCGATCCGGCGCTGCTGGTCGCGCAGGGCCGCCACCAGCACGTCCAGCGACCTTGCCCCGTCGTCGGTGACGTCCTGCAACGGAGCTGCACCGGGATCGGGGAACAGACTCGGTTCACCGGCGCCCGCGACCCCCGTCGGCAGCGCCATCGGCGGGTCGTCCGGCACGGCCGTGCCGTTCAGCCGGGCGACGACGGCGGCGGCCGAGCACGGTTCACCGTGCCGCAGCGCCCGACCCAGCAGGATGCGCTCGGTGAGGCTGATGTCATGACTCGCGCGCAGCCGCAGGCCCGCAGCCAGCATCGGGGGATAGCTGGTGAGCGTGTCGTTCCACACCCAGCGGACCCCGCCGTCGTCGAGTTCGGCGAGCTCCCGCAACCCCACCGGGCGCGCGGACCCGACCACGGCCAGATCGTCGCTGACGGTGCAGACCTGCCACTGGGCCGTCGATGCTGCACCGGTTGCCGCCGCCGCGGCCGCGGGGATGCCGTCGGCGGTCGATGCAGGAAGGGCATGGACGGCACAGAACACACAGCACAGTGTGCAGGCTGACGAGCCACTCCACCGTCGACCCGTCCCAGCCCGGGATGGAGCCGACGGAGGTATCGTCCGATCGGTCTGCACCACGGACCACACCTCAGGGGGTACCTGGCATGCCACGTCCGGTGAACATGAAGTGGACGACGACGCGCTCGTTCGACTCCGTCCGTGGATGGGTGTCCACGTCCTTGGCGGACGTGCTCCGCAGATCCGGCTATCGGTCCACGAGCGACACACCAACGGAGTTGGTGCTCACGCACCCGGCGAGCTCCCGCTGGTCGGTGCTGCCCTTCAGCCTGGTGGCCTTCCTGCTGGCACCGGAGCGCGAGTACCAGGTGGTCTTCAGGTTCGGTCGCCTCCCCGACGGGCGGACCGAGATGCTGACCATCGGTGACCTCCCGAACCGTGTCATCACGGTCCTGGAAGGGCTCCCGAACACCTGAGTCCCACCGATCGGAAGCTGTTCGGCGGAGGTGCTGACATCCTCACTCCTGCGGGCGCTGTTTTCCGGCGAGGCTCGGACACGGGTCGCCGGGTACCCTGACCAGTGATCCGGAAAGGGAGAGCCGTGAAGAGCAAGCTGGTGTTCACCGCGGGCGTTGCGCTCGGCGTTGCCGCGACCCGCCGTACCCGCAGGGCCAAGGTTGCCGCCCGGGAGGCACTGAAGGCCAAGCTCACCCCGTCCGCCATCGCAGCAGACCTCGCCGACGCGATCGCCGAGGTCGGCAACGCGATCGGCTCGTTGGCCGCCGACATCAAGCAGGGCGCCGCGAACCGGCGTGCCTCCTACCGACCGGTGGTCGACTCGGCCACCGGGTCGCTGCTGATGATCGCGCCCGAGCAGATGCCGTCCGCAGTGGATGCTCGGGTCGGCTCCTCCGCAGATTCCGACGCCGATGCACGCGACGCGGCGGCTACCGAGCGGCAGGGCCGTCGCTCCGCCTGATCGAGACCTCGATCACCGAGCACCGACCCGCCGCGCCGCTGCAGCCCAGCCCGTGTCCGCACGATTCCCACGCGAGTGAGACCTCGCGACGCCTGAAAGTCGAAAACCCATGCAGACCCATGAGATCCGCCGGCGCTTCCTCGATCACTTCGAGAAGGCCGGACACACCGTCGTCCCCTCGGCCTCGCTGATCAGCGAGGACCCGACCGTCCTGTTCACCATCGCCGGCATGGCGCCGTTCAAGCCGTACTTCCTCGGTCAAGCCACTGCGCCCTTCGATCGGGCCACCAGCGTGCAGAAGTGCGTGCGCACGTTGGACATCGAGAACGTCGGCATCACCACCCGGCACAACACCTTCTTCCAGATGGCCGGCAACTTCTCCTTCGGCGACTACTTCAAGGCCGGCGCGATCGAGCACGCCTGGGAGCTGGTCACCGGCAGCGTCGAGGACGGCAACTACGGGTTCGATCCGGAGCGCATCTGGGTCACCGTCTACGAGGACGACGACGAGGCGATCGATCTGTGGAAGCAGATCGCCGGCCTGCCGGAGGAGCGCATCCAACGTCGCGACGGCGAGGACAACTATTGGGACATGGGCGTTCCCGGTCCGGGTGGGCCCTGTTCGGAGATCTACTACGACCGCGGCCCGGAGTACGGCGCCGAGGGTGGTCCGGTGGCGGACGAGAACCGGTACCTGGAGATCTGGAATCTCGTCTTCATGCAGGACGTCCGCGGCGAGCTCAGCCCGAAGTACGGCAATCCGCCGGTCGGGTCGCTGCCGAAGAAGAACATCGACACCGGGTTGGGCATCGAGCGGGTCGCCCTCCTGCTGCAGGGCGTGGACAACGTCTACGAAACGGACCTCCTCCGCCCGATCATCGCCGAGGCCGAGCGACTCTCCGGCGTCGTCTACGGCACCGATCACGCTTCCGACGTGCGGTTCCGGGTGATCGCCGACCACATCCGCTCCGGCACCCTGCTGATCGGTGACGGCGTCACCCCCGGCAACGAGGGCCGCGGCTACGTGCTGCGCCGTCTGCTGCGCCGGACGATCCGGTCGGCCCGAATGCTCGGCGTCACCGAAGACGTGATGCCGACGCTGACAGCCGTCGTCCGCGATCAGATGAGCGAGGCGTACCCGGAGATCCGCGCCGACTACTCCCGCATCGAGCGGATCGCCGCGGCAGAGGAGCAGGCCTTCCTGAAGACCATCACGTCCGGCACCAAGCTGTTCGAGAACACCGCCGCGCAGACGAGATCCGTTGCCGGGTCAGCGATCTCGGGCGATGCCGCGTTCGCGCTGCACGACACCCACGGCTTCCCGATCGACCTGACGCTGGAGATGGCGTCCGAGGCCGGGCTGAGTGTCGACCAGGCCGGCTTCACCGCCCTGATGCAGGAGCAGAAGGCGCGGGCCCGGGCGGATGCCAAGTCCCGCAAGGGCGGCTTCGGCGACCTCTCGGTCTACCGGGAGCTGCTCGACGCAGGCGCGACGGAATTCACCGGCTACACGGAGCTGAAGTCCGAGGGTGTGCTGCGCGGCATCATCTCCGACGGCAAGCGCGTTCCGACCGCGAACGTCGGCGACATCGTCGAACTGGTTCTGGATCGCACTCCGCTGTACGCCGAGTCCGGTGGCCAGGAGTCCGATGCGGGCACCATCTTCGGACCGAACGCCGCGGCCGAGGTGCTCGATGTGCAGAAGGTCAGCAAGAAGCTGTGGGTGCACCAGGTGCGGATCACCGACGGCGAGCTGGCGGAGGGGCAGAAGGTGCAGGCCCAGGTCGACCCCGAGTGGCGGGTCGGCGCGCGGCAGGCGCACTCGGGCACCCACCTGGTGCACGCGGCGCTGCGCCAGGTGCTCGGGCCGGATGCGCTGCAGTCCGGGTCCTACAACAAGCCCGGCTACCTGCGGCTCGACTTCGCCTGGACCCAGGGCCTCTCGGCCGCCACCCGATCGGAGATCGAGGAGGTCGCGAACCTCGCCGTCCGCGGCGACCTGGCGGTCGCGGTGAAGTACGCGACGCTCCCGCAGGCCAGGGAGATGGGTGCGCTCGCGCTGTTCGGCGAGACGTACGACGAGACCGTGCGCATCGTCGAGATCGGTGGACCCTGGTCGATCGAGCTCTGCGGTGGCACTCACGTCGAACACTCGAGCCAGGTCGGGCCGCTGTCGCTGATCGGCGAGTCGTCCATCGGCTCCGGCGTGCGCCGGCTCGAGGCGTACGTCGGCATGGACGCGTTCCGCCGGTTGGCGACCGAGCGTGCCCTGGTCGCTGAGCTAGCCGGCCTGCTGAAGGTGCCGACCAGCGACGTCCCCTCGCGGGTCGAGCAGCTCGTTGAACGACTCAGGGTCGCGGAGAAGGAGCTGGAGAAGTATCGCGGGGCGGCTCTGCTGGCCTCCGCCGGCGGGCTGGTGGACGTTGCGGAGCAGGTGGGCACCGTGTCGCTGGTGGCGGCGCAGACCCCGGACGGCATCAGCGGCGGTGATCTGCGGACGCTGGCGTTGGATGTCAAGGGTCGACTCGGCGGCAAGCCGGGAGTGGTGGCGCTGTTCAGCGTGACCGACGGTGCGGTGTCGTTCGTGATTGCGGCCACCCAAGCGGCGATCGACGACGGTGTGAAAGCCGGCGACGTGGTGAAGTCTGTGCTGCCGACGATCACGGGTCGCGGTGGCGGTCGTCCCGAACTCGCCCAGGGTGGCGGTACCGACCCGTCCGGTGTACCGGCGGCGCTGGCCGCCGTGCGAGGCGCACTCGGGTGAATCACCCCGTGTCCGGAGTGCGATTGGGCATCGATGTCGGTAGCGTCCGGGTCGGGGTCGCCCGGAGCGATCCCGGCGGCATCCTCGCCACTCCGGTGGCAACGGTGCGGCGGGATCCTTCGGGCGCGGATCTGGCCGAGCTGGTGTCGATGATCGAGGAGTTCGAGGTCGTGGAGGTCGTGGTGGGTCTGCCCCGCACCCTGCGCGGGACGGACGGCCCGGCCGTCGCGGCCGCTCGCGACTACGCCGCGGCCCTCACCGATCTGCTCGCGAACGCCGAGCGGCAGATCCCGATCGTCTTCATCGACGAACGTCTCACCAGTGTTTCCGCCAACCGCATGCTCGCCGACCGGGGGATCGACAGCAGGGCGCGACGGGAGATCGTCGATCAGGCGGCTGCCGTCGGTATCCTGCAGACCCGGCTCGACGGGCTCCGCAGGTGAGCCGGCGACGCCAGGGGAGGGGAGCGGGGGATCCAGCAGGCACCGGGGACACCGAACACCCGGACGACGGGGGAGCCGAGCACCCGGGCGACGGCGTCGACCACCCGGACGACGCGTTGGGGTTGTACCGGCAGCAGGCCGCGTCGGGCACCGGGCACGGCGCTGATGACGATCACCACGAGCAGGACGCCCTCGACCTCGAGGCATTGCGGGCCGCGTTGCGCCGCTCCGCGCACAAAGGATCCGCCCCGTCGACCGAACGTCGCCCCGCCACCCGGACCTCCCGTCGCGATCAGCAGCGGCAGGTGGTCGAGCATCATCGCCGACGTGCTCGCCGCAGACGCCGGTCCATCATCGTCGCCATCGCGGTGCTGGCCGTGATCGCCGGCGGGGCGACGGCCCTCGTGCTGCAGTGGCGGGCACCGAAGGTGCAGGAGATCCGCGACTTCGTGGGCACTGGCGACACCCAGGTGGTGGTACACGTCGAGCAGGGCGATGCGCTCACTGACATCGCCAACACGCTGGCGCAGGCGCAGGTGGTCGCCAGTCCCGTGGCCTTCGTCGATGTCGGGACTGGGGACGAGGACATCGCGGCGTTGCAGCCGGGCTACTTCCGACTCAGGATGCATTCGTCCGCGAGCTCGGCCGCCGATCAGCTCGCCGACGCGGCCAACCGTGTCGGTCGGCTGCGAGTGATCCCGGGCCTCCGGCTGTCCGATGTCACCTCCACCAACGGCACCGTGGTGCCCGGGTATCTGTCCCAACTCGCGCAGGCGGCCTGCGTGCCGCTGAACGGTCAGAGCAACTGTGCAACCGTCCAGCAGCTGGTCCAGCTGGCGACGTCCACGCCGGCAGCCCAGCTCGGCATCGTCGACTGGGCCCAGCCGGAGATCACCCGACAACCCGCCGGCGTGAATCGGCTCGAGGGGATGCTGCTGCCCGGCGACTACGACGTGCCGCCCGGCGCGGATGCCGCCACCCTGCTCACCTCGGTCTTCACTGCCGCCGCCGTCCGGTGGAACGCCTCCGACGTGATCGCCAATGCCGAGAGTGCGCGGATCTCGCCGTACCAGGCGGTGATCATCGCCTCGGTGGTGGAACGCGAATCGAACACGGCCGACATGCCCCAGGTCGCCAGGGTGGTGTTCAACCGGATCAAGACGAAGATGAAGTGGCAGATGGATTCCACCGTCAACTATGCCTTGGACCGCGCACAGCTCGGCGTCACGCTCAAGGACCTCGAGGTGTCCAGCCCGTACAACACCTATCGGGTGATCGGTGCGCCACCCACCCCGATCAGTTCGCCGGGCGAGGATTCGCTGGACGCCACCTTCGAGCCGATCCCGGGCGACTGGCTGTACTTCGTGAAGGTCGACCAGCAGGGCAACTCGTGCTTCAGCGTGACCATGCATCAGCACGAGGCATGCATCAAGAAGGCGAGGGCGGCCGGTGTACTCGGGGGATGAACCGGCTTCGGGGGATGGGCTGCGGCGGTGCGCCGTCCTCGGGCGTCCCGTCGAGCACTCGCTGTCCCCGGTGCTGCACACCGCAGGCTACCGGGCGTCGGGTCTGCGCGGCTGGAGCTACGAACGCATCGACTGTGGCGCAGAGGATCTGCCGGATCTCGTCGCGGCGCTGTCGTCGGAATGGCGCGGCCTGTCGGTGACGATGCCGGGCAAGGCGGCCGCGGCTGCCGTCGCGGACGTGCGTTCCCCGCGGGTCGATCGGCTGCGGGTGGCCAACACCCTGGTCCGCCTGCCGGACGGCGGTTGGAGTGCCGAGAACACCGACGTGGACGGGGTCATCGGGGCGCTGGCCGCACACCGGGTGCCGGTGGGCGGACGCACGCTGGTGCTGGGCGGCGGCGGAACCGCCCTCGCCGTGGTGGCGGCCCTGGCCGAACGGGGGGTCGGCTCCCTCGTCGTGGCGGGTCGGCGGCCCGAGTCCACAGCCGCCGCCCTGGAACTGGCCGGCGCGTTGGGACTCAGCGCTCACGGGATCGGGTTCGACGCGGCAGCCATCGCCGGCCTGGGCGGCTGCGAGCTCCTCGTCTCGACGGTGCCCGCGGGTGCCGCTGACCCACTGGCGGACCTGCTGGCCGGGATCCCCGTCGTCCTGGACGTCGTCTACCACCCGTGGCCGACGGCGTTGGTGGCTGCCGGCGCCACGGACCGGGTGGTTGTCACCGGCCAGGACATGCTGCTGCACCAAGCGGTCCGCCAGTTCGAGTTGTTCACCGGGCAGCTCGCTCCGATCGCGGCCATGCGGGATGCGCTGGCCGCCGCGGTGCCGGACGGCCCACCGCTCCCGCTGCCGGCTGACGGTGCGTCATGAACAACGGTGCGTCATGAACGACGGTGCGTCATGAACAACGGTGTCCTCCAGGCATTGCTCCCCGGTGTTACCGGGGTGCTGTTCGGTGCCGGAACCCGTTATTTGGCAGCACATCTGCGCCGTGGTGCGGTACTGCCGGTCGGCTCGGTCGAGATCCCGACCGGCCTGCTGGCGGCGGCGGCCGGGCTGCTGGTGTGGCCGCACCCCACGGTCTGGCTCTGTTGGTGGATCACGGCTTTCGGCGTGGTGTTGGCTGCGATCGACCTGCGTCATCACCGAATCCCTGACGCCATCAGCTATCCGGTGATGGTGGGGACCGCGGGCCTGTGTCTGCTGCTCGCGCCGCAGCTGACGCCGGGGGGGTCGGGAACGGTGCTGCTGCGCGCACTCATCGCTGCGGTCGTCGTGGGTCTGCTCTTCGCCCTTCCGGCGGTGTTCGCGCCCGGAGCGATGGGCTGGGGGGATGTGAAACTGGCTGTCTCGCTGGGCGCCACGCTCGGCGCGGTGTCGTGGGACGCCGTGCTCAGCGCTCTGCTGATCACCTTCGTATCGGCCGGGCTGATTGCGATCCTCGGGCTGGCGTCCCGCCGGCTCGCGGCCCGCAGCGCCGTTGCGTTCGGACCGTTCCTGGTGACGGGTGCCTTCGTCGCCGTCCTGCTCGCCGGCGCCGTCGAGGTCGCGCGATGAGCGCGGCCCGCGACCGCCGGTCGGCCGGCACAGGTGGTCGGACGTCGATCTTCGCGCTGCTCGCCGGGGTGCTCGTGGCAGCGGTTGCCTGCACCGTGACCGGGGCCTTCCTGTCGTGGTTGGTGATCCCCACTCTGACCGGTGGCGCCACTCGGGTCAGCGGCATCGGCTCGGTGAGCGGCGATTCCCAGCTCGCCGGGGAGAACCTCAACGACGTGCTCGCGGGTCTGGGTAGTTTCCGGCCGGGCTGGGTGACCCTGTCGATCGCACTTGCACTGCTGCTGCTGAGCGCGGCGACAGTGCTTGCCCGCAGCACGCGGCCGACAGCCCTGCGGCTCAGCGGTGGCCTGGTCGCGGTGCTGGCGGCGTTGGGGAGCTGGTGGTCGATCCGACGGATGCTCGACCCGGACCCGGCAGCGCTGTTGGGGGGTGGCACGGCGTCCGGGGGAGCCGGCCAGATCCTGACCCTGATCGGGATGGCGCTGGCCCTGCTCGGCGCCGCGATGCTGCTGTTCGGCCTGCTCGATCCCCGGGTCGCCGAGCGTCCGAGCCACCGGGGAATCCAGCCGTCACGCTGACGGGGGAGTTCGCGTCCCGATGCCGTTCACCACGCCGTCAGAGGGCGGGGGCAACTGCGCTGCAACGACTCCGCCGCCTCCATGAGCATCCAGCCGGCGAGCTGGACCGACAGGTCACGCTCGGGTTGACGGCTCGCGTCGACCCGAGCATTGCCCTGCACCCGGCCTGCCCCGCCCGGTCGAGGCACCTGCGCAGGCACGCTCCAGTCGGCGCCGAACACCGGCAAGCCGTCGATCTCGGCGCGGTGCGACCACGCAGCGTCCGCCGAGTGCAGCACCAGTCGAGTCGCGACGTCCCTGGTCCGCTCGTCGGCCGAGGAGGTGCCGGGCAGGTCGAGGGCCACCCTGGTCAGATGGCGGACCAGGATCCCGGTGAACAGCCCGCCGTTGCCCCCGCCCTCTCCGACCAGCACCCGGCCTGGCGCTGCTTCGGTGGTCAGATGCGTCGCGATCGCCGCCACCAGCCGGTGCAGCCTCGCGGGGTCGGCGGCGGCCCGCCGGATGAGTTCCAGCTCGGCGCCCAGCACGACCCCCTGGTTGTACGTGTAGACCTTCGCGCCGATGTCGTAGCCGCCGGGACGTCCCGGATCGGGATGCAGCCCGTCGCCCACGAGATGATCGTCTCCGCGCAGCAGCAACCGTTCGATCCAGTCGGTGATCTCGGTGGCTCGGAGCAGGAATCCGCGTCGTGCCAACAGGATCGCGGCCGGTCCGCTGGCCGGCACGTTGAGGAACGTATCGCGCTTGCGCCACGGGATCCCGCCGTGATCGGTGTTCCACGCGTCCTTGATCCGCCGGGCCAGCAGATCGACGGACGGGGTCAGATCGCGCTGCACGAGGGGGTCGGCCCGCAGCATCGCGAGCGCCCACCAGGCCATGTCGTCGTAGTACCTGTTGCCGAGCAGCCCGAGATTGCGGAGCCGGTGTCCATCGACGATCGCGGTGATCGTGTCTGCCCGCTCGGTGGTCGGCAGCCGGTGCTGCGCGTCGACGACGCAGTCCAGCAGATGCGCCTGCCACCAGTAGTGCCAACGGAGGAACAACCGCTCGCCCGCGCCCGCGGGATGACCGACCACGCCCAGTCGCGTGCCGGGTACCCCCCACACCCGACGCAGATGACGGTGCACCACCGCTCGTTCGGCGAGTGCCGCCGCGCCGACGATCACGAATCGTAGAGCTGGCTGCGATCGAACCGTGGCGTCCGGGCGGATCGGCTGCGCCGCTGGGGTTTCGCGATGGGCGGGCCGCCCGGGTTGGCGCTGTCGTCCCGGTTGGCGCTGTCGTCCCGGTCGGCGCTGTCGTCGGTCGGGGCGGCGTCAGCTGGTCCAGTACGCGGCCCCGCGGTGGCGGAGCGCTCGGGAGACATGTCGGCGTCGGGGTTCTCGGCCGGATCATCGCGGGGATCGACCACCTCGCGGTAGATGAAGAAGCTCAGCGCGAGCAGGGCCATGGTGCCGAAGGTGATCCACTGCCACGCGTACGACAGGAACGGACCCGACTCGACCTGCGGCACGCTGATCGCTCCCAGCACGCCCGGGCTGTTCTCGGTGAGCTGGACGAACCCGCCGCGGACGTCGCTCAGACCGGGCACCGAGGTCGCCACGATCCCGCGCACCTCCAGGTAGCCGTTGCGCTGGATCGCCGGGCGCTGCAACGGATCCGGTTGGTACGGCTGGATCCGGGCGGTGATCGTCACGATGCCGGCAGGCGGTGGGGGCAGCGGGATCGAGCCGTTGTAGGTGTTGGCCGAGAGGTACCCGCGATCGACCAGCAGCACCGATCCGTCGGACAGCCGCAGCGGCGTCAGGATCTCCAGCGAGGGCTGGCTCGCCTGGTTCTGCCGGAGGCCGACAGCGACCTGCTCGCCGGCCAGGAACGTGCCGGTCACCGTGACGGGTCGGAAGGCCAGCTGGTCCGTCGCCTGCGCCCCGGCCGGCAGCACCTCGGCCAGCGGGACCGGATCGGCGGTGGCTGTCGAGATGATCCGGGCGTTCTCGGCGGAGCGTTCGGCGTTCCGGTTGAACTGCCACGGCGCGAGGACGAACAAGCACAGCGCAGACCCGACGATCGCTCCGACGATCGCACTGATCCATCCGGGGGAGGCGAGGAACGCGGCCCGCGAGCGCTCCTGAGACAGCCCGTCCTCCGGCGCCGGGGTGGGCGCCGCCTGCAGGACGGGGCCGCTCACCGGTGCTCCGATGCCGTGGGTCCGGCGGTGAGCAGTTCTCGGCGGACCCATTCGATCACCCCGGGGGCCGCGGCCTCGAGCATGCTCAGTACGTCTTCGAACTCGGCGTCCGGTCGACCGTAGGGATCAGGTACGTCGTCGGAGTCCGCGGTGTCGTCGAAGCTGCGGATCAGCTTGATCTTCTCGGCGTCGAACCCGACCTCGGCAGCATGGCGGCGCAGGACCCGCAGATGCCCGCGATCGGCGACCAGCACCAGATCGAGGTCGGCCAGGTCCGCCGGGAGGATCTGCTGAGCTGCATGGTCGGTGGGGTAGCCATGCCGCCGCAGGACGGCGACGGCGCCGTGGTTCGCCCCGTCACCCACGTGCCAGTCGCCCGTACCGGCGCTGGAGATGCGTACCCGGTCCGCGAGCCCGGCCTCGGCGAACCTGGCCTGCAGCACCTTCTCGCCGATCGGGGAGCGGCAGATGTTGCCGCTGCACACGACGCTGATCCGTACGGGCGCGGTTTCGGACGGGGAGCGACTCACGTGATCAGTGTTCCACTTCTGCCGAACGGACTGAGCGGGGTGCTGCGCCGGCGACCCTGCGACCCGGTCTGAGCCCAGGTCGCTGCGGTAGCGTCTGGACACACCCACAGACACCAGGAGATGCACGCGTGCCGAAGGCAGACCCGTTCGAGCAGCACCGGCTGATCGACCTCGCCGAGACCGATCGGGCGATCAACGGAGCGAAGCATCGCCGACAGACCCTGCCGGAGCTGGCCGTGCTGGCGGCGGCGGCGCCACGCCTGATGGAGCTGCGGACCGCCCGGATCCTCGCCGACACCGATGTCTCAGACCTGCAGCGGGACAGCCGAAAACTGGACGGCGAGATCGACCAGGTCAGAGCCCGTAGCGAACGTGACAACCAGCGGCTCGCGGCCGGCACCATGCCGATGAAGGACCTCACCAACCTGCAGCACGAGCTGGAATCCCTCGCCCGTCGTCAGGGGGTACTGGAGGACCAGTCGCTCGAGTTGATGGAGCGGGCCGAATCGGCCGAACAGACCCAGGCCGCCGCCGTGGCTGCGCACGAAGCCCTGCAGCAGGAGGTTGCGGCCGCCGAGACCCGGCGGGACGACGCGTTCGCCGACCTGGACGACGAGATCAGCCGGCTGGAAGCTGTTCGCGCGGAACAGGTCTCGCACTTCTCCGCCGACCTGCTCGCGTTGTACGAGAAGATCAGGGCCACCGGCCGGATCGCCGCGGCCCGGCTGAACGGCGCGCAGTGCCAGGCCTGTCGGCTGAGCCTGGACGCGGTCGCGATCGGGCGGATCCGCGCCGCCGCCGTCGACGACGTCGTGCGCTGCGACGAGTGCGGCGCGATCCTGATCCGCTCGTGACGGGCGGTCCGCACCGGGTCGTCGTCTACGCCGACGGCGGCTCGCGGGGCAATCCGGGACCGGCCGGCTACGGCGCCGTGGTGCTGGACACCGATGACCGGGTGCTCGCCGAGCGCGCTGCCGGACTCGGCAACACCACCAACAACATCGCCGAGTACTCCGGGCTGGTCGCCGCGCTGCAGGCCGCCGCAGACCTGGGCGCTGCGGTCGTCGAGGTGCGGATGGACTCCAAGCTGGTCGTCGAGCAGATGTCCGGGCGCTGGAAGATCAAGCACCCCGACCTGCAGGTGTTGGCCAGGTCGGCGCGGAACCTGCTGTCCGAGTTCGAGGCGGTGAGCTTCGACTGGGTACCCAGGGCGAAGAACAAGCTGGCCGATGCGTTGGCCAACGCCGCGATGGATGCGCAGGCGGAGGGACGGACGTGGCAGCCGTCGGATGCCGCCGACCTGGTGGACGAGCTGACGAGTGTGGACCCTCCGGCAGCGGTGACGGCTCCCGACGGGCCCGACGAGGAGGCGACCGATCCGGCCGCCGGACCGGTGATCGATCCCGACGGCGCGACGACGTTGATCGTCGTCCGGCACGGACAGACCACCTGGGGCGCCGACAACCGATTCGCCGGTCGCGAGGACGTCCCGCTGACCGCCAGGGGTATCGCCGAGGCCCGGTCGGTGGCGGATCGCTGCGCGCCGCTCGGCGTCGGCGCCGTGCTGACCTCGCCGCTGGGTCGTTGCCGGCGGACCGCTGAGATGATCGCCGCCGGGACCTCGGTGGCTGCCGACGAGGTGCAGGTGGCGCCGGAGCTCGTGGACGGCGCGCTGGGGGACTGGACCGGCCTCACGGCCGCACAGATCGCCGAACGGTCGCCGGTGGAGTTCGCCAGCTGGCGCAGCGACCCGGCAGCGGCGCCGCCGGGTGGCGAGACGTTCGAGGACATCCGCGCGCGGGTGCGCTCCGGCATCCGCCGGATCCTGGACGAACAGCGCGGCCGGACAGTCGTGCTCGTCACCCACGCCGCGGTCGCGAAGATGATCGTGGTGACCGCACTGGGGGCGCCGGCGACCCTGGCCTACCGCACCCGGATCGACAACTGTTCGATCAGTCGGATCACCGTCGGAGCAGACGGCTCGACCGCTCTGGTGTCGCTGAACGACACCGGCCATCTGCCGAATCGCTGAGCTCCGCCTCGCCCGAGCGGGTGACGCAAACCGGCCGCCCGAACGCCATTGGCGCAGAGGCTCCTGCGGAAACTCGCCCGCGGCGCGGGTGACGAACAAATGGCCCCAGATCGATGTTTTCGCAGGCCGGCCTGCAGAGATGCTGATCGAGGGGAACCATCTCGTCACCCGTCGACGTGATCAGAGCACAGAGCCCGCACTGTGAAGGGATCAGGCGGCCTGTAAGCCGGGTCCTGTACCCGGGTCCCTCACGGGAGTCCGGGCGGCAACCATCCATCTCGACGTACCGTTGCCGGCACGTTCCAGCGGTCCACCCACAGACTCGGGCGGGCAGCCCTCATGTGCCTGTGCACGTCCGGCGAACCGGACGATCTCGACCTTGCTCCGGGTGGGGTTTACCGAGCCACCCCGGTCACCCGAGGTGCTGGTGGTCTCTTACACCACCGTTTCACCCTTACCGCCGCGACGCCCGTCCCGAGGGTCGGTCGTCCGCGGTGGCGGTCTGTTTTCTGTGGCACTGTCCCGCGGCTCGCGCCGGGTTGCCGTTGACAACCACCCTGCCCTGTGGAGCCCGGACTTTCCTCGGCGACACCTCGCGGTGCCGACGCGGTTGCCCAGCCGCCTGATCCACCTCGCATCATACCGGCGTGGGTTTCTACCGGCGTGGCTCGACACCGGGCAGTATCCGGGCCGGTCCGAGCCCACTCGGGCACCCCGCAGTGCCTGCTGGGAGATCGGTGAGGTCCGACGGCAACAATTGGGTCACTCTGCTCTGCCGATCGGACTGACCTGTGAGAAGGTGCGGGAACGGTCGATGCAGGACAGGCCGGCCGAAGGGGCACCTTGTGGGGTCGGGGGACTCTGCTCGTCGGGGTCGATTCTCGGGTCGACCTCGACGGCACCGGCAGCCCGTCCCACCCCGCTCGAGCCGGCCGCTCTACGCTGGCCGTATGCCAGCCCAGCGGATCGTCGGCGCCCACGCTGCCGCCCTCGCCGGAACCGTCGATCTCGACGCCCTCCGTGCCGAACTCGCCATCCCGCACGATTTCCCTCCCGCGGCCGTCGCCGAGGCGGATGCGATCGCCGCCCGGTCCGCACCGGAGCCCGACCCGCCCGGCGTCGTCGATGTGCTCGACATCCCGTTCGTGACCATCGATCCACCCGGCTCGATGGATCTCGACCAGGCAGTCCACCTCGAGGATCTCGGCGCCGGTCGACATCGTGTTCGGTATGCGATCGCCGACCTGGGCAGTGTCATCGGAGTCGGCGGCGCGCTCGAAGCGGAATCGCTGCGCCGCGGTCAGACCTTCTACAGCCCGGACCGCAGAGATCCGCTCTACCCGCCGAACCTGTCGGAGGGAGCGGTGAGCCTGCTCCCCGACCAGGTGCGACGCGCCGTGTTGTGGACCGTCGAACTGGATGCCCATGGCCTCCCGACGAGCTGGACTGTGGCCCGCTGTGTGATGAGATCCGTTGCGCGCCTGGACTATCCGGGCGTGCAGGCCAGTTTTGACAGCGGTCGAGGCATTCATCCGTCCATCGCTGCGCTCCGCGTCGTCGGCGAACAGCGACTCGCGGCGGCCCGGGCGCGCCACGCCATCACCCTCGACCTGCCCGACGTCGAGATCGAGCCGGGTCCGGCCGGTGGTTGGCAACTGGTGCTGCGGGCGATGTCCCCGGTCGAGCAGTGGAACGCCGAGATCAGCCTGCTGACGGGCATGGTTGCCGCACAGATCATGCTCGAGGCAGGGAGCGGACTGCTGCGGGTGCTGCCCGCGCCGGACGAACGGTCGGTGCAGCGGCTGCGCGCAGAGACGAAGGCACTGGGCATCGATTGGCCGGCCGGGGTCGAACCGGGCGACGTGATCGCCGGTCTGCATGCCGACCGACCCAGGGACGCGGCCTTCCTGGCCGATGCCGTGACGTTGCTGCGGGGCGCGGGCTACCGCGCGTTCGACGGCGGCGCCCCGCCCGCCGACGAGATCTCCCATGCGGGCGTCGGCGCGCCCTACGCGCACGTCACCGCGCCCTTGCGGCGGCTGGTGGATCGGTTCGCCACCGAGTACTGCCTCGCCCACACAGCCGGGGAGCCCGTACCCGGGTGGGTCACCGACCAGGTCGATCAGGTCATCGAGACCATGCAGCGCACCGACCGGCAGGCGCACGCCCTGGACCGTCGGGGTGTCGCGGCCATCGCAGGGGGGTTGTTGGCGAAAAGGATCGGCAGCGAGCTCGACGGTGTCGTCACCCAGATCGACGCGCAGCGGGACCGCGCCTCGATCACCCTCACCGATCCTCCGGTGCAGGCCAGAGCATCCGCTCGCGGCCTGCAGGAGGGTGCGCGGGTGCGTGTCCGGCTGCTCGGTGTCACCGGTGAGGCGATCAGTGTCGAAGTCGTCGCGGCAGCCTGACGCCGCGTCGGTCCGCCAGCGTGGCAGGCTGTGGGCATGGGAGACGAGATCGGTCGCAAGACCCAGTGGTTCTTCAACGTCCGTACCGGCCAGACCGAGCAGGAAGGGCAGAGCCGTTCCGCCGATCTGCTCGGGCCCTACCCGACACAGGAAGCAGCCGCGAACGCGCTGCAGGCGGTGCGTGAACGGGAAGAGCGGTTGAAGTCCGAAGACGAGTCCTGGGCCGGTCGTGACCAGGACTGACCTCGCCGGCGTCGGCACGCGAACCATCCGTCCGCGCCGTGATGCGACCTGGTTGGTCGCGATCGCTGCCGCCCTCTGGGGTACCGACGCGATCTTCCGGCTGCCGCTCGCCCAGAACACGGCAGCGTCGACGGTGGTCTTCGCCGAACACGTCATCCTGGTGCTCGCGCTGAGCCCGTTCCTGCTGAGGGCTTTTCGGGCGTTCGGTGCTTCGCCGGTCTCGATCAAACTGGCCGCCATCGGGATCGGGGTGGGTGCCTCGGCGATCGCCACGGTCCTGTTCACCCTGTCGTTCCGCTCCGGCGATCCGATCACCCCGGTGGTGACGCAGAAGCTGCAACCGGTGATCGCCATGGTCGGGGCTGCGCTGTTGCTGGGCGAAAGACTGCGGCCCCGGTTTGCGTTCTTCGCGATCCCGGCTCTCATCGGTGCCTGGTTGCTCGCCTTCCCCGACCCGACGCAGGTCAGCATCAACCGGATCAATGTCGCGTTGTTGGCCCTGGGTGCTGCCACCCTGTGGGCCGCTGGAACGGTGCTGGGCAGGCTCGCCTCCCGCACCATCGGTCCGCTGGAGCTCACCACCCTGCGCTTCGCGTTCGGGCTGCCGGCAAGCGCCGCGATGGTGGCGGCGACCGGATCGCCCTGGTGGGTCGCTGACCTGAAATCGACCGGTTCGGTCGCGGCGCTCGCCCTCGTCGTCGGCCTGGTGGCGATGCTGCTGTACTACCGGGGTCTGCGGAACACGGCCGCGTCCCGCGCCACGTTGGCCGAGTTGGCCTTCCCGCTGACCGCTTCGGTGATCGGCATCCTGTGGTTCGACAAGGTGCTCGACGGGTCCCAGTGGATCGGCGTGGCGCTGATCGTCGTTGCCGTCACCGCACTCTCGCTGCACGAGGCGCGCAGCCGCACGACGGCCGTGGTCGATGTCGACGAGCGACCGCTCGTCGGCACCAGCGGTTGACAGCACCCGCCGTGAGCACGCCGCCGTGAGCACACCCGTGAAGACTCCTGCTGTGAGGACACTGCTGTGAGAATGCTGCCCGGATCCCGACGGTTCACCCTGGCGGCTGTCGTCGTCCTGCTCGTCGCGGGGTGCGCCTCCGTCGACGGTGTCGCCGTGGACGGGACCACCGCGGCGACGACGGCCACCGGCACTGCAGATCCCGGCCCGACGTCCACCGGGCCGGCCGACATCGGACCGATCCCCGCGGGGCTGGATGCCTACTACACCCAGGCCCTGGCCTGGGGAGACTGCAAGAAGTATGCGGCGAGCAACATCGACAAGCAGGTCTATGCCGCGCCGGGCCTGGAATGTGCACGGATGAAGGTGCCGGTGGACTACGCGAATCCCGACGGCGAGGTCGCGCAGATCGGCGTCCTGCGCGCGAAGTCGACCGGTGGGGACGCGCAGCGGATCGGCTCGGTGATCTTCAACCCGGGCGGTCCGGGCGGGTCCGGCATGTCACTCGTCGGGCAACTCGCCGCCTACGGCGTGGCCAAGGGTCTGCAGCAGCGCTTCGATCTGGTCGGGTTCGACCCCCGCGGCACCGGCGCCTCGCTGCCGATCGTGCAGTGCAACACCGACGCAGAGCGGGACGCTGCCAGGGCGGCGAACCTGCGCACGGCCACCCAGGCCGGGATCGACGCCCTGAACGACCAGGCGAAGCAGACCGCCGAGCGGTGCGTCGAGCGCACCGGAAAGCCACAGGGCATCGACGGCAAGAGCTTCCTGGCCAATGTGGGCACTCGCGACAGCGCCCGCGACATCGACGTCCTGCGCGCCGCGGTGGGGGACCGGAAGCTGACCTTCGTCGGCTACTCCTACGGCACCCGCCTCGGCACCGAGTACGCCGAGAAGTTCACCGACAACGTGCGCGCGATGATCCTGGACGGCGCGGTGGACCCGACCGAGGACTCCCGGACGAGCCTCATCGCCCAGGCCACGTCGTTCCAGAAGACCTTCGAGGCCTTCGCCGCCTCCTGTGCGAAGACCTCGGGGTGTGCCCTGGGCGCAGCGGCCAGCGCTCCCCACGACGCCACAACGTCATTCCAGAAGCTGGTCCGCCCGTTGCTGGCCAAGCCGTTGACGCTCGCGGACGGCCGGAAGTTGACCTTCAACGACGCCGTCACCGGTGCCATCCAGGCGATGTACTCCGACGCTCTGTGGCCCCAATTGCGGACAGCGCTCAGCGATCTCGCGGCCGGCAAGGGTGACGGGCTGATGGCACTGGCCGATCAGTACGAGGACCGCGACAAGACGGGCAAGTACTCGCCGCTGCAGGACGCGTTCACCGCGATCAACTGTGTGGATCGTCCCAGCCAGGAGGCCACCGACGGGTCACTGGAGAAGGAGTACAACGCCGCGGCCCCGTTCACCGATCCCAGCGACCCGGTCGTGCACACGAAGTCGGTGTGCGACTACTGGCCGGTGCCTTCCACATATACCCCGCACACCCCGAAGGCCCCCGGCCTGGCGAAGGTGCTCGTGATCTCGACTACCGGTGATCCGGCCACCCCGTACCAGGCGGGTGTCGACCTGGCCAGGGACCTCGGCGCGTCACTGGTGACGGTGAAGCGCGACCGGCACACGGCCTACCTGAACGCGCAGATCTCCTGTGTCGACGACATCGGCGACGCCTACCTCACTGATCTGACCCTTCCCTCGACGGACGCCACCTGCAGCTGAGCGGACCGCCACGGGAGACCTCAGTCGGTCGTTCCGGCTGCGTTGTCGTCGTACCAAGCTTTGAGCAGCCCGCGGAAGTGCGCCACGAACTCGTCCTGCTCGTGCGCCGGGTAGGTGGCTCGGACGGTGCGGACCAGCAGATCGTCGAAGTTGCTGCTGCCCACCCAGGTGTGCACGATCTCCGGGAGTGAGGCGAGGCTGGTGCTGCAGAACTCCCGGTACTGGTCGGCCTGGAAGTAGTCATCGGCAAGTTCGGCATAGCGGCCGAGCTTGTCGTTCCACGACAGGTCGGGATCGTCGGCCACGTCGAACCAGGTGCGGGTGGCCGTGTCGACCTTCGGGCGCCGGTCCGAGACGGCGCAGAACACGCTCCAGGACAACAGGTTCCGGGTCGCCCACGGGAAGTAGTAGTGCAACGAGGTGATCGCGATGTCCGGGCAGGCGTTGGCATAGTCGATGGGCTGCACGCGGTTGCCGGTGACCAGCGCCTCGCAGGAGTTGAACTCCCAGCGGAAGAAGGCGTTGATGGTGCGGGACAGGGTCAGCACCTCCTGACCGGCCTCCGGTGACAGGAAATCGTGCGACACCTCGTAGCGATGGTGCATCGGCAGCTCCGGGCGGAACTTCATCACCTGGGTCTCCGGACCGATGGTGAGCGACCGGGCGAAGGCGTCGAACGGCGACACGGCGGCCTGCAGGTGCATGAGCATCTGGCCGCTGGCGTCGTAGGCGTGGTGCAGCTGGGCGGTGTCGTCGATCCGGGAGACCCCACGCCAGGCGCCGCCGTCGAAGGGCTTCATGAACAGCGGGAACCCGACCCGGGAGGCGACCTCGTCCAGATCGAACGGCAGGTTGTAGGTCCCGGCGGTGTAGGTCCACTTCTCGCTGTCGACCGGGTTCTTGTAGGGCACGAGCACGGTCGTCGGAATGTCGAACCCGAGCCGGATCATCGCGCAGTACGCCGAGTGCTTCTCCATCGCCTGGAAGGTGAAGGGGTTGTTCAGCAGATAGGTGTCGTCGACCAGCGCGGCCTTCTTCAGCCACTCCCGCGGGTGGAAGTACCACCAGGCGAGCCGGTCGATGACGACGTCCTGGCGAACCGGGGCGCGCAGGTCGAACGGTTCGATGGTGAGCCGTTCCGTCTCGATCGTGTAGTCGCGACCCGAGTGCGGAACCGGCCCCAACCGGTGCAGCAGCGTCTCGAACGCCTGTGGCCAGTCGTTCTCGGTGCCCAGGAGCAGGCCGATGAGTTTGGTGGTCGAGTCCGTGCCGCCGATTCTCATGCGACGATCCTCACACATCGGGCGGACCGGTTGGGCACCCGGGCGTTCCCGATCTGCCTGTCCGGAGCGCGCGGCGGATCGTCAGCCCAGGTCGTGGAGATAGGTGGCTGCCTGCGCCCGCCAGGATGGCCAGTCGTGCGGCCACTCACGTCCCCAGACGAACAGATCGTGCGTAATTCCCTTGTCGTGCAACATCTCTGCCAACCGATGGGTGGAGGAGTGGGCGCCGGTGGTGTCCTCCCACTGGCCCGATCCGACGACCAGGCTGATCCGGACCGCCGACCGCAGGAAGTCCAGGTGACCGTCACCGAGCCCGGGCACGAACTGGGTGGGGTTGGTGAGGTACTCCTCGGAGCTCGACTCGCCCCACCCGCGCCAGGACCGGGGGTCGTAATTGCCGGACATGGCGAGTGCGTGCGGGAACAGGTGGGCATGGCGCAACGCGAACAGCACCGCGTGGAACGCGCCCAGGTCCCGCAGGTGACGATGTCGCGGCGGCCGGAACAGTCGTCGATGATGAACGGGACCACCTGCCAGAGGATCCAGTCCTCGTACGCCAGATGCGCGCGGGCCCTGTCCTGCAACGGTTTCCAGGACGCCGACCAGGACTGTTGGTCATAGCTCGGCACGCAGAAGACCTTGATCCGGCCTTCGTCGACGGGCTCCCGGACAGCGTCCAGCAGACCGTTGTCGGCGAAGTCGTGCGGGGAGCCGGCCTCGGAGGGGAACCACAGCACCGGTCGCCCGTAGTGACCGTGGACGACGATCTGCGCCGACTCCTGCCCCATCCGTGCGGCAGGCAGCTGCAGGAAACGGCTGTGCGTCACAAGGATTCCTCGCGGCCGTTCGGGTCCCGGGCTGGTGCCGTCACCGGGCTCGCTCCGGCCAGCAGCTGGTCCAGACCGGGTGACCAGGCGTCGCGCCAGCCGATCATCGTGTGGGCATCGGGGACGATGCGCGGATCCACCGGGTACCCCTGGAAGGCCAGCGCGCCGGCCATCTTCTCATTGTTCGACCGGTTCTCCTCGATGGCGCCGACCGTCATCAGTACCGGGATCGGCCGGACCTGCACGGGCAGTGCCGCCATGATCGCGGCCACCGCGGTGCACACCCGGCGGAACAGCGGCCAGTGCTCCTCCTGGGGGTCGAGCTCGGCGGTGAAGAACGAACCGGACTGCAGCGCAAGAGCATCCACCGCGTGGGGGTGCCTGCGGTGCAGGTGCACCATGCTGAGGGCTCCCAGGCTCGCACCGAGGCCGATGACGGTGCTGACGGCCACCTGCTCACGCAGCATCGGAATCACCACCGAGGCGAGATGGTCGGCGTAGTCGTCGTTGGCCGCGTACCAGTCGTTGCGCCGTCCCAGCGCGGGATCGAGCAGGGCCAGCCGGAGCGGTTGCGGCTGCGCGGCAGCCCAGCGGGCCAGCGACCCGCGTTCGAGCATGTCGGAGCCGTCGTGCACCAGCAGCAGCGGTGCGTCGACGTCGTCCGCCAGGTCCGCCGGGGTGATCAGGCGGACCGGGACAACCTCGTCGGTGTCCCGGTCGGTGTCCCTGTCGTCGCTGGCGCTGTGGCCGGCGCTGCGGTTGTTGTTGCTGCTCCTGATCGCCGTCGCCGCCGGCAGCACGACCTCGCGATCCAGCGGCGGTGTGCCGAGCCACGCCGGGGCGGCGTAATCGCCGAAGGCGATCTCCGACTTGTCGCCGAACGGGCCGGGGACCGTACGCGGGTGGGTGGGATCGGTGCGGTACTCATCGCCCCCCGGACGCCGCACGATCACCTTGTACTCGAACCGGTGGGCGAGCGGCCGCTGGACGCGCAGCAGCCAGTCGCTGCCGCCGAGGGCGAAGGAGGTGCCCTGCCCGTCCAGGACCCAGTCGACTTCGAGATCGACCGCGGTGACATCGTCGCCGAACAGACCGGCGGGGATGCGCAGCAGGGCCGCTTCAGGGGTGATCAGGGGACCGCTCGAATCGTGTTCTGGCGCGGACATCCGATCAACCTACCCGGCGGCGCCGGAGGTCCAGGCGCTCAGCGTTGCCCTGGTGTTGGTCTCGAACAACTGCGCGACGACGTCGTCCGGAGCCAGGATCAGACCGTTCAGTTCGAGCGTCACGAAGCCGTGCACGACCACCCACAGCGACAGCACGACGGCGTTCGGATCGGCGGCGGAACCCAGCCGCGCCAGGAGTCTGTGAACCGCGTCGCTGAGCGGGGTCATCGAGTCGAAGCGGGGAGAACCGTCGAAGTCCACCGGCAGGATCGAGTCAACGGCGCCGCCGAAGAGGATGGCGAAGGAGTGCTGGTTGGTCAGTGCCCAGTGGCGGTAGTTGCGGCCCAGCTCCATCAGGTCGGCTGCCGGATCGTCGGAGAGAGCGACACTGAGTTGGGACCGACCGAGATCGGCGGACGCCCGGTCGCACAGCTCGGCCATCAGCTCGGGTTTGCCGCCGAAGAGTGTGTAGACAGCCCTGGTCGAGGTGCCGGCGGTCACTGCGAGTCCACGCATGCTCAACGCATCCGGTCCATGGCCGGCGATCTCCTGGGCCGCCACGTCCAGGAGCTGATCACGCAGTGCGTCGTCGTGGATGCGGGGTCGTGCCATGACGTCAGGCTAACCCCCTTCCCGCGCTCCGAGAGTTGTGTAACACTGTTACGTAACGGTGTTGCAGAACTTCTGCCATCGCAGACCCCAGGAGCAGCAGCATGGCGATCAATCCGGGACGATGGACGGCGACACCCGTAGCGACCGACGAACCGGTGACGGTCTTCCTGATCGGGATGCGCGTCAATCGGTGGTGGAAACCCTGGCAGTGGAGCCGCACCGGCATGGCGATGGGTCGGATGTTGACGCACCTGGCGAAGAACCCGGAGTCCGGTCTGCTGTCCTTCCACAGCTGGTTCGGCCGGACGACGATGTTGCTGAGCTATTGGCAGAGCCAGGAGCACCTGGTCCGCTTCGCCCGTGATCCCGACCTGGCGCACCTGCCGGCCTGGCGGACCTTCAACAAGGCAGTCGGGGGCGGCGGCGATGTCGGCGTCTGGCACGAGACGTACCAGATCAAGCCGAGCCCGCACGAGGTCGTCTATGTCAACATGCCGGCCTTCGGCCTGGGCAGGGCACTGGGTGTCGAGCAGCTGGGTACCGGCACATCGACCGCGACGCAGCGCTGGAAGCGGGCAGCCGCCGCCGAGTGAGGCAGCACGCGGTGGCGTGCTGTTCTCGTCGGGAACCCGGCGCTCTACTGTTGAGCCATGGATCGTCAGCAACAGTTCGTCCTGCGCACCCTGGAGGAGCGGGACATCCGGTTCGTCCGGTTGTGGTTCACCGACGTGCTGGGCTACCTGAAATCGGTGGCAGTTGCCCCGGCCGAGCTCGAGGGAGCCTTCGCCGACGGCATCGGCTTCGACGGGTCCTCCATCGAGGGCTACTCCCGGGTGCACGAGTCGGACATGGTCGCCAAACCGGATCCGTCCACCTTCCAGGTACTGCCGTGGGAGACCGCCGACGGCAAGTCCTACTCGGCGCGGATGTTCTGCGACATCGCGATGCCGGACGGAACGCCCTCGTGGGCCGATCCCCGGCACGTGCTGCGGCGGGTGATGGAGGACGCCGCCGCGATGGGGTTCACCTGTTACGTGCACCCCGAGCTCGAGTTCTTCCTGATGAAGGACCTGCCGCAGGACGGGACGGCTCCCGAGCCGGCCGACCGCGGCGGTTACTTCGACCAGGCATCGCACGACACGGCGCCGCACTTCCGCCGCCGCGCCATCGAGACCCTCGAGGCGATGGGCATCTCCGTCGAGTTCTCCCACCACGAGGGTGCGCCCGGCCAACAGGAGATCGACCTGCGCTACGCCGACGCGCTCACCATGGCCGACAACATCATGTCGTTCCGGTATGTCGTCCGCGAGGTGGCGCTGACCCAGGGCGTGCACGCCAGCTTCATGCCGAAACCGTTCCCGGACCAGCCCGGGTCCGCGATGCACACCCACTTCTCGCTGTTCGAAGGGGAGACGAACGCCTTCCACGATCCCGACGGCGAGTACCAGATGTCGGCCACCGGTCGGGCGTTCCTGGCCGGCGTGCTGAAGCACGCGCCGGAGATCACCGCCGTCAGTTGTCAGTGGGTCAACTCCTACAAGCGCTTGGTGATCGGCGAGGAAGCGCCCACTGTTGTCTCGTGGGGCCAGGCCAACCGCTCGGCGCTGGTCCGGGTGCCGAACTATTCGCCGGGACGCTCCGCCAGCCAGCGGATCGAGTTCCGACTGCCCGATGCCGGCTGCAACCCGTACCTGATGTTCGCCGTCGTGTTCGCGGCCGGTCTGCGCGGAGTCCGGGAGTCCTACGAACTGCCGGACCCGATCGAATCTGACGTCTCCTCGCTGCCGGACGTCGAGCGTCGTGCCATGGGGTTGGCCAAGCTGCCTGGTTCGTTGGAAGCAGCGCTCACGGTGATGGAGAACTCCGACCTCATCGCAGAAGCGTTGGGGGAGCACGTCTTCGACTACTTCCTGCGCAACAAGCGCTCGGAGTGGGAGGCCTACCGCCGTCAGGTGACACCGTACGAGCTGAAGCGATACCTCTCGCTCTGAGGGGTCGGCCTGCTCGCCCGGGCACGTCCGTGTTCGCCGGCACCCTGGTTGAGGTGTCGCGGGCGGCAGGTGCTCAGCGATCGCCAGGTCGTGGTCCGACGTAGACGGCGTGCAGGCGGAAGCGCATCGGTTCCTCCTGGTACTCCTCCAGCGCGTGCGCCGTCCAGCCCGCCAGTCGCGCGATGGTGAACACCGCCTCGCCGGCGCCGTCCCGCTGCTGGGTCGCCTCGGCGAACAGCGCGAGGGCGAAGTCGGTGTTGGGGAACCAGCCTCGCCTGGTCCGCCATTCGTCGACCAGGCGTGTCGACACCGACCGCAGGTGGGCATCGATCCCGGGCAGCACCCGGATCCCGGCGAGCAGGTGCTCCGCGCGCGGATCCTGCTCCCGGTAGACCAGATGCCCGAAGCCGGCCGGGCGGCGGTTCTCGGCGAGGTGGGTGCTGATCACCGCGTCGGGATCGCGCACGGCCTCCTGCAGCAGCCGGCGCGCCGTGGCCGGAGCGCCGCCGTGCAGCGGGCTGTCCATGGCTCCGAGTGCGGCCAGCATCACGCCACTGATATCGGTCCGGACGCTGGCGGCGACCCGCGCAGCGGTCGTCGATGCCGCCAGTTCGTGGTCGGCCAGCAGTACGAGTGCGGCCCGCAGCACGGCCAGCCGGTGTGGGTCGGCGCGCTGCCGGGTGAGTCGGGGCCACAGGCCGGCGGTCACCGGATCGAGCTGGTGCTTTCGTCGTCCGAGCGGTCGGCCCAGCAGTGGGAGTGCGGCGACGGCGGCGCCGATGTGCTCGCCTGCAGTCCGGACCACTCCGTCGCGACTGAGGTCTCCGCGCACGGTCTGTCGCGCGGCGTCGAGCCCGAGTGCGGCACGGATCACATCGATCGGACGCATCATCGGGTCGGCGGACGGCTGCGAGTTCTCGGCGACCACCGGGATGTGTACGGCACCGGATTCCCAGAGCAGCGCACAGACCTCGGGGAACGAACGGGTGTCGGCGAGCTCGCGTACGTCCAGCCCACGGTAGTACTGTGCGTCGTCCGTCAGCAGCGTGATCCGGGTTCTGATCCGTTCGGCCAGACCGCTGTGCACAGGGCGAGAGGCGTTGCGCTGCAATGCTTCCACCTGATCGCTGCGGAACCACGAGCCGCGTCGACCGGGGATCGTGACCCTGGGAAGCAGTCCGCGGCTGACGTAGGCGTAGACCGTCTCCCGCTTGATGCCGAGCAGTTTCGCCACCTGCGCGGTGCTCAGGTGATCTGGAAGCGGTGCAACTGCTGGAGCGGTGTCCACTCCTGCGATCCTAGGTTGATCTGATCAACATTGACACCCGATCAATGTCTGGCGCACGGTGGAGGCGACAGGAGGTCGATCCCGATGACGACGACAGACCAGGCAGTACCCCGGACGGACCCCGGCCGCGGCGTCGGCGGCGCCGCGACCGGCAGCGGGACCCTCGATGTGCCAGCGGGTCTGGCCGGCGTGGTGGTGGCGACCACGGAGATCGGTGATGTGCGCGGCACCGAGGGTTTCTACCACTACGGGCCGTACTCGGCGGTCGAGCTCGCGCAATCACGCAGCTTCGAGGACGTCTGGTTCCTGATGGTCCACGGCCGTCTTCCGGACGCTGCCGAGTCGGCGTCGTTCTGCGCGCAGGTCGCCGCGCTGCGGGAGATCCCGGACGACCTCGACCGGTTGTTGCCGACGATTGCCGCTGCGGGGCAGCACTTCCACCCGCTCCCGGCGCTGCGGACCGCACTGTCATATCTCGCCGCGCGGGACGACACCGTCCCGCTGTGGGGATCGGAGGAGGCAGACCGACCGGCCGCTGCACTGCGGGTCTGCGCAGTGACCCCGGTCCTGCTGTCCCGGCTCCACCGGCACCGCCTCGGACTGCCGGTGGTCGAGGTGGATCCGTCGTTGTCGACGGCCGAGTACTGGCTGCGTGCAGTCACGGGCGAGGAACCGACCGCGGCGCACGTGGCTGCCATCGGCGCCTACCTGACATCGACCGTCGACCACGGCTTCAACGCCTCCACCTTCACCGCCCGGACAGTCGCCTCAGCGGGCTCGGACCTTTCCTCTGCGGTGTGCGCCGCCATCGGCACCTTCCTGGGTCCGTTGCACGGCGGGGCCCCGGACCGCGCACTCGACGGCTTGGACGAGATCGGCAGCATCGACCGCGCCCGCGACTGGGTGCACGACACCGTCGGGCGTGGGGACCGGATCATGGGATTCGGTCATGCCGTCTACCGCACCGAAGACCCCCGGGCCCGGATGCTGCGGGAGATCGGCCGCGGGCTCGGGGGAGAGCTGATCGAGTTCGCCACCGAGGTCGAGCAACAGGTGCTCGCCGCGCTTGCCGAACTGAAACCAGGCAGGTCGCTCCCGGTCAACGTGGAGTTCTACGCCGGCGTGGTGATGGAGCAGTGCGGTATTCCGCGGTCGATGTTCACCCCCACCTTCACCGTGAGCCGGGTGGTCGGGTGGTGCGCGCACATCCTGGAGGAGGCCCGCGGCCGCAAGATCATCCGCCCGAGCGCCGCCTACATCGGCGAACCCCCGCCGATCCCGGTACCCGCGCTGTCCCGCTGACGCCCGCCCGGGCCCGACGAACCCGGGGGTCGGAACATCGGGTCGCGTCGTCGAGTTGCCCCTGGGGTGACTGTGACCACTGCATCGACGACCCCCGAACTGTTCCGACCCCTGACGCTGCGCGGCGTCACCGCCCGCAACCGCATCTGGCTGGCGCCGATGTGCCAGTACAGCTGCGAAGCCCGCGACGGCATCCCGACCGACTGGCACCTGGTGCACCTCGGTGCTCATGCCAGCGGCGGCTACGGCCTGGTGATGACCGAGGCGGCGGCGATCGTCCCGGAGGGTCGGATCAGCCCGCAGGACGCCGGCATCTGGAACGAGGCGCAGCAGCAGCAGTGGCAGCGGATCGCCACTTTCATCCGCGCCCAGGGCGCGGTGCCGGCGATCCAGCTCGCCCACGCCGGCCGCAAGGCCTCCACCTACCGACCGTTCGACGACCACACCGGATCGGTGCCCGCAGAGCACAACGGCTGGCTGACCGTCTCGTCCACCGACCACGCCTTCACCGGGTATGCGGCGCCCCGTCGTCTGGACACCGACGAGGTGGCGGCGCTCCCAGCACAGTTTGCCGCGGCGGCGGAGCGCGCGGTGCTGGCCGGGTTCGATGTCGTCGAACTGCATGCAGCGCACGGTTATCTGCTGCACCAGTTCCTCTCGCCGTTGGTGAATGATCGCGACGACCGCTACGGCGGCGACTTCGCGGGGCGGACCCGGCTGCTGGTCGAGACGGTCGACGCGGTGCGGGCGGTGCTCCCTGCGGAGTCGCTGCTGTTCGTCAGGTTCTCGGCGAGCGACTGGGCAGAGGGAGGTTGGGACGTCGAGCAGACCGCCCGGATCTCCCAGCAGCTCGCTCAGCGCGGTGTTGATCTGGTGGACGTGTCGTCCGGCGGCGCCGTGGCCGAGCAGCAGATCACCGTCGGTCCGGGGTACCAGGTGCCCTTCGCGCGGCAGGTGCGCGCCACGGGCGGCGTCCCGGTGGCCGCAGTCGGGATGATCACCGAGCCCGCGCAGGCCGAGCAGATCCTCGAGCGGGGTGATGCCGACGCGATCTTCGTCGCCAGGGCCGGCCTGCGGGAACCGTCCTGGCCGCTCCGGGCCGGCCACGAGCTGGGCGTCGGGCACCACGACCTGCCCTACCCGCCCCAGTACGAGCGCGGCGCCTGGCGCTGACTGGCGGTCCGACGCTGGTCGAGCAGCGAGAACGAGCGTGTCAGGACTCCGTCGTGAACTCATCGGGATCTCGACTCCCTCGTTCCTCGGTCGCTCGATCACCGGTGGTGTCGCGTTTCTTGCCGGGTCTCGACACGCTCGCCAGATCACGCCCGCCGAGGGTTACTGCTCGTCCACCGCGGGTCTCTGTTCGAGTTGTCGAAGGTGGTGGCCCGCCGGGCGGGACCCGGCACACCACCGCCCTCTGCTGTGTGGGCCAGGCGCCGCGGGGACTAATAGGATCGACGGGTCATGACTGAGAATGCTTCCGGGATCCTGCCCGGCACCGTCCGTGTCCGCGTCGCACCCTCGCCCACCGGCGATCCGCACGTCGGCACCGCCTACATGGCGCTGTTCAACCTGGCATTCGCCCGGAATGTCGGCGGCCGCTTCCTGCTGCGGATCGAGGACACCGACCGGGCACGCTTCCGGGAGGACTCCGAGCAGCAGCTGTACGACATGCTGCACTGGCTCGGGCTGCAATGGGACGAGGGTCCGGACATCGGCGGCCCGTGTGAGCCGTACCGGCAGTCGGAGCGGCTGGAGACCTACCGCCCGTTCGTCGAGCAGCTCATCGAGCAGGGCAACGCCTACCGGTGCTGGTGCACCCCCGAGCGACTGACGCAGATGCGCGAGGCGCAGCAGAAGGCCAAGCGCCCCACCGGGTATGACCGACTGTGCTACGGCAAGACCGCCGAGCAGCGCGCGACCTTGCCCGGCTTCTCGGAGATCCCGGTGGTGCGGATGCTGGTGCCGAAGGATGCGCCGATCCGCTTCACCGACCTGATCCGCGGCGAGGTCAACGCACCGATGCCGGACGACCAGGTGATCCTCAAGGCCGACGGCTTCCCGACCTATCACCTGGCAGTGGTGGTCGACGATCACCTGATGGGCATCACCCACGTCGTGCGCGGGGAGGAGTGGATCTCCTCCACCCCGAAGCACCTGCTGCTGTACCGGTGGTTGGGGCTCGACGAGCCGGTCTTCGCGCACATGCCGTTGCTGCGCAACACCGACAAGTCGAAGATCTCCAAGCGCAAGAACCCGGCGGCCAGGCTCACCTGGTTCGCCGAGCAGGGTTACCTGCCGCAGGCGTTGATCAACTTCCTGGCGCTGCTGGGCTATCCGCCGATCATCACCACCGACGACGAGGGCGTCGTCACCGAACGCGAAATGATGACGTTCGAGGAGTTCGCGGAGCGCTTCGACTGGAGCAAGGTGAGTTCGGCCGGCCCGATCTTCGACCTGAAGAAGCTGGACTGGCTCAACGGCACCTACATCCGCGAGCTGGATCGCGAGACGTTCATCGACGCGATCATCCCGTTCTGCGTCCGTGACGAAGTCTTCGCCGAGGCTCCGCAGGGCGCAGACAGGGAGAAGCTGGCGGCCATCGCCGAGTTGATCCAGACCCGCCTGGTGCTGCTCAGCGAGGCACCGGGTTACGTCCGACCGTTCTTCACTGCGGCGGCCGACCTGCAGATCGCCGATGATGCCCGCGCCCAGCTCAAGGACGGCGCCGCCGAGGTGCTGACGGCGACGATCGCTGCCCTGGAGCCGGTGGACGAGTGGACGACCGAGAACATCGAGAGTGCCATCAGGGCTGCCGTGATCGACGGTTTGGAGCTGAAGCCGAAGGTGGCCTTCACCCCGATCCGGTCGGCCGTGTCGGGGGTGCGCATCTCGCCGCCGCTGTTCGAGTCGATGGAGATCCTCGGCAGGGACGAGACGCTCACCCGGTTGGCGTTGCTGCGCGACACGCTCTGATGTTCCGGGCCGACTCGTCGGCCGGGTGTCCAGGCGGGGGAAGCCTGGGAGCATCCGGTCACGGCGCCGACGGCTGGTGCCAGAACTCCTGTGGTGCAACGGTTCCGGTCAGATCCAGCCGTGCCGACGGGCTACTGCGCTCGCCTCGTGCCTGTTGACGGCGCCGAGCTTCGTGGCTGCAGCGGACAGATAGTTCCGGGTCGTTCCAGGGGAGAGGTGCGCGCGCTGGGCTATCTCCGCTATCGAAGCGCCGTCCGCCGCGTACTCGAGAACGTCGGCCTCTCGCGGTGTGAGGGGTGAGTCGCCTGCCCCGATCGCTTCCGCGGCCAAGGCGGGATCGACGTAGCGGCCGCCGGCATGGACGGTCCGCACCACATCGGCCAAGGTGGCCGCCGACGTGGTCTTCGGTAGGAACCCGCGCACCCCGGCTGCCAGGGCCTTCTTCAGATATCCGGGCCGACCGTGGCTGGTGACGATGATGGAGGCGCACCGGGGCACCAGTCCCGTGATCCGCTGGGCCGTCTCGATGCCGTCGATCCCGCCGAGCTGCAGGTCGAGCACCGCGACATCGGGCCTCCACCCTTGTATCCCGGCCAGCGCGGTCTCGCCGGAATCCGCCTGGCCGACGATCTCCACGTCGCTCTCGAGATCGAGCATGGTGGCGAGCGCCGTCCGGATCAGGTTCTCGTCGTCGACCAGTAGAACTCTGATCATGGGAGCGCCTCCGATGACGGGAAATGGGCAGTCAGGGCGAATGTCCTCGAATCCGTGGTGACGCTCAGCCGGCCACCGACTGCGGTCAACCGCTCGCGCAGCCCACTCAGGCCCGTGCCTCCGTCAGCACTGCCCGTCGGCGCGGGTGCGTCGTTGACGATCCGGATGCCGGTGACGTCGAACTCCATGCGGCAGTAGGTGGCCCGGGAGTGACGCAGAATGTTCGTCACACCCTCACGAACCACCCAAGCCGCCGGCTCGGCCGCGTCGGGTGGAACGGTCATCACGTCGCCGACGAGCTCCGTGCGAATCCCTGCGGAGGACAACAGTTCTCGCGCACCGACGATCTCGGAGGCCACGTCGATCGTGCGATAGCCACGCACCAGTTCTCGGGCGTCCTTCATGAAATCGTGCGCCAGTGCGCGAACTTCGTCCATCTGCGCGGCAGCTCGGTCGTCGTCGCGTCTGGCGAGAGTTGCCGCCAACTCACTCTTGACCGCGATGGCAGAAAGCGCGCGCCCCACCACGTCATGCAGGTCGCGTGCGAAGCGCAATCGCTCCTCCGCCACCGACAGTGCGGCCGCTGCGTTCCGGGTGGCATCGAGTTCGGCCACGATCTGCAGCAACCACATGGAGAGTCTGACGGTCGCCGTCATGAACGCGATCGAGAGTCCGAGGAACACTGCCTGCACGGCCGTTGCTCCGAGCGCAGCGGCCAGTGCCCCCGGGCCGACCACAGCTGCGATCGACCACCGCCGGTCGAGGTGCGCAGCAATTGCAGTGGTGACCAGGACCGCCGTCCACAGGATGCTCTGCATGCTGCCGAACACCGAAAGCGTTGCGGTGGCCACCCCGAGGGCGATCAGCGGAACGCCGATGCTGCCCGCCGTCGTACCGCCCAGTCGCGGCGTGCGTCGCAGGATCACCACAGTGGCAGCGGCACACACCAGTGCCGCCGCCACGGCGACGTGGTCGCGGTCGTGCACGGCCTGGGTTGTCAGGGCGATGGTCACCCCGGCGACGATCATGAGAAAGGACTGTCGGGTGTACACCCGGACCTTCTCGACGTCACTGGCCTCACGCCAACCGTGCATCGGGTTGAGGTAGTCCCGAACTCTCATGCGTCACAGCCTTGCAGACGGGTGATCAGAACCGTGGTTCCCACCGGAAGTGGGTGCGGGCGATCAGGACGCATCCGGTGATCCACGCCAGCATGACCAGCACCGGCGCGCCGGCCCCGGAGAACGTGCCGGCGAAACCGTGGGGCGCTCCACCCGGGGTCACGGTCCCGAACCAGCCCAGGTTCAACAGGTCCGTCACGGCGGCCAGCGGGGTGAGGGAGATGACGTCACCCAGGGCGGCCGGCACCGCGTCACGCACCAGCGGAGTGCCGACCATGGCGAGCAGGACGACCGGCAGGCTGGTGATCTGCGCAGCCTCGGCATTGCGGGTGAACGCGGAGGTGATCAGCGCCAGCGCCCCGAACAGCACCGCGCCTCCCGCCAGGGCCAGCGCCACCAGCAGGACGTTGACCGGCACACCGCCACCGAACGCGACGACGACGCCACCGACCACGACACTCAGGATCACGCACAGGAGCAGCGAGGGCACGGCGGGCCCCAGGAGAATCTGAGCGTCGGTGCTCTCGCCCGTCCGGAGCCGCTTGAGAACCAACTCGTCCCGCCGCGTCGCATACACGGACAGCAGGTTGTAGAACACGACGAACACCAGCAGCAGCAGCGCGAAACTCTGCAGTGCCGCCGCGACGCCTGCGTCGGTCAGACCGCCGTTGCGAGTGCCGATGATCAGCAGCGCGACGGGAAATACCAGCGGCATGACGATGGCATTGAAGAGCAGGACACGATTGCGTCCCAGCAGTGTGAACTCCGCTCGGGACAGGGCTGTCATCGTGCTCATGCGTTGATCACCTCTGTGGTGTCGAGTTGGTCTGCGATGGAGAGGAACACTGTTTCCAGCGACGCGGCTCGCGCGTCGAGTCCGGACAGCGACACCCGGTTCTCGCGGGCCCAGACCAGCAGGTCGGTGAGGGTGTCCTGCGCCGAGGAGGTCGTGATGGTGACGTCGTCACCGCGGACCTCGATGCCCGTCCCGGACAGGTGCGGCAGCGCCACCCCTGGGACCTTCAACCGGATGTGCGCCGGGTGCCCGGCGACCACCTCGTCGACGGTTCCGCTGCGGACGACGCTGCCGCGGTGCATGATGGCCAGCCGGTCGCACAGCGACTCCGCCTCATCCAGGTAGTGCGTCGTCAGCATGATCGTCACGCCGGAGTTCTTGAGGTCCTGGATGAGGTGCCAGGTGTTGCGTCTGCTCTCGGGATCGAGGCCGGTGGTCGGCTCGTCGAGGAACAGGACTCGGGGGCGGTTGATGATCGCGCACGCCAGATCGAGTCGGCGCTGTTCGCCACCCGACAGGAACTTCACCCGGGTCGTCGCGCGACCGGTGAGGTCGACGCGGGCCAGCACCTCACCGACCGGGAGTGGGTTGCTGCATGTCCCGGCCCACATGCGCAGGCTCTCCTCTGCGGTGAGATCCTGAGGAAGACCACCCTTCTGCAGCATGATCCCGAGGACCGGGCGCACCTTGCGTCGTTCCGACACCGGGTTCATCCCCATGATCCGGACCGAACCCTCACTGGGCCTGGAAAGCCCCTGGATCACCTCCAGCGTCGAGGTCTTGCCGGCTCCGTTCGTGCCGAGGAGGCCGAACAGTTCGCCTTCCTGGATCTGCAGGTCGAGGCCCTTGACGGCCTCGAACGAGTTCTTCCCGGATCCGTAGCGGCGGGTCATTCCCGAGACGTCGATGGTGCTCACGATCGCGTCCTCCAGTGCCTGAGACCGATGACGAACCGGACACCCAGGAACACCGCGATCACGCCGGCGGCCACGACCATCGGGACAGTCGGACCGAAGACCGTGAAGATCACCGCGACCATCGCGACGGAAATGATGATGACGACAAGTTCACGGGCCATGGTGGGCGCTGGTCCGAGCTCCATGAGATCGGTGAACAGATTTCCTTCGTCGGGTTGTTTCATGCTTTCCATCGTGGGTGTATCTGCGCCGGGAGCACAGTGCGCACGTGCATGACCTGAGGTGACATCGTCATGGTTCGGCCATGTCGAATGTCATGGATCGCTTGCGCGACATGGGGTGAGCAATCCGGATGGCGCATGCCCGGGCCGGTTGTGGAGCTACTCGACCGACGCGAACTGGTGGTGTGCGGCATCGTCGAGGACGACGCGTGGTGATGTCAGCAGCGCGAACGAGAACACGCACCGCAGGGTCCAGGTGGCCCCTCAAATGCGACGATCCTCTCGTTGCATCGACCGGGATTTCGTGTCCTGCGCCGGTGCAGGGCGTGGCTGTCGAACCGCTGACCTGCACCGCAGCCATTTCGATGCCAGAACGAGGGTCCGACTTCACCGCAGAGGTTTCTCCGCCCACGATCCCCTTGTGCGGCACGGCATTTCATGGCTCCCACGGCGCACAGATAACGTCCGGAGCCATGAATACAAGCTTTCTTTCCGCCGAAGAGTCCGCAGCTGCTGTTCGTACCGGTGAGGTGACGTCCGTAGAATTGACGCAGGAAGCCATAGCCCGCATCGAGCGGGACGACGAAGTGATCAATGCAATCTGCGTGCCGGACTTCGACCGCGCCCTGGCCGCGGCGCGCTCGGCCGACGAGGCACGGGCACGTGGCGAGGACCGGCCGCTGCTCGGTGTTCCGGTGACGGTCAAGGAGTCGTACAACGTGGCCGGGCTGCCCACGAACTGGGGGATGGCGCAGCACCGCAACCATCTTCCGTCCGAGGACGCGCTCCAGGTGTCGCGGCTCAGGGCTGCGGGCGCGGTGGTGCTGGGCAAGACCAACGTGCCGGTGGGACTGCAGGACATCCAGAGCTTCAATGAGATCTACGGCACCACCAACAACCCGTGGGACCACACCCGCACGTCGGGCGGATCGTCGGGCGGCTCGGCGGCCGCCCTGGCATCCGGTTTCGGCGCCCTGTCCATCGGCTCCGACCTCGCCGGTTCGCTGCGGACTCCCGCGCATTTCTGCGGTGTCTACGCGCACAAGCCGACGCTGGGGCTGGTGGCGAGCCGCGGCATGGTCGCTCCGGACGCGCCGGCACTGCCGGTGGACCTCGACCTCGCCGTCGTCGGTCCGATGGCGCGCACTGCGCGCGATCTCGCACTCCTGCTCGACGTGATGGCCGGACCGGATCCGGTGACGCTCGGCCTGGCGCACACGCTGACGTTTCCGCCTGCCCGCCACGAGCGACTCCGTGACTTCCGGGTCCTGGTCCTCGACGAGCATCCCCTCATCCCGACCGGCTCAGCGGTGCGGGCGGGGGTGGCGCGGGTGGCCGACGCGCTCGCCGGCGGGGGAGCCAGCGTGCAGCGGCACACTCCGCTGCTGCCCGATCTGACGGAGTCCGCCCTGCTGTACACCCAGTTGCTGTTCTCGGGCTCGGTTGCTCATTTCCCCGTCGATGACTACGAGCAGCTGCGGACCCGCGCGGCCGGACTCAGCGCAGACGAGGAGAGTCTGGACGCGGTCCGGCTCCGCGCCATGGTGTTCAGCCACCGCGACTGGCTGCAGGTCACCCACCTCCGCGAGCTGCACCGCCACGCCTGGCGTCAGCTCTTCGCCGAGTTCGATGCCGTGGTGTGTCCGATCACGCCCACCCCCGCATTCCCGCACGACCACAACCCCGACCCGCTGGAACGCCGCATCGACATCGACGGCATCGAACACCCCTACTTCGACCAACTCGTCTGGGCTGGTCTGGCCAGCATGCCCGGCCTGCCCGCCACCGCCATCCCCGCCGGGCGGTCCCCGGGGGGCCTGCCGGTCGGCGTGCAGCTCATCGGCCCGATGTTCCACGACCGGACACCGCTCAAGCTGGCCGAACTGCTCGAGCAGGAGATCGGCGGCTTCGAGGCTCCGTAGTAGGGCAACGACCGTGAGGTCCGCGAAGGTGGGCGGCAAACGACCGTGGGGTCCGCGAATGTGGTGGGTAAACGACCGTGGAGTCCGCGAAGGTCAGGTCTGGGGGAGTCCGAGGGCTGCCCGGGTCAGGCGGGCCAGCTGGCGGGCGAGCTCGCCGTCCGGCAGCGGGCTGGAGAAGAGGCCGACGGAGTTGAGCAGGCCGAAGGCCGCGTGCACCGCGGTGCGCACCTGTTCGCTGTTCCAATCGGTCCGGCTCGCGCCGAGCAGGGTCCGCCAGTTCCGCACCAGCTCCCGCTGCCGTCGCCGCAGGCTGTCCTGCTGCGCGGCCGGTAGGTGGTGGACCTCACGCACGAACACCGCCATCACCGAGCGCTGGCGGGCGACGGCCGCCGCGTACCGGGCAATCGAGGCGTCCAGCTGCTGGACCGCGGGACCACCCTCGTCGGGCCGCTCCAGGACGATCACCGAATCGATCACCCGGTCGATGACAGCGGCGAGCAGAGCGGCTTTCGACTCGAAGTGGCGGTAGATGGCCGGACCGGTCACACCGCTGGCCGCGCCGATGTCGTTCATCCCGACGGCGGCGTACCCGTTGCGCGAGAACAGCTCCGCCGCGGAGGAGATGATCTGCTCCCGCCGCAGGGCACTCCTGCGAGGGGGCAGTTCCGGCGGGTAGATGGTGCTCGCCGCGTCGGCAGGGCGCACGGCCCCGAGGTCGGACGAACCCGCGGTCACCGCTTCACACGCGGCTTGGGGACCCGCCAGCGGCGCGGCATGATCGCGCGGTTGAAGGCGTAGAAGCCCAGCGCGCGACCGGTGCGGGACAGCGTGCTGCCGTCTCCGTTCGGGAACTCGGTGCGCACCTGCTTGGCAAGTCGACTGCCCAACACGGTGGTGTCGGCGACGGCGGCGAGGATCAGCACCAACAGCACCAGCGGGCCGAAGGTCTGCAGGTAGGCGTTGGGGATGAGCAGGATGATGAAGGAGATGATCGCCATCGGCATCAGCAGCCCGGCGAAGTTGCGACGCAGGTCGACCTGGTCGCGGACGAACGCACGGATGTCGCCCTTGTCCCGGGTCATCAGGAAGGCCTGGTCGCCGCGGGCCATCTTCACCCGCCGCTCGGCCGACAGCGCGCGCCGCTCATCCTTGGACAGCGACTTGGTACCGGCGCGCGAGCGCTTGATCGCCTCCCGCTGGGTCTTCGGCGGGGGAGCGACAGGGCCGCGGCGGCGACCCTCTGCCACGCTGCGCTTGGGCGTCGGTCGTCCCTTGCCCACCTGCTTGGCAGCAACTGTTGCGTCGGCCGCGGCTGCAGCGGCGGCCTGTGCCGACGCGCCCTTCGACAGCGAGACGCCCTCGTCGGCATCGTTGGTCTTCGCGGAGCGGCGCAGCAGGTTCACACTCGGGAGCTTACCGGCAGCTGGCGGCGCCGTCACCGCCGCTGAGCTGCACCTGGCCACCCCACTGTGCTGGAGCGGACGGCGTCGCTGCGCAGGCGGGAATCGTCCGGAGTCGGCAGTGGTTGTAGCGGACAGCGCCCCTCACGGAGTGGCGCGCTGCACACCGCGGGGCACCAACGTCGAATGCGGCGGCAGGCGTGGCAGTATCGAGTACAGCAGCACCGCACGCGGCAACAGAGCAACACCGCACAGAGCAACACCGCACAGAGCAACACCGCACCCAGCAACTCAGCGACGGCCGTAGTGAAGGTTCGACGCCGCAGTCGACATCACTGCAGCAGTGGCACCGACCGCGGCACTGCACGACGCCCGCGCCGGTTCGAATACGGCGGATGGCCCGACGGGCCTGCCCGCACCAGCTGTCCGTACCAAGCAAGAGGAACAGGGGTTCACATCAGATGAGCGCTCCCATCGGAACCGACACCGAGACCACCACAGCACCTCCGGAAGCCGCCCACGGCGTCACCCTCACGGCGCCCGCCGCGGAGAAGGCCAAGGCCCTGCTGGATCGGGACGGCACCCCCGGCATGGTGCTGCGGATCGCCGTCCAGCCGGGCGGTTGCTCGGGCCTGCGCTACGAGCTCTTCTTCGACGACCGCAGCCTTGACGGTGACGCCAAGGTCGTGTTCGAAGGCGTCGGCCTCGCGGTCGACCGGATGAGCCGTCCCTACCTCGACGGCGCGACCATCGACTTCGTCGACACCATCGAGAAGCAGGGTTTCACCATCGACAACCCCCAAGCGCAGAGCTCGTGCGCCTGCGGAGACAGCTTCCACTGATCGTGCCCCCGGGGAAATCCGGGTCCGGCGGCGGGTTCTCAGGTCACCTCGGTGACCGGGGACCCGCCGCCGTCGTTCTCGGGTCAGAGCAGTCTCCGGGTGAGGGCAGTCCCGGGTCCAGGACCCGAGGCAGGGCGGACCCGATTCAGGGACGGACCCACTTCTTCCAGTACTCACCGGTCGTGGGGATTCCCGCGTAGATCTCCTCCAGTCCGTGGATCCGGACGTTGGCCGAGGGATAGCGCGAAACCGCGCCGGCATCGGCCGGGCGGCCCAGCATCTGCAGGTGGGCCCGGTTCAGCCACTGCTTCTTGAACCGCGGATCCTGGGTCGCGGTGTTGATCACCGACGGCCGACCCTGCTTCGCCAGGATCGAGGAGTATCTCGCGAGATCGCTGCTGCTCGGCGTCTGTTGCCAGAGCACCCGAAGGATCCGGCCCAGGTAGGTGGTGCCGTCCCGTCGGGCGACGTCCCACGCACCCTGACCTCCGCAGATCGACTGGACTGCCGCGAGGTGTGGTTGCCGGGCGAACGTTGCCGCGTACTCGACGCCACCCGACCGGCCCAGGCACGCCAGGAAGTACCAGCGCGCGAGCTGCGTGTACCGCTCGTTCGAGCGCACGATGGCGTTCGCTGCCTGCCCCCGGGACATCAGACCCCTCGCCAGCCGATCGATGAGGGTCGCGTCCGTACCGGAGCGGCCCAACACATGCAAGTACAGACTGGCGACAAAACGGGTCGCCTCGGCCCGGACCAGCTTCGGATAGGGAGTGCGCGGCGGTGCGACCGACGACGCGGCGAGCGCGCGGGCGGTCGCGGTGACGGTCTCCCGCATCGGCTGGTAGCCGGTCGCACTGCTCGCGGTCTGCAGGATCGCGATGTAGTACTTGCTGGTGAAGCCCACCGAGTGGAGACCGTAGACGTTGCTCGACGGATAGTTGACGATCGTCGTCCAGCCCTGCTTGGAACCGGAACCGGCCAGCGCGTTGACGCCGAAGTTCTGGTCGAAGCCGTCGGACCCGACGTCGGCGGCCTGCTGCATGGCCTGCGGCAGGAACCCGTTGACCGCGGAGTCGCGTTCCATCCGGTACTGGAATCGCACCAGGTCGCGTGCCGTCACCCGCACCGTGCCCCACCAGCCGGAGGCGCTGGCGGCGCTGTTGGCCGAACCGGTCAGGCCGTACCGGGCGGCGACCCACGGGACGATCGAGGTGCTCCACAGCGAGGACTGGGTCGAGTCGCGGGACACCCGGATCATCTCGGCCAGGGAAGGGATGAGGGCGGGGTTGCGGATGCCGTAGTACACCGCCGTGTACAGCTTCACCAGGGACGCGGAGGCGATCTGCTGGTCCGGGTTGACGGAGGCCAGGACCGCTCCGGTCGATCGGTCGGCGATCACCGCTGCTGTGTTCACCCCACGGGCCGCAGCCTGCGTGACGGCAGCGTTGAGCGCTGCTTGCGGGGTGGCGGCGGCCGCCGCGCTGCCGAGCGTCGCAAGCACCGTGCGTGCGGTGACCAGCGCGAGCGGTTCGGCAAGTCGGGTCACGGCCGCCGTCATCGGCGGCGCGGCAGCACCGGCCGGAGCGGCGGCGAGGGGACCTGCGGACACCGCGAGCGGGACGAGCAGCCATCCGGCGAGCAGGCGGACGGGACGGCCACGGCGGTGAGTGCGCACGTGGTGAACCTACCCAATCCGCGGGGACGGGTAGTCTCGCCCCGTTGCCCGGTGGTCTTCTCGCCGCACCTGCCCGGCCGCAAGCCGGTCATTCCGCCCGCCCACGCACCCGACCCCCGGAGCCGTTTCGTGTCGAGTTCTCCTGCCAACCAGCCGATCATCGTCACCGGCTCGATCGCCACCGATCACCTGATGCACTTCCCCGGAAAGTTCACCGAGTCGCTGCTACCCGATCAGCTCGAGCGGGTGTCGCTCTCGTTCCTGGTGGACGATCTGGTCGTGCACCGCGGGGGAGTGGCCGGAAACATCACCTTCGGGATGGGCGTGCTGGGCCGCCGGCCGGTACTGGTGGACGCGGTGGGCGCCGACTTCGACGAGTACGAGGGTTGGCTGAGCAGGCACGGCGTCGAATGCGCCCATGTGCTGCGATGCACGGATGTGCAGACGGCCCGGTTCGTCTGCACGACCGATGACGCGATGAACCAGATCGGCTCCTTCTACGCCGGCGCCATGGCGCGATCCCGGGAGATCGCGCTCGCCCCGATCATCCAGCAGCTCGGCGGCGTCGAGCTGGTGATGATCAGCGCCGGCGATCCTGCGGGGATGGTCCGGCACGCCCAGGAGTGCCGGGAGCTCGGCATCACCTTCGCCGCCGATCCCTCACAGCAGCTCGCCCGGATCGACGGACAGCAGGCACGCAGCCTGATCGAGGGTGCTCAGTACCTGTTCAGCAACGACTACGAGCTCGGGCTGCTGACCGGCAAGACCGGGCTGTCCCAGGAGCAGATCCTGGACCACGTGCACTACCGGATCACGACGCACGGCGCTGCCGGGGTGCAGATCGCCGGCATCCACGGCGACATCACCGACGACCCTGCGGTAACCTCACTGACCGTTCCGGTCGTGCCCGAGCACGGCAAGGTCGACCCGACCGGTGTCGGTGACGCGTTCCGGGCCGGCTTCCTGGCCGGTCGCTCCACCGGTCTTTCCCTGGAGCGTTCGTCCCAGCTCGGATCGCTGATGGCGGTCCTGGTGCTGGAGACGACCGGCACCCAGGAGTACGCCTTCGACGCCGCGGTCGCACAGCAGCGTCTGGCCGACGCCTACGGCGAAGCGGCGACAGCAGAGATCACCACCGCCATCGGCTGGTGACGCGCGTCCCGCCAGGTCGCCCGCCCGTGGCTGAGCTGCTCGGGTCAGACTTGCGCGGGGGTCCGTGCTGCTCGGGCCGGAGCAGCACGGGTCAGAGCCGGACGGGTCAGAGCCGGACGGGGTAGGTCGGCATCGGCACCGTCGGGGTGATGGCGCCGGTGACGAAGATGCCGTGCCAGATCATGAACACCAGCACGGTCCAGATCCGCCGGGAGTGGTCGGCCTCGCCGGCGCGGTGCGCGTCCAGCAGGGCCAGCACGACCGTCTTGTCGAGGTACTCGTCGGTCTGCGCGTCCAGGATCACCTGCCGGGCCCACTCGTAGGAGCCCTCGGCCAGGAAGTGTCGGATGGGCACCGGGAACCCGAGCTTGCGACGGTTCAGCACGTGCGGCGGAACAATCAGTTCCATCGCCTTGCGCAGCGCGGACTTGGTGGTGCGGGGGGTGATCTTCTCGATCGAGGGGATGCTCCTGGCGACCTCGAAGACCTCCTTGTCCAGGAACGGCACCCGCAGCTCCAGCGAGTTGGCCATCGTGACCTTGTCGGCCTTGACCAGGATGTCGCCGCGCAGCCACGTGAACAGGTCGACGTGCTGCATGCGGGACACCGGATCGGTGTCGCGGGACAGCTGGTAGACCGGGTCGGTCACGTCGCGATAGGAGACCGTGGGGGAGTAGCTGCGCAGCATCCCGGACAACTGCTCCTCGCGGAAGATCCTGGCATTGCCGTAGTAGCGCTCCTCGAGGTCGAGGGAGCCCCGGCGCAACATGTCCTGCCCCCGGAAGCCTTGTGGCAGTGCTCGTCCGACCGCGGCCAGACCCTTGCGCAGCGGTGACGGGAGCGCTGTCAACCGCTTGAGACTGGCCGGCTCGCGGTAGATGTTGTAGCCGCCGAACAACTCGTCTGCACCTTCGCCGGAGAGCACCACCTTGACCCGTTTGCGGGCCTCGTTCGCCACGAAGTACAGCGGTACCAGCGCCGGGTCGGCAACCGGATCGTCCAGGTACCAGACGATCAACGGCAGCGTGCTGGTGAGCTCCTCCTCGCTGACCACCCTGACGATGTGCTCGACACCGATCGCGGCAGCCGACTCGGCAGCGACGTCGACCTCGGAGTAGCCCGCACGTTCGAAGCCGGACGTGAACGTCAACAGGTCGGGGTTGTAGCGCTTCGCCAGCGCCGCGATCGCCGTCGAGTCGATCCCGCCGGAGAGGAAGGAGCCGACGGTCACGTCGGCCCGCATGTGCTTGGCGACCGAGTCGTCCAACACGTCGGCGATCCGCTTGTAGAGATCAGCGCGATCACCGTCGGAGTTGACCGGCACGCTGGTGAACTTCGGCTTGAAGTAGCGCACGGTCGGCAGCGCGGTCGCAGTGGCATCACCGGGCCGCACGGTGAAGTGGGTACCCGACTCGACGCGCCGCAACTGGGCGTCCATCGACTCCGGCTCGGGGACGTACTGGAGCACCAGATAGTGCTGCAGCGCGACGGGATCCACGACCGCGGGCCGGTCCAGCAGTGCCCGCAGGCTCTTGGCCTCCGAGGCGAAACCGAAGCCGTCCTCGGTCCGCACCGAATACAGCGGCTTGATCCCGAACGGGTCCCTGGCACCGAACAGCACACGGTCCTGGGTGTCCCAGATCAGGAACGCGAACATCCCGCGCAGTCGCGAGACCCATCCGGCGCCGTGATGGTGGTAGCCGGCGACGATCGCCTCACCATCACCCTCGGTGGCGAACGCCGCGCCGTGATCGGCGGCGAGTTCGGCCCGCAGTTCCAGGTAGTTGTAGATCTCACCGTTGAACACCAGGGCGTACCGGTCGGGAGACTCCGGCGGGCCCCAGCGCAGCGGTTGGTGGGAGTGCTCGATGTCGATCGTCGCCAGCCGGTTGAAGCCGAACACCACGTCGGTGTCGTGCCACGTCCCGGGCTCGTCGGGACCCCGGTGACGGCACAGCGGCAGTCCGGCGGCCACGTCGGCGACGCGCCTGGCCGCGCCCTCCGGGCCGGCCGTCGAGAGGAAACCGATCAATCCACACACGTGCGCTCCACCGATCTCGTCTTTGGGGTTGCTCGGCGCGCCATCGGCCCGCCGCCTTCAGCACCCTGTCCGCGGCCGCCGAGGGACGACGACCGCCACAGCAGTATCCCCGACCACTGCGACCGTCGGGCTGATCGACCGAACGCCGGGCGGGTCGGTGCGCGCCGCCGTGATGTGTTCAACGCGCCGGGATCCCGGTATCCGTGAGGGCCTGCGGGTGAAGTAACCTCGGAAGCGTCGTGTGGCGATGCTGTGCGACTGATCAGAAACACGCGAGTCAGGACACGCGAGAACGTGCGGAACGCGTAGGGAAGGCGGGATCACGTGCCACGCTCCAAGGCGCTCCGACGGCTCGGACTCACAGGCCTGCTGGTGCTCGCCGGTGTGTTGCTGAGCGGCTGCTCGCTGTCGGACCTCCCCCGTTTCGGTTGGCCGGTCAGCGCCACCGAGCAGGGTCGCCACATGCAGTACTTCTGGTCGGCAGCGTTCATCGCTGCGCTGATCGTCGGTGTGATCGTCTGGGGCGCGATGTTCTGGGCGTTCGCGAAGCACCGCCAGCGCCCGAACTCGCCGCTGTATCCCAAGCAGACCAAGGAGAACCTGCCGTTCGAGCTGGTGTGCACCGCCATCCCGTTCGTGCTGGTCGCGGTGCTGTTCTACTTCACCGTCACCACCCAGAACAAGGTGCTGGCCAAGACCGCGAACCCGGACGTCACGATCGACGTGACCGCGTTCAAGTGGAACTGGGACTTCGGGTACCAGGGCACCAAGGTCCCAGGAGCCGTCGCGCTGCCGGCGACCGCCAGGGACGCCGATTGGTACAACAACACCGAGGTGCACACCGTCGGCACCAGTGACGAGGTCCCGCTGCTGGTCCTGCCGGTGGGCAAGACGATCCAGTTCAACCTCCGCAGCAAGGACGTAATCCACTCCTTCTGGGTGCCGGACTTCCTGTTCAAGCGCGACGTCTTTCCCTTCCCGGCCCAGAACCAGCCGGACGGAGGCAACGTGTTCCAGGTCAAGCTGGAGCGCACCGGCGCCTTCGTGGGTCGCTGCGCCGAGCTCTGCGGCACCTACCACTCGGCGATGAACTTCGAGGTCCGCAGCGTGCCCGAGGATGCGTACCAGGCGTACGTCAAGATCCGCAGCCAGGTCAACCCGGCCACCGGCGTTCCGTTCAAGGCCGCCGAAGCCCTCTCCCGGGTGCAGGCGACGGTCCCGTCGTGCGGTGAGCTGTGCGCGCCACTGGCCACGACGACGCACCCGTTGGACACCGACCGGCAAGCGCGTTCGGCCCCGCAGAACGCTGGCAACTGATGTCCGACGACAGCAAGGTGGGCCCCGCAGTGCACGAGGAGGACCAGGACTACGAACGACAGAGCGGCGACCTCTCGGCCAGTGAGTCCTCGAAGGGGTTGGGCGTCGAGGCGACCATCTTCCTGGCCCTGACCGGGTTCTTCGTCATTTCCGGGGTGGCCTACCACATCCTCGCGCCGGGCGAGAAGGTAGGTATCGTCGGGTTCTACCTGACGGCCGGTCTGACGTTCCTCATCGGCAGCTTCCTGTGGTTCACCGGCCGACGCCTTGACGGCCCGCGACCGGAGGACCACGACGCCGAGATCGCCGAGGGCGCAGGCGATCTCGGGTTCTTCTCGCCCGGCTCCTACTGGCCGTTCACCCTCGCGGCTTCCGCGGCGGTGTTCGCCGTGGCGACCGCATTCCTGCTGGTCTGGCTGATGATCATCATGGCCGGCCTGCTGCTGATGAGCGTCGTCGGATTGATCTTCGAGTACCACCGCGGGCCCGCCGTCCACTGACCCGGCCCGCACGGCCCGTCTTCGCTCGACACCCGTCACCGTTCGCCGATCGAACGAGCGAGGGACGAGCGAGACGAGATCCCGTCGCGTCGCAACCACCGAGGGGGCGATCAGGGGTGCGCGGCGAAGCAGCCCGAAGGCCCGAAGGCGGCCCTGGCGAACCGCTCACCGATCAGGGCGTGGCTGGCGGCATCCGGGTGCAGGGCGTCGGGCAACGGATGGTCCCGCTCGTCCTGGGCGCCGTAGAGCTGCAGCCCGTCGAGGAAATGCAGGTGTTCGTCCGTCGCTGAACGCTGTTCGACGATCAGGCGCAGCTGCTCGCGGATCACTTCGAGCGTCAACCGACCGGCCGGCACCTCGGCCGGATCACCCGTTGCGATGAAGCGCACCTGCCCCTGCTGCGCTGCCTGGACGTCGAAGGAGCCCGGCCCCGGCGTCTGCTCGTGGATGGCGCAGTGCAGCGCGGAGATCACCAGCAGGGGGGTCTCCGGGTGGCCATCGCGAATGGTGTCGAGGAATCCGTGGACCGCGGGGCCGAGCGCCCGCAGCCGGAACAGATCGGTGCCCACCAGGTTGATCCCCAGCTTCAGGCTGATCAGGTCTGCTGGAGTGTCGCGGATCGTCCTTGCGAGGAACGGGTCCACCAGCGCGCTACCGCCCAGCCCCAGGTTGATCAGCTCGACACCGCCCAGGTCTGCTGCGATCACCGGCCAGGTTCCTGTGGGGCTGGCTGCATTCGAGCCGTGGCTGATGGAACTGCCGTGGTGCAGCCACACGGGCCGGCCGTCGGAGGGGATCGCCTCCAGCGGGGCATCACTGCGCAGCTCGACCAGCTCGACCGCTTCGTTCCAGGGCAACCACAGCTCGAGATCCTTCGCACCTCCCGGAAGTCCGGTGAAGGCGATGATCGACGTCGGCGTCTGCTGCACCTCGCGCTCGCCGGTGGTCATGTCCACCACGACGGTGGTGCCGCCGGAAGCCGTCCGCTGCTCGACGAGTGCGCCGTCGATGCGCAGGTCGAAGACCCCAGCCGGCCGCGGCGGGAGCCCGCGCAGCACCGTCGTCGTCCGTCGGGTCTCCAGTTGGAGGACGGTGGCCCGGGTGCGGAATCGCAGCCGGACACCGGCGCAGTGGCTCTGGGCCATCAGCAACTGCGCGTCATCCAGGTTCTGTTCCCGCACCCAGCGGGGAAGTCGGTGCGGGACGACGGCCCCGTCGCGCTGCTCGAGTTCGGCAGCCCCGATGAGGATCGATGCGGTGATGGCAGTGGGGGAGAGCTCGGAGTCGGCCATGCTCCCAGTCTTCCGTACACCCGCGCGTCGCTCCCGCGCACGTTCGGGTGCGTCGCTCACGTCCGACCGTGAGCAGCTGCCCCTGGCATGAGTGGCTGCGGGGGTTGCCGGCCCCGGCGGCACTTCGCGACGAAGGCCCGACCGCTCCGGGGAGCGATCGGGCCGTCGTCAACCGTGTGGGGCGGTCAGCTCTTGGACTCGTCCGGATCGGGCTCGTCCGCAGTCTTCTCGCCACCCTTGCCCTCGATCGACACCGTGTTGTCGGCCCCGCCGATGTCGCTGGAGGAATGGTGAACGACATCGCCCGAGGTGTCCTTGACCTTGAGCACACCGACGATCGCCTTGCCGGCATAGCCGAGCTGGTTCATCCGCTTGGGCACCGCGGCGCCCTGGTAGTCCAACGGGATCGGATGGCCGTGCGAATCCACCGCACCGAGCGGCTGGTGGATCTCGATGAACTCACCGGACGGCAGACGCTTGAGGTGACCGGTCTCGATCCCGTGCTCGAGCACCGCCCGGTCCGCGTGCTGCAGACCCAGGCAGAGCCGGTAGGTGACCACGTACGCGATGACCGGGAACAACAGCGAGCCGACCCGACCGATCCACGTCATGACGTTCAACGAGATGTCCAGCTTCAGGGCGAACAGATCATTGGCGCCATTGATCAGGTTGAGGATGTAGAAGGTCAGGAACGCAACGCCCAGAGCGGTGCGGACGGGCACGTCACGCGGGCGCTGCAGGATGTTGTGGACCGCGTTGTCCTTGGTGAACTTCTTCTCGATGAACGGATAGGCGATCACCAGGATCATCAGCACAGTGGCGCCCAGGATCGCCGGGAAGAACACCGCGGGTATCTCGTAATGGCCGAAGATGTTGCGCGGTTCCCAGGCGGGGAAGACTCGGACCAGGCCGTCCAGGAAGCCCATGTAGAAGTCTGGTTGCACGCCGGCAGAGACCTGCGAAGCGTTGTAAGGCCCCAGGTTCCAGACCGGGTTGATCTGGAAGATGCCCGACATCAGCACGATGATCCCGAACACGACGGCGAAGAAACCGCCCGCCTTGGAGGCGAACGTCGGCAGCACGCGGACGCCGACGACGTTGTTCTCGGTGGCCCGGGGACCGGCGAACTGGGTGTGCTTCTGGAACCACACCAGCGCCACGTGGACGCCGATCAGGGCCAGGATGATGCCGGGGATCAACAGGATGTGCAGGGAGTAGAACCGGCCGATGATGATCTCGCCGGGATAGTCGCCGCCGAACACCGCCCAGTGCATCCAGGTGCCGATCACCGGGATCGACAGGATGAACGCGGACACCGCTCGCAGGCCGGTACCGGAGAGCAGGTCGTCCGGGAGCGAGTAGCCGAGGAAGCCCTCGGCCATTCCCAGCACCAGCAGCAGGACACCGATGATCCAGTTCGCCTCACGGGGCTTGCGGAAGCCACCGGTGAAGAAGATCCGCATCATGTGCAGCATCATCGAGGCGAGGAACAGCAGTGCTGCCCAGTGGTGGATCTGGCGGATCAACAGACCGCCGCGGACCTCGAAGGAGATGTCCAGGGTCGAGGCGAATGCGCGCGACATCGGGACGCCGCGCAGTTTTGCGAAGACTCCCTGGTAGACGGTCTCGCCCATGGATGCGTCGAAGAACAGCGTCAGGTAGACGCCGGACAACAGCAGCACCAGGAAGCTGTACATCGCGACTTCGCCCAGCATGAACGACCAGTGCGTGGGGAAGACCTTGTTCATCGCCGTGCGGAGCGGGCGGGCGCCGTGGTAGCGGACGTCGGCCCCATCGAGCGCCTTGGCGGCTGCGCTGTCGCCGGGCACGGCGGTCGCGGTGGTGAGTCTGCTCATGACGAGCTTCCCTTGGGGTTGGTGACGAACTTCGGGTGGTCGCCGTTCTCCCAGAATCCGGGACCGACCGCCTCGATGAAGTCACTCCTGGCGACGAAGTAACCGTCGTCGTCCAGCTCGATCGGAAGCTGGGGAAGTGGCCGGGTCGCCGGTCCGAAGACCGGTTTGCACGCGTTGTAGATGTCGAACTGCGACTGGTGGCACGGGCACAGGATCCGCCCGGTCTGCTGCTCGTACAGCGAGGTGGGGCAACCGACGTGGGTGCAGACCTTGGAGAAGGCGTAGTAGTCGCCGTACTCGAAGCCTTCCTGGCCCTGGCGGATGCGGACGGGGTCGTTGGCCCGCAGGCGGATCAGCATGACGGCGGAATCGGACATCTTCGAGCCGCCGGGCAGACCGGGGAAGACGGTGGTGAGCGCGCCGGCTTCCATGTCCTCGGGGCGGACCGGGGTGCCGTCGATCTGCGTCAAGCGGACCTTCTTGCCACCCACCGGACTCCAGCCCGTGACCCAGAGGTCGGACTTGGCGCCCTTGTCCCATGGACTCTTGATGAAGCCTCCGAGGACCGGTACCACGGCCAGCAGCCCGAGCACGCCGCCGCTGAGGGCCAGTGAGCCCTTGAGCATGCCGCGCCGCTTCAGACCCGTCTTGTCGACGGCGTCGAACACCTCGGCGCCCAGGGTGCGGCGGTCGACCTCGGCCGACATTCCCTGATGGCGCTGCTGGATCGCGACCTCGTGCGGGGCGAGCTTCCGGGCGAGGGCAATGATGCCGATACCGAACGCGAAGACCGCGCCGCCCATGGTGAGCCCGAGCATCGGCGTGTACAGCGCGTACCAAACCTGCGCGCTGCCGGATCCGGGCGCCTGGTACTCCGACGGCCACACGATGAACACGACCACGAACGCCAGACCCAGGATGGCCGCCAGGAAGAACCAGCGAGCCACCTTCTTCTCGGCCCGCTTGTCTGCCGGGGATCCGGGTTCGTAGCGCTCGCCGTACTCGACGAGCTCGACGCCGTCCAGCCGCGCACCGAGGCGGGCCAGCTCTTCGCGGCTCATCGCCTGCAGTTCGTCGCCACCGGGCAGGTTCTCGACCGTTCCACCGCTCATGCCCTGGCCCCCATCCACAACGTGACACCGACGATGGAGACCATGCCGACCAGGAACGCGATCAGACCCTCGGGAGCCGGACCGTAGCCGCCGAGCGGAAGACCACCCGGGTCGATTGTCGCCTTGTTGAGCTGCACGAAGGAGACGATGGACTGCTTCTCCTCGGGGGTGAGCTGGGCGTCGGAGAACTTCGGCATGTTCTCCGGACCGGAGAGCATCGCGCTGTAGACCTGGACGTCGGTGGCCTCGTCCAGCGGCGGGGCGTACTTGCCCTCCGACAGGGCGCCACCGCCACCGGTGAAGTTGTGGCAGGACGCGCAGTTCAAGCGGTACAGCTCGCCACCCTTGGCGACGTCGACATCGTTGCGTAGCAGAGTGGGTACCTGAGGCCCGCCGCCGACGGATTGGACGTAAGCGCTCAGCTGGGCGATCTCGTCCTCGTTGAAGAGGGGCTTCTTGCGGGGCATCTGAGCGGCGTTCTCGACGGCCGGCATCCGCCCCGTGCCGACCTGGAAGTAGGTGGCTGCCTGACCGACTCCGACCAGCGAGGGACCGCGGTCTTCGACGCCCTGCAGGTTCGCTCCGTGGCAGGTGATGCAGGAGTTGTTGTACAAGGCCTCGCCGGCGGCGATCTGCTGCTGGTCCACCTCGGCGGCCTGGGCGATCTGCGGTGAGGGCGCGAGTGCCGCGTAGGCGAACCCGACCGTCAGCAGCGCGACGAACAGAGCGAGGCTGCCGGAGACCCGACGCATCGCCTTGGAGCCCCTGCCGAAGCGCACCTTGCTGCGTCGAGCAGCCGGACCGCGCACGGCGCTGTCGGCGTCGGGTCGATCGCTGTCGGTACGTCCGGGCGTACGTCGAGCGTTGTCGCCGCTGCTCATGCTCTTCTCCTCGGTGCTCACTGTCCGGAAATGCTCATTGTCTTCTGGGGGTGCAGTCCGCCCCGGGGGCCGGATCACACTGCTTCCGGTACCCCGCCTGTCGGGACGGAACCCGGATTCCGAGCTGGTGCCTGATGCAGTTCTGCGGCAGATCTCCGGTGCGGCTATCTGACGATGTAGATGGTGAAGAACAGACCGATCCAGACGACGTCGACGAAGTGCCAGTAGTACGACACGACGATGGCGCTGGTGGCCTGGGCGGGGGTGAACTTGGAGAGTCGGGTGCGGGCGATCAGGATGGCGAACGCCACCAGGCCGCCGATGACGTGCAGACCGTGGAAGCCGGTGGTCAGGAAGAAGACCGTTCCGTAGGCAGAGCTCGAAAGTGTGGTCTCGTGCTCGGTGACCAGGGTGTGGTACTCGTTCGCCTGGCCGAGCACGAAGATCAGCCCCATCACGAGGGTGATCAGGTACCACCGACGCAGACCGAGCACGTCGCCGCGCTCGGCGGCGAACACCCCGAGCTGGCAGGTCGCCGAACTGGCCACCAGGATGATGGTGAACACCAACGCGTAGCCGAGGTTGAGCTCGGTCGGCGGCGCCGGCCAGCCCAGAGCCGGGTCCGACGTGGCCTTGGCGGTGAAGTAGATCGCGAACAGGCCGGCGAAGAACATCAGCTCGCTGGCAAGCCAGACGATCACACCGACACTGACCATGTTGGGTCGGTTGAGGGTGTGGATTCGGGGGGCGAAGGCGCCCTGGGTGGCGCCCGTCGACCGCTGGGGCTGCGCGGGACCGGAGGCTGAGCCGGGAGTGGTCGCTGTCGTCACACCACGATTATGTCCCTTGGTCCTGCAGGTTGTACCCGCGGGTGCCCAGCGCGTTGTGGTTGCGAGGTGGGGAAAGCCTGTGAACTGCGCCTTTGCCTCTACAAGTTGTCGAAGTTTTTCCCGGACGACGCCCACATCACGGTCGGACATCTGCGGACGGCGGGTTCCGACGGACTTTCCCGGCTGCCGGACAGCGGTTCGGCGGTGCTGCCGACGGCGCCGTGCTGACCTGCGTTTAGCATCGGGGACAGCGTTCCGGGCAGGCCCGGTGTTGCCGGGGGTCTCCCGGCCGCGGTTCCGAGCTGCAGGGCGGTCGGATCGCCGACCGGGTCGTCCCTCCCGGACCGCAGGACGAGAACGAGAGAGGCGGCAGCGATGAGTGCTCCACAGGCCCGTCGGCCGGTCGTGCTGGTCTACAGCCATCGGCCCGAGATCCGTGCAGAGATCATCGGGGCCATCGGTCGACGTCCCGCGCCTGACGTCGGTCGGATCGACTTCCTCGAATGTGCCGGGGTCGCCGAGCTGCTGATGGCGGTGGACGGACACACCGCCGATGTGTTGGTGCTGGACGGGGAGGCTCAGCCCACCGGAGGCATCGGCCTGTGCCGGCAGATCCACCAGGAGGCCGGCCAGGACGGGGTGCCCATCCCGCCCATCGCGCTGGTCGTGGCCAGGGCCGCCGACCGGTGGCTGGCCACCTGGGCGCAAGCCGACGAGGTCCTCACCCATCCCCTGGACCCGGTGACGACCGCCGACAGCATCGCTGCCCTGCTGCGGCTGCGGATGGCCGTCGCCACCACCCGCTGAGCGCAGGAGCCCCGATCCACGTGACCCGATCCTGGCCGTCGCTGTTGACCCAACTCCTGGACGGTGACGACCTCTCCGCGGACGACACCGCCTGGGTGATGGATCGGATCATGACGGGGGAGTCGACGCCTGCCCAGCTCGCGGCTTTCGCGGTCGCTCTGCGGGCCAAGGGGGAGACGGCGGACGAGGTCCAGGGACTGGCCGACTCGATGTTGGGCCACGCGGTGCGGGTGCGGCACGAAGCTCGTGCGGTCGACATCGTCGGCACCGGCGGCGATCGGTCGAACACGGTGAACATCTCGACGATGGCCGCGGTGATCATCGCGGCCGCCGGGGTGCCGGTGATCAAGCACGGCAACCGCGCTGCCTCCAGCCTGTGCGGCTCCGCGGACCTGCTCGAGGGGCTCGGGATCTCGATCAGCCTCGGGCCGGACGCGATCGAGCAGACGCTGCAGGAGGTCGGCATCGGCTTCTGCTTCGCCGCGACCTATCACCCCTCCTACCGACATGCCTCTGCGCCGCGGCGCGAGATGGGCATCCCGACGGTCTTCAACTTCCTCGGCCCGCTGACCAACCCCGCCCAGCCGGCCGCCGGCGCGATCGGCTGCGGATCGGCGGTGATGGCGCCGGTGATGGCGCAGGTGTTCGCCCGCCGGGACGCCGACGTGCTGGTGTTCCGGGGCGACGACGGGCTCGACGAACTGACGACCACCACGACCTCGACGATCTGGGTGGTGACGGGCGGCCGGGTCTGGCAGACCCAGCTCGATCCGCAGCTCCTCGGGCTGGCCGCCAGCGAACCCACCGACCTGCTCGGCGGTGACGTGGCGACGAACGTCGCCGTCGCCCGAGCGCTGTTCGACGGCCGACCTGGGCCGGTCCGCGATGCGGTGCTGCTGAATGCCGCCGCGGCGATCGCGGCCTTCGACGGGCTCGGCGACCTTACCGCGCTCGTGGAGCGGGACCGCGTCGATGGGCTGCACCGAAAGGTCGCGGCCGGGATCCAGCGGGCAGCCGCGGCGGTCGATTCCGGTGCGGCAGGGGACCTGGCGCTGGCCTGGGCGCGACTGTCAACGGAGCTGGCCGGCTCCTGACCACAGCGGGAGAGCTGCCCGTCAGGACCCCATGCCGATGGAGAACGCGTCGTCGGCGTCCCTGCTCGAGTAGGAGCGGAACGCGATGTGGGTGACGGTGCGTTGGACGCCCTGGACCTGGGAGATGTGCTCGGGGACGATGGCCGCGATGCGCTCGTGGTCGACGGAGCGGACCACCGCGATCAGGTCGACGTCGCCGGCGCAGGAGAACACCTCTGACACGTCCGGCAGGTCGGCGATGGCCTGCGCGGCCGCCGGGATGCGGTCGGCGTCGACGAAGATGTGGACGATCGCTGTCACCATGACGGTGAGCCTACGACGCGGGGACGCGACTCGGGCGGCAGGAGTCAGCAGCTCCCCGGTCAGCGCAGGTAGGCGCCCGCGTCGAGATCTTCGATGAGGGTCGGACCCGAGGGGGTCCAGCCGAGCAGATCCTGGGTGGCGGTGGACGAGGCGGGAACGTCCAGGGCGAAGAAGCTGCCGATCCACCCGAAGTGCCCCGCTGTCGCCTCGTGCGGCACCGAGGCGACAGGGAGGCCGAGGCTGCGTCCGATGGCCTCCGCGATGACCCGCGTCGGAATCCCTTCCTCGGCGACCGCGTGCACGATCGTGCCGGGGGTTGCCTGCTCGAGGGCCAGCCGGACCGCGCGCGCGGCGTCGGAACGATGCACGGCCGGCCACCGGTTCCCACCGTCACCGACGTAGCCGGCGAAGCCCTTCTCACGCGCCACTGCCGCGATCGTCGCGATGAATCCGTGGTCGCCCTGTCCGTGCACGGTCGGCGCAAATCGGAGGCTGACCGCGCCGACTCCCTGGTCCACGAAGTCGAACGCGCGATTCTCCCCACCGCCGCGTGGTGCGTCCGGGCCGGAGAACGGAGAAGCGTCGGACTCGGTCAGTGCGCGGTCCGGAACAGGAATGGCGACGCCCGACGCGAACAGGAACGGGCGGTTCGATCCGACCAGGGTTTCGCCGATCGTCTCGATGGCATCCCGCTCCGCCTTGTTCGACACGGCAGGGTGGGCGAAGTCGTGCTTGTTGGCCAGGTGGATGGTGGCATCGGCGTCCGCCGCCCCGGTGCGGATGCTGATGAGTTCATCGAGGTCTCCGCGGAGTACCGCGGCGCCGCGTGCCTCGAGCGCGGCCGCTGATGCGTCCGACCGTGCCAGGCCGAGGACCTCATGGCCTGCTGCGAGGAGCTCATCGACGCTTGCGGAGCCGATCCAGCCGGACGCTCCAGTGACGAAAACACGCATGGGTGTGGCTCCTTCTACTCCGCGGACGAGCCTCGGAGATGGTGGTGTGCAGTCCTGATGTCAGGAACTGACATCACTGTAGCGCTGATGTCAGCATCTGTCATCCATGGTGTCGTCCGTTAGCATCGACCGATGGTCAGGTGGCAACCCGCAGCGAGCGAGCGGCTGCAGAAGGCCGCGCTGGAGTTGTTCGGCTCTCGCGGGTTCGACGAGACCACCGTGGCGGACATCGCGCTCGCCGTCGGCCTGACCGAGCGAACCTTCTACCGCTATTTCGCGGACAAGCGCGAAGTTCTGTTCTCCGGTCAGGGTGAGTTCGAGCAGCTGTTCCTCGGCGCACTGGCGAAGACTCGTGGGCACACCTACCCCTTCGACACCGTCGGGAGAGCACTGAGCGATGTCTGTTCCATCTTCGGCCCGTTCACCGAGGAACGGCGCCCGTACTCGCGCCTGCGCCAGGCGGTCATCCTGGCTCATCGAGAGCTGCAGGAGCGCGAGCTCTTGAAGATGCACTCGCTCTCGCGTGCGTTGGGTGCCGCCCTGCGTGAGCGTGGCGTGGCGGAGCCCACTGCGTCGCTGGCAGCAGAGTCGGGTGTGATGCTGTTCCGACTCTCGTTCGAGCAGTGGGTCGCTCCGGGTGAGGGGCGCTCGTTGTCGGCGATCGAGCACGACATGTTCGCGGAGCTGCGTGCCATGACCGCGACGCTCCAGGAGAGCTCACAGGTCGGCAGCACGCGCATCGTCGCGGATCACTGAGTCCGGCGGTCGATCGCCCGGTCCCGGAGTCAAGGCGAGGCGCGCGAGCGGTGTCGCTCTCGGTGTCCGGTGCGCTCGTGGTTGCCGGGGCGCAGATCGGCCGTCCGCAGCTGGCCGCGCGCCACCGCTGCAGCGTCCGCGAACGAGCGCCACCTGCCGCCGCCGTTACTGGGGACCCCCCACGCACTGGAGGTGCTGACCAGTCGGGTCCCTGGACGGTCGAGCCAGGTGAGGATCGTGGAGGTCTCCTCGGCGCTGGCCGCGGGCAACGGCCCGGGTCCGGGGATCACCGTCTCGGCCGACGCCTGCAGCAGCGCGACCACCGGCATCGGATCGACCCCGCGGGGGGCACGTCCGGCAGCCGCCAACCGTCCGGACCGCACCACGCTCAGCTCCCACCCGCCCGACCCGTCGGGCCGAGCGGCGACCAACTCCTCGATGCACGTCAACGACCGCAACCGCTGCCGGAGATCGAGCGCGCCGACCAGCACCGCCAGCCGATCGCGTGCGACGGCTGCCTCCTCGAACCGACCGGCGGCGCCGAGCTCGTGCACCAGCTCCTGCAACGAACGGAGTATCTCGTCGCTGGCGCCGTCCACCAATTCGGCGATCCGCTTGCCGTGCACGGCATACGACTCGACGTCCTCGGCACCCGAGCACGGCGCACCGCACTTGCCCAGCTCGGCCAGCAGACACGGTGTGCCGCTGGCTCCGGTGCGCCGGATGCGCTGGCTGCAGCGACGGATCCGGACGACCGTCTGCAGCGCTTCGATGGCGATGGCCGCGTCCTCGCGGGAACGGAACGGACCCAGGCAGGCCGTCGTGTTCACCGCGGTCGGTGACCCCGCCGCGACCACCGACAGTCGGGGGAATGCCTCGTCCGTCAGCACCACCCAGCTGTGCTTGTCCGGTCGGCGGCTGCGCCGGTTGTAGCGCGGCTGGTGCGCCACGATCAACCGTTGCTCGCGAATGTGTGCTTCGAGCGCGTGGGCGCAGACCACGTGGTCGACCCGTTCGGCGATCTTGGCCATGTGGCGGATCTGCCGACGCTGCTCGCCCGCCCCGAAGTAGCTGCGCACGCGGTCACGCAGGTTCTTGCTGGTGCCGACGTAGAGCACCTCGTCGTCGGCGCCCCGGAACAGGTACACCCCAGGAGCTTGCGGAAGCCCTTGTGCCAGAACACGTTTGCGTCGCCGCTCGGGGGACACCCGACGGGTCGCGCCGACGAGCTCGTCCATGCTCTGGACGCCCAGCGGTCCGAGTCGCTCGAAGAGCGCATGCAGCACGTCCACGGTCGCCCTGGCGTCCGTGAGCGCCCGGTGATCCGGGCGGACCGGGGATCCGAGCAGCGGGGCGAGCAGGCCGAGCCGCACACTGGGCGCCTCGTCGCGGCTCAGCACCGCCCGGGCCAGCCGCACGGTGTCGACCACCCGAGGAGTGGGCCAGGGCAGGCCGAGTCGGCGCGCGTTCTCCCGCAGGAAGCCGATGTCGAACGGTGCGTTGTGCGCGACGAGAACACAGTGCCGGGAGAACTCGAGGAAGTCCGGTAGCACGGCGTCGATCCGGGGTGCATCGAAGACCATGACGTCGCTGATCCCGGTCAGGATGGTGATCTGCGGCGGGATCGACCTGCCGGGGTCGACCAGGGTGGCGAACTCGCCGAGCACCACCCCGCCGCGGACTTTGACCGCACCGATCTCGGTGATCGCGTCCGCCGTCGCCGAGCCACCGGTCGTCTCCAGGTCGACCACGACGAACGTGGTGTCGCGCAACGGTTCCGACAGCTCGTCGAACGATGCCTGGACGGCGATCGGCCGGTCGGTGTTCATGGGCGGGACGATAGGGGAGCGGTCCGACAGAGCACCGGAACGACGCGCGCGGGACGAGCATTGCCCGCTCGGCGCCGGGCGGGGCAGCGGGGCAGCGGAGCACACGGCAGGCGCGCCGAGGATGATGGGACCGTGGAGTTCACCGATCTGCCCGCGGTGGTGCAGAGCCGTGTCCTGAACCTGGCGGCCCGGTCGCTGACGGGCGCCGCCGCGCTGCAGATCCCGCGCGAACTCGTGGCGGTGGCCAGGTTCGCGCCGGCCCGGCGGGCACGCCGGGGGGCGGTACCGCTGGCCAGGGCGCTGGAGAGCGATCCAGCCTTCCGGGCGCTGGTCGCGCACCGGGCGGCCGGTCTCGATCCGCACGGCGTGCTGATGTCGCTGGGTGCCGGAACAGCACCTGCCGACGCCGAGGTCGGTGTTCCGGACGCCGTGACGGCGGATGCGAACGAGCTCGACAGCGATGACTCCTCCGACAACGATGCCGCTCCGACGGTTGGCCCGGACGCCGCTCGGGTCTCCGACATCGACCTGCTGGCGCTGGCCTACCTGCGGGCCGCCGCAGCGCCACCTGGCGTGTTCGAGCGGCTGCGCACGGCGGAAGAGACCGGAGAACTGCGCACCAGACTTCTTGCTGCCGAAGCCGAGCTGGTGAAACTGCGGGCGGCCGCCGAGCGGAATCCGGCCGGGCGCGGCACGCCGACCGAGGTCGCGGGGAGCCCGGACGACGACGCTGGGCCGGCCGTCCGGATCGAGCGGTTGACCACCCGGCTGCGGGAGCAGGGCAGTCGGCTGCGGGAGGCGCTCGACGCGGTCGCGCACCTGCAGCAGGAGAAGGACGCGCACGCTCGCGAGGCCGCCCGGGCGCTGGAGATCATGACCCGGGGCCGCACCGCCGCGGAACAGCGGGCCGCAGCCCTGGCGACCCAGGTGTCCGCGCTGCAGGCCGGTGAGGAGGCGGCCGCGGCGCGTCAGGAGTACCGGGAGCGGGTGCTGACCCGCCGGGTGGAGTTGTTGCTGGAGACCGCGACCGGTGCGATCGAGGGCCTGCGCTCGGAATGGACCCCTGACTCCGGCGGACGACGGCCCGGTGGTCCGTCCGGTCCTGCGGCGGCACCCGTCGATCCGGCGGACGTGGTCGCGCGGCGGCTGGTCCGACCGAGTACTCCCCGCCTGCCGGAGATCGCCGACACCGCTCGGCTCGCGGAGGCGCTCGGGTTGCCGCGGGCCCACCTGATCGTCGACGGGTACAACGTCAGCAAGAACGGCTTCGGCCACCTGACCCTCGCCGAGCAGCGCGAGCGGTTGATCAGGACCCTTGCAGCGTTCGCCGCCCGTTCGGGAGCCGAGGTCACGGTGGTGTTCGACGGCGCCGCCGTCGTGGCCCCGGCCGGTCATCAACGCGGGGTGCGGGTGCTGTTCTCGCCCCAGGGGACCATCGCCGACGACGTGATCAGGGACCTGGTGGACGCGGAGCCGACCGGGCGGCCGGTGGTCGTCGTCACCTCCGACCGCGCGGTGATGACGGATGTCGGCGCCGCAGGCGCCAGGGTCGCCCGATCGGAAGTCCTGCTCGCCGCGCTCGGTCGGTGAGGCCGGAGGACCCCTCTGTCGGACCCCGCTCCTAGCGTGGCGGTTCGAACACCTGGTCGAACGACAGGTGGCCGATCCGTGGGGCGCGATCCGTGCCCCCGAGGAAGGAATCTGTCATGCACATCGACTGCGAGACCTGCACCATTCGGGGGTTCGGCTGCTCAGGCTGCGTCATCACCATGCTCCTGGGCGCGCCGCCGGAGGGTGTGGAGTTCGACCAGACCGAGCAGGCCGCCCTGGAAGTACTCGCGGAGTCCGGTCTGATCCGCCCGTTCTTGATCAGTGGTCCGGAGATCGTCACGCGATCAGTGCGGGCAGGATGACGACGATCGGCGGGGTTGCTCGCACGACGTCCTCGCAGCGGTGAGATGGATCACGCGAAGGCGGCGTACGGGTGAAATGCAGTGCTACCCGGAGTGAGGTGGCTGGACGTGTCCGTGTCCATCTCGTAACCTGACCGAGACCTTCAGCTCATCTCGCCGACCACGGCGTTCCTGGAGATCACCGCCGAATCGGCCCGTCGGGGTGGCCGAACCGGGGACCCACAGTTACTGGGGTGAATCTGCGACAGCCGGAGTGATCCGGCTGGAGCGGTAGGGCACTTCCTGCCCGAATCCGTCAGCTAACTCGGTAGGCGGCAAGGAAGAAAGGCACACCGGAACCTTGCATTCGACCCGCGGCCGTACTTTCGCTGCGCTCCAGCACTCCCTTCGTATTCCCCGCGTTCTCGTCACCGTCGGCGTCCTGATGGCCGGCGTCGTGCTCGCACCCGCCGCCGTCGCAGCGCCGCAGGTACGTCCCGCGGTGCCGACGTCGGACGGACTGCTCGCCGATCCGGGGGATCCGACCACGGCCGACGAAGCGCAGACCGCCTGGCTCGAGGCGACCGGAGCCGCTGAGTCGATGAACGAGAAGGTGCTCGTCGCCATCGATGTCGAGCACCAGGCGCGGGCCGAGGTCGAGAGTGCCGCTCGCACGGTCACCGCCAAGGAGCAGGCGCTGCGCACCGCGAAGACCCGGAACGCCGCCGCGGGGACTGCCTCGGCGGCCGCGGCCAAGAAGCTCGCAGTTGCGTCAGCTGCGGAAGCGTCGTACCAGGACAAGGTCGACGAGTTCGCCGACGCCAGCTTCCGGGGCGCTCGCTTCGGGTCGATGTCCGCGATGTTCACGGCCAACTCACCCGAGGACTTCCTGGAGACCGCGTCGACCCTGGAACTGGTCGCCGACGACACCGCGCAGACCCTCGACCGCGCAGCTGCGGCGAAGGCGACTGCGGCCCAGGCCAGGACCGGGGCCCAGCAGGCCGCCGACAGTGCTGCCGCCGCCAAGAGCGCAGCCGACGCCGCTGTCACCGATGCCGCCGCCGCGAGGACCCACGCCGAAACTGCTCTCAAGGCCTCCCACGCCGCCACCGATCAGGTGCGCAGCCGGCAGGCGAAGCTCAAGCGCGAGGCCGACCGCCTCGAAGCCCTGCAGAATCGGCTGAGCGAGCAGGAGCGGCAGGCAGCGCTCGCCGCCCAGGCCGCCGCCGCTCGGCAGGCAGCCCAGGAGGCCCAGGCCCGCGCCGACCGCAATCGCGCCGCTGCTGCCCAGCAGCAGGCCGCAGCCGAGCAGGCCGCAGCCGAGCAGGCCGCAGCCGAGCAGGCCGCACCGAAGGTAGCCGACGCTCCTGCCGGCCAGAACCCGTCGTCCGCCGCGGCCGCGCCTGGGTCTCCCGCTGAAGCTGCCCCGACCGAGGCCGCCCCGACCGAGGTCACCGCGACCGAGGTCACCGCGACCGAGGTCACCGCGACCGAGGCCGCCCCGACCGAGGCCGCCCCGACCGAGGTCACCGCGACCGAGGCTGCCCCGAGCGCTGCTGCCCCGACCGCTGCTGCCCCGACCGCTGCTGCCCCGAGCGGCGCTGCCGAGGTCGCCGTGCAGGCGGCGCTGTCCAAGGTCGGATCGCCGTATGTGTACGGCGCCGCAGGTCCCGACAGCTTCGACTGCTCCGGCTTCACATCCTGGGCCTATGCCCAGGCAGGCATCACCATCCCCCGGACATCGGGCGGTCAGGCCGGACTGCAGTACGTCCCGCTCGACCAGCTCCGACCGGGTGACCTGATCACCTACTACTCGCCCGTGCACCATGTAGCGATGTACATCGGGAATGGTCAGATCGTGCACGCCTCGACCTCTTCGAAGCCGGTCTACGTCACCACGATGTACTACGGCGGACCCAACGGGACCGGTCACCGCGTCGTCGGCTGACCCCCACCGACCACCGCCGAAGACGAGCTCCTGTGCGTCGCACCCTGCTGCTGACCAACGACTTCCCGCCACGTTCCGGCGGTATCCAGTCGTACGTCCATGCTCTGGCGCGTCGCCTGCCGGCGGATGATCTGGTGGTCTACGCCCCGGCCTGGCAGGGTGCGGAGGACTTCGACGCCGCGCAGCCCTTTCCGGTGGTACGGCATCCGACCTCGCTGATGCTGCCGGTGCCCCAGGTCGCCAGAACTGCGGCGCGCCTGATCCGCGAGCACCGGCTGTCCGCCGTCTGGTTCGGTGCCACCGCGCCCTTGGCCCTGCTCGCGCCGGCCCTGCGTCGGGCCGGCGCGGAGCGCATCGTGTCCAGTACCCATGGCCACGAGGTCGGCTGGTCGATGCTGCCAGGGTCGAGGCAGGCGCTGCGGCGGATCGGCTCCCGCGTCGACGTGCTCACTTACATCAGCACCTACGCCAGGAATCGGATCGCCGGTGCCTTCGGACCGCAAGCAGCTCTGGAACGGGTCGCGCCGGGGGTCGACACCGAACGATTCCGTCCCGATCGGGCCGCCGGCGAGCGGATCAGGGAACGGTGGGGCCTCGCAGGACGACCGGTGCTGGTCTGCCTGTCGAGACTGGTGCCGCGGAAGGGCCAGGACGTGCTGATCGAAGCACTGCCGCGGATCCGTGCCGAGGTGCCGGACACCGCACTGCTGATCGTCGGTTCGGGGCCTGACGAGCAACGACTGCGCATCCTCGTGGAGCGTGGGGGACTCGGCGATGCCGTGGTGTTCACCGGTGCCGTCGAGGAGCACGAACTGCCCGCGCACTACCTCGCCGGCGATGCCTTCGCGATGCCCTGCCGCACGCGGGGGAACGGGCTGGACGTGGAAGGCCTGGGGATCGTGTTCCTGGAGGCCTCGGCCTCGGGCCTTCCGGTGGTGGCCGGCGACTCCGGCGGCGCACCCGAGACGGTGAAGCCGGAGCAGACCGGGCTGGTCGTCGACGGCCGGGACGTCGGCGCCGTTGCGCAGGCGTGCATTCGCGCACTGGTCGATCCGAAGACCCGCAGCTGGGGTGCGCAGGGCCGTTCCTGGGTCAGGGACGACTGGGACTGGCAGCGCTCGGCCGATCGACTTGCGGAGCTGATCGGATGAGCGACGTCAGACGTCCTCGTCCACAGGGCATCGAGTTGTCCACATCGAGGTCCGTGCGATGCCGGTACTGAGCGATCGAGCCATAGGTTGTCGGGGTTCCAGCGGGTCGGTCGGGACCACGAGGAGAGCGAGAGTGAGTTCGGTGAAGTTCACGCAGAGGTTCGGCAGGGTCGCGCTGGGTCTTGCCGTGCTGGCAGGATCCGCTCTCGCGACGCCGGGAACGGCCTCCGCGAGCGGCCCGGCGGTCGCCCGAGCCACCACGACTGCCTGGGTTTCCGCAGCTCCGGCTGCCGCGGCGCCGAGCACTCCGGACCAGGCACAGCGGGCCTGGCTGGATGCGGCCCGCGAGTACTCCTCGTTCGGCGAGCGGGTCCTGGCCACCGAATCCGCGGCGCACCAGGCCACTGCCGCATCGGTGGCCGCTCGTCAACGACAGCAGCAGGCACAGCAGCAGCTCGCGGGCGAGAACGCGCGGGTCGCCGTCGCCCAACGGCGGGTCGATGCGGCGGCCGCGGAACTCGCGCGGACCAGCGGCGTCACCGCGGGCTACCAGCAGCAGATCGACGCGTTCGCCGATGCGAGTTTCCGCGGCGCCCGGACCGGATCGATGTCGGCGTTCCTGACCGCGACGTCGCCCGACGACTTCCTGGAACGAGCCTCGTCGCTGGACATCGTCGCCGACGACAACGCCCAGCTGCTCAGCGCAGCGGAGGCTGCCCAGCGCGCGCTCACCGCTGCCCAGCAGAAAGCCACCGCCGAGCGGGACGGCATCGCAGCGGTGCGGGACGCCGCTCGGGCGCGGGAGCGGGATGCGGCCGCTGCGGCGGACGCTGCTACCGCTGCCGAACGTCGTGCGGTTGCCGCGACCCATGCGCTGGTGGCCGACAAGCAGCGGCTCGCCGGCAAGGTCGCTGTCTACCAGCGGACCTACGCCAGGCTCTCCGCCGCAGATCGGGACGCCGCCGTCCAGATGACCGACGGTGGCGTCACCGTCCGCAACGGTGAGCGCGGCAGCCGCTCGATCTCGGTGCAGGATCTCTCGGTCCGCGCGGCCCAGCAGGCCCCGAACGCGCAGGCGGCGATCGCCGTGCAGGCGGCACTCAGCAGGGTTGGGCTGCCCTATGTCTGGGCAGCGACCGGTCCGGACTCGTTCGACTGCTCCGGGCTGATGCTCTGGTCGTGGGCGAAGGCCGGGATCACGGTGCCACGCTCCAGTTCCGAGCAGGCAGCGCAGCTACCGGTGATCCCGCTGGCCGATGTGCAGGTCGGCGACCTGATCACCTTCTACCGGCCCACCAGCCACGTCGGGATGTACATCGGGGACGGGTTGTTCGTGCACGCTTCGCACACCGGGGCACCCATCATGGTCACGTCGTTGAGCAAACGGATGAACGGCTACCCGGTCGCGCACGCCGTCGGTCGCTGACCGCAGCAGGATCGACCGCTGGATCGACGGCAGCCGGAACGGCGGCCGGATGGACGGCAGCCGGATGGACGGCAATCGGATGGACGGCAGGCCCGATCATTCCTGGAAGGCCGGCATCCTGCCGTGCGCGGCGGCAATGAGCTCGTCCCGGCCGCCGGCGTCCCACGACCACAGGTGTTGCAGGTCCGGCAGATCACCGACCACCGCGGCGATCTGCGGGACGTGTGGGCTCTGCGTCAGCACGGCGCGGACCCCGCGGAGCCGCAGTCGTAGCCGCGGTCCGTGAGCATGATCGGGAACGAGCACGGCCTCGGCGCCCAGCAGTTCGATCGCGTCGACAGCCGCGCGGTCGCCGTCCGGAGTCAGGCCCATCACCGCGATCCGGGTTCCTGATCCCAACCCGAACGCGGTCAGACCGGCGGCGATCGTCCGTCCGTCCTGATCCGACTCCGGTTGGATCTCTGCCGGGATCACCGGCAGGCCGTCGGGACCGGGCGGGTCCGACGGGACTCGATCAGCACCTCCGCGTGAGCGGAGCATCCGGACGGCATGTACGGCCCAGCGCCGCACCGGTTCCGGCATCGACCACATGCCCGCGACGGTACCGGCAGCGGCAGGCGTCGAACGGCGAGCCGATAGCGTGTCGGTGTGCGCGTCAGCTTCGTCTCGGACATCCACGGCAACTCCGCTGCCCTGGCCGACGTCGCCGCGCGTGCCGAGCAGTTGATCGTGCTCGGGGACCTGCTCGACTACATCGACTACCGCGATCCCGGCGCCGGGATCGTCGGCGCTGCCTTCGGGCGGGATCCGGTGCAACAGCTGATCGACCTGCGCACCGTCGGTGATTTCGCCGGCATGCACGTGCTGTCCGTCGCGCTCTGGGAGACGCTCGCCGATCCGCGCGGCACTCTCGATGCGATCGTCGACGCCAAGTACCGGCTGGTGGTGGAGGCACTTTCCCGAGCGTCCCGGCCACCGTTGCTGATCCTCGGCAACGTCGACGAACTCGACCGGTGGACGGCCGTGGCGGACGGCACCATCGACATGGTCGACGGCCAGGTGATCGAGCTGGACGGGGTACGCCTGGGCTTCGCGGCCGGCGGTGCGAGCCGCAGGGCCGGCCCGCCCCCCGACCCTGCCACCGACGACCGTCCGTGGCGTCCCTTCATCAAGCCGGCCGCCGACTTCGCCCGCACCGTTGCCTCGCTCGGCGCGGTGGACGTGCTGTGCAGTCATGTCCCGCCCGACCTGGCGCTGATGCGCTACGACCGGGTGCCGGCCAGGGCGGAGATGTTCGGCCCCGGACTGCTCGAGTCGATTGACGAGCACCGCCCGCGGTTGGCCCTGTCCGGCCACGTCCACCAGCCGTTGGTGCAACGGACGAGACGCGGCAGGACGGAATGCGTCAACGTCGGGCACTTCGCCCGGTGGACGACCCCGTTCGAGGTCCGTTGGTGATCCGTTCACGCCGACGATGGCCGGTGGCCGGTGCCGGCACCGGGGCAGCACGACGGACGTTCCGGGACGGGTAACCTCGGCGCATGGCTGATGCGTCGACGAAGTCCGTGGAGATGGCCGCTGATCCGGCCGCCATCATGGACACCATTGCCGACGTCGCGGCATATCCCGAATGGGCCGGTGCGGTGAAGACCGTGACGGTGACCGAGGCCGGGACCTCTGCGAACCGTCCTCGCAGGGTCCGCTTCGAGTTGGATGCAGGTGCCTTCAAGGACACCTACGAGCTGCAGTACACCTGGGCAGCGGACGGTCTGTCGGTGTCCTGGACGCTGGTCCAGGGCAAACTGCAGAAGGCGCAGGTGGGTTCGTACGTCCTGCGGCCGGGTGCCACCTCGACGACGGTCACCTACTCGCTGACGGTGCAGCTCACCATCCCGCTGATCGGACCGCTGCGCCGGACGGCCGAGAAGAGGATCATGGACACCGCACTGGAGGAGCTCCGCAAGCGGGTGGAAACACCTGCGGCGGATCACGCATGACGGTGACGCTGGTGGCCGGTCCCGGTGGCTCCGGAACCACCACCATCGCGCTTGCGCTCGCCGCGACGTCGGTCGAGACAGTGCTGATCACCGCAGCGCCCACCTTGCCGGGTGCGGCCGGGGCGGCTCCGGTGACCGTGGTCCGACCCGACTCCAGAGCGTTCGTCGCGCACCATGCGCAGACCGGCGAGGACCTGGCCGTGCTGCCGCGAGAGATCGCGGCTCTGCCCGGTGTCGACCTGCTCGCCACCCTGTCGGCTGTCGCCGAGACGCTGCGGACGAGACCGTACGCCGAGCTGGTCATCGATGCCGGCGCGCACGCGATCGAGCTGGTCGGCGTCCTGGAGCGGCTGGGCCGCTTCACGGACGCGCTCGTGCCGCAGGCGCTGCGCATCCTGGGTCGGGTGACGGCCAGGACCTCCGGCGGTGGGCTCGCCGTCTGGGACGGAATCCTCGATGCGGCGCTTCCCGGGGCGATGGCCGTGTCGGGCGCAACGGCAGTCGTGGTGGTACCTGCGGAGCCCCACCGGGCGTCGCTCGCGCGTCTGCTGCCGGCCCAACTGTCGCTGTTCGGGATAGGCACCCGCTGCCTCATCGACCGAACCGACCGTCACGACGCCGTCGCCGGAACGGATGCCGGCACACTCACCATCCCGTGGCCCACCGGGTCGGCGCGGGCACCGGATCTGTCGCCACTGCTGCGGCACCACACCCAGTCGCGGGCGGTCGCCGACGACACCGTGGTTGCCGTCGATGACGGCTACGAGTGGCCGCTCCCGGTGCCGGGTGTGCACCGCGACCAGCTCGACCTCGAACGCGATGACGACGCACTGCTGATCAGCGTCGGCCCGGTGGTCCGCCGACTCGAGCTGCCGTCGGTGCTGCAGCGCTGCTCGGTCGCCTCCGCCCGGTTCGCCGACGGGGTGCTGACCGTCGGATTCGTCCCCGACCCGTCCCACTGGCCGGCCTGGGCCCGCCAGCCGGCGGCCTCAGGAGTCGGCGATGAGTGAGCTGCGCACCGAGGCCCGGTTGCTCCTGCAGACGGTCGAGGACAGGTTGCTGGAGTGGAGATCGCTCATTCCGGCCACCGACCCGGCCGCGCAGGCCACCGACCCGGCCGCGCAGGCCACCGATCCGGCCGCGCAGGCCACCGATCCGGCCGCGCAGGCCACCGACCCGGCCGCGCAGGCCACCGACCCGACCGCTCCGGCCACCGGACCGACCGCCCGAGCCACCGACGCCGCCGGTTCGGCCGCCGACCATCCGGCCGCCGATCATGCCGAGCACCAGGGCACGGCCGGCTGTCCGCTGTGCACGGTGCTGGCCGTGGTGCGCGGGGAACGACCCGAGTTGGCCGTGGCCCTGCTCGACGGCGCGGTGACGGCGCTGCAGCTGGTCCGCAGCCTGGTGTCCGAGCAGTCCGAGCAGTCCGAGCAGTCCGACCCGGAAGGCGCTGCGGCAGCCCCGCCGACCCTCCCGGCCCCGGAACCCGCGCTCCCCGCTGCTGCCCAGCGACCACCTCCTGAACGGATCCGCATCTCGTGAACGGCGAACTCCTGACCGTCGGTATCGACATCGGTGGTACGTCCGTCCGCGCCGTCGTCGTGGACGGCGACGGCACCATCCTGGCGGCCCGACGCGGCTCGACCCCGACCACCACGGCGGCAACGGAGGACCTGCTCGCCCGGCTCGTCACCGAGCTGGCCGCCGAACTACCGGTGGCTGCGGTCGGCCTCGCCGTTGCGGGGTTCATCAGCGCCGATCAACAGCGGGTGATGTTCGCTCCACACCTGGCCTGGCGCGACACCCCCGTACCGGCGCTGTTGTCGGAGCGCTTGGCGTTGCCCGTGATGATGGACCACGACGTGAATTCGGCAGCCTGGGCCGAGTACTGCTTGGGCGCCGCTGCCGGTGCGTCGGTAGCCCTGCTGATCGCGCTGGGCACCGGGATCGGTGCCGGGCTCCTGTTGGACGGCCGGATCTTCCGCGGCGCGCACGGGATCGCTCCGGAGCTCGGACATCTCACGGTCGTCCCCGACGGCCGGCCGTGCCCGTGCGGCAAACGTGGTTGCTGGGAGCGCTACTGCTCGGGCACCGCCCTTGCGGCCACCGCTGTGCACCGCTGGCACCAGGCCGGCCGCGCGGTTCCCGGTCGGATCCCGGTGGCCGATGTCACCGGCACGGTGGTCGCCGCCGCGGCTGCCGACGGCGATCCGGAGGCGATGGCCGCGATGCACGAGATGGGTCACTGGCTCGGGATCGGGCTGGCGCTGGCGGCCGATGTACTCGACCCCGAGGTGATCGTCATCGGCGGTGGCGTCTCGGGTGCCGCCGGGCTCTACCTGCCGCAGGCGCTGAAGGTGATGCGCGCCGAGATCACCGGCGGCGCCCATCGGCCTCATCCGCGGGTCGAGGTCGCTGCCTTCGGCGACCGCGCCGCGGCGATCGGTGCGGGTTTGCTGGCCAGGGAGCAGTTGCTGCCCGGCTGATCGATGGACCGCGGTCCCGCGGGCCTCCGAGCCCACAGCGGTCACAACCGTGACCCGTCGTCCCACCCGTCCGCTTCGTCGTCCCCGCGCCGGGAACGCATCCCGTCGATGAGCAGGGCTCCGCCGCCGACGAACATCGCGATCGCCAGGACGAGCACGGTGTTGGCCGAGACGTTGAGGATGTTCGGTCCGACCACCAGGGCGAGGGCCAGCAGCATCACCAGCACGGCGATCATCGTTCGCACCCGTGGCCGGGGGAACGGTGGCGGATCGGGCGGGACGAAGTGCTCCTCGTCCTGTGCGTACTCCGCCTCCTTGCGGGCGTTCTGAGCAGCGAGATCCGCGACCTCATCGGCCCGACGCTCCCGACGTTCCGCGCGACGCTGCGCCTGCCGCCGCCGCCGCAGTTCGTCGTCGCTGAGCAGTTCGTCGTTACTGAGCAGTTCGGACGGAACCGGCGGCATCGTGGTCGACCACGGGTCCGACGGGATCGGTGGCGCCGGCACGTCGTCGTCCCCGGAGGTGGCGCCGTCCCGAGGACGGGCCACGCGATCGGGCCCGGAGTCGGACAGGTCGATGCCCGAGACGATGTCCTCGAAGCGTCGGTCGATCTCGTCGGGATCCCAGCGCGCGCCGCCGGTGGTCATGCGCTCGCTATCCGGTCCAGGAACCGCACCGACTCCGCAACGATCAGCTCGGCATCATGATCGAGGGTCGCCACGTGGAAGCTGTTCTCCAACAACACTTCCCGCACGTCGGTCGAGGAGATCTCGGCCAGCACGATGGCGGAGTTCTCCGGCTCGACGACATGGTCGACGATCGAGTGCAGCAGCAGCACGGGTGCCGTCACCTCTCCCAGAGCTCGGCGGACCACCTTCCATGCTGCCTGCAACGACAGTCCCGCCGCCACCGGCAGTCGGTCGTAGCCGTACTCGTGCACGCCCGGCTTGCGGATGTCGTCGGCGATCCCCGGCAGCGACGGCAGCACCCGCAGCAGCACCGGCTGGATCAGCCGCAGCAGGGGAGCGATCTTCGCGTCGAAGCGGGTCGACATCACCGACGGGTTCACCAGGACGAGACCGGCCACCAGCTCCGGATGCACCTGCGCTGTCCGCAGCGCGAGCGTTCCGCCCATCGACAGGCCGCACAGCACCACCTTCCCGCAGCGAGCCTGCAGCTCTCGGACCGCGGCGAGGATCTCGGTCAGCCAGTCGTCGAAACCGGTGTCGTTCATGTCCTGCCAGCGCATGCCATGGCCGGGGAGCAGGGGGAGTCGGACGCTGAAACCGGCGGCAGCGAGGGCGTCCGCCCACGGCCGCATCGACACCGGCGACCCGGTGAAGCCATGGCACAGCACGACGCCGGTCCGTCCTCGCACTGCCGGCCCGCAGAGATCACCGTCCGCCGTGAACGGGCGCGCGTGCTCCCGCACAGTGCCGTCCGCGCCGTCCGAGTCGGTTGCCTCGTTGCTCACGTCTCCATCGTCCCACGCGGCAGCGTCGGGCCCGCGGGGAGAGCAGGTGTCAGGGCGCCGCGTCGGGGAGGGCGATCCGCTGCCGGCAGCGTACGGTCTATGGATGATCTGGGTTCTGATGAAGTACGTCCTGATCGGTCCGTTGCTGCGGCTCCTCTTCCCGTGCAAGGTGATCGGTGCGGAGTACATCCCCGAATCGGGCGGCGTCATCCTGGCCGGCAACCACGTGTCCGTCGCGGACTCGTTCTTCACGCCGTTGCACGTCGGGCGCCGGGTCACCTACCTCGCCAAGAGCGAGTACTTCACCGAGAAGGGCATCAAGGGTCGGCTGAAGAAGATGTTCTTCACCGGCATCGGTCAGGTGCCCATCGACCGCGGCAGTGCGAACGCGGCGCAAGCAGCGCTCGACACCGGCATCCGGCTGCTCCGCGAGGGCAAGGTGCTCGGCATCTACCCCGAGGGCACCCGCTCACCCGATGCCCGGCTCTACAAGGGCAAGACGGGTGTGGCGCGGATGGCGCTCGCGGCCGGCGTGCCGGTGGTCCCGCTGGCCATGGTCGGCACCGACAAGGTCAACCCGATCGGCAGCAAGATGTGGCGTCCGCGGCGGATCACCCTGGTGATCGGCCGCCCGCTGGACTTCTCCCGCTACGAGGGCATGGTCGGCGACCGATTCGTCGAGCGCTCGATGACCGACGAGATCATGTACCGGATCATGGAGCTCTCCGGCCAGGAGTACGTCGACATGTATGCCGCGAAGATGAAGGAAGACCTGGCCCAGCAGCAGGAGAAGGGCATCACCGAGGGTAGGGGTCCCGGGACGGTCACCCGGCTCCCGGGTACCCGGGCCAGCTGAGCGCGCCTCCTTGACCGATCCTGCCGCTACGCCCGGCAACCCCACCCGTCCAGACGGCCCACGTCCCGCAAGCCCCCGCGCGGCCGGACAGCCCACGTCGCGGGCTCCCGGCACGGCAGTCGGACGCTACTTCTACGACTGCGAGTTCATCGAGGACGGCCTGACCATCGAGCTGGTCTCGATCGGCGTCGTCGCCGACGACGGGCGTGAGTACTACGCGGTGAGCACCGACTTCGATCCCGGCCGCGCCAACTCGTTCGTCCGCACCCACGTGCTGGACAAGCTGCCCTCGCCCGCGGACCGCGCCTGGCGCAGCCGTCGACGCATCCGCGACGACCTGCAGGAGTTCTTCGCTGCCGGAGTGACGCCGATCGAGCTGTGGGCATGGGTCGCCGCCTACGACCACGTGGCCCTCGCACAACTGTGGGGAGCGATGCCGGCACTGCCGCGCTTCATCCCGCGCTTCACCCGGGAGATCCGACAGTTCTGGGAGAGTGCCGGTTCACCGGAGCTGCCGACACACACCGCCGACCGGCACGAAGCGCTGGCGGACGCGCGGCTGGCGATGGCGCGGTGGCAGGTCGCTGACAGAGCACTGCACGGCACTGCCTACGCTTGACCATGTGAACTGGACCGTCGACATCCCGGCAGACATCCTGCCGACTCTCCCTCCGCTCCCCGAGAATATGCGCGCGCAGCTCGATGCCGCGCTGGCGCTGCCCGCGCTGCAGCAGCCAGCCTGGCCCGATCCCCAACAGGTGACTGCCGTGCGGGCCGTGCTCGAGTCGGTCCCGCCGGTGACGGTGGCCTCCGAGGTCGACCGCCTGCACGACCAGCTGGCGGCGGTGGCCAACGGCGAGGCATTCCTGCTGCAGGGCGGCGACTGCGCCGAGACCTTCGTCGACAACACCGAGCCGCACATCCGGGCGAACATCCGCACCTTGCTGCAGATGGCCGTCGTGCTCACCTACGGCGCCTCGATGCCGGTGGTGAAGGTCGCCAGGATCGCCGGCCAGTACGCCAAGCCGCGTTCCTCCGACACCGATGCGCTCGGTCTGCGCTCCTACCGCGGCGACATCATCAACTCGATCGCGACCACACCTGAAGCACGCGTCCCCGACCCCTCCCGGATGATCCGGGCCTACGCCAACGCCTCGGCCGCGATGAACCTGGTGCGAGCCGTCACCAGCGCCGGGATGGGTGACCTGGCGAAGGTGCACGAGTGGAACCAGGAGTTCGTCGAGAGCTCCAGGGCCGGCCAGCGCTACGAGCGGGTGGCCGGTGAGATCGACCGCGCCATGCGCTTCATGGACGCCTGCGGGGTCGATTCGCACTCGCTGCACTCGGTGGAGATCTTCGCCTCGCACGAGGCGCTGCTGCTGGACTACGAGCGGGCGATGCTGCGGCTGGAAGTCACCGGCAACAAGCCGAAGCTGTACGACCTGTCCGGCCACTTCCTGTGGATCGGGGAGCGCACCCGTCAGCTCGACCATGCGCACATCGCGTTCGCCGAGCTGCTGTCGAACCCGATCGGCGTGAAGATCGGTCCGGGAACCACCCCGGAACTGGCCGCTGAGTACGTCGAGCGACTCGATCCCGACAACACCCCAGGGCGGCTGACCCTGATCGCCCGGATGGGCAACACCAAGGTCCGGGAAGTGCTGCCGGCGATCATCGAGCGGGTCGAGGCGACCGGTCACAAGGTGATCTGGCAGTCGGATCCGATGCACGGCAACACCCATGAGTCCTCGACCGGCTACAAGACCCGGCACTTCGACCGGATCGTCGACGAGGTGCAGGGCTTCTTCGAGGTGCACCGCGCGCTCGGCACACACCCGGGCGGTGTGCACGTCGAGCTCACCGGTGAGGACGTCACCGAGTGTCTCGGCGGCGCCCAGGAGATCTCCGACGAGGACCTCGCCGGTCGCTACGAGACGGCCTGCGACCCGCGGCTGAACACGCAGCAGTCACTGGAGCTCGCGTTCCTGATCTCGGAGATGCTGCGCGGCTGAGGTTTCGGGCGCGATCCAGTTCGAAGGCGCGCGTCGACCACCGCGCTCAGTCAGAACCCGGCGGACAGCACGATGGTCGCGCCGGGTTCCACCAGGAATCCGGCGGCCGGCTCCTGGCCGCGGACCTGCGACGAGGCGAACACCCACCACCCGCGGACCTCGACCGCGAGACCGACCGTCTGGGCGGTCCGGGCGGCGTCGGCCATGGTTCCGGTGGACAGGTCGGGGACGGTCACGGCGGACGAGGGCGTCAGGGTGATCACCTTCTGGGCGGGGTCGACCCGGCCGCCTGCTGCCGGGCTGCTCCCGACCACTGCGCCGCCGGCGACGGCGGGGTCGAAGACCGGGTCCCCGGTGGTCACGGTCCAGCCGTCCGCGGCGATGGACGCGATCGCGTCGGTGAGCGGCCGACCGCGCAGGTCGGGGACGACTGCGCTGGTGTTGATCACCAGCGCGACCCGGGAGCCGGGAGTGATGCGTTGTCCCGCACCAGGTTTCGTGCCGACCACCACCCCGTCCGGGAGGGAGGCGTCGTAGCCTGCGTCTGCGCCGTCGAGGCCGAACCCGGCGACGATCAACTTGTTGGTGGCGTCCTCCGGTGACTTGCCGGTGACGTCGGGGATCGGCGCCGGCGCCGTCCCGAGAGACAGCACAAGGGTCACCGTCATCCCGGGCGTGCTGGGACTGCCGGCGCTCGGATCCGTGCGCAGCACCGAACCCCGGGGGACGTCGCTGGAGTACTCCGATTCGCCGGCCGGTTCGGCCCGGAGCCCGGCGTCGGTGAGCAGCGCCTCGGCCACCGCCTGCGCGGTGCCCGGCAGCACTTCGGGCACCGTCGGCCGACCGGTGGACACCACCAGCGCGACCGCCGACCCGCGCAGCATCCGGGCGCCCGCGCCCGGGGTGGCGTCCGCGATGGTGCCCACCTTGGCGGAGGCGTCCGTGTGCACGGAGACCTGCGGTACCAGCCCCGCCGCCCGGATGACCCGCTCCGCCTGCTGCTGGGTCAGCCCCTCGGTCGCCGGTGCGTAGGCCCATCGACCGTCGGCGAGCCACCAACCACCGGCGCCCACAGCAGCGCCGAGCAGCAGCATCGCCAGCACGATGATCAGCCAACGGGGGACCCGCCGCCGCCGACGTGGGGAGACCTGCGGGACGGGGGTCCGGGTGGTCGGAGCGCCGCGGGGTGCATGCGCGGTGGCCCTCGGCGGGTCGGTCATCACCCGGGTGCCGTGGTGACCGGCGCCGACTGTTGGCCCGTGCAGGGAGGTGGACGTGCGGAACGTCACCCGCCCGTCGGGCGCGTGGGGTGCGGCCGGGTCCAGGTCCGCGTTGGCGATCCGGGTCGGCCGCGGACGGCCACCAGTGCGTCCGGCCAGCGGGACGTCGGCATCCGGATCGTCGGTCGCCGCTACGGGCTGTGGCCGGGTGGGGACGGGGATCGGGACCCGAGGAATGGCCAGATCCCGGCGGATCTGCCGGATCGCGGCGGCGAATTCCCCCGCGTCGCGGGGCCGGATCTCGGGATCCCGCTGGGTCGCGTCGCCGATCAGGTCCTCGAGTGCCGCCGGCACCCCGTCCACCTCGTCGCCGAGCAGTGGGACGTCCGAGTGCACGTGCTGGTAGGCCACCGACATCGCGTTCTCGCCGGTGAACGGGGGTTCGCCGACGAGCAACTCCCAGCCGACGATGCCGGCCGAGTACACATCGGAACGGGTGTCGCTGGTACCTCGCTCCACCTGCTCGGGGGAGAGGTAGGCGACGGTGCCGAGGATCACGTCTCCGGTGGCCATGGTCTGGGAGGTGACCGCCCTGACCAGGCCGAAGTCGGCGACCTTCAACTCCCCGCGGGCGGAGATCAGCACATTCTCCGGCTTGACGTCGCGGTGCACGAGGCCAGCTCGGTGCGCGGCGGCGAGCGCGTCCAGCAGCGGCTCGAGGATGGAAAGGGTCACCGCGACACCCTGCGGCCCGCGCTGGTGCAGCAGATCCCGGAGCGTTCCGCCATCGATGAGTTCCATCACCAGGAACGTGTGGTCACCGTCGCGGCCGTGGTCGTAGACCGCGACCACACCGCTGTGCGAGAGACCGGCGGCCAGCCGTGCTTCCCGGGAGAACCGGGTCAGGAACGCCGGGTCGTCGGCGTACTGGGCCGACATCACCTTGACCGCCACTGGTCGGTCGAGGCGGGTGTCCACACCGCGGTAGACGGTGGACATGCCGCCGCGCGCGATCACCGAACCGATCCGGTACCGGCCGTCGAGCAGACTGCCGGAGAGGCCGCCGCGATGGCGTGGATCGCCCGCACCGCCCTGCCCCGACTGGGTCCGCACCGTGGTCACTGGTCTCCTGGATTCGGGTGGCCGCGCCGGTGCGCGAACCTCCGGCCGGTCGGCCGAACCTGGCCAGTCTAGATTCGGCCGGTGGTGGAGTGAGGGAGAAGTGCGGCAAGCTGTACCGGTGAGTGTCTCCGAAGTCGCCGGCCCGGCCACCCCCACGTGGGTTGCTGTCCCGGACATCGCCGAAGCCCTTGGACTCGTTGTCACCCGGGTCCACCAGCTGATCCGCGACCGGGCGGTGGTCGCCGTGCGTCGGGACGGCGCCGTCCGGATCCCCGCGGAGTTCGTCGCCGAGGGCGTGGTCGTGAAGGGTCTGCCCAGCACCATCACCCTGCTCACGGACGGGGGGTACTCGGACGAGGAGATCGTCCAGTGGCTCTTCCGGGAGGACGACTCGCTGCCCGGCGCCCCCATCACGGCGCTGCGGGAGAACCGCGGCCGTGAGGTGCATCGGCGGGCCCAGGCAGCAGGTTTCTGATGTGTCGGCCACGGCGGTTCCCCGGGTCCCGCCCGGCGGCTCCGCGTGCTCGCAGGATGTAGGTGGGGCCGGCGGCATGCCGGATCCCTGACCCGGGGCACCGCCGCGTCCGGTCACGGTCGTCGATGAGGAATCAATGGTGGTCGAGCAAGCGAGGAACGAGCGCGTCGAGACCCCGTCCTGAGTCCACTCACGAGCTCGACCCACTGATCACGCTCGATCAACGATGGATGACAGCGCTCAAGCGGTGCGGTGGGCGGCGCGGTCGGCGATCTCGTCCAGGCCGGCCCGCACGGTGTCGTCGACCGGGAGGATGCGCACCTCCTCGCGGGCCCGCGCGACGAGGGCCGTGATCTCATGCTCGATGCTCTGCGGGGCATCGGTCGACCGGATGATGCCGCGCAGCGCGTCGACGTCCGCCGCTGAGGAGGCGGTACCCACACCGTTGTGCAGCTGACGGAGCGCTGCGTCGTCCCCGGCAGCCGCCAGGTGCTGCCGGGTGCGAGACAGCAACACGGTGCGCTTGCCCTCGCGGAGATCGTCCCCGGCGGGTTTGCCGGTCTGCTCGGGCTCACCGAACACACCGAGCAGATCGTCACGCAACTGGAAGGCCGTGCCGATCGCAGTGCCGTACCGCTGCAACCCGGCGAGCACGGGAACCGGGGCTCCCCCCAGCGCGGCGCCCAGCAGCAACGGTCCGGTGACGGTGTAGCCGGCGGTCTTCAACAGGATGACGGTCTCGGCGGTGTGCAGTGCGGCTGCCGGATCGACGAGGTGCGGCTCCTGCTGACTGATCTGAAGATCCAACCACTGCCCGGCCAGGACCTGCGTGCGCATCCCCCGCCAGACCGGCTGGGCACGGGTGAGTGCCCCGAGTTGCGCGGCGCCCTCGACGAACTCGTCGTCGGACCAGGCCAGCGCCAGATCGCCCAGCAGCAGCGCCATCCCGACGCCGAAGTGTTCCGCGTCTCCCGACCAGCCGGCGTCGGCGTGCCGCTTCGCCTCCGCCCGGTGTATCGCCGGGCGTCCCCGCCGGGTGTCCGACCGATCGATCAGGTCGTCGTGGATGAGCGCGCACGCCTGCAGCAGCTCCAGCGCGGCCGCCACCCGGATCACCGGGGCACAGTCCTGCAACGCGTCGCGACCACCGCCCGCTCGCCAACCCCACCAGCAGAACTGCGGACGCAGTCGTTTGCCGCCCTGCAGGAATGCTCGCAGTTGCTGCGCGCCGGCGCCGAGATCCTCGTGCAGCGCAGCGAGTTCCGCGTCCCGATCCCGCAGGAGTGCGTCCAGTCGTGCGTCGACCGCACCGATCAGAGGTACCGCGGAGGAGAGGCTCACCCGTCCAGTGTGCCGGGCGGGTGGGACAGCACGTTGACCACGGTGCCGCCCGCATCGCGGAAGAAGAACCGGCGGACACCCCAGGTCTCGTCAGTGAGCGGATGCACGATCTCCAGCCCGGCGGCGAGTGCGCGATGGTGCGCGGCATCGACGTCGTCGACCTCGACGGAGAGCTGCGGGTCGACTGCTGCCGTGGCATCCCGGGTCAGCAGGCTGACCTGGTGACGACCGTCGGGGTCGGCGAACGTCGCGATCCAACCGTGGTTCATCACCTCGACGAGGCCGAGAACGTCGCGGTAGGCCGCAGCGGATGTCGCGAGGTCGGACACCCCGACGATCGGGACGACCCTGCGGACGGCACTCATCTGCCGGCCGCTGCGTCGGCACCCGATCCCGGCCCGTCGAAGCGATCGGCGATCGCCTGCAGCTTCCGCACGTGGTCGCTCCAGGCGGAGGCGTCCCTGTCGGCGAGATTCGACACGTCGGCGCGCAGACCCGCGGAGCCGTCGATCAGCTCGCGCAGGATGTCGGCATGCCCGAGGTGCCGGTTGACCTCGGCCAGGGTGTGGACGGCGACCTGCTCCAGCGTGACGTCGCCCTGGGGTCCCCACCAGGGCACCCGGCCAGGGGTGTCCAGCTGCAGTGCGACCAGGGTCTCGTCGACGTGCGCGAAGACCCGGTGGGCGAACGCGATGATGAACTCCGGACTCTCCTCGGCCGAGGCCCACATGTCGCGGTCGTCCGACTCCTCCTGCAGCCAGCTCGGCGGGTCGGGGAACGGTCGGTCGACGACGAAACCGAAGTACTCGGATTCGACGCTCGCGACGTGCTTCACCAGCCCGAGCAGGTTGGTGCCGGTGGGCGTCAGCGGTCGCCGCTGGTCGCGCTCGGACAGCCCGACCAATTTCCACACCAGTGCTTCGTTGGCCAACCGCAATGAACGCCGCAGTCGCGCGGTGCGCGCGGTGTCCGGATCGCGGTCCGCGTCCTGATCAGCTGTCATCCACCGAGCATCGCACGGCACTGTGACACCCGCAGCGGATTCCGGTCCCGGCCGGTCGGGAAGGGATCCTGCGGCACGCACTACGCTCGCGATCATGCCCACCGTCTCCGAGACCCTGCTCGGACCCGAGCGCAAGTTCTCCGTCGAGTTCATGCCACCGCGGTCCGACGACGAGGAAGACGGTCTGTGGCTGGCCGTGCGCCGGCTCGAGGCGCTGCGTCCGGCGTTCGTCTCGGTGACCTACGGAGCCGGCGGATCCCGCCGGGACCGCACCATCCGCATCACCGAACGGATCGCGGAGGAGACCACCCTGCTGCCGGTTGCCCACCTGACGGCCGTCGGGCACTCGGTGGCGGAACTCCGGCACGTGATCGGCTCGTACGCGGCCGGCGGGGTCACCAACGTCCTGGCGCTGCGAGGCGACCCGCCCGGGGACCCGATGGGGGAGTGGACCGCCCATCCCCAGGGCTTGTCCTACGCGAGCGAGCTGGTCGGGTTGGTGCGCTCGCTGGGCGACTTCTCGGTGGGTGTTGCTGCCTTCCCGGAGAAGCACCCGCGATCGCCCGACGTCGAGACGGACACCCGCTTCTTCCTCGACAAGATCCGCGCGGGCGCCGAGTACGGCATCACCCAGATGTTGTTCTCCGCCGACGACCATCTGCGGTTGCGGGACCGGGTGGTCGCGGCCGGCGGCGACGTTCCGTTGCTGCCGGGCATCATGCCGATCATCAGCCTCCGCCGGCTCGAGCGCATCTGCGCCCTGTCCGGTCAGTCGACTCCGCGGGATCTCGCCGAGAAGCTCGGTGCCGCAGCGGATCCGGCGTCAGCACGAGCCGTGGGGATGGACCACGCCATCGACCTGTGTCGACGGCTGCAGGACGAGGGTGTTCCCGCGCTGCACTTCTACACCTTCAACCGGGCCGGAGCGGTGACCGAGGTGCTCCGCGCTCTCGACATGATCCCGGCGCGCGTCTGATCGGAGGGTCCGGGCGGGGCGCAGCATCGGTCGGGGATCCGGTCCTGCGGCCGGCGTCCGGGTGCGGTCCCTGTCGGGACCGGGGGTCGCGGTCCGGGTCTACCGCTGTCGGGTCCCGAACCCGTCGATCAGGGTGGCCAGACCTCGTTCGAAGATCCGATCGACGTCGTACGGGTACTCACCGATCGCCCGCAGTGCTGGGCCGGCATGCTGCCGGAACACCCGCGCCAGCGCGGGGTCAACACTGGTCCACGCGTCGGAGTCCATGCCGGTGTCGGCCAGCGCCTGCTCCTCGGCTGCGAGATCTGTCGCCAGCCCGCGGACGAATGCGGTGAACACGATGTGCAGGTCCATCCGCGCGACCGGGTCCGGCTCCACTTCCTGCAGGGCGGCCAGATCGAACTCGCCGAATTCGAGCAGGGCACCGACGGGTTGCGGACGGTTCAGCGACACCACGTGCGGCAACCATCGGTGACGTCGGTACAGCTGCCACTGCCGGCGACCCGAGGCCGTGAGCCGATCACGCCACGAACCGACCGCGGGCGGCAGTGGGACGGACTCCAGGGTCGCGGAGATCATCGCCCTGATCAGGTCGTCCCGGCCCCGCACGGTCGGTGTCAGCGCCAGGGTCGGCACGCCGAGCTCGGCGGCCACCCGGCGGATCGTGACCGCTGACAAACCCTCGGTGTCGGCAAGTGCGACGGCCACCGTCACCGCGGCGACACCCGGATTCTGCGGATCGGTGCGGGCCGACCTGAGCGCACCGCCGGAACGGGTGAGGCCGCCGGGCCGGAGACCGGACGCCGCCGGCGGCAGATCCGCCACCACGCTGCCGGATCGCGGCACGGTGACGATGAGACCCTGGTCGCGCAGAAGTCCCAATGCCCTGGCAGCGGTGGCCGAGGCGACGCGGTGCTCGCGCATGAGGTCGCGGGTGGACGGAGCACGGTCGCCGGCCCGCAGCTGCCCGTCCGAGATCCTGGCGCGCACCGACGCCGCGATCCGCCGGTACGCCGTCGGTTCCGTCATCGTCACCCCGCTCCTGTGCTGCTACAGCTTCCGCACCCTACGGCGTCTGTACTGCGGCAGCCGCGCCACAACCCGCACGCGTCTTGGAATCTGACCGGGTCGCTGTCGGTGACCAGCACCGGTGGCTCACACGACAGGAGAACCATCATGTCCGCTCCCACGCCTGTTCCCCTCGCCACCCGGCACCGGGTCGGGGTGCTGTCGCAGACCTCGGACGGGCCCTCCCGGGTTCGTACAGTGCTCGTCTCGGGCGCAGGTGTCGCCGGTCTGACGGTGGCACACTGGTTGCAGCGCTTCGGCTTCGACGTCACTGTCATCGAGTCCGCCCAGGCTCCGCGACAGGGCGGCCAGGCGATCGACGTGCGGGGCCCGGCACTCGAGGTCGTCGACCGGATGGGGATCGGTGACGCGGTCGGCGCCGCCCGTACCCGGATGCGCGGCATGTCGGTGATCGACCCGTCCGACGGCAGCGAGTTGATGAGCAGCACCGCGGCAACGCTGACCGGTGGTCCGCTGGACAGCCCGGACGTGGAGATCCTGCGGGACGATCTCGCCGCCGTCCTGCTCTCCTCACTCGACCTCGGTCCCAGCGCCGGCGGGTCGTCGGTACGGCTGCGTCACGGCACCAGGATCGAGCGGCTCGTCCAGCACGACGACGGGGTCGACGTCACGCTCACCGGCGGCGAGGTGGTGCATGCCGACCTGGTCGTCGGGGCGGACGGCCTGCACAGCGGAGTCCGCCGGCTCGCCTTCCCCGAGGCTGCGGTCGGCCGACTCGATCTCGGAACCCACCTGTCGGTGTTCACCATGCCCAACACCTTCGATCTGCACGAATGGCAGGTGTTCGCGGCGCGAGGCCCGATGATGTGCGGGGTCTACACCGCCCGCCAGGACACCGAGGTCAGGGTGACGATGGGATACCGGGGGACCGCCGACTACCGGTACGACGACCTGGACGCGCAGCGCGCTGCCATCGCATCCGCGTTCGCGGACTTCGGGTGGTGGGCGCCGCGGATGCTGGACGGGATGGACCGGGCCGAGGACTTCTACCTGGCGTCGATGGTGCAGATCCGGATGGACAGCTGGTCACGCGGCAGGGTGGTGCTGCTCGGCGACGCCGCCTGGTGCACCACGCCGTTGTCGGGTCAGGGCACCAGCCTGGCAATCGTCGGCGGTTACGTCCTCGCGGGCGAGTTGGCCGCAGCCGACGGCGACCTCGCGCGTGCCCTGGCGGGCTTCGAAACCCTGATGCGACCGTTCGTCGCGGCCAACCAGCACCTGGCGTTGGTCAACGAGCAGCGATCCCGGGCGATGTTCGGTCTCGGGGACCCGGATGCTCCTGATCTGCTCGCTGACGTCAACACCGACGCCGACCCCACGATCGAGGCAGGTACGGCGGACGTCGGGACGACGGCCTCCGGCCAGTACGGCGAGGGCGGGTCCATCGATCCGGAGAGCGGCATCCAGGACCACTGGGTGGACACCGCGGCCACGGCCATCCAGCTGCCCGACTACCCGGATGCGGCGCCGGTCGTCGGCGCGGGTGTCCTCGTTCCCTAGACTTGCTCCCATGCGGACGCGGCGGGACGGTGCGGGCACGACCGGTGTCGTCTCCGCGCGCCCGCACGGCGCTCCGACCGGCTGAGCGGACATGGACAGCCTCGAGAAGGTCCTGGGGTTGACCGCCGTCGTCCTGCTGGTGGCCATGATGGCGATCCGGGTGTCCAAGAAGGCCGGCCTGCCCTCCATGTTGCTGTACCTGATCATGGGGATGGCGTTGGGCAACGCCGGCCTGGGGATCGACTTCAGCAACGCACTGCTCACCGAGTACCTCGGTCTCGGCGCGTTGGTGCTCATCCTTGCCGAGGGCGGTCTCACGACCCGCTGGAACAACGTCAAACCTGCTCTGGGACTGGGGATCTCGCTTGCCACGGTGGCCGTGATCGTGTCGATCGGGGTCGCCGGCCTGGGAGTCCACCTGCTCATGGGATATGACTGGCGCACCAGCCTGCTGTGGGGCGCCGTGTTGTCCTCGACCGATGCCGCAGCGGTGTTCTCCGTGCTGCGCGGGGTGCCGGTGCTGCGCAGGGTCGCAGCAAGTCTGGAGCTGGAGTCCGGGCTGAACGACGCGCCCGTCGTCCTGGCCGTCCTGCTGCTCGCCGGTACGCAGGACATCACCTGGACGGCGCCGCTGCTGGTGGTCTTCGAGCTGTTCGCCGGCGCGGTGGTCGGGTTGGCGATCGGCTTCGGCGGCGCGTGGTGGTTGCGACGGATCGCGCTGCCTGCCGGTGGTCTGTACCCGTTGGCGACGATGGCGTTGATCGTCGGCGCCTACACCGCCGGAGGGTTGGCCCACGGCTCCGGCTTCCTGGCCGTCTACGTGTGTTCGCTGATCCTGGGCAACTCCTCGCTCCCGCACCGGGCCAACACGCTCGGCTTCGCGGAGGGTCTCGGCTGGCTCGCGCAGATCGGTCTGTTCGTCCTGCTCGGGCTGTACGCCGACCCGCACCGGCTGCCCGAGATGTTGTTGCCGGGCCTGCTGATCGGGCTGTGGTTGCTGCTCGTGGCCAGGCCGCTGTCGGTGTTCGCCGCGACGGCGCCCTTCAAGATTCCCTGGCGCGAACAGGTCTTCCTGTCGTGGTCGGGTCTGCGCGGCGCGGTACCGATCGTGCTGGCGATGATCCCGCTGGTCTACGGACGGGACACCGCGCAGGATCTGGTCGACCTGATGCTGGTCGTGGTGATCGTCTACACCCTGCTGCAGGGCACCAGCCTCGCCTGGTTGGCCCGCAAACTCGGGGTGCTGGAGGTGGTCGCGCCGCACGAGGTGCAGATCGAGGCGTCGACCCTCGACCGGATGAAGGCGCACGTCCTGCAGATCGCGGTCCCGATGGACTCGAAGCTGCACGGCGTGTACCTGTCGGAGCTGCGTCTCCCGCCGTCCACCACCATCGCCCTGGTACTGCGGGACGGGGCACCGCTGCAGGTTGCCCCCACCGTGCGGCTGCAGTACGGCGACGAGTTCCTGGTCGTCGCCCCGGAGAACGTCAGGGCGGCCACCGAACGGCGGTTGCGGGCCGTCGGCCGGGCAGGACCGCTGGCCGGTTGGTTCACCCGCCCCGTCGTGCGGGATGCGGTGGTGGGCGTGGAACCCTCGGTCCGCCGTCGGCCCCGTCCGCGTCCTCGTCGGGGATCCACCCGTGACGTGGGAGACGGTCCGCCCACGGTTTGAGAGACTGTCGGGGTGAACCTCCCCGAAGACCGGCCCGACGCGCGCACGGCCGCCGCCGATGACGCGGTGCCGGCCGACACGCCGGACCAGGCGGACGCAGGTGTCCACGCCGCCGCCGCCGTCGGCTCCGCAGCCGCCGCGCACCCAGGGACACCCGCGGACCCACCGGTCGCCGATGCCGGGGCCGGTGACGAGCTGTCGGACCCTTCGGAAACTCCAGGAACTGCTGCTACCGGAGCGTCCCGGCTCCCGCTGGTGCTGATCCTGGCGGTGGTGATCCTGGTGGTCGACCAGATCACCAAGATCATCGCGGTTGCGACGCTGACCCCTGGGGTGTCGCCGAGCATCCTGGGCGGCCTCGTCCATTTCTCCTTGCTGCGCAACGCGGGTGCCGCGTTCTCGCTCGGCACCGGGATGACCTGGATCCTGGCGCTCGTCGCCTGTGTGGTCGTCGTGGTCATCGTGCGGATCGCCTCCAGGCTCCGATCGGGTTGGTGGGCAACGTGTCTCGGGCTGATCCTCGGCGGCGCCGTCGGGAATCTGATCGATCGCTTCTTCCGCGCACCCGGCTTCCTCCGTGGCCACGTCGTCGACTTCGTTTCCGTCTTCGGCCCTGATGCGCAGTACTTCCCGGTGTTCAACGTCGCCGACTCGTCCATCACCATCGGTGCGATCCTGCTGGTGCTCACCTCCTTGCGTGGCATCGAGCTCGACGGGACCAGCTCCCGAGCGCGTAGCGGTGCCACGACCACGACGCAGGTGTCCGATGCCTGACTACCGAAGGTTGCCCGTGCCCGAGGGTCTGGCCGGGATGCGGGTGGACGCCGGTCTGGCCCGGATGCTCGGGATGAGCAGGACGGCCGTCGCCGCGGTGGTCGATGCCGGTGACGTCCAGATCGACGGCGAGGTGGTCGGCCGGTCCACCCGGTTGGTGCCGGACACCTGGCTCGAGCTCACCCTGCCGGATCCGGAGCACGGACCACAGGTGATTCCGCAGGAAGTGCCGGGGTTCTCGATCCTGCACAACGACGACGACATCGTGGTGGTCGACAAACCGGTCGGGGTTGCGGCGCATCCGTCACCCGGGTGGACGGGCCCGACGGTGCTCGGGGCGTTGGCGGGCCTCGGGATCAGCGTTGCCACCTCGGGTGCCGCCGAGCGGCAGGGAATCGTGCACCGTCTCGACGTCGGGACCACCGGTGTGATGGTGGTGGCGAAGAGCGAACGCGCCTACTCGGTGATCAAGGACTACTTCCGGGATCGCACTGTCGAGAAGGTCTACCACGCGATCATCCAGGGTCTGCCGGATCCGACATCGGGCACCATCGACGCGCCGATCGGTCGGCATCCGAAGGCGGACTACAAGTTCGCCGTCGTCACCGGGGGTCGGGATTCGGTGACGCACTACGAGACTCTCGAGGCGTTCCGGTCTGCGACGCTGGTCGAGGTGCACCTGGAAACCGGTAGGACACACCAGATCCGCGTGCACTTCGCGGCCATGCATCACCCGCTGGTCGGAGACCTCACCTATGGCGCCGATCCGGTGCTGGCCAAGGCACTCCCGTTGACGCGCCAGTGGCTGCATGCCCGGGAATTGGCTTTCGCCCATCCCGCGGACGGCCAGGAAGTGCGCTTCACCAGTCCCTATCCTGCCGACCTGGTCGATGCGCTGGAGAAGTTGCGCGCCACCTGATCCGGGGCCCAGCTGCCGGAGTGCGGGTGATCCTGCGGATCGGCGGGCGGTCGCCACAGATCGACGGCCGACTCCGTGCGGGTCAGCGGGGGGACCAGTTGAGGGTGCGGTCGATGAGATCCGGCCGGACCGACCAGCGCACCGCCTCGACGTCCGTGGTGGCACCGATCAGGAACACCGTCCACCCTTCGGCGACCCTGCCGGGTGCCACTCCCACGCGGTGCGCCGGGTAGCCGGCCACCGACACGGGTGCCTTCTGCAGCACCCCACCGTCGGCACCGACCAGCACCAGGTACAGATCCGGCAGGCAGTCGTGCGCGGCCGGGCCGTGGTTGGCGATCACGCTGTGAACCAACACCGCCCGCTCGGCCGGATCCAGGACGTAGCCGGCAGCAGTGAGCACGTCCGTCGCCGGGTCGACGATCTGCGACACCGTCACCGACAGGTGTTCGTCGGCAAGTCCGACGGTGCGCTGCGGTTGTCCAGCAGCGACCGACGGAGGAGTCGACGGACGGGGAGACGTCGGTGCGTCGTCGGCATCCTGCGCCGGCCGGGTCGCGGACGGCACCGCTGACGGGTCGCGGCGGGCCCACGCCCCAGATCCCGGCAGCCCCCAGGTGGCCGCGGCCGGCGCGGACTCCGAAGAACCCGGGGCGGGAGATGCGTTGGTCGGTGGAGTGGGCGGAGCACCGACCACCGGACCGCGCTCGATCACCTGGTGCAGCAGCCGGGCGTCACCCTCGACGACGAGCCGCAGCGGAAATCCGGACTCGGCGAGCTGGACCAGTCGGGCAGCGGCATCGGCCTGCGCGATCCCGGCATTCCAGGCCGCGTGAGGGAGCCCGACCGATCCGCCCGCACCGGTCAACGCGGCCAGCAATCGGAGATCGATCACGTCGGGAAGGGGCCGGCTCGCGGGGGAATGACCGGGCTGACCCGGCGGCGTCGACCTCACCCGGCGAACCTACCGGGTGAGCCGCCGAGCGGGGTGTCGCGCGGTGTGTCGCGGGCGCCCTGCCGCGGGTGGGCGTGTGCTGGTCGGTGGGTGTCGGCGGACGGTGATAGAACGGACTTTCGCCGCGTGCGAGACCCCCGGACGCACCATGAGTCCACGCCAGCAGTACCGCAGGAGGAAGGAGCCGGTGGCTCGACCATGTCCGTTTCGAATGACTCCTTCGTCCATCTGCACGTACACACCGAGTACTCGATGCTGGACGGGGCCGCCCGCCTGGGCAGCCTGTTCAGCCGGGCCGCCGAGATGGGGATGCCCGCCCTGGCGATGACCGACCACGGCAACGTCTTCGGCGCCTACGACTTCTACTCCAAGGCCAATGCCGCAGGCGTCAAGCCGATCATCGGCATGGAGGCGTACGTCACCCCGAACACGCACCGCTCGTCGCGTGAGCGGGTCAAGTGGGCATCCGGCGGTGAGGACGACGTCTCCGGCGGTGGAGCGTTCACCCACATGACGCTGCTGTCGGAGTCCCAGCAGGGCATGCACAACCTGTTCCGGTTGGCGTCCCGAAGCTCCATCGAGGGCTACTACTTCAAGCCGCGCGCCGACCGGGAGCTGCTGTCGGAGTATGCGCAGGGACTGATCGCCACCACCGGCTGCCCTTCGGGCGAGATCCAGACCTGGTTGCGGATCGGCAACTACGCCAAGGCGGCCGAGAGCGCAGCGGAGTTCCGCGACATCTTCGGGGAGGGCAATTACTTCGTCGAGCTGATGGACCACGGCCTGGGCATCGAGACCAGGGTCATCGAGGGTCTGCTGCGGCTGTCGAAGGATCTTTCTCTGCCGACCATCGCGACCAACGACCTGCACTACACCGACCCGGCGGACGCCGACTCGCACGAGGCGTTGCTCTGTGTGCAGTCCGGCAGCACGCTGGATGACCCGAACCGTTTCAAGTTCGACGCCCGGGACTTCTACCTCAAGTCGCCGGCCGAGATGCGGCAGCTGTGGGAGGGCAAGTACCAGTTGAAGGAGGCGTGCGACAACACGCTGCTGATCGCCGAGCGGTGCTCGACGAGCTTCGACGAGGACGCCTCGTACATGCCGAGATTCCCGGTGCCGCACGGGGAATCGGAGACCAGCTGGTTCATCAAGGAGGTCGACCTCGGGCTCGCGTTCCGGTTCCCGGACGGGGTGCCGGCCGAGGTGCGGACGCAGGCCGACTACGAGGTCGACGTCATCACCCAGATGCGCTTCCCCGGGTACTTCCTCGTTGTCGCCGACTTCATCAACTGGGCCAAGAACAACGGCATCAGGGTGGGCCCCGGTCGCGGCTCGGGCGCCGGCTCGATGGTCGCCTACGCCATGCGCATCACCGACCTGAACCCGTTGCAGCACGGGCTGATCTTCGAGCGGTTCCTGAACCCCGACCGTGTCTCGATGCCCGACTTCGACGTCGACTTCGACGAGCGCCGGCGCGGCGACGTGATCCGCTACGTCACTGAGAAGTACGGTGACGACCGGGTGGCCCAGATCGTCACCTACGGCACCATCAAGGCCAAGCAGGCCGTCAAGGATGCCTCGCGCGTGCTCGGCTACCCGTTCTCCATGGGCGACCGCATCACCAAGGTGATGCCCGCACCGGTGATGGGCAAGGACGTCCCGCTGTCGAAGATCTTCGACCCGACCCACGACCGCTACAACGAGGGCACCGAGTTCCGGAATCTGGTGCAGTCGGACGCCGAGGTCGAGCGGGTGGTGAACACCGCCAAGGGCCTGGAAGGTCTGAAGCGTCAATGGGGTGTGCACGCGGCCGGCGTCATCATGTCCAGCGATCCGCTGGTCGACCTGATCCCGATCATGATGCGACCGCAGGACGGCGCGATCATCACCCAGTTCGACTACCCGACCTGCGAGAAGCTCGGGTTGATCAAGATGGATTTCCTGGGGTTGCGCAACCTCACCATCCTCGACGACGCGCTGGAGAACATCCAGTCGAACCGCGGTGAAACCGTTGTCCTGGAGGATCTTTCACTCGACGACCCGGCGACGTTCGAGCTGCTGGCCAAGGGCGACACGCTCGGCGTCTTCCAGCTCGACGGCGGTCCGATGCGTGCGCTGCTCCGCTCGATGCGGCCGGACCACTTCGAGGACATCTCCGCGGTCGGCGCGCTGTACCGACCGGGACCGATGGGCGCCGACTCGCACAACGAGTACGCGCACCGCAAGAACGGCCGCAAGCCGGTCGTCCCGATCCATCCCGAACTGGCCGAGCCGCTGGCCGAGATCCTGGGCGAGACCTACGGTCTGATCGTCTACCAGGAGCAGGTGATGGCGATCGCGCAGAAGGTCGCCGGGTTCACCCTCGGTCAGGCCGACATCCTGCGCCGGGCGATGGGCAAGAAGAAGAAGTCGGAGCTCGACAAGCAGTACGAGGGCTTCGCGCAGGGGATGGCTTCTCGGGGTTTCTCCGCAGCGGCCGTCAAGATGCTGTGGGACATCCTGCTGCCGTTCTCCGACTACGCCTTCAACAAGGCGCACTCGGCCGCGTACGGGTTGATCTCGTACTGGACGGCGTACCTCAAGGCCAACTACCCGGCCGAGTACATGGCCGCCCTGTTGACGTCCGTCGGCGACGACAAGGACAAGATGGCGATCTACCTCGCCGAGTGTCGGTCGCGGGGGATCATCGTGCTGCCGCCGGACGTCAACGAGTCCGAGAAGAACTTCACGCCGATCGGTACCGACATCCGGTTCGGGTTTGCTGCGATCCGCAACGTCGGGACCAACGCGGTCATCGGGATCACCAGGGCGCGCAAGGAACAAGGGAAGTTCTCCGACTTCTCCGACTTCCTGGACAAGGTGGATGCGACGGTCTGCAACAAGAAGACGGTCGAGTCGCTCATCAAGGCCGGCGCGTTCGACTCGATGCGTCACCCACGCAAGGGTCTGCTGATGGTGCACGCGGAAGCGATCGACGCCGTGCTGTCGGTGAAGAAGGCCGAGGCGGCCGGTCAGTTCGACCTGTTCGGCGACCTGTCCGCCGAGGACGTCGGTGGCGGGATGACCGTGGCGATCCCGGACACCGAGTGGGACACCAAGCTGCGACTCGGTTTCGAGCGGGAGATGCTGGGGCTCTACGTCTCCGGGCATCCGTTGGCCGGGTTCGAGCAGCTGCTGAGCAGCCAGAGCGACACCTCGCTGCCCGACATCCTGGACGGGACGGTGCCCGACCGCGCGATGATCACCATCGGTGGCATTCTCACCGGTCTGCAGCGCCGGGTCACCAAGAACGGCGACCCATGGGCATCGGCGACTCTCGAGGATCTCAACGGCGGCGTCGAGATCGCCTTCTTCCCCCGGGTCTACGCCGACTACGCGATGCAGCTCGCGGAGGACGCCATCGTGCTGGTCAAGGCCAGGGTGGCGCGCAGCGACGACCGGCTGTCGTTGCACGCACAGTCGATCACCGTCCCCGACCTCGATCTCTCGACCGATCGCGGTCCGCTCCAGGTGCGGTTGTCGGCGGTTCGCTGCACTCCGCCGGTGGTGAACCGGCTCAAGGAGGTGCTCGCCCAGCACACCGGCCCGACCGCCGTACATTTGCTGTTGATGAACGGACAGAAGCAGACCACCGTGCGACTCGACGACGCCTTCCGGGTGACGCCGACCTCGGCGCTGATGGGTGACCTGAAGGCACTGCTCGGCGTGGACTGCCTCGCGTGAGGATGCAGCGCAGGCTCGCCATCGCGCACCTCGGGGTGGCAGCGGTGGCCGCGATCGCCATGCTGGGCGCCTCGGCCCTGTGGATCGTGCTGACTCCTCAGCAGCAGTGGATCGTGTACCCGCAGACCCCGGACCTCCCGCAGGGTCAGGCGCTGTCGCTGCCGTTGGAGTCGTACTTCCGGTTCACCTCGATCGCCTTCTTCACGCTCGGCGCGCTGGTCGTCGGCGCCGTGACAGCAGTCGCGGCGTGGCAGATCCGCTTCGCCCGCGGTGTCCCGATGGTGCTGGTGCTGATCGGATCGTTGGCCGCGGGGTCGGCGCTCGGATTGCTGGTCGGCCACCTGGTCCGCGGCGGTGTCGATCCGGCGGTGGTCGCGGCCAACGGCGTCACGACGCCCACCCTGGTGGAGATGCCGGCGTCGATCAGCCGCTGGGCGGTGGTGATCGCCCCCGGGGTTGCCGCGGTGGTCTACGTGCTCACGGCGGCCTGGCACAGCGATCCCGATCTCGGTCGACCGCGGCTCCACTCCACGCAGGATCTCGGATCGACTGTCCCTTCCGACCGAGCAGCACATTGCGACCCATCAGCGCCTGACGACCGAACGGTGCCCTTCGACGGATCAGTGCCCTCCGACCGCTCGGGCGACCCGATCACGGCGCCCATCCCGGTGGTCGTGGGGGCCGGCGCGTTGACCCACGGCCGGCACTCGCCCGAAGCCGGGTCTGCGCAGGGGTTCCACCCCGACCGACCCCCGACCCGCGACTTCGGTGTCGCTCCCGGGCCGTCGGTCGGTCCCGGTCCCACAATCGGTGCCGGTCCCTCGGTCGGCCCCGGTCCCTCGGTCACTCCGGGGGACGGAAGGCAGCGAACGGATCCGTCACCCGGTACTCGGTGACGGTGAAGCGGTAGAGCGCAGCAGGTCGGCCGCCTGCCGGGCCGGGCGCCGCCCTGGTACCCGTCGGTGCGAGCATCCCGCGGCGGGTGAGGATGCGTTGCAGGTTGGTTGCGTCGACCTCGTGCCCCAGTACCGCGCGGTAGATCCTGCTGAGAGCGTTGAGGGTGAACTCGCGCGGTGCGAGCGCGAACCCGATGTTGGTGTAGCTCAACTTTCCGCGCAGGCGGTGCCGCGCCCGCTGGGCGATCTCTGCGTGGTCGAAGGCCATCGGCGGCAGTCGGTCGAGCGGATGCCATCCGGTGTCCGCGGGTAGATCCGGGTCCTCGTGGGCCGGTACGAGCCCGAGGAATCCGGTGGCCACCGACCGCACACCGGGGGAGCGGTCAGGGGCGGAGAAGACCCCGATCTGTTCCAGGTGCGCGACCCGGGTCAGATCCACCTTCTGGGCCAGTTGACGGGCCATCGACTCGTCCACCGTTTCCGCGGGCAGCAGTGTCCCACCGGGCAGCGCCCAGCGTCCCGACTCCGGATCGCGGCCCCGCTGCCACAGCAGGATCTCCACCTGCCGAGTGATCGGACGCACAGCCAGTACGACGGCGAGCACCTCGACACGAACCAGGGTGGTGTTAGACTCGGTCATGTTTCCGATCATAAGTCGAAAACCCCCCGGAGAACAGGCCGGGTAGTGGGAATCTCAGTCCGCCCGCAGTGTGCCGGAGCGGATCGTCGCTGCAGCAGGAGGAATCGCATGACTCTCACCGCAGAGAGCACCCGGACCGGCACCGCGCCCTCGCTCCGCGATCTGGTCCACGAGCTCGCCGAGGCCAAGGACGCAGTGGTGCTGGCCCACAACTACCAGTCGCCCGAGATCCAGGATGCCGCCCACTTCGTGGGGGACTCCCTGCAGCTGTCGCGGATCGCGGCCGAGACGCCGCAGACGACCATCATCTTCTGCGGGGTGCACTTCATGGCCGAGACCGCGAAGATCCTCGCGCCCGACAAGACCGTGCTCATCCCGGACGCCGCTGCCGGCTGCTCGCTCGCCGATTCGTTGACCGCTGACGAGCTACGCGCCTGGAAGGCCGAGAACCCCGGGGCGGTGGTGGTCAGCTACGTCAACACCACAGCCGCGGTGAAGGCGGAGACCGACATCTGCTGCACGTCCTCCAACGCGGTCGAGGTGGTCGCGTCCATCCCGGCCGACACCCCGGTGCTGTTCGGTCCCGACCAGTTCCTCGGCGCCCACGTGCGCAGGGTGTTGAAGCGCGACAACATCCAGGTCTGGGGCGGTGAGTGCCATGTCCACGCCGGCATCAACGGCGCCGAACTGGCCGCCAAGGCGGCGGCCGATCCGGAGGCCGAGCTGTATGTGCACCCGGAGTGCGGCTGCGCGACCAGTGCGCTCTACCTGGCCGGAACCGGGGTGGTCGCCGCCGACCGGGTGAAGATCCTCTCCACCGGCGACATGGTGAAAGCGGCGCAGGGCAAGAAAACCGGCGCCGTGTTGGTCGCCACCGAGATCGGGATGATCCACCAGCTGCGCAAGGCCGCGCCCGGCGTCGACTTCCGCCCGGTCAACGAGCGGGCGTCGTGCAAGTACATGAAGATGATCACCCCCGAGAAGCTGCTGCGAAGCCTGCGCGAGGGCACCGACGAGGTGCACGTCGATCCGGCGATCGCCGCCCGGGCCCGGGCCTCCGTCGAGCGGATGATCGCGATCGGTACCCCCGGAACGGGTGAGTGAGAACCATGTGGGATGCGCACGTCGACGTCGTGGTCGTCGGGTCGGGAGTCGCCGGACTGACGGCGGCCCACGATGCAGCAGCCGCCGGACTCCGGGTAGTGATCATCACCAAGGACGCTCCCGAGGCCGGCAGTACCCGCTGGGCCCAGGGCGGGATCGCCGTGGTCGATGCGGCGACCGGTGACACCATCGACGCCCATCTGCACGACACCGTGGTGGCCGGGGCCGGCCTCACCGATCCTGTCGTGGCTGCGGCGGTGGTCACCGAGGGGATCGCTGCGGTTGCCCGGCTCCGCGCGCGGGGTGCGGTCTTCGACAGCCTCGCTCCGTCCGGGCCCGGCGATCCGGGGGCGCTGCTGCGCACCCGCGAGGGCGGGCATCATGCGGACCGGATCATCCACGCAGGCGGCGACGCGACCGGCGCCGAGGTGGAGCGGGCGCTGCTGGCGGCGACCGGTATGCCGGCCGTGCTGGCCGGCCACCTGGCGCTGGACGTCGTCACCGATGTCGCCGGCAGTGCCTGCGGCGTCACGGTTCTCGCTCCATCCGGGCGCGTCGGTCTGATCCGTGCCGGCGCGGTGGTGCTGGCGACCGGTGGCTGCGGACAGCTCTACGCGGCGACCAGCAACCCGCCGGTTGCCACCGCCGACGGGGTGGCCATCGCGCTGCGCGCCGGAGCGCAGGTCGCCGACCTCGAGTTCATCCAGTTCCACCCGACCGTGCTGTTCACCGACGGTGGGCTCGCCGGGCAGCGACCGCTCGTCAGCGAGGCGGTGCGGGGTGCGGGGGCCGTACTGGTGGACGGGGCCGGCCGTCGGGTGATGACGGGTGTCCACCCGCTGGCCGATCTCGCTCCGCGGGACGTGGTCTCACTGGCGATCACCCGGCGGATGGCCGAGAACCCCGGCGGCATCGACGATCACGTCTTTCTTGACGCCCGTGCCGTCGAAGGGTTCGCGCGCCGGTTCCCGACGATCACCGCGGCGTGCACCGCGGCGGGTGTCGACCCGCAGCGGCAGTTGATCCCGGTGGCGCCGGCGGAACACTTCCAGTGCGGAGGAGTGTGGACGGATCTGCAGGGCCGCACCACGATCAACCGGCTCTACGCCGTCGGGGAGGTGGCCAGGACGGGGCTGCACGGCGCGAACCGGTTGGCGTCCAACTCGTTGTTGGAAGGTCTGGTGATGGGGGAGCGAGCAGCGGCGGACATCGTCGAGAACCCGGTGCCGCTGGGCGAACCGATCGCCGTTCCCCAGCCGCGCACCGTCGATCCGCCCGCGGTGGGGCAGTTGCAGCGGTCGATGAGCAAGCGGGTCGGGATCGGCAGGGACGCGACGTCGCTGGCCCAGGTGCTCTTTCCTCGCCCCGATCCCGGCGCCCGCGTCAGTCGGGAATCGGTGGAAGCGGCGAACATCACGCTCGTCGCCCGGCTGGTGGTGACGGCCGCGGCCACCCGGACCGAATCGCGCGGTGCTCACGTCCGACTCGACTTCCCCGAGCGCAGACTTGCCTGGGCGCAACCGATCTCGCTGACCCTGACGGCAGACGACGAACTCGAGATCGGCGCCCTCCGGCCGGCGGTTCCGGTATGAGCGGCGGACCGACGATGCACGACGTGCTCGAGGACGCAGACGACCTGCGCAGGGTGATCGAGGTCGCGCTCGAGGAGGACCTGCGGCACGGGCCGGACGTCACCACGCTGGCCACAGTTCCCCAGGACGCTGTCGCGGTGGCCGCGCTGACGCCACGTGTCGCTGGTGTGCTGTCCGGGGTCGGCGCCGCAGTCGAGGTGTTCCGGGCGGTGGGCGGCCCGTCGATCGAAGTCCGGTCGATCCTTCCCGAAGGGGCCAGGCTGGCAGCCGGGGTGCCGGCGCTGGTCGTCAGCGGCCCCACCAGAGCGCTGTTGACGGCGGAACGGACTGCGCTCAACCTGGTCACCCACCTGTCGGGCATCGCCACCCTCACGCGCGCCTGGGTCGAGGCGGTGGCCGGTACCGGCGCGCGGATCCGCGACACCCGCAAGACACTGCCGGGACTGCGTGCGCTCCAGAAGCGGGCGGTGGTGGCTGGTGGCGGGGTGAACCACCGGATGGGTCTGGGCGATGCGGCGTTGATCAAGGACAACCACGTGGTGGCAGCGGGATCGATCGGCGCTGCGATCACCGCGGTCCGGACGCTCGACCCCGAGATCTTCCTCGAGGTCGAGGTGGACACCCTTGATCAACTGCGCGAAGCGCTCAGCCATGCGGTGCCGCTGATCCTGCTGGACAACTTCAGCCCGTCCGAGACCGCAGCAGCCGTGCGGATCACCCGGGAGCGGGACCCGAGGACCCGGTTGGAGTCCTCCGGCGGGCTGACCCTCGAGGTCGCCAGGGCCTATGCCGAGACCGGTGTCGACTTCCTGGCCGTTGGCGGTCTGACGCACTCGGCGCCGAGCCTCGACCTCGGTCTGGACCTGACGCTCGACACGACGTCGGACGCCGCAGGTTCGGCGTGATCCTGCGGCACGCCCGCGACCTCGTCGACGATCTCCGGTCGTCACGAACTCGCCGCCGGATGCTGCAGGTCGAGTGACAGGCCGCCCAAGACGTCGACAGTGGGCGCTCGCCAGGGCAGGGTGGGAGCCATGACCGCCTCGCCCTGGCTCCCGAAGCCGACCCTGCAGGGAGACAAGGTCGTGCTCCGCCCTCCGGTCAGGGAGGACGCCTGGCCGATCGCCCAGCTGCTGGCCGATGAGGAACTGCTGCGCTTCACCGGTTCCGTCACCAGTGCGGTCGAGGCGGCGGCCTTCCCCCTGCAGCCCACCGAGGAGATCGTGCAGTGGTACTCCTCCCGGGCCGGGATCGACGGTCGACTCGACCTGGTGATCGTCGACGCGGCGACCGACGAGCCGGTCGGCGAGTCGGTGCTCAACGACTGGGACCCGGTGGCGCGCAGCGCGAACTTCCGGATCCTGCTCGGCCCGTCCGGCCGTGATCGCGGCTTGGGTACCGAAGCGATCCGGTTGACCGTCGGGTACGGCTTCGAACACATCCATCTGCACCGGATCGAGTTGGGCGTGTACGCCTACAACCCGCGTGCGATCCGCGCCTACCGCAAGGTCGGTTTCGTGGTCGAGGGCACCAGGCGGGATGCGTTCCGCTACCTGGCCGCCGACGGCGAGGTGTGGACCGACGAGATCGTGATGTCGATCCTGGCGCGGGAGTGGTCGGTTCACCGGGGACACCCGGAGCTCGCCTGAGCACGACCGACCGCACCCCTGTGCACCGATCGTCCGACGTCGGTCGAGCGAACGGAGTGGGTCGAGATCCCGCGGTCCGGACAGCTGCCGCGGCGTCCAACCCCGGACGCTGATCGAGCGAACGGAGTGGGTCGAGATCCCGCGGTCCGGGCCACTGCTGCGGCGTCCTACCCTGAAAGGGTGGGCACCGGTGCTCGCGCTCCCATCCCGTCCCCTCCACAGTCGAGGACTTCCATGCTGCAGCGCATCGACCTGACCGCCGGTCTCGGTGACGTCCGCAGCGTGCTGCCCCGCGCCACCGGTGCAGCTGCGGCCGCCGACGCGGTGGTCGGCCCCATCCTGCAGGCGGTGCGCGACCGCGGCGTCGAGGCAGTGCTGGACTTCTCGGAGCAGTTCGACGGGGTGCGTCCGTCGTCCATCAGGGTGCCGGAAGTGGTGGTGACCGGTGCTCTGCACGGCCTGGACCCAGCGGTCCGGGTGGCGCTGATCGAATCGATGGACCGTGCCCGCCGCGGACACGAGGCGCAACTCCCGACCGAGACACAGACCCATCTCACCCCGGGGGCGGTGATCACCCAGCGCTGGATCCCGGTCGACCGGGTCGGTCTGTACGTGCCGGGTGGGCTGGCGTTCTACCCCTCGAGCGTGGTGATGAACGTGGTGCCGGCCCAGGTCGCCGGTGTCCGCTCGATCGCCGTCTGTTCGCCGCCGCAGCCCGACAACGACGGCTGGCCCGACGCCACCGTGCTGGCCGCGTGCGCGCTGCTGGGTGTCACCGAGGTCTACGCCGCCGGCGGCGCCCAGGGAATCGCGCTGCTGGGCTACGGCAGCAAGCCCGACGGTCTCGGCGGTGAGCCGGTGGAACCCGTCGACGTGATCACCGGCCCCGGCAACGTCTACGTCACCGCGGCGAAGCGCGCGCTCCGCGGCACCGTGGCCATCGACTCCGAGGCCGGACCCACCGAGATCGCTGTGCTGGCAGACGATTCCGCCGATCCGCGGTTCGTCTCAGCCGACCTGATCTCGCAGGCCGAACACGACCCGAACGCCGCCTCGGTGCTCATCACCACGTCCGTCGCGCTGGCGGATGCGGTCGACGCGCTGCTGCCCGAGCTCGTCGAACAGACCCGGCACTCCGAGCGGGTCAGGACGGCACTGTCGGGCCCGCAGTCCGGCACCGTGCTGGTCGCGAGCATGGACGACGGGATCGCCGTCGCCGACTCCTATGCCGCCGAGCACCTGGAGATCCAGACGAGGGACGCCCAGCAGGTGGCTGGGCGGATCCGCAACGCGGGAGCGATCTTCATCGGGCCGTTCTCGCCCGTGTCGCTGGGCGATTACTGCGCCGGCTCCAACCACGTCCTGCCCACCTCGGGAGGTGCTCGCTATTCTTCGGCGCTGAACACGACGACGTTCCTGCGTTCGGTGCAGATGATCGACTACACCGAGTCCGCGCTCGCCGTGGTCGCGCCGTCGGTGATCGTGCTGGCCGAGGCCGAGAACCTGCCGGCACACGGTGCGGCTGTCGCCGCGAGGTTCAACTGATGAGCCCGGAACAGACGGCCGCCGTCGGCGCTGCGGGGTCGGCGGTCGGCGCACAGGTGTCGCTGGCCGACCTTCCGCTGCGGCCGGATCTGGTGGGCCGGTCGCCGTACGGTGCACCCCAGCTGACCGTCCGGGTGCAGGCCAACACCAACGAGAATCCGTACGCCCCGTCGCCGGCGCTCGTCGAGGACATCACCCGTTCGGTGGCTGCAGCTGCTGTCGATCTGAATCGCTACCCCGATCGTGACGCCATCGAGCTACGGACCGCGCTGGCCGCCTACCTGGCCGCAGCCACCGGTGTCCCGCTGACGGTCGACAACCTGTGGGCCGCCAACGGGTCGAACGAGATCCTGCAGCAGATCCTGCAGGCGTTCGGCGGTCCCGGTCGCCGCGGGATGGGTTTCGAACCGTCGTACTCCATGCACCCGATCATCGCGACCGGCACCCAGACAGCGTGGTTGCCCTGTCCGCGGACGGCGGACTTCGGGATCGACGTCGAGGCCGCGGTGACCGACATCACCGACACCGCAGCCGATCTCGTCTTCCTCACCTCGCCGAACAACCCGACCGGTGGCGCGCTGCCGCTGGCCGATCTCCGGCGGCTGGTGCGCGCGGCGCGCGGGATCGTGGTGATCGACGAGGCCTATGCGGAGTTCTCCCGTCATCCCTCCGCGATCGCGCTGATCCAGGAGTTCCCCGCGCAGGTGATGGTCGTACGGACCATGTCGAAGGCGTTCGCCTTCGCTGGTGGCCGGCTCGGCTACCTCGCTGCTGCTCCGGCGGTCATCGAGGCGCTGCTGCTCGTTCGGCTGCCCTACCACCTCTCCGCCGTCACCCAGGCGGCCGCACAGGCTGCGCTGCGGCACGCCGACGAGACGCTCGGCACCGTCGCCGCGCTCGTGCAGGAGCGCGAACGGGTGGCACAGGCGTTGCAGGACAAGGGTTTCACCGTGATCGAGTCGGCGGCCAACTTCTTGCTGTTCGGTGGGATCGACGATGCGCCCGCCCTCTGGCAGGCTTTCCTTGATCAGGGCATCCTGATCAGGGACGTCGGGATCCCCGGGCATCTGCGGGTCACCATCGGCACTCCTGCCGAGAACGACGACTTCCTGGACGTCGTCGGTCGGCTGGTCGGGCGCGAGCTCGACGGGCCCACCGGCACGCCTTCGTCGGAGACAGGGGTGCGGCATGGCGTTTGATCTGCTCGGTGCGCGGACGGACGCTGATCCGGTTCGCGATCCCGAGCCCGCCCCTGCGGGCGATCAGTCCATCGCTGCGGGCCAGCTTCCCGGGCAGCGGGCCGCCGGCTCCCTGCCGTCCCCCGTAGGATCTCGACGCAGGCACGCCGCCCCGACGGACTCGGACCTCGAGTCCGGACCCACGCTCTCCGCGAGCACGTGGACACCGGACCGTCCCACAGTCCGACCCGCGACAGCGACCGCACAGACAGCGACCACACCGACAGCGACCACATCGACAGCGACCACACCGACAGCGAACCCTCCGACATCGAACAGGGACCAGATGAGCCGCATCGCGCAGATCGAGCGCAAGACCTCCGAATCGCACGTGGTGGTCGAGATCGACCTCGACGGCACCGGCCAGGTCGACATCAACACCGGCGTCCGGTTCTACGACCACATGCTGACCGCGTTCGGCGTGCACGGTGCGTTCGACATGACCGTGCAGGCGAAGGGTGACGTCGACATCGACGCCCACCACACCGTCGAGGACGTGGCGATCGTGCTCGGTCAGGCAATCCGGCAGGCGCTGGGGGACAAGGCGGGGATCCGCCGCTTCGGCGACAGTTTCATCCCGATGGACGAGACCCTCGCCCACGCCGCCGTCGACGTCTCCGGGCGTCCGTTCAGCGTGCACGTCGGCGAACCCGACGCGGCGATCAGTGCCGTCGTGGGTGGCAACTACCCGGTGGTGCTGAACAGGCACGTCTTCGACTCGCTGGCCTTCCACGCCCAGATCGCCCTGCACGTGCGGGTGATCCACGGCCGCGATCCGCACCACATCTGCGAGGCGCAGTTCAAGGCCGTCGCCCGTGCGTTGCGGCAGGCGGTGGAACCCGACCCGAGGATCAGTGGCATTCCCTCGACCAAGGGTGTGCTGTGACCCCTAGCGTGGTCGTGCTCGACTACGGTTCCGGCAACCTCGCCTCTGCCCGCCGGGCATTGCAGCGCACTGGCGCGGAGGTCGAGGTGACCGGCAACTTCGACGCGGCTCTGCAGGCTGACGGCCTGGTGGTACCGGGCGTCGGCGCCTACGCGGCGTGCATGGCCGGCCTGCTGCAGGTGCGGGGTGAGCGGATCATCGGCCGACGTCTCGCCGGATCCCGACCGGTACTGGGCATCTGTGTGGGGATGCAGATCCTGTTCGAACACGGCGTCGAGCACGGCGTGCAGACCGAGGGCGCCGGCGAGTGGCCGGGCACCGTGGAGCGACTGCAGGCGTCTGTGGTTCCGCACATGGGTTGGAACACCGTCACGCCCGGCACCGGCTCGACGCTGTTCGCCGGGATCGACCCGGATACCCGTTACTACTTCGTGCACTCCTACGCCGCGCGGCGCTGGGAGCTCGAGGTGACGCCGCCGTTCCCGGAGCCGGCCGTCAGCTGGTCGGAGCACGGCGGCGACGCCTTCGTCGCTGCGGTCGAGAACGGCCCGCTGGTGGCCACCCAGTTCCACCCGGAGAAGTCCGGTGATGCGGGCGCCGAGCTCTTGTCCAGATGGGTGCGTTCTCTCTAGTATCGAACACATGTTCGATTCACGTGCCGAGGTTCGCGCTGCGGTGACCCCGGGCCTGACGCGTGACGAGGTGATCGCCGGTCTGCGTCGTTCGCTGGAGACCGCTCATCCTGGCGTGTCCCTCGGCTGGGGTGCGGCCGGGGCCGCCGTGCATCGCGCGCGGACCGCGACGGACGACATCCTCCCGCAGCGGACCGACACCCCTGCCGGGGATGCAGGGCGTCCTGGGGGTGCCGAACTCGGGCTGGTGACTGCGGAGCTCGGGCGGGTGGGCGCCGAGCCCGGCCGGACCGTCGGACGCGCCTCCTGGGTCGGGTCGACGATCCTTCCGGTGAGTGGTCCGCTCGGCGCGCTGCTCCCCGACGGCGGTGTGCCGCGCGGTGGGGTGGTCGGGATCCGCTCCGGCGGGGTGGGTGGGGGAGGCTCCAGCCTGTTGCTGTCGTTGGTGGCAGCGATCCAGGGCGGTGACGGCGCAGTGGTCGCCGGCGGAGCTCGCTGGGCGGCCCTGGTGGGTGTCCCGGAGCTCGGCCTGCTCGCGGCCGCCGAACTGGGGGTCTCGCTGGACCGATTGGCGGTGGTGCCCGACCCGGGAGACGATGCGCTGCAGGTGATCTCGGTGCTCGCCGACGGTGTCGAGGTGATCGTCGCCGGGGCTCCCCGAGCTGCCGTCCCACCCGCGCGGGTGCGGGTCCTGCGGGGACGGCTCCGCACGAGCGGAGCGGTGTTGTTGGTGGCCGGCGATTGGCCGGGTGCCGATCTGGTGATCACCGCGCAGGCGTCCCGCTGGAGCGGGTTGGGCAACGGGCACGGACGGCTGATCGATCGGGACCTGGCCATCACGGTCGAGGGCAGACGGTTCGGCCGCGCGCGCAGTGGTGTGCTGCGGCTGTCCGGACGACGCGACGGCACGGTGGCGATGCTGCCAGGTCGACCGTTCACCGTCGGTGGCCCGGGCCAGCAGGCGGAAATCGTGGCGCAGGGGGCAGCGCTCCCGGCGTGATCGGTGCCCGGTGCGCGGTGCGCGGTGCGCGGTGATCGAGCGACGAAGGAGACGAGATCCCGTCCCCGCTCGTCCCGCTGGAACCGATCATCGACCAACCCCTGCGATGTCGAGTCCGGGCGGCGCCGGGTGCGCGGTGATCGAGCGACGAAGGAGACGAGATCCCGTCCCCGCTCTCGTCCCGCTGGAACCGATCATCGACCAACCCCTGCGATGTCGAGTCCGGGCGGCGCCGGGTGCGTGTCTATTGCCGTCCCGTCACGTTCACGTTAGTTTTTTACACATGGCGAACCCTCGACGTTCCTTTCTGCACTCCGGACCACTGGCACGTCGGGTAGGGGTGGCCCTGGCTGCGTTGATCGCCCTGCTCGGCTCGCTGCTGCTCGTCCCAGCAGTCTCTGCGGCTCCGGTGGCTGCGATGCAGACGCCCGCCACCACGAGCTCGTCCTGGAGCGATCTGCTCGGTCGGCTGTGGGCCGAACGGGTCATCCGGTCGATGAGCACCGAGGAGAAGGTGGGGCAGCTGTTCTCGACCCACGTCTACGGCAGTGATGCCGACACCTCGGATGCCAACAACACCAAGGAGTTCGGAGTCGCCACGGCTCGCGAGGTGGTGCAGAAGTACCACCTCGGCGGTGTCCTCTACTTCTCCTGGGCACACAACGTCGACAACCCCGTCCAGGCGGCCGGACTGTCCAACGGGCTGCAGCGCACGGCGCTCGGTTCCGGTGCCGGGGTACCGCTGCTGATGTCGATCGACCAGGAGGGCGGCCTGGTCACCCGGATGCTCGAACCGGCCACCCAGACCCCCGGTTCGATGGCCATCGGCGCCACCGATGACACCACGGTCGCCCGCGACCTGGCCGCCATCCAGGGCCGTGAGCTCGCCGCCGTCGGTGTCCGACAGAACTTCGCCCCCGATTCCGACGTGAACATCAACCCGGCCAACCCGATCATCGGCGTGCGATCCTTCGGCGCCGATCCGAAAGCCGTGTCCGAGATGGTCGCCGCACAGATCACCGGCTACCAGCGCGACGCCGGGATCTCCTCGGCCGTCAAACACTTCCCGGGTCACGGCGACACCAGCGTCGACTCGCACACCGGTATCCCGGTGATCACCCACACCCGTCAGGAGTGGGAGAGGATCGACAAGCCGCCGTTCGTCGCCGCCATCAAGGCCGGCGTCGACGTGATCATGACGGCGCACATCATCGTCCCAGCGCTGGATTCCTCCGGTGATCCGTCGACGCTGTCCAGGACGATCATCACCGACATCCTGCGCGGCGAGCTCGGATACCGCGGCGTCGTGGTCACCGACGCGCTGAACATGCAGGGTGTGCGCGACAAGTACGGCGACGACCGGGTTCCGGTGCTGGCGCTCAAGGCCGGCGTCGACATCCTGCTCGATCCGCCCAAGCTGGACGTCGCCTACAACGGGGTCCTCGACGCGGTGCAGTCCGGCGAGATCACCCAGCGCCGGTTGGACGAGTCGCTCCGCCGGGTGCTGCTGCTCAAGTGGCGCAACGGAACCGTCACCCACCCGTTCGTCGATGTGAAGAAGGTCGACAAGGTGGTCGGGACCCAGGCGAGCCTGAAGCGCGTGGCGCAGGCCACTGATGCCTCGATCACCGTGCTGCGCAACGATTCCGCGGTGCTGCCGTTGGCTCCGTCCGGCAAGAAGATCCTGGTCACCGGGTACAACGCAACGTCCAGGACGACGGTGGCCAATGCCTTCACCGCCCGCGGCGCCGTGCCGTCGATCGCGGCGGTGGGAACCAACCCGACCGACGCCGAGATCGCCGCGGCCGTAGCCGCTGCGGCCGGGCAGGACGCCGCAGTGGTTCTGACCTACAACGCGGCCTCCTCCGCCGGGCAGGCGAAGCTCGTCAAGGCGTTGCAGGACAGCGGGATCTCGGTGATCACCGTCGCCACCCGCAACCCGTACGACATCGCCTCATATCCCACCGCAACCACCAACCTGGCCACCTACGGCACCAAGACGGTGTCGCTGGAGTCGGTGGTCGCGGTGATCTCCGGCGCTGTGGAGCCGAAGGGGAAGCTGCCCGTAGCGATCCCCGCCGCAGACGGCTCCACCCTCTACCCGATCGGGCACGGCCTGAGCTGGTGAGCTGATCCGCAAGGTCCCCGTCGTCTCAGCTCACAGAACCCGTCTCCAGTGAACGTTTCTCCGCCTCGGAAGCTGAGAATCGCTCACTGGCGACGACTTCTGTGAGCCGACGAGCTCCACCAGTACGCCGGGCCGGTTCGCGCGGCTTCCGCGTGGTGCCGCTGTCCAGTCGTGGGCCGCGTCCCGCGGGGTGGGGTCCGTTCACCGCTCTGGCTGAGGTACTCCGGTTGCCGGGCTTGATCGCTGCCACCGTCGGCACGGTCCTGTTCGTAGGCTCCGGGTCGAGGCGATCAGCATCGTCAGGTGCGGCAGACACCTGGATGAACTCGGCGGCGAGTCGGGTCAGTTCTTCCGATGGCGCTTCGTCGACGGCCGGCTGTGGCGCAGTGCCCACCCGTTCTCCTTGTCGGCGCCACGCCGCAGTGATCGGATGCGCATCACCGTCAAGGCCCTGGGCGATGGCAGCAGCCGGGTGCAGGCCGTGAGACCGGGCACGCTGGTGTTCGCTGAGGGACCATCCGGGTCGATGACAGCTCACCGTCGGCGCCGTAGTTCGGTGGTGCTCATTGCCGGTGGCGTCGGGATCACCCCGATGCGCGCACTTTTCGAGACGATCGAGGTTCCGGGACCACTCACGCTGCTGAACAGGGTGTCTGCCCCGCAGGAGGTCGTGTTCCACGACGAGCTGGAAGCCATTGCACGGCGCCGCGGCGCCCGCATCGTGTGGCTGATCGGCCCCTCGTCCCATCCGGCCAACCAGATCACGCCGGCGGACCTGCACCGCCTCGTTCCTGAACTCGCGCAGAGCGATGTGTATCTGTGCGCATCACCGCCGTTGGCCCGTGCGGTGCGCAGCTCACTGCAGCAGCTGGGGCTGCCGGCTCGTCAGCTGCACGAGGAAGTGTTCGCATTCTGACCGTCCGCTCGGCGCGGGCGTGCCCGTGCAACCCGGCGCATCGAGCACTCAACCACCATGTCCGACGTCCGCAGACAGGAATGCCATGGTCACCAGATCCAGCGTGTGAGCGCCCGAGCCACCCGTGGTCCACGCTCACAGGGAGCACTCAGGAAAGCCACAGTGCCCGGAAGGCAACGAGGTCGACAGTGGACGAATGACAACTTCCGTCGTGACCGAGAACCGGTCGACGTCGCCCGGACCGAATTCCCAGATGCCAATCGTGGAGTGCACCGGGCGCGCCGGGTACGACGATCGGTCGCCGGTGATGCGCGGCCGTCGTCGGTGCTCCGGTCACTCCTGGTTCCGCGACCTCACCGCAGGATCGCTGTGGTTGGTTCTCGTCGCAGTGACTGCGCTCTGGCTCAGCAACGCCGCGATCACGGATCTGACCGGATCGCTCGGCTCCGCGCTGACCTCGATCGCGTGCCTCAGCGGCCTGCTCGCGTCAGCACTTCTGCTGGCCCAGGTGTTCATGATGGCCAGGGTCCCCATCGTGGAGCAGTCCTGGGGTCAGGACCGACTGGCCATGGCGCATCGACTGATCGGCATCTCCTCATTCACCTTGATGATGGTCCACATCGTCCTGGTCACCCTCGGCTACGCAGCCACCGGGCCGCTCGGGCTGTGGGGAACGATCGTCGACCTCGTCGTGAACTACCCAGGAATCCTGCTGGCCGTCGCCGGGACGATCGCCCTGTTGATGGTCGTTGCCACCTCCGCCCGGTGGGCTCGACGGAAGCTGAAGTACGAGTCGTGGCACCTGCTGCACCTGTACGCGTATGTGGGCGTAGGACTGGCGCTGCCGCACCAACTCTGGACCGGCAATGATTTCCTCGCCTCACGCGTTGCGACGGTGTTCTGGTGGTCGTTGTACGCGGTCTGCGCCGGCCCCGTCATCGTGTGGCGGATCGTTGTGCCTCTCGTCCGTTCCCTGCGTGCAGGTGTGCGTGTCGTGGACGTCCGCCCGGAGGGCCCAGGCGCGGTGTCCGTGACGGTCTCCGGGCCCGGGATCGCCGCGCTGCCGGTGCAACCGGGGCAGTTCTTCCAGTGGCGTTTCCTGACCCGGCGCGGCTGGTCCCGCGCGAACCCGTTCTCCCTCTCGGCGGCACCCGACGGGCGGTCCCTGCGGTTCACCGCTGCGATCGTGGGGGAGGGCACCGCTCGCCTGACGCACCTGCGTCCCGGCACCAGGGTCCTCATCGAGGGGCCGTACGGACGTATGCACCCGGGTGTGCGCACCCAGCGCAAGGTGCTGTTGATGGGATCCGGCATCGGCATCGCCCCGATGCTGTCCCTGCTGCAGGGCCTCGAGCAGCAACCGGGTGACGTGATGGTCGTGCACCGCGTCCGCTCCGATGCCGAGGCAGCGCTCGGGGCGGAGACGGCTGAGGTCGCCCGCCGCGCCGGAGCGGACTACCTGCGGGTCGCCGGCCGACGCATCGACGGCCGTGCCAGCTGGCTACCGCAGCCGGCTGCGCATCTCACCGACGTCCAAGCGCTGCTGCACCTGTGTCCCGATGTCGCGGAACGTGAGGTGTATCTCTGCGGGGCTCCCGCCTGGATGCAGGCCGTTCACCGGGCAGCGCGAGCGGCCGGAGTTCCGCCCGACCGTGTGCACGACGAGCAGTTCGGCTACTGATCGACGCCGCGCCAGCTCCTCCGGTCACAGCACCACCAGCCACAGTCCCACCAGCCAGAAGGACCGACGATGAAGAAGATCACCTGGTGGTTGCTCAGTACCGCGACCGTCCTGATCCTGTTGTTCAGCTACCACACCTCCACGAACACCGAGGCGGCTGCGACCCCGCCATCCATCAGCACCCCGGCCGCGGCGCGTCCGTCGACAGCCGGCTCGACCACCACCGCCGGCTCGACGACCACCGTCACCGCGACGGTCACCGCCGACGCGGACGGAACAGTCCCGGCGACGAGCACTCCATCGACCGGTTCTCCCACCGCCGAGGCGGCTGCGGCCTCCGGAACGTTCACCGGTGCTGCCGCAGACACCCGCTACGGGCCGGTCCAGGTCCAGATCACGGTGCAGGACGGCAAGATCACCGCGGCCACCGCCCTGGAGTACCCGTACAACGACCACCCGCGACCAGGAGATCAACGACTACGCGATCCCCACGCTCAACCAGGAAACGGTCGACGCGCAGAGCGCGAACATCAGCATGGTCGGCGGCGCCACCTACACCTCCGACGGGTATCTGCAGAGCTTGCAATCAGCCGTCGACCAGGCGAACCTGTGACGGCCGCGCTCGACCGAGGTCAGGTCGTCGAACGGGTGTGGGTCGAGCAGGTCATGGGCCTGCCGGTCTCGCTGCGGGTTCGGCGACTGTTCTCCGACGACGGCGCGGACGCGACCCGCAATTTGGATGCTCTGGTGCGCAACGTGTTCGGCTATCTGCGACGGGTCGACGAGGTGTTCAGTGTCTGGCGGTCGGACAGTGAGCTGATGCGGATCAGGAGTGGCGCTCTGGATCCTCGCGACGCGCATCCCTGGCTCGCCGAAGTGCGAACACTGTGCGAGATCGCGACCCGGTCGACCGGCGGCTTGTTCGTCGATCAACTCACCGGTCCGGACGGGACGTCCGGGTGGGATCCCACAGGCATCGTCAAGGGGTGGGCCGTCGAACGAGCGGTCAACCACCTCCGTCTCGCCCCGGAACTCGCGTTCGTCATCGGTGCCGGCGGCGACATCCTGTGCGACACCGGGAGGGGTGTCATGCCACGATCACCGCTGTGGTCGCCATGGACGATCGGGTTGGAGAACCCCGACCGACCCGGACGGCTGTGGGGCACGCTTCCGATGCTGCGGGGAGCCGCCGCAAGCTCGGGTACCGCCGCGCGGGGGGCGCACATCCACGATCCGCGGACCGGCGGACCCAGCCGGCAGCGCGGCAGCATCACCGTCACCGGCCCGAACCTCGCCTGGGCGGATGTCTGGGCGACCGTGTGTTTCCTGGACCCGACCGCGCTGTCGCGGTGCCCGTCCGCGCTGGCGAACGGCTACCGGATCGCCCATCAGCACATCGACGATGTGTGCTCGGCCTGAAAACGCTCAAGCACAACAGACCCGACCGAAGTGGACGCGAATACCAGCACGGTCCAACCGGTCACGACGCCGAAGGGCAGGTGGGCCGCCCAGGGATCAGCATCGTGGCGGGTATCGACCTGCAGATGTGGGCGCACGAGCCTGGACGGCCGCTGATCGAATGGAGCGAGGTGACCGACGCAGTCGCATCGACCTCCGCACGCTGAGACGGCAGGGCGTGACGGAACCGTCGGCCGGGTAAGGCCTCTGCAGTGCCGTCCTGATGGACGGCGGAGCGGACGAGGAGACGACAGTGCGGAAATCGTTGGTCGATTGGAAGAACCTGGGGCGGGTGGCAGGAGCGTCCGCGGCAGTGGTGACGGTGCTGCAGGCGGGCACGGCGACGGTCGCGCTGCGGACGGGTCGGCGTGACTACGCGGACGGGGTCTGGGGTCCGGGGCTTGCGGCCGTGGCCATCACCGTTGCACTGGTGGGTAAGGGCGATGTGGTCCGGCGGTGGTCATTGGCCGCCGGCGTCACCGGGTGGGCAGCCCGACTGGACTGGCAGATGACGAAGCGACTGCGGCGCAGCGACTCCGAGGACGCTCGGTACACCGAGTTCCTCGAGGGCGCTTCGACGTTCGGCGTCATCAACAAGGTGTTCGTGGCGCAGGGGCTCAGTCAGCTGCTCGTCGCCGCCCCGATCCAGCTCGCTGCAGCGAGCCGGTTGCCGAAGTCCGGTCGCAAGGTGCTGTTCCCGATCGGGCTTGGCGTGATGGCGGCCGGTGCGGTGATCGAAGCGTTGGCCGACCACCAGAAGACGGTGTTCAAGCAGCAGCAGGCCGAGCGCGATGAGAAGGACAAGAGCAGCGACGAGAAGAGGAGCACGGAGCGCGACATCCTCGACACCGGTCTGTGGGGCTGGTCCCGCCACCCGAACTACTTCGGCGACTCCGTCGTCTGGGACGGCGCGTTCCTCGCTGCCGCGGCATCGGCGCCAGGGCTGCTGACGGTGCCCGCGCCGGGCCTGATGAGCTACTTGCTCATCTTCGCCACCGGCGCGAAACGCACCGAACGGCGGATGGCGGATCGTCCCGGCTACCGCGGCTACCAGGACCGCGTCGCGTTCTTCATCCCCCGGCGGCCGAAGCGCACTGACCGCTGACGGAGGCGACCCGACCCGGGAGCGGTCAGCCCGGGGTGGCTGAGTCCACGCTCACCCGGGCTCAGCCCGCCTCCACCTTCGGCAGGATGTCCTCCTTGAGCCGCTTCATGTCGTCCATCGTCTTGGCGGTGGGGACGTCGGCGAAGGGCGGCCAGATGAGCACCTTGGTCAACCCGGCCTCGCGGTAGCGCTTCAGCATGTCGGTGACCTGGCCCTGCGACCCGACGAGCAGGTTGGAGGCCTTGCCGGCCGGTGTCTGGTCGACGTCCACATCGGTGATCACGGTCCAGATCATGGTGCAGATGTCCAGGTCGTCGATGGTGCGAGCGGTGTCGAGTGCCTCGAGCTCGCGCTGGATCCCGGCGCGCCACTGGGCGATCTCCTCGGGCGAGTCCTGGATCCCGATCCAGCCGGCCAGGCCGTACTTCGCCACCCGCTTCGCGGCGCGCCCGGCATCCTTGAGTCCGCTGAAGTAGATGGGCGGGTGCGGCTGCTGCACCGGCTTCGCGCCGAAACCGCTGGGTCCGAAATCGGCGAACTCGCCGTGGTACTCGAACACGTCGTTCGTCCAGATGCCCTGCATGATCTCGATCGTCTCCCGCACGTGCGCATGCCGCCGCGGGAACAGATGCGTCGCGCTGGCCGCGGCGAACTCCTCCGGCATCCAGCCGGAGCCGACGGCCACGTTCAGCCGTCCTTCGCAGAGATGGTCGATGGTCGCGAGTTCCGCAGCCAGCACCCCGGGGGAGCGGTACGGCGTGTCGATGATGCTCATGCCGATCCGCACCTTGCTGGTCTTGGACGCGAGCCACGGGATCAACGGCATCCCCTGGAGAAACTCTCCGCGCGAGGACACCGGCAGCTGCTTGGGCAACTCGTGCATCATGCCGAACGCGTACTCCATCTCGGCGCGGTCGGAGGACTCCGGCACGATGATGCGGTCGAGGGTCCAGACCGATTCGTAGTCGAGGTCCTCCGCCAGTTGCGTCAGGTCCTCCAGCTCCTTCAGCGAGATCTTGTCGCGGAAGTTCGGCAGGTACAGGGCGAGATCCATGGACGTCCTCTTTCTCTGTGGCGGAACTGGCGGGAACTGGCAGGAACGGTCGGAACGGATCACTGGGTGAGAGTGCTGCGGATGTCGGCCTTGAGGATCTTCCCGACGGTCGACCGGGGCAGATCGGCCCAGACCACGATCTCCTTGGGGGCCTTGACACTGCCGATGCGGCCCTTGACGAACGAGATCAGTTGCGCCACATCGAGTTCGGCGCCGGGTTCGAGCTGGACCACGGCACTGACCCGCTCACCCCACTTCTCGTCCGGTAGGCCGATGACGGCGCAGTCCCGGATGGCGGGGTGGGCCATCAGGGCCTGCTCCACCTCGGCGGAGTAGACGTTGAATCCGCCGGTGATGATCATGTCCTTGGCCCGGTCGACGATGAACAGGAAACCGTCGCCGTCGAGGTAGCCGATGTCGCCGGTGTGGTGCCAGCCGTGCGCCGAGACCTCCGCCGTGGCTTCGGGATTGCGGTAGTACCCGGCCATCACCAGTGAGCCGCGGACACAGATCTCGCCGCGCTGCCCGGACGGCACCGGGTGGCCGTGGTCGTCCAGGACCGCGACCGTGACGAGCGGTGAGGGACGACCTGCGGAGGACAGCCGCGCGGTCGCGACCGCGCCGTCGGGGGTGCGGTGCTCCGCGGGCGACAGGGTGGAGATCATCATCGGGGCTTCGGACTGCCCGAACAGCTGCGCCATCGGCCCGATGCGCTCGAGTGCTTCGGCCAGCCGATCGGTCGAGATGGGCGCCGCGCCGTACCAGAAGCATTGCAGCGACGACAGATCGACGCGCTCCAGGCTCTCATGGCCCAGCACCATGTAGATCAGGGTCGGCGGCAGGAACGTGTGGGTGATGCGGTGCTGCTCGATCAGCTCCAGGAAGTGCCCGACGTCGGGATGATCCATGATCACGACTTCCCCGCCGAGCGCCAGGATCGGGAAGCACAGCACTCCCGCCGCATGGGTGAGCGGAGCGAGCGCGAGGTAGCGGGGTCGACCCTCGAACGGGTAGCGCATCAGCACGATCGCGGTCATCGTCTCCAGGTTGCGGCCGGTGAGCATCACCCCCTTGGGCCGTCCCGTGGTGCCGCCGGTGCCGACCAGGGCGGCGACGTCCTCGGGTGGTGCGGCCTCCACCGGAGGGTCGTTGGCCGCGCCGGCCAGCCAGTCGTCGAATCCCACCGCGAGCTCGTCGCCGTCACCGAGGCGGACCAGGGTCGTGACCTTCGGCAGGCGCGGTGCGATCTGCGCCATCAGCGCTTCGAACGCGGGCTGGTAGACGACGGTGGTGCAGTCGAAGAGGTCCAGCAGGTCGGCGTTCTCACCGGCGGCGTTGCGCGGATTGATCGGGCACCACACCGCGCCGGCCCGGGAGATGCCGAAGACGCACGCGAAGGACCTCGGATGGTTCGCCGACAGGATGCCCACCTTCTCACCCGGTGCGACCCCGGACCGTCGCAACGCCCTGGCCACCGCATACGAGAGGTCGACGACCTCGCGGTAGGTCAGCGACGCCTCGTCCAGCGTCAGACACGGCGCTTCGGCATCCAGGGACGCGCCCTTGTCGAGGTAGAACGTCAGCGACATCGTCGTCTCCGCAGCAGGTTTCGGTCCTTCGGCAACACGGTCCTTCGGCAACACGGTCGTCAGCAACACGGGTCGTCAGCAACACGGGTCGTCAGCAACACGGGTCGTCAGCAACACGGGTCGTCAGCAACGGTCCGGATCGGGCCGCCCGATCACATGCCCATGCCGCCGTCGACCGGGAGGCCGGCGCCGTTGATGAACTTGGCCCGGTCGGAGGCCAGGAAGACGACGGCGTCGGCGATGTCCTCCTGCTCAGCGAGTCGGCCGGACGGGGTCAGACCGATCACCGCACCGACGGCCTCCTCCACCGACGGGAACAGGCCGAGACCGGTGACGTCGTTGGCCAGGCCGATGCCCATCTCGTTGCCGACAAGACCGGGGTAGACGCAGTTGACCCGAACGCCGTACCCGAGCTTGCCGCTCTCCATGGCGGCCACCCGCGTCAACCGGTCGATGGCGGACTTGCTGGCCGAGTACAGCGCGATGGACGGGAACGCGATGTTCGCGGCGACCGAGGCGATGTTGACCACGGCGCCTCCCTTGCCTGCTGCGCCGCCGGGCCGCATGGCGCGGAAGGCGTGCTTGACGCCGAGCGCCGTACCGATGACGTTGACCTCGACCATCTTCAGCGCCTTCGCCGCATCGAGATCGACGATCAGGTCGGTGATCTCCAGGCCCGCGTTGTTCACCACCACGTCCAGGCCACCGAAACGTTCCGTCACTGCTGAAACCGCTGTCTCCCAGGAGGAGTCGTCGGTGACGTCGAGGTGGAAGAAGCCGTGGTCGGCGCCGAGCGCGCTCGCGACCTGGGCACCACGCTCGTCCTGCAGATCGGCCACCGCGACGGTGGCGCCGGCGTCGGCCAGGGCATGTGCCATGGCTTCTCCCAGCCCTTGGGCAGCTCCGGTGACGAGGGCGATACGACCGGACAGATCCGTGGTCAACATGCTGAGCTCCTTTGCTTCGGCGTGGTGCAGGTCACTCTGGACCCGCTCTGGCCGAGTGTCAAGATTTCTCCGGACGGTTGTCAAGAAAAGGTCGGTTGCGCGGTGGGTGTCCGATAGGCTGCCCCGGCAGGAACGATCCGGAGGAGGTGGCTGATGGCTCTCGCGCGTGTCCGCCCCAACCCGGTCGACAAGCACGACGTACGTCGTCGCGCACTGGCGGAGTCTGCGCTGCGCACCCTGGGCGAGCTCGGGTATGCCAAGTTCTCGTTGCGGGAGATGGCGAGCCACTCGGAGTTCACCCATGGGGTCGTGCACTACTACTTCGCCGACAAGCTGGATCTGATCGTCTACTGCGTGCAGTACTACAAGGCCAGCTGTGTGACCCGGTACGACGAGGTCGTCGCCGATTCGAACACCCCTGACGAGCTGGTGCAGGGGTTCACCGACAAGCTCCGCGAGACGATCGTCGACGAGGCGCCGATACATCGGCTCTGGTACGACCTGCGTTCGCAGAGCATGTTCGAGCCGGCGCTCAAGGACGCGGTGACCCAGATCGACGGCTCCCTGGCCGACATGATCTGGCGGGTGCTCGTGCGCTACGCACAACTGGCCGACGTGTCACTGGTCATCGACCGGGACGAGGCCTACGGCATGCTCGACGGGATCTTCCTGCAGGCTCTGCTGGGCCATCAACGGGAACCCGACGGGCTGCACCTGGACCGACTGGTCGAGCAGGTGCGGCGCATGCTTCCCCTGTTGACGAGCTGCGCCACCCCGGTTGTGGCTGCCCAGCGGCGTCGCTGACCTGTCGCGGCAGCTCGCGGCGTCGGATCGAACACGCTGGGTCGAACGTGCTGGATCGAACATGCTGGATCGAACACCGGAGTGGACCGAGATCCCCTGATCAGGCGATTGTTTGTTCGAACACCTGTTCGATAGCCTCGATGCATGACACCAGCGGAGCAAGCGCGGCAGGGAGCGGATCGACGCACCCTGGTGCTGTGGTGTCCCGACTGGCCGGCGGTGGCGGCGGCCCGGCAGGCGGGGGTCCCCTCGAGCGAGCCGGTGGCGGTCTTCCGGGCCAACCGGGTGATGGTCTGCACCGCGGCCGCCCGCCACGAAGGGGTGCGGATCGGGATGCGGCGGCGAGAGGCACAGTCGCGCTGCCCCGGGCTAGTCGTGTTCGCCCTCACCGGTGATCTGGGCGGTGATCTGCCCGGCGTGGCCGGTCGGATGTTCGAACCGATCGCCACCGCCGTCGAGCAGCTCGTACCGGGGATCGAGATCCTGCGTCCGGGTCTGGTCGCGGTTGCGGCCCGCGGTCCGCGACGCTACTTCGGCGACGAGCAGCGCGCCGCCGAACGGATCGTCGACGTGGTGGAGGCGCTCGACGTCGAGGCGCGGATCGGCGTCGCCGACGAACTCGAGGTGGCAGTGCTGGCCGCCCGGCAACAGCGGATCGTGCCCGTCGGTGGTGATCGCGCGTTCTGTGCAGCGCTGCCGATCGTGGAGCTCGCCCGGGAGGAGGTGCTGGCTCCGGCTGGCCGTAGCGATCTGGTGAACCTGTTGCAGCGGTTGGGGATCCGGACGGCCGGCGACCTGGCGGCGCTCCCGGCGGAACGGGTCGCGACCCGCTTCGGACGGGACGGGGTGGCCGCTCATCGGCTGGCCTCCGGACAGGGCGATCGCGGTGTCTCCCGTCGGTTGCTGCCCACCGACCTCACCCTGGAGCAGGAGTGCGACCCGCCGCTGCACCGGGTCGACACCGCGGCCTTCCTGGCCAGGGCGCTGGCCGAGCGGTTCCACGCCGGGCTCGCCGCTGCGGGCCTGGCCTGCAGCCGGCTCACCATCACCGCGCACTTCACCCACGGACCGCCTGCCCACCGCACCTGGCGGGCCGCCCGACCGCTCACCGCAGCAGCCACCGCGGATCGGCTCCGCTGGCAGCTCGACGGCTGGCTGACCGCCCGCGCCGTGCAGGCAGCACGACCCCCGAAGCCCGGCGCAGCAGTCGTTCCCGCTGATGACGCGACGCCGTGGGACGGGGACGGCGTCAGCGGTATCACCGCCCTCGTCCTGGAACCCGTCGAGGCGATCGACGCCGGCCGGATCCAGTACGGCCTCTGGGGTTCCGACGGCGACGATGACCATCGCGCCGGCTGGGCCTTCGCCCGCATCCAGGGACTGTTGGGGCCGCAGTCGGTGCTCACCCCGGTGCTCTCGGGCGGCCGGACGGCCAGGGACCGGGTCACGATGGTCAGCTGGGGTGACGAACGGGTCCCGGCCCGCGACCCCGATGCCCCGTGGCCGGGCGCACTGCCGGCACCGTCACCGGTGGTGCTGGATGTCGTCCCGTCCGGTGCCGGCCGGCCCGGAGCGAGACTGCCGGTGACCCTCACCGATGCCGGGGACGCACCTGTGGTGCTCACCGGTCGGGGTCGGTTGACCGCCGAGCCCGCTGCGGTCGGCGAGCGGGAGATCGTGGCCTGGGCCGGACCCTGGTTGTTCGACGAGAGGTGGTGGGAGGCAGCGGTTCCGGTGCACCAACTGGTGGCCGCACCGGCCGGTTGCGCGGCCCGGATCCAGGTGCTGTGCGCCGACGGTTCGGCGCTGTTGCTCGGTTTCCTCCCCGCCGACGGCCCCACCCGGGGCGCAGCCCGCTGGGTGCTCGAGGGGGTGTACGACTGATGGGCTTCTCCAACCCGATCGTGCCCTGGGCCGACCTGGAACGCGCGCTCTCCGGCAAGCCGCCGCGGCCCGGCGTCGGAGCGATCCGCACCACCTCGTTCCGTCCCTCGGAGTGGCTGCCGGCGCAGGACCATCCGCCGGAAGGTCAGCCGCAGGAGGTGCGTCCGCATCCGGACCTGCTCGGCCCGCAGTCGTTCCACCGGCAGGACTTCGTCGATCGGACACCGGTGCGCATCGATGAGGACCTGCTGCAGACCCGGGTGCCGTACATGGAACTGCACGCCCATTCGGCGTTCAGCTTCCTGGACGGGGCGTCCACCCCGGAGCAGTTGGTGTCGGAGGCGTTGCGGCTGGGGCTGAACGGGCTGGCACTCACCGACCACGACGGCTTCTACGGTGTGGTCCGCTTCGCCGAGGCCGCCGCCGGCACCGACCTGCAGACGCTCTACGGATCCGAGCTCTCACTCGATCTGCCGGTACCCCAGCTGGGCGTCCCGGACCCGGTGGGGGAGCACCTGCTGGTGCTGGCCCGCGGCCAGGAGGGCTACCGCCGGTTGTCCCGGCAGATCAGCAGGGCGCATCTGGCCGGCGGTGAGAAGGGGCGTCCGCTCTACGACCTGCCGGCCCTGGCCGAGGCGTCCGGCCATTGGACGGTGCTCACCGGTTGCCGCAAGGGTCGGGTGCGGCGCGCGCTGGCCGCCGGTGGTCCCGAGGCGGCAGAGGCGGCGCTGCGCAGCCTGCTGGAGCTGTTCGGGCGGGACCGGGTGCTGGTCGAGTTGACCACCACGCTCGCCGCCACCGACGACGAGGACAACGACCAGCTGGCAGTGCTGGCCGCGCGGTACGGACTGCCGGTCGTGGCCACCACCGGGGCGCACTACACGGCCCCCGGCGCCGGCCGGCTGGGGACGGCAATGGCAGCCGTCCGGGCCCGGCGCAGCCTGGACGAGGCCGATTCCCACCTGCCGTCGGGTCCTGGTGCGCATCTGCGGTCGGGGGCCGAGATGGCTGCCCTGTTCGCGCGGTACCCGGCCGCCGTCCGGACGGCGTTCGAGATCGGCGAACAGCACGCCTTCGACCTCACCCTGGTCGCACCGAACCTGCCGCTGTTCGACGTCCCCCCGGGCGACGACGAGAACAGTCATCTGCGGAGCCTGACGATGGCCGGCGCCGCCGACCGGTACGGCACCCCGGCGGAGAGCCCCGATGCCTACCGGCAGATCGAGCACGAGCTGGCGGTCATCGCGCAGCTCGATTTTCCCGGCTACTTCCTGATCATCGACGACATCGTGAAGTTCTGTCGGCGCCACGGAATCATGTGCCAGGGCAGGGGAAGTGCCGCCAACTCTGCGGTCTGCTACGCCCTGGCGATCACCCACGTCGATGCCGTCCGCTATGCGCTGCTGTTCGAGAGGTTCCTGGCACCGGAACGGGACGGCCCACCCGACATCGACCTCGACATCGAATCCGATCGCCGGGAGGAGGTGATCCAGTACGTCTATTCCAAGTACGGCCGCGATCATGCAGCGCAGGTGGCCAACGTCAACACCTTCCGGCCGCGGATGGCCGTCCGCGACATGGCCAAGGCGATGGGCCACTCACCAGGTCAGCAGGACGCCTGGTCCAAGCAGCTCGACGGCTGGACACCCCTGGCGGAACAACAACTGTCGGACCCGGGGGAGCATCCGATCCCGCCGCCGGTACTGGATCTGGCCGCCCAGCTGCAGGACTTCCCGCGGCACCTGTCGATCCATTCCGGCGGCATGGTGATCTGCGATCGGCCGATCGCCGAGGTCTGCCCGGTGGAGTGGGCGCGGATGGAGAACCGGTCGGTGCTGCAGTGGGACAAGGACGACTGCGCCGCGATCGGTCTGGTGAAGTTCGACCTGCTCGGGCTCGGCATGCTCTCGGCGCTGCACTACGCGGACGAGCTGATCGGGAGCCGGGAGAAGATCGAGATCGACTTCGCACACCTGGATCTGGAGGAGCCGGCGGTCTACGAGATGTTGCAGCGGGCCGATTCGATCGGCGTGTTCCAGGTCGAGTCGCGGGCGCAGATGGCCACCCTGCCCCGGCTGAAACCGCGGCGCTTCTACGACCTGGTGGTCGAGGTGGCGCTGGTGCGTCCCGGGCCGATCCAGGGTGGTTCGGTGCACCCCTACATCCGTCGGCGCAACGACGAGGAGGAGGTGACATACGACCATCCGGCGATGCGCAACTCGCTGGAGAAGACGCTGGGCATCCCGCTGTTCCAGGAGCAACTGATGCAGCTGGCGATCGACGTGGCCGGCTTCGATGCAGGGCAGGCGGACCAGCTGCGCAGGGCGATGGGTTCCAAGCGCTCGGCGGCGAAGATGGAGAAGCTCAAAGTGCTGCTGTACCAGGGGATGGCGAAGGAACACGGCATCACCGGTGCGATCGCCGACCGGGTGTACGAGCGGTTGCTCGCCTTCGCCAACTTCGGTTTCGCCGAATCCCATGCGCTCAGCTTCGCCGCCCTGGTCTTCTACTCGTCCTGGCTGAAGTTGCACCACCCGGCGGCGTTCTGCGCCGCCCTGCTGCGGGCCCAGCCGATGGGCTTCTACTCACCCCAGAGCCTGGTCGCCGACGCCCGCAGGCACGGCGTGCAGATCCGCCGCCCGGACGTGAACGCCTCCTGCGCCACGGCCGATCTCGAACCCGTGCAGGACCCGCCACGGGTCGGGATCCCAGCGATCCCACGGACGCCCAATGTCCCGCTCGCCGACTCCCGTGGGCGTAACCTGCCGTCCTCCGGCGAGTTCGCGGTCCGGTTGGGTCTGGACGAGGTGCGGGGGATCGGTGTCGAGTTGGCGCAGCGGATCGTCGCCGCCAGGCCACCGGAGGGCTTCAGCGGGATCGCCGACCTGACCCGCCGGGTCACCCTCACGGCGGAACAGGCCGAATCGTTGGCCACCGCAGGCGCGCTGGATTCCGTGGTGGCCCGGCAGCGGTCCGGGACCGGTTCCGGACGAACGGCTGCCCGTCCGGAGGCGCCACTGTCCCCAGGTGAGGTACGGCGACATGCGCTCTGGGCCGCCGGTGCCGCAGCGGGAGAGCACCGCGGGTCACTCCCGGGAATGGTGGTCGGCTTGCAGGCGCCGACCCTGCCGGGGATGAGTGACCTGGAGCTGACGTTGGCCGACATCGCCGCCACCGGGATCTCACCCGTCACCTACCCGACCGAGTTCTCCCGGGCCCGGCTCGACGCGCTCGGGGCGTACAGCGCCGCCGGGGTCTTCGCCGTCGAACACGGAACCAGGGTGATGGTCGCCGGGATGGTCACCCATCGGCAACGTCCCGCGACCGCCTCCGGGGTGGTGTTCATCAATCTGGAGGACGAGACCGGGCTGCTCAACATCATCTGTCCGCAGGCGTTGTGGGTGCGCTACCGGCGGGTGGCCAGGACGGCGCCGTCGCTGCTGGTCCGCGGCGTGGTCGAACGCTCAGGTGGGGTGCGCCCCGCCGGTGGAGGAGCGCCGTCGGGGGGAGCGCTGTCGGTGCTGGCGGACCGGATCGCCGCGATCGACCTGCTGGTCTCGATGCCGTCGCGGGACTTCCGATGAGAGCAGGATCAGCCGGCTCCGCCGAAGAACTGTCCGCTGAGCAGCAACTGCAGGAAGCGCCAGACCGCACTCGCACCGGTCACCACGCCAGCGCGGATCTCGTCCGGCCAGACCACCAGCGCGACGATCACCCCGACGGCCAGCACGAGGCCTGTCACCAGCGCAATGCGCTGCCGCACCTTGATCTGCTGCAGCAGTGCGTGGGTCTGGGGGTCGACCTGGATGCCCGGATACATACCGGTCACGGTAACCCGCTCTGTCAGGATGGGTGGGTGAGTTCCGAGAATCCGTCGTGGCAGCTGTTCGCCGGCTCAGCGACTGGCGACCCCCCCGCACCGACAGACTCCGCACCGGCAGACTCCGCACCAGCAGACTCCGCACGGCCAGACGCCGCACGGCCAGACTCCGCACCGACACGCTCCGCGCCGACAGGTCCGATCAGGATCGCCTCGTGGAACGTCAACTCGGTCCGCGCCCGGATGCAGCGACTGGTGGAGTTCCTGCAGCGCGGGAATGTCGACGTGCTGCTGGTGCAGGAGACCAAGGTCCGCTCCGGTGTGTTCCCCGTGGGCCCGATCGAGGCGCTCGGCTACGAGATCGCCCAGCACGGCCTGGACCAGTGGAACGGCGTCGGCATCATCTCCAGGGTCGGTATGCAGGACGTGCAGTTCGGGTTCCCCGGCATGCCGTCCTTCGGTGAGCCACCGGTCCAGGAGGCCAGAGCCATCACGGCTCGCTGCGCCGGTATCGAGGTGAGCAGCATCTACGTCCCCAACGGCCGGGAGATCGATCACCCGCACTACCACTACAAGTTGGCCTGGCTGGCCGCGTTGCGCGAACACGTGGCAGCTCGACTGTTGGACGACCCGCTGGCCAGGATGCTGATCGGCGGCGACTTCAACATCGCACCACGCGACGGAGACGTCTGGTCGATGGAGTACTTCCGGGGCCGCACCCACGTCACCCCGCCCGAGCGCGAGGCGTTCGCCGCGCTGTTGGAGACCGGGCTGGTGGACGTCGTGCGCCCCTTCACCGACTCGCCGGGTGTCTACACCTACTGGGACTACACGCAACTGCGGTTCCCGAAGAACCGCGGCATGCGGCTCGACTTCCTGCTGGCCTCGCCGACCGTGGCGAACGAGGTGGCGGACGCTCACATCGACCGCGAGGAACGCAAGGGCACCGGCGCTTCCGACCATGCACCGGTGATCGCCACCATCGACGGGAGCTCCGGTGCCGGATCGAGCGCCGCGGGGGTGGGATCGTGAAGATTGTTGTGCTGCAACATGATCCGGACGACGGTCCGGAACGGCTGGGGGAGTGGCTGGTCGAGGCAGGCGCCGAGCTGCAGATCGTCCGCGCAGATCTGGGCGAGCAGGTCCCTGCCGACACCACGGCATTCGACGGGCTCATCTCACTGGGTGGATCGATGGGCGCCCATGACGACGAGGTGGCTCCGTGGCTGCCGGCGACCCGCGCTCTGCTCGCTGCCGCGGTCGCCGACGGCACCCCGACCTGGGGGATCTGTCTGGGCGCGCAGTTGCTGGCGGCTGCGACCGGCGGCGTGGTCGGACCGGGTGCGGACGGACCGGAGGTCGGCGCCTACCTCACCGCGAAACGTGATGCGGCGGAACAGGATCCACTGCTGCTTGCCACGCCGATGACGCCGGATGTGATGCACTGCCACTTCGACGTGATCAGCACCCTGCCGCCGGGCGCGGTGTTGTTGATGGCCGGTACCGGGTATCTGAACCAGGCATTCCGGATCGGCCCGAAGGCCTGGGGTTTCCAGTTCCACATCGAAGCCGGCGCGGCGACGCTCCGGGCGTGGGCTGAGGCGGAAGGTCTGTCCGGTCGGCTGGGTCCCGAGCTCGACGAGGCCGAGGAAAACATGGGCTTCGTCTGGCGCGACGCCGCCCACCGCTTCGTCGGTCTACGCCGTGGGGCGGCCGGAGCGGGGACGAGGCTTCCGCTGGTCACGCCATGAGTCGCCCCCTTGCCAGGGCGACCATCCGCTATGGGCTGCCCGACACCGCGCGCGTCCGGTCGAGTCTGCTCGCGGCAGGTCTGGCCGATGCGGACGGCGGGGTGGTGGTCGGCGCCGAACCCGCTCTGGGCGTCCTGTCCAGGGCGGGACGACCGGAGCTGGCGGTCGATGCACTCGCGCGGCTGATCGCTGCGCTGGATGAGTCGGCTCCGGGCGGCGGGCAGGACGGGCCTGAGTCGCTGCGCGCCGCGCTGCTCTCCGACCGAGGCTTTCGAGCCAGGCTGCTGGGAGTGCTCGGCGGCTCGACGGTGTTGGGCGATCATCTGGTCGCGCACCCCGACTCGTGGGTGCACCTGGAGGACGAACCGCTGACCGTGGCCCTGGTGCGTCAGGCCGACACCCGCCGGATGCTCGGCGCCGCAGTCGGTCTGGCACCCGACGCCCCTCGCTGCACCGGCACCGAGGGGGAGCGTGCCGCGATCACCGGACCAGCAGCCGTGACCGCGCTGCGACGCGCCTACCGGGACCGCTTGGTCCTGATCGCGGCCCATGACCTGGCCCCCAGCGTCGACGCGACACTCGCCCAGGTGCCGCTGCCCTCGGTGTCACGTGCGCTCACCGATCTGGCCGATGCGACGCTGCAGGCGGCCCTCGCGGTCGCCGCTGCCGAGCTGTCACCAGGCGCTGCACCCTGCCGGCTGTCGGTCATCGCGATGGGCAAGACCGGTGCCAGGGAGCTCAACTACCTCTCCGACGTCGACGTCATCTTCGCCGCCGACCATGTGCCGCCGGCCGAGGGGACGGCGGCACCCACCGAGCAGGCGATGCTCGCCACCGCCACCCAGCTCGCGTCCGGGCTGATGCGCATCTGCCAGCAGATCGCGTGGGAGGTGGATGCCAACCTCCGCCCGGAAGGAGCTGCCGGCGCGCTGGTCCGTACCCCGGACAGCCATCTGAGCTACTACCGACGGTGGGCCGCGACCTGGGAGTTCCAGGCGCTGCTCAAGGCCAGACCGGCGGCCGGCTGCCCCGAGGTCGGACGGGAGTTCCTGGAGGCGGTCCGACCGCTGGTCTGGGCGTCCTCCGGCCGGCCGTCCTTCGTCGAGGACGTCCAGGCGATGCGCCGCAAGGTGGAGAAGAACATCCCGGAGGCCAGGGCGGCTCGGGAGCTCAAGCTCGGCCGGGGTGGCCTGCGGGACGTCGAGTTCGCCGTCCAGCTGCTGCAGCTGGTGCACGGCCGGTACGACGAGCGGTTGCGCGTCACCGGCACCCTTTCCGCGCTGCGGTACCTGATCCGCGGCGGCTACGTCGGGCGGACGGACGGCGCCGAAATGGCCGCCGCCTACACGTTCCTGCGCCGGGCGGAGCACCGTCTGCAGCTGCAGCGACTGCGCCGCACCCACCTGCTGCCCGACAACGAGCAGGACATGGAGTGGCTGGCACGTACCGACGGTTATGCCGCGATCGGCGCCGACTCGGCGTCCCAGGTGTTCGCCGCCGAGCGGCTGACGCACGCCGCAACGGTGCGCCGCCTGCACGAGAAGTTGTTCTACCGGCCGCTGCTGAACGCGGTCGCCGCGGCGGGCGCCTCCGACGTCTCGGGTGCCGTCGGCGACGAGCTCCATCTGTCGCCGCGGGCCGCCGCAGACCGCTTGACAGCACTGGGATTCACCGCGAACACCGCGGTGCGCCACCTGCAGGCCCTGACGTCCGGGATGAGTCGACGGGCCGCGATCCAACGCACTCTGCTGCCCGTCCTGCTCGACACCTTCACTCGCTCGTCCGACCCTGATGCCGGCCTCCTCGGATACCGGCGGGTCTCCGAGACGTTGGCCGAAACCCACTGGTACCTCAGGGTTCTGCGCGACGAGGGTGCCGTCGCCGTCCGCCTGGCCGCGCTGCTCGGCGAGTCCAAGTACGTGGGCGAGCTGCTGCTCAAGGCGCCCGAGGTGTTGCGACTGCTGGCCGACGGCAAGGCCTTGGTGGCGACCGATCCCGCTGTGGTGGCCGGCGCGCTGCTGGCCCGCAGCGCGCGGGCGAACACCGCCCAGGAGGCGGCCGACTCTGCTCGTTCTGCCCGTCGCCACGAGTTGCTGAGGCTGGCCTGCGGCGATCTGACCCATCTGCTCGACGTGCACCAGGTGATGGCCGGGGTCACTTCGATCGCCCAGGCGACGGTGGCCGCTGCGTTCGTCGCCTCCTGGCGCCAGATCGAGAGCGAGCGCGGAGTGAATCCGGCACGGATGGCAGTCATCGGCATGGGGCGGCTCGGCGGCGCCGAACTCGGGTACGGCTCCGACGCCGACGTCGTCTACGTCGCTGAGCCCTCCGCGGGTGCCGGACCCGACGAGGTCGATGCGCAGCTGTCCGGCTGCGTCGCGGTCGCCGAGCTCACCGCTCGGCTGCTCGGCCGACCCAGCACCGACCCAGCACTGGAGCTCGATGCGGGCCTGCGGCCGGAGGGTCGCAACGGACGACTGGTGCGCACGCTGGACTCCTACCGGAGCTATTGGGAGCGCTTCGCCGCGCCGTGGGAGCGTCAGGCGCTGTTGCGGGCCAGGCCGGTGGCCGGTGATGTGGAGTTGGGTCGGCGGTTCATCGAGGCCGCCGACGAGGTTCGGTATCCCGTGGGCGGGCTGTCGATGGTCGATGTGATCGAGATCCGGCGGATCAAGGCAAGGGTTGACACCGAACGGCTACCCAGGGGCGGGGATCCGAGCACGAACACCAAACTCGGATCCGGTGGCCTGGCCGACATCGAATGGACCGTGCAGCTGCTGCAGCTGCAGCATGCCGCCGAGCTGCCGGGCCTTCGGACGCCGTCGACCCTGCCGGCGATCGAGATCGCGGTGCAGGCCGGCCTGATCAGCGCGCGGTCGGGTCGGCTGCTGCGGGACGGTTGGATCAGCGCGACCCGCACCCGCAACGCGATCATCCTGGTCAAGGGCAAACCCGACGACCAGATCCCGCGCCAGGGCCCGGCGCTGCGGGCAGTCGCGCGGGTGATGGACGGTTCCGACAGTGAGGGGTCCGTGCGACTGCCTGGAGCTGTCCCGGTCGATCCCGGCGAGTTCGTCGACGAGTACCGCCGCACCGCCCGCCACGCCCGCAAGGTCGTCGACGCGGTGTTCGACGGTGCCGGTCGCTGACCCCTGACCGGTCGAGCGACCCCGGTCAAGGGACGCACCCCCGACCGGCCCATCCGATCGGGCCGACCTTCACCTCGCTGCGCTCCTCCAGGTCACCACCGATCGGCGACCTCGTCCGGCGCCGCTCTGCGCCCTTGACAGTCCACCCACCCCCACACCTCCTCCGCGCATCAGCAGAACGAGCTGATGCAGACAGGACCGGGAACCATGACCGAGCGCATCGCCACGCAGATCATCTCGGCCACGATCAACCTCGCCGGCCGTCAGGTCGTCACCATCGACACCCACGGCATCGGCCGCGGATCGATCGTCACCGTCCGGGTCGGGAGCAGCTCTGATTCACCTGCACGACCTGATGGCAGTCAACACCTACGCCGGCGCCTGGATCACCGAGGGAGCCCCGTTCTACGCCCGGAACCTGCGGCCCGGCACCGGCGGTGTTGCCGCCGGGATCGCCGCCGAGCCGGTAATGGCGGTCCTCGCCCGTGGCATGGACACCTCGGGCGCCTCCAACCGAGACGGGAACCTGGTCGTCCGGATCGGCCGGGTGTACTGGGTCGCCCTGGACCGCGAGGCCTATGAGCAGCAGGTCACCACTTGGAGCCGGGTCCGTGCATTGGGAGACCTGGTCCTGCCGCCGACGCCCGCCCGCTGCTGACGCGGGCACGTAGGGGGCCCGTCCCACACGGGGCCGGGCCCCGAGCTGGCGGCTGTCCACAACCGTCCGTTCTCCACATCCGCCGCAACGCCGGTCGGTTCCTGCTGGGCCATTTCCAATCGGGGCAGGCTGCGATCCGCAGCGGGCAGGCGGTGCGGTCAGCTGGCCGTCGATGTCCGCTCGGGCCCGGTCGGGTCGGCTGGGCGGGTTGGTCGGCCGGCGGCCCGCAACAGGATCAGCGAACCGGCGACGAGAACGGCGCCGGTCAGGGCCATGACCGGAAGGGCGGCGGCAGCCACCTCCCGGGCGCCCAACAGCGCTCCGCCGGCGATGCCGACATTGAACATCGAGTTGACCACCGCTGGGGCGGCGTCCGGCGCCCCCGGTGCGGCCCGCAGGGCCACCGCTTGGACCAGAGTCGGCAGGGCGCCGAAGGACAGTCCCCAGAGCACAGTCCAGATCACGGTGGGGGTCACGCTCGGCAAGATGGCCAGGGCTACCAGGCTCGTCGAGTCCAAGATGATCGCGCATCGCAGCCCGATCTGGGGACGCCGGTCGACGACGCGGCTCGACAGCGCCAAGCCAATAATGCCGGCCAGTCCGTAGCCAAGCAGCACCAGGCTGACGCGGTCGCCGTTGATCCCGGCGTGCCGCAACAACGGGGTGATGTAGGTGTAGGTCGTGAAGTGCCCGAAAGTCAGCAAGGCGGTCATGGCCGCCACGAGGGCGATGGGCCGGCTCCGCACCGCCGTGAGTACAGGTGTCTGCTCGGTGTGGGCGGGCGCCAACTGGCTCGGTGGAAGCACCAGCAGGGCCAGCACGGCCAGCACGGCCATCAGCAGCGCGGCGCCCACGAAAACCCACCGCCAGCTCAGCGCGGTGCCCAGCGCCGTTCCAAGCGGGACGCCGAGCGCCAACGCGAGTACGTTCCCTGCACCGACGAACGAGATCGCTCTGCCGGCACTGCCGACGGGCGCGAGGCTCACTGCGGCGCCGAACACCGCACCGAAAAAGGCTGCGTGGGCCAGCCCGCCCAGCAGCCGCGCCGCCAGCGCGACCCAGTAGTCGTCGGCGACGGCCATCACTGCGTTGCTCAACGCGTAGATCGTCAACAGCGCGCAGAGCACAGTCCGACGCGGCCAACGGGCGAGCCACGCGGCCAACGGGATCGAACCGAGTGCTACAACGACGGCATATGCCGAGACCAGCAGTCCGACGTTGGACTCGCTTGTGGCCAGATCCCGGCTGATGACGGGTAAAAGCCCGACCGGAAGTACCTCGGTGGTGATTGCGGCGAAGACGGCGGCAGCCATCAACGTCAACGCCAGCCAAGGCAACCGTGAGGTTCGTCCGCGCACCGAGTTAACTGCTCTTCCCGTCCAATAGCAGCACGCTCTCCGCCGGCCTCTCAGCTCAGGATTGCCGTCGTCGACCCGGTACTCCCGGGTCAGGCATACCGGCAACGGCCACCTTCGCAGCGATCTCGTGACCGATCTTCTCAGCAGCACTGTCAAGGACCAAGTTGGCCTGTTTGAACAGACCAGGGCAAGCGTGGCCAAAGCCGAGGACGTGCTGGGCCTGTGGGATCAGAGAGAGCAACACGACAATCTCGATTTTTGGTGTGTGCTGCGGCACGAGCGCCCGGTCACGGATCCCTACCCGGTATCGGTTTTCGACGGTTCGGCCTGCTGGTCCAGGTAGCGGTAGATGGTGGGTCGGGTGACGCCGAACTCGGTGGCGATCTGGGCGACGGTGGAGCGGTGCCGGCCTTGGTCGTCGGTTTCGTCGTACATCTGCCGGGCTACCCGGGCCTGGCGGGTGCCGAGCTTGGGTTTCTGGCCGCCGGTGTGGCCGCGAGCTCGGGCGGCGGCGAGGCCGTCGCGGGTGCGTTCGGGCATGAGGGCGTGTTCGTACTCGGCGATGGAGCCGAGGATCTGGAAGGACATCCGGCCGACGGCGGTGGAGGTGTCGATGCCCTGATCGAGGACGACCAGGTCGACCGCGCGGGTGTGCAGGTCCTGGGACAGGTCGATGAGGTGTTCGAGCGATCGGCCGAGCCGGTCGAGCTTGGTGATGACGAGCTGGTCGCCTTGCGGCCGGCGACGGGCGTGGGCTCGCTCGAGCTGGGGTCGGCGGGTCAGTTTGCCGGAGGCGTGTCGATGAAGATCTGCTCGCAGCCGGCCGCGGTGAGCGCGTCGTGCTGCGCTTCGGGGTGCTGGTCGCGGGTGGAGACCCTGCCGTAGCCGATGCGCAAGCCCGGACCGTAACGCAAACCCCCAAGCGCGTGACTTATGTGTCTACACGGGTTGCTTTACAAACTTGACCTGCTGCGACGGGTGGCGGGCCAGGTTGTAACGCAAACGATGGCGTTCGCTGACGTCCGGCCGGCGGTGGACGAGGGACGGCAGGCTGGTTGTCCTGCGGCCGGTCAGTGTTATGGATGGTGATGTCGCCCGAAGGCGAGGGTGGTCGCGGGCGTCGGTAGACGATCCCTCTGGCCGGCCTCGGTAGCGTCGCCAGGATGGTGGCGTTGTGAACGGCGGCGAACCGTCGGATCAGCTGAGCCGACCCTTGCGCCGAGCCGGGCGCAGGTGGCGTCGACCAGCGGCTGAGCTGGCCGGTCTGGTCGTGGCAATGGTTTTGTTCTCGTGGCTGCACAACCTTGCGGGCACGGACGTCGCGGCGGCGGCGGCGAACGCACACGCCCTGCAATCGGTGGAACGCGGGCTGAACCTGGACATCGAGGCGGCAGCCAACCATTGGCTGGCTGAGCATCCGGTGCCGTTGCAGGCTGCGGTGCTGTACTACCGGCTGTACTACGTGCCGCTGGCGTGGGTGTTGCTGTGGCTGCTCTTCTTCCGGGCCGATGTGTACCGCACCCTGTGCCGCACCCTGCTGGCGATGGCGCCGCTGGCGTTGTTGGTGTTCTGGCTGGTGCCGATGTCTCCGCCCCGGTTCGCCCTGCCCGGGATCATCGACATCGTGGCCGAACACGACCACGTCGCGGGCAGCGCCTCGCGCGATCTGTCGAACGGTCGGAATCACTTCTCGGCAATGCCCAGCCTGCACGTCGGATGGTCGGCGTTGTGCGCCTACGCCGTGTGGTTGGCGCTGCGCGGCAAGTATCCGCGGCTCGCGTTCCTTGCCTGGCTGTTCCCCGTCATCATGGTCGCTGTCGTTGTCGCCACCGGCAACCACTACGTCCTGGACGTGGCCGGGAGTGTCCTGGTGCTGACGATCTCGATCGCAGCGGCAGCGGCGTGGGACCGGTGCCGTCCGGCCCGGGCCGTCGGATCCTGTGCTCGAACACCGCCGATCAGCTGAGCGACAGCACCCAGGAACCCCCGAAATCGGCGGCCGTTCGTGCCGTCGGACCCGCTCAGCAAGTGGTCAGTTCGAGGTGGTCGATGTCAGCGCCGGGCGGGAGCCTGAAGCTGCCACCGAGACTGGCAGACGATCAGCGCCAGCAAGTACCTGCTGTCACGGTGACTTTCCAGCCACCCCGCCGGAGGGTTCCGTAGTCCCTGTGGTTCGTGGTCACGCCGTCGCTGTCGGAGTAGTGCTCTGGGGCGCCGGGTTCTGTCCTGGACTCGCTTGGCACAGTCCTCCGAGCTCAATGGACCTCCTCGCTCGAGCTGCGGGCGTGCCCGTTCTCCACTGAGTGCTCACGCGCAGCCCACCGCTGTGACCACTGCCCGAGTGGACGCAACAGCTCTACGAGCTCGCGGCCGTCGACGGTGAGGCGATAGCCCCCGTCCCCCCGCTCGACGATCCCGGCGGCCGTGAGGTCGCGCAGCCGGTCGCGCAACACGCTGGAGGACACGTCGTCACAGCGGTGCGCGAGTCCGCGAAATGTGGCGTCACCGTCAAGCAGTTCCCAGACGACGCGCAGCGCCCACCGCCGTCCGACAAGATCGAACAGCGCCATGATCGGGCGTCCGGTGGTCGAGCCGCGAACCGGGTGACCGGGGGTTGGGATGCTGACCATGCGAGAAGTATTGCTTCTGAAAGCAAAGCATGCCACCCTCAACCCGCGCCTCGGATTCCGAAGCGACCGTGGATCGTCCCGCCGGCATCCCTTACGACGACGACATGCACTGTCATCCAACACTGGAGGTTCCATGCCCAAGGGCTACTGGGTCAGCGCCTACCGCAGCATTTCAGACCCTGAGAAGTTGGCTGCCTACAACAAACTGGCCGCTCCGGCCGTCAAGGCCGGGGGTGGTCGGGTCCTTGTCCGTGGCGGTCGGGTCGTGGCGCATGATGCCGGAATCGCCGAGCGCACCGTCCTGATCGAGTTCGACAGCTTCGAGCAGGCCGTCGCGGTGCGCGAGAGTGCGGCCTACCAAGAGGCGCTGAGCATCCTTTCCGACGGGGTCGAGCGCGATTTCCGCATCGTCGAAGGCATCGACTGACCGAGGGGCCTCGTCGGATCGTCACTGGGGTGCTGGGACAACGCGTAGCAGGAATCGTTCTGGTCGTCGCTCAAGACCGAGTTCTACCGGCGGCACCAGTTCGCCACCCGCGAAGAGGCAACCGCCGCTGTCGGCTCGTGGATCGAGGTCATCTACCACCGGCGTCGGCGGCATTCAGCCTCGGCCAGATCATCCCAGGAGAGGTCGAGAACCGTCACTCGCAACGGTGGTGCCGGTCGGTATCGGGCCGGGGTGGCCGATGCTGCTGCGTTCGATCGTGGTCGGCGGCCGAAGGCATCGAAGCTGTCGGCGGCTGTGATCTGCGTCGGGTGGTCGAGGTGCAGCTGGGTTGGGACTGGTCGCCGCAGCAGATCAGTCAGAACGAGGCCTACCTACAGCTGCTCAGCGAAGGGCCCTTCGTGTCGGACGCGACTGCAGGTCAGGAAAGCCGCTACGAGACAATCGTTGTGTCAGGCATGATGCGTTGACCGGCTGAGCTCAAGATCGTTTCCGTATCAGCGCCGGGCGCCGTGTTGCCATCGGGGAGGGGGTCCACCGATGGCGGTTGCCAGGGGCGCTGGTGCGCTGGTGCTGAGAGGCGGACCCACTGAGGTAAGTCGACGCTCATCTCGGGTGCGTGTGAGATGCCGAGCTGAAGGGGTACTCGGGTGCACGGTGCCGTCTGATCCCGGGTTGGGTCGCGTCGGGGCTGCGGGAGTCGAAAAGCGTGCGCCCGCAGCCGTTCACACTGCGGATCTCAGTCAGCCTGGGTGTAGCCGTCGACCAGTTGTCGCGCGATCGTTGCCAGTCGAGTGTTGCCGTTCTGCGATTGTTTACGCAGAGCGGTGAACGCCTCTACTGGCGAGATGTGTTGGGTGGCAACGATGATGCCGATGGCCCGGTCGATGATTGATCGGCTGTTCAACGCTTCCTGCAGCTGGTCGGTCAGGGTGACATCACCATAGTTGCGCAGGGTCGCGGCAATAGCCATAGCAGTGACCGTGGCCAGTTCGGTTCTCCTATGAGACGCCGCGCAGGTCACCCGCCTTGCGGAGCAGGTGCAGTCATGCGAGGGCCCGACCGCACGCCAGAAGCCCGGTCGGCGTTGGAAGTCATGTTTCTCCTCAGAGATGTTGGTGCATGGTCGGTTTCGGGTGAGCATCGGGTGATGGTGATCAGGCGAGCTGGGTGATGTTCTGAACCGCGACGAACACGCCGATCGCGATGAGCAGGACGGCGAATGTGCGGGTGAGGATCTTGTCCGGCAGTCGGCCGGCGATGAGTTTGCCGGCGAGGGAAGCCGTCATGGCGGCGATGGTGAACGGCACGATGATCGACCAGTTGAAATGTGCCGTGCTCACTCTGGCGGCGAGGGACACCACCGAGTTGACCGCGATGATCAGCAACGAGGTGGCCGCCGCCACCGGCATCGGTAGGCCGAACAGCAGCACCAGGGCGGGGACGATGACGAATCCGCCGCCCACGCCGAAGAAACCGGTGAGGAATCCGACCCCAAGTCCGGCCAGAATGATCTTCACGGCCGGTCGCGCGAACCATCGAGGAAATCCTGGCAGTGCCGGGTCGGTGCTGACGCCAGCCGCGGGTGGATCGCCAGCGGTGTCGCCGACGAGTGGGATCGGCGCGGTGCCGGCAGTCACAGGGACCGGCTCGGCGCTGACCTCGGTACGAGTCGGGGAGCGCAGCAGCATGGCGGTGGCGGCGGCGAGCGTGACGGCGGCAAAGCCAATCAACAGACAGTGCTGGTCGACCTGCCGGTCGAGGGCGGTGCCGGCGTAGGCGGTGAGGATGCCTGCAGCACCGAACACCAGCCCGAGCCTCCAGCGGACGTGTCCGCTGCGGGCGTAGCCGATCATGCCGGTGACTGCTGCGGCGCCGACGATGATGACGCTGCTGGTGGTGGCATCCTGCGCGGTCTGGTGCAACAGATACACCAGGGCGGGGACCGTCAGGATGGCGCCGCCGCCGCCGAGGGCTCCCAGAAATGCTCCGATGAGCACACCGAGGCCCAGCGCGATCCAAACAGTCACACCACACTCCCGGGTGAGCCGTCGTCGGTGCGGACGGGGAGCCCGGCGGCCGACCAGGCCCGCATGCCTCCCTCGAGGTTGCTTACCCGGTGGCCGGCGGCGGCCAGTGCGGCGGCGGCCTTCGCCGAGCGGCCCCCGGATCGGCAGACGGTGATAACGGGTAGGTCATCGGCCACTTCCGCGGGGTCGAGTTGCCCCAGTGGGAGGTGGATCGCCGAGGGACTGTGACCGGCCTGCCACTCGTCGTCCTCCCGGACGTCGAGCAGCCGTGCTTCCCCGTTGTCGATGAGGCGGGCGGCCACATCGGGGGCGATGTTGTTCAGGGACTGATCGGGAGCGCTCATCTGGGTTCTCCTTCGAGTGCTGTCGGGTCGGTGTTTCCGAACCTGTAGGTGTGCGGGGTGAATTGGGCGGTGAGGCTGAATCGGTCGCCGCGAATGAGGGTCTGGCGCCATTCGACAGCTTCGCCGTCGGCGCACCCCAACCGGTCCACGGCCAGTGCGGCGACCTCGGGAGGGCAGCCCAGCAGCAACTGTTCCGAGGCGGTGGGGACGACGGCCCGGATCCGCTCTCGCCCTCCGGTGAGCCGGATACCGCAGCTGATCCTGAGCTGCTCGTACAAGGAGGTGTGGCCGAAATCGGCATCCAGCAAGGGCCGGGTGCGGGTGGCGGGCAGCCACACCCGGTCGACGGCCAGGGGTTCGTCGTCGGCCATGCGGAGTCGTTCGAGGTAGACGAGTGGGGTGTCCTCAGCGATACCCAGATGTGCGGCGGCGTCCTTGTCGGTGCGGATGTCCAGGCGTCGGACGTGGCTGTACTGCTCGATACCGGCCGACTCCACCGAGGTGAACAGGCTGTAGAGCGCCCCCATGGGTTGCTCGATGGCGGTCTCCGCGACCCGGGAGGTACGTCCGCGGGCCGCGGTCACCAGTCCGTCACGGCGTAGCCCGCGCAACGCTTCTCGGATCGTGTGCCGACTCAGCCCGTACTCGCGGGCCAGGGCGAGCTCACCGGGAAAGGCGTCGTTGAAGTCGCCCTCGGCCAGCCGGTTCTCCAGATTGACACGCAGCTTCGACCACAGCGGACCGGCGCCCGGAAGGTCACGGGTCGAACCGGCCCCGTCGGCATCGCTCATCTCGGTCACCTCTCGTGCCGGCTGCGGACGTGCCCGCGAGCCCCTCGTTGCCATTCGCACCTTCAAAACGTAATGTACGGACATTAGCTGTTCGTACCGTACAGCACCCCGGTTTCACCGACGAGAGGAACTTCCCGTGACGATGACCGTCGATGTGGTGGACACCAGCGAGCTGGGTGATCGCAGCTACGTGGTCGCAGACGACACGACCGCCATCGTGATCGACCCGCAGCGGGACATTGATCGCATCGAGGCGATCCTGTCCGATCGGGGCGTCCGCTGCGTCATGGTGTTGGAGACGCATGTGCACAACGACTACGTCACCGGCGGGTACCTGCTGGCCCGGCAGACCGGAGCGCAGTACGTGCTCTCCGGCGCCGACACGGTGTCCTTCGACCGCACGCCCGCTCACGACGGAGACGTCATGGAGGCCGGACGGTTCAAGGTCACCGTGATCGCCACGCCGGGCCACACCGACACCCACCTCGCCTACCACATCGAAGAGATCGGTTCCGAGGATCCGGGAGCCGTCTTCACCGGTGGCTCGCTGCTCTTCGGTTCGGTGGGTCGCACCGACCTGATCGACCCGGCGCGCACCGAGGAACTCACCCACGCCCAGTACCGCTCGGCGCGGCGACTGTCCGAACTCCTGGATGCCGACGTGCAGGTGTATCCCACCCACGGTTTCGGTTCCTTCTGCTCGTCGGGTTCCGCAACCGGTGGTGATGCCAGCACCATCGGAAAGGAGCGGACCCGAAACGATGCTCTGACAACCCAGGATGAGCAAACGTTCGTGGCGGGCCTCATCGCCAACCTCACCGCCTACCCTGCCTACTACGCGCACATGGCCCCGCTGAATCGCCAGGGGCCCGGCCCGATGGACCTGTCGGCGCCGGAACAGGTCGATCCCGAGCATTTGCACCAGCGAATCGCTGCCGGCGAATGGGTCGTCGACCTCCGGGAACGCACTGCGTACTCCGCCGCGCACGTCGAAGGGACCGTGAGCATCGCTCTGGGCGGACAGTTCGCCACTTACCTGGGCTGGCTGATGCCCTGGGGTGACAACCTGACCCTCCTGGGTGAGAGCGCCGAGCAGATCACCGACGCGCAGCGACAGTTGGCCAGGATCGGCATCGACCACCCCGAGGGTGCAGCTGTCGGCGACATCGACGAGCTGGCCGCCGGTCATCTCGCGAGCTACCCGCGGGTGACGTTCGCCGAAGCCACCCACAGCCTCGGCCTGGACCACGGCCATCACCACCCGCACAGCGAGCATCACCAGCACGACTCGACCGGCCAGGTAATTCTGGACGTGCGTCGTAACGACGAACGGGCCGAGAACCACATCACCGGCTCCGCCCATCAGCCGCTGCACTCCCTGCTGCAGCACCTCGACGACCTACCCGCCGGCCGGTTGTGGGTTCACTGCGCGTCCGGATTCCGGTCCTCCATCGCCGCCAGCCTGCTCGCCCGCGCCGGCCGCGACGTCGTCCTGATCGACGACGACTTCGACAACGCCGTCGAGCAGGGGCTCACGGACGCGACCCCGGCCTCCGCACAGCACTGATCCCGACCGCACCCGGAGACCGATCCTCCCGAGCACGACGACAGCGCGGAGAACCGCCGTCGTTCCTCCCACGAACAAGGAGCCCCTGGATGTGCCGAGCAGTGCACTGCAAGAAATGCGGAAAGACCACCTGGGCCGGATGCGGACAACACGTCGACCAAGTGATGCGCAAGGTCCCCCGCGCCGACCGCTGCCCCGGACACATACCGGAACCCTGAGCCACCCGCCCCCGCACCTTCAGCGATCGCCTTCTCGGGCGGAACCGCTGACACGGTCGGGCATGTCGCCTTCGAATGAGGCGCCATTCGACGAAACCCTTCGGCACCCCCGGTAGTGACAGATGCCGTGCGGCGCGCACCAAGGGTGCCGAAGAACTTGGCCATTCGGCACGTCGGCGCCCAGGGCCGAGCGTGTTCAGCAGAGCCGCCACCGGACGGGACTGTCCCTCGAACGGAGTTTCCGGCGGTCTCCATCAGTACGTATTGGGGCGCTTCACAATCGAGGGTGTAGTGCCTGACTGCCGGGTCTGCCCGGGGGTGGCTGCGGGGTGGGTGTCGAGGTCTCCGATGATGGAGGTTCTAGGTGCGCCACTTCGGCTTGTCGGAGGCGTCGGCCGCCACGATCCGCCGTGCCCTGCCGTTCACCCGGTCACCGCGGTCCAGAGCGAGTACTCCCTGTGGACACGTGAACTAGAAACCGACGTGGTTCCCACCTGCGCCGACCTCGGCATCGGCTTTGTGCCGTTGAGCACACTCGGCAAGGGCGTCCTCACCGGAACACAGTCCATGCGGTACCGCGTCGGTGCTCAAGATTGGAGGGGGGTGACGGGCGGCCGGCGGATCTCCTGGGTACCGCACTTGGCGCCGCATCCGGCCCTGTGCAGCTCCGACAGATCGGTCGGGTGTGGGTCGTAGCCGGTTGCCGTCAACTGGGTGATGAGCCCCTACGTCATGTGCTCGACGACGACGTTCACACCGTCGGACACCGAGTTCAGTCCGAACCCGTCGGCATTGGCGCGGTCGACGATGATCGCGTCCGGGAATCGCCGCGCCAGGTCCATTCTGCTCTGCTGGTCGAAACTTCGGGCGGGTTGGCGATGTTGTTGTCGTGCAACGCGAACAGCGCCACGTCGAGGTGGTGGCAGTGCGGGTCGCAGAGCTGTAGCGAGATTACCTCGCGGCCCAGCGCCGCTGCCGCCTCCCCGATGGGCCGCCGGTTCGGTGCGGTGACCGGTGCCGGCCAGCACGACGTCGCCGACGACGGCAATATCACCGTCTACCTCGTTGCGGGCATTGGGCAGGTGGTAGTCACGATCTTGTTGGTGCGGAACCACTTTCGATACAGATCCGCCTCGGCGGCACGCTGCGGATAGATGGTGGGCCGAGTGACCCCGAACTCGGCAGCGATCTGGTCGACCATGTAGCGGTGTCGGTCTTGATCATGGATCTCGTCGTACATCTGCGGTACCGGAGGCACAGCCCGTACGGAGGGTTCAGGGCGCAACGATCAGCGCTTGGGGCGCGGCCGCCTTCATCCGGGTGTTCAGCCAGGCCAGCTGCTGCGACGTCTCGGTGTTTGCGTCGGTGGCCAGTTGCAGCAGGTCCTTGTCGCGGAGGCCCTGAGCGCCTTGAGCGAGCACGGTCCAGGTGGTCTGCACGAATGTGGCCAGCACGTACAGGTCCTGCAAGTCTCGCAACAACCCGATCTGGCCTTCCCGAGCATCTTCCAACCCGTCCACGTGCAACCGATCAGGTTCTGTGACGTCATCGCCCACTCCGTCCTGCTCGTACCGGTGAGCGATCGGATCCATTCGGGCTACGTGTTTGTCACTCATGCCTGCCAGCATCGTGCAGGTGTGGAAGACGTCGGCTTCAGCTGCGAAGGCTTGGCCCACCAGTCGGAAGGAGTCGGCCAGGGTCTGCTCGCCGCGGTGGGCGAGGCGGACATACGTTGCAACGTGAGGCATCAGAGTCTCCCGGCGATCGTCTCGGTGGGTGCAGGTCCTGCGGTGTCCTGGGACGGGTCGTTCGGATAGCGCGGTGTGTCGACGAGTCGGCTGCTGGTCGGACTGCCGCCCTGCGTCGGGGGGAGGTGCCCACGGACCGGTGCGGATGCAGCCGTGGTGGGGGCCGGGGAGGGACCGGTACCGTCTGCGATCTTGGTGACGCGGCAGGCCGCGGTCTTGAAGTAGGGCTGCTTGGACACAGGGTCCCACACGGTCATGGTGAGTTCGTTGGCCTGCCGCGACTGGCTGGCAGGGGTCACGTCCGCGAGATCCCAGGAGCCGTAGTGGAAGGGCGCGAACACGGCGCCGGGCATCACCTGTCCGACCCGCGCCTTGACCTCGATCGCCCCTCGTGGTGATTCGACCCGCACCACATCGCCCTCACTGATGCCGTGGCGCTCGGCGTCAGTCGGATTCAGTTCCACCCAGGCGTCCGGCGCCGCCTCCCGCAGGGAGCGTGACCGGGCGGTCTTGGTGCGGGTGTGGAACTGGTAGACGGTGCGACCGGTGGTGAACAGCAGTGGGTACGCCTCACTGGGCAGTTCGTGCGCCGGGGTGTAGGCGCACCCTTTCAAGAAGGCCCGCCCCGCGGGTGCCATCGCGCGGTGTTCCTGTTCGGTGACGGAGGCACCTGTCAGCAGGTCGTGACCGTAGGTTTCGCACTGCTCGGTGGAAGTGGGGAATATCGGATCGGTGTACAGCCTGTCCGTGCCCTCCGGTGCCTGTTCGTTGACCGGCCACGGGATGCCGGTCGGGCCGCGCAGCTTCTCGTACGACAGTCCGGTGTAGTCCACGGGGCGACCGCGGGTGGCTTCCCGCCACGCGTCGAACGCCGCGTCGGGGGTCCGCCACCTGATCAGGGGCGCTCCGTCCTTGTCCCGGAAGTCCATGGCGTCGGCGTACATCAGGAAGATCTCCAAGTCGGTCCTCGCCTCACCCGGCGCGTCGACAGCCTTCTCCGACAGGTGCACCGTGCGGTTGACGTTGGTGAAGCTTCCGGTCTTCTCCCCCCACCCGGCTGCCGGCAGGACGACGTCCGCGTACTGCGCTGTCTCGGTCAGGAACAGATCCTGGACGATGACGAAGCACTGGTCGCCGCCGAGGATCTTGCGGATGCGGGCGGATTCGGGCATGGACACCGCCGGGTTGGTCGCCGAGATCCACAGCAGACCGATGGTGCCGTCCTCGGCGTAGCCGAAGATCTGCATGGCGTTGGTGGGTGGCGCCCAGTGCGGGATGGTGGCGACATCGACGTTCCACAGGTCGGCCAGCTCCTGCACGTGGGCCGGGTTGTCCCAGTTCCGGAAACCGGGCAGGTCGCCGTCGGCTCCGCATTCGCGGTTGTTCTGCGCTGTGGGCTGCCCGTTCATCTGCAGAATTCCCGCCCCGGGCCGGCCGATCATGCCGCGCAGCAGGTGCAGGTTGTGCACAGCGACGGACGCAGCGGTCGCCTGGTGGGACTGGTAGAAACCCTGCAGGACGGTGGACAGCACGTTCTCGCTGGTCCCGAACAGTCGGGCCGCCCGCGCGAGCTCGTCGGCGTCGACACCGCAGATCTCGGCGACCGCGGTCAGGGTGTAGGGCTCCACCACGGCGCGCAGCTCGGCCAGCCCGATGGTGTGTTCCTGCACCCAGGTCTCGTCGTACCAGCCGTTGCTCAGCAGTTCCCTGGTGAGCCCGTTCATCAGGGCCAGGTTGGTGCCCACCCTGGGCGCCAGGTGGACGCCGCCGGTGCGTTCAGCTTCCTCAGCGACCGGGGTCCGTCGGGGGTCGACGCAGACGATGGCGGGCGGGTCCTCGCCGCGGGTGCGGTCCAGGATGCGCATCCACAGGACGGTCTGCGTCTCCGCCATGTTGTGGCCGTAGAGGAAAATCGCATCGCAGTGCTCGATGTCCGTGTAGGACCCAGGTTGGCCGTCCGCCCCGAATGATTCCTTGAACGCGGCGGCGCTGGTGGCTGTGCACAGGCGGGTGTTGCCGTCCATGTGGGGCGTTCCGAGGCCGGCTTTGCCCAAGACGCCGAGGGTGTAGTACTCCTCGATGAACATCTGCCCGGTGGTGTAGAAGCCGTGACTGAGCGGTCCCTTCTCGGCGAGCAGCTGCTGCGAGCGGGCCACGATGCGGCCCATGGCTGTCGGCCAGTCCGTCTCGACAAGCCGACCGTTCTCCCGGATCAGGGGCCTGGTCAGCCGGTCGGGGGAGGACGCCCATGGGGTGCTGCCATACAGGCCCTTGGGACCGAGCCGCCCGTGGTTGACCACGTCCGTGGCCCTGCCCCGGACACCGACCATCCGGCCGTCCTTCACCGCGATGTCGCAGCCACAACCGTTGCTGCACAGCACGCACGCACTCTGCACCCACCGGTCGACGTCGGCTCCGGTCAGGCCGGCCTCCAGATGTTCGTCCACCCGGGCCGGCCAGACCGTCCCTCGCGCGTGCGGCGTCCGCTGTCCCCAGATGTCTGCGATGCGATCGGTCATGGAAGCTCCTTCTGGTGGTTGTGGTTCGGGCTGAGTTCGACGCTCTGCCGTAATCCGGGGGTCATTGCAGCGCGATCAGACCGACGACGCCCAGGGCGTACAGAACGAGCACCGTCAGCGAGTCCACCCCCATCCGCAGGACCTGCCGGCGGGGCCGGAACAGCAGGCCGAGCAGGTAGACGAGGGTCAGCAGTGCGCCGAGGGCTGTCAGATAGATGTCGGCGGCCTGCGCTTGCGGAAGGACGGCTTTACCGCTGATCAGGGTGACAAGCAGAAAAAGCACAGGCAGGAAGGCGTTGCCGCCGAAGATGTCGCCCATGGCGAGTTTGTAGTCGCCGCTGCGTGCCGCCGCGAGGCCGGTGGACACCTCGGGCAGCGACGTCGCCGCGGCCAGAACGGTGGCCCCGAAAAGGATCCCGGACAACCCGAGGTTGCCGAAGAAGCTTTCACCACTTCGCTCGATCACGACACCCGCACCGAGAGTCAACAGTGCGGCAACGCCGAACACCGTGGCAGCTCTGGTCGTGCTGATCTTGCGGGCCGAGGCCCGCTGCTCGGTGGCAGTACGGGAATGGCCGCGGGGCTTCTGCTGACTGCCCGGGGCCTCGCCCCGGTCGGTCCAGGGCAGTCGGCTGCCCGGGCCACTGATGAGCCCCAGACCCACGACCCACAGGACGAGGATGAGCACGGGGCCCGGGGTCAGCCGGAGGGCGATCAGATCGGCCGGTAATTGGCTGCCGGCGACCACCACGCACAGGACGGCGATCACCAGGGCGGCCTCGACCAACAGGGTGAGACTGCCTGCCAAGTAGGTCAGCGGTTTCCGTTCCCGCGTGCCGAACGCGTCGATCAGCACGAGCACGACGGTCTGCAGGGCGATCCCACCGAGGATGTTGCCGACCGCCACCTCCACGTCGCCGGACATGGCGGCGCTGACCGTGATCGCGATCTCCGGCAGATTCGTCGCCACCGCGAGGAGCACCACGCCGCCGAGGGCCTGACCGAGGTGCATGCGCTCAGCCAGCACATCGGTGTACTCCGACAGCTTGATCCCAGCACCCCAAATGACAGCCGCCGACACCAGGAACATCAGCAGCAACACCAGCGATGGCCACGAGGACACCCGACCGCCTCCGTTCCCGGTGCGCTTCCACACCGGTCCTGTCCTGACGCATGTCTACGCCGCAACAGTTGCGCAACGCAAGCGTCTCGGTGACACTCGTCGGATGATCGATCGATCGGCGAGGCCTGCGGGTGACACCTCAGACGATGAGGGCGTAGCTGCTCTGATGGCCGCAAGTCGAGTGCTGGTGGCCATCAGCGCCCGGTCAATCGCCGCGGTCCAGGACGTCGCCGACCTGCTGCACATCCGGGCACTGGTCGTGATCGCCGGCCGCGGATCGGTGTCGCTGTCCGAGCTCGCGGAGTTCACAGATCTGCACCTGACCAGAGCCAGTCGGCTCTGCGTGCGACTGGAGGCCAAGGGCCTGATCGTGCGGGCCCAGGATCCCGACAACCGCCGTCAACTGGACCTGACGTTGACAACCGCCGGTCGACACCTCGTGGAGGGCGTCATGGAACGACGCCGAGAAGCGTTGGAGCAACTACTGCTGCGCCTGCGCGAGACCATGACACTGAAGCAGAGCGCCGCGCTGATTCCGGCCTTGCAAGCGTTCGCTGCGGCAGCCGGCGAACCAACAGACACCGATCTGTGGGGCATGGGATGGACCAACGCCTGACCCGGAGCCGACAGCAACCACCACCATGTCACCGGCCTGCACACCCCACCGAACGGACAGCGCTCAAGACCTCGATCCCGGACGAAGTTCGTTCACCTGGATGAAACTGGTCCGGGCGTGGTGTCGACGAGGGTGCGCTGTCCCTGGGCGGAACATCTCCGCCGATCGAACGACGAGGGAGTCGGGATGCCGCCCGTGCGGCACCCCGCGGTGCACTGACGGTTCTCCAGCCGGGCCGAGGTTTGGGATGATGACGTCCGTGCCCACTTGGATCTGGATCCTCATCGCCGTCATCGTCGTGCTCGCTGTCGTCTTCGCGGTGGGGTTGGTGCTGGCCAAGCGTCGACGCGTCTCGCTGACCCCCGGCGAGGCGTCGACCGTCGAGAAGACCATCGCGCCCGAGCGTCCCCGCGGCGGCGGATACAAGGCGGGCGGCTCGATCTCCTTCTCTGACGGCGGGGGATCCGGGACGTCGATCCTGGATCGACCGCCGGCCGGCCCGGAGCCGATCACAGTGGCGCCGAGCGAGCCCACTGAGGCTGCCGAGCCGGTGCCGGTCGTCGTCGAACCCGAACCCGAGCCCGAACCGCAGCCCGAGCCCGAACCGCAGCCGCAGCCGCAGCCCGAGCCGCAGCCGGCACCGGAGCCCGAACCCGAACTGCAGCCGGCGCCAGAGCCCGAACCCGAACTGCAGCCGGCGCCAGAGCCCGAACCGGCGCCCGAGCCCGAGCCGGCACCGGTCGAGCCCGCCCCGGTTGCCGACCTGGAGACTCCGCCGGTAACCGACACCGAGGTCGATGAGATCGCGCCGGCGGACGGCCGGCTCAACCGACTGCGCGGCCGCCTGAGCCGGTCGCAGAACGCCTTCGGTCGTTCGATGCTCGGCCTGCTCGGCGCCGGCACGATGGACGAGGACTCCTGGACGGACGTCGAGGACACCCTGCTGCTGGCCGACCTCGGCTCGCAGTCGTCCGCAGAGATCGCTGAGAAGCTCCGCGCCGAGGTCGCCGCCCACGGTGTCGCCGACGCAGCCGGCGCCCGCGCCCTGCTGCGCCGGGTGCTCGTGGAGGCCGTTGATCCGACGATGGACCGCAGCATCCGTGCGCTGCCGCACGACGGCCGCCCGTCGGTGGTGCTCGTCGTCGGTGTGAACGGCACCGGCAAGACCACCACCACCGGCAAGCTCGCCAGGGTGCTTGTCGCCGGTGGCCGGTCGGTCGTGCTGGGCGCCGCTGACACGTTCCGGGCAGCTGCCGCCGATCAACTTCAGACCTGGGGGGAGCGCGCCGGTGCCACCGTCGTCCGCGCTGCGGCCGGGACCGATCCGGCCGCGGTCGCCTTCGATGCGGTCAAGCGCGGCATCGCGGACGGCGCCGACGCGGTGCTGATCGACACCGCAGGCCGGCTGCACACCAAGACCGGGCTGATGGACGAACTCGGCAAGGTGAAGCGAGTCGTCGAGAAGCAGGCGAAGGTCGACGAGGTCCTGCTGGTGCTCGATGCGACCACCGGCCAGAACGGGCTCGTGCAGGCCCGCGTCTTCGCCGAGGTCGTCGACATCACCGGCATCGTGCTCACCAAGCTCGACGGCACGGCCAAGGGCGGCATCGTGGTCGCCGTCCAGCGGGCACTCGGTGTGCCGGTCAAGCTCGTCGGCCTGGGTGAAGGACCGGACGATCTGGCGCCGTTCGAGGCCGGCGCGTTCGTCGACGCCCTGTTGGGCGACTGATCCTGCCGGATCCGTTGGCCCACAACGGGTTCACTGCGCCAACGGCTCTGTAGTGAGGGCTGCGTCACACCGACGGGACATCCCCGTCATCTGACCGAAACACATTCCGGGTCCTAGTTCATCACCCGGAAACACGAACGCTCATCCACCGCAACACCTCCCGACCACGGTGATCAGGTCACCGGCTGACGGCTTCGCGCCGTTCCGCCACCCACACCAGGCCTGGAGGCTTGATGCCCGAAGATGCATTCAAACTCGACTCGGGGAACACCGCGTTCATGATCCTCGCGGCAGCACTCGTGCTGCTGATGACGCCGGGTCTCGCGTTGTTCTACGGAGGCATGACCCGCTCGAAGTCGGTCCTCAACATGATGATGATGTCGTTCGGCGCCATGGGCGTCGTCGCCATCATCTACGTGCTGTGGGGCTACTCGATGACCTTCGGCCCGGACAAGGGCGGCATCATCGGCAACCCGTTCGAGTTCTTCGGGCTCAACGGCCTCAGCGACGCCATCCCACTGGGAATCAAGAACGACGCAGGAGCCGACCTGTTCAGCTCCAACAGCCTGATGGCCGGGTACGGCGTGCCGTGGACGGTGGCCGTCGGCTTCCAGATGACGTTCGCGATCATCACCGTTGCCCTGGTCAGCGGCGCCATCGCCGACCGCGTCAAGTTCGGCACCTGGATGATCTTCGCCGCGATCTGGGTGACCATCGTCTACTTCCCGATCGCCCACATGGTCTGGGGCGGCGGCTGGCTGGGTGGCACCGGCCCGATCGCGACCAGCATGTCCACGCCGATCGACTTCGCCGGTGGCACCGTGGTCCACATCAACGCCGGAATGGCCGGTCTGATCCTGGCGATCATCATCGGCAAGCGTCGTGGTTTCGGCAAGGAGCCGATGAAGCCGCACAACCTCACTCTGGTGATGCTCGGCGCAGCGCTGCTGTGGTTCGGCTGGTTCGGCTTCAACGCCGGCTCTGAGTTCGCGGCGGACGGCATCGCCGGTCAGGCCTGGCTCAACACCACCGTGGCGACCGCGGCCGCCATGCTCGGCTGGCTGGTGATCGAGAAGCTGCGCGACAAGCACGCAACGTCCCTCGGCGCTGCCTCCGGGGTCGTCGCCGGTCTGGTTGCCATCACCCCGGCGGCAGCAGCGGTCGACTCCATCGGCGCCATCTTCATCGGGCTCATCGCCGGCGCACTGTGTGCGCTGGCCGTCAGCCTCAAGTACCGCTTCGGCTACGACGACTCGCTCGACGTGGTCGGCGTCCACCTGGTGGGCGGTCTGGTCGGCACGATCCTGATCGGGTTCTTCGCACACCTGCCGTCCGACGACCCGATGCTGTCCACCTTTGCTCCGCCCGGTGCCCAGAACGGCCTGTTCTACGGCGGTGGCTGGACCCAGCTGGGAACCCAGACCGTGGTGGCGCTCATTGCTGTTGCGGTCTCCGGCGTGCTCACCGCGATCATCGCGCTGGCGATCAAGTACACGATCGGTTGGCGGGTTCCCGAAGAGGACGAGGCCGACGGCATCGACATCACGGTGCACGGTGAAACTGCCTACGACATCGAGGTTTCCGGCAGCGGAGGGTCCGGTGGGATCCTCAAGGCCACCGGTACCGCAGCCGCGCCCGCGTACATCGAGAAAGGGGTCACCGCATGAAGCTCGTCACCGCCGTGATCAAGCCGTTCAAGCTCGACGAGGTGCGTGCAGCCCTGCTCGCCTTCGGGGTGCACGGCATGACCGTGTCGGAGTCCTCGGGGTACGGCCGCCAGCGCGGCCACACCGAGGTCTACCGGGGCGCCGAGTACACCGTCGAGCTCCTGCCCAAGGTGCGACTGGAGATCCTCGTCGACGACGAGGATGCCGACGACGTCACCGATGTGATCGTCAAGTCGGCCCGCACCGGCAAGATCGGTGACGGCAAGGTCTGGACGACGGACGTCGGATCTGTCACCAGGGTTCGCACCGGCGAAGTCGGCTCGGAAGCGCTCTGACCCCGGTCACCCGCAGTCGTACGAAGCACTGGAACTGAAGTCACACAGCGAGGACGCCGAGATGCCAACGCACGTCGGGGATTCCTACGCCGATCTACGCGCCGCGTTGTTGGGCCGGTCCCCGATGTCGGGACCGGCCCGCAGCAGGGCACTGTCCCGCCTCACCGACGGATGGCTGGGTGAACTGGCTGTCGATGCCGGGGTCACCGTCGGTGGGGTGGCACTGGTGGCGGTCGGGGGATACGGCAGGGGAGAGCTGTCACCGCAGTCGGATGTCGATCTGGTGCTGCTGCACTCCTCGGAAACGCCTGCGGCGTATGCCGAGATGATCGCCGAGCGGCTCTGGTACCCGATCTGGGATTCCAAGGTACGACTCGACCACGCGGTCCGTTCGGTCGGCGGAGCCCGTCAGGTGGCCAGGTCCGATCTGGCAGACCTGTTGGGAATCCTCGACATCCGGCACATCGCCGGTGACGCCGAGCTCGGTGCCACTCTGCGGCGCAAGGTACTGGCCGATTGGCGGGCGGATGCCCGTGAGCGCCTGCCGTTGCTGCTGGAGATGTGCAAGGAACGCTGGAATCGTTCCGGCGACCTCGCTTTCGCCGCGGCCGGTGATCTGAAGAACTCCCGCGGTGGTCTGCGCGACATGGTCGTGATGCGTGCTGTCGCCGCCTCCTGGGTCGCCGACTGCCCGCACCAGGGCTTGGAGGAGGCCCGCGGGGAACTGCTGGAGATCCGCGACGCGCTGCACCTGGTCACCGGGCGGGCCACCGACCGGTTGCAGGCTCAGGACCAGGACGCGATCGCAACCATGCTCGGCCTGGAGGGCCGGGACGACCTGTTGCGCCGGCTGGCCGCGATCGGGCGCACCGTCGATCTCGCGATCGACCTCACCTGGCACCGGGTCCGCCGGGCACTCACCGATTCACCCGTCGCCGAGGGCCGGCCGGACCGTCGGCCGCTCGCCGAGGGCGTGGTCGAGCAGGACGGTGAAGCGGTGCTGGCCAGGGCCGCAGACCCGGCCCACGACCCGGTCCTGCCGCTGCGGGTGGCAGCCGCGGCCGCGCAGGCCGGTATCCCGGCTGCCCCCGCCACCCTGGCCCGGCTGGCCCGGATCTGCCCGCCGCTGCCGGACGTCTGGCCGCCGGCCGCGCTGGAAGCCCTGCTGCGGCTGCTCGGCTCGGGGGCGGAGCTTGTCCAGGTCTGGGAGTCACTCGACCAGGCAGGTCTGGTCAGCGCCCTCATCCCCGGGTGGGAACGGCTCCGGTCGATGCCGCAACACGACCCGGTCCACCTCTACACCGTCGATCGTCACCTGGTGCAGACCGCCGTGGAGGCATCCCGGCTGGTACGCAGCGTCACCCGTCCTGATCTGTTGCTGCTGGCGGCCCTGTTCCATGACGTCGGCAAGGGAACCGGACGTGACCACTCGGTCGCCGGCGCCGAACTCGTGGTGCCGATCTGCCGCCGCCTGGGTCTGGGGGAGTCCGACACCCAGGTGCTCGTCACCCTGGTCCGTCATCATCTGTTGCTCGCCGAGACCGCCCCGCGCCGTGACCCGGACGATCCGGCCACCATCGCGCTCGTCGTCGACGCGATCAGTGACGCCGGCACCCTCGATCTGCTGGAGGCGCTCACCGAAGCTGATGCGTTGGCCGCCGGTCCGGCCGCCTGGTCGGAGTGGCGGGCTCGTCAGGTCGCCACCCTGGCCGCGCGGGCCCGCGCGGCGCTGCAGGGCTGGCCGGCCACCGGTGCACGATCGGTGACTGCACGGGAGCGCGCACTCTTGGACGCCGGCGTCGTGTCCGTCACCATCGGAACGGACGCGACCGACGAGCCGGAGATCACCGTCGTTGCGCCGGACCGGGTGGGGCTGGTCGCCGATGTGGCCGTCGCACTCACCGCACTGCGGCTCACGATCAGGTCGGCGGTGGTGCACACCGAGGAGCCGATGGCGCTGCTGGTGTGGTCGGTGGCCCCCGAGTTCGGCGAACTGCCCGACGCGAACACCCTGCGCTCGTCGGTGACCGGTGCGCTGAACGATGCGTCTGCGGCCAGGGCTGCCGTCCTGAGACGACAGCGTTCCCGTCGGCGCGGAACCTTCGCCGCACCCCGGATCTCGATCGTCGAGGGTGCTTCGGAAGGGGCGACCGTGCTGGAGATCCGTGCGCACGACACCCCAGGGCTGTTGGCGACGGCAGCGCGGTCGATCGCCGATGCCGGGTACAGCATCCGGCGCGCGATGGTCGAGACCCGCGGCGCCGAAGCAGTCGACGTGCTGTATCTCCAGACCGCTCCGGAGCGGGGCCCGCTGAGCGGGATCCGGGCCCGGATGCTGGTCGATCATGTGGTCGCGGCGGTGGCGGAGACCGACCCCGACGCCGCGGCGGGATAGCCTGCAAGGCGTGTTCGAGACTCTTTCCGACCGCCTCTCCGGAGTTCTCTCCGGCCTGCGCGGCAAAGGCCGGCTGTCCCCAGGTGATATCGACGCGACCTGTCGCGAGATCCGCATCGCCCTGTTGGAGGCCGACGTCGCGCTGCCGGTGGTCCGGCAGTTCATCGCCGCGATCAAGGAGCGGGCTTCCGGGGCGGAGATCTCGCAGGCGCTGAATCCCGCCCAGCAGGTCATCAAGATCGTCAACGATGAACTCGTGACGCTGCTCGGTGGCGAGACCCGGCGGCTGGAGTTCGCGCGCACGCCGCCGACGGTGATCATGCTGGCCGGTCTGCAGGGTGCCGGTAAGACCACCCTCGCCGGCAAGCTGGCGCTGTGGCTCAAGGGCCAGGGTCACACGCCGATGCTCATCGCCTGTGACCTGCAGCGACCCAACGCCGTGACCCAGCTGCAGGTGGTCGGCGAGCAGGCGGGCGTCACGGTGTTCGCCCCCGAACCTGGCAACGGGGTCGGCGACCCGGTCGCAGTCGCACGTTCCGGCATCGCCGAGGCCAGGACGAAACAGTTCGACATGGTCATCGTCGACACCGCCGGCCGGTTGGGCGTCGACACCGAGATGATGGCGCAGGCCGCACACATCCGCGATGCCGTCCAGCCGGACGAGATCCTGTTCGTGCTCGACGCGATGATCGGTCAGGACGCCGTCAACACGGCAGAGGCCTTCCGTGACGGCGTCGGCTTCACCGGTGTGGTGCTGACCAAGCTCGACGGCGACGCCCGCGGTGGCGCCGCGCTGTCGGTGCGGCAGGTCACCGGTTCGCCGATCATGTTCGCCTCCACCGGTGAGAAGCTCGCCGACTTCGACGTCTTCCACCCCGACCGGATGGCCTCCCGCATCCTCGGGATGGGCGACATGCTGTCGCTGATCGAGCAGGCGGAGCAGGTCTTCGAGCAGGATGAAGCCGAGGCGATGGCGGCCAAGCTGGCCGGCGACGACTTCACCCTCGAGGACTTCCTGCAGCAGATGCAGATGCTCAAGCGGATGGGTCCGATCGGCGGAATCCTGGGCATGCTGCCGGGTGCCGGTCAGATGAAGGACGCGCTCGCGAACGTCGACGACAAGGATGTCGACCGGACGGCTGCGATCATCCAGTCGATGACGCCGCAGGAGCGGGCCAACCCGAAGATCATCAACGCCTCCCGTCGGCAGCGGATCGCCAAGGGGTCGGGCTCGACCGTCAACGGGGTGAACTCGTTGGTGGACAGGTTCTTCGAGGCCCGCAAGATGATGTCGTCGATGGCTGGTCAGTTCGGACTTCGGCGGGCCGCCTCCGCCACCAAGCGCTCCAGCAAGGGACGCAAGGGCAAGAAGGGCAAGGTCTCCGGCCGCGGTCCGACGCCGCCGAAGATGAAGGGAATGCCCGGCGGATTCCCGGGGCTCGGCCAGCTGCCTCCCGGGATGCCCGGCATGCCGCAGCTCCCCGGCGGTGCCGGTGCTGCCGGCGGCGGCAAGATGCCCGGCGGGTTCTCACTCGACGACCTGCCAGCCGACTTCGACCCGAGCAAGCTCCAGTTCCCCAAGAAGTAGCAGCGCTTCTCGCGTTGCTCCTCGGCCCGGCGCATGCTCATCTGTCGTCAGCGGGTCGTTCCCATGCCTGCAGCCGACCATCGGGAATGCGCGGTGCGCGAGGGGCCGGTTCGGCCGCATGCCCGTCTGCTCGGCGCATGCTCATCTGTCGTCAGCGGGTCGTTCCATGCCTGCAGCCGACCATCGGGAATGCGCGGTGTGCGAGGGGCCGGTTCGGGGCATGCCCGTCTGCTCGGCGCATGCTGATCCTCCCGGCGCATGCTCAACTGTCGTCAGCGGGGTGATCTGGGCCCACAGGTGACGATCGGGAATGCGCCGGGGTGCGAGGGCAACGCCGGGGGAGGAGTGTGCGAGGTCGTCCGCTCCTGCGGGTGCGAGGGGCGACGGGTGACCGTCCGCGCCCGGCCGCGGGGAGTCAGAATGGACCGATGAGCACGCAGCAGAGCTGGCACGTCGTCGGCCACGATGCCGGGACCGGCGACCAGGTCGAGTACTGGATCGCCGGCGGCGTCTTCACCGACGAGCCGGTCGCCGGGGCGGAACAACTCGACGGCTGGACCCTGCCAGGGCTGGTGGACGCGCACTGCCACGTGGGCTATTCGCCGGCGGGTGTCGTCGATCTGCCGACCGCCGAGCAGCAGGCCCGCGACGACCTGGCGACCGGAGTGCTGGCCATCCGCGACTGCGGCTCACCGCTGGACACCCGGCCGCTGGTCGGCCGCGACGACCTACCGGTGTTGATCCGCGCCGGCCGACACCTGGCCAGGCCGAAGCGCTACATCCGCGGTCTGGGTGTCGACCTGGAGGATCCCGCCGAGCTGCCCGCCGAGGTGGCCAGACAGGTCGGGTACGGCGGCGGCTGGATCAAACTGGTCGGCGACTGGATCGACCGCGGCATCGGTGACCTCGCTCCGCTGTGGCCGGCCGAGGTGCTGCGGGAGGCGATCGACACCGCACACGCCGGCGGTGCCCGGGTGACGGCGCACGTCTTCGCCGAAGACGCGATCCCCGATCTGCTCGCCGCAGGGATCGACTGCCTCGAGCACGGCACCGGCCTCACTGACGACACCATCGACGAGGTGGTGCGGCGCGGTGTCCACGTCGTCCCGACGCTGGTCAACGTCGACAACTTCCCGATGTTCGCCGACGCGGCCGAGAAGTACCCGGCCTACGCCAAGCACATGCGCGATCTGCACGAGCGCCGGGAGGAGACGTTCGGTGCGCTGATCGAGGCGGGCGTCCAGGTGCACGCCGGCACCGATGCCGGCGGGTTTGTCGAGCACGGACGGATCGTCGACGAGTTGCAGGCGATGGCGATCGCCGGCGGGGGAGTGCTGGGCATGCGCGGCACCCTGCTGGCCGCATCCACTGCCGCGCGGGAGTGGCTGGAGCTGGCGCTCCCCACCGCCGGGGCCAGCGCGGATCTGGTGATCTACCCACGGGATCCGGCGGCGGATCCTTCCGCTCTGCACGAGCCGATGGTGATCCGCGCAGGACGCAGCATCGACGGGTCCGCACGCTCGTGATCCGGACCCGCTGGACGGATCGACGAGCAACAGTGGCGCGAGTGCTGCTGATGGTGGTGCTCGCGGCTGTGCTGCTCATCCTGTTGTGGCCGACCCGGCCTGCCGCCGCCTCGCAGAACGCTCTGCAGGCCTGGTTCGAGCGGCTGCACTCACGCGGTCTGCCGACCTGGTTGGGGTTCGGCACGGTCGAGTTCCTGGCAAACGTCGTGATGTTCCTGCCGCTCGGGTTCCTCACGGTGCTCGGCTGGCCCCGGCGCCCGTGGTGGGTCCAGGTGACCGGCTGGCTGTTGTTCTCGGCGGCGGCCGAGCTCACCCAGGCCTCCCTGGACGCACACCGCGTGGGTGACTGGCGCGACGTGATCGCCAACGGAAGCGGCGCGGCCCTCGGGGTCCTTGCGGCCCGGTGGTGGCTGCGCCGCGCGGTCAGGGGCGCAGGTACGCGTGCAGACCGGTTGAGTCCGACCGCACCAGACCGGCGGAGCGGTAGAGCGCTCGCTGCGCGTCGTCGTCATCGGTGAGCAGGACGAACTGCCGCAGATCCGCGGAGAGCTCCAGCGCCCGGTCCAGCAGCAGGCGACCGACGCCGCAGCCCTGCGCCGCGGGGTGCACGAGGATGTCCTGCAGGTAGCAGATGGTCGCGCCGTCCGAGAGGGTGCGCGCCAGCCCGACCAACCGATCGCCATCGTGCGCGATGATCACCAGGTGCGATCCACGGATCGCGGCCTGCAGCGCGGCGGCGTCCCGGGTGTAGACGGTCCAGCCGACGGCGTCGTAGAGCGCGATGACCTCGGCGACCACGGGCAATTCGTCGACTCCTGGCCGCAGGGTTCTGATCTCCATGGACCCGCACGGTACTGCCCGTCCAGCTGGGAAGAGCAGCGCCATTTCCGCACGGAGGGTCTCGTCTGGCAGAATGTCCAGCGTCACGACTCCGCGCGGCCCCTCTCTCCGCTCGAGGTCGCCATCAGCATGTCCTGGCGCCGTCATCCCCACACGGCGCCGGGCCGCGCACCCCACGGCGCACACCGCGCCATCGCAATCGAGGAGAAGTCCACCTAGTGGCTGTCAAGATCAAGCTCGCCCGCTACGGCAAGATCCGCGAGCCGTTCTACCGTGTCGTCGTCGCCGACTCCCGCACCCGCCGTTCCGGCCGGGCGATCGAGACGATCGGTCGGTACAACCCCAAGACCGAGCCCAGCGTCATCGAGATCGAGTCCGAGCGCGCGCAGTACTGGCTCGGCGTCGGCGCCCAGGCGACCGATTCGGTCGTCGCCCTGCTCAAGGTCACCGGTGACTGGCAGAAGTTCAAGGGTCTCCCGGGCACCGAGGGCACCCTGAAGGCCCAGCCGGAGAAGGTCGACAAGAAGGCTCTGTACGAGGCCGCGATCGCCGCTGCCGGCGGCCGAAACGACGATTCCTCTGGCGCGACCACCCAGAAGAAGAAGGCCGCGCCGAAGAAGGCAGCTGAGGAGACTCCGGCAGCTGCCGAGGCCCCCGCGGAGGACGCGCCCGCCGCGCCCGCCGCTGAGACCCCCGCCACTGAAACCCCCGCCGCCGAAGCGCCTGCCGCCGACGCTCCGGTTGCCGAAGAAACCCCTGCAGCCGAGAAGGCTGAAGAGCCGAAGGCATGAGCGTGCTCCCGGAAGCGCTGGAGCACCTCGTCAAGGGGATCGTCGAGCATGACGAGGACGTCCACGTCGACCTGACCACCGGTCGGCGCGGGCGCACCCTGCAGGTCCACGTGCACCCCGATGACCTGGGCAAGGTCATCGGTCGTGGCGGTCGGACGGCCACCGCCCTGCGGACGGTCATCGCGGCCGTCGGCGGCCGCGGGATCCGCGTCGACGTGGTGGACACCGATCGGGAGCCGGGCCGATTCGGCCCCGGCCGCTGAGTCGGTGCAGGTACTGGTCGGCCGGATCGGTCGACCCCACGGAGTCAAAGGCGGCGTGACGGTCGACGTCCGCACCGATGATCCGAAGAGCCGGTTCGCCGCCGGATCGGTCCTTGCGACCGATCCGGCGAGCGCCGGTCCGCTGACCGTCGCCGGATCCGGCCGGAGTGGTCAGATCCAGATCGTCTTCTTCGAGGGATTCCTCGATCGCGAAGCTGCCGAGTCGCTGCGCGGCGTACTGCTCGTGATGGAGGGTGAGGAACTCACCCCTCCCGACGATCCCGACGAGTTCTACGACCACCAGCTGATCGGCCTCGCCGCCGTGCACATCGACGGCCGCGCCCTGGGCGAGATCGCCGACGTGCTGCATCCGCCGGCCGCCCCGGTGTTGGTGATCCGCGGTGACCTGTCGCCCGAAAAGCCCGGCGACGACGTGTTGGTGCCGTTCGTCTCCGCGATCGTGCCGACCGTCGACCTCGAGGGTCGGCAGTGCGTCATCGATCCGCCGGACGGCATGTTCGCCGACGCTCCCGTGCAGCCCTGAGAGGTCCCGCGATGCGGTTCGACGTCATCACCATCTTCGGTGAGTACCTGACGCCCTTGCGAGAATCGTTGCTGGGCAAGGCGATCGGGGCCGGCACCCTGAGCGTCGGCATCCACGACCTGCGGCGCTGGACACGCGACGTGCACCGCACCGTCGACGACGCACCCTACGGCGGCGGTCCCGGCATGGTGATGAAGCCGGACGTCTGGTGGACCGCCTTGCAGGACGTACTGGCGAACCCGGACGGCGACCCCGATGCCGACCCCGATGCCGACGCTCGTCCGGATGCCGGTGCTCCTGCGGATCCCGGTCCGGCCACGCTGATCGTGCCGACCCCGGCCGGTGAGCGGTTCACCCAGGCCACGGCGGCCGAGCTGTCGACGGCGGAGCGGTTGGTCTTCGCCTGCGGCAGGTACGAAGGCATCGACCAGCGTTTCGTCCAGCGCGCAGCATCCGTGATGCCGGTCCGCGAACTGTCGATCGGCGACTACGTGCTGGCCGGCGGCGAGGTCGCGGTGCTGGTGATCATCGAGGCCATCGCCCGGTTGATCCCCGGGGTGCTCGGAAATCCCGACTCGGCGGTCGACGACTCCTTCGGTACCGGCATCCCCGGTCTCATCGAGGCGCCGTCCTACACCCGACCTCCGCTCTTCGACGGCCTGCCGGTGCCGGAGGTGCTGCGCGGCGGCAACCATGCCGCGATCGTCCGGCACCGCAGGGACGAATCGCTGCGCAGGACATTCCGCAACCGCCCTGACCTGTTCGCCGCGCTGACCGCCGAGCTGCTGGACGCCGAGGATCTGGCGGTGCTCGACGAGGTCGGGGCGCCGGTACCGGCAGGGCTGCGGGAGCGGGTCGGTGCCGAGCGGGCTGCCAGGGCTGCGAAGAAGCGCCGGCGGCGCGCTCCGACCGAGCCGGCACCCGGTGTGGGCGGCCATACCTGACAGTACTTGTACAAGTACTGTTAGATTGCCTGGGTGACTGAGCACGACAGACCCCGTGACGTGGTCGACGACAGCCTGTGGCGCCCACTGCGGCGACTGCTGGGCGCCATGGACGACGACATCGCGCGCCTGTACCAGGAGCGGGGCATCCGCATCCAGCCGTCCCAGACGATGCTGCTGCTCCGGCTGGACTCTGCGGGTCCGATGACGATCAGGGCGCTCGCGAGTTCGCTGGAGATCACCCACTCGGGAGCCGGTCAGAAGGTCAAGGCACTGCGTGCGGCGGGGTATGTCGCCGCGGTGAGCGGGCCGGACCTGCGCACGAAGCTGGTGAGCCTGACACCGGCGGGCCGCGAACTCGTCCCGTTCCTGGCAGCGGAGTGGCAGGCGACCGAGCGAGCGGCGGCCGCCCTGGAGCTGGAGCTGCCGTATGCACTGAGCGCCGTGGTACAGGACATGCGGTTCGCTTTGGGCCGCAGCAGCTTCCACGACCGGATCACGGCCGAGCTGGCCGGCCTCGACAACCGCTCAGGTCCCGATGAGGCGCAGCGGTGAGCGGACGGAAGGTGTCGTCATCCCGACACAGTCGGGTGCGCAGCATGCTCATCGATCTGGGTCCGGTGCGCACGGTTCCGGTGTTCCGGCGGTACTGGATCGGCAAGTCGCTCTCGACGCTGGGCAGCCAGATGACGGGCGTGGCCGTGCTGTTCCAGATCTGGGCGGCGACCGGGAATCCGTTGTGGGCCGGGGCGATCGGGCTCGCGCACGTCATCCCGATGGCGTTGCTGAGCGTCGTGGCCGGCTCGACAGCCGACCGGTACGACCGTCGCCGGATCCAGATCATCACCACCACCGGGCAGTGCCTACTCGCCGGAGTGCTGGCGCTGCAAGCCTTTCTGGGTGGTTGGTCGCCGTTGCTGCTGCTCGTGTTGGTCGCCCTGCAGACCTGTTTCGCAACCTTCGGCGGTCCGGCGTCGCGCAGCGTCATCCCGCGGTTGCTACCACCGGACAAGGTGGCCGCCGGGATGGCGTTGACCGGGATCAGCTTCCAGCTGACGATGCTCGCCGGGCCTGCCCTGGCGGGGCTGATGATCGGCTGGGTCGGCGTCCAGGGGTGCTACCTGATCGATGCGATCACCTTCGGCGCGTCGTTCATCGGGGTGTTCGGCCTTCCCGTCCTGCGACCGGAGGGGATCGCGCGATCCGGGTGGCAGGGCGTTCGCGAGGGATTCGACTTCGTCCTGAAGCACCGGGTGGTGCGCAGCCTGCTGCTGATCGATCTGGCTGCCACCGTGCTGGCGATGCCGATCGCGCTGTTCCCGTTGCTCAACGAGGAGCTGTTCGACGGGGATCCGGCCACCTTCGGTCTGTTCCTGTCGGCCATCGGTGCTGGTGGTCTGCTCGCCTCGATCTTCTCCGGGTCGTTCACGCGGTCCGTACGCCAACCGCTCGTGGTGGTGCTGGGTGCCCTCGTCTGGGGTCTGTCGCTGGCAGTCCTGGGCGCGGTGTCGGTCGGCTGGGTGGCACTCGCGCTCCTGGTGGTGGCCGGCGCCGCGGACACCGCCAGCGTGGTCAGCCGCGGAGCGATGGTGCAGCGGGTGACCCCGGATGCGGTGCGCGGTCGCGTCAGCGCGGTGGAGCTGCTGGTCGGCATGGGTGGGCCGGACCTGGGCAACGCCAGAGCCGGCTTCGTCGCCCGCTTCACCGGAGCGCAGGCCGCGCTGCTGATCGGCGGCCTGAGCTGTGCTGCGCTGGTGTCGTTCCTGGCCCGTCGGGTTCCGGAACTGCGACCGGGCTCGGAGCTTGCGACCAGCAACGCTGCCGGCGCCGACGAGGACTCCGTCCGAGGCTCGTGACCGTTCGCCGCGTCGAGCGCGGCGGCTCCGGACGCGGCGGATCGGCGCGACAGTTCTCGGTTCGGCGCCGAGACTGGTCTTGTGGAACGACGCCGATCGCTGATGTTGCCCCCTCGATCGACCCACTCCGCGCGGTCGATTGCCTCCGCGGCCGAACAGCGGGGGATGCAGATTGTTCAACTGCCGACGTTCTCCGCTGGCTTCGACCTGGCCGGGCACACCCCGACGCCCACCTCCACGCCGGCCCGTCGTTCGCAGACGTCGTGTGCGGGCAGTTGTCGATCGCCCTACTGGAGGCGCCGAACGACTGGCTGGCGACGCTGCCGTCCCACCTCACAGGTCGACGCATCGTCTTGGCAACGATCGCAGAAGCGTGGACGCTCCGCGGCCCGGCGTTCATGAAGTCGCCCAATGACAAGTCGATCGCGGCTCGCGTTCACCTCGACGGCACCCGCCTGCCCGGCCCCGACGAGGTGGACCCCGAAACCCCGGTGCTTGTCAGCGACGTCGTGACGTTCGCCGAGGAAGTGCGTCTGCATGTGCTCGACGGCGATATTCGCGCAGCGCGACGCTACGCCCTCAGCGGCCGCCTCGCGATCGCACCGGCATCGGCGGACGCGCTTGCGTTCGGGAAGGTGCGGGCTGCGGGTACGTCCGCGCGTAGCTGTCCGTGGGTGACGCGGCGACCCCGGTTGAAGGGCGGGCCGCAGCCGCTCGCCGACGATTTCGTCCCGGTTCACTGAACTGGCACAATGGAGAGGTTGCCGGTCGTTCCGGGCCTGTCCTCGACAGGGTTCCGTGGCGCAGTACCGGCGCAGGGCTCCTCGTGAGTCCCGGAATCCGCATCGTCATGATGCGCTCCGTGCCGCCCGTCCCAGCAGGGGATGTGCGTGACCAGACGAGTTGTACGACCGAAGGACGAACCGCGATGAACATCCTCGACGATCTCGACAGCGCCTCGCTGCGCGACGACATGCCCGACTTCCGCCCCGGCGATTCCGTCAAGGTGCACGTGAAGGTCATCGAAGGCACCCGCTCCCGGATCCAGGTCTTCGCCGGCCACGTGATCCGTCGTCAGGGTGGCGGCATCCGCGAGACCTTCACCGTCCGCAAGATCTCCGGCGGCGTCGGCGTGGAGCGCACCTTCCCGGTGCACAGCCCCAACATCGACAAGGTCGAGATCGCGACCCGTGGTGACGTCCGTCGCGCCAAGCTCTACTACCTGCGCGATCTGCGCGGCAAGGCCGCCAAGATCAAGGAGAAGCGCGACCTCGCGCGCTGACCCACCCGCGTCGGCTCACGTTCACATCGCTGGACACGTAGCCTTTCCACTGATGAACGAGCCCCAGCCCGCCCGCGTCGGACACGACGATCAACTCGCTGATACCCCGGTATCGCCGGACGATCGAACGGACACCGACGCGGGCGGTGCTGTATCCGACACCGCGACACCATCGGTGACTCCTGACGGGGACCCGGCTGCCACCGACACCACCGCTGTCGGCGCAACCACCGCGTCCGACACCACCGCGTCCGACACCACCGCGTCCGACACCACCACGTCCGACACCACCGCGTCCGAAACCGCCGCGTCCGAAACCGCCGGGTCCGACACCGCAGCGTCCGACACCACCGGTCCGGACGGCGGGACCGCGGCGTCGCCCGACGCGGACGAGCACACGGCCGCGGTGGCGAAGTGGCGGGCGCGGAACTCGAAGCGTCGCAAGCCGGCCAAGAAGCGACCGTGGTGGGTCGAGGTGCCGCTGCTGCTGGTGACGGCGTTCCTGTTGACGTTCCTCATCCAGACATTCCTGTTCAAGGTCTACTACGTGCCGTCGGGCTCGATGGAGCCGACGCTGCACGGAGTCACGGTCGGTGGTGACCGCATCCTGGCGAACAAGGTCGTCTACGACTTCCGCGACCCGAAACCCGGCGACATCGTGGTGTTCCGCGGACCGGACACGTGGGCGGCGGAGACCAACGCGATCCCAGGACCGACGAGCGTGATCGGCAAGATCGGCCAGGCGCTCGGCTCGGTGGTCGGGATCGCGCCGCCGAACGAGAAGGACTTCGTGAAGCGGGTGATCGCCGTCGGCGGGCAGACCGTCGAATGCTGCGACGCCCAGGGGCGGGTGATGGTCGACGGAGTGCCGCTCGACGAGCCCTATGTGGTGGCCGAGAACAAGCTATTGTTCGAGCCCGGCGTCGAGGACTGCACCACGAGCACCGTCTCGCAACGCTGCTTCCTGCCCTACAAAGTGCCCGAGGGCCAGATCTGGGTGATGGGCGACAATCGGGCCGGATCCGGCGACTCGTCGTTGTACTGCCAACGCAATCTGGCGACGAGCATGTGCCAGGGCCCCATCCCGGTCGGCAACGTGATCGGCAAGGCCATCTTCGTGATCATGCCGGTCTCCCGATGGCACACGCTGGGTGATCCCGGCACCGATCATCGTGCCGGCTGAGCGCTCCACCGGCGCTGCGCTCGTTGCCCGCCACTCGAGTCGATCGAGTGCGACGGCGCAGCGTCGCCCCAGCTCGATCCGCCCCGGCCTGCGCACCGAGAAATCCCTGCTGGGACCGGACTGTGTCCGGCTCGCCGCCATGGACGAGGTGGGCAGGGGGTCACTGGCCGGCCCGGTGACCATCGGCATCGTGGTGGTGACGGCAAGGATCGGCCGGGTCCCGCAGGGCCTGCGGGACTCCAAGCTGCTGACCGCCGCGGCCAGGGACGCCCTGGTGGCGCCGATCCGGCGCTGGGCCCCCGAGCATGCGGTCGGCCACGCCAGCGCCGCCGAGATCGACGCCATCGGGATCATGTCCGCGCTGCGCAGGGCCGCCGGACGTGCGTTCGCGCAGCTGTCCGCGCCGGTGGATGCGGTCCTGCTGGATGGCAAGCACAACTACCTCAAGCCCCCACCGCCGCTGGTGCTCGGGTCGACATCTGCAGCCGAGCAGGACGGGCTGTTCGCCCCGCCGATCGATCCGGTCCGGGCGGAAGCCGCGCTCTGGTCGCCGATCCCGGACGGCCTGCCGGTGCATCTCAAGATCAAGGCCGATCTGACCTGCGCCGGGGTCGCGGGAGCGAGCGTGCTGGCCAAGACGTCGCGCGATGCGTTGATGCGCAGACTCGACAGGCATTTCCCGGAGTACGGCTTCGCCGGTAACAAGGGCTACGCGGCGGTCGAGCACCGTGATGCCCTGCTGCGACTGGGACCCACGCTGATCCACCGGCGCAGCTGGTCGTTCCTGGGGAATCCAGCGACGGCGGTGTCGATGGACTCCGCGAACCCCTACGAGGGGGATGATGGAGCCGGCCCCACCGCGGGTGCCGACGGCGAGAGGGAGCAGGCGTGAGCGCGGAGGATCTCGAGCAGTACGAGACCGAGATGGAACTCTCGCTGTACCGGGAGTACCGCGACATCGTGGGCCAGTTCTCCTACGTGGTGGAGACCGAGCGGCGCTTCTACCTGTGCAACGCGGTCGACCTGCAGGTCCGCAATCCCGGTGGCGACATGTACTTCGAGGTGCGCATGTCGGACGCCTGGGTCTGGGACATGTACCGGCCGGCGCGGTTCGTCAAGAACGTCCGGGTGGTGACGTTCAAGGACGTCAACGTCGAGGAGCTCGAGAAGTCCGACCTGCAGTTGCCCGACACGATCGAATGATCGCGCCGGGCTGACCGCCGCCTCAGCCCGCCCGACCCCAGTGCGCGGACTCCCCGGCAGGGGCCTCGGTGCGCGGCACGTGCCAGGGGTTCGCATCCTGCAGCGGCGGCGGCAACAGCGCATCCGGAGTCGACTGGAACGACACCCCGCGCAGGAAGCGGCCTATCGCGGCGGTGCCGACGCTGGTGGTGTCGACGGTGGTCGCCGGGAACGGCCCACCGTGCTGCATCGCCGGCGTCACCGCGACCCCGGTCGGCCAGCCGTCGAACAGCACCCGGCCGGACGTCTGAGCGGCAGCCGTCACCAAGGCGGCGAGCGTCGGCGACACCTCGCCGCCCGCCAGGTGCAGGGTCGTGGTCAGGTTCCCGGGGAACAGCTCGTACTGCAGGGCGGCCAGATCGGAGCCGCCGGTGACAGTGACGATCACCGCCAGCGGTCCGAAGCACTCCTCGAGTGCATCGTCGCCCGCGGCCCTGAGGTCCTGCTCGGTCATCCTCAGCACGGTCGGAGTGGCCCAGGTGTGGCCGTCGTCGTCGACCCGGACCGATCCTGCTGCGACGACCTGCATTCCCGGCGTGTCCATCAGCGCAGTGCGACGCTCCCGGTAGGCGTCACCGATCTTCTCGCTCAGCAACCGGTGCTCACCCACTTCGCTCGCTGCTGCTGCGATGCGTTCGCCGAACTTCTCGTGCTCGGGTGCCACCACGAAACCGGGCTTGGTGCACAGCTGCCCGGCGGATCCGGCGACGCTGGCGACGAAGGCGTCGGCGATCGCGTCACCGCGTTCGGTCAGCGCAGCCGCCGTGAGGTACACCGGGTTGACGCTGCCCAGTTCCCCGAAGAACGGGATCGGGGTGTCGCGCGCCGCTGCCAGACCAGCCAGGAAGACGCCACCGCGGGTCGATCCGGTGAACGCCGCCGCCCGGATGCCGCTGTGCTGCAACAGCTCCACCCCCTCCTGCTCGCCGGAGACGATCTGCAGCAGATCAGCCGGCGCGCCGGCGGAGTCAAGGGCGCTGCGGACGAGCTGCGCGGTCAGCGCGCTCAGCTGCGGGTGGCCGGGGTGCACCTTGACGATCACCGAACAACCGGCGGCGAGGGCCGCGACGGAGTCGCCGCCGATCACCGAGAAGGCCAGCGGGAAGTTGCCGGCGGCGAAGTTCAGCACCGGCCCGACGGGCCACAGGGTGCGCCGTACGGCGGGGCGGGGACCGATCGCGAAATCCGGGTCGGCCGCGTCGATCCGGACGTCCAGGTACTCGCCGGCCCGGATCACGTCGGCGAACAGCCGCAGCTGCACCGCGGTACGGGTGCGCTCCCCGGTGAGTCGCGGCCTGGTCAGTCCGGTCTCCGCCAGGCCCAGGGTGATGAGCTCGTCCGCGTTTTCGTCGAGCGCGGTGGCCGCCGCGAGTAGTGCATCGGCGCGCACGCCCGGGTCCAGCACACTCCACTGTTCGTAGGCAGCGACGGCAGCGGAGACGACCGCGTCGAGATCGGTGGTGGCAGCGGCGCTGGAGGATGTCACGGGTGCTCCTGGGGGATCAGTGGTGCCGCGGGCGGCGGGCGGTCGGGGCGGTGGTGCTTCAGAACTGGAAACCGGTCGGGAACGGATCGGACGGATCCAACAGGTAGTTTGCCGTTCCCGTGACCCAGGCGCGGCCGGTGATGGTCGGGATCACGGCTGGGATACCCGCCACCTCCGTCTCGGCGATCAGCCTGCCGACGAACCGGCTGCCGATGAACGACTCGTTGACGAAGTCCGTGTCGAGTGCGAGCTCGCCGCGGCCCCACAGCTCAGCCATCCGGGCCGAAGTGCCGGTGCCGCACGGGGAACGGTCGAACCAACCCGGGTGGATGGCCATCGCGTGCCGCGAGTGCTCCGCGGTCGAGCCCGGTGCGATGAACTCGACGTGGTGACAGTGATCGACGCCGTCGATCGTCGGGTGGCTCGGCGGTGCGGTGTCGTTGATGGCGGTCATGATCGCCAGCCCGGCCTGCAGGATCTCCTGCTGGCGTGCCCGGTCGAAGGGCAGCTGCACGGCGTCCAGGTCGACCATGGCGTAGAAGTTCCCGCCGAAGGCCAGGCTGTACGGGATCGTCCCGTAGCCGGGCACCTCGACGGTGTCGTCCAGTCGGACGACGTAGCTGGGCACGTTCTCGATCGTCACGGAGTCGGCATGGCCGTCGGTGACGGCGACCCGGGCGATCACCAGTCCGGCCGGCGTGTCGAGCCTGATCGTGGTGACCGGCTCGAGCACCTCCACCATTCCGGTCTCGACGAGAACCGTTGCGACACCGATGGTTCCGTGCCCACACATGGGCAGACAGCCGGACACCTCGATGTACAGCACCCCCCAGTCGCAGTCCGGCCTGGTCGACGGCTGCAGGATGGCGCCGCTCATGGCGGCATGCCCGCGCGGCTCGTTCATCAGCAGCATCCGCAGGTCGTCGAGCTCCGCCATGAAGTGCAGCCGACGCTCGTTCATGGTGGCACCGGGGATCACCCCGACACCACCGGTCACCACTCTCGTCGGCATCCCGTCGGTGTGGGAGTCGACGGCGGAGATCACCCGACTGCTGTGCATGAAGCCCTCCTGCTGCGATGGGACGTGCGGTGCACCCAGTGTTCGATCTACGACAGTGTGCCCTCAGCGGGATGCGAGGTAGGACAGGGCCGCCTCGGTCTCCGTGCGGACCTGCGCCTCGTGCTCCGACGACAGCGGTCCGCGTGGCGGGCGGGTGCGGCCGCCGAAGCTCTGCCCGGCAATGTCGATCGACAGCTTGATCGCCTGCACGAACTCGGTGCGCGAGTCCCAGCGGAACACGGCGACCAGGTGGGTGTAGAGCTTCTTGGCGGCAGCGAAGTCGCCGGCCTGGACGAGGTCGTAGATCTCCACGGCCTCCTTCGGGAAAGCGTTGGGGTACCCCGCGAACCAGCCGGTTGCACCCATCATCAGGGACTCCAGCAGCAGGTCGTCGGCGCCGGCGATGACGTCGATGTCGCTCGTCTCCTTGATCTCCAGCACCCGGCGGATGTCGGCAGAGAACTCCTTGATCGCCACGACATTGTCCAGCGCGCCGATCTCGGCGACGATGTCCGGTGTCAGGTCGACCTTGGTGTCGAACGGGTTGTTGTAGGCCATGATCGGCAGACCGACCTCGTTGACCTTGGTGTAGTGCTCGATGACCTCGGACCGGTTGGCGCGGTAGATGGTGGGGGGCAGCAACAGCACCCCGTCCGCACCGTCCTCGGCCGCGATCTCGGCCCACTTCTTCGCCTGGTGCCAGCCGACGCCGTGCACGCCGGCGACGACGATGCCGCGCCCGGCGACTGTCTCCACGGCGACCTGGACGACCTTGCGTCGCTCCTCGTCGGTCAGCGAGGAGTACTCGCCGAGCGATCCGTTGGGCCCGACGCCGCGGCAGCCGTTGGCGATCAGGAAATCGCAGTGCTCAGCGAACTTGTCGTAGTCGACGGCGAGACCGGCCGGGGCGGACTCGTCGTCGGAGAACGCGAGGGTGGTGGCGACGACGACGCCTCCGAGATCGATGCGGGACATGTCAGGACTCCTGGGTGTGGTGGGTGGCAAGGGTGGTGGGGTGGGCGTGATCAGGGGTGGGCATGTGCGGCGGTGGGGGGGCCGGAGGTGGGAGGGGGATCAATGACGACCGGATCGCCGGTGAGGGCGGCCAGTTCGCCGAGGCGGATGGGGGTGACGATCGGGCGCCGGTCAGATCCAGCACCGTCCGACCCGGAACCGGGAGGCGGCGTGAACTTCGCTGCGGTGGTGTCCGTGGTTTCGGCCAGCAGGGTCTCGACGCTCCGGCCGCAGATGCGGGCCTGGCAGATGCCCAGACCGGCCCTGGTGCTGAGCTTCGTCGACCGCAGCGAACGGGAATCGGTGGCGGCGACGGCATTGTGCACCGCCGCCAGGGTGGTCTCCTCGCAGCGGCAGACGATCGTGTCGGGTCGCAGCCACCCGGTCCAGCCCGGCCGGATGCCGTGCGCCGCTTCGATCCGGTGCGCAAACGCCGTGGTGCGCAGACGATCCCGGTGTGCGGTGCCGAGTTCCCGATCGCGGTGACTGCCGCCCGCGGCGACATGGCCGGCGATCCGGCCCTCCACCAGTGCGGCGTCGACACCGCCGATCCCGGTGATCTCGCCGGCGGCGAAGACGGCGCGCACGCTGGTGCGCTGGTCTGCGTCGACCACGACGAAACGCTCGGCCGAGATGGCGGCACCCGCCGCGATGGCCAACTCCAGACGCGGAGTGAAGCCATGGCTGACACACACTGCGTCGCAGGCGATCTGCTCCTCGGTGCCGGGGATCGGCGCCCAGCGATGATCGACCGCGGCAGTCGTCACCGCTTCGACGCGGTCGCTGCCGTGCGCTTCGATCACGGCGCGCGCGGTGCGGTAGGGGATCCGGCCGCGCAGCTGATGGGTGAGATACCCGAACAGCTCACCGGACTTGTGCGCGGCGCCGACCAGCTGCCACGGCTTGCTGAGCCAGCCGGCGGCCAGGGAGCGCAGGGTTCCGGCCTCGATCACCGCAGCGACCCGGGCGCCGGCCTGCGACAGCGATGACGCGACCGGGAGCAGGAACGGTCCGGCTCCGGCGACGACGACCCGTTCGCCGACGGCGATGCGTTCGCCTTTCGCGAGTGCCTGAGCGGCGCCGGCGGTGAAGACGCCCGGCAGCGTCCAGCCGGGGAACGGCAGCGTCCGGTCGTGGGCGCCGGTCGCCAGCACCAGTGCGTCCGGTCCCAGGGTGAGCAGGCGGCGATCCGGGCTGTCGACCTCGCCGATGAGCACGTGCAGCACGGCGGCTGCGTTCTGCGAGCCCGTGGTGGTCCCGGCGGTCTCCAGCGACCAGACCTGGGCCTGGCGCACGATCTGCACTCCGGGGCTGGTTGCCAGCGTGGCCTGCAGCTGCCCGAAGGTCTGCCACCCGTGGTGCAGAACGGCTTCGTCCTCAGCCGCACGTTCGGCTGGGAGGTGCCGCCAGTACTGGCCTCCCAGCTGGTCTGCCGAGTCGAGGAGGGTGACGGTCGCACCGCGCTCGGCGGCAGCAGCCGCTGCGGACAGACCGGCCGGACCGGCGCCGACGACGACCACATGCCGGGCGTTCACGACGGATCCGTGTGCTGAGCCGGGGCGGCCGGCAGTCGGTCATGTTGTGCGACAACGACATCGCCGTCCCGCGCTCGGCGCAGACAGGCCCGGACGTCCCGTAGACCGTTGACCGTGACGATGCAGTCGAAGCACACTCCGATGCCGCAGAACACGCCTCGCGGCGCCGCGCCGACGGAAGTGCGACGCCACTGTTGGATGCCGGCCGCCAGGATCATCCCGGCAACGGTCTGCCCGGACCGACCGGTGACTTCCCGTCCGTCGAGGGTGATCGTGATCGGCGCGGACTCACGGGGGTGGGCGGGGTCGCGGCCCGGATCGACGGGGGTCGGCGTCATGCGACCTGCTCCGCGTGCAGCGAGGTCCGGGTGAGGGCGAAGGGTGTGGGGTCGAGCGGGGGAGTGGTGCCGGTGACGAGCGCGGTGATGAGGTCCGCTGTGGAGACACTGAGACCGATACCGGCGCCCTCGTGGCCGGTTGCGTGGAACAGGCCGGGCAACCGTGGGTCCGCGCCGATCGCCGGCAGGTGGTCGGGCATGTACGGGCGGTATCCGCCGTAGGCCCGCATCACGGATGCGTCGGCGAGGAACGGAAACAGCCGCAACGCTTTTGCGGCCAACTCGGCCAGCACGGCGATCCGGAGACGGTCGTCGAACCCGATCTGTTCCCGGCTGGAACCGATCAGCACGGTCCCGCCTGCAGTGCATTCCACGACGCTGCTGGTCTGCAGGGAGGTGTCGGCGGACTGGGTCGCCGCCACGTAGTCGCCGTCGTACACCTTGTGGAAGATCAGGTGCGGCATCCGGGTGGTCACCAGCACCATGCCGCGCCGCGGGCGCACCGGGAGTTGCACACCGAGCGACGCAGCGACCGCTCCCGCCCACGGGCCCGCGCAGTTGAGTACCACCGGTGCGCTGATCTGCTCCCGCTCGGTCAGCACACCGACAATCGATCCGTTGCTCGTCAGCGCTCCGGTGACGGCACGGTGGGTGAGTACGGTGGCGCCGCGTCGGCGGGCGGAGGCCAGCAGCGCCTCGGTGGCGTTCACCGGCTGCACCTGGGCGTCCTGGGGATAGAAGACGCCGGTGGTGATCTCGGTGGACAGCTGCGGTTCGTACTCCCGGGCGCCGGGCCCGTCCACCGGAACGATCTGGACGCCGGCCGACCGCTGGGTCTCGGCGAAGGCGAGGAGCGCGGCGCCGCCCGCGGCCGAGCTGGTCACGACCAGCCCGCCCTTGGGTTCGTACTCGACGGCGGGGAAAGCGGGCCCGAGCTCGTCGACGAGCTCGGCGGCTGTCCTCGTCCATGCCTGCGCGGCGTGCAGCGCGAGATCCAGTTCTGGGCCTGGCCCCTTGTCGGAGACCAGCAGGTTGCCCTCGCCGGCCGAGCTGGTCCCGCCGGCGGCCGGACCGCGGTCGACGACGACGACCCGCGCGCCGGTGGCAGCCAGGGAGCGGGCACAGGCGGCGCCGACGATGCCGGCTCCTACCACGATCACGTCGGCGGTCAGCCTGCTCATCAGCACTCCCCTCCTCGCTCGGTGTCTGTAATATGTCACATATTACAGGCGGGGTCGAGAGCCGGCTGGATGACAATCATCACCCGCGGCCCGACCGGACAGTCATTCCTCGGCGCGCCCCGACCACCACCCGACCGTGTGGCCGATGTGGGTGCGCATCAGCGCTTCTGCCCCCGCTGCGTCACCCGTCAGCAGGCGATCCAGGAGTTCGTGGTGTTCCTCGGCGGATCGGGCGAGTTCCTGGGAGGCCAGCATGCCGGCGAGTCCCACCAGTCGGGTCCGACCGCGGAGATCCCCGATCACGGTCACCAGCATTGCGTTGCCCAACAGCTCGGTCAGTCCCAGGTGGAAGCGCTGGTCGGCCTCCAGCCAGGTGGCCAGGTCCGCATCCGCGATGGCAGTCGTCATCGCGGCTGCCAAGGAGCGGAACTCCTCGGCCTGCTGCGCCGGCAGGTGGCCGGCGAGTCGGTACATGGCCGGGGGTTCCAGCAGCAGTCGCACCTCGGCCAGCTCTGCGAGTTCCCGCGACCCGACCTCGGTGACCCGGAAACCCTTGTTCTTGACTGCCTCCACGAAGCTGCGCTTCTCGAGCTCCAGCAGCGCCTCCCGGACCGGTGTCGCCGAGACGCCGAACTGCACGGCCAGCGTCGGTACCGTCACCAGCGTCCCGGCGGCCAGCTCTCCCGACACGACGGCGGCGGTGAGTTCGCGACTCACCCTGGCGCGCAGGGTCTCGCCGGCGGGTGCCGGTTCCGGACCGCCGGGCATGGACGTCATAGCGGACATCATCGCCGATGGACGACGGCGCAGCAGGAGTGCGGTGCACCGTGCCCGGACACCGGACGGGCGGGGCGGTGACAGGATGAGATCGATGCGCGCCGCCGGAGCCCTCTCCTACCCGGCCTTCGTGCGCTTCTGGATCGCTGACGCGGTCAGCAACCTGGGGACGTTCACCTCCACCCTGGCGATCCAACTGCTGCTCATCGAGACCCTGCACGCGGACCAGACCGAGATCGGGCTGGTCCGCGCCGCGCAATGGCTGCCGTCCCTGATGTTCGGGCTGCTGGTCGGAGTGCTGATCGACCGGATGCGGCGGCGCACGGTGCTGATCGCGGCCGATGCCGCGGCGGGGATCGTGACGGCTCTGATCGCGGTGCTGGCGCTGACCGGAGCCCTGACCGTAGGGCTGTTGGTGGCGGCGGTGTTCGCGGTCGGGATCGCCATGCTGTTCTCGACTGCTGCGCGACAGTCGTTCCTCCCCGACCTGGTTCCGGTTCCGGTACTCCCCGCGGCGAGCGCCCGGCTGGAGCAGACCTGGACGGCCGCGCAGTCGGCGGGACCGTTGGTCGGCGGCGCGTTGGTGCGGTTCCTGTCCGCACCGATCGCCGTGCTGGTCGATGCGATGTCGTGGGTGATCTCTGCGGTGGTGCTCATCAGGGTCCGGGTGTCGGAGCATCCACCGGCGCCGGTCGCGGGTCGCAGTGTGGTGCGTGAGCTGCGGGAAGGAGCCGGCTGGCTGTACCGCCATCCGACGCTGAAGTGGTACGCCGTCTCGCTGCACCTGTGGTTCTTCTTCAACTCCGCGGTCAACACGGTGCTGATCTACTTCGCGACCACCGAGCTGCGGCAGAGCGCGCTGGCGGTCGGCTTCGCGCTGGCCTGTGCGGGAATCACCGGGTTCGTCGCGGCCGGGCTGTCGCCGCGGCTCGGAGCACGGTTCGGGGTGGGGACGATGTGCGCGGTGGCCGACTGGCTGACACCGCTCGGATACCTGCTGGTGGTGTTCGCGGTGCCCGGCCCGGCCGCGATCTGGTGGCTGGTGGCCGGCCAGGCGGTGTTCGGGTTCGGACTCGGCCTCAAGGGCCCACTGGAGACCAGCTACCGCAACGCTGTCGCCCCGGAACGTCTGCGCGGCAGGATGAACGGCTGCATGCGGACCTTCAACTGGGGTGCGATCGCGGTCTCGGCTCCGTTGGCCGGCTGGGCCGCGGCGACCTGGGGAAACCGTCCCACCATCGGCGTGGCGATCGGTGGTCTGGCGCTGGCCGCCCTGCTGTTGACCCTCTCGCCGTTCCGTGCCGCGGTGCTGCCGCCCGAACAACTGCCGGGAGTCACCCCGGCGCAGTGATCAGTGCTGTCCCGTGCGGCGCTTGTTCGGGGGTGTTCGTCGGGCGGTGTTTGGTTGGGTCGTGTCGGTCGGTCGGTGTTTGGTCGGGCGGTGTTTGGTCGGCGTATTTACGCCGAACCGACGGGCGGAGCACGCATTTCGTGCCGATCGGATGAGGCCGCATCGTTGACCGACGGGTCTCCGGATCGAGCGCTGGGTCCGACAGTGCGGCGCTGATGAAGCCCGGTTGTCCACAGACCTGAAGTTGTCCACACCGCGGAGGGTGGCCGGCCGGTCCGAGCGTGATCTGGGCGATCCTGCTGCAGTGATCGACGGCGGGTCGGTCCGTGGGGGAGGTGGCCAGTGGCGCCGGACGAAGTACAGGGTGAGCGGACTGCTGATGTCGGCTCCCGGCATCAGCCGCAGGTGGAACCCGAGGTGCCGGCGGAGGATCCGCGACGGGTTCTCGGCCGCAGGGGTGAGCAACTGGCCGCCGAGTATCTCGAATCGATGGGTCTGGTGGTGCTGTCGCGGAACTGGCGGTGTCGGGAGGGCGAGCTCGACATCGTCGCCACCGACGGCATCGATCGGCTCTACTTCTGCGAGGTCAAGACGCGCAGTGGCGAGGGGTTCGGGTCCCCAGCCGAGTCGGTGACGATGGGCAAACGTCGGAAGATCCGCAGGCTGGCGACGATCTGGCTGTCCGAGCACCGTCTCGGCAGTTGGAGGGCCACCCAGTTCGACGTCATCTCGGTGCTGTGGCCGCCCCAGGACGAACCCCAGCTGCGGTATCTGCCGGATGCGTTCTGATGAGCCTCGCGCGGACGTGGTCGGTCGCCCCGGAAGGGGTGTTCGGGCATCTGATCGAGGTGGAGGCCGATCTCGCGGCCGGACTGCCGGGCACCACGGTGATCGGTCTCGGCGACGCGGCCGTCCAGCAGGCCAAGGACCGGGTCAGGGCAGCCCTGGCGAACTCCGGTCTGAAGTGGCCCGACCGGAAGGTGACCATCGCGCTGTCGCCTGCTGCGTTGCCCAAGAAGGGTGCCGGGTTCGACCTCGCGGTGGCGATCGCCGTGCTCGCCGCCGACGACCGGGTACCCCTGCGCGGGGTGGTCGAGACCGCGCTGATCGGTGAGCTGGGGCTGGACGGCGGACTCCGGCCGGTACGCGGTGTGCTGCCGCTGCTGTTGGCAGCGCGCCGGGGTGGTCTGCGAGCCGCCCTGGTGCCCGTCGGCAACCTGCGTGAGGCCCTGCACGCCGGGATCCCGGTGCGAGGAGTCCCGCGGTTGGCCGACCTGGTCGCCCACCTGCGGGGCGAATCGGACGAGCTCGTCGATCGGGTCGTCGAGGAGGACCTGCCGCCGGACGAACCGCCGGACATGCTCGACGTGCTGGGTCAGCCGGTGGCCAGACAAGCACTCGAGATTGCCGCTGCCGGCGGTCATCACGTCGCCATGATCGGTCCGCCGGGAGCGGGCAAGACGATGCTGGCGATGCGGTTGCCCTCCCTGTTGCCGCCGCTGGACGAGGATGACTCCCTCGAGGTCACGGCGGTCCATTCGGTGGCGGGCACGCTCGCCGAGCGGTCGCCACTGATCACCCGCCCACCCTTCGTGGACCCGCACCACTCGGCCAGCCTGTCGGCCGTCATCGGTGGCGGCAGCGGCACGATCCGACCCGGCAGCGTGAGTCTCGCGCACCGGGGGATCCTGTTCCTGGACGAGAGCCCGGAGTTCAAGCCGACGGTGCTCGATGCGCTCCGGCAGCCACTGGAGTCCGGGCACGTGCTGGTGTCCCGAGCCTCCGGGACCGTACGGTTCCCCGCCCGGTTCCAACTGGTGCTGGCGGCCAACCCCTGCCCCTGCGCGGCCGCGCGTGACACCGACTGCTGCTGCGCCTCCGGGGTGCGGCGGCGCTATCTGGGCCGGTTGTCGGGGCCATTGCTGGACCGGGTTGACATCCGGGTCGATCTCCCGCCGGTCGACCCGTCGTCCTTCGGCGCCGGCGGAGAGGTGGTGGAGGGTTCGGCAGCCATCGGCGCCCGGGTGCAGAAGGCCAGACTCCGCTCCGAGCAGCGGTGGCGGTCCACGCACTGGCGGACGAATGCCGAGGTGCCGGGCCCGACCGTGCGCCGCTGGTTCCGCGCGCATGCCTGCGACACCGAGATCGCCGAGCGGGCGGTTCGCGTCGGGCGGTTGACGGGGAGGGGCTTCGATCGGGTTCTGCGGCTGGCGCTGACAGCCGCGGATCTGGCGGAACGTGATCGTCCGATCCGCGCCGACCTGGCCCTGGCCCTCGCCCTGCGGTGCGGGGAGGAACTGTGATCGGCGCAGCCGCGACCGGTTCATCGTCCGAACCGGCGGCGCGGGCGACGCCCGAGACCAGGATCGCCAGGGCCGGGTTGTTGCGGATGGTCGAACCGCCCTCGGCCGCGATGGTGCAGCTGGTGGCCGAGGTCGGACCCGAGCAGGCCTGGGACCTGATCGTCAGCGGCCACGTGCCGCAGTCCTGCCGGCGGGCCGTGGCTGCTCGGACCCAGGGCGTCACGGCTTCGCAGCTGCGGGCCGCGGCCGGCCGCGATCTGGACGTGGTGGCCGAACTGGGCGGAGAGTTCATCTGCCCCGAGGACGCACAGTGGCCGGCCGCGGCGTTCGACAGTTTCCAGGCGTCCGGTTCCGGGCTGTTCCCGCCACTCGGTGTCTACCTCCGCGGCACCGGATTGCCACCGCAGCCCTCCGGCGCGGTGACGATCGTCGGCAGCCGCGCGAGCACCGCATACGGACGACGCTGTGCCTCGGAGATCGCGGCCGAGCTGGCCGCGCACGGGCTGACGGTCGTGTCGGGAGCGGCCTTCGGGATCGATGCCGCAGCACATCGGGGCGCGCTGAGCGTGCGGGGCCGCGGATCGACGGCGGCGGTCCTGGCCTGCGGTATCGACATCGTCTATCCGGTGGCGCACCGCGAGCTGGTGGCCGAGATCGCCGACCGCGGCGCGCTGCTCAGCGAATACCCGCCGGGAACCACGCCGGCCAGGCACCGGTTCCTGGCCAGGAACCGTCTCATCGCCGCGCTGGCATCGGTGACAGTGGTCGTGGAGGCTGGACGGCGCTCGGGCACGGTCAGCACTGCGAACGCGGCGGCGGCGTTGAACCGGGTCGTGATGGCCGTACCGGGCCCGGTGACGTCGGCCATGTCTGTGGGCTGCCACGACCTGCTGAGGTCCGGGCAGGTGGTGATCGCCACCAACGGGCAGGACGTGCTGGAGGCCGCCGGAGTCCGCACCGCCCTGAGCCCGCAGGGGGTTCCGCACCGTCCCACGGACGACCTGTCGCCCGTCGTCGGCCGGGTCTACGAGGCGCTGCCCGGTTCCGGAACCCGCACGGTGCGGGAGCTCGCGACGGAAGCCGGCATCCCGGCGGTCGAGGTGCTTGCGGCACTCGCGGAGCTCGACCTGGTGGGTCTGGCCCGGGCGGACAGCGGCACCTGGGGACGACGATGACATCGGCGGCTGCTGTCCGGAAGCCGCCGGCAACACACGGCCGCTCTCCGCCCCGTCATCCCGAGCGCTCCAGGACGGTGCTCCAGAGCGGTGCTCCGGGACGGTGCTCCTGGCTGCGCTCCGCAGCGCGCCGCCTTGACCGCGGGGCAGCCGCCGGGCACCTTCGGTGCATGGCTGTCGGTGGTGGTGCCCCGCGCCGCCCGGTTCGGGCGGCCCAACGTGCCGAGCTGTCCGGTGCCGTCCGCGCCGTGCTGGACGACTACGAGCGTCATCTGACCAGCGAACGGTCCGTCTCGACTGCCACGGTGCGGGCCTACCTCGGCGACGTCGTCTCGTTGATGACCCACGTGGCACGGATGGGCATCGAGCACCCCACCCAGCTGACCCTGCCCGCGCTGCGGAGCTGGCTCGCGCTGCAGCGCACCCACGGCGCCGCGACGACCTCGCAGGCCAGGCGGGTCGCGGCCGTCAGGGCGTTCACCGCCTGGTGCCTGCGTACCGCTCGGATCGACACCGATCCCGGCGCTCGGCTGGCATCGCCGCGAACAGGCCGCTCGCTGCCCGAGATCCTGCGCGAGGACCAGGCGGAAGCACTGCTGGACACCGCGGCGGCCGCGGTCGGGTCGGCGGTGCGGTGGGAATCCGACACCGCGGCAGACGCGCCGGCCCGTGACCCCGCCGCGGCGGCGCTGCAGCACGCCCTCGCCCGCCGCGATGCGGCAATGCTGGAGGTGTTGTACGCCAGCGGGATCCGGGTGTCGGAACTGGCAGGGCTCTGTCTCACCGACATCGACGCCGGACGCAGGATCCTGCGCGTGGTCGGCAAGGGCGACAAGGAACGCGCCGTGCCGTACGGCGTCCCCGCGCAGCGCGCCATCGAGGGCTGGCTGGCCGCCGGCCGACCGCACCTGTCGACGCAGGACTCGGGCGACGCGCTGTTCCTGGGTGCCCGTGGTGGTCGGATCGACCCGCGCGCCGTCCGCTCCGTCGTCCGGCGGGCAACCGCCACCGAGCTGGGCAGCGACGGGGTCAGCCCGCACGCGCTGCGGCACAGCGCTGCGACCCATCTGCTCAACGGCGGCGCCGACCTGCGGACGGTCCAGGAGATCCTCGGACATGCGGGGCTGGGAACGACTCAGATCTACACCCACGTCTCGAACGAACGACTGGCCGCCGTCTACCGACAGGCACACCCGCGTGCGTGATCAATGGTGAGCCGATCGGGTGATGTTTGCCGGTATCGTGCCCATGGACGCAACGAAGCGCGCGTCTGCGCATCTACGGGGTAGCCCATCAAGGACAAGTCGTCACAACAGCGGGAGTTCGAATGCACCGAATCAGCACAGGCGCGCGTACCGCGTTCCGGGGGATCGCGATCGGCGGGGTGGCCATTGCGCTGGTGACGATGCCCACCGTGTCCGCTGACGCCTCCATGCCTGCCGCGGCTGCGGCAACGGCACCGGTGATCCAGCAGACCGCGGCAGCGGTTGCCCAGCTCAGGCCCACCATCACGGCCACCGCCAAGGCTTCGACGATCCGCCTGGGATCGGCAGTCTCGGTCACGGGCAAGGTGTCCGGATCCAAGCGCGTCCCGACCGGCCGCGCGGTGGTCAACGTGAACGGTGTTCCGCGCTCCAACGTGAAGGTCGCCTGGAACGGCACCTTCACCGCGAACATCACCGGGCTCGGCCCAGGCACCTACACCTTTGCCGTCCGATATGCCGGCGACACCACCTATGCCGCCCGCTACTCGGCAGGCTTCCGGGTCGTGGTCCAGACGCTTTCGCGCACTGCCGTGAGCTCCTCGACCCGGATCGTCTACGGCGACACGCTGGCCGTCTCCGCCAAGGTCTCCGCATCAGGCGTCCATACCCCCTCGGGTCGGGTCGCCTTCTACGTCTCCGGCCACGGCTTCGCCGCCGGCAACCTCAGCGGCGCTGTCGCCACCGCGACGGTGCCAGTGCTCAAGCCCGGCCGGTATCGCGTCGACGGCCGGTACCAGGGCTCCTCGCCGGTGCTCGGCAGCGTCGGCTCCCGGTTGTTCGACGTGGTCCGCGCTCCGTCGTCGGTCGACGTGGTCCTGGGCAGCACGACGCTGGAACCCAACACCCGCGGCACCCTGAAGCTGGCCGTCTCCGGTACTGCCGTCGCACCGGCCGGCTCAGCCGCGATCCTCGTCGACGGTGTTGCGAAGGCCACCGTCCAGCTGGCCGCAGGCCGCGCCTCCGTCACCCTGCCGGTGATCGCCGCCGGGAGCCACTCTGTGTCGGTGCGCTACGGGGGCAACAGCTACTACATCGGCAGCACATCCGCATCCGTGACCCTCAAGGTCAAGGCGGCGTTCGTGAACGGCTGCAACGGGGCCGCCAGGGCCTGTGCCGACCTGACCCACAATCTCGCGTGGATCCAGGAGAACGGCAGGATCATCTACGGCCCGGTCCCGATGCTGTCCGGTCGGCCCGGCTACCGCACCACCACCGGGATGTTCTCCGTCTACTGGAAGGACATCGATCACGAGTCGTCCATCTTCGACTCGGCCCCGATGCCCTACTCGATCTTCTTCAACGGCGGCGAAGCCTTCCACGAGGGAAGCCTGAGCATCAGGTCGCACGGCTGCGTCCACCTCGGGAACACCGCGGCCCGGTACTTCTGGAGTGCACTGGACTACGGCGATGCGGTGCACGTCTTCGGGTACGCGCCCTACTAGACCGCGCGGCGTCGCTGCGAGCGGCAGCCGACCCAGCGTCACCCCCACGAGCCGTGGAGCCGATCAGCGGCTCCACGGCTCGAGGCGTATCCGGATCCTGCCGATGAGCAGCATCGGGTCGACGTACGTCTGCGGACCCAGTCGGGCTCCCCAGTGCAGACAGCCCCGTGGGGCACACGACGGATGACCTGGCGACAGCGTCCCGATCGGCTGACCGGCCGCGACGCGCGCGCCGGCGGAGACCGACGGATCGACGGGCTCGTAGGTGGTCCGCAGCCCGGAAGCATGCTCGATCGACACCACCCCACGGCCGGCGAGCGGACCCGCGAAGACGACGGTTCCTGCCCCGGCTGCCCGCACCCTCGATCCCGGTGTCGCAGCCAGGTCGACGCCGCGATGGCCGCGGCCGTAGCGCTCGGCAGGTGGGCGGAAGGGCGTCAACACGACCGGTGCGCCCGCGAGCGGGGCGACGAACCCGTTGCCGGAAGGCCCGTCCCGAGCGGTGCCCTGGAGGGACACCGGCAGCACGGGTGTGGGAGCCGGGCCGGTGCCCGCCGCCGGACCGGATCCCAGCACGAGGACGACCAGCAGCGGCCACTGCACGGCAGACCGGATGGAGGGGTGGACGAAGACCATCTCCCGAGGGTCCTGCAGGCCACGTAGATCGGGGCTCCGGGCGGCTGTCGATGTGGACGGAGAACTCCTCTGTTGACAACTCGCCAGACCGCTGGCCGTGCCGTCCGACCTGCCAGGACGACGTGTCGAGCGCTCGGGTCCCATCCCGTAGGATGGACTGAGCATCCCGCACCAGCGGGGTGACTTCGCGCGTCCTTTCCAGCGGCCGATGTACGAAAGCCGCACCGGCGGATGTTCCTCCAGGTCCTCGATCGCAAGATCGGGGCAGGGACACCGAGGGCGCCAGGGCTGTGCGGTCACCGACCGCGAGCATCAACCGAAACCGCGTCATGCGGCCGGAATCGGGCACCCCGGGCGACCGGGAGGGCCAGGTCGGCATGCGCACGAGCAGGAAGGACAGCCATGGCTGTCGTCACCATGCGTCAGTTGCTGGACGCAGGTGTCCACTTCGGACACCAGACCCGTCGCTGGAACCCGAAGATGAAACGGTTCATCTTCACCGAACGCAACGGCATCTACATCATCGATCTCCAGCAGACGCTGTCGTACATCGACCGTGCCTACGAGTTCGTCAGCCAGACCGTCGCCCACGGCGGGACGGTGCTGTTCGTCGGCACCAAGCGTCAGGCGCAGGAGGCCATCGCCGAGCAGGCGACGCGCGTCTCGATGCCCTACGTGAACCACCGCTGGCTGGGCGGCATGCTCACCAACTTCTCCACCGTGCACAAGCGTCTGCAGCGTCTCAAGGACCTCGAGGCGATGGAGACCTCCGGCGAGTTCGACGGCCGCACCAAGAAGGAGGTGCTGCTGATGACCCGCGAGAAGGACAAGCTGGCCAAGACCCTCGGCGGCATCCGCGACATGGCCCGCGTGCCGAGCGCCGTCTGGATCGTCGACACCAAGAAGGAGCACATCGCCGTCGGCGAGGCTCGCAAGCTGAACATCCCGGTCGTCGCGGTGCTGGACACCAACTGCGACCCGGACGAGGTCGACTTCCCGATCCCGGGCAACGACGACGCGATCCGCTCCGCCGGCCTGCTCACCAAGGTCGTCGCCGAAGCCGTTGCGGCCGGGCTCATCGCCCGTTCCGGTGGTTCCGCCGAGACCGGTGAGGAGCCGCTCGCCGAGTGGGAGCGTGAGCTGCTGCAGGAGAGCAAGGCTGCCGAGGCGCCCGCTGACGGTGCTGCTGCTTCCGCTCCGGTCGAGGCGCCTGCCGCCGAAGCCGCTCCTGCTGCCGAGGCGCCTGCCGCCGAAGCCGCTCCTGCTGCCGAGGCGCCCGCCGCCGAAGCCGCTCCTGCTGCCGAGGCGCCCGCCGCCGAAGCCGCTCCTGCTGCCGAGGCGCCCGCCGCCGAAGCCGCTCCTGCTGCTCCGGTCGCTGCCGAAAAGACCACCAGCTGATCTGCTTGAAGTCGGTGCCTCGCCCCGTCGGGGCGGGGCACCGCGGCCGGTCGGACCCGACAACGGGACCGACCGGTTCACCAGGACCACCCCACTCGAGTGAGGACGAATCTCCAGCATGGCGAACTACAGTGCCGCTGACGTCAAGCGGCTCCGCGAACTGACCGGCGCCGGATTCATGGATTGCAAGAAGGCGCTCGAGGAAGCCGAGGGCGACTTCGAGAAGGCCACCGAGATCCTGCGGATCAAGGGCAACAAGGACGCGGGCAAGCGTGCCGAGCGCACCACCGCGGAGGGCATGGTCGCCACCAGCGGCCACGCGCTCATCGAGCTCAACTCCGAGACCGACTTCGTCGCGAAGAACTCCGAGTTCTCCGAGCTGGCGCAGGCCATCGCCGGTGTCGCTGCCGGCGACGTCGATCCGACGGTCGAGGCCGTCCTGGCCGCGCCGCTCGGCAACGGCACCGTCGTGGACGCCGTCCAGGCGCTGTCGTCGAAGATCGGCGAGAAGCTGGTACTCAACCGGGTGGCCAAGTTCAACGGCTCGACGGCTGTCTACCTGCACAAGCGCAACCAGGACCTGCCGCCTTCCATCGGGGTGCTCGTCGCCTACGCGGGTGACGGGGGCGACGCAGCGGAGGCCGCTCGCGGCGCCGCCATGCAGATCTCGGCGTTGCGCGCTCGGTTCGTCACCAAGGACGACGTGCCGGCCGACGTGCTGGAGTCCGAGCGGCGGATCGCCGAGGCGACCGCCCGCGAGGAGGGCAAGCCGGAGGCTGCGCTGCCGAGGATCGTCGAGGGCCGCGTGACCGGGTTCTACAAGGAAGCCGTCCTGGTCGAGCAGAGCTCGGTGCGGGACAGCAAGAAGACCGTCGGAGCCCAGCTGGCCGAGGCCGGCGTCACCGTGACCGGCTTCGTCCGGTTCGAGGTGGGCACCGTCTGATGTGCCATCGCGGGGCCGTTCGGAGCGATCCGCACGGCCCCGTGGCAGCATCCGGACCGGGAACGATCCGATCCGGCACCAGCAGGGCCGACGGCCCAGTCAGCGGGAGGACTTGAGCGATGACCGAGACGTTCACCGACGAGACCACCACCGAGACATGGATCGGTGCAGGTGACGTCACTCCCTCTCCTCGCCGTCCGTTCCACCGGGTGCTGCTCAAGCTGGGTGGCGAGATGTTCGGCGGGGGAGAGGTCGGGGTCGATCCGGTCGTCGTCTCCACCGTCGCGCGGCAGATCGCCGAGGTGGTGGCCGGTGGGGTGCAGGTCGCCGTCGTCATCGGCGGCGGCAACTTCTTCCGCGGGGCCGAACTGCAGACCCGCGGCATGGACCGGGCGCGCTCCGACTACATGGGCATGCTCGGCACCGTCATGAATTGCCTGGCACTGCAGGATTTCCTGGAACGTGAGCACGGCCTGGACACCCGGGTGCAGACCGCCATCACCATGGGCCAGGTCGCCGAGCCGTACATCCCGCGCAAAGCAATCCGGCACCTCGAGAAGGGCCGCGTCGTCATCTTCGGGGCCGGCGTGGGCATGCCGTTCTTCTCCACCGACACCACCGCCGCCCAGCGCGCGTTGGAGATCGGCGCCGAGGTGGTGCTGATGGGCAAGGCGGTCGACGGGGTCTTCGATGCCGACCCGCGGGTCGTGCTGGATGCCACGATGTTCTCCGAAATCACCCACCGCGAGGTGCTCGAGAAGGGTCTCAAGGTCGCCGACGCCACCGCGTTCAGCCTGTGCATGGACAACGCGATGCCGATGATCGTGTTCAACCTGCTCGAGCAGGGCAACATTGCCAGGGCGGCCGCGGGCGAACCGATCGGTACCCTGGTGCACACCCCACGTCAGGCCTGATCCGTACCACCCGCGCCGGGAACCGTTGTCCGGCACCAGATCCGCACGATGGAAGGGACACCGATGAGCGAGGCTCTCGACATGGCACTGCTGGACGCCGAGGAGAAGATGGAGAAGGCGTTCAACGTCACCAAGGAAGACCTCGCGTCGATCCGTACCGGACGCGCGACGCCGAACATCTTCAACAAGCTCAGCGTCGAGTACTACGGTGCGCAGACGCCGCTGCCGCAGATGGCGTCCATCTCCATCCCGGAAGCGCGGATGGCGATCATCAAGCCCTACGACGCCACCCAGCTGCAGGCGATCGAGAAGTCGATCCGCGATTCCGACCTGGGCATCAACCCGTCCAACGACGGCAACATCATCCGGATCGTGTTCCCGCAGCTGACCGAGGAGCGCCGCCGCGACCTCGGCAAGCAGGCCCGCTCCCGCGGCGAGGACGCCAAGGTCACGGTTCGCAATGTCCGCCGCAAGGCCAAGGACGACATCGACAAGCTCGTCAAGGACGGCGACATCGGTGAGGACGAGGGCTCCCGCGCCGAGAAGGACCTACAGCACACCACCGACAAGTTCGTCAGCGGCATCGACGACCTGGTCAAGCACAAGGAAGCCGAACTGCTCGAGGTCTGAGCGCCGGGCCCGCACGCACCTACCCACGCACCGGACGACACCCACCCGATGACACCCATGAGCGATGACGGGCCGCCGGATCCGCCGGCCGGACCGGTCGACCCCGGCCTCCCGGCGGCCGCCCCACGGGCCTCCCGCGCCGGACGCGACCTGCCGATGGCCATCGGTGTCGGCGTCGGGCTGGGCATCCTGATCGTCGGCTCGCTGTTGCTGTACCGGCCCGCCTTCGTGGTGATCATCGCGGCCGCCGTGTTGGCCTCGGTGTGGGAGATGAGCGGCACCCTGCGCAGGGCGCGCAGTGTCGAGATCTCCTGGCTACCGGTAGGTCTCGGTGCGGTGGCCATCGTGGCAATGAGCTGGTTCTGGGGGCACGAGGCGCAGGCGCTCGGGCTCGCGCTGGCGGCCCTGGTCTGTCTGCTCTGGCGCTTCCCGCGGGGCGCCGAGGGCTACCTGCGGGACGTCTCAGCCAGCATCTTCCTGCTCGTCTATCTCGGTCTGTTCGCCTCCTTCGCCACCCTGCTGGTCCGCCCGGAGGACGGAGCCCAGCGGGCCATGGTGTTCCTGATCGTGGTGGTCTGCTCCGACACCGGCGGGTACGCGGCCGGAGCCCTGCTGGGCCGCCATCCGATGGCGCCGACCATCTCGCCGAAGAAGTCCTGGGAGGGCTTCGCCGGATCCGCCGTCGCCGCGATGATCGGCGGGGCGCTGTCCGTGTCGCTGATGCTGCACACCGACTGGTGGGAGGGCGTCGTCGTCGGTGCGGTGTTGACCGTGGTCGCGGTGATCGGCGATCTGGCCGAGTCACTGATCAAGCGCGATCTCGGGGTCAAGGACATGGGAACCCTGCTGCCTGGGCACGGCGGTGTGATGGACCGGCTCGACTCCCTGCTGCCCAGCGCCGTGGTGGCTTGGGCACTGTTGGCCGCGTTCGTCTGAACTCCCGGAACGTCCACCCGGGTCGTCGAAACGCGCTCCACCGAGTCGTGGGTCACGCCTCGCACCTCGCCCCGGAGCGGGTGTCGTGGGCCTGTGGCACGCTGGATGCATGACCGATCACACCGTCGGCCCAGGCGTTTCGGGGGGCCTTCCCAGTTATCCGAGCACGAGAGCATCCGATCCCAGGACTGCGGGGGCCGCGCTGGCCATCCGCGGTCTGGTGAAGCAGTTCGGTGAGAAGACAGCGGTCGACCACATCGACCTCGATGTCCCGGTCGGATCCTTCTTCGGCCTGGTCGGTCCGAACGGTGCCGGCAAGACCACGACACTGTCGATGGTCACCGGTCTGCTGCGGCCCGACGAGGGTCGGATCTTCGTCGCCGGCGGCGACGTGTGGGCGGACCCGGTCGCGGCCAAGGCCGACATGGGCGTGCTGCCCGACGGTCTGCGGCTGTTCGAACGGCTCTCCGGCCCGGAGCTGTCGAGCTATCTCGGTCGGTTGCGCGGCATCCCTGCCGACGAGGTCCAGCGCCGCATCCAAGGTCTGCTGGACGTCCTGGATCTCACTTCGGCCGGGAGCAAGCTGGTGGCCGACTACTCCACCGGCATGCGCAAGAAGATCACCCTCGCCGCTGCCCTTCTCCACTCGCCGTCGCTGTTGCTGCTCGACGAACCGCTCGAAGCCGTCGACCCGGTGTCCGCCAGGGCGATCCGCGGCGTGCTCTCGGACTACTGCGCCGGCGGCGGCACGGTCGTCTTCTCCTCCCACGTGATGGCACTGGTCGAAGAACTGTGCAGTCACGTCGCCGTGATGGCCGACGGCCGGATCGTCGCCAGCGGCGAGCTGAGTGTCGTCCGCGGCGACGCCGCTTCGCTGGACGACGCGTTCTTCCACATCATCGGCGGGCAGGATCGCGGGACGGAGGGCCTGTCGTGGTTGCGATCTTCGCGAGCCTGAAATGGCGGCTGGTCACCAGCCGGGTGCGGGCGTTGAGCCCGGGCAAGCGCATCCGGATGATCATCGGGCTGTGCCTCGCGCTGCTCGCGGTCGGCGCCATCGCCTACGCCCTGTCCATGCTGCGGTCCGTGCCGGAGGCCGGCTACCTGGCAGTCACCGGCCTGTTCGCCCTGCAACTCGTGGCCTGGACACTGACCCCGATGGTGGCTTTCGGGGTCGACGAGACCGTCGACCCGTCGAAGTTCGCGCTGCTGCCGATCCGCCCCGCCACCCTGCAGCGAGGTCTGCTGGTGTCGTCGGTGGTCGGCTACCTGCCGTTGTTCAACGCGGTGATCCTCATCGGCTGCGCCATCGGGCTGTCGTTCCTGGGCTGGATGCTGCCGATCGCGTTGCTGTGCATCGTGCTGCAACTCGTCACCTGCGTGGTGTTCTCCCGTGCGGCCGCCACCTCGATGGCGACGCTCATGTCGTCCCGCCGGGGGCGCGACCTCGGCATGGCCGTCGGGTTCGGCGTCCTGGTCGTCTACATGCTGGCGACGCTGGGCCTGAACTCGGGTTCGTCGGCGGGATTCGGCGCCGCGGCGCAGCGCACCGCGGAGATCCTCTCGTGGACTCCGCCAGGTGCCCTCGCCTCGTTGCCCGCCCAGATTGCCACCGAGCAGTGGGCCAGAGCAGTCGCGTCTGCCGTCATCGCGTTGGTCTTCCTGACGCTCGGCTGGCTCTGGTGGTCACGAGCGCTCCGCAAGAGTCTGGTCACCGTCGATTCCGACACCGCCTCGTCCGCACCGTCCCGCGGGATCGGCGGCGCAAGCGCGATCGGCGGAACCCTGATCGGCACCGCCCAGGTCGTGGCGGGCCGGGACCGCACCCTGATGTGGCGCGACCCCATGCGGCGGATGCCTTGGTTGATCAGCATCTTCATGGGGGTGGCGTGGCCGCTGATCGTGGTGCCCGGTGAGGGCGCAGTCTTCGCCTCCGCGTTCGGAGCGCTGCTGATGGGAAGCCAGGCGGCCAACCAGTTCGGTCTCGACGGATCCGGTCTCTGGCTGCATCTGGTGGCTTTCGGCGACCAGGTCAGGGCCAGGGGAGAGTTGCTGGGCCACAACCTCGCGGTGCTGGTGCCGGCGATCCCACTGGTCGTCGCCGTGACAGCGGCGGTTGCTGCGATCCGCGGCGGTTGGGACTTCTTCGTCCCGGCGGTGGCGATGAACTTGGCCGTCGTGGTGTGTACCGCGGCGATCGCCACCTGGCTGTCGGTATCGGTGCCCTACGCGGTCCCGCAGAGTCGCAAGTCGATGTTCGCCTCCAGCATTGCCGGCCAGCGCAGCGCCTCGTTCCGTTCGGCGTTCGGCAGCATGTTGCTCGGGCTGGCAGCAGCGTTGCCGGTCATCGGGTTCGGGGTGCTGGGGATCGTGATCGCCCCCGTGTGGTCCTGGGTAGCTCTCGTCGTTGCACTGGTTTATCCGCCGGTGCTGCTGATGGTGCTCCTGCGCCGAGCGGCTGATCAGTACCTGTCGCGGGGATCCGAGATCCTCGCGGTGGTGATGGCCGGCGATCGAGCCTGACCCGAGGCGGCCGCCTACTCGGCTGCGTCGGCCGATCGGTCCCCATCGGTGACCACGGGGATCTCGCTCGTCGGGCGAGGGTCCAGGTCGGCCGCGAAGCGCTGCGCGGTGACCCGCGATGACTCCTGCTCCGGTGGCAGCACCAGATCGGGGGCGCTGGCGACCAGTGAGCGAACGTGCTCAACGTGACCGTGCAGGTCGCCCAGCTGCGCGGTGATGGTGCGCCTCAGTTCGGTCAGTGACGACACCGCCGCGTCGGCTTCCTGCACCCGACGGTTGGCCTCGACGGTGGCGACGTGCACGAGCCGTCGCGACTCCTGGTCGGCCTGCGCCACCTGCTGCGCCGATCGTTCGGCTGCCTCGTCGAGGCGGGCCTGGGCCAGATCGACCGAAGCCCGCTCACGATCTGCCTGCACCTTCTGTGCCTCGCCGCGACGCGCGGCCATCGTGATCTCGAAGTCCTCCTCGACCTCGCGTCGGCGGGTGGCCGAGCGTTCGTCGAGCTGCTGGGCTTCGGACCTGGCGTTTCCGGTGACCTCCTGCGCGAGTGCCGTCGCCTCGCCGACGATGCGCTCCGATTCTGCGGTGCTGGTGCGCTGGAGCGTCTCGGCAGCCTCCCGGGCCTTCAGCAGGAGCTGCTCAGCGGCCGTCCGGGTGTCCTCGGAGACCTTGACCGCGTGGGCATCGGCATCGGTGGTGGTGGTGGCGGCCCGCTCGTCAGCCCTGGCGCGGACATCGCGGGAGTACTCGTCGGCCTGCGAGACGAGCGTGCGGACCTCCTCGGCCATGCCGATCCTGGTGCTCTCGCGCTCCTCGGCGAAGGCGCTCCGTTCGTCGGCGAGCAGATCGGCGTCCTGCTGCAGAGCCCGCCGTTGGTCCAGCTCAAGGGCCTGCAGCCGGGCTGCTTCGGTGGCCAGTTCGGTGCCGGTGGTGCGCACCAGCTCGGAGGTCTCCCGTTCGGTGCGCTCCCGTAGCTCAGCCGACTCGGTCTCGGCCACCGCCCTGATCTCTGCGGCTTCCTCCTCGGCGAGCCGGATCAGTCGCTGCATCCGATCCGACAGTGAGGCCACCGAGTACGGCTCGAGGGTGTTCCGGTCGAGCTGGTGGCGCAGCGAGTCGGACTCCGCCTGCGCCGCCGAGAGCTGGGTGGTCAGCTCGGTGACGCGCTGCAGGGTGGCGTCGCGGTTGGCGGTGGCGATCCGCAGTTCGTACTCGAGCGACTCGAGGTGGGAGACGACCTGCTCGGGGGAGAAGCCGCGTCGGACGATCTCGAAGGGGGCCTGTGCCGGGAGCCAGTCGTCAGCCATGCGTGGTTCCGTCCGTCGGTGCTGGTTCTTGATCGAGTACTGCGGGTTCAACGAGCTCGAGCAGGACGCCGCCGGTGTCCTTGGGGTGGACGAAGTTGATCGAGGACCCTGCGGTACCGCGACGGGGTTCGTCGTACAGCAGCCGCAGCCCGGCCGCCCTGAGGGTGTCGGCCGCAGCCCGGACGTCGGGTACCCGGTAGGCGAGTTGCTGCAGGCCGGGTCCGGACCGGTCGATGAACTTCGCGATCGTCGAGGTCGGTGAGGTGGGAGCAATCAACTGCAGCTGCGCCCGCTGGTCGCTCCCAGCCATATCGGCACCGAAACTGATCATCGCCTCCTCGATCTCATGGTCGGGATTGCTCTCCCGGTGCGCCAACCGGCCGCCGAGGACCCCGGTGTACAGCGCGATGGCCGTATCGAGATCCGGGACAGCGATGCCGACGTGGTCGACGGTCAGCACCTGCAGAGCGGCGAGTCGATCGGCGCTGGTGTCGGCGGACGTGTCGGCGGGCGTATCGGCGCACGTGTCGACAGGGTCCATGGTCCCCACCGTAGTGGGTGGACGCCCCCTCGTCGCGCTGCCGGATGCCGTGTCCGCACGCGCTGCTGGGTACGGTGGCAGCATGAGATCGACGGTGATCGTGGCCGGGGCACGCACCCCGATGGGACGGCTCTCTGGAGCGTTGGCCGGGAGTACAGCGATGGATCTCGGTGGTACGGCCATCAAGGGGGCGCTGCGTCGGGCGAGGGTCTCCGGGAGCGATGTCGACTACGTCGTGATGGGACAGGTGCTGTCGGCGGGCTGCGGGCAGCTGCCGATCCGTCAGGCAGCATTCCGCGGCGGTATTCCGCTGACCGTTCCGTCGGTCGGGATCAGCAAGGTGTGCCTGTCCGGGCTGGACGCCATCGCACTCGCCGACCAGCTGATCCGGGCGGGGGAGTTCCGCACCGTGGTCGCCGGCGGGATGGAGTCGATGACCCGTGCGCCGCACCTGCTGCCCGGTTCACGCGGTGGGTTCAAGTACGGCGACGTCACCCTGGTCGACCACATGGCCTTCGACGGTCTGCACGACGCGTTCACCGATGTGGCCATGGGCCTGCTCACCGAGAACACCAATGACGCCGGGCGTCCGGAGGCGCTGACCCGTCTGCAGCAGGACGCGTTCGCGGCCCGTTCCCACCAGCGCGCCGCCGCTGCTGTCGCGACCGGGAGATTCGCGGACGAGATCGAGCCCGTCCGCCACCAGACCCGCAAGGGCGAGGTGGTGGTGGACGCCGATGAGGGAATCCGTCCCGACACCACCGTGGACACGCTGGCGAAGCTACGCCCGGCGTTCCGGCCCGACGGCACCATCACCGCAGGTTCCGCTTCGCCGATCTCCGACGGTGCGTGCGCCGTCGTGGTGATGGACCGTGAGCTGGCCGAGGAACGGGGGTTGGCGTGGATCGCCGAGATCGGCGCCCACGGGGTGGTCGCCGGTCCGGACTCGAGTCTGCAGCTGCAGCCCGCGAACGCGATAGCCGTGGCGTGTCGCAAGGAGGGCATCAGCCCGGCAGAGCTCGATCTGGTGGAGATCAACGAGGCGTTCGCCGCCGTCGGGATCGCCTCGGCCCGCGAACTGGGGATCAGCGAGGAGATCGTGAACGTCAACGGCGGGGCTATCGCACTGGGCCACCCGATCGGGATGTCCGGCGCGCGCATCGCGCTCACCCTTGCCCTGGAACTGCGTCGCCGAGGCGGCGGCGTCGGCGCGGCCGCCTTGTGTGGCGGTGGCGGTCAAGGTGATGCTTTGATCCTGCGTGTTCCCGGGTCCTGAACCCGGTCCGGACACGGGGACGAACACCGACACGTCGCACACCGGGGGGCTGGATGGCAACGATCGAGGTCGAGGGTCTGGTCAAGACCTATGCAGGCGTGAACGCCGTCGACGGCGTGAGCTTCATCGTTGATGAGGGCGAGTTTTTCGGCTTGCTCGGCCCCAACGGGGCCGGCAAGACCACCACGCTGGAGATCATCGAGGGCTTGCGCGAGCCCGATGCCGGCACCGTCTCCTTGCTGGGGATGAAGCCGTGGCCACGCAACGCGGCGCTGCTGCCGAGGATCGGTGTGCAGTTGCAGGCGTCGGCGTTCTTCGAACAGCTCACCGCCTCCGAGCAACTGGAGACCTTCGTCGATCTGTACGACCAGCCCCGTACCCGGGTCACCGAGCTGCTGGAGATGGTGGGGCTCACCGACAAGGCAGGTACCCGCGCCGAGAAGCTGTCCGGGGGTCAGGCGCAGCGGCTCTCCATCGCCTGCTCGCTCGTCCACGACCCCGACGTGGTCTTCCTCGACGAACCGACCGCTGCGCTGGATCCCCAGGCCAGACGCAATCTCTGGGATGTGCTGCGGGAGATCAACGATCGCGGCAAGACCGTCGTGTTGACGACGCACTCCATGGAGGAGGCGGAGGCGCTGTGTGATCGGGTGGCCATCATCGACGGCGGCAAGATCCTGCAGACCGGGACACCGGCCGAGCTGATCCGCGCGCTGGACGCACCGGTGCGGATCGCTGTCGAGCGATCCACCCTCGATCAGGACGCCGCCAGGGCGCTTCCCGGGGCCGACACCGTCGAGGGCGACAGTTCGTCCACCATCATCACCACCCGCACTCCGGCTCCGGTGCTGACCGCGCTCGCCGAGCTGGACGCGCTGGCCGGCCTGCAGGTGCGCGGCGCCACCCTCGAGGACGTCTTCCTGCAGTTGACCGGACGGGAGTACCGGGCGTGAGAGCCTTCACCAGCCTGTCCCGGGCCATGTTCAAGGGCTTCGTCCGCGACCGCACCAGCCTGTTCTTCACGCTGTTCTTCCCGTTGTTCTTCATCATCATCTTCGGGACCATCTTCGGCAGCTCCGGCGCCTCGAAGCAGAAGGTCGAGCTGGTCGGCGACGTCTCGCTGATCAGGACATTGCCCGCCGAGGCACGCGCCCAGCTCGACCAGGTGCTGGAGATCTCACCCGCCACGGATCTGGCCGCATCGCTCGATCAGGTGCGCCAGGGGGACATCGCCGCCACCGTCGAGCAGCAGGGCGATCGGCTGGTGGTCCACTTCTCCGCAGCCGACCAGGTCACCTCCGGAACCGTCCTCGGCGTGCTCGGCTCGTTCGTCGACAGCGCGAACGTCACGGTCACCGGACAGCAGCCCAGGTACTCCCTCAGCGCCGAGACCGTCGAGGACGCCTCGCTCAAGGCCATCCAGTACGTCACACCCGGCATGATCGGCTACGGCATCGCCATCGGTGCTGCCTTCGGTGCGGCGATGACGCTGATCACCTGGCGTACCAACAAGTTGCTGCGTCGGCTGCGGCTCGCGCCGGTGTCGACCGGAGCAGTCGTCGGATCCAGGGTGGTCGTGTCGTTGGCGATCGCACTGTTCCAGCTCGCGGTGTTCATCGGGGTGGCCTCGCTGCCGTTCCTCGGACTCAAGCTGACCGGCTCCTGGTGGATGGCGATACCGCTCACCCTGACGGGAACCCTGTCGTTCCTTGCGATCGGCCTCTTCGTCGGCGCTGTCGCGAAGACCGCCGAGGGTGGCGCTGCACTGACCAACCTGATCACCCTGCCGATGGCGTTCCTGTCCGGCGCGTTCATCCCTCTCGACCAGGCACCCGGCTGGATCCAGGGGGTGTCCAAGGTGCTGCCGATGGGGTGGTTGGTGCAGGGGCTGAAGGACGTGATGGTGCGCGGCCAGGGGCCGGGTGCAGCAGTCGTGCCGATGCTGGTGCTGCTCGGCTTCACCGTCGTCGTGGGGCTGATCGCCACCCGATTCTTCCAGTGGGACAAAGCCTGACGGCCACCTGAACGCAGGTCGTTGGATGTGCGGGCGAAGAAAGTACAACCAACAGCGCGGACCCACTTCCACAGCGTCATCGCATGCACACCGAAATCAGGGGCGACCCGCTCCACGGGTGACACCCTGCTCGCGGCCACGGGCGACCCGCACCCAGCCCTCGCGGAACTCTTCGGGTACTGCTTCGGCTTGATGGCATCCGTCCAGGCCCGCCCCACAGGGCGAGCCAGCTCAGATGTGACCTACCCGTGCAGCAGATCCACGGAGCGCCCAGGTCACCCGGGGCCGTGTGTCGTCGCCGCGATCCTGCGGCGGGAGTGACTCCGAACCGAACCGCATGTGGACAAGACTGCGCCTAAAGTACGCACTCGAGCCAGCTTGTCGTTCTCGGCTGCCCCAGGTCACCCAGACCTGGGTGGACACCGACGGCGAGAACGTGCTGATCAACATCGTCGGCGGCTCGCAGAAATCCAGGAACATCGCCCGCGATCCGCGGGTCGCGGTGGCCATCGCGGACCCGGACAACGCCAGCCGCTATCTCGCCGTCCGCGGGACGGTCGCCGCCGTCACCACCGAGGGTGGCGTCGAGCACATCGAGTCGCTCGCCCAGAAGTATCTCGGAGCTCCCTATCCCTGGTACGGCGGGCGGGACCAGCTGCGCGAGCGGGTGACCATCCGGATCGACCGCCTCATCGGTCAGGGCTGAACGGGTCAGGGCTGAACGGGTCCACCGGACTGAACGGGTCCGAGGGACTGACGTCGTCCGGTCAGCGTTCGACCGTTCCCACCGTGTAACGGACCTGCTGGGTCAGCTCGATCCGACCCCCGGGCGCACGAGCCGCGGCGAGCAGCGCTGCCGCCCGTTCCAGGAAGTCGTCCTGGTCCACTGCGGGAATGCGGGCCCACATCTGACGCTGACCGGTCGTCATACTCCATCGGCGCCAGCCGTCCACGTCGTCGAAGGCCACGGTCACCGGCGTCGTCACCGTCCGTACCGCGGTGATGCCGGCGGAGCGGAACAGCTGCTCCACTCCCGCGTCGTCAGCGAACGGACCGGCCGCCCCCGAGGTCCGGGCGTCGAGCATCGCGGCCGGTAGGTACGGCGCGAACGACGCATCAACCGCCCGCCAGACGTCGTCCTGCGGACCGAAGGTGCTGATGCCGATCCGTCCACCGTCGGCGACCCTGGCCGCCCAGCGTTGCAGCGCAGCCAGCGGCTCCGGCAGGAAGAACAGCACCAGGGACGCCGTCACGACGTCGAAGGTGCCCCAGGACGGGTCCGGCTCGGAGACGTCGGCGCGTTCGGTCACGACCTGGCTGAGCCGGTGTCGTGCGACGGCTTGATCCAGCAGCTCGATCATGCCGTCGGAGATGTCGACCGCGGTGACGGAACCGGTGTGTCCGACCGCGGCGGCCAGCGGCAGCGTGACCGCCCCCGTTCCGCAGCCGAGGTCGAGCGCCCGCTCGCCCGGGACCGGAGCCAGCAGCTCGACCAGTCCTGCGGCGATCGGACCGAAGAACGGGACGTCGGCCGGGTCGTAAACCGCACTGAGCTCGTCGAACAGCGATCGGATGCGGGCCACGGCGTTGTCGGTCATGGGCTGATCGTCCACTTCGCAGGGCGGGCACGCCAGAGCCTGACGGGTGACGCGCACGAGTCCTCCCGCCGGGCCGACGCTCAGGCCTGGAGGGGATCCGTGCGACGGTGCATCACCCGCGAGGCGATCAGCGCGAGCGCCACGCCCGCCGCGGCCCAGATACCGATGACCACCAGGCGCAGGCCGACGCCCTGCCCGCCGAAGTAGACCAGCGAGCGGACGGCCGCGGTTCCGGCCCCGTTGGGGATGGCGCCGCCGATGGTCCGCCAGAAGCTCGGCAGCAGTTCAGGAGCGTAGGCGCCCCCGGCGCTGGGGTTGCCCAGGATCACGAAGACCAACACGGTGAGCCCGATACCGAGCACTCCGAGCAGGGCCTGGAAGGCCATCGTCACGGCCGCTGCGGCGAACACCACCAGCGACCCGAGCAGCCACAGCGCCACGGTGTGACCGGTGAGCGCGCCGAGCACCGGACCGACGACCAGTGCTCCGCCGAGACCCGACAGCACGGCGTAGGGAACGATCGCCAGCAGCCGGAACACCGACCGCCGCGGGGTCGCCGGGCGGGCGCCCATGGCGATGCCGAGCAGGGCGGCGGCGAGGTAGCCGCCGACGGTCCACCCGAGCACCAGATAGAAACCGGTGAGACCGCGGTTGTCCCCGGACTGGGTGGGCAGCACGTCCTGCACGCTGGCGGTGCGGTCGCGGGCGGCCTCGACGCCACGGAACTCGGCCTCGATCGCGGTGGCCTTGGAGGCGCCGCCGGCGGACGCGACCAGCAGGGTGTCCTGGGTGCCGGAGGCGTTCACCAGGTAGACGGCGCTGGTGGTCCCGTCCAGCAGCTGTTGCCGCGCAGAGGCCTCGTCGGCTGCGGCCGTGGCCGCGAACGGCTCACCCTCGATGCCGTTGAGTCCGTCCACCGTCGACGCAGAGACGGTTGCCGGCGCCACCACCGCGATCTCGATGCGGTGCGGGGTCGGCTGGTGGAAGGCACCCACGTAGGACAGCACGAATCCGAGTTGGAGCAGCAGGACTCCGAGGATCAGACCGACCGTGCGGACCGAGACGGCGCCGGCCAGTTCAGCCCAGAAACCCTGTCGCGCAGCCGCTTCCGTAGTCTCCGCGCCGTCGGGCGCGTCCGGGGCCTCGGCCTCCGGGGCTTCGTGCCTGCCGTGTGTCGTCTGGGTCATCAGGTCCGTCCTCCTGGGCGCGCCGGGTTGCGCGTCTTTAGATACATCAACGCATTCGATACATCAACGTATCCGATACATCAGCGTATCCGACAGGTAGAGTGACGGGTATGACAGCGTCACCCCCGACCACCCGTCGACGACGGGAGACCCTGGCCCGCTTGCTCGACGCCGCAGCGACCGTCTTCGCGCAGCGTGGTTTCGGCCGCACGAGCATCGAGGAGGTCTGCGAGGCCGCCGGATTCACCCGAGGCGCGTTCTACTCCAACTTCGCCTCGCTGGACGAGCTGTTCTTCGCCCTCTACGAGCAGCGCGCCGGGCGGGTGGCGACGCAGGTCGCCGAGGCGCTGGCCGGACGGGGGGAGCGAACTGTCCCGGCACTGGTCGAGCGGGTGGTCGCAGCTCTGAGTGTTGATCGCGACTGGACGATGATCAAGACCGAGTACTTCCTGCACGCTGCGCGCCATCCCGATGCCGCTGCGGCACTGCAGCGGCATCGGGACGCGGTGGTGCAGGCGCTGGTGCCCGCCCTGCGGGATGTCGTGGACCTCACGGCGCTACCGCGCTCGATGCGCACGCCGCACACCCTTGCCAGAGCCGTCGTCACCGTCCACGACGGCTCGACCCTCGACCTGCTGCTCGACCCGGACTCGGAGGCCCACCGTCAGTGGCTGCGCGCTCTGCTCACCGCTCTGCTCGAGTACCGGGACTGACAGAGCTGCCGCTGGACCAGGATGCGGTGTACGCCAACGGTTTCAGTCGAAGTCGCCCGCTGCGTGCCGCACCTTCGTCAGCAGCGTAGTGAGCGCGTCCAGCTCGTCGTCCTGCAGTCCGACGACGGCGAACCGCGCCGCGGTCACCGAGGCGGTGGCCTCCTGCATGCGCGAGCGACCCTCGTCCGTCAAGGCGACCAGGGTGGTCCGGCGATCAGTCGGATGCGGCAGCCGTTGGGCCAGGCCGTCCGACTCGAGTCGATCGACGATGTTGGTGATCGAGGTCGGGTGCAGTTGCAGGCGATCTCCCATCAGCCGCATCGGCAGGCTGCCCTGCTTGGAGAACGTCAGCAGTACCAGCGCTTCGTAGCGGGCGAACGTCAGACCGTGCGGCTTGAGGGCCTCGTCGACGCCGGCCTGCAGGATCTGTTGGACGCGCATGATGTTGGTGACGGCCGCCATCGCCGTGTTGTCGCCGATCCGCTCCGCCCAGGTCTGTGCGGCACGGTCGATCGGGTCGAAGGGCAGGGCTGCCGCGCGGGCTCCGCGGGTGCCGGGTGAGCTCATGTACTCGACGGTAGCAATCGGCCGCTGCGACGATCGGGGCGACCCGAGCGGGCGGACGTCGGGTCGATCGAACGCGAAGCGACGGCCGGCAGCACCGTCTCAGCTGGTGGGAGGGTCGTGCACCGTGGATCGGCGAGCGCGGCGCTGCACCAGCTGCGGGGAGAAGTGCGCCAGCCACCACGACCCCACCATCGACACCGCTCCGACGGCCAGTGATCCGACGGCGAGCGGGGCGAAGATCGCGATCAACGCGACCAGGCCGGGGCCGCCGACCCGCCCGACGTCGGCGAACAGCCGCCAGATGCCCAGGAACTGTGACCGACCCACGGCCGGTGCTGCATCGCTGCCCAGGGTCAGCACCAGGCCGGAGGAGAGGCCGTTCCCCATACCCATCACGCAGGCCAGTACCGCGATCCCCACCGCGGAGCTGGTCAGCGGCAGCAGCAGCAGACCGAGGCCGATCGCCGCGGTCGCCGGCACCCCGACGGCCACCCGCCCGAAGCGATCCATCGCCGCCCCGCCCGGATAGACCAGCAGCAGTTCCAGACCGGCGGCAATGCCGAAGATGATGCTGATGGTGGCCGGATCCAGCTGCTGCGCCTCGGCCCACAGTGGCAACACGCTGTCCCGCGATGCACGCGCCACACACAGCAGCAGCACCCCGACCCCCAGCGTGCGCAACACACCCCGATTGCTGCTGACGAGCGACCGGATCGTCACCTTCTGCGCCGACGCCTGCGACCGGACAGCCTGCGGCGCAGCGGATCTGCCGGCGGTGTCGTCGAGATCGCGGACACCGGCGGCGATCAGAGTGGCCCCGATACCGGTGGCCGCGGCCAACAGGTAGACGGCATGGACGTTCCAGACCGACACCGTGGCTGCGGCGGCGAACGGGCCGAGGAAGGCGCCGATGCGGGTGACGCCACCCAGACTCGACAGCGCTCTGGCACGGAAGCGCAGCGGGACGGCCACCGTCATCCAGGAGTGCCTGGCGAGGTTGAACACCGACCCGGAGAGCCCGGAGACGAACACGGCCAGTCCCAGTACGAACAACGACGTCGAGAGGTAGGCCAGCACCATCGCGGCGGCATCGACGAGCCCGGCCAGGATCAGCGCCCTGCGTTCGCCGAGCCGAGTGGCGATCGCACCGGCCGGTAGGTCGCCGCAGAGCTGGCCGACGGCTGCGAGCGCGACCACCAGAGCGGCCACCCCGATACCGGCGCCCTCGGCGGTGGCGGTCAGCGGCACGATCGGTACGAGTGCGCCCGCGCCGACGGAAGCCAACGCCGAAGGGCCGTAGGCGGGAACCAGGATCGGTCCCCAGCGGAAGTCGTCCGCGCTCCGAGTGCCCGTCATCTCCTGCCACGCTAGGCCGCTGCGCGGCGGTCAGCTCCTGTGGGGTCGGTCGTGGTGCACCCGCGCGGGGCAGAATGGGAACTGTGCAGACCCCCGGACCGGCGCGGGTGGTGCTGGTCGAGGACTCGGTCCCGATCCGCACCACGGTGTCCCGCGCCCTGGTCGCCGAAGGCTTCGGGGTGACCGCGTTGCCGGACGGCACCGAGCTGGAGCGCGAGCTGCAGGAGCGACCCGCTGATCTGGTGATCCTGGACGTGATGCTGCCCGGGCGCGACGGCTTTGCGCTGCTGGATCTTGTCCGCTCCCGGACAGGCATCCCCGTGCTCATGTTGACTGCCCGGGATGCCACGGCCGACCGGGTCCGCGGTCTGACCGACGGTGCGGACGACTACCTGGTGAAGCCGTTCGCCATGGCGGAGCTGATCGCGCGCTGCCGGGTGCTGCTGCGCAGGGCCGGGGGGTCGGCAGGCGCTGTCGTCGTCGGTGATCTCGAGCTGCGGGACGACGCGATGACGGTGTTGCGTGCCGGCCGTTTGCTCGAGCTCACCGACACCGAGCGGCGGCTGGTCGGGTATCTGGCGGCCCGCCCGGGTCGGGTCGTCACCAAGACACAGCTGCTCACTGCTGTCTGGGGATACGACGGTTTCGATCCCAACGTGGTCGAGGTCCACGTGTCCGCGCTGCGCCGGAAGCTGGAGCAGCACGGCCCGCGCATGCTGCACACGGTCAGAGGGACCGGTTACCGACTCGGGGATCCGACGTGAGCGTTCGGACCCCCGCAGTGCGCGCCCGGCTGGTGATCGGCGTCGTCGCGATCCTGGCGATCACCCTGGTCTCGGCGGGCTGGGTTGTCGGCGCCGTGTACACCCGGCAGACCGACGATGCCGCCTCCGCGCTGCTGACCAGCCGGCTGCAGCTGGCCAGGCAACTGGCTCTGCAGGGCACGGCGCCCCGGCAGCTGGTGAACCGGGTGGACGCCCAGGGTGTCAGGGCGACCCTGACGCTGCCGTCCGGCGAACAACTCGGTGCCGCTCCGGTCAGCGGGCCGCGCCGGGAGGCCGTGCTGGCGGGCACTGGCCAGGTGCGCGGAGCACGGTTGGTGCTGACGATCGACTCGGCGCTGGTGGACCAGGCCGGCAGCACGTTGGCCCGCACCCTGGTACTCACCGGTCTGGCAGCACTGCTGCTCGGAGCTCTGCTGGCAGTCCTGCTGGCGACGAGCGTGTTGTACCCGCTGCGCCGGATGGCCCAGAGCGCCCGCCGGATCGCCGGCGGCGAACGCGGCGTACGACTCGATCCGACGCCGGCCACCAGCGAGCTGGGTCAGACGGCGACCGCGTTGGACAGCATGCTGGACAGCCTCGAGGGTGCCGAACAGGAGGCGGTGCAGACCAGGATCCGCGGTGAGCAGTTCCTCGCGGACGTGGCCCACGAGCTCCGCACCCCGATGACCGGGGTCCGACTGGCAGCGGAATCACTGCTGCACCAACAACTCCGGCCGGACGAACGGGACGAGCTGCTGGCGCAGATCGTCGGTGAGGTGCAGCGCAGCAGCCAGCTGCTCGACCAGCTGCTCGCGCTGGCTCGGTCGGAGCCGGGTGCGGCGCAGCGCCGGGAACCGTTGTCGCTGTACGGCATGGCCGCCGATCAGATGCGTGTCCTGCAGCAGATCCACCCCCGGGTCCGCTTCGCGCTGCAGCCCGAGCTCGCCATCGGCTCGGCGGCGGACCCGACGATCGTGGTGGCGGAGCCGACGGCACTGCGGGGGATGGTCCGCAACCTGCTCGACAATGCGGTGCGAGCGTCGGCAGACGCGCAGCAGCCGTGGGTCGAGTGCCGGTGGAGCGCGGCGGACGGGACGGTCGCACTCGACGTCGCCGATGCCGGGGCCGGCGTACCGGAGGCCGAACGGGAGCTGATCTTCGCGCGGATGTATCGCGGTGACGGCGACCGGAGTCGTTCTGCAGCAACGGGTTCTGGCTTGGGGCTGTCGTTGGCTCGACGCTTCGCCAGGGTCCACGGCGGCGACGTGCTGCTGTGGGACACCCGACCACCGGGGCTGCCGCAGGGCGCCGGTGCGGTCTTCCGTCTGGTGCTGCCGGCAACCGCCACTTCCGAGGTGCCGCCGACACCGCCCCTGTCGGCCTGAGTGATCAGGCGCGCAGCAGTCCGTCGAGGTGCCCTGTCCAGCCGTCGAGGGTACGGGCCGGGTCGGCGCCCAGCACTCCCTGCAGCATCGTGCCGTACACGTCGCGGAAGTCGGTCGTCACGCTCAGGTCGTCCTGCTGCAGCGCGGACAAGGAGGGCTCGTCGCCGTGGAAGCCGCCGAGCACCTGGTCGCCGAGGACGAACATCGGCCCGGCCGTCCCGTGGTCGGTGCCCTCGGAACTGTTCGCGGTGACCCGGCGGCCGAACTCGGAGTAGACCATCGTCACCACTCTGTGCCCCAACGGATGTGCGCTCATCCGGTGCTGGAAGGCGGTGAGCGCACCGTCGAGTTCGCCCAGCAGCCGCTGCTGGGTGTCGCGCTCATCGGAGTGCGTGTCGAAGCCGCCGAGGGAGACCGAGTATGCCCGGGTGGGCGCGCCCATCTCGATCATCGCGGCGACCAACCCGAGTTGGACGTCGAGCGCTCCGCGTCCGCCCGTGGTCGCGCCCTGCTGCTCGGTGCTCTCGGCTGCCGGATCGCTGTCGGTCTGTCGTGCTGTGGCGACCGCGGGCTCTAGGGCGTCGCTGATCACCTCGATCTCCGAGATCGCCCTGGCAGCAGCGGCCTGCCAGCTGCTGTCCTGCGCACACGGGTTCCCGAGGGCTGCCATGCCGGTCCCGACGGCGCCGCGGGGGAGCTGCAGCCCGCCGGGCGGGAAGGACGCGGCCGATCGCTGCGCGCCGGCCATCAGCGGCGGCATCACCGGATCGATCGACACCGCCTGCAGCGCATCGGCGGATCCCGTGCTGTCCAGCCACCGCCCCAGCCACCCGGACGGAACGCTGGTGGTCGGTGAGCCGGTCTGCCAGATCGCCATCGACCGGAAGTGCGAGTGGTCCGGTGTCGGGTACCCGACACCCCGGACGACCGCCAGATTCTTGCTGTCCCACAGACGTTTCAGACCGGCCAGGCCAGGGTTGAGACCCAGCCCCTCGCCGAGGTCCAGTACTTCGTGCGGCTGGTAGGCGAGGTCACGGCGGGCTTTCTGGTAGACCGGGTCAGCAGCCGGGATCACCGTGTTGAGGCCGTCATTGCCCCCGTAGAGCGTGACGACCACCAGCACGCCGTCCTCCGTGCTGCGCGGTGCGGCAGCGGTTGCCGCCAGGACGTCGGCGACACCGACGACCGGTGAGGTGCAGCCGACGGCCAGGGTGCCGGCGGCTGCGACCCCCGAGTACTGCAGGAACCGACGACGGGTGAGACCGCTGACGCAGGTGGACAGGCTGGTGGTGCGGGTGCTGGGGACCGTCATCGCTGAACCTCTTCGGCTGGTCGGGGGATGGCCGAGCTCCGGTGGCTCATGCCGACACCACGTACTCGGGGGAGCAGAGCGCGAGGGCGAGTGCATCGACGGGGGAGTCGGCCACGGCCAGCAGCGCCGCCCGGGTGCGGTCGGTCCAGGTTCGGCCGAGCAACAGGCCGAGGGCGTCGACGCGCGCCGCCGGAGACCGACCGAGCATCGTGCGCACCGGTGCGACGGCCGCGAGACGCTGTGCCAGCCGCGCCCTGCTGACGGCGGTCGCCGCGGTCAGCCAGGCCCTTCCGCTGGGCCAGCCGCCCACGCTGGGCGGGGCGAAGGGCACCTGACCCAACGCGCTGAGACCCTTCAGGACGGCGGTGAGGGAAGCGTCCGGCAGGGTGCGCGGATCGATCGCACACACCCGCACCGCCCCGATCAGCCACTCCGCCGGTTGTTTGACGAGGGAGGATGCTGGATCCGCCCACGCTGGCTCCAGAGCGAGCGCCTGCAGCAGGGCGGCCAGATCGCCGGCGCCGTAGGCCTTCTGCAGTCGCAGGAGGGTCGGGGTGTCCGGTGGGGTGGTCGACACCAGGCGGAACCAGATGCGGTCGATCACGAACCGGGGGCTCTGCGGCTGCGCCAGTGCCTGCGCCACGAAGGCTGCGGCGTCCAGCGGTCCGGTCCTCCCGAGGAACGTCACGGATGCGTCGTCGTGGCGCTGTGCGACGTGTCGCGCCTTCCCGGTCTTCCGGTCGACGGTCCAGCCGGTGAGCCCGCGGGCGCCGGCGCGCACGTCGTCCTCGGTGTATCCGCCCGGTCCGAGGGCGAACAGTTCCAGGAACTCGCGAGACAGGTTCTCATTCGCCGCACCGACCTTGTTGGCGGTGCCGTCCAGCCACCGGAGCATGGCCGGATCGACGATCATCGTCTGCGCGAGCGCGGCGAACTCGCCGGTTCCGCCACTGCGCAGCGCCCCGTACTGCTGGTACATCAGGTCTGCGCTGCGGACCTTGGCGATGCTGGTGGCGAAGTGACCGCTCCAGAACCAGGCCATCCGTTCGGTCAGTTGGTGATCGGACCGGGTGGCCGTCGAGATCCACCAGTGCAGCAGCGTGGCGCGGTGGGCCTTGAGCTGCTCGCGACGCTGCTTCTTGGCATCGGCCGACTCGTCCTTGCTCCGCTTCGCAACAGCCGGGAACTCCGGGAGCGCGACGCCGTCCGGGAGCGCGGTGCCGGTACGGCCCAGCAGGGTCTGCATGACCTGGCCAGGGCGCTGCCCGACGACCGCCGCCCGTTCGGACTGGGTTGCGCCGAAGGTGAACCTGTCCAGCAGCCGGGCAGCCACGGCGGTGTCGTCGAGAGCGCCGGAAGTCGTCATACCCAGCATCTTGCGGCCAGGACCACGCGAGCGCTCCGCTGCGGTCCGGGTCTTCAGCTCGTCTTCAGCTCAGGGCCGTTCTGCTGTCCGCTGAGCGGCAGCGAGGGTGTGCACAGCGGGTCGCACCGCGGCGGGCGGACGTGGAACCATGGAGTCATGACTCGACCGACCCCTCCCCCCGCAGCCCAGCGACAGGCTGCTGTCAGCGCCGCGTTCGCCGGTGCCGTCGACCTGAGCTCTCTTGCCGCCCGCGCCCAGCAGCCGGCCGTGCCCGCCGGGGCAACGCCCGGTCCGGACGCTGCGGCATCGCCCGACCCGGCCGCAACCCCGGGCGCTCCCCGCTCCCCGTTCGTCATCGAGGTGACCGAGGAGAACTTCCGTCAGGTCGTCGAAGCCTCCGCGCAGGTGCTGGTGGTGATCGAGCTGGGCGACGCCAGGGACAACGCCGCGTCGGTGTTGGCCACCGTCGTCGACGCGAGCGGGGGTAGTTGGGTACTCGGGCAGGTGGACGTCACCGCTGCCCCGCGCGTTGCCCAGGCGTTCGGCGTGCAGGCCGTGCCCACCGTCGTCGCACTCGCCGCCGGTCAGCCCGTCGATTCCTACACAGGCGTCCAGACCGAACCGCAGGTGCGGCAGTGGATCACCGGGCTGCTGGACGCACTGCGCGACCGGCTGCCGGGGATCGCCGCGGCCGAGGCAGAGAACGGTGGACCCCCGCCCAAGCCGGAGGATCCCCGGCTGACCGCCGCCGAGGAGCTGATGTCGGACGGGTCGTATGCCGATGCCGAGACCGCATTCCAGAAGATCCTCGACAGCGAGCCGGCCAACGCCGACGCTGCCAGGGGGCGCACCGCCGCCATCTTCTACGGCCGGGTCGCCGCCGCTCCGGAGGGTGCGGTCGCGCTGGCCGACGCCGCACCTGATGATGTTGCCGCGCAGTGCATCGCCGCCGATGTGCAGGTTGCCGACAGCGATGTCGCCGGCGCGTTCGACCGGTTGATCGGTGCGGTGCGCCGGGGTGGGCCGGAGGAGAAGACTGCGCTGCGGGAACATCTGGTGCTGCTGTTCGGGCTCTTCGACGTCGACGACCCGCAGGTGGTGGCGGCCCGCCGCTCGCTGGCTGCCGCGCTGTACTGAGTCCGGGCTGTACTGAGTCCGGGCTGTACTGAGAACGAGGAACAGCTCAGCGGCAGGCCGCGAGCCCGCCGCCGAAGCCGGTGACGAACTCGGTGATCTGCGCCCAGCCGGTGGCACTGGCCGTGCTCCGGGCGATCACCAGGTCCATGGCCTCGTCGGCGTCTGAACGCCACGACCCCAGGGTTCCGGCCGCTGAATGGCCGTACCGGGCGCGGGAGAACGCACCCAGGTAGCAGTCGGCAGCGGCGGGAATCCGGCGTCGGCCGAACGCCAGGACGGTGGCCGAGCCCTGCGCGAACTGCCCGATCTCCGTGGCAGCAGCCAGGTCCGCGTCCGACGCCCTGGCCGCGACGCCCCGCGCGCCCGGGTCGAAGGAGTCGAGCGCTGCGTTGGCCGCACCGGCGACGGCAGCCGCGTCCGGATACCGCTCCGTCGCACTCGGAGCCGTCGTCCCCGCCCGACCCAGCGTCAGGTCGAGGTCGCCGACCCTCATCGCGGCGCAGGAACGTGCACCCTGCTGATACCCGCGGACGACGGCACGCAGGCGGTCGAGGCCGTAGCCGTGGAACAGCTCGCTGGTGGGTGCCGTGGCACTGTCGCGGAAGTCGACCAGCGTGGAGATGCTGCGCGGCAGCGTCGCGACCGGGAGATTCAGTCGCGCGGTGCCCGGCACCGGGCTGGTGCCGGCGGCCCAGGCGAGATAGGCGCCGGCGGCGCAGTCTGCCTGGGCCTCGATCAGCACCTGCGGATACCGCTCCGGATCGTCGCGCTGCTGGGCCGAGGTGGGGCCGATGCGGGCCTGGACCAGATGACCGTACTCGTGGGCGAGCGCGGCAGCGAGACCACCGATGCCGTAGGAGCTCCGCACCACCGGAACCAGGGCGCCGGCATCGATCACGATCGCGTCGTCACCCGGGCAGTAGAAAGCGTTGCTGCGCAGAGCATCCGCGTTGCCCGCGCAGCTGTAGTCGGCAGTCGGACCGGCACTCGCGCCGGGTCCCGCGGACGGGGCTGCGGGCGTACTGGTCGGGGACGCCGTTGGCCCGGAGGACGCGGTAGCACCGCTGCTGACCGCGCGGACGTCGGCCGTGTCGGTGAGTAGATAGCCGCCGCGAGGTGTGGTGAACGCGCCCTCGAGTTGCCGCGACCAGAAGGTCTCCAGGTCGGTGAGGAGGGCCGCAACGTCGCGACCGGAGGTGGTGGAGACGACGGTGGGCGTCTGCCGGAGGTGGATCAACGTGCCGCCGGTGTCCAGGCCGGCACCGCCGTCGATGTCGACCACCGTTCCACCCGTCCCGGTCGAGCGGGTGGACTGCGGGTCCGCCGGAGCGTTGGTCCCGGCTGACGCGAGGGTCGATGACGCGCCTGGACCGGCACCGGAGCTGCAGGAGATCAGCAGGAGCGCGCACAACCCGATCACGGGCGCTCGCCACGGGGCCGGACGGACCGGGTGGGATCGGCGTGTCACGTCGATCCCACCCGTCTCCGTCCGTTCGCGTCCCGGCAAGGGTGCCCGGTCGGGTCCTCGTCAGCTGCCGTCGTGGGCGAGCCAGACCGTGGCCAGCGGTGGCAACACGATCTCGGCCGTGGCGCTCTGACCGTGCCACTGACCTTCCACCGCCTCGACCGAGCCGAGATTTCCCATCCCGGAACCGCGGTAGGCGGCGGCATCGGTGTTGACGATCTCCCGCCAGGTGCCGGTACGCGGCAGCCCGATCCGGTACTGCTGGTGCGGGGTGGCGGACATGTTGACGACGCAGGCGACCGCCGAGCCGTCGGTGCCCCAGCGCAGGTAGGAGAAGGTGTTGCCCTCGCGATCGTTCGCATCGATCCACTGGAACCCGGCCGGATCGAAGTCCTGGGTCCACAGCGCAGGGTGCTCCCGGTAGGCGCTGTTGAGATCACCGATCAGTGAGCGGACTCCGGCATGCAGCGGGTCTTCGAGCAGCTCCCACGGCACCGAGGTGTTGTCGTTCCACTCCAGCGGGTTTCCGATCTCGCCGCCCATGAACAGCAGCTGCTTGCCGGGGTGCGCCCACATGTGGGCGTAGTACGCCCGGAGGGTCGCGGCCCGACGCCACCCGTCGCCCGGGATCTTGCCCCACAGGGATCCCTTGCCGTGCACCACTTCGTCGTGCGAGAGCGGCAGCACGAACTGCTCGGTGAAGGCATACATCAACGAGAAGGTCAGCTCGTTGTGGTGCCATGAACGGTGGATCGGGTCCCGCGAGACGTAGCTCAGCGAGTCGTGCATCCAGCCCATGTTCCACTTCAGGTGGAAGCCCAGACCGCCCAGATGCGTCGGCCGCGTGACGCCGGGCCACGCGGTCGACTCCTCGGCGATCATCAGTGCTCCGGGGACGCGCTTCCCGACGGTGGCATTGACTTCCTGCAGCAGCGAAACCGCTTCCAGGTTCTCGTTGCCGCCGTGGATGTTCGGCGTCCACTCGCCGGCCTCACGGCTGTAGTCCAGGTACAGCATCGAGGCGACCGCGTCGACCCGCAGCCCGTCGATGTGGAACTGCTCGAGCCAATACAGGGCGTTGGCGACCAGGAAGTTGCGGACCTCGCTGCGACCGAAGTCGAAGATCAGCGTGCCCCAGTCCTTCTGCTCGCCGCGGTGTGGATCGGCGTGCTCGTACAGCGGGGTGCCGTCGAATCGGGCCAGCGCCCAGGCGTCCTTGGGGAAGTGCGCAGGTACCCAGTCGAGGATGACGCCGTACCCGGCCTGGTGCAGGGTGTCGATCAGGTAGCGGAAGTCGTCCGGCGACCCGAACCGGGGATCCGGTGCGTAGTACGAGGTCACCTGGTACCCCCACGAGCCGCCGAACGGGTGCGCGGTGAGCGGCAGGAACTCGACGTGGGTGAAATTGGTGGCGTCCAGGTCTTCGACGAGGGCGTGCGCGAGTTCCCGGTAGTCGAGTCCCTTGCGCCAGGACCCGGCGTGCACCTCGTACACCGACATGGGCGAGCTGAGCGCGTCGCGCTCGGCGCGCTCGGCCAGCCAGTCCTCGTCGCCCCAGCGGTAGGAGCTGCGGGTGATGACCGACGCGGTGGCCGGTGGGACCTCGGCGGCGAACGCCATCGGGTCCGCCTTGGACGTCCAGACCCGGTCGGGTCCGAGGATCTGGAACTTGTAGTTGGACCCAGGTCCGACGCCCGGCAGGAAGATCTCCCAGACACCGCTGCTGCCCAGCGATCGCATCGGTTGGGCTGCACCACTCCAGTGGTCGAAATCGCCCGTCACCCGGACGCCGCGCGCGTTCGGGGCCCAGACCGCGAACGAGGTGCCGTGCACCTCGCCCATCGGGGTGTCGTAGCTGCGCGGATGTGCGCCGAGCACGTCCCACAGATTCTCGTGGCGGCCCTCACCGATCAGGTGCAGATCCACCTCGCCGAGCGTCGGGAGCCAGCGGTAGGGGTCATCGACCGTGTGGACGGCATCGTCGCCGTAGTCGACCCGCAGCCGGTAGTCACCGAGCTCACCGGGCACCGTGACCGCGAAGATGCCGCCGTGCAGGTGCTCCAGCGGGAACTCGTTCGTCTCGGTGATCAACGTGACGCTGCGCGCGTGGTGCCGCAGGGTGCGCACCACGGTGCTGCCGTCCGGCTGCGGATGCCGCCCGAGGATCCCGTGCGGATCGTGGGTGTCGCCGCCGATGACACGCTCCAGGTCGTCGATCGGGATCTGCGGGGCAGCTGGTGGAGCGGCCGGGGCCGGGGCCGCCGGAGCCGCCGGGGCCGTGGCCGCCGGGGGAGTCGGCTCCTGGGGCGCTGGTGCGGGGGTGGTGGGGTCGGTCACGAGGTGCCTTCCTGGCGTCGCGGTGGGGCGAGCAACTTCTCGACCGCCTGCAGGGGGATCCCCAGCCAGCCGGGACGGTGGTCGAACTCGTACCCCACCTCGTACACCGCTTTGTCGAGTTCGAAGACGCGCAGCATGTCGGCGTCCGCGGCGGGATCGGTACCCGAAGCCTTCGTGTAGCCGGCGAGGAACGCACCGCGGTTGCGGGCGGTCCACTCGGCGGAGCGGAAGAGGTGCTGCGAGTCCGGGCTGGTACCGGGCAGCAGATGGTGTCCGGCGTAGTCGAAGGAGCGGACCATGCCCGCGACGTCCCGCATGGGGGAGTGCAGCGCCCTGCGGTACTCGAGCGTCTTGCTGGGTTCACCCTCGAAGTCGATGATGGCCCAGCCGGTCAGGGTCCGCAGCGTCTGTCCGAGGTGCAGATCGCCGTGGATGCGTTGCAGCGTCACGCTTTCCGTGCGCTGGGACACCGCGGCAAACGTTGCGGCGATGGAAGGCGCGAGCGCCTGCAGTTCCGGCACGCGCGCCGCCGTGGCAGCCGCGGCCGCCGCCATCGCGGTGAGCATCTCGCCGACCTCGGCACCCACGATCTGCCGGGTGCCCAGCGCGGCGGCGAGGTCGCGGTGGATCTCGGCGACGGCCTTGCCCAGCCGCTCGGCCTCGGGGGCGAAATCGCCACCGACCTCGTCGGCCCGTAGGTCACCCTCGGCCATCAGGTCGCGCACGCTGGCGGTCGCGGTCATCCAGCCGTCCGCGCTGTTGGCGAAGAACTGGGTGAGCACCCCCAGCGTGGTCGGCACTCCTTCCAGCTCGCCGACGAGCTCGCCGAGCAGCGCCGCCACGTGGGAGGTTCCCGCGCCGGAGAGCGCGAGATGCACCTCGGCGTCCGGGTTGGGTCCCGGTTCCAGACGGCGGAAGAGCTTGAGGATGGTCGAGTCGCCGAACACGATCGACGTGTTCGACTGCTCGCCCGAGATCACCAGCCCGGCGGCGCTCGCGTCGATCAACTCGGGGGAGACGGCGTGTGCTGCCACGTCTCCCAGGCTGCGACCCTCGGCCAGCGCGGACAGCAGGGCCCCGGTGAGGATGTGCGAGTGCAGGGCATCGGACACCTGGACCGTCGTTCCCGCCGGATCGGTGACGATCCCGACCAGCGCGTTGGCCAGCCGCTCCGGCAGCTCCGTGGTGAGAGCCAACCACAGCTGGTAGTACCGGCTGGGCAGGCCGGAGCCGGCCGGGATCCGGACGATGACGTGCTCGAACCGGGCGACATCGGTCTCCAGCAGTCGGCTGCGGGTGGTGATCGTGATGCCGGTCAGCGCGGTGCGTCCGGCAAACCATCGCTGGGCGGGCAGCCAGTCGGCGAGCAGGGCTGCGAGCTCGTCGTCGGGTGGAATGAAGGTCGGGCGGGCGTGGTCAGCGTCGATGTGCGGATCGGTCATCATCCGATTCCACCTCCTGGTCGTCGGTGAGCTGGAACCAGTAGAAGCCGTGTCCGGCAACGGTCAGCAGGTAGGGGAGTTCGCCGATCGGCGGGAAACTCTGACCGCCGGTGAGCTCGACCGGGATCGAACCCTCCCAGCGGCGTAGGTCGAGTTCGACCGGCTGCGGGAAGCGGGAGAGGTTGTTGACGCAGAGGATCGTGTGCGCGGTCTCCCCGGTCTGCTCATCGCCCTCGAACCGCTGGATGTAGCTGAGCACCGACGGATTGCTGCCACCGAGATCGGTGAAGTCCCCCACCGAGAAGGCGGCGAACTGCTTGCGCACCTCGATCATCCTGCGCGTCCAGTGCAGCAAGGAGGACGTGGTGTTGAGCTGCGATTCCACGTTGACCGTCTGGAATCCGTAGTTCGGATCCATGATCGCCGGCAGGTACAACCGGGCCGGATCGCTGCGGGAGAACCCTGCGTTGCGGTCCGGCGACCACTGCATCGGGGTCCGGACACCGTCCCGGTCGCCGAGCCAGATGTTGTCCCCCATGCCGATCTCGTCGCCGTAGTACAGGCACGGCGAGCCGGGCAGCGACAACAGCATCGCGGTGAACAGCTGGATCTGACCGCGGTCGCCGTCCAGCAGCGGTGCCAGGCGGCGGCGGATGCCGATGTTGGCCTTCATCCGCGGATCCTTGGCGTACTCGTTCCACATGTAGTCCCGGTCCTCGTCCGAGACCATCTCGAGGGTCAGCTCGTCGTGGTTGCGCAGGAAGATGCCCCACTGGCCGGACGACGGGATCGGCGGCGTCTGGGCGAGGATCTCCGAGATCGGGAAGCGCGACTCGCGCCGGGCCGCCATGAAGATCCGCGGCATCAGCGGGAAGTGGAAGCACATGTGGCACTCGTCGCCGCCGACGGCCGGATCGCCGAAGTACTCCACGACGTCGGCCGGCCACTGGTTCGCCTCGGCCAGCAACACCGCGTTCGGGTACTCCTCGTCGATCACCGCGCGGCAGCGCTTGAGGAAGTCGTGCGTCGGCGGCAGGTTCTCGCCGTTGGTGCCTTCACGCACGTACAGGTACGGCACCGCGTCCAGCCGGAAGCCGTCGATCCCGACGTCCAGCCAGAACCGCATGGTGTCGATCATCGCCTCGGCGACGGCCGGGTTCTCGTAGTTCAGGTCGGGCTGGTGGTTGAAGAACCGGTGCCAGAAGTACTGCTTGCGGACCGGGTCGAAGGTCCAGTTGCTGGGCTCGGTGTCGACGAAGATGACCCGGGCGTCCGGGTAGCCGGTGTCGTCGTCGGCCCAGACGTAGAAGTCGCCGTACGGGCCGTCCGGATCGGTGCGGGAGGCCTGGAACCAGGCGTGCTGGTCGGAGGTGTGGTTCATCACGAGATCGGTGATGACGCGCATCCCGCGCTCGTGGGCGGCGTCGATGAGGGCGATGAAATCCTCGACCGTGCCGAACTCCGGGAGCACCTTGCGGTAGTCGGAGATGTCGTACCCACCGTCGCGCAGCGGTGAGTCGTAGAACGGCGGCAACCAGAGGCAGTCGATACCGAGCCACTGCAGGTAGTCGAGCTTCTCGATCAGCCCGCGCAGATCACCGGTGCCGTCGCCGCTGGAGTCGTAGAACGCCCGGACCAGGACCTCGTAGAAGACGGCTCGCTTGTACCAGTCGGGCTGGGCCGGCATCGGCCGGGCCGGAGTGAAACTTGCCGCGTCGACCTCGATGATCTCGGCGTGGGAGTCGGTACCGATCTGGAGTTCCGTCATGCTCGCTTTCCTGGCACTGGTGGGGTTCTAGGAACTACGACAGCTGCGGACGCCGCCGGAGCATCGGTGCGGTCAGCACCTCTGCGCGGCTCCGTCCGCACCGGGCGTCAACGCTTCCTCACCGCGAACACGTGCGCCACCTGCTGGTTCGGGTCGAGACCGACGGTGTTGAACTGCCCCCACCGGAAGACCTGTCCGCTCATCAGGTCCTCGACCTCGAACTCCTGTCCCCACTGCAGTCCGAGCGCCGGCAGGTTCAGATCCGTGGTGCCCCACTGCGCGGTGAACGAATCAAGGGTGAGGCAGACCAGGACGGTGTCTCCGGAGACCTCGTCCTGCCGCGAGTAGCACAGCAGTTGGTCGTTCGAGATCCCGTGGAACCACAGACCCTTCAACTGCTGCAGCGCAGGATGTGCGCGGCGGATCCGGTTGAGCTCGGTGAGAAGTGGTTCCAGGGAACGGTTCTCGGCCAGGCCTGCCGCGTAGTCGCGCGGTCGCAGCTGGTACTTCTCCGAGTCCAGGTACTCCTCGCTGCCGTGCCGGACGGCGACGTGCTCGAACAGCTCGAAGCCGGAGTACACGCCCCAGGTCGGCGACAGCGTCGCGGCAAGGATCGCCCGGATGGCGAACATCGGGCGACCGCCGTACTGCAGCGACGAGTGCAGGATGTCCGGGGTGTTGACGAAGAAGTTGGGACGCATGTAGTCCGAGGACTCGACGAGTTCGACGCCGTAGTCGATGATCTCGTCCTTCTCGGTGCGCCAGGTGAAGTAGGTGTAGCTCTGGGTGAATCCCACTTTCGCCAACTCATGCATCATCGCCGGCTTGGTGAACGCCTCGGCCAGGAAGATGATCTCCGGGTGCTGCTCGTGCACCTTGCCGATCAGCCACTCCCAGAAGTTGATCGGTTTGGTGTGCGGGTTGTCGACCCGGAAGATCGTGACGCCGTGGTCGATCCAGTGCTGTGTCACCCGCAGGCACTCGGCGTACAACCCCGCCGGATCGTTGTCGAAGTTGAGCGGGTAGATGTCCTGGTACTTCTTCGGCGGGTTCTCGGCGTAGGCGATTGAGCCGTCCGGCCGAGTGGTGAACCACTCCGGATTGCTGCTGACCCAGGGATGGTCGGGAGCGCACTGCAGCGCCAGGTCCAGCGCAACCTGCAGACCCAGTCGGTCCGCCTCCGCCACCAGCGCATCGAAGTCCTGCAGGGTTCCCAACTCCGGATGGATGGCGTCGTGGCCGCCGTCCTTGCTGCCGATCGCCCACGGGGAACCGACGTCCGTCGGCTCGTAGGTCACGGAGTTGTTGCGGCCCTTGCGGTTCAGCTCACCGATGGGATGGATCGGCGGGAAGTACACGACATCGAAACCCATCTCCGCGACGCGGGGGAGCATGCCGGCCGCATCGGCAAAGGTCCCGTGCCGCAACGGTGTTCCGTCCGCGGCGATCTCGGCATTCACCGATCGGGGGAAGAACTCGTACCAGGCGGAGAACTCCGCGAGCTCGCGCTCGACCCAGAGCGGTACCGGCTGGGAACGGGTGACGAGCTCGCGCACCGGGTCGGCGACCAGCGCGGCCCAGAGCTCGGGGTTGGTGGCCGGCAGGACCCGCTCGGAGACCGTCTGCGACGTGTCGCGCAGGGCGAGCACCGCGGTACGCAGCGCGACCGCGTGCGGATGGCGGGGCCGCCGCGACACCTTGTCGAGCAGTCGCGCGCCGGATTCCAGATCGTTGGCCAGCTCCGCTGCATCCTGGCCGGCAGCAATCTTGACCTCGACGGCATGTCGCCACGACTCCAGCGGATCGCTCCAGGCCTCGATGACGATCGTCCACATCCCGGGGGCGTCCGGCGTGACGGACGCGGTCCATCGATCCGTTCCCACTTCGCCGGGAGTCATCCGCACCAGCGGACCCGAAGGGCGGGGACGAGCGCCCTTGGTGGGCGCCGGGCGCAGCACCACGTTCGCTGCGACTGCGTCGTGCCCTTCCCGGAACACGGTGGCTCCGATGGAGAGCGGTCTGCCGGCCACCGCCTTGGCGGGGTACTTCCCGCAGGCGATGGAAGGTGCGATGTCGGTCAATCCGATGCGTCCGGCCACGCGACAACGCTACCGCGCCCGCCTGGGCCGGTCAGCGGGCGCCGGGTGGGTTTGCCGGTGTACTCCTGGGGTATGCAGCCCCTCATGCTCGCGCACGCCGCACAGGCCGATGACCTCGATCCACTGCGTCACCTGCGCAATCGCTTCGTGCTGCCGGACGGGGTGATCTACCTCGACGGCAACTCGCTGGGCGCACTCCCGATGGGGGTCGCCGAGGCCGTCGACGACGCGGTCCGGCGGCAGTGGGGGACGGATCTGGTCGGCTCGTGGACGTCGGCCGGCTGGTGGGAGGCCCCGCTGCGGATCGGTGACCGGATCGCGGCCCTGGTCGGTGCGCAACCGGGCTCGGTGGTGGTCACCGACTCGACATCCGTGGACCTGTTCAAGCTGGTGGTCGCCGGTGTGCGGCTCTCGCAGGCGCGTCCCGGCCCGCGGCGGACGGTGATCGTCGTCGACGACGCCACTTTCCCGACCGACCGGTACATCGTCGACGAGGCGGCGCGGCTGCTCGACATGCAGGTGCGGGCAGCTGCGCCCGGTGATGTTTCCGCCCTCGACGACGGGGTGGCGCTGGCCGTCTTCTGCCACGTCGACTTCCGGACCGGGGTGCTGTACGACCTGCCGGCCGTCACCCGAGCGCTGCACGAGGTCGGCGCGCTCGCGCTGTGGGACGTGTGTCATTCGGCGGGAGCGGTATCGATCGGCCTGGCGAGCGCGGGCGTCGATCTCGCGGTCGGCTGCAGCTACAAGTACCTGAACGGCGGACCCGGTGCTCCCGCCTGGGCGTACGTGGCGCCCGCGTTGCAGAGTCGGATCGACTCACCGTTACCCGGATGGAACTCACACCGCGAGCCGTTCGCCATGCAGCTTCTCTTCGCGCCGGTCGACGGGATCGGGAGGCTGCGCACCGGAACCCCGCCGATGTTGTCGATGGTCGCGCTCGAGGCCGCGCTGGCCGCCTTCGACGGGGTGCAGATCGAGGACGTGCGCCGGCGATCCCTGGAGTTGACGGCGCTGATGATCGGCGCGGTGGACGAGTACCTGGCCGACGTGGTCGAGGTCGTCACCCCACGCGATCCGGCACGTCGAGGCTCGCAGGTCAGCCTGCGGCACCCGGACGCGTATCCGATCGTGCAGGCGCTGATCGAGCGGGGCGTGGTGGGCGATTTCCGGGCCCCGGACATCATCCGGCTGGGGCTGGCGCCGCTGTACGTCAGCAGGCAGGAGGTGGTGCGTGCCGTGCAGATCCTGGCGGCGGTGGTCGACTCCGAGGAGTTCCGGGCGCCGCGGTTCGCTGCCCGACACACCGTCACCTGAGCGGTGGTACGGACCTCGAGCGCGGCGAGCTGGCGGATCTTCGGAGCGACTGCGGCCCCACGTTCGCTCCGTGGGCAGTCCATCACCACCTGGGGATACCGCCGCGAGCCTTGGTGACGCGCCCCGCAGCAGCTTCTGAATCGATCCCTCTGCCGGTAGCGTGCTCCGGGTGAAAGCTCTGCGCCGATTCATCGTCCGACCCCAGCTCCCCGAGCAGCTCGCTCCTCTCGGTGGTCTGATCCGCAACCTCAGGTGGTCGTGGCACAGTCCCACCCAGGACCTGTTCGCCGACATAGACCGCGCGCTGTGGGCGCGCTTCGAGGGCGATCCGCTCAAACTGCTGGGCGCGGTCTCCAAGGACCGGCTCCACCAGCTCGCCGGCGACGAGGACTTCGTGCGACGGATGCACGGACTCGACGAAGACCTGCAGAACTATCTGTCCTCACCGCGCTGGTACCAGGACCAGCAGGCCTCGCGCCCCGAGTTGCCGGCAGGTATCGCCTACTACTCCATGGAGTTCGGCATCACCGAGGTGCTGCCGAACTACTCCGGCGGCCTCGGCATCCTGGCCGGCGACCACCTCAAGTCGGCCTCCGACCTCGGGCTGCCGCTGATCGGTGTCGGGCTGCTGTACCGGCACGGCTACTTCTGGCAGTCGCTGTCGGGCGACGGCTGGCAGACCGAGCACTACCCGGCCCACGACCCGCAGGGTCTGCCGCTGGATCTGGTCCGCACCTCCGCGGGTGACGAGGTCACCGTGTCGCTGCCGATGCCGGGTGGTCACACGCTGACCGCGCGGATCTGGAAGGCCGACGTCGGCCGGGTGCCGCTGCTGCTGCTGGACACCGACATCGAGGCCAACGACGACGAGCTGCGGATGACGACCGACCGCCTCTACGGCGGCGACCAGAACCACCGCATCAAGCAGGAGTTGCTGCTCGGCGTCGGTGGTGTCCGCGCCGTCCGACTGTTCACCGAACTGACCGGCCGCCCGGCGCCCGAGGTCTTCCACATGAACGAGGGCCATGCCGGGTTCCTGGGCCTCGAGCGCATCCGGACCCTGCAGGACGCCGAGGGGCTGACCTTCTCCGAGGCCCTCACCGTGGTGCGCTCGGGCACCGTGTTCACCACCCACACCCCGGTGCCCGCCGGCATCGACCGGTTCCCGGTCGACCTGGTGCAGCACTACCTCGACGCGGACTCAACCGGCGACAGTCACCTGCTCCCCGGACTGGATGTCGACGCGGTGATCGCGCTCGGCGCCGAGGACGACCCGACCCGCTTCAACATGGCGCACATGGGTCTGCGACTGGCGCAGCGGGCCAACGGAGTCGCCAAGCTGCACGGCGTCGTGAGCCGGCAGATGTTCGCCCCGCTGTACCCGGGTTTCGCCGCGGAAGAAGTACCGATCGGCAGCGTCACCAACGGCGTCCACCTGCCGACCTGGGCGGCCCGCGAGATGTACGACGTCGCCGGCGACATGTCGGAATGGCAGGACCTCGCGTCCGCAGACGAATGGCCCGGTGGCGACCGGGTGTCCAACGACCGGCTCTGGGACCTGCGGAACACCCTGCGCGGCCGACTGGTCGAGCTCGCCCGCAAGACCGCCAAGCAGGCGTGGTTGCTGCGCGGAGCCAGCGAGGCCGAACTCGGCTGGACCGACAAGATCCTGGATCCGGGCGTGCTCACCATCGGCTTCGCGCGGCGGGTCTCGACCTACAAGCGGCTGACGCTGATGTTGCGCGATCCGGCGCGGCTCAAGAAGATCCTGCTCGATCCGCAGCGCCCGGTGCAGATGGTGATTGCCGGAAAAGCACATCCGGCCGACGAGTACGGCAAGCGTTTCATGCAGGAGATGGTCAAGTTCACCGACGACCCGGAGATCCGGCACCGCATCGTTTTCCTCGCCGACTACGACATGGGCATGGCGTCGATCCTCTGTTCCGGTTCAGATGTGTGGCTCAACAACCCGATCCGTCCGCAGGAGGCCTCCGGCACGTCCGGTATGAAGGCTGCGCTCAACGGGGCGCTCAACCTGTCGATCTCCGACGGCTGGTGGGACGAGCTCTACGACGGCCGCGACGGCTGGACCATCCCGAGTGCGAACGTCGAGGACGACACCCGCCGCGACGATCTGGAGGCGACGGCGCTGTACGAGTTGCTGGAGCAGAAGGTCGCGCCGCTGTTCTACGAACGCGGCCCCGAGGCGCGTCCGGACGGCTGGGTCGAGATGATCCGGCACACCCTGTCCTACCTCGGGCCGCGGGTCCAGGCCACCAGGATGGTCCGCGACTACGTCAACGGCTACTACGGTCCGGCGAGTGCCGCAGCGCGGGCGTTGAACTCGGATCTCCCGCAGGCCAAGGCTTTTGCGCACTGGAAGGACTCGGTCCGCGCTGCCTGGCCGCAGGTCCGGGTGGTCAACGTCGATGCGTCCGGGATCGACCAGGAGCCCTCGCTCGGCAACGTCATGACGGTGCGCGCCTACCTCGATCTCGGTGGTCTGCAGCCGGAGGACGTGCTCGTGCAGGCAGTCGTCGGGCGCGTCGACTCGCAGGAGGTGCTGTCGGAGACGGAGCTCGTCGACATGGAGTTCATCGGCAACGGGGACGGCCACCGCTTCCAGGCCGACGTCCACCTGGACCGCTCGGGTCCGGTCGGCTACACCGTCCGCATCGTCCCCCAGCACGCCGGGCTCGCCTCGGTCGCCGAGATGGGGCTCGTCACCACCGCCTGAGGTCGAGGGGGAGGCCCATGACGCGGTATCGCGGATGAGGGCGCCGCTCCGCAGGCTTCACTCGGATGTGCCGGCTCGCTGCGCTCGCCGGCCCATCCATCGCTGCAGAGGGCTGCGCGTCGCCCTCATCCGCGGCCCCGCACTACCAGGATCCAGGATCGGGATCTCAGGCCGTCGTCCCTCGCAGAGAGAGTTTCGGTGGTCGAGCGACGGAGGAGACGAGACCCTTTAGTCACAACGGCATCTCTACACGCTCGTCGAGAACCCGTCAGTTCAGCGTTACCAGCTGGTGTGCAGAGGCTTTCCCTCGTCGTAGCCAGATGACGACTGGATGCCACAGACCGCGAGTTCGGCGAACTGCGCGAGGGTGCGGGCGCCCGCGTAGGTGCAGCTGGATCGCACGCCTGAGGTGATGAAGTCGAGCAGGTCCTCGACGCCGGGGCGACGGGGGTCCAGGTACATCCGGGACGAGGAGATGCCCTCCTCGAACAGGCCGGCCATCGCGCGGTCGTAGCCGGCCGCATCGGCCGTCCGGTTGCGGACGGCCCGCGAGGAGGCCATCCCGAACGACTCCTTGTAGAGCCGCCCCTCAGAGTCGGTGAGCAGATTCCCGGTGCTCTCGTACGTCCCGGCGAACCAGGAGCCGATCATCACCGATCCGGCCCCGCCGGCGAGCGCCAGGGCGACGTCCCTGGGATGCCGCACCCCACCGTCCGCCCAGATCGACTTTCCCTGGTCCTGTGCTGCTGCAGCACATTCCACGACGGCGCTGAACTGCGGGCGGCCGACCCCGGTCTGCATGCGCGTGGTGCACATCGCTCCCGGACCGACCCCGACCTTGACGATGTCGGCGCCGGCGGCGATCAGGTCGCGAGTGCCCTGGGCGGTCACCACGTTGCCGGCGACCAGCGGCACCCGGCGACCGGAGGCAGCGATCCGGTCGCGGACGGCGGCGACCGCGGTGAGGGCCTCGATCATCTTCTGCTGGTGACCGTGCGCGGTGTCCACCACCAGCACGTCCACCTCGGCATCGAGCAGCCGCTCGGCCCGCCCGGCCACATCACCGTTGATCCCGACGGCCGCGGCGACCATCAGCCGACCGGCCGCGTCGACGGCGGGGGAGTAGATACCGGCCCGCAGTGCGCCGGTGCGGGTGATGACGCCGATCAACTGTCCGGCCGCGTCGACGGCGAGGGCCACCTCGGTGTGTGAGTCCGCCAGCCGGTCGAAGATCTCCCGCGGCTCGAGATCGGGCGCGACTGCGACGAAATCGGTGCTCATCACCTGGTGGGCCTGGGCGAACCGATCGACGTCCTCGGCATCCTGCGGCCTGATGATGCCCAGCGGAGCGCCGTCCTTCACCACCACGGCGATGCCGTGCGCACGTTTGGGGATGAGCGACAGGGTCTCGCCGACGGTGGTGTGGGCGTCGACCCGGACCGGGGTGTCGAAGCGAACGGAGGAGCTCTTGACCCGGGAGACGGAGGAGCCGATGACGTCTGCCGGGATGTCCTGCGGCAGCACGACGATGCCACCCCGCCGGGCGACGGTCTCGGCCATCCGGCGGCCGGCGATGGCCGTCATGTTGGCCACCACCAGCGGCAGCGGTGTGCCGATCCCGTCCGTGCTGGTCAGGTCGACGTCGTGCCGGGAGACGACGTCGCTCCGGCTCGGAACGAGGAAGACGTCGTTGTAGGTGAGATCGGTGGTCGGTTCGGTGAGCATGCGCACGTATTTCAGGGTATCGGGCCTCGGGGTGTCGGCCCCGCCGGTTCCCGACAGGCCGTCACCTCCGCAAAGGCGTTCACGCGGGAGCGGTCAGGGCCGTTCGGCGCGCAGCAGCAGGACCGTCCGACCGGGCACCGTGATGTCGACGCCGGCCGAGAGCGGGCGGAGGTCCTCAGGCCGGCCTGTGCCGGTAGAGGTGTCGAGGGTCGGGTGGTAGACCGTTGCGTAGCCACCGGCCGGCAACGTCAGCTCGGTCTCGTCCGCACCGGCGTGCAGCACGAGCAGCCAGGAATCGTCTGCGGTCAGCTCGCCGTGCGGGCCGTGGCCGGTGACCGCGCTGCCGTTGACCCACATGGTCAGTGTCCGGCGGTCCGGGGAGTTCCAGTCGTCCTCGGTCATCGGTCGGCCCTGCTCGGCGAACCACACCAGATCCGGATGACCGTCATGGCCCGGCTGGCTCTCGCCGACGAAGAACTCACCCTGGTGCAGCGCCGAGGCGCGCAGCCGGACGTCGAGCACCCGCCGGAAGAACGCCAGCATCTCCTGCGCTGCACCGTGTTCGGCCACATCCGGCGCACTGCCGTCGGAGCCGGACAGGTCCGCACCCGGCCAGGCCAGCCAGCTCGTCGGATTGTCCTGACAGTAGGCATTGTTGTTGCCGCCCTGGGTGCGCCACAGCTCGTCGCCCATGCTGACCATCGGCGTCCCGGTCGACAGCAGCAGGGTGGCGGCAAGGTTGCGCGCCTGCCGCCGCCGCAACTCGCTGATCACCGCATCGTCGGTCGGGCCTTCGGTGCCGTGGTTGTCCGAGCGGTTGTTGTCGGTACCGTCGCGGTTCTGTTCGCCGTTCGCCTGGTTGTGCTTCCCGCTGTAGGACACCAGGTCCCGGAGGGTGAAGCCGTCGTGCGCGGTGACGAAGTTGACCGAGGCGGACGGCCGACGCCCGTCACCGAATCTGTCCTGGGAGCCGGTCAACCGGAAGGCCAGATCCGTCACCCGACCGTGCCCGCGCCAGAAGTCGCGGACGTCGTCCCGGAACGCATCGTTCCACTCCGCCCAGTCGAGGCCGAACCGACCGGCGGCATACCCGTCGCCGGTGGCATCCCACGGCTCGGCGATGAGCTTGCACTGCGAGAGCACCGGATCGGTGGCGATGGCGGTGAGCAGGGCGCCGCGGGCGTCGAAGCCGCCGCCGTCCGGGCGTCCGAGTACCGGCGCCAGGTCGAAGCGGAAGCCGTCGACGCCCAGCTCCTGCGCCCAGTAGCGCAGCGAGTCGGTGACCATCCGCACCGACGCCAGCGAGCCGACCTGCAGCGTGTTGCCGCAGCCGGTCAGGTCGGATCCGTCGGGCAGGTAGTACGTCTGCGGAGCCAGACCCCTGAAGGACAACCAGATCGGCGCCTCCGGACCGCCCTCGCAGGTGTGGTTGTAGACCACGTCCAGGACCACCTCGATCCCCGCGTCGTGCAGCGAGTCGACCATCTGGACGAACTCGGCGAGCTCGCGGCCGGGGGCGCTGGCATATCCCGGATGGGGCGCGAAGAACGACAGCGTCGAGTACCCCCAGTAGTTGCGGCGACCGGTCGCGACCAGGCCGGGCTCGGACGCGATGGCGTGCACCGGCAACAGTTCGAGCGTCGTCACCCCCAGCCCGCGCAGGTGGGCGATCACCGCAGGGTGGGCGACGCCGGCGAAGGTGCCCCGGAGTTCGGCGGGGATCTCGGGGTGCAGTGCGGTCAGACCGCGGACGTGCGCCTCGTAGATCACCGTGTGCTCCCACGGCACCCTCGGCGGCTCGCTGTGCGACCGGATCGGCTCGGTGACGATTCCCAGCGGCGCCGCGCCCGCCGTGTCCGCGCCGCGGGTGTTCGCCGCGATCAGGTCGTACTCGGTGCTGTGGACCCGGCGGGCATAGGGGTCCAGCAGCAGCTTGGACGCGTCGTGGGCCGCCACCCGGTAGCCGTACCGCTGACCGGCCCGCACCCCTGGCACGAAGGCGTGCCACCGACCGCGGGTCACATCGCGGATGTCCCAGCGCCGCTCGCCGCCGTCCGCGTCGATGAGACACAACTGGATGCCGGAGCCCTCCGCCGAGGTGAGCCCGTCGGCCACCACCGAGAAGTTCGTACCGGTGGGGGTGACCGTTGCACCCAGTGGATCCGGCCGGCCCGGGAACAGCGAGTTCGACTGCGGCGCGTAGCCGTACGGACGCGCGGGGCGCTCGGGACCGGATCCGAGTTCTGGGCGCATCCGGCCGATTCTTCACGATCGCTGCTGCCTGTCGGCACCAGGGCGGTGCCGACGTCCCTCTCCGCTGCCCGCCGATCGAACTCCCACCGAACTTCCACCGAACTCCGCCGCCCGGCGGGGCGATCGGAGCGCCACAACGCAATGCGGAACAATGGGGGCGTGACCGAATCCCCAGCGCTGTCGATCGTGCCCGCTCCCGATTCGGTCGTCCATCTGTTCGATGTGACGGTCCGTAGGGGACCGGCCGTCCTGCTCGACGCCGTGCGGTGGGATGTGCGCGCCGACGAACGCTGGGTCGTCCTCGGCCCCAACGGAGCAGGCAAGACAACGCTCGTGCAGATCGCTGCGGCGCAACTGCACCCCACTTCCGGCCGGGCCCACGTGCTCGGTCAGCGCCTCGGCGCGGTCGCTGTCAGCGAGATCCGGCCGTTCATCGGGCTGTCGTCCGCAGCACTCGCTGCGCGGGTGCCCGCTGCGGAGAAGGTCATCGACGTGGTCGTCTCGGCCGGTTACGGCGTCCTGGGGCGCTGGCGGGAACGCTACGACGAGCTCGACTTCGGACGGGCGGGTGAACTGCTGGCGGCGATGGGTGTCACCGGCCTCGCCGACCGCTCCTACGGCACGCTCTCGGAGGGCGAACGCAAGCGGGTGCTGGCCGCGCGGGCCCTGATGACCGATCCCGAACTGCTGCTGTTGGACGAGCCGGCTGCGGGTCTCGACCTCGGTGGCCGGGAGGACCTGCTGAAGCGCCTGTCGCTGCTCGCCGACGATCCGGCATCGCCCGCCACGGTGCTGGTGACGCACCACGTCGAGGAGATTCCCGTCGGCTTCACCCATGTCCTGCTGCTGCGGGACGGAGCGGTGGTCGCAGCCGGACCGATGGCAGCGACACTCACCGAGCAGAACCTCGCCGACACCTTCGGGACGGATCTGGAGCTGCAGTCCAGGGACGGCCGGTTCTTCGCCCACGCCCGAAGCTGACACCTGTTGTGGCATACGGGTTCTCCGGCCCCGATCTGGATTTCCTGCTGTCCCGGAACGGGTCGCACTCCCTCGGGGTGGCCGAGACACTCGCGCTGGCCGACGGAACGCTGCTGGCGGATCTTCCCAGGGTGCGCGCGGTCGCCGGGACGCACGCTGCCGCCGTCGTCGAGACCATCCGATTGCGTCGACGTGCCCTGACCAAGCTGCCCGAGCGAGCCGCCGACTGGTTGTTCACGGACGAGGCGCTGCAACAGGCCAGCCCGTGGCCGGTGGCGCTGCACCGGGCGCGGCGGCTGCTCGGCGCCGGACTGGGAGTCCACGACCTGACCTGTTCGATCGGCACCGATCTGGCTGCGCTGCACCAGCTCGCGCCGGACACGACCGTCCTGGGCTCGGATCTGGACGCCGTCCGGTTGCGGATGGCCGAACACAACACCGGTCTGCAGGTGGTGCGTGCCGATGCCAGGAGCAGGGTGTCCCGCGGCTGCGTGCTGTACGCCGACCCGGCTCGCCGGGCGGCCGGGTCGTCGCGTCGCATCACCGGCCTCGACACCATCCCGTCGGTGGCCGAACTCGACGACGTCCACCACGAGGAACGCGTCGTGCTGCGGTTGCCGCCGGGGATCGACTACGACGGCCTGGCTCGTCCCGGCGAGGTGGAGATCGTCTCGCTCGACGGCGGCGCTCGGGAGTCGGTGCTCTGGCCGCAGCGGTTCGCAGTCGACGGCATCCGCCGACGTGCCACCGTGCTCGGCTCGGACGGTGCCCACTGGCAGATCACCGATGCCGACGGCGACGGCGGCGAGCACACCGTCGCGGGCGCGGTCGGTCGATACCTGATCGACCCGGATGCCGCTGTGGTGCGCGCACACCTGGTGCGGCACTGGGCATCCCGGCACGGACTGCGACTGCTGGACGGTCATCTGGCCTACGTCACCGGGGGCGTCGTCCCGGACGGTGTGCGGGCCTTCGAGGTGCTGGAGACCGGCGCGGTGAACGAGAAGACGATTGCCGGGTGGATCCGCGCCACCGGCGTCGGGACGCTGGAGATCAAGCAGCGCGGTACCGGCATCGATCCCGATCAGTTCCGCCGTCGGTTCCGCAAGGCCCTGAGCGGCAGCACGTCCGAGGTGGCCACGCTCGTGTTGGCGAGAGTCGGGAGGGGCCAGGTCGCCTACTGGTGTCGGGCGGTACGCGGGCCGCGTTCGGGCTGATCACGGCCAGGTCCTACGGTGGTGCACATGCTGATCCGAAGGGTGCGATTCGCCGGTTCACCCGAGACCCACGACGTCCGGATCGAGGGGGGCGTCATCGTGGCGATCGACCCCGGCGAGGTGGCTGGTGTGGCCGCCGGCGGCACCACTGCCGGCGGCGACATCGTGGTCGTCGAGGGCGACGGTGGCGTGCTGTTGCCGGGGTTGCAGGACGGTCACGTCCATTTCACGCAGTGGGCGATCGCCCGCCGGCGGGTGGACCTCAGTGCGACGACGTCAGCCGCTGACGTCGTGGCTGTGATGACGGCAGCACAGGCCGCTCGTTCCGCGGAAGAGCGGGCAGAGCTGCTGAGCGGCTTCGGATTCCGGGATGCGTTGTGGAGCGAGATCCCCGCCGCCGCGCACTGGGACGCGGCGCTGCCGGGGGTTCCGGTCGCGGCGATCTCGCAGGATCTGCACTCGATCTGGCTCTCGCCGTCGGCGCTGGAGCTGGTGGGGTTCGCCGGCCATCCGACCGGCCTGCTCAAGGAGGACGACTGCTTCCGGGCGGTGGCAGCCCTGCCGCAGCCCTCACAGCGGACGCTCGACGGGTGGGCACTGGAAGCCCTGCACGCGGCGGCCACACGCGGCGTCACCCGGATCCGGGACTACGAGTTCGTCGACACGCATCTCGAGTGGACGCGTCGGGCCGCGCTGGCGCCCGATGGCCTCCCGGTCCGGGTGGACGCGGCCATCTTCCGGCCGCTGCTGGAGGACGCGCTCGCCGCCGGGCAGCGCACCGGTGACCCGCTCCCGGGTACCGACGGACTGGTGACGGTCGGCCCGTGCAAGGTGCTCATCGACGGATCGCTCAACTCCCGGACGGCACTGTGTCACGACGCCTACCCGGGCACCACCGATCACGGCATGCTCACCCAGGACGTGGCCGAGCTGACGGCCACCATCCGGATCGCTGCGGCACAGGGCATCTCGTTCGCCGTGCACGCGATCGGGGACCGGGCCAACACGTTGGCCCTCGACTGTTTCCAGCAGGCGGGTGTCGGTGGACGGATCGAACACGCCCAACTCGTCGAACCCGCCGACCGGGGTCGGTTCGCTGCGCTGGGGGTCACTGCCGGCGTCCAACCGGCGCACGCCGTCGAGGATCGGGACGTCGCGGACGTGCAGTGGGCCGGTCGGACCTCGGACGCCTTCGCCTATCGCGCACTGCTGGATGCCGGTGCGGTGCTCGAGCTGGGCTCCGACGCTCCGGTGTCCGCGCTCGACCCGTGGCGGGCGATCAGTGCCGCCGTGACCCGCACTGATGCCGGCCGACCGGCCTGGCACGGTGAACAGGCGCTCACCGCGGCCCAGGCCTTGGCCGCGTCCACCGGTGGTCGACTGCGGCCCGAGGTGGGCGACGCCGGCGATGTGGTGCTGGTGACGCGGGACCCGCTGGCCATCGATCCGGCGGAACTTGCCTCGATGCGGGTGTTGCTGACCTGCGTGGGTGGGCGGATCACCCATCGGGCGTGCTGACCGCCGAGTCGCGCTGCGGTCGGCCCGAGGTGGGGCCGGCAGTGCAGCATCCGCTGGCTAGGCTTGGCGACCGTGACCAGCGAACAGCAGACCACTCCCGATCCGACCGCTGTACCGCCGACCTTCGAGCTGCTCCCGGCCGTCGATGTCGCCGACGGGCAGGCTGTCCGCCTCGTGCAGGGCAGGGCGGGGACCGAGACCACCTACGGTGCCCCGCTGGACGCCGCGCTCGCCTGGCAGCACGACGGTGCCGAATGGGTTCATCTGGTCGACCTCGACGCAGCCTTCGGCCGGGGGAACAACGCCGCGCTGCTCGCGGAGGTGGTGGGCACGCTGGACGTGATGGTGGAACTGTCCGGCGGCATCCGGGATGACGAGTCCCTCGAGGCGGCGCTGGCCACCGGCTGTCGGCGGGTGAACATCGGGACCGCGGCGCTCGAGGACCCGGAGTGGTGCGCCTCGGCGATCGCCCGGTACGGCGATCGGGTTGCGGTCGGACTGGACGTCCGCGGCAGCACCCTGGCCGCCCGCGGGTGGACGCAGGACGGGGGCGACCTCTGGGAGGTGCTGGCCCGACTCGACGCGCAGGGGTGCTCGCGGTACGTCGTCACGGACGTGACCAAGGACGGGACCCTGCGCGGCCCGAACATCGAACTGCTGCACCAGGTCTGCGCGGTGACCGATGCCCCGGTGGTCGCTTCCGGTGGCGTGTCGTCGTTGGACGACCTGCGGGCGCTCGCGGCGCTCGCCGGTATCGGTGTCGAGGGCTCCATCGTCGGCAAGGCGCTGTACGCCGGCAACTTCACCCTGCCGGAGGCGCTGGCCGCCGTGGCCGAGGTGCACTGAACCGCTGCGGATCGCCGCCGGCCGGAGTTACGGTCTCGGCATGGCCATCGATGCTGCGCTGCTCGACTGGATGATCGACACCGACCCTGCGCTGCGGTGGCAGGTCGAGCGGGACCTGATGGGTGCGCCCGCAGAGGAGTACGAGCGCACCCGGGCCCGCATTCCCACGGACGGTATGGGTGCCGCGCTGCTCGCGCACCAGGATCCGGACGGCCGCTGGGCCGGCGGGGCGTACTTCCCGGCCGGGTTCGAATTCGACGGGCCCGAAGCGCGGTCCGGTCAGCCGTGGACGGCGACGACCTGGACGCTCACCACCCTCCGGGAGTTCGGGATGGACGCCGCGCCGTTGACGGGGACGGCACAGCTGTTGGCGCGCAGCGCCCGGTGGGAGTACGACGATCTGCCCTACTGGGGCGGCGAGGTGGATGTCTGCATCAACGCCAAGACGCTGGCGAACGGTGTCTGGCTCGGTGCCGACGTGGCTGAGCTCGCCGGATGGTTCCCGGCCCACCAGTTGCCGGACGGTGGGTGGAACTGCGAGTGGTTGGAGGGCTCGACCCGGTCTTCGTTCCACTCCACCCTGAACGCCCTGAAAGGGATGCTGTGGTACGAGATCGCTGTCGGTGGGGCGCCGGAGTTGCGTGCGTCCCGGCATCGCGGTGCGGAGTACCTGTTGCACCGCAGCCTGCTGCACCGGGAGTCGACGGGGGAGCCGGTGGGCGGGTTCGTCTCCGAGTTCGGATACCCGTGGCGTCACCGCTACAGCGTGCTGAACGCTGCTGACCATTTCCGCGCTGCCGCCCTGTACGACGGGACGACTCCCGACGCGCGGATGACGAGAGCGATCGAGGTGATCCGATCGCAGCGCGACGTCGCGGGAAGGTGGCTGCAGCAGTTCCGGCTGCCTGGTCGGGTCTGGCTCGACATCGACGTCCCGGTGGGCGAGCCGTCACCGTGGCTGACGTTGTTCGGGACCCGGCTGCTGCAGTGGTGGGACGGGGCTCGCTGAGCCGCGCGTCAGCGGAAGACGACGGTGGTGGTGCCGTTGAGCAGCACCCGCTCCTCGGTGTGCCAACGGACGGCGCGCGCGAGTACATGGGCCTCGACATCCCGGCCGAGCGCGACCACCTGCGCAGGGGTGAGCGCATGGTCGATGCGGGCGATGTCCTGCTCGATGATCGGTCCTTCGTCCAGGTCGGTGGTGACGTAGTGGGCCGTCGCGCCGATGATCTTGACGCCCCGTCGGTGCGCCTGGTGATAAGGCTTGGCGCCCTTGAAACTCGGCAGGATCGAATGATGGATGTTGATCGCCCGTCCGCTCAGCGCGGCGCACAGGCCGGGCGACAGAATCTGCATGTAGCGGGCCAGGACGACCAGATCGATCCGGTGCTGCTCGACGAGGGCCAGCAGCTGCCGTTCGGCCTCGCGCTTGCCGGCCGGCATCACCGGCAGATGGTGGAAGGGCAGCCGATAGCTGTCGACCATCCGCGCCAGCGCGGTGTGGTTGGAGACCACGCCCAGGATGTCGACCGGCAGTGCGCCGCTGTCCCAGCGGAACAGCAGGTCGTTGAGACAGTGGCCCTCGGTGCCGGCCATCAGCAGGATTCGCTGGCGGCGGCTCTGGTCGGAGAGATGCCAGGTCATACCGAACTGCTCGGCGACCGAGGTGAACTGCCGGGTGACCGACTCCTGGGTCACGGTGCCCGATGGCTGCCGCGGGTCTGCGCGGAACTGCACCCGCATGAAGAACCGTCCGCTGTCCGGATCGCCGTACTGCTGGCTCTGGGTGACGGTGCAGCCCTGCGCGAGCAGGAAGCCGGTGACGGCGTGCACGATGCCGGCCCGGTCGGCGCAGGCGAACCGGAGCACCAGCTCGGCCGGCGGGGCGGTGTCGGGCGATGGCGTGCTCACGGCTCTCCTGGGGGTCGGGTACGCGCTCCGGAAGGGAAGACCTCCCGGCCACGACGTCTGCCCATTGTCGACCACGACCACGACGGGCCGGACTCAGCAACAGCCGCACCAGGCTCCGACACCCGATGGCTCACCGCTCCCGTGGCGGCGGATTCTCCTCCCACTCGCGCAGCAGGGAGGCAGCCGCGTCCTGGAAGGCGAACTCCGCCCATTCGCGTGCGGTGGTGTGATGTTCCGCATCTTGGACACTCGGGTCGGCGCCGGACTCGAGCAGCTCGACGATCCGCTCGAGGTCACCGTCCCAGGCAGCCTCGTGAAGTGCGGTGGCGCCGTCTTGCACGACGGCCCCGCGCTGGACGATGTCGGCGTCGATCCCGGCGGACCCTGGCCCGAATCCGTGCTGCGCCAACAGGTCCAGCCGATCCGTCATCCGGTGGTCCAGCGCCCAATCGACCTGGCGGTGCATCATTTCGGCGATCGACTCGGTGGCCGCACCGAGCCTGCGACGCCAGGGCCCACCGTCGCCGGTCCCGAGTCCGTGTGCGAACAGCAGCTCGAGGTGTTCGGTGCCCCGCCGGAACATCCGGTTGTACAGCGTCTGGGCATCGTTCGGTTCCGCGCCACGGCTCAGCAGCACCGCCGCCAGCTCCCGCCACTGCGGGTGCGCGGGTTGCCGCCCGGCGCCCATCTCGCCCTCACCGAAGACACCGGTCAGGACGGTGAACGGGGTCGCGAGACCGCCCCAGAGGATCCCCGCGTCGACATCAGCGCCTGCGTCGAGCAGCACGGTCGCGGTGGCCTGGGCGTTTCCGACATCGATGCGCGCGTAGGTCAGCGACATCAGCGGGGTCCAGCGCATCGAACCGCCGAGCTGGTCAACCGGGACTCCGGAGGCCAGGGCCCCTCGCACGGCGGGTACGTCCCCGGCCGCGGCAGCGGCGTGGATCGACCGCTCGGGCAGATCGGGTGTGGTGCGCAGCAGGTCCCGCGCGGCCGCCCACCGGGGCGGGGCGTCGAGCCGGTCGTAGCGCAGGCAGGCGAGCGCGCAGAACCGCGCAATGTCGTCCGTCGGACGGTCGTCGTCGGGCGCGGTGCGGCCGAGGACGACCACCTGGTCCAGGTAGCCGCGCAGCGCCGGCCAGCCGGTGAACCCGTAGCTCCGGGCGACGACCAGCTGGGCGGCGGCGAGCGGAAAGTTCTGCGCCACAGCGATATCGGGACGGGGATGCAGTCGCGCGAGGCGCTGCAGGGCGTCCGGGTCGTCTCGCCGCCAGGCACCTTGCAGTGCGCGGGAAAGCCCGCGAAGCTTCTCGAGAGAGGGGGAATCGGGGAGAGAACTGGCCATGACGGCCTCCTTTCGTCAGCCCGTGTCCGCGGGGTGGGCCGAAAGGAGGGTCGGTCCTGAAGTTCGGGGGAGTGACAGGGAGGCTGCGAGCTCCCGGGGGAGGCCTCTTCGAGCGGACGTCCGGCGTTCCTGCGCGCCGGGACCGAGGGTACGCCGTCGCCGGGAGCCGCAAGAGATCGGTGTCGGCGGGAACCGGACCGTAGGCTGGGGGCCATGAGCGTTGCGGTGCGGGTGATTCCCTGTCTGGACGTGGCGGACGGGCGGGTGGTCAAGGGGGTGCAGTTCCTGGACCTCAAGGATGCCGGCGACCCGGTGGAGATGGCTCGGGTGTACGACGCCGAGGGCGCGGACGAGCTCTGCTTCCTCGACATCACCGCGACCAGTGACAATCGCGCCAGCGCGTACGAGATGATCACCCGGACGGCCGAGCAGGTGTTCATCCCCCTGACTGTCGGCGGCGGGGTCCGCAGCACCCACGACATCAATGCGTTGTTGCGGGCCGGGGCGGACAAGGTCTCGGTGAACTCTGCGGCCGTCGCCAGGCCGGACTTCCTCCGTGAAGCCGCCGACAGGTTCGGTTCGCAGTGCGTGGTGCTCGCCGTCGACGCCCGGCGGACGAGCGAGGAGGGCTGCCCGTCCGGCTTCGAGGTGACCACCCACGGTGGCCGTCGGGGGACCGGCATCGATGCGGTGGACTGGGCTCGACGGGGAGCGCAGATGGGTGCCGGGGAGATCCTGCTCACCAGCATGGATGCTGACGGTACGAAGGCCGGGTTCGATGTGCTGATGCTGCAGGCGGTCCGCGCGGTGGTGGACGTCCCCATCGTCGCCTCCGGCGGGGCCGGCACCCTCGACCACTTCCCGGAGGCGGTCAGAGCCGGAGCGGACGCGGTGCTGGCCGCCTCCGTCTTCCACTTCGGTACCTTCCGGATCGCCGAGGTGAAAGCCGCGCTGGCGGCCGACGGGCACGTGGTGCGGGCGAGTGGTACCACCGCCGGGGCTGTGGGGAGCTGATCGTGGCACCGTCGAACGAGGAGCACGTCATGATTCCGGACCTCCTGCGCTGGAACGATTCGGGGCTCATCTGTGTGGTCGTCCAGCAGTACGACTCGCACGAGGTACTGATGGTGGCCTGGATGGATCGCACAGCGCTGGAACGGACGCTGGCCACCGGTCGGGCCACCTACTGGTCGCGCTCCCGCGGCGAGTACTGGGTGAAGGGGGAGACCTCCGGGAACACCCAACGGGTGGTGGAACTCAGGCACGACTGCGACGGCGACACGCTGCTGCTGCTGGTCGACCAGTCGGGCGCTGCGTGCCACACCGGGACCCGTACGTGTTTCGACGGCCGGGTGGTTCCGGGCGCGAGTTCCTCACGGGCGACCGCAATCTGAGGCGTCGCGCGACGCACACTCAGTCCCGGTGTGCCTGCTGGACCAGCAGTTCCCTTGCTCGCCGGACGGCGGGATGGTCCACGACCGCGGGTCGGACGGAGAGCATCACCCGACGACGTGGCGATGGATCCTGCAGCGGGATCGCCACCACGTCTGCCGGGAGCGACCGGCAGCCCAGATCGGGAAGCACCGTGATGCCGACCCCGGCAGCAACGAAGGCGATCGCCGAGGGGTAGTCGTGTGCCTCGAGTCGGAAGTCGGGGGCGAAACCTGCTGCGGCACAAGCGTTCAGCACGATCGTCCGGCAGGGTCCCCTGACCACGTCGTTGTCCACCCAGTCCTCGTGCTGCAGTTCGGTGAGCGGCACCCGGTCCCGAAGTGCGAACGGGTGCGTGCGATGGACCACCACCCGGTAGGGCTCGTCGACGAGTTCGATCGCCGGCGATGTCCGGCTCTCGGCTGCGGCAGGCAGGGCGGGATCCTCGACGAAGACCTCCAGGTCGGGTTCCGTCGGATGGTCCTGTGCGAGCTCGACCAGTCGCAGACTCAGCCGCAGATCGGGGAACTCCCGGGCAAGGGTGGCGACCACGGGAGGCACCCAGGCAGTGCCGGCGGAGGCGATGTACCGCAACGTCAACCGGCCGACCCGGCCGGCCCGCAGATCATCGGCCACCGATTGCAGACCGGTGAGTTCGCGGAGCACCCGATCGGATTCCTCGGCGAAGCGCCGACCGATCGCGGTGGTCACGATCCCGCGTCCGCTGCGTTCCACCAGCGTGAGCCCCGTCTGCTTCTGCAGGGCGGTGAGGTGCTGGCTGACCGCGGAGGGGGTGTATCCCAGTGCCGTTGCCGCCCCGCCGACGGAGCCGGCGGCGACCACGGCTCGGAAGACGCGCAGACGGTGGGTGTCGAGCATGACTGCAGCCTAGCCACTGTTCAGCAGTGCTGAACAGTCATTGAGAAAGGCTCGCTTGTGCTGAACAGACCGGCGCGGGAGCATTCCCGTCATGACCGAGATCCCGGCCTCGCACTCCAACGACGGCACGACGACCACTGCAGCCGGCATCACCGATGCCGAGCCGGCGCCCAGAGAGTGGAAGCCGGCTGCGGCCGTCGTCGCCGTGCTGCTGATGTGGGCGTCAGCGTTCGTGGCGATCCGGGGGATCGGGACGTCGTTCTCACCGGGTCCGCTGGCGCTGGGACGAATGTTGGTCGGTGGTCTGGTGCTTGCTGTTTTCGCCGTCCGCGCACGCCGGCCCCTGCCGCAGGGCAGGGCCCTCGGGATGGTGGCCGCCTACGGGCTGCTGTGGTTCGCCGGCTACAACGTGTTGCTCAACGCCGCGGAGCGGCATCTCGACGCGGGGACGGCCGCCATGCTCGTCAACGTGGCTCCGATCCTGGTCGCCGTCGGGGCCGGAGTCTTTCTGCGGGAGGGCTTTCCGCGGCAGCTCCTGGTGGGGATCGGGATCGCCTTCATCGGCGTCGTGTTGATCGCGTTCGGTGGATCCGGCGGCCACAGCGACGGTTTCGGGATTCTGCTGGGGCTCGTCACCGCGGTGCTGTATGCGGCCGGGGTGCTGACCCAGAAGGTCGCGCTGAAGACCGTCGACGCCCTCACTGCGACCTGGGTCGGCTGCGGGATCGGGGCGCTCGCCCTGCTCGGTTGGCTCCCCTCCTTGATCCGGGAATGGAGCGCCGCCGGGACGACGCCGGTCCTGTCGCTCATCTACCTGGGGGTGTTCCCGACAGCGATCGCCTTCAGCCTGTGGGCCTATGCCCTGCAGCGATCGGACGCCGGTGTGCTCACTTCCTCGACCCTGGCTGTGCCCGCGATCGTGGTGCTCGCTTCGTTGCTGGTGCTCGGCGAGGTGCCCACGATCTGGGCGATCATCGGCGGCGCCGTGGCGCTGACCGGAGTGGCGATCGGTCGGGTACGGCGGCGGCGGACGAACTCCGTCACTGCCGCAGGGTGATCGCGGGTAGTCCGAGTGCTTCCGGTGGTGTGGTGGTGTAGCGGTGTCCGGTGGGGGTGGTGATGGTGACGGATCATCGTGTTGAAGCGCCCCAGGTTCCGTGCCGCTCTCATACGGGTTGCGGCTCTCTGTTGAGGGCCGCGTAGTGGGCTTGCTCGTACTCGACAGGTGGGACGTTTCCCAGCGTGCCATGCAAGCGCCGATTGTTGTACCAGTCGACCCAGCACGCGGTGGCGTACTCGACGTCCGCGATGCTTTTGTACGGGCGGCGTGGAACACGGTGGTCCGTGCGCACTCGGCCTTGTACAGGCCGTTGATCGACTCCATCAGCGCGTTGTCGTAGGCGTCGCCCACAGATCCGATCGACGGCGATGTGCCCTCCAACGCCAGGTGATCGGTCAGCAGCACCGACGTGTACTGCGACCCGGCGTCGAAGTGGTGGACCAGGGTGCCGGGGACTGCGGGGTGGCCCTGCCGGCCGCTTTCCCACACGCCATCCGCAGCGGGATCATGACCAGCTCGGTCTCCTTCGAGGTGGCGGCGTGCCAGGCCACGATCCGTTGGGCGAAGACGTCCATGATGAACGCCACGTACACCCATCCCGCCCAGGTCCGCACGTAGGTGAAGTCGGTGACCCACACCCGGGTCGGGGCCGGCGCGGTGAAGTCCCGGTCCAGCAGGTCACAGGCATGCTTTCCATCCTTCGCCGGGATCGTCGTCCGGACACCCTTGTCCCGTCGAACCCCGTTGAGGCTCAACAATTTCATCGCCCGATCCACCGCCCCGGCACTGACATCATCATCGACTGTGCGGCGCAGCAGCGCAGTCATTTTCCGTCGCCCGTACAACCCCTCCGGGGTCAGCTGCCGTCGACCCTGGCTGTCGACGGTCCAGGCCGCGGACCGCACCGCGTCCACGCCGTACGCATCGCTGATCACCCTGGCCGCCGGCCGGCCGTCCCGCCAAGCCCGGTAGGTTCGCGCGGCGACCTGGCAGCCCTGCTCGCGCAGTACCCGGCAGATCGACCCGACCGCCTGACCCTCGCTGCGCAAGGAATCGATGAACCCCATGATCAACGGGTGCGGGGGTCGAGTTCCCCCGCGAAGAAAGTTGTCGCCGCTTTCAGGATCGCCACGTCCTCACGCAGCTGCCTGTTCTCGGCCTTGAGCTTCCGGATCTCTTCCAACTCCTGGGTCGTGACACCGTCCCGGCCACCGGCATCGACATCGGTCTGCACCACCCACCGTCGGACGGACTCCTGCCCGACGCCCAACTGCTTCGCCACAGCCGCTGACGCGGCCGTCAGCGACGCGTACTGCCCGCGGTGCTCAGTGACCAGCCGCACCGCACGAGTACGGAGCTCCGGATCGATCTTCTTCGGCATGCTGCTCATCCTTCCAACTCACAAGGATGCGGCAGGAAACCTGGGGCGCTTCAGGATGTGCCGACCGTGGGCGGTGCGGCATCCCCAGGCTGCCTGGCGCGGATGAACTCCGCGCGTCGATATGGCCCGGGCGCGGAGGCTGGATGTTCGCACATCGTCCACCCCGGGTTCACCTGCTGATGCTCTGCTGGGGCAACAACTTTCGCCACCAACGTCCACACTTGTGAGGTCGGCATGCAGCACAGTCACGGCGGTCACGTCCACGAACATTCCCACACCGACGGCCATCGACACGATGGGGGCGAGCCAGCAGTGCTCAGCCCCGCGGTCGACCTGAGCATTCAGGACAGCGACCTGGCACCCAACGATCTCGGGCGGAGGCGTTTCTTCCGAGCGGCCGGTGTGCTGGGCGCCGGCGCGGCGGCCGCGGTGATCGCCGGTCCGGGAACGGCCGCCGCGACCACCCCGGCCGGTCAACCGGTGAAGGTGCCTCGCGGCGGCTACCAGTGGCTGGCCGGGGATCACCACATCCACACCCAATTCTCCCCGGACGGGCTGTACCGGGTCATCGACCAGGTCCGCCACGCCAATGCCTACGGCCTGGACTGGATGGTGATCACCGACCACGGCACCATCCAGCACGCCAAGATCGGCGTGGAGAAGGTCAACCCGGACATCGTCGCGGCCCGCCGCGACGTGGCCGACACCCTGGTGTTCCAGGGTTTGGAGTGGAACATTCCGGCCGCCGAGCACGGCACCGTGTTCGTCCACCCGGGCCGCAATGAGGTGTCCGTCCTCAAGGCGTTCGAGAACGGCTACGACGGGGCAGTCAAGTCAGCGACCGCGAACACCGCGGCCAACGAGGCCTTGGCGGTGGCCGGCCTGCATTTCCTGTCCGACTCCGTGGCCTCGCGGCGGGTCTCGGATGCCCTGATGTTCGCCAACCACCCGGCCCGCAAGGGCATCGACTCGCCGCACGAGATCCGCGGCTGGCGCGACGCCGCCCCGAAGATCGCCGTCGGAATGGAAGGCGCACCCGGTCACCAGGCCGCCGGCATCCCGAAGCCGTACGGCCCGGGCTCGGGCCGCGGCTTCTACGACAACAGCCCCGATCCGGCGGCCAGCTTCCCCGGCTACCCCCTGGAGAGTTACCGCACCTTCGGCGGTTTCGACTGGATGACCGCCACCGTCGGCGGCTTGTGGGACAGCCTGCTCGCCGAGGGCAAACCGTGGTGGATCAGCGCGAACTCCGACAGCCACCAGGTCTGGTCCGACACCTCCCAGCGCGGACCCGGCAGCGATTTCACCACCAACGGCTACTACAACGACCCCGTACACATCACCGCACCGCAGCTGGCCAACGGCGATTTCTGGCCCGGCTACTACAGCCGCACCCACGTCGGCTCCGACGGCTTCTCCTACGCCGCCGTCATGCAGGGCCTGCGAGCCGGCCGAGTGTGGGTGGATCACGGCGGACTCGTCGACGCGCTGGACGTCCGGCTCCGCGCCGGCCACGATGAAGTACCCCTCGGCGGGGTGCTGCACGCCCGCCGCGGCACCCCGGTCACCCTGCAGATCCGGATCACCCCGGCACGGCTGCCGAACTGGTCGGAGTTCCTGCCCAGTCTGGCCCAGGTCGACGTGATCCGCGGCGCGGTCACCGGCCAGGTCGACGACCGGGACACCCTCGCCGCCCCGCACACCCGCGTCGTGAAGTCCTACGACGTCAGCGGCCAGAGCCGCACCATCGTGCTGACCTACCCGCTGGGTCGCCTCGATGACGGCTTCTACGTGCGGCTCCGCGGTTCTGATGGAAAGCGGTTGGCTCCCGGCTTGATGGGCGCCGCAGTGGATCCCGCAGGCCCGAAGATGGACGTTGTCGGCGACGCCGACCCATGGAATGACCTGTGGTTCTACACCAACCCCATGTGGGTGCTGCCCAACAACAAATGACCAGCACCGTCATGACCAATACCGCCGTGACCGGCACCATCGACACCGTCGACGCACGACGCCCGACCCCGTTCGAGCAGATCGTGGGAATTGACGGTGGACTGCCCGGTGAAGCAGCGGCCGAGCACTTCCTGGCCCGCGCGATCCATGCGCTGCGCCAGGAAGGGGTTCACGTCGGCACCGCGGCCACCCACCGGGCGCAGGTGGACGAAATTCCGCACGTCTCCCTGTCCCTCTCGATGTCGCCGACCGCTGACGCTGCCGGTGTGGTCGAACTGCTCTCATCCCTACTCAACACCGCGGGAACCACCACCGGAGCGATCTGGACCGGCGGATCCGGGATCGGACTGCCGGCCCTGCAGGGCTCCGCAGAGCAGGCCGCTGCCGCCCACCATGACCGCAGCAGCGGCCGGGTGGTGCGGTTTCCCGGCAGCGACAAACTCACCGGCACAGTCACTGTCGCTGATGTGCTGAGCACCGCGATAGACCGCATCGAAGTACTCGGTGGCGGCGACCCGGCACCCGGTTCACTGCTGGTCACCCGCGATTTTCTGCGCCCCCGCTGGAACTCCGGCCGGCTGGTCCTGCATGTCCAGCCGGCGGTCGGCGACACCTGGGTCCCCTTCGAAACACCGAAACCGACTCCGTGCTGCGCCAACCACAACTGACGCAGCACCAACCCTCTCGATTAAGGAGTGTCATGAAATCAGGCCGCATCGTGATGGTTGCGCTGGCCGCCGAGCTGTTGCTCGCAAGCCTGGGCGGAGTAGCTGCAGCCAGCCCCATCGCCCCCTCCTCCGGTGACCACACCAAGGGCGGTCATCCCGATCCAGCGTTCACATTCGCGGTCATCGGCGACATCCCCTACGGCGCCACGCAGATCAGGGAGTTCCCGGAACGGATTGCGCAGATCAACGCCGACCGGCAGGTGCAACTCGTCGACCACCTCGGCGACATCAAGAACGGCTCGTCCACCTGCGACGACGCCTACTACGGCAAGGTCAGGTCAGAGTTCGACACCTTCCGCAACCCTCTCGTCTACACCCCGGGCGACAACGAATGGACCGACTGTCACCGCACCAACAACGGCGCCTACAACCCGCTGGAACGACTCGCCGCCGTCCGACAAGACTTCTTCCCCAGGCCCGGCCGCACCCTGGGACAGCACCCGATCCGCGTCACTTCCCAAGTCGCCCACGGCTACCCAGAAAACGTCAGCTACCAGCGGGGCGACGTCGCCTTCGCCGCCGTCCACCTGGTCGGCAGCAACAACAGCCTCGCTCCCTGGACCGGCCTCGGCCTGACCGCACCCACCCCGGAACAAAGCGCCGAAGTCCTGGGCCGCACCGCCGCCGACATCCAGCTGATCCGCGACACCTTCGCCGCAGCCCGCCGCGACCACAACCGGGCAGTGGTACTTCTCACCCAAGCCGACATGTTCGACGCCACCGTTCCGGCACCCACCTACGCCGACTACTTCGCCTTCACACCCGTAGTCGCCGCCATCGCGCAGGAAAGCCGAAACTTCCGAGGACCGGTATACCTGTTCAACGGCGACAGCCACGTCTTCCGCCAGGACACCCCACTCGCGGCAGGATCCAAGTGGCTGCCGTTCTACCAACTGACCACGCCCGTCAGCAACCTGCACCGGGTCACCATCGAAGGATCCACCGACGCCGACGAATGGCTGAAAGTAACCATCGACAAACACAACCCTGCCGTACTGACCTGGCAACGAATCCTGTACTCCTGACAACCAGCGGTGCTGAACACACCTCCGAGCAGGGCCGGCCAGTGAACGACTCAGACCTGTCGACCCGTGTCCGGCAGTGGCACCCGCTACCGGTGACGGACGATCCTGTGAATCATCCCAGGAAACCTGGGACGCTGATTCAAGCATCGGAAGTGCCGGGCCGGTCGGTTGGAAGGCTCTCCTTGGCTCGTGACCCCACCGGGTGTCTTCAGCAAGATCGAATCGCCGGCGAGTGGGTGAGCGAGCCCCGCGGCGGGTAGGGCGTTATCCGCCGGCGACGTCGAGGAGGAAATCGGTGCCGAGCCCGAGAATGAAGCCGCCCAGCAATGCCGTGCTGAGCAGGATGGGTTTGGCGGCTCGGGCTGCGACGACGGCGAGTTGCAAGATCACATACAGGATCGATCCTGCGGCGGTGGCGAGGAAGGCGATGTTCAGGGTGTCGCTGACGTAGGACTGCCCGATGAGAGTTCCGAGGAAGGTGGGTCCGCCGCCGATGATGCCGAGCATCAGCAGCAGCTTCCAGCTGGGTCGGATGGGCTCGCCGGCGGTGGGTCCGACGATGCCGAACCCCTCGGTGGCGTTGTGCGCGGCGAAGCCGATGACCAGCAGCAGCGCGAGGTCGGTCGCGCCGCCGGCCGCTGATTGGCCGATGGCCAGGCCTTCGGCGAAGTTGTGGACGCCGATGCCGATCGCGATCAGGAGGGCCAGCTGCTGTCCGCTGGTGACGATCAGCCGTCCTCGACTGGTCAGTTCTGCGGTGGCTACCGCGCCGGGGCCGAGGCTGGGGCGGCGGCCGGAGATCCACTGTTCGTAACCGGCGAGCGCGATCAATCCGAGCGCGAGGCCGGCGACGAGTAGTGCGGCGTAACCGATGAAGGTGCCCCAGCCGGCGTGATCGTCGTTGGCGGCTTCCAGGGCGGCTTCGACGGGTGCGATGCCGGCGCTGAGGACGTCCCACAGAAGGAAGACCAGGATGCCGATGGCTGCGCCGTTGAGCGCCAGTCGGGTCCGCGGCGCGACCGAGCGCAACCGACCCAGGGGCAGTCCCAAGAGGATGGTGAATCCGGCGATCGCGCCGAGGACCGTTATCTGACCTGGACCCATTTGGCCACCTTCCTGCTCCGTCGCAGATAGCCTAGGCAATCCTAACTAGTCGGGCAAGTGAGCGTGACGTGCGTGCGTTGGTGGGCGGCCACACCCCGGTTGATCTGCGTCGCTTGTCACTGACCGAGGGATCCGACGGCGCGTGCGATGACCAGCAGCGATGTCACGAGGGCTGCAGTCGCCTCGATCCCCATCAGTATTTTCGCCCGGGGGGTGAGGGGCATCGTGTCGGTGGGGCTGAAGGCGCTGGAGTTGGTCAAGGACAGATACAGGTAGTCCAGAAACGTCGGTATCCAGCCGGATTTGCCGCTCGAGTTGACCGCGACCTCGATGACCGCGTCGTCGTTCTCGTCCTGGGAGAACCGCCAGTCTGCCGGCGGTAGTTCGTCGCGACGCATTTTGCGGCGGGCGACGGGGCCGCCGCGGTCCAGTTCCCAGAACAGCAATCCGAAGCCGATGACATTGGTGAGCCAGACCTGCATCGCGGCCACGAGCAGGCCACCGGGGGGTGCGCTGTGGCTGGCCAGTGTCGCGACGAGCAAGCCCAGCGAGATCAGGTTCGCGAGAATCACCAGGCACGCCAGGCACACCGACGCCGCCCGCGACCACCGGCTCCCGCGGGTCATCCGGGTCCGGCTGGTGGCCAGGAGGGCGATCAGCAGCGCTGCCTCGATGGCGGGGATGACGAAGCGCGGCGCGAACAGGACCGACCCGGGCAGCACCGCGTACACGGCGATGGCAACAACAACGCCGGCTGCAGGCGGCAGCAGCCTCTGGCCTTTGGCAGTGCGGCGATGGCTGAGTTCTTCGTCCAGCGGATCGGTACCCACGCGAGTCTCCTGGGGTTAGTGGTGGTCGGGTTCGATGGGCGGTCCGGCGGCCGGCGTAGATGGCAGTCCGGCCAGTTGTTTCACCACCCGCAGCCCATCCGGGCTACCCGGCCAGTGCCGATCCAGCGCCTGCGGACCGGCGCGGCGGGTCACCGAGCGCAGCGCGAGAGCGACAATGATCGCGTCGTCGGCGTAGCCCAGCACCGGGATGAAATCGGGAACCAGGTCGATAGGCATCAGCAGATACCCCAGCAGCAGCACCAGCCGTATCCGTACGCCGCGCGGCAGCGCAGGGTCTTTCGCCAAGCGGCGCAGGAGCCGGATCACGTCGGGGATCAGCCGCAACGCCTCCCGCATGCCCGCCTTGTTGGGTTGGTGTCGTTGCACCCGCCAGAGCAGGATCAGCAGGCCCAGCCAGAGCACCAGCAGCCCACCGGCGATGCCGATCAGGATCTGCCACCACATGGTCATCTCTCCCTCGGTTGAGGTACGCCTCCGCGACCGGGCTGCCGGGGACGGATGCGTCGGTATCGCTTCCAGGTCAGCGCAGACCGCGGCCGCTACCCGTCGGCGGTGCGGCGGGTCCGTTGGTGGGGTACGGCACGAAGGGGGCGGCCGGGTGGGGCTTCGGCGTTGAGGGCTTCCTCCTCGAAGGCGGCCAGCTGCTCGCCGACGGCGGCCACCGCCGCCCGGGCGGCCTCGCCGCCGGGGGCGGCGAAGTAGTCTCGCCGGGCGATCTTGCCCAGCCAGGTGTGAAACCGCGCCAGATCCGCTTCGGATTCTTCTACCTCGGCGTAGGTGGCCCGGCCGCGGCCGCGTTCCATCGTGATCTCCTGCGCCAATGTCGGCAGCCGCTCCAGGACCTCGGCGTACTCGCCATCGCGGGCCGAGTTGAACTCTTCCCGGATGTCCTGGGCTTCGTCCTCATCCGGCAAGTTGATCCGCAGCAGCCGCCCAGATCCGCCGTCGCCGTGAACGCGATCCAGCAGCCGACGCACCGCGCGCATCGTGTCCGGGCGGTCCGGGAGCAAGCACACCGAGGATTGCAGGTAGACCGAACCCAGCGACCGCAACTTGCGCCATACGTGCACCCGCAGCGACGCCTGCCCGGCGGTCAGGCTCACCGTCACCAGCAGCCAACATGAAGAAGCCTGATTTTCAGTGTCGGCAGGCTCCTCGTCGCCTTCCCACCCAGGTTCGGCGCCGGCGCCGAACCTAGGTGGCATCACCACCGCCGGCTGCGGCCGCGGAGCAGCTGCTCGAGGCGTTGCCGGGTAGCTGGCGTATCCAACTTCCCCAGCAGCTGCCCGCCTCGACCAGAACGCCGGGTGAACGCCCGCACCCGGTTGATGACCTGTTCTATCGTGCGGCGGCCCTGCGGGCTCTGCGCATACCGCACAGTGTTCTGCACCCATCGTGACTTCATCGACATGCCCCTTCCATGCAAGCTGTTATCAGCATAACAGCATCTTGTTAGGCGAGGCCAAGCGGAAGGTAGGTAAGTGTCCGGTGTGAATATGCGGGCCGCTGCACAGCCCGGCCCGCACCTACCCCCAACTGCACCGGCACCCATTACAGCCGGCATCTGTGTCCTGTTCGCTGCGTTACTCGTCATCGCGTTCCTGCCGGGCTTCGACCGCCTCGGCGGAAGCGATTCGGCGCCTACCTGACCGCCCTGCTCGCCGCGGCGATGGCCTCGACCCTCGTCGCCAGCAGAACCATCGGCCGACATCTGATTCCGCCAACCCGGCCTGACCCAGGCGCGGCAGAAGTACAGCGGCGCGACCGGTCGGGTGAGCTGGCCCCGAGCCAGATCCTGGCCGGCGAGGTCAGCTTCCATGGGCTCGCCTTGGCCGCGTCCGTCCGCCCATCATCGACGTCGTTCTCAACGGACCGCTCGTCGGCGTGCTCACTGGTCTGTTCGTCGCGGCCATGCTGGCCATCTGGGTGATCATCCCGCGGTGGCTGGCGCCACCGGATGATTCGTGCCCATCAAAGTCCGCCTCCCGGTCGGATTGACCGGTAAGCAGATCCCGGAACCTGTCCCGATAGTTCGTTTAATCCCTTTCAGCGCCGATGATTCGCAAAATCGAGCCGACGACGACCTGAATGCGATCGTCTCTTTCCCGGTGGAGTGCCGACATGCCGGAACGTCATTGGGTGAGTTTGGTCGGGTGAGCGCAGGTCTCGGACGCAGGCGGAGTAGGTCGGGTAGGGATGTGGCCGTCAGGCCGGCGATCAGCAGTGCGCATCCGCCTAGGTATCCCAGGGCTGGAAGGTGTCAAGCGGCGGTGGCGGTTTGGTGGTGGGCCCAGGCGATCGTCTCGTGGTAGGTGGTGTGGTGCCGGAGGCAGCCGTCGAGGATGCCGACGAGTCGGTTGGCCAGGGCACGGAGGGCTTGGTGGTGGGTGGCGCCGCGGGCTCGGTGGTGGTCATAGAACGCTCGGGCGCCGGGTGAGGCGGTGAGCGCTGCGAAGGCCTGTTGGTGCAGGGCGTCACCGAGGCGGCGGTTGCGGGCGTAGCGGGCAAGCACGACTCGTCTGCGGCCGGAGGCTTTGGTGATCGGGCTGGTTCCGGCGTAGTTCCGGCGGCCTTCGCGTCGGTGTAGCGGCCTTCCGCGTCGCCGAACTCGGCAAGCACCCGGCCTCCGAGGATGACACCGAGGCCGGGTTGGCACAGCGAGGGCGTCCCGGCCGGCCAGGTCGTCGCCGACCGCGAGCAGCGCGGCCGGATGGAACTCCCGCAGCGTCGAGCGCAGCTGGTTGCTCTGTCGTTGCCGTATCCAGATCATGCTCTGATGTGCCCGGGCCAGGGTCTTGATGACCGCGGCCTGTTCACTGTCACCGGCCACCGGCCGGTGATGGGCGCGGTCGGTGCGGACGACCTCAGCAAGGACGTGCGCATCACCCGGGTCGCTCTTCGCGCCGGAGGTGACGTGCCGTTCTCGATACCGCGCTACCTGCAACGGGTTCAGCGCGTACACCAGATACCCGGTCGCGATCAGTGCCTGCACCCATGGGCCGCGATCGCTTTCGATCCCGACCAACACCGAGCCTGGTTCGTCGTCCTCACCGAGGTGATCGGCGATCAGCGCGTGCAGCTGCGCCAACCCGGCCAACCCCCTCCGGCAGCCGGCGGCGCGCCAGCACGTTGCCCTGCTCGCTCGGCACCTCGACATCATGGTGGGCCTCAGCCCAGTCATCACCCAGAAACAGCATCCCGCTCCTCCTCGCCTCGACCGGTACCTGATCATCGTCCGGAGGAGGAACCGCAGCGCCCTCATGGTTCAGTGCTCACCGCACAGCGGGGCACGGCATCCCAGCAGCCATCACGCCTCCTCGTTCACCGGCAGGGGCACGATCTAGGCGCAGACCTCGAGGGTCAGGCTTGAGCAGTGCTCACCCGCCGGCGGACTTGGACACCACTGTGACCCTGAAACCTGCGTGGTGCAGCCCCATTGGGCTCGCTGGTGAGAGGTGCTCGTCCAGGACGACGATTCCGAGGACCGCGGCCACGAGGGGTTCGGCCAGGCTCAGCATCCCGGCGGTCGGTGCGCTGGTGCGGCGCAGGCCGTATATGAACGCCGTGTACGCGGCGGTGGTTCCTGCGATGCCCGTCCAGGCGATCAGCAGCAGCGAGTAGGAATCTGCCAGATTTTCGGTGTGCATGAACACCAGCGGTGACAGCGCGACTCCTGCGATCAGCAGGGTGAGCGCAGTGGTGGGCAGTGCGGGTGCGCTGGCAGTGAGGAATCGTTTCGCTGCCACGGTGTAGACGCCGTAACAGGTTCCAGACACCACCGCGATCAGGATGCCGGTCGACGGTGGGGGAGCGGTGCCCCATGAGTCGAGGAGAAGAACGCAGTCGAGAGCCGCGGCAACGGTCGCGCAGATCCATCCGCCGGTCAGGCGTTCTCCCGTCCACCATCAAGCGCACAGCCCGGTGGCGAACGGCGCTACTCCCAGCGCAATCGACGTGCCCAGTGCTGCGCCGAGCCGGTCAATAGCGTGCATGAAGGTGACCTGGTACGCCCCGGTTGCCAGCGCTGCCAACAGGGAGACCTTCCGGCCGGCAAGGGATCTCGGGAAGGGTCGGAACGGCCCGCGGACGATGGTACGTTCCGGGTCCTGCAGCAGCAGGGTGTTGTGCACGCTGCCGATCCCGCTCTGCACGTCGGTGATCGTGTGGCCTGGGAACGCACCCCAGGGGGAGCCCGGGTGGTGAGGAAGCCGAAGCCGGTCCACGCGTTCACGCCGATCGTCCCGTAGCGCAGCTCCTGCAGGGCTTCTTCGAACCCGGAACCGAGGCCGCGCAGAGTCTTCGGGTCACAGATGATGTTGCGCCGAGAGTGCCGGTGAGTGATGAGTTCGCGTGCCGGGCGGCCGCGTCGAGGAATTCGCGACCGCTGCCGGGCATTTCCAACTGGCGATCGGCTTGTCCAGCAACGGATCTCCGGCAGCCTTCCGGCGCACACCGTCCGCTCCGGTGCCGAACACCACGACATCGTGGGTGCGGGCGCTCCCGGTGATGTGCACGTGGCTGACCCGCGGGTGGTGGGCCAGATGGCTGCCGACGTCAGCACCGCCGATGACGATCCTCAGCACCGCCAGGTCGATCAGCGGGGCGAACGCGTGCCGGTACGGCTCCAGCATGGCGTCCATCACCGGATTCAGCTTGAGGATGACGACACGTTGGTGCTCGAACAGTTCGGTGAGCACGTCCAACGGCGGGATGGAGGTGATGTTGCCGGCGCGGAGCACCAGCCCGACGCCGCCGGGACCTCCGATGTCGCGGGCAGCCGATCCTGCCGCGTCGCGGACGGCGCTCTCGGTGGCCCCGGCCGCATCCAGACATCTGCCCGGAAACCGTTGAGCAGCAATCGATCTGACAGACCGATGGGCAGCACCCCGACCGTCACCCGGTCCCCGGCAGTGCGGCCGAACGAGGCTCGCTCCAGCGGGCTGCGTTGCTGATCGAGCGCCCGGAGCGATGCGGCGAGCTCGGTGGTCGCGGTCAACATCGCGTAGGGCCCGGACATCCACTCCTCTCCGACCAGGGGCGACCGTGCTTCCAGGCCCTTGATCGTGGTGGCGGTCTGCACCCACTGCTCGGCGGCCGCTGCGATCGTCGCGTGCACCTCGTCGAGCAGATCGGCCCGCTGGGCCAGTGAGGTGTCTGCCCAGCGGCCTTCGGCAGCCGAGAGTGCGGTGACGTCCGCGTCGAGCGCCACCGCGTCGAGCGCCGTGCTGGTGTCCGTCGACCGCGCCGCAGCCGTGCTCTCCGTCATCCGCCCATCATGCACGCGCTTCCGGGCTCCGGTCAGCTGATCCGGCGTCCCGGTGCCGGCGCACCCCACCCGCGCCAGAGTGCTGCGAGCCGGAGTGCGCAGATCCCGGCGGCCGCGACGAACTGCACCCAGAGGCCGTCCTGTCCCAGCTCGTGCGCGACCGCGACGAACACACACCCGGTCAGGGCAGCGACCGCGTACAGCTGGGTGTCCCGCCTGAGCACCGACGGGATCTCGCCGGCGAGCACGTCGCGCAGGATGCCGCCCCCGACTCCGGTGACGATCCCGATCACCACAGCGCCCAGCGGTCCGAGACCGGCCGCGATCCCCTTCGTCGTCGCCGCAGCGCAGAAGACACCCAGCCCGATGGCGTCGAACACCAGCACCGCTCGCCGCAGCCGCGCCACCACGGGATGGAAGAAGAACGTCAGCGCTGCGGCCGCGAGCGGGACGACCAGCCACCACGTGGTGCGCAGTGCCACCGGCGGCGTGTCGCCCAGCAGGACGTCCCGGATGACGCCGCCCCCGAGGGCGGTGATCGCCGCGAGGACGACCATGCCGATGACATCCATGTCCTTGCGCACCGCCATCAGCGCACCGGACAGCGCGAAGGCGATCAAGCCGATCAGGTTCAGCGCCACTTCGACGGCCTGCTGCGTCACCGGACCAGTGAAACACCCACGGTCGGTGCGGTGCGGTCTGCCCGGCTCGGTAGGTTTGAGGTGGTTCGGGGGGATCGAGGAGGAGCGCAGTGTCTTCAGCAGTGCAGCAGATCCGTGGGCTCGCGACGCGCGGCTGGGCCGGTGTCCGGAAGGTCGGCACCGCGGCCAAGTCCCGCCTGATCGGCGCGGTGGCCAAGCGGGCACTCGCCTTCCAGCAGAAGCGAGGCAGGTCGGCGCTGTCGCTGCTGCCGGCCTCGGTCACCATGCCGCTGCGCCGGGACGGTCTGGATCCGTTGCCCGAATTACGGAAGTTGATCACCGAGGCGCCGGTGAGCAAGCTGCCGGTGCCCTTCGGCGGCGTCACGATCCACCTGGTGACGGGGTACGAGGCGGCCAAGACCGTGCTCGCCGACGCGACCACCTTCTCCAACGACTTCACCAACATCAGTGCGGACCCGGCACTGCTCGCGGCGATCGGTGGCGATGTGGGGGAGAAGGACCCCGGCGGTCTCGGCATGGCCGACGCGCCGGATCACACCCGGCTGCGCAAGATCCTGACCCCCGAGTTCACCATGCGCCGGCTGAACAGGCTGATCCCGCGGCTCGAGGAGATCGTCGATGCGCAACTGGACGCGATGGAGGCCGAGGCGAAGCGCACCGGCAAACCGGTCGACCTGTGCGAGCTGTTCTCGTTGCCGATCCCGTCGCTGGCCATCTGCGAGCTGCTGGGGGTGCCGTACGCCGACCGCGAGGCGTTCCAGAGCCTGTCGGTGGCCCGGTTCGATCTGTTCGCGGGCGCGGGCGCCTCGCTGGGCGCCATCTCCGATTCGCTCGACTATCTGATGGGGGTCGTCGCCCGGGAACGCAAGAACCCCGGTGACGGCCTGCTGGGCATGATCATCCGCGAGCACGGCGATTCGATCTCCGACGAGGAGCTCGCAGGTCTGGCCGACGGGATCCTGGTGGGCGGATTCGAGACCACGGCGAGCATGATCGCGCTGGGTGGCCTGGTCCTGTTGCAGGACAAGGACACCCGGGATCTCATCCGGGACGACGACGCAGCGATCGGCCCGTTCGTCGAAGAGCTGCTGCGGTATCTGGCGGTCGTCCAGGTCGCGTTCCCGCGGTTCGCCCGAGAGGACACCGAGGTCGCCGGCGTGCCGATCAGCAAGGGCGACATGGTGATGGTCTCGCTGTCGGCGGCCGATCGCGACCAGGCGATGGCCGACGGCGACCTGGACAGTTTCGATCCGCGCAGGGAGCCGACCAAGCACCTGGCGTTCGGCTACGGCGTCCACCGGTGTGTGGGCGCGGAGCTCGGCAAGATGGAGCTCCGGATCGCCTATCCGCGGCTGGTCCGCCGGTTCCCGAACCTGACCCTGGCCAAGCGGCCGGACCAGCTGAGCTACCGCCAGACGTCGATCGTCTACGGCGTCGAGGAACTGCCGGTGTTGTTGGGCTGAGTCGCGGGCGCTCCCGGCCAGGGTGCACGATCGGTTCCATGAGCACACGCAGCTACGAAGACTTCGTCGTGGGCGAGGCGCTGGCACTGGGCAGCACCGTCGTCGATCACGACGAGATGCTGGCCTTCGCCCACCGGTTCGATCCGCAACCGTTCCACACCGACCCGGTCGCGGCGAAGAACTCGTTGCTCGGTGGACTGTGCGCCAGCGGCTGGTTCACGGCGTCGTTGTGGATGCGCGCCTGGGCGGACGAGGTGCTGGCCGGATCGACGTCCCAGGGATCACCCGGTGGGCGGGAGATCGCCTGGCCGCGCCCGGTGTTCGCCGGCGACGAGCTGCACTTCACCGCGGACGTGTTGTCCGCCAGGGTGTCTGCGAAGCGCCCGACCCTCGGGCTGATCGAGATGACCGGCCGAGCCCTGCGTGGTGGCGATCCGGCGGACGAAGTGCTCCGGCTGACGTTCACGGGCTTGTTCTCGACCCGGCGTAGCGATGCGATGGGGCACTGACGAGGAAGTGACCCTCGATCGTCATTCCGGCAGGTGCACCTGCTGGAACTCGGGTCGAGGGCCATTTCCTGGTCACTTGATGGACGGACCCATCGCCGCCGGTGTGATCACTGTGGAAGGCGTTGGGTGGCAACGGCCATCGGACCTCGGCACTGGTACCCCCACGGGTCAGGGCCGGTACCGACTGATCGGTACCGGCCCTGATGCGGAAGATCTGTGCCCCCGGCAGGATTTGAACCTGCGACCCCCGCCTCCGGAGGGCGGTGCTCTATCCCCTGAGCTACGGAGGCGGCGAGAACAAGACTACCGCATCGTCGGTGGAGAACTCGCCCCTTGATCTGCTGCGTGCGGTGCTCAGGGAGCGGGGAGCGGCTGCGCGCCGCGGGCCTGCAGCATCTGCGTCATGACGGCGACCTCTCCGTCCTGGGTGTTGGCCATCTGACCGGCGAAGTTGGAGACGATCGGATTGCTCGCGTGGGTCTCGGCGTACCGCATCATCGCCGAACCGCCCTGGTGGTGCCGGATCATCAGCTGGAGGAACAGCACGTCGGAGGCGCTGCCGCGCAGTGTGCTGAGCTGGTCCATCTGCGCGTCGGTGGCCATCCCAGGCATCAGAGCGCCGTCCGCCGACTGCCCGGTCGACGACCCGTTGGTCGTCGTGACTGATCCCATCCCGCCCATGCCGTGGCCGGCCATGTCGTTGCCCATCCAGGCCATCCGGGGGCTGTAGACCTGCTGCGGCAGCTGCCACAGCATCAGCCAGCCGCTCATGGTGCCGATCTGACCCTGCTGCGTCGTCACCAGGTCGTACGCCATGCGCTGGATCTCCGGATCCCTCGAGTGGGTCTCGGCTTCGTGCGCCATCACCACGGCCTGGTCGTGGTGGGTGATCATGTCGCGCAGGAACCCGGCCTCGATCGAATCGTTCGCCGGAACGGCCACGGCGAGGTCGTCGCCGGAGTTCAGGGCGTAGCCCACCAGAAAACCCAGGGCCAACAGCGCCACCGAGAACAGCGCCCCGATCACCACGATCCGTCGACGATCGGTCGGCGGCGCAGCAGGTGCGGCCGACTCGTCGTCGATGTCGGGCTGCTGACTCATCGACTCGACGGTGCCGCCGACGACGACGCAGCGCCGGACGACGGCGCGCTGGAGGATTCGGTACTGGAGGATTCCGCGCCGGACGACTGTGCACCGGAGGACGCTGCACCGGACGACTCTGCACCGGAGGACGCTGCACCCGACGACGCTGCACCGGAGGACTCTGCACCGGAGGACGCTGCACCCGACGACGCCGCACCAGAGGACTCTGCGCCCGAGGAGTCGGACGCGCCGACCCCGGCCTCGTCAGTCGCGGCGGCAGCGCCCTTGCCGTCCATCTGGACGTCCGCGCTGGTCCGCGGTGAAGTGTCGAGGGGGTACGGGTTCGCCGAGTCCCAGCCGGGGGAGTCGCAGCGCGCGCCGGTCTCCGGGTAGACGTACTGGTTCTGCCGGAGCGCGGTGATGAACTGGGCGATCCGCTCGTCCGAGGCGGAGGCGACCTGCAGCTGATGCGCCCAGCCCTGCAGCGAGATGTTGGCCTTGAGGCCGGTGTACGGCGTCAGGGTGATGTAGTTCTGGCCGGTGACGTAGGCCTTCAGCGTGTCCAGCTCGGCGCCGGTGACGGTCTCCGGGTTGTAGGCGATCCAGACCGCCCCGTGCTCCAGCGTGTGAACCATGTTCTCGTCGCGGACGGGCTTGTCGTAGACGACGCCCTGGCAGTCGGCCCACTGCTGGTCGTGCGGTCCACCGACGGGCGGGAACCGGTCGTAGGCGACGCGCTGGTCGGAGGTCACGTGGATCGCAGCGACGTACTTGCCGTAGGCGTAGGCCTTGCCGGCGCCCTCGTCGGTCCGCGCGCCGACGTAGATCCCGGGGATCTTGGTCGACGGGTCACGGTTGTCGGCGGTCGGCACCCAGGCCTGCAGCTTCTCCGACGCTGAACTCTTCGCACTGGACTTGTCGACGATCACCCAGGTGATGCCACCGGCCAGCAGGACGACCACGGCCACCGCGGCGATCGTCATCCACGGGAGGCTCTGGCGAGCCCCGGTGGAGGGCAACTTCGGGGAAGCCGGACGTCTGTTGCTGGAGCCACTGGCCATCATCTTGTTCTTCGAACCTCGTCGTCAGGTGCGGGGGGCGCCGCCCAGATCGTGCGGTCGCGGCTCCCGGGGGAGCCTCAGCGAGTGTACGGGCGCCGGATGGGACACACCGGACGGTAGACGGGCGCGAGAGCGCACCCGTCGGGGCGCCCGGCGCGGGGACCGCCGGTGGGTGCCTCCGGTCCGGGCTGAGACAATGGATGTCGGGAGCCGATCGCGCGGCCCCGTCTGAGTCCCGGCCGGCAGCCTGGACCCGAGTACCGGTAGAGGAAGTGGCGCAGCGTGCGGTTCGAGGGAGTCCTGGAATGAGGGCGCATCCGGCGGGGCCCCGGCACGCGGACGTTGCGACGCCGCACACCCACCTGCGGGAGCCGGCCGACCTGAACGCGATCGACCCCCGGATCTTCTCCCGCGGCGCTCGTCGGTCCGATTCGGGCGCCCTCGCGGTGGCCGGCCTGGACGTGCGCGACCTGGCGATGAGGCACGGGACACCGCTGTTCGTCACCGACGAGGCAGATTTCCGGTCCCGCTGCCAGGACTTCGCCGACGCCTACGGCCACGCGGACGACGTGCACTACGCCGGAAAGGCGTTCCTGTCCGGTCAGGTCGTCCGCTGGCTGGCGGAGGAGGGACTCTCGCTGGACGTCTGCTCCGGCGGCGAGTTGGTGCTGGCGCTGCGCGCCGGATTCCCAGCAGAACGGATCGCACTCCACGGCTCGAACAAGTCCGAGGCCGAGTTGACCGCGGCGGTCGAGGCCGGGATCGGCATCGTCGTGCTCGACTCGTTCGAGGAGATCGCTCGGCTGGCAGCGATCGCCGAGGCCCACGACACCACGGCAGCGGTGATGATCCGGGTGACGGTCGGCGTCGAGGCGCACACCCACGAGTTCATCGCGACCGCCCACGAGGACCAGAAGTTCGGCTTCTCACTGGCCAATGGTGCCGCAGCCGAAGCCGCCCGTCGCGTGGTGGCCGCCGGCGACGCGCTCGCCCTGGTCGGACTGCACAGCCACATCGGTTCGCAGATCTTCGACCCGTCGGGCTTCGAGGTCGCGGCGCACCGGGTGGTCGCCCTGATGGCCGAGGTCCTGGCGCAGCATCCGCAGCTGGCGGGCACGCTCACCACGCTTGACCTCGGCGGCGGGTTGGGCATCGCCTATGTCGCCGGGGACGACCCGCCCGCCCCGGACGAGATGGCCAAGTCGCTGATCGAGATCGTCACCAGTGAGGCGCAGCGAGCCGGGGTACCGGTGCCGCGGATCGCCGTCGAGCCGGGCCGCGCGATCGCCGGGCCCGGCACGCTCACCCTGTACGAGGTCGGCACGATCAAGGACGTCGAGCTGGACGGTGGACTGGTGCGGCGCTACGTCTCCGTCGACGGCGGGATGAGCGACAACATCCGGACGGCGCTGTACGACGCGGAGTACACGGTCGTGCTCGCCTCGCGCACGTCCGAGGCGCCGCCGGCCTTGTCGCGGGTGGTGGGCAAGCACTGCGAGAGCGGCGACATCGTCGTCCGCGACTGCTACCTTCCTGCGGACCTCGCCCCCGGCGATCTGCTGGCGGTGGCCGCCACCGGCGCCTACTGCTACGCGATGTCCAGCAACTACAACCGACTTCCGCGTCCGGCCGTGGTCACGGTGACCGACGGCACGGACCGGGTGATGCTGCGTCGGGAGACCGACGACGACCTGATGCGACTGGAGAACTGGTGACCGACCCCACCCCGGCCCGACCGGGAAAGAACCGTCAGCCCTCGCTGGTGCCCGGCACCGTGCTGCTCGCCTTGGCTGCAGTGCTGATCGTCGTGGTGCTGATCAAGCCGGCCATGCCCGACTGGCTGCGGACCACGATCGCGATCGCCGCCGTCGTCGTGGTGCTGGCACTGCTGGTGGTCTCCTTCCGGGTCTTCCGCTCCACCACCCGACGGTGACCGGGGTGACCGGCCCGGCGGCCGGTTCCGAGCGCGTCGTGCGGGTGGGTCTGCTGGGCGCCGGGGTCGTCGGATCACAGGTGATCCGGCTGCTGCAGGAGCAGAGCGCGGAGCTGGCCAGCAAGGTCGGTGGCCGTCTGGAGCTGGCGGCGATCGCCGTCCGCGACCCGGCCAAGCACCCGAACCTGCCGGCTGAGCTGATCACCACGGACGCGGCTGCGCTCGTCGGGCGACCGGATCTGGACGTGATCGTCGAGGTGATGGGCGGGATCGAGCCCGCCAGGGAACTGTTGCTCACCGCGCTCCAGCGCGGTGCGGGAGTGGTGACCGCCAACAAGGCGCTGCTGGCTCAGGAGGGTCCCGCGCTGTACGAGGCGGCGGACGCCGCCGGTACCGACCTCTACTACGAAGCAGCGGTCGCGGGGGCGATCCCGCTGATCCGGCCGTTGCGTGAATCGCTGGCCGGGGACCGGATCTCGCGGGTGATGGGGATCGTCAACGGCACCACCAACTACATCCTGTGGTCGATGACGGCCGGCGGCGACAGCTACGACCTCGCGCTGAAGGAGGCGACCCGGCTCGGATACGCCGAGGCGGATCCGACTGCCGACGTCGAGGGCTTCGACGCGGCTGCCAAGGCCGCGATCCTTGCCTCGATCTGCTTCCACACCCGGGTGGCAGTCAGCGATGTGCACCGCGAGGGCATGTCGTCCGTCACGGCCGCCGACGTGCTGGCGGCCGCCAGGATCGGGTGCGTCATCAAGTTGCTGGCGATCTGCGAACGGGTGGTCACCGACGAAGGGGAGAGCGTCTCGGCCAGGGTGCATCCGGTGATGCTGCCGAGCGGGCACCCGTTGGCGGGAGTCGACGGGGCGTACAACGCCGTGTACGTCGAGGCAGAATCGGCCGGCCGATTGATGTTCTCCGGGCCCGGGGCCGGGGGTTCGCCGACCGCCTCCGCCATCCTGGGCGACCTGGTCGCGGTGGCGCGCAACAGGATCGCCGGTGGACATGGTCCCCGCGAATCCTCCTACGCCGACCTGCCGATCCGCTCGATGGGTGACGTCCCGACGCGGTACCACGTCAATCTGGACGTCGAGGATCGCGCGGGAGTGCTCGCCGCTGTCGCCACCGAGTTCGCCGCCAGGGGCGTCTCCATCGCCACGGTCCGCCAGGAGGGCGCCGGCGACGGCGCTTTCCTGGTGATCGTCAGCCACGAGGCCAGGGACGCCGACCTGGCCGAGACCGTGCGCAGCGTATCGGAGCTCCCGGGCGTGCGCGCGGTGACCTCGGTGATGAGAGTGACGGGAGAGCTGTCGTGAGCGATGAGAACCAGCAGACCACCAGCCCGGTGCACCAGCGCTGGCCGGGACTGATCGAGGCGTACCGCAGCCGCATCCCGCTGCCCGAGGGCACCGAGATCGTGACTTTGTTCGAGGGCGGGACGCCGTTGCTGCCCGCACCGGCGCTGTCCCAGCTCGTTGGCGGCGAGGTCTGGCTCAAGGTCGAGGGTGCCAACCCGACCGGCTCGTTCAAGGACCGCGGCATGACGGTCGCGGTGACCGCGGCGAAGGCGTCCGGCGCGCGGGCGGTGCTGTGCGCGTCGACGGGCAACACCTCCGCATCGGCGGCGGCCTACGCAGCCAGGGCAGGCCTGACTGCTGCCGTGCTGATCCCGACCGGCCGGATCGCCCAGGGCAAGCTCGCCCAGGCCGTCGCATACGGCGCGCAGATCCTCCAGATCGAGGGCAACTTCGACGACTGCCTGGAGCTGGCCCGCAAGACGGTCGTCTCCACCGAGGGCATCGAACTGGTGAACTCCGTCAACCCCGCGCGGATCGAGGGCCAGAAGACGGCGTCGTTCGAGATCTGCGACGTGCTCGGCGATGCGCCGGACATCCACTGCCTGCCGGTCGGCAACGCGGGCAACATCACGGCCTACTGGAAGGGCTACACCGAATACCACGAGGACGGCACCAGCAGCGTGCTCCCGCGGATCTTCGGCTTCCAGGCCGCGGGAGCTGCGCCCCTGGTGCTCGGGCACCCCGTCAAGGACCCGGACACGATCGCCACCGCGATCCGGATCGGTGATCCCGCGTCCTGGGGTGGTGCGATCGACGCCAGGGACAGCTCCGGCGGGCTCATCGACTCGGTCACCGACGAACAGATCCTGGCCGCCTACCGGCTGCTGGCCACCTCGACCGGGGTGTTCGTCGAACCGGCGTCGGCCGCGTCCGTGGCCGGGCTGCTCAAGACCGCCGAGGACGGCCGGTTGCCCCGCGGATCGCGGATCGTCTGCACCGTCACCGGCAACGGGCTCAAGGATCCCGACACCGCCCTGATGACGATGGGGGCGCCGGAAGTCCTCCCGGTGTCGGTGGAAGCCGTCGCCGGAGCACTGGGACTGGCATGACCCTGCCGGCACCCCTGCCCGCGCCCACGCCGGGATCGATGGCCGGACCGGGGGAGGGCTGGGTCGCCGTCAGCGTGCCGGCGACCTCGGCCAACCTCGGGCCCGGGTACGACAGCCTCGGACTCGCACTGGACAAGCGCGATGTCGTGTGGGGCAGACGATCCGACTCCGGAGTCCGGATCGAGGTGCAGGGCTGCGGCGCATCGACCGTGCCGCGGTCGGCCGACAATCTGGTGCACCGCAGCGCACAGCGCGCCCTGGCAGCCCTCGACGAGCCGCTCGCCGATCTGGAACTGTTGTGCCACAACGTGATCCCGCACGGGGGCGGGCAGGGCTCGTCGGCCGCGGCGATCGTGGCCGGGCTGGCAGTCGGCCGGGCTCTGGTGCCCGACGGGTCGATGCGGATGTCGGACGGCGACCTGCTCGACATCGCGGCGGGCATCGAGGGTCATCCGGACAATGCTGCGCCGGCGGTGCTCGGCGGGTTCACGCTGTCGTGGATCGAGGAATCGGGTCGGACCAGGGTGGTGCGCCCCGTCATCCACCCGGAGGTGAGCGTGCTGCTGTTCTCGGCGGATCGCGGTGCGTCGACCGAGATGGCCAGGACCTTGTTGCCGGACACGGTTCCGCATCGCGACGCCGCCTTGAACAGTCGGACCTCTGCGCTGTTGATGTACGCCCTCGGCCAAGCTCCCGAGTTGTTGTTCGAGGCCACCCACGACTGGCTGCACCAGCGGTACCGGGCATCGGCGATGCGGCCGACGGCGGACCTGGTGCTGCGCCTGCGGGATGCCGGGTTCGCGGCGACCGTCTCGGGCGCGGGGCCGTCGGTGTTGGTCCTGCTCGACCCGCGCTCCCGGCGAGACTTCGACCGCGACGCGTGGCAGGTCGACGGTTTCGAGGCGGAGACGCTCGCTGTCGACACCCGCGGGCTCGTCGTCGGACCCGGCGCGCAGGCCTGAGGAACAGCCGGATGGTGATCTGTGGCGCGCCGTGTTTGCCGCGCGTCAGCCGCAGGGTTAGGCTGGAGGAGATCAGCGGACCTGCGGTTGCAGGTTCCGCACATCTCACTCGGACCCCACCATTACGGTCGTTCCGGGAGATGTGGGTCCAGTTCGCGGGGGACAGCGTGTCCGTGTCATGGACACCGCAAAGTTCCCGTCACCCTTCACAGTTCCGATGAGCCCCATTCGGGGTGCATGGAACGGGCCCGTCGGACGCATCCGGATCAGCATCACCTCAGTCGGACGCACCCTGCCATGGGTGTGATCCGTTCCCGCCGGCCAGACGGTCGGCGACGTCCCGCACCGGATCGCATCGCGACCGGACAGGAAGGAACTTCGTGAGCGACACCACGGAGCTGTTGGACACCACCACGCGCGGTCAGAAGGCCCCGGGGAACGCATCGCGTTCCTCCGGCGGACTTTCCGGCATGGTGCTGCCCGACCTCAAGGCCATGGCCTCCTCCATGGGCATCAAGGGAGTTTCCGGTCTGCGCAAGGGCGATCTGATCGCCGCGATCAGCGCACACCAGGGCGGCTCCCAACCCGCGGTGGCGACGCGCGCCGGATCCCGCCGCGCCGCACCCGCAGACCCCGCCACCCCGGCAGGGTCCGCAGCATCGACCACCCCCGCAACTTCGTCCGGCGGAACTGCTTCGTCCGGCAGCAGTGCGCCGTCGAACGCTTCGGCTCCGTCCAACGGCACTGCGCCGTCGAGCGTCTCGGCTTCGTCCGACGGCACTGCGCCGTCTGCACGAACGGCACCGTCTGCCGACACCGCGGCTGGGGACGATGAGCAGCCCCGCTCCCGTCGTCGCGCCGGCCGCGCGGCAGGCGCCCCGACCGCCACCGACGCCGCGTCCGCGACGCTCTTCGACACCGACCGGCTCACCGCCGGCGATGGCAACCGCTCGGCCGACGCCCGTTCGACCGACGCCCGTTCGACCGACGACCGCTCGGCCGACGACCGTTCGACGCGCACGACGCAGACCGAAGACCAGGACCCGCGGTCCAGCCGTCGCGAGCGCGCCGGAACCTCCGACGCGAACGCCGCAGGACTTGCCGACACGGAGTCGACGAACACCGATCGTCAGTCCGGCGGCGGTGATCGTGCGGACAACGCCCGTCAGTCCGATCAGCAGACCGAGCGGGGATCAGACCGTCAGGACGGCGACCAGGGCGAGCGCAGCAGTCGGCGCAACCGCCGCAACCGCCGCGATCGCGACCGGGACGGCCAGGGTGGTGGCAACCAGAACACTGCCAACCAGAACACTGCCAACCAGAACACCGCCAATCAGAACACCGCCAACCAGAACGGCCAGAGCACCGGCAGCCAGAACGGCCAGAGCGAGCAGGGCGATGGTGATCGTCAGGACCGCGGCGACCGCCAGGATCGTCAGCGCGACAACCAGAACCGGCAGAACACCCGTAACGACCAGAACTCCTCGCAGGACGAGGACGACGATCGCGGTGGCCGGCGCAGCCGGTACCGCGACCGCGATCGCAGCACCCGCAACCGTCGCGGGAATGCCCGCACGGATCGGCTCGGCGGCGATCCGGACACCGAGATCCGCGAGGACGACGTCCTGTTGCCGGTGGCCGGCATCGTCGACGTGCTCGACTCCTACGCCTTCGTGCGGACGTCCGGCTACCTGTCCGGTCCGAACGACGTGTACGTCTCGCTCAGCCAGGTCCGCAAGCACGGGCTGCGCCGCGGCGACCATCTCGTCGGTGCCGTCCGCGCTCCCCGCGAGGGCGAGTCGCAGCAGCGTCAGAAGTTCAACGCGCTGGTCCGGATCGACACGGTCAACGGCCTCGATGCGGAAGCTGCGAAGAACCGTCCCGAGTTCACCAAGCTCACCCCGCTCTACCCCAACGAGCGACTCCGCCTCGAGACCGAACCGCACCTGTTGACGACCCGGGTGATCGACCTGGTGATGCCCGTCGGCAAGGGCCAGCGCGCCCTGATCGTCGCGCCGCCCAAGGCCGGCAAGACCATGGTGATGCAGGCCATCGCCAACGCGATCGCGACCAACAACCCGGAGTGCCACCTGATGGTGGTGCTGGTGGACGAGCGTCCCGAAGAGGTCACCGACATGCAGCGCTCGGTGAAGGGTGAGGTCATAGCCTCGACCTTCGACCGGCCGCCGGCCGACCACACGATGGTCGCCGAACTGGCGATCGAGCGGGCCAAGCGACTGGTCGAGATGGGCCGCGACGTCGTCGTGCTGCTCGACTCGATCACCCGCCTGGGCCGGGCCTACAACCTGGCTGCCCCGGCGTCCGGCCGGATCCTGTCCGGTGGCGTCGACTCGACCGCACTGTTCCCGCCGAAGCGCTTCCTCGGCGCGGCACGGAACATCGAGAACGGCGGTTCGCTGACCATCTTCGCCTCCACCCTGGTGGAGACCGGTTCGGCCGGTGACACGGTGATCTTCGAGGAGTTCCAGGGCACCGGCAACGCCGCGCTCAAGCTGGACCGTCGCCTGTCGGACAAGCGGATCTTCCCGGCCATCGACCTCAACCAGTCCTCCACCCGCAAGGAAGACCTGTTGATGAGCCCGGACGAGCTCGCCGTCGTGGTGAAACTCCGCAAGGTGCTCGGCGCGCTGGACACCCAGCAGAGCCTGGAACTGGTGCTCGATCGGTTGCGCAAGACTCGCACCAACATCGAGTTCCTCATGCAGGTCGCCAAGAACACCCCCGGCCAGGAGTGATCTCCGGGAACTCGGCCACGGACCGGCCGGCACCGCTTGCGGTGTTGGCCGGTTCCCGGTTCGTCCTGCTGACCACGTTCCGCAAGTCCGGGGTTGCCGTTCCGACGGCGGTCTGGGCGGTCGAGCTGGACGGCGATCTGTGGGTCTGGACCAACCCGACCTCGGGCAAGGTCAAGCGGATCCGCAACAACGGCCGGGTGCTCGTCCAACCGTGCAGCATGCGCGGGGAACCGGTGGGTGAGCCGATCGAGGCTCACGCAGCGATCGGTGACGATGCCAGAGTCACCGACGTCCTGACAGCGCTGCGGCGCAAGTACGGCTTCCAGGCCCTCATGACGCAGATCGGGATCTGGATCGGTGCCAGGATCGGCCGGCCACGGCCACCCGGTGCGCTCGTCGTCACGATTCCGGACCCGGTGGCAGCGCGACCCCTCGCTGACCAGGCCGGGAATACCCGGCCGTGATCGGTGTTGTAGGCGGAGTCAGCGGACGGGTCCCCCCGGATCGTGGGGCGGAGCGCAGCTCTTCGTCGTCCTGTGGTCCCCGCCGTGGTCCGGCGAGACCCCTCCGATCTGGCAGAATGGTCCGGTACACCCGGCTCCGGTTCCCGACTCCCGTGCATCCCGCACCTGGATCGACCCGGCGGCCACTGAGAAGGGAACCAGCACAGATGAAGACCGGTATCCACCCGGAGTACACCGACACCACCGTGAACTGTGGTTGCGGCAACTCCTTCACCACCAAGAGCACCGAGACCCGCGGTCAGATCACCGTCGAGGTCTGCTCCCAGTGCCACCCGTTCTACACGGGCAAGCAGAAGATCCTCGACACCGGCGGCCGCGTCGCCCGCTTCGAGCAGCGGTACGGCAAGCGCACCCGCTAGTTCCTCGGCACGGCGCCCACCCGCTCATCATCTCGATGACCCGGGTGGGCGCCGTTTCGCGTTTCCGACCACCATCCCCGGTGGCCGCCCTGCAGTGAGAGACGAGCGAGTCTGTGAGCACCACCAACACCACCCCCGCCGTGACCGGCGTGCCCGAGCTGGTCGGTGAGTACCGGGAGCTGGAGCTGCGCCTGTCGGAGTCGGCGGTGCACGCCGACCAGGCGTTGGCCCGCACGCTGGGTCGGCGGTACGCGGAGCTGACGCCCATCGTGCGCGCCGCCACCGAACTGGAGACGGTCCGCGGCGATCTCGGTGCCGCGCAAGAACTCGCGTCCGAGGACGCGACGTTCGCCGCCGAGGCTGCCGAACTGACCGTCCGGATCGTGCAGCTCGAATCGGCGCTCGCCGAACTGCTCGCTCCGCGTGACCCGGACGATGCCAAGGACGTGATCCTCGAGGTCAAAGCGGGGGAGGGCGGCGACGAGTCGGCCCTGTTCGCCGGCGATCTGCTGCGGATGTACCTGCGGTACGCCGAGCGACGTGGCTGGAAGACCGAGATCCTCTCGGCGGCCGACTCCGATCTGGGCGGCTACACCTCCGTCACGGTCGCGGTGAAGGCACCGGGCAACCCGGCGCCGGCCGACGGCGTGTGGGCCAGGCTGAAGTTCGAGGGCGGCGTGCATCGGGTCCAGCGGGTGCCGGTGACGGAGTCCCAGGGCCGCGTCCACACGTCGGCGGTCGGCGTGTTCGTGGCCCCCGAGGCCGAGGACGTCGAGGTGGACGTGCTGCCCGCTGATCTGCGGATCGACGTGTTCCGCTCGTCCGGCCCGGGCGGCCAGTCGGTGAACACGACAGACTCGGCCGTCCGGATCACCCACCTGCCGACCGGCATCGTGGCGAGCTGTCAGAACGAGAAGTCCCAGCTGCAGAACAAGGAACAGGCAATGCGCATCCTGCGCTCCCGGTTGCTGGTGGCAGCTCGTGAGCAGGCGGCGTCGGCCGAGGCCGAGTCCCGCCGCTCCCAGGTGCGCACCGTCGACCGCAGTGAGCGGGTGCGGACGTACAACTTCGGCGAGAACCGGTTCGCCGACCATCGGGTGGGCTTCAAGGCCTACAACCTGGACGCGGTGCTGGACGGCGATCTGGATCCTGCGCTGGACGCGCTCGCGTCCGCAGATCGGGCCGAACGGCTCGCGCTCGCAGCAGGAGGATCTTCATGAAGCGCCAACCGCTGCGGGTGGTGATCAGGCAGGCCGCGCAGGAACTCGAGGCGGCTGGCGTGCCCACTCCGCAGGTGGACGCCGAAGAGCTGGCGGCCTGGATCCTCGGCGTGGGGCGGACCAGGCTCGGTCTGCAGCCGCTCGTGGAGCCGGAATGGGTGGAGCACTACCGGACGGTGATCGCTCGGCGTGCGCAGCGGATCCCGTTGCAGCACATCATCGGTGAGGTGCAGCTGGGTCTGGCGACGATCCAGGTCGGGCCGGGGGTCTTCATCCCGCGGCCGGAGACCGAACTGCTCGTCGACTGGGCACTCCGCGCGGTGAAGGACGTCTCCGCGCCGCTGGTGGTCGATCTGTGCTCGGGGAGCGGGGCCATTGCGCTCGCCGTCTCCGCTGCCCGCCCGGACGCGAGAGTGGTGGCGGTGGAACGGGATCCGAACGCCCTGGCCTGGGCCAGACGCAATCTGGAGCGGCACCTCGAACGCGGGGGGACGCCGATCGACCTGCGCGGTGGCGACATCGCCGATGAGCGGGTGACCTATGACCTGGCTGGACAGGCCGACCTGGTGCTCAGCAACCCGCCCTACGTTCCCAACGCCACCCCGGTCGAACCCGAGGTCTCCCAGCACGATCCGGCCGTTGCGGTGTTCGGGGGTGCAGACGGACTCGACGTCATCCGGGTGCTGGTACCGATCGCCGCGGGGCTGCTCCGTACCGGTGGCCTGCTGGGCATCGAGCACGATGACACCCAGAGGGCGAGCGTGCCGTCGATCCTGCAGCAGCGCCGGGTACTGGCCGACGTGCAGGACCATACAGACCTCGCAGGGCGGCCGAGATTCGTGACGGCGCAACGGGTGTCGCTGGGGATCGACCACTCCCGGCCGTTCTGAGCCTCGGCAGCTCCCGAGTCCGATGCCGACGAGCGACGCAGGAGTCGAGCTTTCGGGACAGGTCGGTGGATGACCCCGGCGAGGTCACGCCCCGCCGGTTCGGCGGTGATCGAGCAAGCGAGGGACGAGCGAGTCGAGATCGCGCCGGACATGCCGGACGCGTCGGTTCGCAGGCTCACTCGCACGTCCGGCGCTGCACAGGAGTGCGCGCCGCCATCATCCGCGGCCCCGGTTGACGAATCCAGACGGGCACCGCGCCAACGACGGAGGAGCGTGGCACTCGACCATGATGATGTGACGCTGGTCGAGCAAGCGAGGAACGAGCGCGTCGAGACCCCGTCGGGTCATCGACGGGTCCCGGTCGTGCTGCCGCACCATGTTCCGACTCCTTCGTCGCTCAGGACAGGGAGCGACTGGATCCCCCCATCGCTGTCAAGTCCTCGCTGGTCGAGCAAGCGAGGAACGAGCGCGTCGAGACCCCGTCGGGTCATCGACGGGTCCCGGTCATGCTGCCGCACCATGTTCCGACTCCTTCGCCGCTCAGGACAGGGAGCGACTGGACCCCCCCATCGCTGTCAAGTCCTCGCTGGTCGAGCAAGGTGGACCCTGCATCGCGCGGCGACGTGGTGGGCCCACAATGAACGAATTGAGTTGGGAAGGAACGACTCTGACGAGACCCTGTGCGATCATCTTGAGGGTAATGATTCCGATGCCTCTCGACCGGTGCCGACCCCCTGATCGTGACCTGATCGAGACCAGACCTGCTCTTCCACAGCCCCTTTCAGTACCTTGACTGTCGGACCTGTTGAGTAGCGTTGGCCCTATGAACAGCACCTGTGGAGCGAGTGTCGCGGACACCCGCGACCACATCGCCGTGCTGACTGCCCGGCTGAAAACTCTGCACACCAGTGTCTTTCAGTGCCCCACCGGTGAGTTGGGCGAGTTCCTCGGCGAGCTCGCCGAACTCCGTGCACTGGCCGGTGCTGCCAGTGTGATCGTCACTGCGGACGCCGAGACCCGCGGTGTGGTGGAAGCGTCCCAGTCCGCCTCGACCCGCGGCTGGATCGCGGAGCACGGCTGGCACTCCCGCCGCGAAGCGACCACCGTCGCCAAAGCCGCCCACATCCTGCGCCGACCGGAACTCGCCGAGATCGCCGACTCCATCCGCACCGCCGATCTCGACCTGCCCACCGCAGTGGTGGTGCAGGGCGAGTACGACAAACTCGCCCCCCAGCTGCTGCCCGACGCGCACCCCTTCGTTCTGAAGCAACTCGTCAACCACGGCGCTGAGTACGGACCCCGCGGCGTGAGAGAACTGCGGCAATGGATCCTCGCCCACCACGGCAAGCCTGACGAGTTCGCCGACTTCCAGGACCGCTGCCGCCGACACATCTCCCTCTCATCGCCGACCGAAACGTCCACCGGGCTGCACGAATACCGACTTGTCGTCGACAACGAAGGCCTCAGCATCCTCGAAGCAGCCATCCAAACCCTCGCAGCACCGCGACCGGATGCTGCCGCCGGCGAGCGGGACGTCCGACCCACCGACCGGCGGCGTGGTGAGGCCCTCATCGAAGCTTTTCGCCGCTCCGTCCTCGCCCAAGGCCAAGGCGTCACCGCAGCCGTGACCGCGACCGTCAACGTCACCATGAACCTCGACGACCTGCAGCAACGAACCGGCGCCGGCACCTGCGCCGGAACCATCGCCGACGGCACCCTCCTGGCCCCCGACACCGCCCGCAAACTCGCCTGCGACGCCGGCATCATCCCCACAGTCCTCGGCGCCGACGGCGCCGTCCTGGACTGCGGCAAGGAACAGCGCCTGTTCACCCTCACCCAGAAACGCGTCCTCTGGACACGCGATCGGCACTGCACATTCCCCGGCTGCGACATCCCCGCCCAGTGGTGCGACGCGCACCACCTCGTCCACTGGATCGACGGCGGACCCACCGACCTCGACAACGCCGCCCTGCTCTGCCCGGCCCACCACACCATCGTCCACCGCGACGAACTGAACGGCGAAGTCACTGCCGGACAGGTCATCTGGGACCGCAGACCCCGCTCCTACCGACCCGCGCGGCGGCCCAGACCCGCCGACAGGCCCGACCCGACCAGCACCCGACGACTACCCCGCCAACGCACCGCGCCCACACCCCTGCGGACGTGAACGGTCGCGCGGCGCAACGTGGGCACTGGATCTCGACTCCCTGCGTTTGCTCGATCAACCTCGGGGGGCGACGCCACAGGGCAAATGCGTCAGCGCGCGTCGGCCAGCCCGGAGGCGAACTCGGCGCGCACCGCCTGGATGCTGCCGTTGTTGCGGGACGGATGCACCCGGTTGCTGAGGAAGATCGCGAACGAACGCTGCGCCAGGTCGATGGTGATGGTCGTGCCGGTGTATCCGGTGTGGCCCACGGTGTTCGGCCCGGACAGCCGGCCCATGTAGGCCGGTTGGTCGATCTCGAAGCCGAGACCATGCGCATGAGAGGGGAACTCCTGGTTCCGATCGGTGGCCAGCAGCGCCACCCCTGCCTCGTCGAGGATCCGGGCCCGGCCGTAGCGACCACCGTTGATCAGGGTCTGCGCCAGGACCGCGAGGTCGTCCGCCGTGGAGAACACCCCTGCATGACCTGCCACCCCACCCAGGCTCCAGGCGTTCTCGTCGTGCACCTCGCCCCACACCAACCCGCGGGCAGACACGGCCTGGAACTCGGTCGCCGCGATCCGGTGCCGCAGGCGGGCCGGCGGGTTGTACATCGTGTCCCGCATGCCGAGCGGCCGGGTGATGCCCTCGTGCACCAGCACATCCAGCGTCCGGCCGGTGAGATGCTGCAGCACCAGCTGCGTGCTGATCATGTTCAGGTCGCTGTACAGATACGTGCTGCCGGCCGGGTTCGCCAACGGGGCGTCCAGCACCGCCTGGAATCGCGCAGCCACGTCGGGGTACTTCGAGTAGAGCGGTAGCCAGGAAGTGAACCCGGAGGTGTGCGTCAGCAGCATCTCCACAGTGACGTCCTGCTTGCCGTTCGCCGCGAAGGCAGGCAGGTAGCTGGCGACGGTGGCCGACAGGTCCAACCGGCCGGCTTCGATCTGCTGGACGGCGACGATCGAGGTGAACAACTTGGACAGCGACGCCAGGTCGAAGATGGTCGACCGACGCATCGGGATCCGCTCCGGTGGCGGCAGCTGCTGGGTCGCATCCAGGTAGAGCCGGGCGAAACCGCTGACGTCGGTCCCCACGATGCGGGCGTGGTGGGCATAGAGCCCGACCGCGCCCGGGAGCAGCAGGGTGCCATCCGGCCGCGGAACCTCGTACGTTCGCACCTTGGCCAGTGCCGCAGCGATGACCGCCGGATCCAGACCCACCGATCGCGGTGAACCCGGCCGTAACCGTTCGTCGCGCTCCGGACCGCCGTGGCCCGGGCCGCCGCGTCCGGTCGTGTTGTCCACTCCGCCTGCCTCCGCTGTCGCCGTCCCCAGTCCGACCATCGTCAGGCCCGCCGCCGCCGCTCCGGCGAAGCCCCACCGCAGCGCGGCGCGCCGGTCGACCGATCGGGCCGTGCTCGCCTCGTTCATCTGCCGACCCCGCTCAGCCACGCGAACCGCGGTAGATGAAGTACTGACGGCGCGTCCGGTCGAAGGCAGCGAGCTCGTTCTTCCAGGCGCCCAACACCGTCTCGACCGAGGCTCCACCGGAAATCTGCTCTCGCAGACGGGTGGACCCGGTCAGCTTGTCGGTCCAGTACGGACGAACTGGGTCGTAGCTGTCGTACCGCCACGCGAACGTGGGGTAGAGGGCCTTGGCGGCCACCAACATCTCGACCGCGACCCGGATCGGATCGAGTGCGTTCCGGTCGGTGATGTGGACCTGCACACCGCCGCAGACCTCACCGACGAACTTGTTGAACGTCGGGGTGAAGTAGGCCTCGCGGAACTGCACGCCCGGCACTGTGCGGGCGGCCAGTGCAGCAGCCCAGCGGTGATCGACGCTCGGCGCTCCGATGATCTCGAACGGGCGGGTGGTGCCGCGACCCTCCGAGTAGAGAACACCTTCGAACATGCCGGTGCCCGGATAGAGCAGCGCGGTGTCCGGCGTCGGCACGTTCGGGCTCGGCGGCACCCACTGCAGCCCGGTGTCGGCGAACTTCATGTCGGGTGAGTAGTTCTTCATCTCCACGACGGTGATCGAGGCGTGCTTCTTGCCGTTCTCGTCCGACGGCAGGATCTCGGAGTTCAGATAGCGGGCGAGTTCACCGACGGTCAGACCGTGGGCCTGGACGATGTTCTCGGCGCCGACCCCCGAGGTGAATGCCGCCGTCATCATCGGGCCACGGGCGATCCCGCCGGTCGGGTTGGGACGGTCCAGGACGACGAACCTCGCGCCGGTCCGCAGCGCAGCGCGCATCGCCGTGTACATGGTCCAGATGTAGGTGTAGAAACGCGCCCCGGCATCCTGGATGTCGAAGATGATCGTGTCGGCGCCCGACGTGGCGAACAGCGACGTCATCTTGTCGGCGTTCGCGCCGTAGGCGTCGTAGACGGTGATGCCGGTGCGCTCGTCGACGTAGGTCTCCTCGGCCTCGCCGGCCTGGGCGGTGCCGCGGAAGCCGTGCTCGGGTCCGAACACCCCGACCACGTCCACGTTGCCCGAGGCGTACATCGCGTCGACGATGCTGACGAGGGAAGCGGTGACGCCGGTGGGGTTGGTGACGATGCCGACCTTGCGCCCCTTCAGTGCACGGAACTGGTCGGCGGCCAACACATCGGCGCCCGTGATCACCCCGCGGCGTCCGCCGTGGCCGTGGTCCCGACCCGCGAGGTCGTCGCCGGCGGTGCGGCTGTCGTCCGCGAGCGCAGCGGCTGCAGGGAGCAGCGGTACTGCGGCCGCGGAGAGCCCTGCGGCGCGGAGAAAGGAACGACGGTCGACTCCGGACATCTGTCCTCGTTTCTCTCCCCGACGGTGGGGAGGTGAAGAATTCACGCGGGCGCTGTTCAAGAGGGAACTTACCTACCAGTGGCGGGTCACACAATGGCGACGGCCAGGGACCCTCGACCTCCACCGACGTCGGCGAGGGCGGGTCGGTCGCGCCACGGTCGGCCGGGTCTGGTGACAGACTGTCCAGCGTGACGACGATCTACGACTGCGCCGATCCCGCCGAGCGACGGGAGGGCCTGGACGCTGCTGCGGCCGCCGCTCGCCGCAGCGAGCTGGTGGTGGTGCCCACCGACACCGTGTACGGGCTCGGCGCCGATGCCTTCGACAGCGAAGCGGTGAACCTGCTGCTGGCGACCAAGGGGCGTGGTCCCGACATGCCGGTGCCGGTGCTGATCGGCAGCTGGTCGACCGTCGACGGTCTCGTCACGGACCTGTCGGCAGTCGGTCGACGCCTGGTGGAGGCGTTCTGGCCGGGTGGATTGTCGTTGGTCGTCGAGCACGCACCGTCGCTGCGGTGGAACCTCGGCGACACCGCAGGCACCGTGATGCTGCGGATGCCGTTGCACCCCGTCACCCTCGACCTGTTGCGGATGGTCGGCCCGATGGCTGTCAGCAGTGCCAACCGCAGCGGATCACCCGCTGCCCAGACGGCGCAGGAAGCGCACGACCAGCTGGGCAACGATGTCCCCGTCTACCTCGACGGTGGTCCCGCCGCGCAGGGTGTCGCCTCCACGATCGTCGATCTCACCGGTGCGCTGCCCCGGGTGCTGCGCGAGGGTGCGGTGCCGCTGGACGCGATCCGCGAGGTGGCGGGAGCTGTCGACGCCGACGGCTGAGCCACGCTTGTGACCGCGTTCGGAGCAACCCGGCATCGACCAGCTCGACACCGGCCAGCACCAGTGCTCCGGCCCAGACCAGCTGTCCTGCTTGACTTCCCGGGTTGCGCACCAGTGCTGCCGCGCCGGCGGTGAGTGCGATACCCAGCAGGACGGGTGACCGGCGGCGCAGGCCCCAGATGGCCGCGATCAGCATCAGTGCTGCGTAGACCCGGACGTCGATGGTGAAGCCCGGGCTGGCCGGATTGTTGTAGCCGGCGCCGATGAACCCGGTGCTGCAGTACATCGAGCCGTACCCGTCGGCGTCGTAGGTGGTGGTGCAGAACCCCGGTGAGTAGTAGCCGGGGACGAAGGAGGCGGTCGTCCAAGGCAGGCCGAGCGCCAGCAGCGCGAGCGCCCCCGCCGGCAGCAGTCGGCGCCGGAGCGTCGGGTCGATCACCAACGCCGCCCGGGGGCCAACAGCATCCCGCCGATCGCCGCTGCAGTTCCGAAGGTCAGGCAGAACCCCGCGTTGGAGCCCACGTTCGGCAGTGCGATCAGCAGCCAGTGCAGGGTGAGCGCACCGGTGGCCACTGCGCCGATCAGCCACGAGCGCCGGACGTCCCAGCCGAACGAGCCGCCGGTCGAGGAGAGCAACTGCGCGACCGCTGCCACGATCGCGAAGATCGCCCAGGTGGTGCGAGCAGCCCAGTCGCAGCTGGAGTCGAAGGGGATCGAGAGACCCAGGGCGACCAGAACGAGGGCGGCGATCCGGAGCACGAGCACCCAGTGCCCGGTCTTCGGCGCGGCCGGGTGTGCGCCGGGCGGGCCGGATGGTCCGCCCGGATACCCGGACTGCTGAGGTCCCGGCAGATACGGCCCTGGCCCGTGGATCATCGGACCGCCGGGGCCTCCCGGGTGCTGCCCGCCGGGGGGACCGCCGACCGGTCCGCTGAAGCCTCGAGGATCCCAGGGCGGTGGGGCCTGCTGCCCGAACGGGCCGAACTGGCCGCGCGGCCGGGAAGGAATCGTCATGGGGAACTCCTGCAGTGGCGGACGAGCGCGGGGACGAGGCACCGACCGATGAACGTATGCGGGCCCGGATCGCGGCATGCGATCCGGGCCCGTTCCCCGGCGTGGGGGACCCCCTGGGAGATGGTCTCGGCTGCGGATCCGGCGTGGATCCCTGATGTGCCAGGGCATCTCCTGGGTGGTTCATCGGCTGGGACGAGTTCGCTCATCCGTCGGTTCCGCTCTCGTCCGTCGCACCTGCGAGACGAGTTCGTCCTGCCGAGTGGGGTTCGTTGCCCGGGGGCCCGGGGACTGCTGAACGGGCGCGGCGCCGAACACGGCGGGATGCCAGGGACAGCACCCGGCCAGGGACAGCACCCGGCGAGGGACAGCACCCGGCGAGGGACAGCGCCCGGCGAGGGACAGCGCCCGGCGAGGGACAGCGCCCGGCGCGACTACCCTGGCCAGGTGCTGTCCCTCATCCCGGTGCGCGAGTATCTGCTCGTGGTCGCGACGTCCGCACTGGTGACGTACCTCGTCACCGGGGTGGTGCGGGTGGTTGCTCGGAGACTGGGCGCGGTGACCGCGATCCGGGACCGGGACGTGCACCAGCTCCCGACCCCACGGATGGGCGGCGTCGCGGTCTTCATCGGCGTTGCGGCAGCGTTCGCGGTGGCCTACCAGCTGCCGGAACTGCGGCAGGCGTTCGGCAACAACACCGAGATCGTGGGCGTGCTGGTCGCCGGCGCCGTGATCTGCTTCGTCGGCGTGCTGGACGACCGGTTCGACCTGGACTCGCTCACCAAACTCGCCGGCCAGATCCTGGCTGCCGGGGTGCTCGTCTTCTTCGGGGTGCAGTGGACGCAGATCTGGTTGCCGATCGGCGGATCGAGCGACGGTGGCGGGTTCGGCACCGCCGTCAGCCTCGACCAGACGCAGGGGCTGCTCGTCACGGTGCTGATCACCGTTGTGCTCACCAATGCGATGAACTTCATCGACGGGTTGGACGGCCTGCTGGCCGGTGTCGCGCTGATCTCCACGGTCGGGATGTTCGTCTTCTCCATCCACCAGTACGGCGACTCGCTCAACCCCGAGGCCACCCAGTCACCGTTGATCGCCGCGGCGCTGTTCGGGGCCTGTCTGGGATTCCTGCCGCACAACTTCTATCCGGCCAGGATCTTCATGGGGGACTCCGGCTCGATGTTCATCGGCCTGGCAATGTCCGCCGCCGTCATCAGCACCAGCGGCAAACTCGACTATTCGACGTTCGGCCCCCGTTCGACGATTGCGCTGCTCGCGCCGCTGATCGTCATGCTGGCCGTCGTCTTCATCCCGATGCTCGACTTCCTGATGGCGGTCGTCCGCAGGACCCGCAAGGGCAAGCACCCCTTCACCGCCGACAAGCAGCACCTGCACCACCGGATGCTGAACATCGGCCACACCCACCGACAAGCGGTGCTGGTGTTCTACCTGTGGGCCGCCGTGCTGGGCGGCAGTGCCGTCTCGCTGGCGTTCATGACCTGGCAATGGGCCCTGGTGCCCACCGTGATCGGCCTGCTCGTCGCCTCGACGGCCTCGGTCTGGCCGCGGATCAGGGCCCGTCGGCTCAGCGAACGCCGCGCCGGGGTGACGGCATGACCGACCGCCGACCGTTCGATCCCCCGACCTCCCGACCGAAGGGCACCGACATCCCCGCCGCTGCGTTGCCACCCCTCCCGCCGCTGAATCTGGCCGCCGTCGAGAAGGCCGCACGACGCTCGGCCAGCGGGGGAGTGTGGTCACTCGGTCATCTGCGGATCTGCTGGGCGGTACTCGCCGGGTTCGCAGTGCTCGAGGGCATCGTTGCCGGCCTGGTCAGCGGTGGCCGCGGGATCCTCGGCGTGGCCATCGGATCGGCGATCGTCGGCGGCTTCTTCACCGTCTCGACGGTGATCATCGCCCGGGTCGGTGCGAAGAACCCCAAGAACGTGATGAAGGCGGCGCTCGTCAGCTACCTCGGCAAGGTGATCGCGCTCGGCGTGGTGCTGGTGATGATCCCGCGGGACGGCGGTGTCGACACGAAGTGGATGGCGGGCTCGGTGGCCATCGGTGTGTTCGCCTGGCTGGGTGCGCACATGCGGTACGTGTGGACGACCAAGATCTTCTACGTCGATCCGAGCTGACCCCGGTACACGGCAACACGCCCGAGCAGCTGTGACATTCATCTTTGACGATTCGTAGAACTTCGCTCCGCCCCGGTTCGAGCGGGAGCGCGCGGGCTGATACATTCTCAACTGCCATGAAGAGCAGGCCACGGAGACCGGGAATCATCCCCGATCCGGCCCGCGTCAAGGACCGAAAAGGTGCTGACGAAGGGTGGGCTGTCGTCTCGACCATGCTCGGCGGATTCGCCGTGTGGGGTGGGATCGGTTGGCTCCTGGACCAGTGGTGGGGCACGAAGTGGGCCCTCCCGGTCGGAGTGATCGTCGGAATGGTCCTCGGGATCTATGCAGTGATCGCGCGAGTGATCCACAGCGAACCCGCGGTGACTCGACCGACCGACCCAACGACCGGGCCGCCTCCGGCCAGCACCCGAAGGGAGACCGAGTGATTCCGCTCCTGTCAGCTCAGGAAGCCATGATCATGGCTGCCGCTGCAGAGGGTGATGAGGGCTTCCATGCCCCCACCGTCGAACACTCATTCTTCTTCGACCGCCTGGGTGACGGCACCGTCATCGCCTCGGTGAAGGCGATGGTGCTGCTCATCCTGGGCAGCATCCTGATCATCGCCTTCTTCGTGGCCAGCGCCCGCAAGGCTGCTGTCCGGCCGACGAAGCTCCAGTACCTCGGCGAATCGATCTACGGCTTCGTCCGCAACGGCATCGCGATCGAGGTGCTCGGCGGCAAGGAAGGCCGCAAGTGGGCAGGCTTCCTGACCACGATGTTCTCCTTCATCCTGGTGATGAACCTGTGGGAACTCATTCCGGTGGCCCAGCTCCCGGTGACCTCGCACTTCGCGATCCCGGTGTTCCTCGCGCTGCTGGTGTGGGTGATCTACAACGTCGTCGGCATCAAGAAGCACGGTCTCGGTGGTTACCTCAGGTTGCAGACGATCATCCCCGGTGTACCGATCGCCATGCACGCGCTGCTCATCCCGATCGAGTTCCTGTCGAACATCATCCTGCGGCCGTTCACCCAGGCCGTCCGACTTTTCGCGAACATGTTCGCCGGCCACATGCTGGTCGCCGTGGCGGCGACCGGCCTGATCTTCCAGCTCGAGTCCGGCGGTATCAACTACGCGATCGCGATCCTGCCCGGCATCGCCAGCATCGGCCTGGTGTTCTTCGAGCTGCTGGTCTGCGCGTTGCAGGCCTACGTCTTCACCCTGCTGACCGCGATCTACCTCGAGGGTTCGCTGGCGGACTCGCACTGACCATCTGTTCGATCACGACCGCATGACGGCCGGAACCTCGGCACTGATACCGCAGCACCCGGCCCGTGCCATCACGAGCCGGTGAAACAAGCATCATCGAAAGGGAGAAGCACCTTCATGTCCGCTCTGCAGAACCTCGCCGAGGTCAACGTCAACATCTCCGGCAACCTCGGCTCCATCGGGTACGGCCTCGCCGCGATCGGCCCCGGTATCGGTGTCGGCATCGTCTGGGCCAGCTACATCCAGTCGACCGCCCGCCAGCCGGAGTCCGCCGGCCTGACCCGTACCTACGCCTTCCTCGGTTTCGCCGTGTCCGAGGCGCTCGCGCTGCTCGGCTTCGTCGTGCCGTTCATCCTCGGCAACTGACTCACCCCTTCCCATCAGCAGTGCACACATCGAAGGGTGCAGGTAGATGAGCGTCATCAGTTACGTCGCCGAAGGTTGCGCGCCGGGGACCAGCATCACGGGTCTGACGCCTGAGCAGGTCCTGGCGCAGTGCGCCGTGAAGCCGACGAACCCCATCGGTCTGCCGATCGCCGAGGTCCTCATCGCGGCGGTCGCATTCGCGGTCCTGATCCTCGTGCTGCGCAAGTTCGCCTGGCCGATGTTCGAGAAGGCCTACGCCGATCGCACCGAGGCCATCGAGGGCGGTATCGCCAAGGCGGAGTCGGCCCAGCTCGAGGCCAAGGCGGCGCTGGAGAAGTACCAGCAGCAGCTCTCCGGTGCCCGTGAGGAAGCCGCGAAGATCCGCGAGGACGCGCGCTCCCAGGCGCAGGCCATCAAGGACGACATCCTGGCCCAGGCGAAACAGGAGTCCGAGCGGATCTCCTCCGCCGGTCGCTCGCAGCTCGACAGCCAGCGCGCCCAGATCGTCGCAGAGCTCCGCGGCGACCTCGGCAGGATGTCCGTCCAGCTGGCCGGCAAGGTCGTGGGCGAATCACTCGAGGACGACGCCCTGCGCCGCCGGACCGTCGAGCGGTTCCTCGCCGATCTGGAGAGCTGATGCAGCACATCTCCAGCCGCGAAGCCCTCTCGGCACTGAATGACCGACTCGTCTCCGAGACGACGTCGGCATCGGTGGACGAGCTGGAGAAGCTCGGCGACGAGCTGCTCGGGGTGGCCGGCGTGCTCATCGCCAACCCGGTGCTCCGGCGCACGCTGACGGAGTCCAGCACCGAACTCGACGGGCGTGCCCGCATGGTGCACCGGCTCTTCGACGGCAAGGTCTCCGATCAGGTCGTCGAGCTGCTCGACGACGCCGTGCGACGTCCGTGGGCCTCCGGCGCCGACCTGCGGGAGGCGATCCAACGACTGGGCCGCACCGCGCTGTTCCTGTCCGCAGAACGCCAGGACCGTCTCGACCGGGTCGAGGACGAGCTGTTCCGCTTCGGCCGCATCGTGGAGGGATCGCCCCAGCTCTCCGTGCTCCTGGATGATCCGGCCGGCGATCCGCAGGCCAGGGTGGCTCTGGTGACCCGGCTGCTCGACGGCCGCGCCGACCGGCTGACGGTCGCACTGCTGAACTCCTCGGCCGGCGAGGTGAACGGACGGTCCTTCTCCCACCGCATCCGTGACCTCGTCGACCAGGCAGCCGAGCGTCGCAACGAGCTGGTCGCCGACGTGACTGCAGCGGCATCGCTGGACTCCTCGCAGCAGCAGCGGTTGTCCGCGGCGCTGCAGCGGCTCTACGGCCGGCCGGTCGCCGTGCACATCGAGGTGGACCCTGCCCTGTTGGGCGGCATGCGGATCAAGGTCGGCGAGGAAGTGATCGACGGCTCCGCCGCCGGCCGCCTCGCCGCGCTGGGACGCTCCCTCGGATGAGCAGCAGCACAGCAGTATCCGCCCAGGAGCCGCTGACGGCTCGCGGCCGGAGCACCGAAACGCAGACCATGGACACGCAGTGCACAGCAACACCGACAGATGAGGGAACGCGATGACCGAGTTGACGATCTCCACCGACGAGATCCGCTCCGCGATCGAGAGCTACGTCTCCGACTATTCGCCCGAGGTGACTCGCGAAGAGGTCGGGATCATCGCCACCACCGGTGACGGGATCGCCAGCGTCGAGGGCCTGCCGTCGGCGATGGCCAACGAGCTGCTGCAGTTCGAGGACGGCATCCTCGGCGTGGCACTGAACCTGGAAGCGCGCTCGATCGGCGCCGTCATCCTGGGTGACTCCGCCAGCCTGGCCGAGGGTCAGCAGGTCAAGCGAACCGGCGAGGTGTTGTCGGTACCCGTCGGCGAGGCCTTCCTCGGTCGCGTGGTGAACCCGCTCGGTCAGCCGATCGACGGCTTGGGCGACATCGCCGCCGAGGAGCAGCGTCCGCTCGAGTTGCAGGCAGCGTCCGTCGTACAGCGCAAGGAGGTCCGCGAGTCGCTGGCCACCGGCATCAAGGCCATCGACGCCATGACGCCGATCGGCCGCGGCCAGCGCCAGCTGATCATCGGTGACCGCAAGACCGGCAAGACTGCCGTCTGCGTCGACACGATCATCAACCAGAAGGCCAACTGGGCCTCCGGTGACCCGGCCAAGCAGGTGCGCTGCATCTACGTCGCGATCGGTCAGAAGGGCTCCACCATCGCGGGTGTGCGCGCCTCGCTGGAGGAGTCCGGCGCGCTGGAGTACACGACGATCGTGGCAGCTCCCGCGTCCGACTCGGCAGGCTTCAAGTGGCTGGCCCCGTACACCGGTTCGGCCATCGGGCAGCACTGGATGTACCAGGGCAAGCACGTCCTGATCGTCTTCGACGACCTGACCAAGCAGGCGGAGGCCTACCGCGCCATCTCGCTGCTGCTGCGCCGCCCGCCGGGCCGCGAGGCCTACCCGGGCGACGTCTTCTACCTGCACTCCCGGCTGCTCGAGCGGTGCGCCAAGCTCAACGACGAGCTGGGCGCTGGTTCGATGACGGGTCTGCCGATCATCGAGACCAAGGCCAACGACGTGTCGGCGTACATCCCGACGAACGTCATCTCCATCACCGACGGCCAGTGCTTCCTGGAGTCGGACTTGTTCAACTCGGGTGTGCGGCCGGCCATCAACGTCGGCATCTCGGTGTCCCGTGTCGGTGGCGCCGCGCAGACCAAGGCGATGCGGTCGGTCTCCGGCACGTTGCGCCTCGACCTGTCGGCCTACCGCGAGCTCGAGTCCTTCGCCGCCTTCGGCTCGGACCTGGACCCGGCCTCGAAGCGGGCGCTGGCCCGTGGTTCGCGACTCGTCGAGCTGCTCAAGCAGCCGCAGTTCGCCCCGTTCCCGATGGAGGAGCAGGTCGTCTCGGTGTGGACCGGTACCACCGGGCGCCTGGACGCCCTGCCGCTGGAGGACGTCCGTCGGTTCGAGAAGGAGTTCCTCGAGTATCTGCGGCACGTGGACAACTCCCCGCTGGCGACGATCCGCGAGTCCGGGCAGCTCGGCGACGACACCACTGCGACGCTGACGAAGTACTACGAGGAGTTCGGCTCCTCGTTCACCACGTCGGAGGGCACGACGCTGCTCGGCAACGAGAAGCAGGCCGACGCGATGGACGAGAGCGAAGTGGGCCAGGAGAAGCTCCAGGTCCGCAAGGCCAAGGCCGCGCCGCGCAAGTGACGCACCGGCAAGTGAGTGATCGACGAGATGGAGGGAGGTGACCCGTGGCCGCACAGGCACGCGTGCTCAAACAGCGCGTCAAGAGCGTCAGATCCACCCAGAAGATCACCAAGGCGCAGGAACTGATCGCGACCTCCCGGATCGCCAGGGCCCAGGCAGCAGTTGCGGCATCGGCCCCGTATGCAGAACAGATCACCGACGTGCTCGGTGCGCTGGCCGCGGTGTCGAGCCTCGACCACCCGTTGCTGGTGGAGCGGCCGGAACCCAAGCGTGCCGCGATCCTGCTGGTCACCTCCGACCGTGGGCTCTGCGGCGGGTACAACGCCAACGCGATCCGCACCGCCGAGGAGCTCGCCTCACTGCTGCGGGAGCAGGGCAAGCAGCCGGTGCTCTACGTCATCGGTCGTAAGGGCATGGGCTACTTCACCTTCCGGCAGCGGGCCGTCGCCGATGCCTGGAGCGGCTTTTCCGAGCGGCCGACGTATGCCGACGCCGAGCGGGCTGCGGATTCGCTGCTGCCCTCGTTCCTGGTCGGCAGTGACGGCGAGACCGAGGACGGCGAACAGGGCGTCGACGAGATCCACCTGGTGAACACCAAGTTCGTCTCGATGTTGACCCAGGAACCGCAGGCCCGTCGGCTCGCCCCGCTGGAGATCGAGTACATCGAGGCAGCGGAAGAGGCCGAGGGCGGCAAGGATCACGGTCCACTGCCCTCGTACGAGTTCGAGCCGAGCTCGGAAGCGCTGCTGGATGCGTTGCTGCCGAAGTACGTCACCACCCGCATCTATTCGGCGCTGCTGGACTCGGCGGCCAGCGAGTCCGCGGCCCGTCGTCAGGCGTGCAAGTCGGCCACCGACAACGCCAACGAGATCGTCAAGACGCTGTCCCGTCAGATGAACCAGGCGCGGCAGGCCCAGATCACCCAGGAACTCACCGAGATCATCGGCGGCGCCGACGCTCTCGCAGCTGCGAACACCGAAGAGGACTGACCCATGAGCACAGCCATTGCAGACAGCTCCACGCATGCGGACTCGACCACGGCGGGACGCGTCGTCCGGATCATCGGCCCGGTCGTCGATGTCGAGTTCCCGCGGGGCCAGGTCCCGGCGCTGTTCAACGCGCTGCACGTCGACATCGACGGCGGCGGGATCAAGCGGACGCTGACCCTCGAGGTCTCGCTGCACCTGGGCGACGACGTCGTGCGCTGCATCTCCATGCAGCCCACCGACGGCCTCGTCCGCGGCGTGCCGGTGCAGGACACCGGCCAGTCCATCACGGTCCCCGTCGGTGACCAGGTGAAGGGGCACGTCTTCAACGCGCTCGGCGTCTGCCTCGACGAGCCCGGCAAGGGCGAGGACGGGGTCCGGTGGAGCATCCACCGCAAGCCGCCGCCCTTCGACCAGTTGGAGGGCAAGACCGAGCAGCTGGTCACCGGTATCAAGGTGATCGACCTGCTGACCCCGTACGTGCAGGGCGGCAAGATCGGCCTGTTCGGTGGGGCCGGTGTCGGCAAGACCGTGCTCATCCAGGAGATGATCACCCGCGTCGCCAAGAACTTCGGTGGCACCTCGGTGTTCGCCGGCGTGGGGGAGCGCACCCGGGAGGGCAACGACCTCATCGCCGAGATGACGGACTCCGGTGTCATCAAGGACACCGCCCTCGTCTTCGGTCAGATGGACGAGCCGCCGGGCACCCGCATGCGCGTCGCGCTGTCGGCGCTGACGATGGCCGAGTACTTCCGGGACGAGCAGAACCAGGACGTGCTGCTGTTCATCGACAACATCTTCCGGTTCACCCAGGCCGGGTCCGAAGTCTCCACGTTGCTCGGCCGGATGCCCTCCGCCGTCGGCTACCAGCCGACGCTGGCCGACGAGATGGGCGAGCTGCAGGAGCGCATCACCTCCACCCGCGGCCGCTCGATCACCTCGCTGCAGGCGATCTACGTGCCCGCTGACGACTACACCGACCCGGCGCCGGCCACCACCTTCGCGCACCTCGACGCGACGACCGAGCTCGACCGGGCGATCACCGAGAAGGGCATCTACCCCGCGGTGAACCCGCTGTCGTCGTCCTCCCGGATCCTCGATCCGCAGTTCGTCGGCGACGAGCACTACCGGGTGGCGCAGGAGGTCAAGCGGATCCTGCAGAAGTACAAGGAGCTGCAGGACATCATCGCCATCCTCGGCATGGACGAGCTCTCGGAAGAGGACAAGCTCGTCGTCGGTCGCGCCCGCCGGATGGAGCGCTTCCTCGGCCAGAACTTCTTCGTCGCCAAGCAGTTCACCGGCATGGATGGTTCCTACGTCGAGCTCGACGAGACCATCCAGGCCTTCGACGACATCGCCAAGGGCAAGTACGACAACATCCCGGAGCAGGCCTTCCTCAACGTCGGTGGCATGGACGACGTGCAGGCGAAGGCCAAGCAGCTCGAAGGCTGAGCACCAGGGGTCGGCCGGTCCGGGAGTCTTCCCGGCCGGCGCCCCGCACCCGCCGTCCACCGTCGCAGTCGCGGCGGCGGACGGCGGTGCAGTCTTGTAGGTGCACTGTGCAGGATCCCGAGGTCTCCGCGACGAGGCCTACACTGAGCGTGCGGGGTAGTTGATCCCCGAACAGCCTCAATCGACGAGTGCGGAGTGAACACGTGGCGGAGATGCAGGTCGAACTGGTGGCGGTCGAGCGTCGGATCTGGTCGGGTCCCGCCCGGATGGTCGTCGCACGTACCACGGACGGTGACATCGGCGTGCTGCCTGGGCATGCTCCGCTGTTGGCCCAGCTGCAGGAGGGTTTCGCCGCCCGCATCGTCGAGGCCGACGGCACCGAGCTGAACGTCGCGGTGCACGGCGGATTCCTGTCCGTCACCAAGCAGAAGGTGTCGATCCTCGCCGAGGGCGCCGAGCTGGCTGACGAGATCGACATCGCCGCTGCACGCACCGCCTACGACGAAGCGGTCCGCGCCGGCGACGACTCCGACGAGCAGCGCGAGACGTTGCGCCGTGCGCGCGCCCGCCTGCTCGCCGCCGGCCAGAGCGTCTGACCGGAACAGGACAGCGGACGAGGGTCTGGAACGGATCGAGTCGGTATGCCTCTCCTGGAGTGGATCGGGTTGGGGCTGCTGGTTGCGATCGTAGCGTCGATCGTCTGGCTCACCGCGCGCCGGATGCTGCTCGTCCGCAGCGGCGCAATCGACATCTGCTGGCGGGATCGGACCACCGATGCTCCCGCCCACGGCTCCGGCTGGTCCTTCGGCCAGGCCAAGTACGCCGGCGACGAGCTGCTGTTCTACCGCTCCTTCTCGCTGATGCTCGGTGCTGCCCGCAGGCTCGATCGGGCCACCATCTCACTGGGGGAGAGCCGGGCCCCGATCGGAGTGGAGTGCGACCTGCTGCCGCCGGACTCCGTCGTGATCGACTGCAGCAGTGGCACATCGTCCGTCGCCCAGCTGGCGATCGACGAGATCGCCCTCACCGGACTGTCGTCCTGGATCGAGTCGGCACCCACCACCCGGCAGCGCGCCGACCCCTGACGTGCTGGCCCCGCTACCTGGGACCAACCAGCCGTTCGATGTGATGTTTGTCACAGCCTATTGCATGCATAGGCGAGACCTCGGGTGGTGGTACCGTCGCCGGCAGGCTCCCTATCGGGGGGGGGTATGCAAAGGGGACCCCAGTGAAACTGTGGAACAAAGCGGCCGCGTTGGCGGCAGTGGTCGTAGCATTCTCGGTGGTCAGCGCGCCACAAGCATTCGCCAAGGGCGAGTTCATAGAATGGAACTCCCGGGCAAACCCGCTGACGGTGTCGGGCTACGGAAGTACAGGGTATAGTTACGGCCGCTTCCGAGTGGCAGACAGCAGTGCTGGCACTCGGGCTTTTGACGACGGATGGGTCAAGCTATCGAATGCTGACAATCACCGGGTTTACATCACACAGGCCACCTTGGTCAATTCCGGTTCGTGCATTGCACCTTCCTTCCTGTCGTGCACTCAGCAGTACTACGTCCAGGACAGAGCTGAAAGCCCGCACGACAACCGTACCGGAGCCTGGCTCTCGGCCAAGTCCAGTACGGGTGTCGACGACGTGGCCGACTACGCTCGCGGTGCCATGAGGACGTGCCTGGACATTCCGCTCAGGACCGATCCCTGCTCCGGCCAAACCCTCACCGCAGGCACCCAGTACTGATGCCGCCGACGGATCCGAGGGTGGAGTTGACGGGCGTCGAAAGGCATTACCGGCGCGGTTTCACCCTCGGTCCGATCAACCTCGTCATCGAAACCGGACTCACCTTTTTGATCGGCAGGAACGGTGCCGGGAAATCCACATTGTTCCGGCTTTTGGCGGGCGACGACGCTCCGAGTGCAGGAAGCCTTAATTGGACGACTTCCGATCGTCGGGCGAGAATCGGTTACCTTCCGCAGGATCCGCTGTTGCCGGCGCTCAGCAACATCGGTGATTACCTGTACCACGCTGCGTGGTTGCACCGAGTGCCGCGAGAGGATCGCAACACCGCGATCGAGCGGGTAGCAGACCTGACCAATCTGACCGATCGGCTGCCGCAGCGGATCGGCAAGCTTTCCGGCGGAACCCAGCGGCGGGTGGCGATCGCGGCGACCATCATCCATTCGCCCGAGTTCGTCCTCCTGGACGAACCCTCCAGCGGGCTGGACCCGGCACAGCGCGTCCAGCTGCGCGCAGTGATCGCCCGAATGGCGCTGGACCGAGCGGTTGTCGTTTCGACCCATCTCATCGAAGACCTGCAACGACAGACCGACAGCACCGTTGTTGTGCTCCGTGACGGCCGCCTGATCCATCAGGGTCCGGTTTCGGCGCTGGAGGGGTCCGGAGCTTCGGATGACACTGTGGAAACCGCGATCACTCGGCTGATGGGAGAATCGGGATGACGCGCAGTATGCGCTTCGCGTTCCGCACCCTCGTCGGCCCGTGGCTCCTGTTCCCGGCGCTGGCTTTCGGCATTGCGGTCAGTCTGCTGCGCAGTTCCCCGTGGCTTGGGGAGGGCTTCTGGACCGTCGAATGGTTCGGGCTGAGCATGTTCTATCTGCTCCCCTTCGTGATGGGTGCGGCGGCGGTCGACGCTGCCCGGGCCAACCGGGCCGGTGTGGGTCATCTACAGCGAACCGCGGGTCGCGGTAGCAGGATCCTGCCGCGGATCGCGGCCTGGTCTGCGCTGCCGGTGGCCGGGGTGCACGGTGGGACGATGATCGTCGGGTTGGTGGTCGGCCACGTCACGGCCCCGAGCGCGGGATGGAGCTCGGTCGTGCTCGCCATCGTCATCCAGCTGGCGGGCCTGCTCTGGGCCGCAGGTGTTGGTTGTTTCCTCGGTACGGTGGCGCCACCTGCGCCGGCGGCCGTCGCCGCCATCGTCATCGGTTTCGTGGGTGTGCAGTTCATCGGCGAAGCAGCGGGCCGTGGCAGCTTCCACCTGTTGAGCTTCGGCGCTTCGAGCGTAAGCCGGATCGGATGGGTACTCAACCCTGCCTACGCGAGTACGCAGCTCGGCGTCTTCATCGGGGTGGGCGCTGTGTTGGTCCTGGGACCTGCGGTGCTGCGGGGCAGCTGGGCGGTGCGCCGTCTCGCGGTGGGGATCATCACCGTGCTTGCACTTCTGGCGCTGCCGTTGTTGGGGCCTGGGCAGCGATTGCTCGCCGATCCGCGACCCCCCACCGACTGCTCCGGTGGGAAACCGGTGCTATGCATCTATCCGGAGAATGCACGTCAGGCGCCCGGAATGCCGGAGATCATCAACAGGCTGATGGTGCTGGCGCAGCAGCGCGGCTACGGCGCCATCGTGCCGGAGCGGATCGAAGCCCAAAGCCGTACCTACACCACGCCGCCGCGGCGAGGAGTGCTGCCGCTGGACATCTTCGACACCAGCATCACCGGGGGTCGCTACACCGTCGAGTACCTCGTCCAGACGCTGTTCGTTCCGGTAGGCTGCGCAGCTTTGCGCGGCGATGTCGGACCGCCGGATTCGTATGGAGAGCAGTTGGATCAGCTCAGCGCCACCTGGTTGGCGTTCTGGTACGGCCAAGCACCGCCGCTCTCACCGGCTGACGCGGCAGCCCTGACGGATCGATTTGCCCGCTGCGATTTTTCGCTTCCGGCGTGAGAGTTCACCTTGGCCCCGTGGGCAGTCAGGACCGGGTGAGTTCCGGTCCCGGTAAGAGCGGGCACCACCTGGTACGGGAAGTTCGGTCGTGGACGGTGGCCCATCAGGTGTTCGTGGCAGGAGTGATCCTTGTCGTTACCGCTGCCGGGTCTGCGGCGACATCGGATCTGGTTTTCGACCGGCTGGGCGGGTTCACGTTGTCGGCCAAGGTCGCAGGCGTCCTGATCATCCCCGTCATCGGAGCCATGGCGATCGGTGCAGCATGGCGGCACGACGCGCCCATCTCCGTGCCGCTGCACCCGAGGCTGTTTTGGTGGCGAATCGTTTGGATCGCCGGGTGGATAGCCCTGGTGGCAGCGGCAAGTTGCACGGGGCAGCTCTTCGGCTCACAGGTGCTGACTGGTGCCGTGGTGCGCAACGTGCTGATTTTCGTGCTGATCACCGGGGTGTGCCAGCTGTTCGGGGTGCCGAGAATCGCCTGGATGGTGACGTTCAGCTATACGATGACACTGTTGTTCTTCGGTGCGATCGGTGACGACGGTCGCGCGCTGTGGTGGTCGGCTCCCATTGATTCGAGCGTGAGCTCCGTGCAGCTGGCGGTGTTCGGTGCGCTGTGCGCAGCAGTGGTCGTGTTGGTGTCGGTGCGGCGCCCACGGGCACGGTGACCAGTGAACGCTGACGACCGGTCGGTATCCCGCGCGACGCCGGTCAACGCTCCCCGCCCGGCACCCACTGCACGTCACCCTCGGGGTTCGCGACCCGGCCCAGGATGAACAGCAGGTCCGAGAGCCGGTTGAGGTACTGCGCTGTGAGCGGACTGGTGCGCTCGGGATCTGCGTCGAGCTGCGCCCAGGCACTGCGCTCGGCCCGTCGGGCGGTGGTGCGAGCCTGGTGCAGCAGGGCACCGGCCGCGGTCCCGCCCGGCAGGATGAACGAGGTGAGCGGCGCGAGGTCCTCGTTGAAAGCGTCGCAGTCGTGCTCGAGCCGATCGATGTAGCTCTGGTCGATGCGCAGCGGCGGGTACTGCGGGTCCTCGGCGATCGGTGTCGCCAGGTCTGCGCCGAGATCGAACAGTTCGTTCTGGATCCGGCGCAGCACGGTGGCCAGCTCGGGTGCGGGCGAGCCGAGCACGAGGACGACCCCGATGGCGGCGTTGGTCTCGTCGCAATCGGCGTAGGCGATGAGCCGCGGGTCAGTCTTGCGGACCCGGGAGAAGTCCGACAGTCCCGTCGTCCCGTCGTCGCCGGTACGGGTGTAGATACGAGTCAGATGAACGGCCATGCTCGCAGCCTAGGGGCCCACGGATCGACTTGCCGGACCGTTCCGGGGTGTTGAACGCACCGTCACGGATGGCCGAACGACCGGCGACCGCGCACTAAGCTCGGGTTCGTGAGCGAACGTTTCCTGGTGACCGGTGGCGCCCGCCTCGACGGCGAGGTCACCGTTGCGGGAGCGAAGAACAGCGTCCTGAAGTTGATGGCCGCAACCCTGCTCGCCGAGGGCACCTCGACCATCACCAACTGCCCGGACATCCTCGACGTCCCACTGATGGCCGACGTGCTCCGCGGACTCGGCTGCACCGTCACCCAGGACGGGAATCGCTGGTCGATCACCACCCCGGCCGAGCTCTCCTGGGAGGCGGATTTTGACGCGGTACGCCGATTCCGCGCTTCCGTGTGCGTGCTCGGGCCGTTGATGGGCAGGTGTCTGCGCGCCAAGGTCGCGCTGCCCGGCGGCGATGCGATCGGCTCCCGGCCGCTCGACATGCACCAGGCCGGTCTGGAGGCGCTCGGCGCCCGGATGCGGATCGAACACGGTGCGGTGGTCGGCGAGGCCGATGCGCTCATCGGGGCTCCGGTCGAGCTGGCCTTCCCGAGTGTCGGGGCGACCGAGAACATCTTGATGGCGGCCGTGCTTGCGAAGGGCACGACGACCATCGACAATGTGGCCCGCGAGCCTGAGATCGTCGACCTGGTCGAGATGCTGCAGCAGATGGGCGCCCAGATCTCCGGGGCAGGGACGTCGACGATGACCGTCGAGGGGGTCGAGAAGCTGCACCCGGTGGAGCACGTCACCGTCGGCGATCGGATGGTCGCGGGTACCTGGGCCTACGCGGCGGCCGTCACCCGGGGTGCGATCCGTGTCCACGGCACGTCGGCGAGTCATCTGGCTGCCCCGCTGGAGCGGTTGGCGGCGATGGGGGTGACAGTCCGCCCGGAGAATGACGGGTTCTCGGTGGACGCTCCCGACCGGCCGCGCGCCGTCGACTTCATCACCCTGCCGTTCCCCGGGTTCCCGACCGACCTGCAGCCGATGGCGCTCGCGGTCGCCGCGGTGGCGGACGGACACTCGATGATCACCGAGAACGTCTTCGAGGCCCGCTTCAAGTTCGTCGACGAGCTGGTGCGGATGGGTGCCGACGCCCGCATCGACGGTCACCACGCATCGGTGCGGGGCCGGGAACGACTGTCCTCGACGCCGGTCTGGGCGACCGACATCCGGGCCGGGGCCGGGCTGGTGCTCGCCGGGATGGCCGCCGACGGCGTCACCGAGGTCAACGAGGTCTGGCATATCGACCGTGGCTACCCGCGCTTCGTCGAGGACCTGGTGGCGCTCGGCGCCCAGGTGGAGCGCGTCACCGATTGAGCCGCCCGGGGAGCTGCAGCCGCGGTCCGGTGAACACCGCGTCGTCGAGTCCCTGGACCGGGGTGGTCTCCTCCGTGATAGGGCGCCGCTCTGCAACCGGGCCCGCAACCACTCACCGCGTCCGACGTCCGGCTCCCATCGCATGACGTGACCGTAGGGGCCGGATCTACGCTGGTGGCATGACTTCTCTTGCTGAGCGCGCCGTCCCGTCCGGTGAGCAGCAGCCGGCCCCCGTCATGCTTGTCATCGACGGGGCCACCGCGCGGCTGACACTCACCAATCCGCAGCGCCGGAACTCCCTGTCCGAGCCGACCCTGCGGGCGCTGCTCGCGGCGCTGGACGAGGTCGCGGTGAGCGAGGCCACCGGGCTGATACTTGGCGCCGAGGGGCCCGTGTTCTCCAGTGGTCACGACTTCGCCGACGTTGCTGCTCGCGACGTGGTGGGGGTCAGGGCGTTGTTGGAGCTCTGCCAGAGCGTGATGGAGAAGCTGCAGTCGCTACCGCAGGTGGTGATCGCCCGGGTGCATGCGCTCGCGACCGCCGCGGGCTGTCAGCTGGTGGCATCCGCTGACCTGGCGGTCGCGGCCAGCACGGCCGGCTTTGCGCTGCCCGGTGGTGCGGGTGGCTGGTTCTGCCACACGCCTGCGGTCCCGGTCGCCAGATCCATCGGCCGCAAGCGCCTGATGGAGATGGCCCTCACCGGCGACGTGATCGATGCCGCGACCTCGCTCGACTGGGGTCTGGTGAACCGGGTGGTCGAACCCGAGCAGCTCGACGCGGCGGTCGAGGAGTTGCTCGCTCGCGCCACCCGGGGGAGTGCGGCGTCCAAGGCCTGGGGCAAACGGGTGCTGTACGCGCAGCTGGACCGCCCTGCGGCTGATGCCTACGCGATCGCCGCCGAGGCGATGGCGGCTGCCTCCCAGAGCGCGGGCGGCAAGGAGGGGATGGCTGCCTTCCTCGGCAAGCGTCACCCGGAGTGGACCGACTGAACACGGTCCGGCAACCGGGGGAGATTCGCGGCACCCACACCGCGCTGGCTAGGGTGGCCGGGTGCGACTCGTGGTGGCGAAATGTTCCGTTGACTATGCGGGCCGGTTGACGGCCCATCTCCCGATGGCGACCCGGTTGCTCTTGGTGAAGGCGGACGGGTCGGTGTCGATCCATGCTGACGATCGCGCCTACAAGCCGCTGAACTGGATGTCGCCCCCGTGCAAGCTCACGGCGCAGGACGACCGCTGGGAGGTGGTGAACACCGCGGGGGAGAAGCTCGTCATCACGATCGAGGAAGTGCTCCACGACTCCTCACACGATCTCGGCGTCGACCCGGGTCTGGTGAAGGATGGCGTCGAGGCGCACCTGCAGAAGCTGCTCGCCGAACAGGTCGAGACGCTGGGCGCCGGCTGGTCGTTGGTTCGGCGCGAATATCCCACCCCGATCGGTCCGGTCGATCTGCTCTGCCGGGACGCGACCGGTGCCGTCGTCGCGGTGGAGATCAAGCGGCGCGGCGAGATCGACGGCGTCGAACAGCTGACCCGCTATCTGGAACTGCTGGGCCGGGATCCGTTGCTCGCGCCTGTACAGGGAATCTTTGCGGCGCAACAGATCAAGCCCCAGGCCCGCACCCTCGCCGAGGATCGCGGGATCCGCTGCGTGGTCCTGGACTACGACGTGATGCGCGGCATCGACAATCCGGAGGAGCGGCTCTTCTGAGTCGTGGCGTCCCCGCACCGGTCGACGCGTCGCCCGGCCGGATTGAGTCCGCTGTGGCGGGCCGATCCGCCTGCCTGTCCGCTCTGCGCGGAAACGGCCGACCCCGCCCGGGGTGTGCGCGCTGTGCGCACTAGCCTGGGGGCGAGCGAGCTGAACACGACAGGACCCGCGGGCAGGACGCAGCGGGCCGCACGAACATGGAAGAGGTGACCGCGTGGAGGTCAAGGTCGGTATTGCGGACCACGGGCGAGAGCTCCTGGTCGTGTCCACGGCGGAGCCCGAGGAGGTCCAGGCACAGGTCGACAAGGCGCTGAAGGATTCCTCCGGCAGTCTCGTCCTGGTGGACGAGAAGGGCCGCAAGGTCATCGTCCCGACCGCTCGGATCGCCTATGTCGAGATTGCCCCGTCCGACTCCCGCAGGGTGGGCTTCGGCTCCTGATCGGCTTCGGCTCCGGATCGTCCCTGGCCAGGCAGTCGGCGGTGAGTGTCGTCACCCGGACACTCCGGGGCTGGTGATGAACGCCGTTGATGTCCTTCGATGGACCGATGAGCGCTCCCGTCACCGTCGCGATCACCCGGCACCTCGAGACCGGGCACGAGGACGAGATGGTCAGCTGGTTTGCAGCGGGTATCTCGTTGGCCGAGAAGTTTCCCGGGTTCCTGGGCGGCGGTTGGGTGCGACCCGACCTTGGTTCTGACACGTGGCACATGCTCTACCGCTTCGCCGACCCTGACTCATTGGAGGTCTGGGAGAGCTCGTCGCAGCGGCAGTGGTGGAAGGCTTCGGCGGCCGGGCTAGGGGTGGTCGAGGCCCGGGTGGAGCGTCGCACCGGGATCGAGGGTTGGTTCGACGACCCGATGACGACCGAGGTGGACGACGTCCGCCCGGTGATCGCTGCGCCGCCGCGCTGGAAGCAGGCCTGCACGATCTTTCTGGTCTTCCTACCGCTGAGCCTGCTGGCCAACTGGATCGCCCGGGAGACGCTGTCCACGATGGCCCTTCCGCTGCGGGTGTTGATCGTGACGCTGGTGTTGACCCCGGTGATGACCTACGCCGGACTGCCGTGGATCACCCGCACGCTGCACTGGTGGTTGCACGGCCGGCCCGCCCCATGGCGCCGAGTTCGCTGATCCTCCTCCAGCTGCAGGGCCCGGTCGGGCTCAGCTCTGCGGGAAGCGGGAGATCCCGCGCCAGGCCAACGTGGAGAGGAGCTCGATCGCCACGTCGCGTTCGATGGGCGTCTGCTCGCTGATCCAGAACCGCGCGCTGACGTGCGACAGGCCCACCAAGCCCGCAGCCAGCAACCGGCTGTGCGACTGGTCCTCGCCGGTGTTCTTCATGATGGTCTCGGTGAGGGCCTGGACGCAGCCCTCGGTGGCCCGGTCGACGAGGGTCTGCACCTCGGTCTCGGAGTGCAGGTCCGACTCGAAGATCAGTCGATAGGCCTGCTGGTTGTCCGCGACGAAGTCGAAGTACGCGCGGATGGTGCCGCGGACGCGCTCCTTGTTGTCCTCGGTGGCCGCCAACGCCGACCTGACGCGGCCGACCATCTCGTCGGTAGAGATCTCCAGGAGTGCGACGTACAGCTGCAACTTCGACGAGAAGTGTTGGTAGAGTACCGGTTTGCTGACACCCGCAGCCTCGGCGATGTCGTCCATCGAGCTCGCGTGGTAGCCCTGGTCCGAGAACACCGACCTGGCGGCCGTCAGCAGCTGGACCCGTCGATCGCTGCGCGACAAGCGCGTCGCGGGTCGGGCGGTCTCCGTCATCTGACCTCCTCCTCGGTACTCGTCGCCCGGATCGGACACCCCCAGACCCTACGGTGCCCAGTGCTGCCGCAGGGTGCCGTCAGGCAGTGGTGCCCTCCTGCGGAGCGTCGGCAAGCAGTCCCGACGCCAGGTCTCCCTCGGCGGTGAGTCGATCCAGCACCACCTCGGGGGCCGGGTCGACGGGCATCCCTGCGGTCATCGCCGCGATCTCGTCGACCGTCACCGGCATCACCGCGGTGATGCCATCAGGGCCGTCCACCAGGCTGTAGGGCAGTGGGATCGGGGCCGCTGGGTCCAGCTCCACCAGCAGCGCGCGCCCGTCGCTGGCGGCAGGATCCACGGTGGCGATCTCGGGCGCGCGCTCGGCCAGCGCGGCTGCCGAACCCCACTGGGGGGTGGCCGGCTGCAGGTAGAGCAGCAGCCCCACCGCGTTCTCCACCGCGGGGACCACCAGGATTCCGGCGTGCTCGAGCGCCTCGATGATGGCCAGCGCAGCGGTGGCCGCGGTGGCGATGTCCGCTCCGGTACCGGCGGTCACCCGCAGGCACCCGGGCACTGTCGGCCCCTGACCCCACGAGAGCCACCGCGCCCCGCCGAGCACGGCGCGCTCCAGGGAGTCCGGCTCATCACCGAGTTCGACGTAGGCGTCCCAGCCACCGGCGACGACCGGACCCAGGGACCGATAGCGCCCGAGGGTGGCACCCATGACCGCGTAGTAGGCGGCCGGTGACGCGGCCGCGGCAGGCTTCATCGCTGCACGGTAGCCGCCCGGAGCCTGAGTCGGTTCCGGGACGATCGGTGCGACGCGGATGTCAGCGTCCCCGGGTGCGCGGTACGCGTGCGGTCCGGCCGGCCACCACGGCTCCGACGGCCACGAGCCCCGCGCCACCGAGGTAGCGCCCGAGCGAGTGCTCGGCGAAGGAGTACCGCCATCCACCGCCGGGGTTCCACAGCGGCGGAGCAGGGCCACTGATCCGTTGGGCGCCGAATGCGGTCGACGCCGGATCGGTGCCGAAGGACGGCCGGCCCGCGCTGGCTGGACCCGCCACCAGGCCGGTGGCGAGCCAGCCTCCCAGGTCTGTGAACGAGCCGGTGACCGGGTCCCGGTCCGAGCTGAGGACGAAGACGTTCTCCGGCGCCACCCCGGCCAGGTCCTGTGCCCTGGCATCCGGCCGGCCGACGCCGGGTGAGCCGAGCAGGACGACGGAATCGGCACCGATCGGCTCCTGTGCCGCCCGCGCCGTGACGACGGATCCCATCGAGTGGCCGATCAGGGTGAGCGTCGCCGAATCCAGCATCGTCGTGCGGATCGTGGCGGTGTCCGCGGCCAGCAGCGGCGCCCCTTCCGTCGCTGGGTCCGCGGAGGCTGCGGCCGTCAGGTCAGCCCATTCACGCGCCAACGACGTGTGATTCGGCGACCCGGAGACCGGGATGTCGTAGCCGAACCACAGCACGACCGCGGTGCGTTCACCAGGAGCCGCCTGCTGGGCAGCATCGCGCAGGCCGGCCGCAGTGGGTACCGACGCATCGAGATCGGCGGGGGAGTTCGCGATGCCGGGAGTCAGGATTGCCACGTGGTCGGCCCGCGAGACGTCTCCGACCGAGACGGCCACGCGCCCCTGACCGCCGAATGCGTCGGGCTGGTAGACGAGCAGCTGGGCCCGGCTGTCACCCCCGCTGGTCTCGGCCGCCCTGAGTGCGGCGAGTGTCCGGAGCGCGAAGGTGCGCCGCCACGGGGTACCGCAGTGCAGGTCCGCCGCGAGTTGATCCCGAGCCAGCCGGTCGATCCGGGTCGCGGCTCCGCTGAGCTCCGTCGGCCGGAAGTCGACGGACGGGTGAGCAGAACCGCGGATCGATGACACCGTCGGGGGTGTGATCGCGGTCAGGGACGTACCCGGGTCCGCGGACAGAGCGCCGCTGATCGACGACATCGCGGCCACGAGTTGTTGTCGGGACGAGTCGGCCGCGGCAGCGAGCGTCCGGGCGGCTGCGGTGCGGGCCTCCGCCTCCGGGGTCCCCCAGGGGACGTAACTCGGAGACCAGTCGACCGCTGCATGAGCTCGCTGGATCGCGCCGGCCAGGGATCGTTGAGCGTTCTCGATCGTGTCGAGCGCGGTGCCGACGCGCCCGACGGTCAGGACGATCTCGGCGCCCAGCCGCCCTACTGCGTCTGCCAGCGATCGCAGGTACCGGGCGGGCTGCCGGGCCGACCAGGCAACGGCGAGTGAATCCGCACATCCGCGGATCGACGGCGCGCTGGATCGGGCGAGTTCGGAGTGCAGGGTCGCCGCAGACAACACGGATCGGATCTGTTGGGTGGCGACACCGTCGACAGCGTCGAGTATCGGGCCCAGGATCCCGGCCCCGCAGTCGGCCGTCCATCGCGCCAGGTGCGGATGGACCGGCGGCAACGCCCCGCTCAACGCGGGCCGCCTGCGCGTGAACCGGCCCGGTCGAATTCGTCCAGGGTTCCGGCGGCACTCTCCACCGCGGTTGCCGCCGCTTCCAGCAGCGCGCAGCCGCGTCGCCGGGCCTCCAGGGCCCGCGCCAGGAAGACCGGCAGCGCCGAGGACAGCTCGGCGCCTCCCCGGTCGGTGCCGAACGCGCCGGGGGTGGCCGCCGGGTCGCCGGCCGATGTCAGCCAGCGCAACGCCAATTCGTGCAGTTCGGCGGACAGTCGACCCACCACGACCGGGTCGAAGGTCAGTCCGGTTTCCGGATCGTGCATCCATCCTCCTCGTCCTGTCGGTGCGCGGCCAGCCTCCCCGCCGGATGGATCAGAGCCCAGCGGCAGTGTGAGTTCTGTGGATCCTCGAGTGCTCTGTGGACAACTCGGGGTGAACAGCGGGCACGATGGGCGGATGAGCGCGACGCCCTGGCCGATGCCCGATCCACCGGACCGGGAGCGATTCGCCGAGCTCAGCGACGCTCGGCTCAGCGTGACGCCCCTGCCGCCCGCAGCACCTGTCAGGGCTGTTCCTGCGGCGGGGCAACTGATGGTCATCGACGATCGCGGCGTGTTCGTGCGCGGACCGCATCACCCGCCACGCGGGGACGATCGCTCGGCGTCGACCGGGCTGACGTCGGCGGGGCCCGAGCAGATCGCCCGCCCCGTGGAGCGGGATCGCCAGATCGACGACCGCCCGGTCGCTGTCTACGTCCACGGGCTGGCGGGGAACTCGACGAACTTCGACAGTGTCGGTTCGGTGCTCGCCACCTACGCCCGCGGACATGCGATCGATCTCCCCGGATTCGGGCGCAGCGATCCGCCTCCCGGTGAGCGGTACTCCCTGGACGACGACGCCGAGATCGTGGCCGAGGTGATCCGGCGGCTGTCTCCGCGGCGACCGGTGCACCTGGTCGGGAACTCGCTCGGCGGAATGGTGTGCATCCTGGTGGCGTCCCGTCATCCGGAGTTGATCACGTCGTTGACGCTGATCTCGCCCGCGGTCCCGGATCTGCGGCTCACCACCGACCGGGGTGCCGACCCGCGCCTGGGACTGCTGTTGGCCCCCGGCACGACCGGGTTGGCGGTGCGGCGACTCGGTGGGATCGATGCGCAGCAGCGCGCCCAGGGGATGGCAGCGCTGTGTTACGGCGATCCTTCGTCGCTGACCGCCGAGGACGTGGCGGCTGCCGCGGTGGAGCTCCGCTGGCGATTCCCGTTGCGATGGGTCCACACCTCGACGATCGAGTCGATGCGCGCCCTGATGCGCAGCTATCTGCGGGTCGGCCGGCGTTCCTTTCGCAGCATCACCGCGTCGGTGACCGTCCCCACCCTGGTGATCTGGGGGACGAAGGACCGGTTGGTGGACTGCTCCCTGGCGACGTCGACGGCGGCGGCGTTCGCGCAGAGCCGGCTGCTGGTGCTCGCCGGATGCGGTCATGTCGCCCAGATGGAGCGTCCGGACGCCACGGCTCGCGCGGTGCTCGCGCTGTGGGAGGACGTCGACACGGTCGCCGCGGACACAGGCGAGCCTCGATCGACCCGGGTGCCGAATGTGGCACCCTCGACCGCGTGACCCGCCCGAGCGACCCACGTCGCCGTCAGAGCCCTCCAGGTGTCCGTCAAGGCGACCCCGGTGCTCCATGGACCCCGCAGGCGCGGACCCGCCAGGCAGTCGCCGGGCAGGCCGGGGCGGAACGGGCACGGCCGGGACAGGCCTGGGCGCCCCCGCAGCCGCGCGACTCACCCGGTCGCTCCGGCCGTTCCGAGGTGCACGGTCGACGCACCAGGCCCGTCGGTCAGTCGACGTTGTGGTCCGATCCGAGTCTCGGCCCGCAGCCACTGCGAGCTGCCTGGACGCCGATTCCCACCCAGGATCCGGAAGCGGACAAGACCCGGCTGCGGCCTCGTCGGCCCGCTGCAGAGCCCGCCGCACCGCCGGAGCACGGAGACGGCAGCCGTCGCAAGACGGCCCGTCGGCGCAGCGCGCTCGGATGGTTCGTGCACCGCTACGGCTGGCGCGCCTACGCCCTGCCGGTGCTGGTCGCGCTCACCGTGGTGGTGATCGTGCAGGTGGCCAGGGGGCCGGTCGGTCCTGTCCTCGCGGGCGGACCCGACCCCTCGATCTCACAGCAGGTCCCGGGCACCGCAGGTGCCGTCTCGGTGCCGACCACCGTCGTGGTGACCACGACCCAGCTGCAGACCCCTTCTGGCAGTGCGTCGGCGGGCGCGCCGGGGCCCCCGCGAGCCTCCAGCGCGCCACCCTCCAGCGCACTGCCGACCGCGCCCAGCGCGAGCGGCTCGGGCCCGGCCGGCCCTGATCCGAACGGCGCATGGGCCAGGACGCTCAAGGCCGGTGATCTGCCGATCGGTGCAGCGTTCACCACGAAGGGGGCAGGGACGTACCACACGGTGCCGGGCCGGACCGGGGCGATCGGGTCCGGTCCGCAGAAGCTGACCTTCACCGTGGAGGTCGAGAACGGCGTCCAGACCACCGAGCAGGACAAGGAGTTCGCCGCTTCGGTGGTGGCGACCCTCTCGGATCCGCGCTCGTGGATCGCCGGCGGCGAGTACACGCTGCAGCGGGTGGATTCCGGAACGCCGAGCTTCCGGGTGTCGCTGTCCAGTCAGATGACGACGCGAGCTATGTGCGGGTACACCATCAAGCTCGAGGCCTCGTGCTACAACAGCTCGCGTGACAACCGGGTGGTGATCAACGACTCCCGGTGGACGCGCGGCGCCATCTCCTTCAACGGCGACATCGGCTCGTACCGGGTCTACGCGATCAACCACGAGGTCGGCCACCGGTTGGCTTTCCATCATCAGCCGTGCACCGAGCAGGGTGGTCTGGCCCCGGTGATGATGCAGCAGAGCTTCTCGACGGCGAACGACGACCTGCACCCGCTGGACGTCCAGAACATCCCTGAGGACGGGCTGGTCTGCAAGTTCAATCCGTACCCGTATCCGCGGGGCAGTGTCGGCTGACCGCCTAGGCCCCACTCCGACACGGCGGGTGCCTGGACGAAGTACGGCGCCGGGTCCACATCGGCGCGCTCGATCCCGACGTCCTGCCTGCTGATCCACAGCCCGCGCACTCGCGGGGCAGACTGATGTCATGAGCTTTCCCGCGCTGGTCGAACCCGGCCCCGCCCTCACCGGGCCCGAACTGGCCCGGTACGCACGACATCTGCTGCTCCCTGATCTCGGTGAGCTCGGACAGCGTCGGCTCCGCGCGGCGCGGGTGCTGGTGGTGGGCGCCGGAGGCCTGGGATCGCCGGTCGTGGCCTACCTGACCGCTGCGGGCGTCGGCACCATCGGGATCGTCGACGACGATCGGGTGGAGTTGTCGAATCTGCAGCGCCAGGTGATCCATCCGGCGGATGCAGTGGGGGAGCCGAAGACGGTGTCGGCAGCCCGGACCGTCAGGGCTCTGGATCCCGCCACCGTGGTCGAGCAGCACCCGGTCCGCCTGACTCCGGAGAACGTCGACGACATCGTGGCCGGTCACCACCTGGTGATCGACGGAAGCGACAACTTCGAGACCCGGTACCTCGTCGACGCCGCCTGTGCGCGGGCCGGCATCCCCGACGTCTGGGGGTCGGTGTTGCGGATGGAGGGGATGGTGAGCGTCTTCTGGACGGACCGAGGCCCCCGGTACATCGATCTGCACCCGCAGGCACCGCCGCCCGGCGCCGTGCCGAGCTGCGCCGAGGGCGGTGTGCTCGGGGCGTTGTGCGGCACCATCGGAACCCTGATGGCCACCCAGGCAGTGTTGCTCATCTGCGGGATCGGGAAGCCTCTGGTGGGTCGGTTGATCGTGCACGACGCGCTCGACGGTGAGACCCGGACCGTGCCGCTCGGCGCCAGAACCGGCAGCCGTCGAACCCCAGCCGGGGACGTGGCCGCGCTGGAATCGTCGCCGGAGCCGGCCGAGCAGCCGGTTCCGTTGGTACAGCCTGCCGCCCTGCGGGACGCGCTTCTCTCCAGCCACCCACCACTGCTCGTCGACGTGCGGGAACCTGCGGAACGACTGATCGTGTCCATCGACGGGGCCGTCGCGATGACGGCCGATGCGTTGGTCACGTCGGCGAGGGACGGCTCTGTCGGTGCCGACCGGCAGATCGTGGTCCTGTGTCGGTCCGGGGTGCGCTCGGCCGCGGCCGCCCGGCGGGTCGCGGTGGAAGCTGGTCGGTCGGCCTCGAGTCTGGACGGCGGCATCCTGCGATGGATTGCAGAGGTCGACCCGAGCCTTCCGCGCTACTGATCCGGCGGGCACCCGGTGGATCCGCACCCGAGGTGGGAGAGCCCTGAGGAGGGGGAGCTTCAGGACGGAGAGCCTGAGGACGGGGACCGGAGTCAGGCGGTGCGCGACACGGCCGGTGGAGCAGTGATCGCCGGACTGCCAGACGGTAGCGTCCGAGGCGTGCCCGTCCCGCCCCCCGATCATGTGCTCGCCGCGTTCGGCGTGCCCGCGGCGATTCCGGAGCTGCTCGAAGGCGGTCAGCAGCAGACCTGGCGGTGTGCTGACACGGTTCTGAAGCCGACTGCAGACACTGCCGAGGCGGCGTGGATCGCGCGCACGTTCGAGACGCTCAGAGTCGACCTGCTGAGGCTCGCCCGGCCGGTCCGATCCTCCGACGGTCGTTGGGTCGTCTCCGGGTGGACGGCCCAGAAGTTCGTCGTGGGACGTGCCGCCGCCCGGTACGAGGACATTCTCGCCGCCGGTGATCGCCTGCACGCCGCACTGACCGACGAGCCGCGGCCGCGGTTCCTGGCCCAACGGGACGATCTCTACTCGTGGGCCGATCGGCTCGCCTGGGGAGAGATCGAGGACGTCGACCAGCGGATCGGCACCGGTCACGCCGCGAAGCTCTACGACGAATGGGCCGGAGGTCGTCGACCGGTCACGCTCAAGTCGCAGATCGTGCACGGGGATCTGTTCGGCAATGTGTTGTTCGCCGGATCCGCCGCGCCGGCGATCGTGGACATCACCCCCTACTGGCGACCTCCTGCCTTCGCGGCCGCCATCGTCGTGGTGGATGCGGTCAGCTGGGGCGGAGCCGGCGACGAACTCGTCGAGAGCTGTATGGAGCGGCACGAGTTCGGCGAGATGCTGCGGCGCGCACTGCTGTTCCGGCTGGGCGTCAGCCTTGCCCATCCACGTTCCACCGCCGAATCGATGGTCGAGGTCATGTCGGCGGCGCAGATGCTCAGGCCCTATCTCGGAGAATGACGTGCATGCGTCCTCCTGCCGACTCAACCGGAGGCCGCGCACAGTCCGTCCAAGCTGTCCGGCGGAAGTCCTGCGAACATGATGTCCAGCATCAGCAAGGTCAGCCGGTGGCGTCGGTCGGTCTGCAGCACGCGGTCCGCTGCCACCTGGGCCAGCGCTCCATCACCCGCGCGGTAGGCGACCACCACCAGCACCGAACACAGATCCACCGAATCGTCGGCCGGGACCCGGCGCAGCGCCGAGACCAGGACCGGGATCCAGGGTTCCGAGCGGCGCTGCAGCATCTGGGCGAGCAGCGCGTCCCGATCCCCCGAGTTCCAGCAATACACCGCAAGCCGGGCGGCGACCCCCACGCTCACCGTGCCGTCGCCGGCCACCGTGCAGAGCGCATCCTGCAGGACTGCCGTCAGCAGCGGAGGATCGAGCGGACGGATCTCGCCGCTGCGCAGCGCGATCCGGTCGAGTTCCTCCACGACGACGGCGACCGCCTGACGCCCCACTGCCTCGCCGATGCTCGCCGGGGCGGCGACGGACGCCGCCAGTTCCGCTCGGTCGGCGAGTACCCGCCGACCGTTGAGGGTGTTGACCGCCTTCAGCGCGATCACCCCTTCACTGTCCGGCACCTCTATCGGTTCGCGACCGACCACGGCGCCGTCCGCCGAGACCAGAAGAATCTCGTGGGCGTCCACCACCGCGGTCGCCAGCACACTGCGCCCGTGGCCGCGCAGCAGTTCGCCGACGCGCGCTGCGAGTTCGATGCCCGACGGGTGACGGGAATAGATGACGACCAGGCAGCGGTCACGGGCGGGATCGAGCTGCGCCGAGAGGTAGGCGCTCATCTCGATCAGCTCGAGTTCCCGCTGCCACGGCTCTTCGGCGACCGGGAGATCGATCCGCATCACCCGCGTTGCGGCGTCCCCTTCCAGGCACTGGATGACGAGGCTCTCCGAGGGCGTGAAACCCACCTGGTAGGGCCCGATCCTGACCAGGTCGGTCACATCGGCGATCCTGATGCGCGGACGGCTGTCGGGATCAATTCGCCCGCGTCGTCGTGGGTCGCTCGGTGGCGGGAACGGTGTCGGTGGCGGGAACGGGGTCGCTGACGGCGGACTGGCCGGGCGGGTTTCGGAGACCGGGCGCTGCGGTGGGTTGTCGGGCATCCGTCCACTCAACCTGCGCACGAGCTTCCGTGCGTCGACGCCGCCGAAGTTGTGGACAGCTCGCGACCTGTGGACAACCTGCCCTCCACAGGTCGTCTTCCAGGGATCGATGTCGGTGACGTGTGCACACCACGCCAGCCGGGCCCCCGCACATCGGGGGAGACAGGCTCACCCGTCGAATCGATGGCGGAACCGGGTGAGCGGGACGACCCGACCGTCTTCGACCCACACTCCTTCGGCGCGCAACAGGGCAGTCTGGGTGTCTGCGAGATGCGCGGCGAAACGGCCGTCCGCCTTCACCACGCGGTGCCACGGCACCGAGTCGTCGGCCAGCGCCGACAGCACCGTTCCGGCCAGTCTTGCGGAGGGGGAACCGGCGGCCGCCGCGATGTCCCCGTAGCTGACGACCCGGCCCGCAGGCACCGACCTGACCATCTCCAACATGCGTTCAGCGAGCACCATGTCCACGCGCACAGTCTGCCCGCCCTGCACTCGGCGGTCACTCCCGCTCTGCCGGCGCCGCGCCGGGTCGTACTCGAGCACTGTCGGGCCCGGGTGGTTGCATTCCGGTATGACCTCGCCCGCCGACACCCCCGTCCGGATCGCAGCGGAGCAACGAGCGAGCCGCGCACCCGGCACTGCCGGTGTTCCCGGTGCGGACGCAGGGGCGCGCGCAGGAGCGGACTACCGGCTGACCGCGCCGTCGGCTCGCTACCGGACCGGGAAGTTCTCCCCGTCCAGCGAGCAGCGGCAGGTGATCGAGAACCAGGTCCGTCGTGTCCGAGTGCTGGCGGGACCCGGCACGGGGAAGACGGCAACGCTCGTCGAGGCGGCGGTGGAGCGGATCACGGTTCGCGGAGTCGATCCGGCATCGATCCTCGTGCTGACCTTCTCGCGGCGCGCGGCGAAGGAACTGTCCGAGCGGCTCTCCAGCCGCCTGGACCTGACCCTCGGCGAACCGATGGTGCGCACCCTGCACTCCTACGCCTACTCCTTGCTCAAGGCCGACGCCGCCCGCAGCGGACTGCCGGCGCCACGGATGTTGGGAGCGGCCGAGGCGGATCGGATGGTCGCCGATCTGCTCGACGGGCAGCTGCTCGACGGTGCGGCACAGTGGCCGGGATCGATCCGGCCGGCACTGGGGTCGGCGGCGTTCGCCTCCGAGGTTCGCGACCTGGTCCTGCGGACCGGTGAGCGGGCCTTGTCACCGGCCAGGATCGCCGCCATCGGTCGCGCGCGGCGACGCCCGGAATGGGTGGCAGCCGCCGGTCTGGCCCGGGAGTACCAGCAGGTGCTCGATCTGCGGATGGGCACGACGGGGCTGGGAACCGCGCTGGACCAGGCGGAACTCACCGTGGCGGCGCTGGAGGTGCTCGGTCGCGACGACGTGCTGGCCGCTGAGCAGACGAGGGTGCGACGTGTCTTCGTCGACGAGTACCAGGACGTCGACCCCGGCCAGGCCGCGCTGATCGAACGGGTGGCGGCCGGCGCCGACGAGCTGGTGGTGGTCGGCGATCCCGACCAGGCGATCTACTCCTTCCGCGGGTCCGAGCCGGCAGCGCTCCGGGACGTGGAGGTGGATCGCACCGTCGTGCTGAAGACCTCGCATCGCAGCGGGGCCGCGTTGTTGGCGGCCACCCGCCGGATCGCCACTGCGCTCCCTGGTCCGCCGCGGCACCGGCAGCTGACCGCGGCTGTCGATCCACCGCCGACGGTGGGCGCCGGTGAGGAGCGCGCGGCAGTGGAGATCCGCACGCTCCCCACCGCCGCGCGTCAGGCGGCCTACGTCGCCGACCGGTTGCGCCGCGCGCACCTGCAGGACGGGATCGCCTGGGCGTCGATGGCCGTGATCCTCCGGTCACCAGCGGCCTCGATGCCGCCGCTCACCCGGGCTTTCGCCGCTGCAGGGGTTCCGCTGGTGGCCCGTGGTACCGGGGTCCCGCTGGACGATCCGCTGGCGGCTGATCTCGTCACGCTGCTCGGAACGGGCCCGGATCGGACCACCATCGACGCGGAGGTCGTGGCGAGGCTGCTCGGGTCGGCGGTGCTCGGTCCTGACACGTTGGATGCGCTCGCTGTACGCCGACTGCGGGGAGTGGCTCGGCGGGTGATGAGCGAGCATCGCGGCGCCGGCTCGGCCGGCGGCACCGGTGCGGTGATCGCCGAGCTCGTCCGAGCACTGGCCGGAGTGGTGCGGGACCAGGAGGATTCCGACCCTGCTGCTGATCGGGTGGCAGCGGCCCGCGCCGTGCTGGCCGCGGTGCCCGATCCGATCGCCGCGGCGGTGCGGCGACTGGTGCGGTTGATCCGCACGGCCGACGCCGTCGCCGATGAGCGGGACGCCGAGGTGGCGCTGTGGCAGTTGTGGACGACCAGCGGGCTCGAGAAGGATCTGCTGGCGACGGTGGGGCGGGGTGGACGGGCTGCCGCCAGGGCTGACGCCTCGCTGGACGCCGTGGTCTCCCTGTTCGAGGATGCCGCTGACCTCGCTGCCCGACTGCCGGGTGCTGGGGTCACGGCGTTCGTCGAGCAGGCCAGGGCACGTCGGGTGCCGGACGAGCAGACGGCGAGCGGCGCCGCTGCGCACGAGGCAGTGTCGGTGCTGTCGGCGCACGGTGCCAAGGGGCTGGAATGGGATCTGGTCTGCGTGGTCGACGTCCAGGACGGGCGTTGGCCCGACCTGCGGACGAGCGCCGGTCTGCTCCGGGTCGACGAACTGCTCGATCTCGCGGCCGGGGTCGATCCCGCGGTGTCGCGATCGGCCGAGCGGCTGGCGGACGAACGCCGACTGTTCTACGTCGCGTGTACCCGGGCGCGGCGTCAGTTGCTCGTCACGGCGGTGGACGGCGACGACAGTGTGCCCTCGCGGTTCCTCGGCGAGCTGGCCGGACCGGAGCCGGTGGCCGCCGGCTGGCCCGGAGGGGTCAGTCCGCGTCGGGCGCTGCATCTGGTGGACCTGGTCGGAGAGCTGCGCCGGGTGGTCTGCGACGAGGGAACCGAACCCGAGACCGCTCTGGAGGCTGCCCGTCAACTTGCGAGACTGGCCGCGGCCGGCGTGCCGGGGGCACACCCCGACCAGTGGTGGGGGCTGGCGGGTCCGACCACCGAGGAGGATGCGGTTCCGCCGGGTGCGCCGGTGCGGATCTCCCCGTCGGCGGTCGAGTCGTTGCAGACCTGCGAGCTGCGCGGGGTGCTCGAGCGACGCGGGGCGCGCGGTCCGATGGGCGATGCCCAGACCTTGGGGGTCGCCGTCCATGCCGCCGTGTCCGGTCTCGCGCGCGGTGTGCCCCGGGACGTCGTGGTCGCCGAGATCGACGCCCACCTGGCCGGTCAGGAACGGCTGCCCGACTGGCAGATCCGACGGTTGCGTCGGGCGATCGTCTCGATGACGGACGCCGCCGACCGGTGGCTGCAGGTCATCGGCGCCGGCGGCTGGGCGACGATCGGGTCCGAGCTGGCGGTCGACCTGCCGCTGGCGAGCATCGACGGGCACCCGATCCATCTGACCGGACGGGTCGACCTGCTCTCCCAGACCCCGGAGGGCACCACGGTGGTGACGGATTTCAAGACCGGTTCAGCGAAGGTGACGAGGGCGCAGGCCGCCGAACATCTCCAGCTGGCTGCCTATCAACTGGCGGTGGCGGCCGGCGCGGTGGTGTCGGGGAGGACAGTGCTGCCGGACGGGGTGGTGGAGCCGGCGTCGGCGGAACGTCCACGGGTCACCGTGTCCGGTGGCGCACAGCTCGTCTACCTGCGCACCGGCGAGGCGAAGGTGCTCACCCAGGAGGCACTCGACGACGACCGCGCGCGCGACGTTGCCGAGCAGGCGGTGGTCGGCGCTGCTGCGCTGATCTCCTCGGCAGTGCGGGCGAGTGAGAACCCGGCTTGTGAACGCTGTCCGGTGCGGACCTGCTGTCCGCTGCAGACCGAGGGTCGCCAGGTGACCCGATGACCCGCAGTGCGGCGGAACTTGCCGAACTCCTCGGGCTGCCGCGACCGACGGACGAGCAGCGCGAGGTCATCGAAGCTCCGCTGGAGCCGTTGCTGGTGGTCGCCGGAGCGGGATCCGGAAAGACCGAGACGATGGCGGCCAGGGTCGTGTTCCTGGTGGCCAACGGCCTCGTCGACCCGGCCAACATCCTGGGGCTGACCTTCACCCGCAAGGCCTCTGTCCAGCTCGGCGAACGGATCCGCACCCGGCTGCGCAGCCTGGCAGCGGCCGCGCAGACCGGGCGGACGGAACTGTTGCCGACCTCCGCGACCCCGGATGATCGGCTCGGGTCGCACGCCGAGGGGGAGCCCGAGGTCTCGACCTATCACGCCTTCGCCGGGCGCCTGCTCGGCGAGTACGGCCCGCTGGTCGGGATCGAACCGACCGCTCGGGTGCTGACAGCCACCTCCATGTGGCAGCTGGCCAGACGGGTGGTGGGTCAGTGGGAGGGGGATCTGCAGACCGACAAATCACCCGAGCAGGTCACCGAGATCCTGCTCGCGCTGTCCGGTGCGCTCTCCGACCACCTTGTCGACGTCGAACAGTTGAGGTCACACCTGGCGGACCTGGAGCGTCAGCTCACCCAGGCGCCACCGAGCAGCCGACAGAAGGGTGCGTTGCACAGCAAGCTGCAGCCCATCGTCGGCTGGCTGCAGAACCGTCAGTGGGTGGTGCCGTTGGTGGCCGAGTTCGCCAGCGTGAAGCGTCGGGCCGGAGTGGTCGACTTCGCCGACCAGATGCAGCTCACCGCCCAGCTGGTGACGAGTTCGGAGTCGGTGGCCGCTGCGGTCCGCGACCAGTACCGGGTCGTGCTGCTGGATGAGTACCAGGACACCGGGCACGCCCAGCGGGTGATCCTGCGCGCTCTGTTCGGGAACGGTGCCGGCAGCGGACATCCGGTGACGGCGGTGGGTGATCCGGTCCAGTCGATCTACACCTGGCGCGGCGCATCCGCGTCCAACCTGACCCGCTTCGGTGAGGACTTCGCGCTCGCCGACGGAACCCAGGCGCGGCGGTTGACACTGCTCACGAGCTTCCGCAACCCCCCCGAGGTGTTGACCCTGGCGAACGCCATCTCGGATCCGGTCCGCCGTGCCGTCCCCGGGCTCCGGCCGGCCCCCGGTGCCGCACCTGGAACGGTGGCCACCGCCCTGCTCCCGACGCTCGCGCTGGAGAACCGGTGGCTGGCCGACCGGCTGGGCGAGATGTGGGACGCCGCCGACGCGGCCGGGCAGCCACCGCCCAGTACGGCCATCCTGATGCGGAAGCGGCGGGAGATGTCGGACCTGGCTGAGGTGCTGCGGGATCGGGGGATCCGGGTCGAGGTCGTCGGCCTCGGCGGACTGCTGGACGAGCCGGAAGTGGCCGATCTGGTCGCCATGCTGCGTCTGTTGGTCGATCCGCATGCCGGTAGTGCCGCACTGCGCATCCTCGGCGGTGCTCGGTGGCAGCTCGGGATGGCCGATCTGGCGGCCCTCGCCGCCCGGGCGGGCGTGCTGGCCCGGCGGCGGTGGGAACCGACCGCGGACGGTGTCGCCGCTGTCCGCGCAGCTCTTGCCGAGGCGTCGGGAGCCGAGGACGGTGACGACGTCCCGAGCCTGGTCGATGCGATCGGTGACGTCGGCGATCCGGGTGCCTTCAGTGCCGCGGGGTACGCGCGGCTGGTCGCGCTCGCCGACGAACTTCGGCGGTTGCGCCGGCGGCTCGGGCAGCCACTGCCCGATCTGGTGCTCGACATCGCCCGCACCACCGGGATGGACGTCGAGATCGCGGTCGCCGGGCCAGAAGGAAGGGCTCACCTGGATGCCTTCGCCGCGGTGGTCGGGGAATTCGCCGCCATCGGAGGCGGGGTGCCGGAGCTGCTCGACTATCTCGCGACAGCCGACGAACGGGAGGACGGTCTGACACCCGGGGAGATCGACGTCGTCCCCGGGCGGGTCCAGATCCTGACCGTGCACGCGGCCAAGGGCCTGGAGTGGGACGTGGTGGCGATCCCGCACCTGTCCCAGGGAGTGTTCCCGGACAGCGGCAAGCAGACCTGGCTCACGGATCCGGCGCAGTTGCCGCCCGCGCTGCGGGGCGATGCCGGCGATGTCCCGGTACCGCCCACGCCGTTTGCCCCTGACCTCGACCAGGGTCGGCTCGCCGCCGAGCTGGGGGAGCACCAGCTGGCCTATCGCGACTGGCAGCTCACCGAGGAGCGCCGCCTTGCCTACGTGGCCGTCACCCGTGCCCAGCGGGTCCTGCTGCTGTCAGGGCATCATTGGGGATCGACGCAGGTCAAGCCGCGTGGCCCCAGCGAGTTCCTCACCGAGGCGGTCGAGGTCCTCGGCTTGCTCGAGCCCCCGGTCGTTCCCCAGCTGTGGGCCGACCCGCCGGAAGCCGGCGAGGTCAACCCACAGACGGCGCTGCCGCGTTCCGGCAGCTGGCCGACCGACCCCCACCATCGCCGTCGCGCGCGGCTCGATGCCGGTGCCGGTGCTGTGCTGGCTGCGGTGGCGCGGCGGGATCCGGCGTCCGACCCGGCGCTGCCGGCCCAGGAGGACGATCCGTACGGCTGGGCAGCGGACGTCGACGTGCTGCTCGCCGAACGAGCGCGGGGCGATGACCGGCGGTGGGAGGTCAGCCTGCCCGCGAGCCTGTCGGTGACGTCGGTGGTGGACCTGGCCCGCGACCCTGCCGAGCTGGCCCGGCGGCTGCGCCGGCCGGTCCCGATGCCGCCCGCGCCGCATGCACGGCGGGGCACGGCCTTCCACGCCTGGCTCGAGCAGCTGTTCGCCGGTGATGCCCTGCTGGCTGTCGACGAGCTGCCCGGCGCCGACGACCGGGACGCTGCGGCCGACCACCGGCTCGCCGACCTGCAGGCCGCCTTCCGCGGATCCAGCTGGGCGGGTCGAACCCCGATCAGGGTGGAAGTCCCGTTCACCACCCGGATCGGCGGGCTGGCTGTCCGGGGCCGGATGGACGCGGTCTTCGCCGACTCCGACGGGGGATTCACCGTCGTCGACTGGAAGACCGGCCGTCCGCCGACCGGTGCAGCCGCACGCGCGGCCATGTTCCAGCTGGCCGCGTATCGGCTTGCCTGGGCGGATCTCGCCGGCGTGGACGTCCAGAAAGTACGCGCCGCCTTCCACCACGTCGCGGACGACGTGACCCTGCAGCCTGCCGATCTCGCCGACCGCGACGCACTCGACCGGCTCGTCCTGGGCTGGATCGAGCAGAGCACCGCCGGCTCCGTAGGCTCGCCGACGTGACCGGTCGCCCACCCGTGGTGCTGCGCGGTCGCCCGCTGCGCGCGGACCGGGCCGCCGTGATGGCGATCGTGAACCGCACGCCCGACTCCTTCTACGTCCCCGGCGCGACCTTCGGTGACGAAGCGGCGATGGCCGCCGTCGATCTCGCCGTTCGCGAGGGCGCGGATCTGGTGGACATCGGGGGAGTGAAGGCCGGGGTCGGTCCGGTCGTCGACGTGGCGCAGGAGATCCATCGGGTCGTCCCGTTCATCGCCGCGGTGCGGGCGAAGTACCCGGATCTGGTGATCAGCATCGACACCTGGCGTACCCCGGTCGCGATCGAGGCCTGCGAAGCAGGGGCCGACCTGATCAACGACACCTGGGCCGGCCACGACCGGGGTCTCGCCCAGGTGGCCGCACGGTTCGGCGCCGGCATCGTCTGCTCCCACACCGGCGGCGCGCTGCCGCGGACGAACCCGTTCCGACCCGAGTACCCCGACGTCGTCGCGGCGATCATCGAGGAGACGGTCTCAGCGGCGCGGCGGATGGAAGCTGCGGGCGTACCGCCCGCAGGCATCCTCATCGACCCGACCCACGATTTCGGCAAGAACACCTACCACGGTCTGACAGCGCTTGACCGGACGGCAGAGCTGGTCGCCACCGGGTTTCCGGTGTTGATGGCGTTGTCGCGCAAGGACTTCGTCGGTGAGACGCTGGACGTCGCGGTCGGTGAGCGATTGGCCGGGACGCTGGCCGCCACCGCACTGGCCGCCGACGCCGGCGCGGCGGTGTTCCGGGCGCACGACGTCGGTGCCACCCGCCAGGTACTCGAGATGGTGTCCTCCATCCGTGGCGGGCGGCCACCCTCGAGACCCCATCGAGGTCTGGTCTGAGGGTCGGTCTCGCCGGGTCTGGATGAGCGATCGGCGCCGACATGGCACCATCGACACCGTGATCACCGTGCTCCAGTACCTCGTCATCGCTGCCGCGATCGGCCTCGTGGTGTTCCTGGTGGCCGTGCTGGTGTTCGGCCGCGGCGAGCAGATGGCACCGTTGCCGGCCAGGACCTCGCCGGCCGAGCTGCCGGAGTCCGGTGTCCGGCCGGAGAACATCCGCGACCTGCGGTTCGCGGTCGCGGTGCGCGGCTACCGGATGAGTGATGTCGACTGGTCGCTGGAGAAGGTGGCCGAGGAGGTCGAGCAGCTCAGGGCCGAGGTCAGCAGGCTGGGCGGGGACCCCGACCGGTTGCCGCAGGTGCACCGGGACCGGGCGACGACCCCCGTCTTCGACAACGGCACCGGCGAACCGACGGATCACGCAGATCAGTCACACCAGATCGATCACGACCATCACGCCGATCACGCCGATCACGCCGATCACGCCGATCCGGTCGATCAGGTAGATCCCGTCGATCCCGTCGATCCGGTCGATCCGGTAGATCAGGTAGATCAGGTAGATCAGGTAGATCAGGTAGATCAGACCGGTCAGGCCCATCGGTACGAGCGGGCCGACGACCCGGACGGCGCTCCGACCACCGTGCTGCGGAAGTGAGCTCGCCCACCTCGGGGCTGGTGCGCTGTGCCTGGGGCGACAGCACCGACGACTACCGTCGCTACCACGACGAGGAGTGGGGCGTCGTCCTGCACGGGGACGATGCACTGTTCGAGCGGATGTCGCTGGAGGCCTTCCAGTCCGGGCTGTCCTGGATCACGATCCTGCGCAAGCGGGAGAACTTCCGTCGTGCCTTCGCCGGCTTCCGGATCGCCGACGTCGCCGCACTCGACTCCGCAGACGTCGATCGCCTGATGCAGGACGCGGGGATCGTGCGCAACGGCGCCAAGATCCGCGCCGCGATCGGCAATGCCCGGGTGATCATGCAGGCAGAGCTGTCGCTGGAGGAGCTGCTGTGGTCGTTCGCACCGGAACCCGGCGACCGCCCACGACCACGCACTGCGGCGGACGTCCCTGCCGTCACCGAGGAATCCAAGGCGATGGCGAAGGTGCTCAAGAAGCTCGGCTTCGCTTTCGTCGGACCGACGACCGCCTACGCCCTCATGCAGGCGACCGGCATGGTCGACGACCACGTTGCCGACTGCTTCCGGGCGACCGCCCGTTGAGGCAGGGGAGTCGAGCAGTCCGGAAGGGTCAGGCGGGGGGCTCGTCCGACGACGTGCTCTCGGCGATGTCTAGCGCGTCCTGGTCGACGTCGTCGTGTTCGCTCACCCCGACGTGCTCGACCCGCTCGGGCGACTGCCCGCTCTCCGCCAACGGCTGATCGCCCGCGCCGGCGTCCGAGTTCTCCTCGGCGTCCGAGCGCTGTTCGTGTTCCGGGGTCTGTTCGAGGTCCGAACCCCGCTCGCGTTCAGGCGTCTGCTCGGCCGCGGGGGAGTCACTCATCGTCGCTGTCCTGTTCGGCTGCAGTCTGTTCGGTGTTCGCGCGGGCGCTCGCTGCAGAGCGCTGCGCGCTCGGATCAGCCTCGTCACCCGGTGCGATGGGTCCGTTCTTGCCCAGTGCGATCACGGCCACGCCGGAGAAGAGATCGATGCGCAGGTCGCCCGGGTCGCTGTCGCCTTCTTCCTCGCGACGGAGCTCCTTGGACTTGCGTTCCTCGATCTCGTGTCGCATGCCGGGGTTGAACAGTGCCCCGAGTTCTCCCATAGGTCCCACGAGAATCAGGCTACGCGACCGGGTCGGCCGGGGTGACGCAGCGCACGGACGCGGCTGTTCACCGTCCGCTGAACTGCGGTGGACGCTTCTCGACAAAGGCGGTCAGCGCCTCCCGATGGTCTGCGGAGGCGAAGCAGACCCGTTGCGCCTCGTCCTCGAACGCGAGCGCAGCCTGCAGATCACCGGACCCGCCGACCTGCAGGGACCGCTTGATGAACCCGTAGGCGGCGGTCGGTCCGGCGGCCAGTCGGCGCGCCATGTCCGCCGACGCGGTGATCAGGGCGTCGTCCTCGACGAGCAGGTCGACCGCGCCCCACTCCAGCGCGGTCGCCGCGTCCAGTGGCTCGTCCAGGAGCATCAGTCTGCGTGCCCTGCCGGCCCCGACGAGCGCCGGCAGGGTGACCGACAGGCCGGAGTCGGCCGACAGGCCGACCTGCGCGAAGGACGTCCGGAACACCGCCGACCTGGCTGCGATCCGCAGGTCACAGGCATAGGCGAGCCCCGCACCCGCTCCGGCAGCGACGCCGTTGACCGCCGCGATCACGGGTTTCGGCATCGAGGTGATGAGCCGGATGAGCGGGTTGTAGAAAGCGGCGACGGTGGTGGCGGCGGCAGCAGGATCGTCCGCCATCAGGGTGAGGTGTTCTTTCAGGTCCTGCCCAGCGGAGAATGCCCTGCCCGACCCGGTGAGCACCACTGCCCGGACGGCGTCGTCGGCAGCTGTCTGCTGCACCGCGACGAGCAGGGCCCGCTTCAGCTCGGCGGAGAAGGCGTTGAACGAGCGGGGCCGCTGCAGCGTGATGGTGCGGACCCCGACATCCTCGCCGGTGCCGTCGACGACGGTCAGCGCAGCGGCCTCAGCACCTGCCGTAGGGAGCGGTTCTGCGCGGTCTTCGGACGGCGATTCCGTGGTGGCGGAGGTGTCGGGCAATTCGCTCATCAGCCCAGCATCGCACCCGCTCCTGCTCCCGGCTGTGACGTGCAGTACCGCGGCGTGGGACAATGGACGAAGTCGATGCGGGCGCGAGCGCCAGGATCGGCGCAGCCATCGCTGCGGTCACAGCAGTCCGTCCATGTGAATGAGGGAGTCGAGAATGGCGGCCATGAAGCCCCGAACCGGGGATGGTCCTCTGGAGGTCACCAAGGAGGGTCGGGGGATCGTCATGCGAGTACCCCTGGAGGGTGGCGGCCGCCTGGTCGTCGAGATCACCGCTGACGAAGCCTCGGCGTTGTCCGAGGCCCTGCGCTCCGTGGTGCCCCAGTAGCAGTGAGTGGTTGACGGGCCGAAGCCCCAGTACTCCGTGTGAACACACACGAAGGCCCGGACCCACCGGTCCGGGCCTTCGTGTGTCGGTCGCGCGTACCTGGGCCGAAGCTCCTGCTTCCTCGAGCTGGGCCCTCAGAGCAGGGAGCGGTAGAGCGCCACGGTGGTCTCGGCGACAGCACCCCAGGAGAACTCCCGCACCGCCCGCTCCCGACCTGCCACACCCCAGGCGGCGGCCCGTGCAGGATCGGCGATCACCTGGTTGACGGCATCGGCGATCGCCCGCTCGAATCTCTCCGGCTCCGCACCGTCGTAGTGCACCAACGTCCCGGACACACCGTCCGCGACCACTTCAGGGATGCCGCCGACGTCGCTCGCGACCACCGCGGTCTCGCAGGCCATCGCCTCGAGGTTCACGATGCCCAACGGTTCGTAGACGCTGGGGCAGCAGAACACCGTCGCCGCGGTGAGCACCTGCTTGACCTCCTCGAGCTGCAGCATCCCGTCCAGCCAGAACACGCCTGGCCGGGCAGCCTGCAGGGCGGTGATCGCAGCGGCGGTCTCCGCGGCGATCTGGGGCGTGTCGGGCGCTCCTGCGCACAACACCAGCTGGACGCCGGGCGCGAAGTGGTGCGCGGCGGCGATCAGGTGCCCGACGCCCTTCTGCCGGGTGATGCGGCCGACGAACGCGACGATCGGCGCTTCCAGATCGACCCCACGGGAGGTCAGCACGTCCCGCTGCGCGACCGGCGCGTAGATCTGCGTGTCGATACCGTTGCGGATCACGTGCACCTTGGCGGCGTCCAGCGACGGGTAGCAGTCCAAGATGTCGCCCCGCATGCCGTCGCTGACGGCGACCACCGCATCGGCGGCCTCGTACGCGGTCCGTTCGGCCCACGAGGAGAGCCGGTAGCCACCGGCCAGCTGCTCGGCTTTCCACGGCCGACGTGGCTCGAGTGAGTGTGCGGTGACCACGTGCGGGATGTCGTACAGCAGCTTTGCCCAGTGGCCGGCCATGTTGGCGTACCAGGTGTGGGAGTGCGCGAGCTCGACGCCGCCGAGATCGGCGGTCATCGACAGGTCGACCGCCAGTGTCGACAGAGCGGCGTTCCAGTGCTCGGCGCCGGCCGGTGGTCGGTGCCCGGTGGCACCGGTCCGGTCGGCGCCGAAGGCATGGACGTCGACGTCGATCAGCGAACGGAGCTCGCGGACCAGGTAGTCGACATGCACTCCGGCTCCGCCGTAGATGTCGGGCGGGAACTCACGGGTCAACAGCGCGGTACGCATGCCGACATCGTGACACAACCCGCGTACCGGACGTGACGGGGCGCACATTAGGCTGCGGGCATGGCTGCAGCTTCGCGGGTGCACAGCAAAGTTCTCGGGATCGTCCTCGCCGGCGGGGAGGGAAAACGGTTGTGGCCGTTGACGGCTGACCGGGCGAAACCGGCGGTGCCCTTCGGCGGGAACTTCCGGTTGATCGACTTCGTGCTGTCGAACCTGGTGAACGCGCACTACCTGCGGATCTGCGTGCTGACGCAGTACAAATCGCACTCGCTGGATCGGCACATCACCACCACCTGGCGGATGAGCCAGATGCTGGGCAACTACATCACCCCGGTCCCGGCGCAGCAGCGACTGGGTCCGCGCTGGTACACCGGCAGCGCCGATGCGATCTTCCAGAGCCTGAACCTGGTCTACGACGATGATCCCGACTATCTGGTCGTGTTCGGCGCCGACCACGTGTACCGGATGGATCCCTCGCAGATGGTGGCCGACCACATCGCCACCGGTGCGGACGTGACGGTCGCGGGCATCCGCGTCCCCCGCCACGAGGCGACCGGTTTCGGCGTCATCGAGACCGATGCGGGCGGCCAGAAGATCACCCAGTTCCTGGAGAAGCCGGCCGATCCGCCCGCTGTCGCCGACGACCCGAACGTCTCCTACGCCTCGATGGGCAACTACGTCTTCTCCACCAAACCGCTCATCGAGATGCTGAAAGCCGATGCGGCGGACGAGAACTCGATCCACGACATGGGTGGCAGCATCATCCCTGCGTTCGTCGAGAAGGGCACCGCGAGCGTCTACGACTTCGCCCGCAACGACGTGCCCGGTTCCACCGACCGCGACCGTGGCTACTGGCGCGACGTGGGCACCATGGATTCCTACCGGGACGCCCACATGGACCTGGTCTCGGTGCACCCCATCTTCAACCTCTACAACAACGACTGGCCGATCCTCACCTACGACCGTCCGCTCCCGCCGGCCAAGTTCGTCGAGGACGGCATCGCGCGCGAGTCGATGGTCGGTGCGGGGACGATCATCTCCGGCGGATCGGTGACCAGGTCGGTGCTCTCACCCGAGGTGCGGATCAGCGCCGGCAGTCGGGTGTCCGACTCGGTGATCCTGACGAATGTCAGGGTCGGCCAGAACGCGCAGGTGCTCAACGCAATCCTCGACAAGAACGTCGTCGTCGAGGACGGCGCAACCATCGGCGTCGACCTCGAACGCGACCGGGAACGCTTCACCGTCACCGAGTCCGGCATCACCGTGGTCGGCAAGGGCGTGCGCGTCACCCGCTGATCCGGAGCCGCGCAGGGCGCTGGTCGAGCGACGTCGCCCGCCGGTCGAGCGACGAACGAGTCGAGACCCGTCCTGCCGCCACCGGGTCTGGCGCGCTTTCGCTACCGCACCGGGATGCCGTTGCGGCGCAGCAGTTCCCGCAGCGCGGGCGCACCGGCGGCGGGGTCGTGCATCTCGGCCACCAGGCCGACCGCGCGGGCCGCCGCGACGTTCGGCTCCAGGTCGTCGATGAACAACAGCCGGCCGGGCGCTGCGCCCAGGGCATCGCAGACGTACCGGAAGTAGGCGGGTTCGGGTTTGCAGGTCCGCATCTCGCACGAGTAGAACGAACCGTCGACCAGGTGGTCGAACTTCACCCGCATCCCGTCACGGCGGTAGTCCTGCTGGTTGGTCGCCAGGTGGCAGGGGATCCCGAGCTCACGCACCTCCTGCAGGACGGCCAGCGCATCCGGATCCAGGACGTATTCGTCCCAGATGCTCAGTATCTCGTCGATCGGAAGGTCCAGATCGTGCGCGATCAGCACCCGCCGGACGGCGTCGGCGAGCGGTTCCTCCCCGCGCAGGGCAGGGAGTTCCTCGGCGAACAACGTCGGCAGCACCTCGATGCCGACCCGTGCGGCCAGCTCGTCGAGTGCTCCGGCGATGCCGTGCTGCAGCACTCCGTCGCAGTCCCACAACACCGCGTCGAACGGCCCATCGAGCCACCGACGAGTCGGCTCGGGCCCCGAGCTCGGCGCGGGTGCTGTCGACGCCGCAGCGGCTGTCATCGCTGCGGCTTCGGCAGCCGGGCCGGGCAGCCCTGCTCGAAGTACTTCACGTCGTACTCGAAGTGCCAGGGCTCGTTGTCGTAGATCCGGCAGAAGCCCAGATCCCCCTTCGTGGCCTGCAACCACTGGTACGCAGCCTGCGGCTGCACGTCGATGGCATTGCCGATGACGTGCGCCGACTTGGACGGTGGCAGCACGAGCTGGTCGGCGACCTCCTTGCCGTACTGCTGTTCGTACTGGTCGTACTGGGCCTGCTGCTGGGCCTTGCTGCGCTTGCCGTCGTTGAGACAGACGATCACGCCGTCAGCGTTCGCGGCCTTCTCGATCGACCGCCATCCGGTGCTGACGTCGCTGCGCAGGCCGGTGGGGTCCTCGTCGACGTACTGGGCGTCGGTGGCGCAGGGCCGGCCGCCCTCGGGTCCCGGTGTGTCCGGTGACGCGTCGGCTGCGTTGGCCGTCGGGGTGCCGGCGCCCGACGACGTGGGCTCGCGAGTGCGCGGGGTGGAGGTGGCCGCGGGGCTTCCCCCGTCGGACGTCCCGGCGGGGGGCGGCGCTGTCGGATCCATCGAACCGGGATCGCCGCCGGTGTCCTGGGACGCGGTGTTCGCAGCCCGGGTGGTCGGGGCGGGTCGGGGTGTGCCGGCGGGTTGCGAGGACCGGGGGGTTGCCTCGACCACTTTCGTGACGGTCACCGGGTCGTCCTGTGCCGCCGAGGTGCAACCACCGATGGCAAGCGCCAGGCCGAGTACGACGAAGACCAGGATGCGCGGGGAACGGCGGCGAACGGAGTGGTCGGGCTGTCGGTCGGCATGGGGCACGGCGGTCACGGATGGCACGTCAGCAGGCTACGTGCGCAGTCCGGCCCGGGCGTAGCCCCGCGCCGGGACGACAGCCGTCAGCGGGGACGCTTGACCGCGGCGAGCAGACCGTCACCCAGCGGGATGAGCACCGGCACCAGCGACTCGTCCTCACGGATCATTCGGCCGGCTTCGCGGACCGCGACGGTCTCGGCGTCCCGTTGGGTGGGGTCGGCGACCTTGTCGTGCCACAGTGCGTTGTCGACCGCGAGCACTCCTCCCGGGCGGAGCAGCCGGATCGCCTCAGTGACGTACAGGCCGTACTCGGACTTGGCTGCGTCCACATGGACGAGGTCGTAGGCGCCGTCGGTCAACCGGGGGAGCACCTCGAGCGCGCGACCGTTGATCAGCCTGGTGCGGGCGCCGGCCACCCCTGCCTCGGTGAAGGCGAGCTTCGCGGCCCGCTGGTTCTCCGCCTCGACGTCGATGGAGGTGAGGATGCCGTCCGCGGTCATGCCGGCCAGCAGTGCCAGGCCGGAAACGCCTGCGCCGGTACCGATCTCGACAACGGCCTTCGCCTGGACGGCGGCGGCCAGGAACGTCAACGCGGTCGCACCGCCGGCTCCGATCGGCGTGCAGCCGAGGTCGGCGGCACGCCGCCGGGCGGTCGAGGCCTCCTCGGACTCCGAGATGAAGAACTCCGCGTACGACCGACTGTTGGACACCAGGCGACGGTAGCGGATGGGCAGCTCAATTCTCAGCCGACTCACACGGTGATCGGGCAGGATGATCGGCAATGACTACACGCAAGGAGACCCCGATGGCAGAGCGGGGCACATGGACCCCACCGGCCTGGGACGACATCGTCCGCGAGCAGGGCGATCGGGTGTACCGGTTGGCATACCGTCTGGCGGGCAACGCCCACGACGCCGAGGACATCACCCAGGAGACCTTCATCCGGGTGTTCCGGTCGCTGGACAAGTTCACCCCCGGTTCCTTCGAGGGCTGGATCCACCGCATCGCCACCAACGTCTTCCTCGACCTGGTGCGGCGGCGCGGACGGATCCGGATGGAGGCGCTGCCGGAGAACACCGACCGGATCGCCGGGCGCGAACTGTCGCCCGAACAGACCTACCACGAGATGAACCTGGACCCCGATCTGCAGGCCGCGCTCGACGAGCTGCCCGCCGAGTTCCGCGCCGCCGTCGTGCTGTGCGACGTGGAGGGGTTGTCGTACGAGGAGATCGGCACGACGCTCGGCGTCAAGATGGGCACTGTCCGGTCGCGGATCCATCGTGGGCGTCAGGCCCTGCGGCACGGCATCGAGCGCCGCCGGGCCGAGCACGCCGCCCAGGAGGCCGAAGCGGCTCTCCGGGGGGCGCAGCTGTGAGTTCCTTCTTCTCCGAGGCGTTCGCCGACCACCTGTCCTTCGACGCGGTGGTGGCATTCGCCGACGGTGAGTTGAGCCTGGCGGCCTACCAGCGCGCGGCCGCGCACATCGCCCGATGCACCAGCTGCGCCGGTGAGGTGGCCGAACAGACCCAAGCCAGGGAGCTGCTCAGGTCGGCGTTCGCCCCGAAGATGCCAGGCAGCCTGTTCGACCAGCTGCGGTCGATCCCGGTCGCGCTGCCCGTGAGCAGTGTTGAGTCAGTCGCCGACGTGGCTCAGCGCACGGCGAACCGGTCGTGGTTCGGGCGGCACTGAGCCCGCTGATCGGGTGTGGGATCTTTCCCCTCGCCGGCGTTCGGCCGGTGACCTGATCCGTTCGGCCGGGGCCCGACCCGAGCGTGTCGTAACCTGCCAGCAGATGGGCGCTCGCAGTTCCGCCGACCCATCGACTCCTGGCGCGGCGTCGAACGACGCTGTGGGCCGTGACCCAGCAGGAGCCGCCAGCAGACCGGAAGGGGCCCGAACACCGTGCAGACCAGCGAACCGGACCAGCGCCGACGGGCCGTTGATCCCGCGCAGGCGGCGGTGTTCGGGCGTCCGGGTCAGGTGCACGGATCGTTCGCCCCGCCTGCCATGCGTCCGCCGGGGCCCGCACCGCGGTTCCAGCAACGGCCCGTCGTGCCCGAGATGCTCGCCGATGCCTTCGGCCGACCCGACGGGGCGCACCAGGGCCTGCGGCGTCCGCCGGAGAGCGAACCCGCCGCCCGTACGGTCGGCGGGCCCCCGTCACCGTGGCGTGACCCCAGCGCCGAGGTGCGGCTCGGCCGGCCCGCGGAGGAGTCGCCCGACGAGCCGGATTCGCTGGGCGGCGACCGCACCGCCGCACCGTTCACCCTGCGGCAGGCGTTGTTCGATCACCGGCTGCGTCCTTCGGCCTTGATCGGGCTGGTCGTCGTGACCCTGCTGGCCGGCATGGTCGGTGGCGCGGTGGTGCTGGGTCTCAGGTCGACCGATGTGGTCGCCGGTACCGATCCCGACTACACGCTCGCCGTCGTCGGACAGTCGATCGATCGTCCGGTCGGGTCAGTGGCGGCCATCGCTGCTCAGGTCACCCCTGCGGTGGTGTCGATCGAGGTGCGGGTCGGCAACGCGGGCGGGACCGGGTCGGGCGTGGTGTTCGACAAGGCCGGCTACATCGTCACCAACAACCATGTCATCTCCCAGGCAGCCACTGCCGAGGGCGCCGAACTCTCGGTGGTCTTCAACGACGGCAAGGGCACCAGGGTCCCCGCCACGATCGTCGGCCGCGACCCCCAGACCGACCTCGCCGTGCTGCAGGTCTCGGTCGACAACCCGCGGCTGATGCAGTTCGGCGACTCGAGCAAGCTCGCGGTCGGCGATCCGGTGATCGCCATCGGCTCGCCGCTGGGGCTCCAGGGAACCGTCACCACCGGCATCGTGTCCGCGCTCGACCGCCCGGTGCGGTTGTCGGGGTCGGGCAGCGACACCAATGCCGTCATCGATGCGATCCAGACCGATGCGGCCGTCAATCCCGGCAACTCCGGTGGTGCGCTCGTTGACGGCTCGGGCGTGCTGGTCGGGATCCCCACCGCCATCCGCACCCTCGGCCAGTCGGAGGCGTCCGGGTCGATCGGCCTGGGATTCGCCATCCCGGCCGACGAGGTCAGGCAGATCGTCCAGGAGATCGTCCGTACCGGCTCCGTCCAGCACGCCGACATCGGGGTCAACGCGCGGTCGGCGACCGATGGCACCACGCTCGGCGCCCAGGTGCAGAACGTCCGTTCCGGCGGCCCCGCGGCGAAGGCCGGCATCGAGGAGGGCGACACGATCATCGTGGTCGGTGATCGTGCAGTCGGGAACGCCGACGAGCTGGTGGTCGCCGTCCAGGAACACGCCGTCGGTGAGACCGTCCCGGTGAAGCTGGTCCGCTCCGGACGGTCCTTGACGGTGCAGGTGACCTTGACCGCCGGTTGACCGACCGCAGTACGTGCATCCGTTCGCAGCGACCCAGACAAGATCGGTAGGATTCACCCGTGTTCGGAATGTCGTGGACCCAGATCATCATGATCGTGGTGATCGGCGTCTTCCTGCTCGGTCCAGAACGGATCCCGACCGCGGTGCAGTGGGTCACGGGATCGCTCAAGAAGATGCGCGGAATGGCGCAGGGCGCCCAGCAGCAGCTGACCTCCGAGCTCGGTCCGGAGATCGCCGAGATGCGGCGGCAGATCGCCGAGCTGCAAGGGCTCAAGGAACTGCAGTCGCTCAAGGAGCTCAAGGACCTCAACCCGCGCGCGATGATCACCAAGACGATTTTCGGGACGGACGAGGCCAAGACGGCGGGCGGCGTCGCGGGGTTGCTCGGGCTCGACCCGGCTTTGCTCGCCGATCCGTCGGCCAAGCAGGTCTCCGCGGGTGGACCCGCAGAGGTGACGGCGCGCGCAGCACAGGCGGACGAGGTCTCCTTCGACAAGGGCTCGACCCCGGGTCCCACCGTCTCCGATCCGCTGCCGTTGGTCGGCGGATCCCAGGAGCAGGTTCAACCGGCGTCCCAACCTGACCCGATGCCCCTGGTCGGCGGATTCCAGGAGCAGGATCAGCCGGCGTCCCAACCTGACCCGATGCCCCTGGTCGGCGGATTCCAGGAGCAGGATCAGCCGGCGTCCGAACCTGATCCGATGCCTCAGGTCGAGCCGACAGCCGAGCAGGTACCCGAATCCGAGCAGCCGCCGTTCGTGCAGCCCGCTCCGGCCGCGCAGGAAGCACTGTCCGATCCGATCCCGTCGCCGGCTGCGCCTGCTGCACTGTCCGATCCGATCCCGTCGCCGGCTGCTGCTGCCGAGCAGCGTCCGGCGCCCAGGGAGCCGGTCCAGCAGCCGCTGGTCATCGGCGGAGATCCGTTGCCGCGCAGCAGGATACCCGATCCGTTGCCCACTGCCGGCTCCTGACAGCGGACCGACAGGGCGGGTTCAGCCGAACGGCGCCCGGACGAGCAGAGTCAGCGCTGCGGGGTGATGCCCAGCGGTACACCGGCCAGCGGCCGGGTCCGGGTGGCCAGATCGTCGGCCACCAGACGCAGCGCTGTCGCAGCCGCTGAGTGCGTGGCCTCCGGTCGAAGGATGAGCGGCAGGCCGCTGTCGCCGGCTTCGCGGAGGGCGATGTCCAGCGGGATCTGCGCGATCAACGGCACCTTGGTACCGGTGATCGTCGACAGGTGATCGGCGACCAGTTGCCCGCCGCCGCTGCCGAACAGCTCGAGCAGACTGCCGTCCGGAAGGGTCATGGCGGACATGTTCTCCACCACGCCGACGACCTTCTGCCGGGTCTGCAGGGCAATCGCGCCGGCGCGTTCGGCGACCTCGGCAGCGGCCTGCTGCGGCGTGGTGACCACCAGGATCTCGGTGGTCGGGATGAGTTGGGCGGTGGAGATCGCCACGTCGCCGGTGCCCGGTGGCAGATCCAGCAGCAGCACGTCCAGGTCGCCCCAGAAGACGTCGGACAGGAACTGCTGCAGCGCCCGGTGCAGCATCGGCCCGCGCCAGACGACAGGGGTGTTGCCGTCGACGAACATGCCGACGCTGATCACCTTCACCCCGTGCGAGATCGGCGGCAGGATCATGTCGTCGACCCTGGTGGCCTGACCGGTGACGCCCATCATCCGCGGGATCGAGAAGCCGTAGACGTCTGCGTCCAGGATGCCGACGTTCATCCCGCGAGCGGCGAGCGCGGCAGCGAGGTTGACCGTGACCGTTGACTTGCCGACGCCACCCTTGCCGGAGGCGATCGCGTAGACCCGGGTCCGAGAGCCCGGACGGGCGAACGGAATGTCCTTCGTCGCCCCACCGCGCAGTCCGTCGCGCATGGCGCCGCGCTGCTCGTCGGTCATCACGCCCAGCGTGAGATCGACGTCGGCGACCCCGGGGATCGCCCGCACCGCGCCGGTGACATCGCGCGTCAGGGTGTCCTTCATCGGGCAGCCGGCAATCGTCAGCAGCACCCGGACGCGCACCAGGGCGCCGTCGGCGGCAGGCTGCACCACCACCTCGTCGACCATCCCGAGCTCGGTGATGGGTCGACGGATCTCCGGGTCCTTCACGCCCGCGAGTGCGGTGCGGACGATGTCCTCGGTGACGGTGGTCGTATCGATCGGCATGGGTGCGGTGGTTCCTTCCGTCGCCCGCAGATCGGGCACCTCCCAGGCTAGCGCCACCAGGTGCGGGGGCATTCCCGCAGCAAGCCGGAGGCGCTGTGGGTCCCACCACCCCAACCCCGCATGTACCCGCTGGGCACAGGCCACGCACAGACGTCCCCCACCCCGGTGTGCGAAAATGGAGATTCACCAGATCAGGAGGTGTCCCCATGACGACGCCACGAGGGTTCGGTCCCGGCCAGCCCGCCGGTTTGACCGTTCCGACCCCACCCACCGGCTTCACCGTCGCTGCCTATCCGACCTATCTGCAGGCACAGAGCGCCGTCGAACATCTCGCGCGCAACGATTTCGCGATCCGTGACGTGACCATCGTCGGGTCCGATCTGCAGATGGTCGAACGGGTCACCGGCAAGCTCACCGCCGGCAAGGTGGTCGGTGCTGGAGCCGCATCCGGGGCCTGGATGGGCCTGTTCGTCGGTCTGCTGATGTCGTTCTTCTCCCAGGTCCAGGGCGGTGTGCTGATCCTGGTGCTGGTGGCTGTCGCCATCGGTGCCGTCTTCGGTGCCGTCATGGGGCTGCTGGGCTACAACGTCACGAAGGGCCGTCGCGACTTCACCTCGGCCAGCCAGGTGGTGGCCCGCCGCTACGACGTACTCTGCGAGCCGCGTTCGGCGGAGGCGGCCCGCAACCTGCTCGCCCGGATGGAGCTCGGCAACAACACCGGAGCCCCGGTTCCGCAGCAGTTCAGCCCACCCGCAGGCCGCTGATCGGGATTGCGGCCCGGAAGCTGCTCAGAGCCAACCGCGCTTGCGCAGCATCCGGAACAGCAGCACGCAGACCAACACGATCAGGCCGATCGCCATCGGATAGCCGAATGTCCAGTGCAGCTCGGGCATGTGCTGGAAGTTCATCCCGTAGATCCCGGCGATCGCCGTCGGCACCAGGGCGATCGCAGCCCACGCCGAGATCTTGCGCATGTCCTCGTTCTGCCGGGTGGTGACGTTGGCCAGTCGCGCCGAGACCAGGGTGTTGAGCAGTTCATCGAACGTCCAGACCTGCTCGACGACGCTCTTGAGATGGTCGGCGACGTCACGGAAGTACGCCCGGACGGCCATCGGGAAGAGCGGCGAGTCGTCGTCGATGAGCTGTTCCAGGGCGAACCCGAGCGGGACCACCGCGCGGCGCAGTTCCAGGATCTCGCGCTTGAGCAGGTAGATCTGTTCGATCCGGACCTGCGATCGGGTGTCGAAGACCAGGCTCTCCATCTCGTCGACGTCGTCCTCGACCTCGCCGATGACCGTCAGGTAGTGGTCGACGATCCGGTCGGCGATGGTGTGCGCGACGGCCGCCGGGCCGAGAGCGAGGTGTTCGTGGTCCTTCTCCAGGGACGCCCGGATGTCCTTGAGTTCACTGTGCCTGCCGTGCCGGACGGTGATGATGAAATCCGGACCTACGAGCAGCAGGATCTCGCCGGTGTTGACGATCTCGACGGCGGTGGTCGACGACTCGTGATCGACGTACTCGACAGTCTTGATCACCAGCACGCTGTAGCGCTTGTAGCGCTCCAACTTGGGCCGCTGGTGCGCGTTCACGGCGTCCTCGACGGCCAGCCGGTGCAGGCCGAAGACCTGTGCCACTTCTTCCATGTCGTCGGCGCTCGGCTCGTGGAGCCCGACCCAGGCGAAGCCACTCCCGTGCTCCTGGACGGCGGCGTAGGTGGCCGACAGACCGGAACAGTTGTCGACCCGATGGCCGTCGACGTAGGCAGCGCAGTCCACCAGTGAGGGGACTCGTTCCACCTGCGTCGGAGCGGGCTTCTGGGGGGGACGCCCGTGCGGGAAGATCGGTGGCAGCGAGGGAAGCCGGGGCACGATGCCACGGTAGACCGCCCGCGCCGCCGGCGGGTGTCGGCACTGCAGATATTGACGAGGTTCTGACGCCGACCGGTCCGGGAAGAGCGCGCCGCGCCCTTCCGCAGGCGTCGGTGGTGCGCGCCCGGACGGCTCCGCCGGCGCAGTAGCGTGGGAGCACCATGCGCATCGATCTGCACACCCATTCCCTGGCCTCCGACGGCACCGTCGCCCCTGCGGATCTGATGACCGCGGCGTCCGCGGCCGGCCTGGATGTCATCGGGCTCACCGACCACGACACGACGGCCGGCTGGGCTGCGGCCGCTGCCGCCCTACCGGCCGGCCTGACGCTGGTCCGCGGAGCCGAGTTCTCGACCTACGTGACGGTGCCCCGCAGCATCGTCAGCGTGCACCTGTTGGCGTACCTGTTCGATCCGCTGGATCCGGTGATCGTCCGGGAGCAGGAGCGGCTCCGGGCGGAACGGCTGCAGCGTGGTCTGCAGATGGTCGAGCTGATGATGGCCGACGGGCTGCCGATCACCCAGGAACAGGTGCTGGCGATCGCGGCCGGTGCGCCGGTGGGGCGACCGCACATCGGTCGCGCGCTGGTCGAGAGCGGGGTGGTCGGGTCGGTGGACGAGGCGTTCGACGGTTATCTGGCCGGACGCGGGTCGTACTACGTGCCGAAGCTGGACATCGAACTGCTGCCCGCGGTGCGGATGATCGTCGCTGCCGGTGGGGCGCCGGTCGTCGCGCATCCCCGGGGGCGGGGTGAGGGTCGGGCGCTGACCCCGCAGCTGATCGCCGAGCTCGCCGCCGCGGGGCTGGTCGGTCTGGAAGTGGACCATCTGGACCACGACGACGTCGACCGCGCGGAACTGCGGGGGATCGCGGCCGAACTCGGCCTGCTCGTCACCGGGAGCTCCGACTTCCACGGCACCAACAAGAAGGTCCAGCTCGGCGCGAACCTCACGGACCCGGCCGCGCTCGAGGTCCTGGTCACCCGGACGTCCGGGGTGACCCCGCTGGTGACCGCGTGACGAGCGCCGGCGACGGTGGGACACGTCCGCTGCCGAGCGTGGGCGGGCCGGGCGTGGGTGGGCCGGGCGTGGGCGGGCCGAGCGCCGCCCCGCACGACCACCGCGCACGGCGGTCGCCGCAGGACGAGCAGCCGACCACGGTCATCGGACGGGTGCCTGAGCGTCACGCCGTCAACCCACAGCCGCGTGCTCCCGAACGCGCGGGGCGGGGCCTGCGTGGCATCGAAATGATCAGTGGGCTGCTGGGCGGCGGCCTGCTGCTGGCCGGCCTGGTGCTGCTGGTGCTGCAGTTCGTCGCGCCTGCTCTGGTGACGGCCGGGCGAGGACCGGGCTGGTCTGCCGTGGCGGTGCATCTGGGCGTCGGGGCCGTGGCTGAACTGCTGCGCGCCGTGCGCGGGCGACTGGGTCCTCCGGCGCGCTGGGCGGCAGCAACGCTCGTCATCGCCGCGGCGATCGGGGTGTTGTTTCTCGTCTGGTGGTGAGTGGAGTCACCGGAGGTGAGCGTCTCAGCTGACGACCTCGCGCGGGACACAGTTCGGGTGGCGTGTCTCCGGGTCTGCGGAGCCGAGCGACGGTCAGTCGAGACCTCTATTGGTCACTGCTGTCGCTTCAAGACACGGGGCACCGGATTCCGCCCGCTGCCGAGGACGCCGCCACGGTGCAGCGCGCCCGGATCGTCGAGCTGAGCGGGGACAACATCTGCGTGAGTGTCGACGAAATCCGGTGGGCTGTCCCGAACACAGAGGGTCCGCTGCGAGGCGCAGCGTCGGTGGCCGTCATCGGTTGGGAGGGTCCGCGACTGACGGATTAGAGCGCCGATGAACGAAACCCGGTCGGGTGCTGCGCTGCATTCTCATTTACCGAGTGGCTGGCCCCATTTCAGTTGAGTGGTTCCCCGTCGGCCACGTTGCACGAATCGGCCGGGGCTCCGTGCTGCTCCTGCTGCTGAGCTGCCGGACATGCTGCGCAGTAGTGAGCGTCGGAACCGAGCAGTCCGCGCACAGCGACGGCACACGCGGCAACGGTCCGCAGGTCGCTCGAAGGGTAGCCGACACTTCATCCAACCCGTTCTTCGTTCGACGGCGCGAGTGGTTAGTTTCTCGACAACGCGATCCACGTGTCGATGTCCGGCAGGAAGGAATAATACCCGGGATCGCGCGGTCCGCATCCAACGCCCCAATCGACGACTGCGAATACTCGCGGATCCGCATCCGTTGTGTATACCGGTCCTCCGGAATCACCTACGCAGGTGTTGTCACTACCGGGGCGAGCTATCGCGCACCATTGCGGAATATCAGGAGAGATCTGCAGAGAAGCCTGAAGTGCCGTCGACCGTTCGAGCCCGTCCTCGCAATTTTTCGGTGCATCCTGTTGCAGGTCGAAACGCTTGAGGGTGCACGAGTATGCGTAACTGATAGCCGAATGTCCCCAACCCGCTGCTGTTCCTCGCTGTGGAGGATTGTCTGATGCTTCAGTGAGCGTCGAGGCAATGCTGTAAGGGCTTACTGGAACGGCCAAGCGAAGCAGGCTCAGGTCTGACGATGACGCACCCGGTGCATGTGGGAGGATCTCTGCAACACGGATACGGATACCAGGTACAGGTCCGCCGTCTGTGGTTCGGCAGATGTCATCCGCACCCAAGACCACGTCAATACTGGATGCCGACCGGTGGTCGACGCAATGAGATGCGGTGATTGCAAATTCCGGACGAACGGCGACAGCGCCGCAAAACTGGCCACTGAACAGGTCGTCCTGCGGTGCACTGTGGTTCACCAAGGCCATCAAACCTGGAGTTCGCGTCGGCAAATGAGACGGAGGTTCAATATTACGACTGGGCAACAGTCCGGTGATTCCGATGATCAAGACGACGCTCAAGACATGTCGCCATGAACGTCGCCGACCGCTTCCTTCAGCATTCTGCCGCAACGCGCAACCCGACCGCAGTGTTCTGATAGAAGCTGTCATCGTGATAGGTGTATTCAATACGCATCGCGGAAAAGGTCGCAGGCAATGCTGCGGATATCTGCAAATGAATCAACAGGTTGTAGACGTCAGCGCTTGTGTTGGCCGCTGGCACGACGCCGTCGGTGTACTTGGACAAATCCCAACCAGGAATTTCGGCAGTGCGCGACGCAGAGAGTGGCCAACCCGCGCTGACGCCGATCAGAGCGTCATGTGGGGGCAGGGGTACGACGTACGACCCCGCGACGTTCAGTCCTACCGAATCGACCAGCTCGACATGAGTGATAGACAAAGGAGAGTCACCGGTATTGTTCAGTGCATCAAACCCGAAAGCAACATCCGTTGCGTCACGCAACGCGGGTATGCATACCGTCGAGTGCCCGTCCCCAAACGCGAACAGGCTACCCAGTTCGATGGTCTGTCGGTCTGAACAGCCGTCAAGCAAGCCGATCAGCAGGAGGAGGACGCCCCCGATGGCACCGTTGCGGACGGGACCCCTCCCACTCGTCCTGTTCGTCATCCAGTTGAGATGAGCTGGGCCGGTGTTTCGCCCGGAAAGCCATTCGTTCCGCAGATATGGCCATTTCGCTTCATCTTGAAACTGACCTTGGCCTTGGAGGTATACCCAGTGGTCACCGAGAGGTCCAGGCCGAAAGCCGGACCAGTATTGACACCATTGGACCAAGTAATTGCGGTGGATGAATCGCGAATGAAAGTGGACCCGCTGTCCTGGCGAACACAGTACCGTTGTCCGGACGGTAATCCAACACTGACGCTCGAAGAGCCCCCAGCGTAAGTTGGACGCGCTTCATAGTGAGTTTCGTAATAGACGCCGCCAGGGCCGCCTCCTTCGTAGGAGCAATTGACGTAGTACTTTTGCCAGTGGAAGTATGTGCGGTCCACGGTCGAGACGTCCTTTGTAGTGAAATCGACCTCAGACGTGGCTGTCACGGTGGTAGAACCGGAAGCCTTGAACGTCCCGAACGAGCCACTCGAGGATAATCCAACAGAAGTGCCACTGGTGGCCCCCTGGACGTACTGGAAATCTGTGTTAGCAACTACCGGACCGGTGGTGTACCGTTCGCCAACTGCTGCGAGCCTCGCTCCGTAGTCCTGAACTACCTTTGAGGAGCAAGTTTTCGGTGCGGCACTGGTCGTCGCCACCGCTGCGCCAGATGCAGTGGGCTCGGAAGAAGCATGACTCGTATTATCTGTGCTGGGGACGGTCAGCGCCCGCGCCGAGGGAAGGCCGTTGATTGAATTCAATCCGACGGCCCGACCAGCGCTGTTCATTTCCAAGCCCATGGAGAACGAAAAGGGCGCTTCCTTGCCGGACTCGTCCATTGTCTCAACGTTCATGACCCCGTTTCGTCCGGCTGACGTGGTCAGGCGATCGAAGTCTGTGATTGCTAGCGAGTATGAGCCGTCGGCGTCAACGGGCACTGAAATTATCGGCTGCAACTTGAAGGTATCACCGACCTTCAGTGAGTTCATCACCGGTTCCGACGGCCACGCGTAGAGGGTGACGCTATTTTGTCGAGTGGCCCCGGCTGCGTCCTGGTATGTTGGAGTTGCAGATCCCAGTGCGACCTGCGCCAAACCTGATGGGGTGACCGCGTCGGCAGGATTTGTGACGAGTGTAGAAATGCCAAGCACGGCGGCCGATGAAAATACAATAGCCGCCCCTCTCGACCATCTACCCGATCGGCCAGCTCCGGCAAATCCCCTGTTACTCGATGATTCGATCACGCCGCACATCCCCCGTCGTTGGCGCCGCGCCCATTGCGACGGCGAGAAGGTACCACAGACAACTACCGCGATGGAAGAACGGCCACCCGATTTGGTGCGACTGTGTTAGGCAAGCATCGAGAGTGCTGCGCGGCATCGGTGACGCTTCGAATCTGGGGCAGTCGGAGGCCTATGCATCAGGTGCTGGCGTGGACTGGTGCGGTCGCGTTGCCCGGGGGCCGAGCGACCCACGGGTCTTGTCGGCACGATCATCTGATGCCCGGTACTACCCGGGGTCCTCGAGCCCTGATCGCCGGTTCGGTCGATGCCGAGATGGCTGCACGCCCTGGTCCAGCAGCAGACCGGTTTCAATCTCAGCGCTCGCGACGTTCTGTGGTCGGGGGCGTGAGGCTTGCCGCGCACGTACCGGCCATCACGATCGCGAGCCCCGCTGTTTCCATCATCAGAGCGATCCGCACGGCCACCGCGCAGCCGTTCCAGTCCTTCTATAACGGCACCTGCGCCCGCGCCTAGTGTCCCGCGCCAGTAATGCGTTGCAATAGCCGTCCGAGGGAGTTGAGGATCTCGTCGGCGCTTTTGGTCCAGATGAACGGTCTGGGTTTGGTGTTCCAATCCTTGATCCAGGTGCGGATGTCGGCTTCCAGTTGCGCAACGGTGTCGTGGTGGCTGCGTTGCAGCAGGTCCCCGGTGACGTAGGCGAAGAAGCGTTCGACCTGATTGATCCAGCTGGAATAGGTTGGGGTGTAGTGCATGTGGAACCTTGGATGCTCGGTGAGCCAAGTTTTGATCGCCGGCGACTTGTGCGTGCCGTAGTTGTCGCAGACCAGGTGCACGGCCAGATCTGCCGGCACTTCGGCGTCGATCTTGGTGAGGAACTTCTTGAACTCGATGGTTCGGTGCCGACGGTGCAGGCTGGAGATGACGGTGCCGTCTGCGGTGTTGAACGCCGCGAACAGGCTCGTAGTGCCGTTGCGAACGTAGTCATGGGTGCGTTTCTCGGGCATGTCGGGCATCATCGGGAACGCCGGTTGCGACCTGCCCAGGGCCTGGACCTGCGATTTCTCGTCCACGCACAGCACCACCGCAGCCTCCGGCGGGTTCAGATACAGACCGATGACGTCGTAGACCTTGGCGACGAATTGCGGGTCGTTGGACAGTTTGAACCCGTCGGCGCGGTGTGGTTTGAGCTCGAACGCCTTCCAGATCCGCCCGATCGTCGACTTCGACAGACCCGAACGTTCGGCCATCTTCGACCTCGACCAGTGGGTGGCATGCTTGGGGGTGGACTCCAAGGTGGCGACCACGACGTCCTCGATCTGCTCGGCGGTGATCGTGGGCGGCTTGCCGGGCCTGGGGTCGTCCACCAAACCGTCCAGCCGGGACTCGACGAACCGAGCCCGCCACTTGCCCACCGTGGGCTTGGCAACCCGCTCCTGCGCAGCCACTTCAGTGTTGTTCAGCCCAGATGCGCAGGCCAACACGATCCGCGAGCGCAACGCCAGAGCCTGCGAAGACTTCGCCCGCCGAGCCCACCGCCGCAACTGCTCAGACTCTTCCCCGGTCAACTCCAGCAGCGCCATCGGGCGACCCCTCGTCATACCCCAAATTCTACCCGCTGACAACGGATTACTGGCGCAGGACACTAGTACTACAGCCGTAGATCGATCTTGTAGTGCTCTGATCTGCGGCGATAGTGGTGGTATCGGGCGGTGGCTTGGTGTTTCCGTCGCCAGATTGACCAGTGCAGGACGTGCTCGCGGGTCGCGATCGCTCCGACTGTGAGGGTGTCGAAGAGTTTTCGCAGCTCGTTCAGGGTGAGATCGATCAGTCCGGTTGGTGCGGGTTGGCGGTCTTTCTCGGCAGCGGTGGTGACGGCAAGGAACGCCATCGCGAGCATCGCCAGGGTGCTCCAGCGGTGCCAGGAACACCACCGCCGGACCTGGTGTTCATCGAGTCCGGCTTGCCCTTTGGCGGTCTGGAACGATTCTTCGATCTTCCATCGTTGCCCTGCGACCCGGACCAGGGTGGCCAGCGGGACCGGTCGCGGTGAGTGACAGCGGTAGTAGGCCATCTCGCCGGTGGAATCGTTGCGGTGCAGCAGCAACCAGTGCAGGCCAGGCTGATCACCGGGTATCCGGATGAGCGCCCACGAGTAGAACCGCGGACCCTTGGTTCCCGCGCCGGCTGACATCTTCTGCCACGACTGCGCGGGCAGCGTCCCGGTCAACGCATCAGCGCGGACAGCTCCGCCCTGGGTCGGTACCCGGTGATCACACGCGACGGCCAGCACGTAGCCCATGGCTGTGTCGGTGAGCGCTGCACGAAGTTTGGAGTCGTTGCCGTACACCTCGTCGCCGGCGACGAACCGCGCCGGGACGCCAGCCTTTACTGCCGACAGGATCATCTGCAGGGCCAGTGCCGGTTTGGTCGCGAACCCGACACCATCCGGGACACCGGCGCTGGCCATCCGGACGGGGTCATCGGTCCAGGACCTGGGCAGATACAGCGCCCGATCGATCAACGCATGCCCGCGAGGGGCCGCGTAGGTCAGGTACACCGCGACCTGAGCGTTCTCGATCCGGCCTGCAGTTCCGGTGTACTGCCGCTGCGCGCCGACCGTGTGCACGCCCTTCTTCACATCGCCGGTTTCATCAACGATCAGGACACCGTCCGGGTCACCGAACTCCTCAACCACATAGTGGCGCAGATCATCGCGGACCGCGTCAGCATCCCACTTCGCACGGGAAAGCAAGTGCTGCAACCCATCCGGGGAAACATCACCTCGATGCTCAGCGATCGTCCAACAGTTCTTCCGGTCCAGACCGGACAACAACCCGAGCATCAACGCACCAGCATGCCGGGCCGACTCGTACCGCGCGAACCGCGGCCGGACGCGGTCCAACAGCGCGCCGAACCCGTCCCACCACCGGTCAGGCTCTATCCTGTGAGCCGCGGCCAGCGCGACGTTCTTGTTTGTCTTCACAACCAACCATGATCACGCGCTGGCCGCCCCGACCTGCGACAACACGCCCAAAACCTCGATCTACGGCTGTAGTACTAGCTGGCCGGAAAGCTGATCCTGAGGGTCCAGATGCAGATGGTGCAGCCGGAGACAGCGAAGGAACTTGGCGACCTGATCCTCGAGATCGCCGATGCAGAAAAGGACACCAGCAAGACTCACTTCGCGCAGGATGTCTCGCCGCTCGCCAAGCAGATGCGCACTGTGGCCCGCTGGATCGAGGTGTCCGCCCGACTGGCTGCCGCCGGCACCGCTCCGGCTGTCGCAGCCTGATCCTTGATCGGGTGAGCTCGGGTTCGCCCCGGCAACACCCACCCGGCCATCGACAGTGGAGCTGCCCAGCTATGCCGCTGGCACCAAGCGGTCGGCCGGCAAGCTGCTGGCTCTCGTTGTACACATCCGGATCTGAGAGCAGGCCGGCTCCTGCGTCTAGAGACGCCCTTTCGACCGGTCGATGGCCCTGGGTACGTCCTCACGCGGTGCCGTCCGGCCCGCAAGCTCCCGTGTGACTCGGAGCTCCTGCTCCAACCAGACGGTGTACGAGCTGATCCTTTGTCCGAGCTTGAACAGCTTGATCTCCACGTCCTCCGGTGTCGTGGACGAGTCACGAGCAACGTCGCCAACCAGCGAGCAGAACTGCTTGGTGAGGGACTGCCGAACGAAGGTTGCCTTTCCGAACCGCAGGTCGGCGTACAGCATGTAGCCGATGACCTTGCCGGTGTCGGCCAGCTCGGCGCGCAGCCGCGCGATCGCGGCGTCCTTCTCGGCGATCTCCGCCAGCAGATCCACCGACGGATCGGGCTGGCACCTGTTGCACCGGACACCGTGGGTGTCGATCCCGTTCTCCGCGTGGAACTCCGGGTCATCGCCAGGGCAGCACCGGCAGCAGCGGAACAGGCGGTCAGACATTGGTTCGGCCGAGCTCGAAGGAGCGGAACTCGTAGATCGCCGTACGAAGTGCCGCGGCGTCGTCCTCGGAGTCCGTCTTTTCGCACCGCAGCCCCGCGTAGACCACAGCGGAGCGCACGCGCATGTGCTCATAGTCCGCGTTGGTCGAGCAGGCCGAGGGGTGAGGCGCGACGAGACCGCGCCGGATCGGCGGGTGGTTGTCACTCAGGTGCGCAGGGGTGGTGTGGGTGCGGATCGCTGTCGGAGTAAGAGAGGGCCGGGTGGGATGGGTGTCTGGACTCGGCGGGGGCGTGGTGTCGGTCGGTACGAACCAGGTCGTTGGTCCCACACCACCTGTCCTGCAGCGACTTTTCCGTGAAGTTCGTCGCGGTGGACGAAGGTGTGGTGGGCCCGGCAGAGCAGGGCTGCGTTGTTGAGGTCGGTGGGTCCGCCGTCGATCCAGTGCACCAGGTGGTGGGCGTCTGTCCAGTGGGCTGGGATGTCGCAGCCGGGGAAGGTGCAGTGCCGGTCCCGCTGCCACAGCAAGCGTTTCTGGGGGAGGGTGAACAGCCGTTTCTCTGTGCCGCAGTCGAGGACGGCGCCGTCGGATCCGAGGACGGTGGGGATGATCCCGGCGTCGCAGGCGATCTTGCGGACGGTGTCGGGTGCCAGCAGGGTGCCGTCGGCGATCGTGCTGATGCAGGTGCCGGCTCCGGTGCGTTGCTGCAGGTCGTCGAGATTCATGGTGACGTGCACGATCGCGGTGGGTGCTGCGGTGACGCCTTGGCCTTGGGCGAGGACGGACCGGCGCAGTGCTTCGATGACTGCTTGGCCGCGGCGCCGGTCGGTGGGCCGGCTGTCCCGTTCGCCGGTGACTGCATCTGGGCGTGGCGCGGCGAGGGTTTGGATGGCGGCTTCCAGGATGCTGAGGCCTTCGTTGTCGACGACGAGCCGGTATTCGTGCAATCCGGTCGACGTCTCGGTGGGCGAGGAGAGGGAGATGTGGCGGCGGCAGCGTTCCTGGAAGTTCGCGAACTCGTCGGGCTTGCCGTGGTGCGCGAGGATCCACTGCCGCAACTCACGGACACCGCGGGGGCCGTACTCAGCGCCGTGGTTGACCAGGTGTTTCAACACGATCGGGGGCGCGTCCGGCAGCAGCTCCGGGACGAGTTTGTCGTACTCGCCCTGCACGACGACTGCGGTGGTGAGGTCGAGGTCGGCGGTGCGGATGGAGTCGGCGATCTCGGCGAGGTCGGGTCGGCGGAGGATGTGCGCGGCTTTGGCGATGGTGCTGGCTTCGCGGCGGGAGTGCCAGCCGTGTTCGGCCACCCAGCCGCGGGTCGACGCCGACTGGGAGGCCTCCACCGCGCCGCGGGTCTCGGCGTCGGCGGTGACGATCACGCTGGCGGCGCCGGCCAACGCGCGGATTTCGGCGAGCTCAGCGAGGAACACACCCAGCTCGGCGGATGGGCACTGGAAGATGCTGCTGTGCAGGGTCTTCAGCTCGGCGGCCAGCGTCGCGATGTGTGCGCGGGTGTCGGCGACGATCGCCCCGCCGGTGCTGTTCATGGGTACGACGTTACTCAGGGGGTCCGACAGTCGGCCTTCTGGAAGTGTCTGTGGGACAGGGACGTCGGTCACGATCCGGTCACGATGTCGATGGATCCGGAGGGGCGGCCAGGTCGTGATTCGCACCGGGTCTTGACGTGACGGGATCTCGACTCGGTCGTTCCTCCCTCGCTCGATCGGCGAAGGGTGCGGTGGTCCGGTAGTGGTTGGTGAGTTCCTGACCCACACCCGGTCCCGACGTGACGGGATCTCGACGCGCTCCTTCGTCGCTTGCTCGATCGCCGGAGGGTGTGGTGATTGAGCGGTGTAGGCGCCCGGAGCTCGTGCACGGCAACGGGATCCCGACGCGCTCCTTCTTCGTGTGCTTGATCAGCGAAGGGTGCGGTACCGAGCGATGAGGCGGTAGACCCTGCTGCCGCAGCCACTGCCGCGCGCCGGGACCTACGGTGCGGCAACGGTATCTCGACTCGGTCGTTCCTCCCTCGCTCGATCACCGAAGAGTGCGGTATGCGCCAACGGATCTCGACTCAGTCGTCCCTCCCTCGCTCGATCGGCGGAGGGTGCGGTGGTCAGGCGACGCAGGAGCCGAGGGCTTCGTCAGAGCGGGAGCTCGGGGGAGAACGTCGGAGGCTGCTTGCCCAAAAAAGATCGCACGGCCCCGCCGAAGTCGTTGCTGCCGTACGCATTCCGGATGATCTGCTCGTCATCGACAACACCGCCGGCATCGAGCAGGCCGAGGATTCGTTTCGTCGCGAGCTGGGTGGTGGGCGCGAGGCCGGCGACCCGTTCGGCGAGTGCGGTCACTGCGGCATCGAGGCCCTCGCGCTCCAGGACCGCCATCACCGCACCGCTGCTGTACGCCCGCCCGGCGTCCAACAGCGTTGCGGTGAGCAACATCTCACGGACCAGGGAGTCGCCGAACACCGCGATGCAGCGGCGCAGGACGGCCGCCGACAGGGTGTTCCCCAGGGTCGCGGCGATCGGGTAGCCCAACCGGGCATCCGGGGTCACCACCCGCAGGTCGCAGGCCGTTGCCAAGGCCAGACCGCCGCCGACGGCCAAGCCCTCGACCACTGCCAGCGTCACCTGCGGGACCCGCTCGATGCCGCCCAGCGCCCGGACCACGCCGGCCTCATAGGCGACGGCGTCGTCGGTACCCGTGAAGTGGAAAAAGGCGCCGATGTCGGCGCCGGCCGCCAGCGCACGCCCTCCCGCACCGCGGAACACCACCACCCGCACGGTCGGGTCCTGATGGAGCGCCTCGCTCAGCAGCTCGAGGGACGTGAACATCGCCGGGCTGAAGGCATTGAGCTTGGTCGGGCGGTTGAGCGTGACCGTCAACACGCGGTCCGTGCGGTCCAGCAGGACGGCGCCGTCGGCGACCACCTGGTGTCCCGCGGGAATCAGCCCCGCCGCCGGGGTCACGAGTCGGCCGACCAACGCTTCAACTGACGCAGCAGGACGTGCAGCAGGGCATCCGGGGCCTCGACGGCCGCGGAGTGCGCGGCGCCGGGGATCGGCACCAATGCGGTGCCCAACCGTCGGGCCATGTCTGCCTGCAGGTCCAGTCCCCACGCGTCGTCGGCTTCGCCGGACACCACCAGCACCGGCGTGTTGTGTCGCTCGAGCACAGCCGCGAGCTCGTCGGTCCGGTCTCGTTCGCCCAGCAGTGCCGATCCCATTCCGAGCAACCCGGCCGGGGACGAGGACACGAAGCGCTGCCGGAAGTAGGAGGCGAGGTCGGTGGGGGCTTCGTCACGGGCGCCGCCGTTGGCGGCCAGCATCTGCTGCTGCAGCTCCCACGTGAAGGCCGTCCCCCTGGCCCGCAGGACGGGCGCGGCGGCGGTGATCAGGGTCGAGCGCGGTCCCGGTGGCAGTGCGGCGGGGCCGGATGAGAACAGCACGAGTCCCTGGACCTGGGCGCCGGCCAGCACAGCGGCTCTGACCACCAGCCCGCCGAACGAGTGGCCCAGCAGCACCACCGGACCGGGTAGGAGCTGCACCAGCGCGTGCACGACGGCACCCAGTTCGTCGATCCCGTAACCCACTTCGTCGGCCGGGCCGGCGGACTCGAACTGTCCAGGCAGATCCACCGCGACGGCCCGGAAGCCGTTGTCCGCCAATGGATCCAGCAGCGGGGCGAAGTCCTCCTTGGCACCGGTGTAGCCGGGCACCATGATCACGGTTGTGTGCTCGCCGATATCGTCGGCGGGTCTTCCCGCACCGTGCGGAACACCGGTGTCCAGGACGACCAACGTGCTGCCGGCAGCCACCAGTTCCCGGCGAGTGGCGTGGTGGACGGTCAGTTGCCGCGAGGCGGCGCCCACAGATGGGTTCATCGGACGATGCCGTAGACGGCGACCTGGTCGCCCCGCAGTTCGACGAGGTTGCTGCCGATGACTCGCAGGTCCACGCGCTCCGGGTTGGCCGGGCGGGACACTGTCAGGTTGCGCACGGTGGTTCCTTCGATGCGGTTGGCGACGTCGATCCCGGTCGCGGTGGGGATCAGCACGTTCCCGCTGACCGCGCCGGGCAGTCCGATGACGCCGGGGTGTTGCCAGGCCAGCGCGGGGGTGTCGCGTTCTTCGTCGGTGACGGTGGGTGCGGCGCTGCTGGAGCCGGTGGGCAGCAGGTCGGCGGTGGTCGGGGTGGTGGTCACCTTGACGGTGCGGTTTGCGGTGGTGAGGGCCATCAGGGTGGTGCCGAGCAGCGCGTACTGGACGTCGTCGAGGGTGGTGCGGGGGGTGGGTCCGGTGGTGTCGAAGGCGCCGGCGGGGGCGGTCGTCGGGGTGCGGGAGACGACGGATCCGTCGGCGTCGTAGACGACCAGTGCGGTGACGGGGGCGTTGACCAGCACGGCGACCCGGTCGGCGGTGATGCCGAGGATCCTGGCAGCGGTGGCACCGGTATCGATGTCGGTGCGTGGTGCACTGCGCCACGACGACCAGCCGTCGTGGTTCTGGGCGCCGGGGTCGGCCCAGTTCATCACCAGCCGCAGCGTCGGGCTGGTCTGCGGGCAGTTCTCGACGGTGGCGAACTGTTCGTCGGTGACGGCTGCGTCCAGGAACGTGCAGCCGGTGTGCCCGGAGTTGGATTCGGGGGAGGCCGGTTGGTTGCCGTACTGGTAGGTCCGGTACAGATCGAAGCGCCACAGATCCAGCAGGTCGTGCCCCAGCCAACCGGCGTAGGGGCCGCCGCTGATCATCTCGCCGTCGAGCTCGCCGGGCATGGTGCGCTGGTAGACGCGGTCGCCGGTGCGCGGATCCAGGGTGACGACCTCCTGACAGCGGTTGCCGTGCCGATAGATCGCGATGATCCCGCGCACGCCCGGACCGGCCGAGCTCTCGGTCCCCGCAGTGACGTCGCTGGAGTACACCGCACACAGGTCGCGGTTCGAGCGGGAGTAGACCCAGCGCTGTGTTCCGGTGGCCGGATCGCGGCCGATCAGACCGTGCTCGTCGGCGGTCACCACGACACCCCGGGCCGAGGCCACCGCACCCAGCGTCCCGTCGCCGGGCTGCATCCAGAGCGGCTTCAGGGAAGTCGGTGCGCTCGCAGCGTTCTTCGGCAGCGCGGTGTGCGGTGCCTCGTTGGAGGTGACCGCCCGGATGTCGCTCGTCAGATAGATCGTGGCGGCGACCGTCCCGGCGACGACCGCGATCACCAGTGCGATGAGCAGGTCCCGGCGACGGCGTCGGCCGAACGTAGTGGCGGTGGTCTGGACGGGCACAGCGCGAGCTTACCGACGGTCCGGAGGTGGTCCGTCAGGGCTCGCGCCGTGCCCGGAGATCAGCTGGCGTCGCTGCTGCCGGCGGCGGTGTCGTTGCCGGCACCACCGGCGGGCGCTCCACCGGACGATGCGTCCACGGCTGCGCCGCTGCGGGTACGTCGCCGGCGCTTGCGCCGCGGACGGGTGGCGGCCGCGTCACCGACGGACGTGTCCGGGCCGTGGTCGGAGATGTGCTCAGCGGCGCGGTCGGGTGTCCGCTCGCCTTCTGGGGTCGCCGCGCGGTCGCCGCCCCGGGTGCGGGAGCGGGTACCGCTCTCGCGGCCGGCCGCCGAACGGCCGTTGTCGGAGCCGCCGTCGCGGCCGGCCCCTGCGGAACGGGTCCTGGAGACGCGGCCGGCCTTCTTGCCGCCGGTCTCACCGACGTCCTCCAGGGTCTCCGCATCGAGGCCTGCGCGGGTGCGCTGGGCCCGGGGGAGGCGCCCGGTGACCGAATCGGCGATGCCGAGATCGCTGCGCAGGTGCGCGGAGGAGGAGTAGGTCTCCTGCGGGTCCGGGTTGCCCAGGTTGAGGGCCTTGTCGATGAACTGCCACTTGGGGATGTCGTCCCAGTCGACGAGCGACACGGCGACGCCGGTCTTGCCCGCGCGGCCGGTGCGGCCGATCCGGTGGATGTAGGTCTTCTCGTCGTCCGGGCACTGGTAGTTGATGACGTGGGTGACGTCGTCGACGTCGATGCCGCGAGCGGCCACGTCGGTGGCGACCAGCACGTCGACCTTGCCGGCACGGAACGCGCGCAGCGCCTGTTCCCGCGCGCCCTGGCCCAGATCACCGTGCACGGCAGCGGCTGCGAAGCCGCGCTCCTCGAGCTCGTCGGACACCTTCTGTGCGGTGCGCTTGGTCCGGGTGAACACCATCGTCAGGCCGCGGCCCTCGGCCTGCAGCACGCGGCTCAGCAACTCGACCTTGTCCATCGCGTGCGCTCGGTAGACGAACTGCTTCGTGCTGGTGTGGGTGGCACCCTCGTCGGGTTCCTCGGCGCGGATGTGCAGCGGCTGGCGCATGAACGACCGGGCCAGGGTGATGATCGGGCCGGGCATCGTCGCGGAGAACAGCATTGTCTGCTTGACGTCGGGGACCATCCCGAGCACCTGCTCGATGTCGGGCAGGAAGCCGAGGTCGAGCATCTCGTCGGCCTCGTCCAGCACCAGGATCGATGCGGCACCGAGGACGAGGTGGCCGCCCTTGGCCAGGTCGAGCAGGCGGCCGGGAGTGCCGACCACGACGTCGACGCCGGCCTGCAGCGCGGCAATCTGCGGCTCGTAGGCGCGGCCGCCGTAGACGGCCGTGACGACCAGTCCGAGGTGCTTGGCCGCGTCGTGCAGGTCGCGGGTGACCTGGACGCAGAGTTCGCGGGTGGGCACCATCACCAGCGCGCGCGGGGCGCGACCGCGGGTGAGTGGTGCGTCCGGCTCGTCGCGACGCTTGTCGGCGGCGGCGAGCCGGTGCAGCAGCGGGACGCCGAAGCCCAGGGTCTTGCCCATTCCGGTGCGGGCCTGACCGATGAGGTCGGATCCGACCAGGGCAACCGGGAGGGTGAGCGCCTGGATGGCGAAGGTGCGTTCGATGCCGGCCTCGGTGAGGGCCTGCACGATGCGCGGGTCGACCTGCAGGTCGGCGAAGGTGGGCGCCTGCGGCGCGACCGGCGCATCGGCGAGGAGCGGGTGGGATTCCGCGATGTCCTCCGGAGCGATCGTCACCTCGAGGGCGGTGACGTCGGTCGGGGTCGGGTGGGTGTCGTGATCTGCGGTGTGCTGATCGGTCATGTGGTGCTGAGGCCTCCAAGCCTGGTGTGAGCATCTCTCGCACGCGAACGGCTGGGAGGGCCGACCGGGGGAACCGGCGGAGATCTCGTGGCAGGACCGGGACACTGCCCCGGTGGCGTCGCGCGCACACTGTCGTGGGAGGCGGGAGATGGTGTCCGCCGCCCGGCGATGACACCCGCAGACTTGTGAGAGGCCTGCGGCGGACTCACCGGTGAAGCACCGGCGGCCAGTCACCGCGGGCCCCAGTCTACCCGGTGGAACTACGCTGCAGGACGGAACCGCGTTCGCGGCGGGTCCGGCGCGGAGTGGGTGCCTTCGGGTCAGCCCGCAGAGTCGCAGATGATGCAGCACGCCGAGGGAACAACGGAGGGTGATCGCACACGATGATGCGCAGCCAGGGCGACCCGACGGCAGACGGCGATCGTCCGGAACAGGTCCAGGACGAGGAACTCCGCAGTGCGGTGGCCACCGCGCCGCCGGAGCCCGGCGTCATCGACCTGATCGGGGTGCTCGCCTACGGCGAGCTGTCGGCCTTCGACCGGATGGCCGCGGATGCGCGCTACGCGCCGACCCTCGCCGGACGGGTGGCGCTCGCCCAGATGGCAGCTGCCGAGATGGGACATTTCCAGGCCTTGGCCGGTTATCTGCGGGGTCACCGGATCGCCGTCGAGGACGTGATGCTGCCCTTCTCCCGGCCGTTCGACGCCTTCCACGATTCGACCGCCCCGCACTCGTGGCTGGAGTCGCTGGTCAAGGCACACGTGGGCGACGGACTGGCCGCCGACTTCTACCGGGAGATCGCCGAATGGCTCGACCCGGAGTCCCGCGCCCTGGTGTTCGGCGTGCTGGGCGACACCGGGCACTCGGCGTTCGCCGTGCGGGAAGTGCGGCGCGCCTGCCAGCAGGACCCGCGGTTGACCGGCGCCCTGGCCTTGTGGGGTCGTCGGCTGCTGGGGGAAGCGCTCACCCAGGCCCAGTACGTGATCGCCGAGCGCGAGTCGCTGGCAGATCTCATCATCGCCGGCTCCGGCGACCTGACCGGTATCGCGGCGCTCTTCCGCCGGCTGCAGATGGGGCACGGTGAGCGGATGAAGTCGCTCGGGCTGGCCTGAGCCGGGTTCACCCGGTCGCGAGCTGCGCGGTCAGCTCGATGTTCGACCGAACACGCTGTCTGCCAACGCTTCTCCGCCGATCATCGCCCAGTGCTGCGGGTCGTCGAGTGCCGCGTCGAGCGACCCGGCGAGCCCGACCAGGGTCGCGGTGGCCACGAAACCGTCCAACACCAGCTCGATCTCGGCCGAGTCCAGGATCCCGCCGGCCAGCAGCGCCACCGGGCACCGTGCGCTGTCGACCACATGCCCGACCACTTTGCCGCGCAACGACTGCTCGTCGAACCGACCCTCGCCGGTGATCACCAGATCGGCGCCGACGAGCGCGTCGGCCAACCCGACGATCTCCGCGACCGCCGGTGCGCCGGGCCGCAACCGAGCGCCCCAGAGCGTGGCGAGCCCGAACGCGCTGCCACCGGCGGCCCCGGCTCCCGCTGCGTCCGGAGCGCCACCGATCACCGCCGCCAGCTGGGTCAGCGCCGCGTCCAGCAACGCCACCCCATCGGCGTCCGCCCCCTTCTGTGGCCCGAAAACGGTTGCTGCACCGTGGGTTCCGGTGAGGGGCGAGGTGACGTCGCTGAGCACCTCGATCCCGCCGGGCGGCGGCGCGATGAGCTCCGAGGTGTCCACTGCGACGAGCTCGGTCAGCGGCCCGCCGCCGGGAGGCAGCTCGGCGCCCGAGGCGTCCAGGAATCGCGCGCCGAGCGCTCGGAGGGCGCCGGTGCCACCGTCGGTGGAGGCCGATCCGCCGACGGTCGCGACGATCCGACGGGTGTCGGGGTGGAGCGTTGCGGCCCGCAGCAGTTGTCCGAAGCCGATCGTCTGCGCCCCCGACGGATCCGCGCGCGCCAGCAGCGGCAGGCCCGAGGCGACCGCGAGTTCCACCACCGCAGTGCCGTCGGGCAGCAACACCCAGGCGGCCGTCAGATCCCGGCCGTCCGGTCCGGTCACCGCGCAGCCGATCGAGCGGCTGCCGGAGGTCGCATCGCGGATCGCGTCCGCGGTACCTTCCCCGCCGTCCGCCAACGGCACGCACCGGACGTCGTCCTGCGGTCTGGCGCTGTGCCAGCCGGCGGCGATCGCGGTGCAGGCCTGCGCGGCGGACATCGATCCCTTGAAGGAGTCCGGCGCGATGACGACCGTGCGCGGCCCGGTTGCGGTGTCGGTGTCGGCGCTCATGCGTGTGCGTCGGCGTCTGCGTCGAAGGTCAGAGGTGCACGACGCTCGACCATCGCCCTGGCCTCGGAACCCAGCGTCGGGACGCGCGCCAGCTCGGCCAGCAGCTCCGGTCGGGTGGTGAACGCCCGGAAGGCCGTCCGCACCGTGACGCCGTGATCGGGGCGCTCGAGCACGGCGACGGTGTCCCCGGCGCGCACCGGACCGGGGACCAGGACCCGCAGGTAGGTGCCCGTGGTGCCCGCCTCCGCGAACCGTCGCACCCAGCCGCGTTCGTGCAGGAAGGCAGCGAAGGTCCGACACGGCACCCGCGGCACCGTCACCTGCAACTTCAGCTGTGCGCCGACGGCCCACACCTCGCCCAGCAGGGCGTGGGTGATCTCGACGCCGATCGTCGTCAGGTTCTCGCCGAACTGACCGTTGCGCAGGTCACGCCCGAGCTGCCGCTGCCAGCCGTCGAGGTCCTCCCTCGCGTAGGCGTACACGGCCTGGTCGCTGCCACCGTGATGACCCAGGTCGCAGACGGTGTCGCCGGCCAACCCGCTGCCGCCCAGACCTTTCCGACCGGGATCCTGCACTCCGACGGACACGGAGGTGGGGATCTTGTCGATGCCGGTCACACCCTTGCGGGACGCGGCGGACACCTCGGCGCGACCCAGGTTCACGGACAGGACGTTGGACACCGGCATCCGGGCAGTCTCCCAGCACAGGCGTCGACGTGTCGATCGGCTTCGGTGTCGGGCGGCGCTGGGGCAACAGCCTGCGGAAGCACCCGGATGGGTGTCAGCGGTTCGGGTGTCGATCCCGCAGGGCAAGGGCCGACCCGACCGGCCCGGGGCACCGACTCGTCGGGTCTGGACCGGGCCGGGCGCAGCTGAGTGGGTGGAGGGGTATCGGGGTACCTTGCAGGTCGCGTCTCCGTCGCCGCCCGGAGCGCACCATTCTCTGCGGCGCTCAACAGAGAAGTGCGACGCGAGGAGGACTCGGATGGACCCCCGCGGCCCCGTCATCGTCGACCTGCCGGACGAGGTTCCTGCCCGTCCGCGGCGCAGGGTTCCGGCCTGGTTGGGGGTCGCGTTGCTGGTTTCGATCGCGCTGGGGCTCGCCGCGGTCGCCGGGTCTCGTAACAGGACGATCGGCGGGTCTCCGGCATCCGGTCCTCGGGCCCAGCTGCCGGTCGAGGGCAACTGTCTGCGCTGGGACACCGATCCTGCGAGCCAGACCGTTCCGGTGCCGGGCACCGTCCGGATCATCGGCTGCGACGACCTGCACCAGGGCCAGGTGTTGCAGGCCTGGCGGATCGGTGCCCAGCCGTCGTCCTCGAGCATCGAGGCCGGCTGCTCCCGTCGGGACCAGGGCTGGAGCGTGTCGATGATGTCGACGGACTGGGACGGCGGCTCGCTGGCCTACTCGACGACGGTCATCACGTCCGGTGTGGAGGCGGTGGACTTCCTCGCCTGTGTGGTGATCGCTCGGGGGACCGATCCGCCACGAGTGCTGCTGTCGGAGTCCTCCGAGTTCGCACTGAACCCGACCGCGGACGCAACCACCCAGCTGAGGTCCGCTCGTCAGTGTCTGGACGCCGGCGGCCTCGGTGTCGGCTGCCATCAGCTGCACCCCGTGGAGCGCGTCGGCACCTTCGCTCCCGGTGGGTACGCGGGCCTGAGTGGACCTCGGCACAGCTGTTTCGACTACGCCGTCGCGGTGGTCGGGTCCGCGGGAGCGTTCAGCGGACCGGATGCTTTGACCGTCCGCGAGGTCCGCACCGGGCAGGGGGCGCTCATCGACCTGCCGCGGGCGTTCTGCGACGTCGTGGCGCCGGTCGGCCGGGCAATGGTCGGAACTGTCGTCGGGTTGGGCGATGCACCGCTCCCGCTGGGCTGAGTCACCCCCGGGGACCGGACCGTCCCGGGCGACGGGACCGGCACGCCACATCGTCGACCTCCCGCCGGACACCGAACCCGTGCCGGGCGCCGAACCGGTGCGGGACGCCGCGCCGCGTCGTGCGGTCGGCCTCGCGCTGCTGCTCGCTGTCCTGCTGGGTCTCACCGGCGTGGCCGGGAGCAGACCGCGACACACGGCGGGACAGGGGAGCGCGGCCCCGTCGACGGCCCTGCCCGCGGTCGGCAGCTGTCTGCGCTGGAGCGTCGACCCGGCAGCGCCGTTGACTCCCGCGGCCGGAACGGTGGCTGTCGTCGGCTGCCGGCAGGTGCACCAGGGACAGGTGCTGTCCACCTGGCGGCCGGGAACGGTCGACCGCGCAGCGGAGCCCGGCCGGTGTCCGAGGGTGTCGGCGGTCTGGGAGGCGGGCCACCCGGCAGCAGACCGGGCCTTGACGGACTGGAGCGTCCCGGTGATCAGCCGCTCGAACGTCGTGGTGACCGGCGGGCCCACGCTGCTGGACTTCACGGCCTGCGCCTCGATCTTGCGCTGGGACTCCGGTCGGTACAGCCTGTTGAGCATCGACCGGGCTCTCGCGGACCGGGGCCGGCAGGGCGCGGACGTTCCCGAGGACGCCACCGTTTCCTGGTGTCTGGACGACCAGCGCCGCAGCACCGGATGTCAGCAACCGCACACCTTCGAGCGGGTGGGGATCTTCTCCACCGATGGGCCACGGGTGACGCCGACGAGCAGCTGTGAGGACCGCGCCCGCTCAGTGGTCGGCGCGGAGGAATGGGTCTCCGGCATCCCGGGGCCCGGGGTGTTGACGACCCACGTCGGCGCGACCACCGAGGAGACCCTGGGTGGGAGCGCGGACGTCACCTTCCTGCTGTGCGACGTCATCGCGCCCAGCGGTCGGCAGCTGGTCGACACCGTCGTCGGGTTGGGCGAACGTCCGCTCCCGTTGCGCTGAGGCGGACGGAGACCGGATGAGCAACACAACTGGCTGGCGGATCGAAGAGCTGCCGGAACGGACACCACCGACGACGCGGCACATCTCGCGCCGGTGGGGCCCGGTGATCCTGCTGGCGGTGGCGCTGGTGGTCGCAGTACCGGCGGGAGCACGGGAGCGGGCGTCGACCGGGATCGGATCTGCGCGCGTCGAGCTGCCCCTGCCCGCTCCGGGTGAGTGCCTGACCTGGCAGGTCGACGTCGCCGACCCGCCGGCCGTGATCGTTGCCCTGCCGCAGTTCCCGCTGCCGGTCCTTCCGGGCAGCATCGCCGGCACTTCGTGCAGCACTGCGCACCAGGGTCAGGTGGTGGATGCGTGGCGGCTGGCGGCGATCGACGACCGGCAGGTTCAGCAGAAGTGCACTGCTGCAGCCGATCCCATGGCCGAGTTCTTTCCCGAGCAATCCCCGTCGGGCTGGACCACGATCCACGGCGACCGCCGCGCCTCGATGGTGCGCACGGGCGACGGCGCGCTGGACTTCGTCGCCTGCGTCCTGATCGAGGTTCCCTACGGACTGCCGCCGGCAGTGTTCACGCTGTCGGACACGATGATCCCGGCAGCATCCGCGGCCCCGCGGTGGTGTCTCACCGGAAAGCAGGAGGCGATCGGTTGCGCACAACCGCACGGCAGCGAACGCATCGGCACCGCCGACGAGCCGCGGGGAGTTCCGAGCTGCACCGGCTTCGCGCACACCGTCGTCGGTGCGGGCGCCGGTTCCGCGGCTTTCTCCAGCTCCGGCCTGTCGATCCACTCCGGCATGCTTCCAGGTCCGTTCGGCCCGACCTGGTTCTGTGATGTGGTGGCGCCGGCGGGACAACAGTTGACATCGTCGGTGGTCGGCCTGGGATCAGGGCCGCTCCCATTGGCCTGACCGACCGAGCACCTGGACACCGATGCCCGAAGGCCGACAGTCATCGTGGTCGGTGCATCCCCGGCTGCGCCCATCGGTCGGCCGGCAGGTGGGTCGGCAGCGTCATCCGCGGTCCGCGGCGGGGCCGGGAGAGGCCGGCCAGCTCGATCAAGCGCTGCACCCGATGACGATGCGGTCGCCAGGGCTCCAGCAGCGCAGCCAGCCGATCGTCGTCGCCGTCGATCTCGCCGGTGAGGGCCCAGGTGATGTTCTTGCCGACGTGGTAGTCGCTGAAGCTCACGGCGTCGGCGTCGCCCAGGGCGCGGAATCGCACCTCGGCGGAGGTCCACACCCCGATCCCCGGCAGCGAACGCAGCCGGCGATCCAGCTCCTCGGGGCCGAGTACACCGCCGCGTTCCAGCGCGCCGGCTCGGGCGGCCACGGTCAACAGCCGTCGGGAGTGCGCAGGGTCGACGCCCATCCGCAGCCAGTCCCAGGACGGGATCATCCGGAGGTCGGTGGGGGCCGGCTGCACCCACACCCCCAGCTCGCCGCCCGGCCCCGGTGCCCGCTCGCCGAACCGGTACACCAGAGCGCGGAACCCTGCGAAGGCCTCCTTGCCGGTCACCTTCTGCTCCAGCACCGCGGGGACCAGCGCCTCCATGACCAGCCCGGTCCGCGTCACCCGCCAGTGCGGATGTCGGCGGTGGGCCTCCACGAGCACAGGGTGCCGCGGCTCGAACCCGCTCACGTCGTCCTCGGCGCCGAGCATCGCGGGCAGCGACTCGAGCACCCAGGGGGCACCGGGACCCCACGCCGTTCCCTCGACCTCGCCGCGGTCGGGATGCTCGACGATCCGCAGTGCAGCGGGACCGTCCGGTGTCCGGATGCCGCGCCAGAGCGCACCGTCCACGGTGCGGTAGGTCGGATCACCCGCCCCACGGCGCAGGATGCGCAGCGTCGGGCCGACGGCACACGGCCACCCGGGCCGCCACGTCCGCACCTGCTCCACCATGGACCCGAGAATAGGTCCGGCCTCCGACGGAGCTCCCGCCGGCGATCGAGCGAGTGAGGGACGAACGAGACGAGATCCCCTCAGCGGCGACCACGCGGGTCGGGGCCCCCGGACGAAGCGGTGACTGGCACCATCGCAGGGTGAGCACTGCGACATCGCTCGGTCGGGACCGCGGGCCCGACCGCGTCGCGCGCGGTGAGGCCGGCCTCAACAGGTTCACCCCCGTCGCCGGAACGCTGGGATTCGTGCTGATGATGGTCTGTGGCTTCGCCTTCGACGGGTGGGCGTGGTCCTGGCTGTTCCTGATGCTCCCCGCACTCACCTCGACGCTCGGGCCCCGAGGCGACTGACGCGTATCCGGCTGCGTCACCGCCCAGCTCGCGAGCAACCCGGACCGACCGCAGCTCGTGGGACAATGAAGACGTCATGACGAAATCACTCCCACTCGTGTTCACCGCTCCCCGGCGTGGCAAGCCGCCGACGCACCTCGCCGATCTGGACGAGCAGGGCCGTAGGAACGCCGTGCAGGCGGCCGGCCAGCCGCCGTTCCGGGCCGACCAGCTGACGCGGCACTACTACGGCGGCCTGACCCGCTCGGCGCAGGACATGACCGATCTGCCGGCCGCCGGCCGGCAGGAGTTCGTCGATGCCCTGCTGCCCGAGCTGTTGACCGAGGTCCGCTCCATCGCCTGCGACGACGGCGACACCCGCAAGACGCTCTGGCGCGCGCACGACGGCACGCTCATCGAGTCCGTCCTGATGCGGTACCCGGAGCGGGTGACGCTCTGCGTCTCCTCGCAGGCCGGCTGCGGAATGGCGTGCCCGTTCTGCGCCACCGGCCAGGGCGGCCTGCAACGCAACCTGTCCGTCGGCGAGATCGTCGAGCAGGTGCGGCTTGCTGCGGCGTCCACCCGGGACGGCGTGCTGGGCGGTCCCGGTCGGCTGTCGAACATCGTCTTCATGGGGATGGGGGAGCCGATGGCGAACTATCCGCGGGTGATCGAGGCCGTCCGCCAGATCAGCGCGCCCGGTCCGCACGGTATCGGCATCTCGGCCCGCTCGATCACCGTCTCGACGGTGGGCCTGGTGCCCGCGATCGACAAGCTGACAGCCGAGAAGATCCCGGTCCGGCTGGCCGTTTCGCTGCACTGCCCCGACGACGAGCTGCGCAACACGCTGGTCCCGATCAACGACCGCTGGAACATCGGCGAGGTGCTGGCCGCCGCGCGTCGCTACGTCGACGCCACCGGGCGGCGGCTGTCGATCGAGTACGCGCTGATCAGGGATATCAACGATCAGCCGTGGCGGGCCGACATGCTCGGCGCGCTGCTGCAGCGCGAGTTCGGCCCGCTGGTGCACGTCAACCTGATCCCGCTGAACCCCACCCCCGGGTCGGAGTGGGACGCCTCACCGAAGCCGGTCGAGGAGGAGTTCGTCCGCCGGGTCCGCGCCCAGGGCGTCACCTGCACCGTGCGCGACACCCGCGGTCAGGAGATTGCCGCCGCCTGCGGTCAGCTCGCCGCGGCCGAGGTCTGAGTCCGACTGCCGGACAGCCGGTCACCGACCTGGCAGGATCGAGCTCACCGGATCTTCGGCAACCGCTGGAGAATGTGTCGGACGAAGGAGTCATGTGACCACCCCCGCCGCTGTGCTCGTGAAGGGCCAGAACGCACCCCTGGCCGCCACCACTGTCCGGATCGCCGTCGCTGTCCAGGCGCCGACGGACCTGTCGGCACTGCTCGTCACCGACAGCGGCAAGGTCCGCTCCGACACCGACTTCATCTTCTTCAACCAGCCCGACGGGCCGGGTGTCCGGTGCGTCCGGGAGGGCCAGACGTGGGTCCTGGACGTCGACCTCGCAGCCGTCCCCGCCGACATCACCACGGTGCGCGCCGTGGTGAACCTGGAAACCCAGGGGCAGCGCTTCGGCAGCCTTCCGGCTCCGGTGGCCACGGTGACCTCCCGCGAAGGTGCCCCGCTCGCGGAGTACTCGGTGACCGGTCTGGACTCCGAGATGATCATGGTGGCCCTCGAGCTCTACCGGCGTGGAGCCGACTGGAAGGTGCGCGCTGTCGGGCAGGGCTACGCCGGTGGTCTGGCCGAACTGATCCGCGACCACGGGGTTTCCGTCGATGACGCTCCGGCCTCGCCGCCGCCTGCCGCGACTTCTCCTCCCGCACCTGCCGCCGCGCCTGCCCCGACTGCCCCGGTTCAGGACAGCGGAGGCGCGTTCGGCTCCATGACGCCCCCGCCCGCTCCGCCGGCCCCAACTGCGCCTGCTCACGACAGCGGTGGCGCGTTCGGCTCCATGAGCCCGCCGCCCTCAGCGCCGCCCGGCCCACCGCCTGCGGCCTTCCCGCCGCCCAGCGCGCCACCGGCGGCCTATCCGCCGCCTAACGCGCCTGCGCAGGCCTTCCCGCCGCCCAGTGCGCCTGCGGCGCAGGTCTTCCCGCCGCCACAGGGCACGCCGGCCGGTGGCGCTGCGCCGTCGGGTCAGGACCAGGGCCTCACGGCCGGTCGGCCGGTGAGCCTGCAGAAGGGGCAGAAGGTCTCGCTGAGCAAGAGCGGCGGTGGCGGTGCGCTGACCTTGGTCCGGATGGGTCTCGGCTGGGATCCGCTGCAGAAGAAGCGCGGCATGTTCGGCAGCCGTGAGGTCGACATCGACCTCGACGCGTCGGCCGTCCTGTACTCCGGTGGCAATCCGGTCGATCTGGCCTTCTACAACAGCTTGACCAGCAAGGACGGGTCGGTCCAGCACCAGGGCGACAACCGCACCGGAGCCGGTGACGGCGACGACGAGACGATCGTCATCGACCTGACGCGGGTCGGCGCGCACATCGACGCCATCGTCTTCATCGTCACCTCCTACGAGGGTCAGACCTTCGAGCAGGTGCAGAACGCCTTCTGCCGCCTGGTCGACCACACCAACGGCGGCGAACTCGCGCGGTACACCCTCACCGGTGGCATGCCGGTGACCGGGATGGTGATGGCCAAGGTGTCCCGGGCCGGGAACGGTTGGCAGATGCAGGCGATCGGCGAGGGTATCCAGGCGAAGACGCCGTCCGAGGCGTTCCCGCAGCTCGCCCGGTTCCTGTAGTTCCCTTCGGTGACCGCTCCCGTGAGAGTGCTGCAACCGGGTGAGAACGTTGCGCCGGCACGCGGTCGGTGCACTGTCACGGTGCAGGGAGCTCCGGACCGTCGCGTCGTCGCGGTCGGGGCCGACGACCGCTCGATCGGCGAACCAGGGCCCCTCGATCCGAGCGGCGTCCTCGACCCTGCTGCCGCGCCGCCGTCCGCCGTCCGGCTCGTCGTGGTGGGGATCGGCGCCACCGGGCCGATCGGGGTCGAGGTGCTCGACGCGGCGGGTCAGCGGTACGCATTCACCGCCGCGCCGCCCGCCGGATCGGCGGTGGCCCTGCTGATCGAGTTCTATCGGCGGCCGGACGGCAGCTGGAAGTTGCGTGCGTTGGGCGGAGGACTGGCCGATCTCGCTGCGCTGCAGCAGGTTTTCGACATCCCGGCCACGGTCCGGGCGCCGGCAATACCGTCCATCAGCGCATCTCTGGGCGCCACCAACCACCCCCCAGAGTCGGGTGTCCCGGCGAAAGCTCCTGCGGCGCAGCAACAACGCGACTGGTCCCGGATCGCCTCGGGGGTCTGGGAGGACGCCAGCCGGAGTGCCGCGACGCATGCCGATGCGTCCCGGCATGCCGGGCTCAACCGCGATGCGGAGTTGGAACGGCTGATGGGTGATCCGACGGCGCGGACCGCGGACGACCCGCGTCGCCGGCAGATCGGGTCGCGGCACGACGACATCCTGGAACGGGCCGATCAGCGACGGTTGGCCGAGCTCGACGAGCTCATCGCCGAGCTCGGCGAGCTGGAGGTGGCCGTACCCGCTCCGTTGGCCCGCTGGACCTCGGCCGCGTGGGAACGGCTGCCCGTCGAGGAGAACGCGATGGTCCGGACGGGGGAGTTGACCCGGCCCGACTCCACGTCGCTGCGGATCCCGATGTACCGCGCCCGGTCGGTGCCGGGTGGCTACCTGGTGATGCCCTGGACCGCTGGTGACGACGGTCCCGCCCGATCCCTGGTGCGCCGCCTGCTGGCTGCGGGTCCCGCCGGTCGCGGTCTGTGGGTGCTCAGCGACGACGCGAGCGTCCAGCAGCATTGGTCGACGAGCGCTGCCGGGAACGCCGATCGCGGGATCGACGCCTCGCTGACCGAGCTGGCACACCGGGTGGACCTGGCAGACATGGCTGCCGAAGCAGGTGCGCCGGTACCGACGAATGCCGTGTTGCCCTCGGTGGTCCTGATGGTGCTGGACGGCTCGTGGGTACCCACGGATGACGTTTCCGAGACGGTCGGACGACTGCGGCGGGTGGCGATCCTCGGTCCGCGCTATGGGATGTCGGTGTTGTTCCTGGCCCCCGACGACCTGCGGAACAGCTTCGGCGACGGCGTCCCCGGCTCGTTGCTCCCGCTGGTGCCGGCCCAGATCGTCGATCCGTGGGTGGGTCTGACCTGGGATTTCGTCCCGGACGACGGCACGCCGGACGCTTCGGTGGCGGCAGCGATCGAGCTGCGGGCACACCGCGGGAGCTGACGGCGGTCGCTGCTGCCTTGCAGGTGACGGATCGGGTCGTCCGCGCGGTCGACAGGAGCTTGCTGATCTCGGACCTGTTGCTGTGCAACCGATTTCACGTGCACTACCAGTGACGGGCATGCCGCCGCCGCAGGGTCGCCGGTGAATGTGCAGCCGAACGCAACGGGTCAGGCTGGTTGAACTCCACGATCGCTGTCACGTTGCAACCTCCGCGAACCTCAGGCTGCAGCCGGGCTGCCGGCCATCACCCGCCGGGAATGAGCGGCGCGTCGGTCTCGATCTAGCATCATCGGCATGCGACTCGTACCCGTGGTTCCGGTCCAACTCCAACGCTTCGGCTCCCACGGCGTGACGGTGCACCATCCCACCAGCTCCACCGACGAGTTGCTCACCTTCGATGGTGGTTCCTCCGTGGTGGTCGGCAGATTGGACGAGGGCGGTGTGATCGGTAGGCACCCGGCAACCGACCTGCAGTTGCTGATGGTGGTGACCGGGACGATCATCGTCGCCACCGACTCCGCAACGGCAGAGCTGATCGAGGGGCAAGCGGTGCTGTTCGAGCCGGGGGAGCAGCACGAGACCCGGGCGTCGACGGCCGCGTCGATCGTGGTCTTCGAACGTCGAATCGATCCTCGCCCGGCGGATTGATCAGCTCTCTCGGGAAACGTCGATCCCGAGCGAATGCAGTCCCGCGCGAGCGTCCGCAAGCCCTCGCAGATTGTCCGACGGAGCTGTGACACCGGTCAGATCCTCCGCGTGCAGCCGCCCGGCGAAGTACACGCCTTGAACCGCCCAGCGGAATCGCCGCAAGGTGTCGAGGTGCTCGAGTTCGACATCGCTGAGAACACCCCTGGTGCGGTACGTCTCGAGGAAAGTCGCACCTCGCTCGCGTCCACCGAGATACATGACCGCGGAGGCGATGTCGTACAACACGGGTCCGCGCTGCGCCCCGGTCCAGTCGATCAATCCGGTCACCCCCAGCATCTCGTCCCTGCGAAACGCCTCGGGCGCCGGGTCGGTGTGCGTGAGGCCGTGGGTGAGCATCAGCGGATCAACCTCTGCCCGGATGCGATCGACAGCCGCCGGTAGCCAAGCATGGTTCCGGGCCCCCGGTGCATCCGCGCGGAGCCAGGGGAAGAAACCGGCGGCAATGGTGCGCTCGTGGTCGGATCCGCCCAGACGGTGCACCCTGGCCAGCATGTCCGCCATCCATTCCTGATCCAGACCGGTCCGTCCCTCCAGTTCACGGCCGGGGACGAAGTCCAACAACGCGAGTGGCGGTACAGCCACGACGAGTTGTCCGTCGAGGGTCGGAATCGGCGGGCCGGTACGTACGCCGACATTGCTCAGCCCTGCGGCGATCTCGCAGCCGATTCGCAGTCGCTCCAGTTCCGACTGAGGAACCATCTTGGCGACGTACGCCCGTCCGCCGTGTCGAACTGACCAGGTCGTCGAATTCATGCCACCGCCCAGCAGAGCAGTTCGGGCGTCGGTGAGCCCCCAGTGGCGAATGAGTAGATCCCTCAGGTCTGAGTCCACGGATGCATCGTGCCGCACGTCTTCATCCACGCCGCTTCTGCGGGACCTCGGGTCGCCGCAGGGCGGCGGTCGTGAGCGTGACCACCAACGGGCGGGTGACGGTGCCGCCGAACTGGTCATCGATGCAGGTTGCCACCTCGTCGAGCAGCGCCGTGCGCTGCGGCTCGGCCAGCTGCTGCGTACCCGAGTACGACATCATCAGCTGTCGATACCGTGCGGCGGTGTAGGTCTGGTCCCAGTCGTAGCAGCGCACAGAGACCGCGCCGTATCGTTCGTCGCGATCCAGCGCTCGGCGCATCGGCGGATCCACCTCGTCCCTGGCGGGTGCGGGCGGCCCGCGATGACCCTGGCCGTACCGCTGGTGGATCGGCTCGATCGCAGCGAAGAAGCCGTCATCGTCGGGCGCGGCGACCTGGATCAGATCGACGATCGCCACGAGGCCGCCTGGCCGGAGCAACTCGGCGGGCCGGTCCGTCTGGGCGCTCGGGGAGATCCAGTGATAGGCGGTGGCCGAGAAGACCGCATCGCAGGTACCGGGTGTGATCTCCAGCTGCGCTGCTCCGACTTGCTCGAAATCACCGACCACCACTCGCAGTCGGTCGGGCGGAAGGTTGGACCGGAGCCTCGCGGCCATCATCGGCCCGATCTCGACGGCGTGCACGAAAGCCCCGCGCGCCAACAGGTCTCGGGTGGCTTTGCCGGTTCCCGGGCCGACCTCGAGCACCGAGGGTGCCGGGGGCAGCAGAGCGAACAGATCCTCAAACAGCGCTACCGGGTAGGTCGGACGAGCCTCGTCGTAGGCGTCGACCGCCCGATCGAAGGAAAGCCGCGGGTCCCCGTGCGTCATGGCGCGTGAAACGACCAGCGGGAGAAGATCAGGGGCGGGTACGCCGGCGATGCCGGGCGGCGGCTTCCCGCCAGACGAGCCAGACGATCATGCCCAGGCCGATGAGGACCAGCCACCAGTCCTCGACGCGGCTCACGTGGTTGCCGAATAGCATCGCGAACATCACGAGGGTGAAGACGACGAGCAGCGTCTTGGACCCCTTGGCAGCGAACACGCGCCACTCGCCGTGCCAGCCCCATTCCTCGCTGGGAGCATCGGGGTTGTAGCGCACCGGAGCGGGCGAGGAGTGCGGTACCAGCGCGGAGTCGTCTCCGTGTGGGGCCTTCTTCTCCAGATCCATTCCGGACATGGTGTCTCCTCATCCTTCGACGCTTCTACGGCTGCCTGCGGTGATGCGGAAGTGCGATGGTCGACGCCCGGCGCGCAGCCGGCTGCCGGACCGCTTCATTCTGGCACGCCGCGAACTGCCGTCCGGTCCTGCCCACCCGCACGGTGGGCCACAATGGGTGACGTGCGACGCGTCGTGGTCCTGGGCTCCACCGGGTCGGTCGGTACCCAGGCTCTCGACCTGATCGCCGACCATCCCGACGACTTCCAGCTCGTCGGGATCGCGGCCGGTGGATCCCGGCCCCAGCTGCTCCGCGAGCAAGAAGTTCGATTCCCGGGTGTGCAGGTGGCCACCGGCGCAGACGGCGCGATCGCGCTGGTCGAGACGCTCGACTGCGACGTGGTGCTCAACGCGATCGACGGCTCCGTCGGGCTCGGACCGACCCTCGCGGTGCTCGCATCCGGACGCACCCTGGCACTGGCCAACAAGGAGTCGCTGGTCGCCGGGGGCGCGCTCGTCCTCGACGCGGCGGCGCCCGGTCAGCTGGTGCCGGTCGACTCCGAACACAGCGCGCTCGCCCAGTGCCTGCGCGCAGGCAGCGCCCACGAGGTCGCCTCGCTGGTGCTCACCGCATCCGGCGGGCCGTTCCGGGGCCGCAGCGTCGCCGAACTGGCGGACGTCACCGTCCAACAGGCGCTCGCGCACCCCACCTGGGACATGGGGCCGGTGATCACCATCAACTCGGCCACCCTGGTGAACAAGGGCCTCGAGCTGATCGAGGCACACGTGCTGTTCGGCGTGCCCTACGAGCAGATCGAGACCGTGGTGCACCCGCAGTCGATCGTGCACTCGATGGTCACCTTCCGCGACGGGGCGACGATCGCCCAGGCAAGCCCACCCGACATGAAGCTGGCGATCGCGCTGGGCCTCGGCTGGCCGGACCGGCTGCCCCGCGTCAGCCGCTCGCTCGACTTCTCAACCGCGTCCACCTGGACCTTCGAACCGGTCGACCACGAGGCGTTCCCGTCGCTGTCGCTGGCACGGCTCGCGGGCACGGCCGGCGGCCTGGTGCCGGCCACGTTCAACGCCGCCAACGAGGTCGCCGTCCGTTCCTTCCGCGAGGGGAAGTTCACCTTTCCAGGCATCCCGCGGCTACTCGCAGGCATCATTGATGAGGCGATCGGGTCCGAGGGTCTGACAACGGCTCCCCGGGACGTCGCCGACGTGCTTGCGGCAGAGGCCTGGGCACGCACGAGAGCTGAGGAGCTGGTGGACGCATGCTGACTGCGATCGGCATCGTCCTGTTCGTGCTCGGGCTGCTGTTCTCGATCGCCTGGCACGAGCTCGGTCACCTGACGTTCGCGAAGGTCTTCAAGGTCCGCACCACCCAGTACATGGTCGGCTTCGGCAAGACCGTCTGGTCGAAGAAGGTCGGCGAGACCGAGTACGGCATCAAGGCGGTGCCGCTGGGCGGCTACATCCGGATGATCGGAATGGTCCCGCCGGACAAGTTCGGTCGACAGCGGATCACCACCACCGCGCTCGGACCCGCCGGCATCTTCCGTCAGCTGGTCGAGGACACCCGGCACGGCGATCGCGCGCAGGTACTGGAGACCGACGACGGCCGGCAGTTCTACCAGCTGCACCCCTTCAAGCGGATCGTCATCATGTTCGCCGGACCGTTCATGAACCTCGTGCTCGCCGTCATCCTGTTCGGCGTCGTGATGACGACGATCGGCGTCCCCACCCCCAACACCACGGTGTCCAGCGTCAGTGCCTGCGTGGTGCCGGCCACCGCCTCGGCGGCCGAGCAGCAGAAGACCGAGTGCCCACAGACCGAGTGGACCCCGGCGCGGATGATCGGCCTGCAGCCGGGGGACGTCATCACCGATTTCGCCGGTACGTCGATCACCGGCTGGACCCAGCTCACCGCACTGATCAGGGCCGCTGCCGGACAGACCGTGCCGCTCACCGTCCAGCGCGCCGGAACGCCCGTCACCCAGCAGGTGACGATCGTGCTCACCGAGCGGCCGGTGACCGGTGCTAATGACCAGGTCGTCGGCACCACCCCCGCCGGGTTCCTCGGCGTCGGACCGCAGTTCCCGTACGTCACCCAGTCCTTCGGCAGTGCCTTCGACCGGACGGGGCAGTTCATCGGCACCGCCGCGCATGCGGTGATCCAGATCCCCTCTCGGATCCCGGCGCTCTGGGACGCCATTTTCAACGGCGCCGAGCGCGACGCGAACTCGCCCGTCGGCATCGTCGGCGCCGGTCGGATCTCCGGCGAGATCCTCGCACTCGACTCCCCGGCCAAGGACAAGTGGGCGCTGTTCCTGACGCTGTTGGCCGGCTTCAACATGAGCCTGTTCCTGCTCAACCTGCTGCCCCTGTTGCCGTTGGACGGCGGCCACATCCTGGGTGCGGTGATCGAGTGGATCCGCCGCGGTATCAACCGGCTCCGTCGCAAGGCGCTGCCGCCGCCGTTCGACGTCGCCAAGCTGATGCCGGTCGCCTACGTGGTGGCCCTGTTGTTCATCGGCCTGACGGTGCTCACCTTCATCGCCGATGTGGTCAACCCCGTCAACCTGTTCTGACGCGCGGTCCCTCACCCCCGGCGAGACACGTGCACAGATCACCACCCCGGAGTGGGCATCCGGCCGCGCGGAGGCGGACACTGGAGAGGTACCCACGACGATCGAGGAACTCGAGATGACCAGCACCACCGACAGCTCCACCGCCACCGGGATCGGCCTCGGGATGCCCAGCATGCCCGCCGACCGTGAGGTGCCGATCCTCGCGCCCCGGCGCGCGACCCGTCAGCTCCAGCTGGGCAGTGGCAGCAAGGGCATCGGCGTGGGCAGCGACAGCCCGGTCTCCGTCCAGTCGATGACCACCACGTTGACCTCCGACGTCAACGCCACCTTGCAGCAGATCGCCGAGCTGACCGCCGCCGGCTGCCAGATCGTGCGGGTGGCCGTGCCCACCAACGATGACGCGGCCGCGCTCAAGCAGATCGTCGAGCACTCCCAGCTGCCGGTCATCGCCGACATCCACTTCCAGCCCAAGTACGTGTACGCGGCCATCGAGGCCGGCTGCGCCGCCGTCCGGGTCAATCCCGGCAACATCCGGCAGTTCGACGACCAGGTCAAGCAGATCGCGCAGGAGGCCAAGGCGCACGGCACCCCGATCCGGATCGGCGTCAATGCCGGGTCCCTTGACCCTCGCCTGTTCGCCAAGTACGGCAGGGCCACCCCGGAGGCGCTGGTGGAGTCGGCGCTGTGGGAGTGCTCACTGTTCGAGGAGCACGATTTCCGCGACATCAAGATCTCGGTCAAGCACAACGACCCGGTGATCATGGTCCGGGCGTACGAGTTGCTCGCGCAGCAGTGCGACTACCCGCTGCACCTCGGTGTCACCGAGGCCGGTCCCGCGTTCCAGGGCACCATCAAGTCGTCCGTCGCCTTCGGTGCGTTGCTGGCCCAGGGGATCGGCGACACCATCCGCGTCTCGCTGTCCGCCCCTCCGGTCGAGGAGGTCAAGGTCGGCCTGCAGATCCTGGAGTCGTTGAACCTGCGGGAACGCGGTCTGGAAATCGTCTCGTGCCCGTCCTGCGGGCGCGCCCAGGTCGACGTCTACACACTCGCCAACGAGGTCACCGCCGGTCTGGAGGGGATGGACGTCCCGCTCCGGGTGGCTGTGATGGGGTGCGTGGTCAACGGACCTGGCGAGGCCCGCGAGGCGGATCTGGGCGTCGCCTCGGGCAATGGCAAGGGCCAGATCTTCGTCAAGGGCGAGGTGGTCCGCACCGTTCCCGAGTCGCAGATCGTGGAGACGCTGATCGAGGAGGCGATGAAGATCGCCGACGCCATGCGCGCCGAGGGAGTCGTCAGCGGCACTCCCTCGGTCTCGACGGTCTGATCAGTCGGTGCCGCGCATCTGGCAGCGGTCCGGAGCCCGGGTCCTGGGCAGCGACCAGACTGCAGTGGTGCAGGGCGCGCTGGACGCCGATCCGGTGGCCGGCTGCATGATTGCCGAGCGGTTCGAGACCTACGGCATCGATCCCCGTGCTCTCGGCGGCAATTTCTGGGGCGTCGACGGTGGTCGAGAGGCGCTGGCCTTCGTCGGCGGGAACCTGTTGCCGCTGGCTGCGACCGGGCCGGAGGCGCTGCGCCGATTGGCTGAGGGCCTGGCGCACCGCACCCGCAGCGTCGCCTCCCTCGTCGGCCGCTCGGAGCTGGTGCTTCCGTTGTGGGAGGACCTCGGTTCGGCCTGGGGGCCGGCCAGGGAGGTTCGGACCATCCAGCCGCTGCTCACCTGTCCGCGACCGCCGCTGATCGATCCGGACCCACGCCTGCGCCGGATGACGGGCCAGCTGGGCGATCACTACTTCCCGGCAGCGGTGGCCATGTTCACCGAGGAGGTCGGGATCGATCCGTGTGCGGGAGACGGCGGCCGCAGCTATCGCGCCCGGGTGGACGACCTGATCCGGCGCGGCCTGGCCTTCGCCGTGCTCGACGGCGCCGAGGTGATCTTCAAGGCGGAGATCGGCGCCCTCTCGAGCCGGGTGGCGTTGATCCAGGGGGTCTGGGTGGCCCCGGTCCATCGGGGGAGGGGGCTGGCCGCCGCGGCCGTCGCCGCGCTCGTGCAGCACATCCAGCGCGATCTGCACCGGCTGCCCTCGCTGTACGTCAACGAGCGCAACGTCGCAGCCCGCCGGGTCTACGAGCGGGTGGGATTCCAGCAGGCGGGACAGTTCTCCAGCGTGCTGTTCTGAGATCTGCCCCCTTCGCGCTGGTTCTTTCGAATCAGTTCTTGCGACTCACTTGACAACAGTCCTTTCGAAACGGATGCTTGGCAACAAGGCCTTCGAAAGGGTTGTTGTCAACATCCGAGGAGCACGTCATGACGAATCCGGTGACCGCAGTCGACCTCGCCAGGTACGAGACCGGCGAACGCATCCGCCGAGTGGCCGCCCGGCCTTCCCGGAGGTGGCGGGAAAGCACCGGCGCGGTTCTGGAGACCTGGGGTCGTCGGCTGCGCGCCACCGACGTCGGGAGTCGGCGGCGAGTCGTAGGGATGACTGGAGCGAGCGCCGCGGCCGTACGTGTCACGCCGGTCGGAGCTCGCTGACGCGAGAGGATCGACAGATGACACCGCAGGCAACACCCTCGGACGATGCGATCGCCACCGCATCGGACAGTGCATCCGCTCCGGTCGACGACCGTCCGGTCGAGGAGCCCGCGTCCAGTCCCACCCGGGCTCGGCGACGAACGTTGACGGACGCCAAGGAGATCCGGGCGCTGGCCCATCCGGTGCGGGTGGCGATGCTGGACGCGCTGCGCCGGGAGGGCACGTTGACCGCGACCGAGGCAGCCGACCTGCTCGACGAGAGCCCCGCGAACTGTTCCTTCCACCTCCGCACTCTCGCCAAGTACGGCTACGTGGAGGAGGCGCCGGGTGGCACCGGGCGGCAGCGGCCGTGGCGGCGCGTCGACCTGGGTCTGAGCTACGGGCTGGAGCAACCGTCGCCCGAGGTCGGTGCCGCGGCCCGCGAGCTCGACCAGCACTTCCGGGTCCAGCGTCAGCGCGAGATCGAGGTGTGGGAGGCGACCTGGCAGAGCTACCCGAAGGAGTGGCGGGACGCGTCCTTCTCCTTCCAGGGGCTCACGTATCTGACCGCCGCCGAGTTGGCCGAGATCAACGAGCAGCTGATCGGGCTCATCGACCAGTTCCGCGAACGGCTCGACGATCCCTCGAAGCGCCCGCCCGACGCGCACCCGGTGTCCATCAACGCCGGTGCGCATCCCCTCCCGCGTTCCAAGCGCGGCAACTGACCCCAGCTCGCGCTGGCGTTGCGTGCTGTTGCTGGCGTGGAGGACGTCCTTTTAGCCAGCAACAGCACTTGCCACCAGCGGGAACGTTCGCCGGGTCACTCAGGCGTAGCCACCCGGCTCGCTGGTCGGGTTCTGCGCGTTCAGCCGTCCGGACCGCGATCGGCCAGCGTCAGCACCGTCCTGGCTTGTCGCACCACCGCGGCGTCGACGAACTTCCCGCTGGGCAGGGCCACCGCTCCGCGGCCGATCTGCGCCCCGGCCTCGGCGGCCGCCACCACCTGCCGCGCCACCTCGATCTCTGCGGTGCTCGGAGCGAATGCCTCCACGATCACCGGCAGCTGGGCAGGATGGATCGCGGCGCGCCCCAGGAAACCCAACGATCGACCCTCGCTGCACGACGCACGCAGGCCACCCGAGTCACGGTGGTCGGGGAACACCGACATGGTGGGCGCGGGAAGTGCAGCCGCAGCCGCGGCGGTGACGATCCGTCCGCGGGCCCAGCTGAGCGCGGCCGGGTCGGCGGCGCGCAGGTCGGCCAGCAGGTCGGCCTCGCCGAGACCGATGGTCGCCACCTGCGGGTGGGAACCTGCCAGCAGGTACGCCCGTTCGACGCCGAGCGCTGATTCGATCAACAGGTGCAGCGCGCGCGATCCGACCCGGTCGGCCACCGCGCCGATCACCTCGGCGGATTCGCACTTCGGCAGCCGGAGCTGTACCCGCTCGTCCAGGGATGCGGCCATCGACAGATCGTCGTCGTGCCAAGGGGTTCCGGCCGCATTCACCCGCACCTGCACGGAGCGCCCTGGTTCGAACTCGAGCTCGGTGACGGTCCGACGCGCCGTTTCCTTCGCCGCCGGCGTGACAGCGTCCTCCAGGTCGATGATCACCACGTCTGCCGGCGAATCCAGAGCCCGCCGGATCCGGTCGGGGCGATCGGCCGGAACGTAGAGCAGCGTGAGCGGAACGCGGTGTGTCATGCCGATCGGTTCCGTCGCCCGTCGAGGGCGCTCGGCCCGGGAAGCGCGTCGACGGTGCTGGAGTCGACAGCCCCACCGACCACCCCGGCAGCGCGCAGCGCGGCGACCTCGTCGGGGGAGTAACCCAGCTCGTGCAGCACCGATCCGGTGTCGGCGCCGGGCTCCCGGCCCGTGTGGCGGATCGGCGCGTCACCCTCGGACAGCCGGAACAGCCTGCCCTGCATGGCCATCGGGCCGAAGTCCGAATCCTGGACGTGCTGCACGGTTCCCAGCGCGGCGAACTGGGGATCGGCGACGATGTCGGCCGGGGAGTAGATCGGTGCGACCGCCGCTTCCGCGCGGTCGAAGCTCTCCAGCACCTCGTCCCGGGTGCGCTGCGCGATCCAGCCACCGACGGCCTCATCCAGCTCGTCGGCGTGCTCGGCCCTCGACCCACCGGTGGCGAACCAGCGCTCGGCGATCAGCTCGGGCCGACCGACGAGGGTCAGCACCCGCTCGGCGATGCTCTGCGAGCTGGTCGACACCGCGACCCAGTGTCCGTCGGACGTCCGATAGGTGTTGCGCGGCGCGTTGTTGCCGGACCGGTTCCCGGTGCGCGGCTGGGCCGTGCCGAGCAGGTCCCACCGAGAGATCTGCGGTCCGAGCATGGCCATGATCGGCTCGACGATGGCGAGGTCCACCACCTGTCCGCGACCGGTGGCGGCGCGCTGGTGCAGGGCGGTCATCACGGCGAAAGCCGTTGCCAAGGAAGCGATCCCGTCGGCCAGGCCGAACGGTGGCAGCGTGGGTGGTCCATCCGGTTCCCCGGTTGCGGCGGCAAAACCGCTCATCGCCTCGGCCAGCGTGCCGAATCCAGGCCGTCTGCGGTACGGGCCGACCTGTCCGAAACCGGTCACCCTGGCCAGGACCAACCCCCGGTTGGAAGCCGACAGGCTCTCGTACCCCAGACCCCACCGTTCCAGGGTGTCGGGACGGAAGTTCTCGATCACCACGTCCGCCGCCGCGGCCAGCCGACGGAACACCGCGGCGCCGTCGGCGCCGGAGAGGTCGAGCTGCAGCGTCTCCTTGTTGCGGCCCAACGTCTTCCACCAGATGTTGTGGCCGTCCTTCTCCGGCCCGTGGCCGCGGGCCGGATCAGGTCGCCGCGGGTGCTCCACCTTGATCACCCTGGCGCCGAGATCGCCCAGGTGCATGGCCGCCATCGGGCCGGCGAACAGCGTGGAGGCGTCGATGACGGTCAGACCGTCGAGCGCGGGGGAGTTCACTCAGCTCTCCTGGTCGGTGGGTCGGTCGGTCGGTCGGTACGGGCGTGCGGGAATATGGGCGTGCTGACGTGTGGGCATGCGGGCGTGCAGGCCGTCGGTTTCGGAGGCCAGTACGAAGGCGATGCGGAAGCCGATCGTCTGCGATCGGCCCAACCCCTGGCCGGGCAACAGGTACTTCGCCGAGAACTCCCGTGGCTGCGGGCCGCTGTCGAAGTACCAGGGGGAACCCGAGCTCTGGTAGGCCGAGCCGCCCTTGAGCATCATGAAGCGCGTCCGGCCGTCGGTGTGCTCGCTCTCGGTCAGGTTCCACACCAACGGATCCCGTCGCCGGAAACCGGGGTCGGCCGCCGCTAGTTGCCACTCGTCCTCGGTGGGCAGTCGCCCGCCGGCCCACGCGGCGTAGGCCCTGGCGTCGGACAGCGACACCTCGGTGACCGGATGGTGGATCGCCGCATCCTGAATGCTGCGTCCAGCCCAGGCCGGTCGGCGCCACGACGGAATCCGGGCCCCCCGGTCGGTGGCCGCGACGAACTCCGCGAAGTCACGTTCTGAGACCTCGAGGGTCGCGACGGCGACGTCGGACGCCAGGTGCACCCGACGGTCCAGGGTGCGCAGGTCGTGCAGCCGGGGCGGCAGGGGCTTCCACTCATCGACGAACGGCGCTCCGTCGTACATCCCGGTCTCCCGGAACCGGAACCGGACGGTGAGCGTGTAGTCGCCGGCCGTGATCGGCACGGTCGGCAGCCGCAGGGACGCGGCGGTTCGCGTGGTCGCGGTCGGTACCGGCACCCGCTCGCTGTGTCGATGGTGGAACGCGGTGGACGGATGCGGCCGAGGATCGTCGGGCTGCTCGGTCAACGGGAGCAGCCAGGAGGTGTCCGCCCCCGGCGGGGGCTGCCAGAGACCGCCGATGCCGCCGGCCGGAACCAGCACCTGGACGTGCCCGTCGGCGACCGGCGCCTCCCGGCCGGTCCAGATGTCGAGCACCGGTCCGAGACCGGAGGTGGTCCTGCGTGCAGACCCGTCCGGGGCCTCGGCGACCGGGAGCCGCAACACCCGATCGTGGGCTCCGCGGTTGACGAGTGCCAACAGGGACTCACGCCCCGACCGGAAGGTGGAGCCGAACACGGTCAGCTGCGCGGCGTCGGGACCCAGATCGACCAGCGGGGTGAAGATGCCGTCCCGCAACAACTTCGACAGTGCCCGCTGGGCGGTGCTCATCCGCCGGAGGGTGAGGCTGTCGCGATCGTTCCAACCGACCCAGACCCCGAACACGACCTCCCACACCATCACCCCGACGCCGTTGAACCAGGCCGATTGCAGTTCGACGGAGTGGTCGCGGTGCCACCGGCGGACGTGGTGCATCATGTGGCGGCGTTCGAAGTAGTGCGAGCGCAGCACCCCGGGTACCGGCGAGTCGGCGAACCACTGGGCCCAGGACATCGGGTGGTCGACCAGCCGGGCCATCGACACCCTGGACTCACCCTGCAGCGCCACCCCGGAACGGGCCCGGCGGACACCGGCGACGAGCTCTCCGCGACCTTCGCGCAGGGTGTCCAGGAAGACGCCGTCGAAGCCGAGGTCTGCGACCATGTCCGCCAGCAGCTCGGGGTCGTAGCCGTTGCGGCGGGTCCCGGTGTCCCACGGGTTGTAGTCGATGAACACCCGGATCCCGGCATCGTGGAACGCTCGCACGACGTCCGACAGGCCGTCCACGTCGTGGTAGTAGTCCCACTGGTTCCGGTCGTCGATACCGATCACCGGATATGCGTGCCACAGCACCACCGCATCGAAGCCGCCGAAGCGCTCCCGGGCGTCCTGGATCATCCGCTCCGGGGTGAACCGACCCGTCTGCCAGTCGAAGAGCAGCTCGTCCCACAACCAGATCTGGGAGATGACGAAACAGCGCGAGATCCAGGCCAGGTCGTCCCGGCGGTAGAGGTCGTCGTCGTAGCTGCTGCGGGCGACCGCTTCGCGCCGCCACTCGTGCAGTCGACGTCGCCACTGCGGCCACAGCGCCGGATCGTCGGGTGCGGCGAAGATCTTCGCGTCGTCCAACGCCGACAGGTCGGCGTCGGGCTCGAGCGGGACCTCCTGCGGGCGGTCCAGCGGACGCGGGACGAGCGGGTTGAGCGGAGCATCGGTGGCCACTGCGGCGGCGGCCGCATCGGCAGCGTCCGTCGGGATCGACAGGACGGGGAGCGGCCCGTCGTCACCGGGAGGACCGGAACCCGCGGAGACATTGGTCATCGTCGCCACGAGGACTCCCTGACCAGCAGTTCCGGCTCGACGCTGACCGTGACCGCCGGCCGCGCCGGATCGGACATCCGCTGCAGCAACAGCTCGGCGGCGAGCCGTCCACGTTCGCGCGCCCGCAGCGACACCGAGGTCAGGGCCGGCGAGAAGATGCGGGCGAAGGGAATGTCGTCGACCCCGACCACGGCGAGGTCGTGCGGAACACGGATCCCGGCGGCCTCGGCAGCTCGGATCGCGCCCAGGGCGAGCAGGTCGTTCGCTGCGATCAGCGCATCCGGTTCCAGCAGGCACACCTGGAGCCAGGCATGTTCGCCGGCCTCGACGGTGAAGGCATCGACCGAGACCGTCCCGGCCGAACCGCCCCACTCCGCAGCGCACCGTCGATGCGCGGAGCCGCGAGCAGCTCCCGGCGAGGTCTGCTCGGGGCCGTTGACGAAGCAGATCCGGCGACGCCCGGTGTCCAACAGATGGCGGTAGGCGAGTCGGATCCCGGCACCCGAATCGACCCGCACCCGGTCGAGGGCATCGGTGGCGCCAGGATCACCCACGATGACGACCGGTACCGGGCACTCGACCAGCGCGCGGACCAGGGCCGGCGTGCGGCGCAGCGGGCTGATCACCAGGCCGTCGGCGTAGCCCCGACCGAGGCTGCGTACCAGGGCCAGGGTGTCGGCCGGGTCCTGACCGGTGGAGGTCACCAGCAGACGGGCTCCGGTGGAGGTCAACCCCTCCTCGACCCCGCGCATCATCTCGGTGTAGACCGGGTTGGCCAGATCGTCGACGGCGAATGCGATCTGTTGTGCAGCACCGAGTTTCAGCGCACGGCCGGTGGCGTCCGGGCGATATCCGAGCTCGATCACCGCGGCCCGCACCCGGTCCATGGTGTCGGGTCGGGCGAGTTTGCCGTTCAGCACCCGGGACACGGACGCGGTGGAGACGCCGGCCCGGGCGGCCACCTCGACGACCGTCGGGCGTCGGCCGGTCCGCACCGCACCGGCAGGGTCACTCTCGGCGCTCATGACACATCGCCACCGGATCCGACGAGGGCCAGGGTGCGCGCCGCGGCAGCAGTGATCGCCCCACCGTCCTCGCCGGGCAGGGCAGAGCTCAACCGGTCGCGCAGCGGTGTGGTCCACTCCGGATCGATGCTTGATGCTCCGGTCAGCGCACCCACGATCCCGCCGACGCTGGCGCCGTTGGAGTCGGTGTCCCAGCCGCCGGCAACCACGGTGCAGATCGAGCGGTCGAAGGCGCCTTCCCCGAATGTGAGGGCGTAGGCCACCAGCGCGGTGTTGTTGAGCGCATGCACCCAGTGCAGGTCGGGATAGGCCCGCTCCAGCGCGACGTACGCGTCCTCGGGCGGGAGCCCGTCGGTCGCCAGCCGGCGACCCAGGATGATGGCCGCAGCTGCGGCACTGTCGGGAGGGACGACGGCCAGGCCGGCATCCAGCACGTCCGCGATACCGGGACGGTCCGGAGTGCGGACCACGGCGATCGAACCCATCGCGGCCAGCGCCATCGCGCAGTAGAGCCCGTTGCGGGTGTGGCTGACGGAGGCGTCCCGGTGTGCCCGACGGGCAGCACCCAGCGGATCACCGGGACCGACCCAGCCGTAGAGGTCGGTGCGGATCTGCGCCCCGATCCATTCCCGGTACGGGTTGCCCACCCGCGCAGTGTCCGGCGGCTCGAGACCGCAGAGCAGGTTGCGGTACGCGATCCGTTCCGCGGTGAAGCTGCGCCCTGCGGGCAGGTCGAGCAGCCAGGACTGTGCGACATCGGCGGAGGTGAAGTCGAGGCCGACCCGCTCCAGCAGGCGCAGGGCCATCAGGGTGAAGTTGAGATCGTCGTCCTCCGGTGCGCCGTCGATGTTCTCGATCAGGCTCGTGGGTCCGCTCACCCGGTTCCACGGCCACCGCTCCGCGACCTCGACGGGCAGACCGCGCGCGGTGAAATAGCTCCGCAGCGGCCACCGGTCACCGCTGCGCAGGATGTCCTCGATCCCACGGCGCGGGATCTTCTCGACGGGCTTGCCCAGGACACAGCCCACCGTGCGGCCCAGCCAGGCTCCGCTCAGCGCGTCGGCGTCGGTGCCGGCACCGTGCCGCACATACTGCGCCGCAGTGGATTCGACGATCGCCGCGATCCCGGTCCAGTCGTCGGGTAGCGCCGGATCGGACTGCCGGGGGATCGCGGCCACCGCTGCGAGCAGCTCCTCGGCGAGCGGGCGCAGGTGTCTGTCCCCGAGCTCCGGTGACGCACCGACGTGCGGTGGCGGCAGCGTGCCGCCGGCTCCGACCCAGCGGTCCGCGATCCGCTGCAGCGCATCCTGCTGGTCGGGTCCGAGTTCACGAGCCGACTGCCAGAGCTCGTGGCGTAGCAGGTCCTCCGGCTGCACCCAGGTCACCGGTCTGGGCTGCGGGTTCACGACAGTGCCGCCTCGCCGTTGCCCGGCCCGTCGGCGGCGGTCAGGGCCGCGAACGCGTGTTCCCGGCGGGCGAAGGCTGCCGCGTCCGCGGTGCGGATCGCCTGCGCCACCGCGGCCATCCGGAGTCCGCCGGCGCGCAGGTCGAGCCGCGACTCCCGGGCCACGGTCTCCACCCACTCGGCGGGCACGGAGGATTCGCCGCCGAGCGCGCCTGCGATGGCGCCGCCCATGGTGGCGATCGAGTCGGAGTCCCGGCCGTAGTTCGTCGCGCCGAGGATGCAGCCGCGCACGTCGCCGCCGGTGACCGCCAGGAAGCCCAGCGCCACCGGAAGCTCCTCGATCGCGCGGACCCGGCTCGGCCGCCGAGCATCCATCACCGGCGTGCGGTACTCCGGGCCGACGGTGTCGAACGGTGTGATCGCGGCCCGCAGCACCGGGATCGCCCGTTGCCAGTCGGGCACACCCGCGGCCGCTTCCAGCACCGCACGGATCGCTGCGGCGGTACCGTCCCTGGCCAGTCCCAGGACGGCCTGCAGCACCCCGTCCACATCGATTCCCGGCGTCATCGCCGCGGCGATCGCGGCGGCGAAGACGGCGGCAGCCTCCCTGCCGTAACTGGACTGGTGTGCACCGGCCAACTCGGAGGCCTCGGCGTAGGCGCCGGCCGGATCACCTGCGTTCGCGATTCCGACCGGGGCCATGTACATGGCAGCACCGCAGTTCACGACGTTGCCCACCCCACCCTCGCGAGGATCGATGTGACCGTAGTGCAGCCGGGTCACCAACCATTTCTCCGCGAGGAACACCCGCAGCAACGGGACCGTCTCCCGTTCAAGCTCCGGGATCCAGGTGAGTTGATTCATCATCCGCGGAACCAGCCCGTCGGCGATGTCGAAGGCGTCGAGGTGCCGTTGACGTTCGTCGTAGACGTCGATGAGCAGGTTGGTCATCAGGGTGTCGTCGGTGACGTGGCCGTCTCCCTTGAAGTACGGCGACATCGGCTTCGCCGTCCGCCAGTCGGGCATGAAGTACTCGGTGATGCCCTCGACGAATCCGCCGTACCGGGCGACGATCTCCTCGGCGCTGCGGCCCTCCGTCGCACCGCCGATGGCATCGCCGACCGCTGCTGCAGCGAGGGCTCCGATTGCTTTGTCCTGCAAGAGGTTCATGGTTCTTCCTGGCATGAGCCGGCTCTGCGGCACGGTGGGAGGTGCTGACGGGAGAGGGCGAGCGGGGGTGGATCAGCCGCCGGAGAGGGTCTTCCAGCCGGTGGTGAGCGCGGTGCCCAGACCGGCAGCATCGGTCTTACCCGCGAGGAACTCCTGGTAGGCGGGTGTTGCGTACTTCGACTTCCAGTCGGGGAACTTGTCGGCCTTGTTCCACGGCGCGTCGACGAGCTGGTCGGCGCTGCCCAGGATCGCGTCCCAGCCGTGCCCCGTCCCGAGCTTCTTGCCCATCGCCGCCGACGCCGAGGCAGTCACCGGGATCAGCGCGTCACCCTCGGCGATGGCAGCCAGGTTCTCCGACTTCATGAAGTAGGCGATGAACTGCATGGCCTGCGCCGGGTACTTGCTCTGCTTGGCGATGCTGAGGGTCTGCGGGTTGGAGGCCTGGTGCTGGTTGGTGCCCTTGAGCAGCGGCAGCATCGTCCAGTCGAAGTCGGCGGGCGCCTGCTCGTCGATCTGAGTGGCGATGTAGTTACCGGCCATGATCATTGCGTACTTGCCGCCGAAGTAGCCGGCCAGCACGTCACTGCCGGACAGCGAGACCGAATCCTTGGCCATCGACCCGTCGGCCAGCATCTTCGTGATCCGGTTCGGGACCTGCAGCTCGTTGTCGCCGACGGTGACCGTCGGGGCCTTGGAATCGCCGCTGAAGAAGGTGCCGTCGAAGGCCAGGCCGGTCGACATGATGCCCGCGGTCGGCGACTTCAGACCCCAGGCCAGCCCGCTGACGGTGCCGGAGGAGAGCTTCTTCGCGTTGGTCGCCAGATCGTCCCACGTCCAAGGCTTGTCGGCGGTCGGCAGTGCGACACCGGCCGCCGCAAGCAGCTTCTTGTTGACGAAGATGGTGTACACCTGCGCGATCGTCGGCGTGCCGGTGATCTTTCCATCGTAGGTCACCGAGTCCCAGACCGACTGCGGCACATCGGATTTCAGGTCGGCAGGGACCATCGGCGACAGGTCGGCGAGGTAGCCCTGGCGGGAGAAGCCCGCGATGTCGGCCGACTCGTCGTGGATGATGTCGGGCGCCTGGTTGCCGGCGAACTGGGTCACCAGCTTGTCGTGCACCGATTCGGCGGCGACCTTCTGATAGGTCACCTGGATGTTGGGGTTGGCTGCATTCCAGTCGCTGACGATCTTCTCGGTGGCAGCCACGGTCGGTGCCTGGAAGGCGTAGCTGGAGAACGTCAGCGACACCTTCTCATCCGGGGCCAGGGAGCTGCCGGCGGTGCTCACCTGACCGCCGCCGGAGTTGCTGACGCACGCCGACAGCAGCAGGGTGGAACCGAGCGCCAGGGCGGCAAGGCTGCTGCGGCGCAGGATGTGTGGACGGGTTCTCTTCATGAGAGCTCCTTCGTGGTGTTGACGGTCTGGACTGGCAGGGGGGACGTGCCGGGCGGTCATCCCTTGACCGAGCCCGCGAGCATCCCGGAGACCAACTTGCGTTGGGCGACAGCGAAGATGAGCAGGCTGGGGAGGGTGGTGATCAGGGCGGTCGCGGCCAACGGGCCGAGGTTCACCAGCCCCTCACCCCCGACGTAGCGCGCCAGCAGCAGCGGCGCCGTCTCCTTGGCGGGATCGGTGATCACCACCAGGGCGAAGAAGAACTCGTTCCAGGCACTGATGAAGGCGAACATCGCAGTCGCCACGAGACCCGGTGCGAGCAACGGGAAGATGACCCTGAGCAGTACCTGGCCGCGGGAGGCCCCGTCGGTGGCCGCTGCCTCCTCCAGATCACGGGGGATCGCCGAGACGTAGCCCTGCAGCATCCACAGCGTGAACGGCAGCGCCCACACCACGTAGACCAGTACCAGCCCGGGCAGGGTGTTGAGCAGCCCCAGGTTCCGCAGCACGATGAACACCGGGATGACGATCAGCACGAACGGGAACACCTGGCTGACCAGGATCCAGCCGACCGTCACCGTGCGCAGCTTGCTGCGGTGCCGGGCGAGCGCGTAGGCGGCCGGCAGCGCGATGACCGTTGTCAGGATCGCGGTGCTGACGGCGACGATCAGCGAGTTGAGCAGTGACGGGAACAGCTCGGTGTTGTCCAGCGCCACCCTGAAGCTGTCCAGCGACCAGGTGCGGGGGAGCAGTGTCGGGTCGAGCGAGATCACCTCGCGAGGCGATTTGAAAGCCGTGGAGAACAGCCACAGCAACGGGAATCCCAGGAAGACGATGTACGCGAGCAGGGCGACGTACTGACCCACGCGAGTGATCGGGCGGGTGCGCATCAGGTGTTCTCCTTCAGCTGACGCCACAGGTACACGCCGAGCATCGCGAGGATGAGCACGACCATGGCGTTGCCCATCGCGGCCGCGTACCCGAACTCGCCGCTGCTGAAGGCACTCTCGTAGGCGAACAACATCGGCAGCTTGGTGCGGCCGCCGGGCCCACCCTCGGTGAGCACGTAGACCAGGCCGAAGGAGTTGAAGTTCCAGACGAAGTCCAGCGACGTGATGGCGATGATCACCGGCTTGAGAGCAGGCAGGGTGACGGAGCGGAACCGCTGCCACGCACCGGCTCCGTCGAGTGACGCCGCCTCGTGGAGGTCGGTCGAGGTGTTCTGCAGCCCGGCCAGCAGGGCGATGGTGGTCTGCGGCATCCCGGCCCAGACCCCGACGACGATCACGGCCGGCAGGGCGAGGGTGAAGCTGCCGAGCCAGTTGATGTTGGTGTCGATGATCCCCAGGTTCTTGAGGAATGCGTTGAGGATGCCGGCATCCGGCTGGTAGATCAGCTTCCACAGGATGGCGACCACGACCGACGGCATCGCCCACGGCACCAGCGCCAACGGCCGCACCAGCCACTGGAACCGCAACCCCGCGTTGAGCAGCAGGGCGAGGCCGAGGCTGAGCAGGAACTGCAGGATGGTCACACTGAAAGCCCAGACCAGTCCGATCCCGAACGAGTTCCAGAACAATCCGTCGTCGAACAGACGCTCGTAGTTCTGGACGCCGTTGAACGCGAATTGCACACCCGCGCCGGCGCGGGCATCGGTGAACCCGAGCCAGATCCCGTTCAGCAGGGGGTAGACGCTGAACGCGATCACCGGCAGGAGACTGGGAACGAGCAACCACAGGCCGACCGGCGTACCGCGTCGCCGTCGGGCGGCGGGTGGTGTGGTCGGGCCCGGGTCGATGGTGGCCGGAGCCTGGGCTGCCGCCGTCATGGTCGGGGGTACTCCTTCGTCTTTGAAGGGCGGAGCGAACGGGGACTAAGCACTGCCGGGGCACCGCGTCATCGGAGCCTCGCCGACTGTAAACGTTTACAGTCGGTGCGTCAACGACCCGCCCGGTATCTTCTCCACCATGAGCCTCGCCCGTTTCAAGGACCTCTGCCTGGATGCTGTCGACCCGGATCTCCTGGGAGCCTTCTACTCCGAGCTGCTCGGTCTGGCCCCGCAGACCAGGGACGGTGTGGTGATCAGCCTCGATGGAGCAACGCCCACCCAGCGGGTCTGGATCAACCGGGTGCCCGAGCAGCGTTCGGCCAAGAACCGCATGCACCTCGACATCCGACTGCGATCGCTGGAGCAGGCCTTCGAACTGGGGGCGCGCGAGCTGGATCGACTCGAGGGCTGGACGGTGCTGGCCGATCCGGAGGGCAACGAGTTCTGCGTGTTCCTCACCGACGGCTCGCCGGGCTCAGCGGAACCCGGCCTGATGGAGCTCGGGGTCGACGCTGTCGACCAGCAGGCGCAGTCCCGATGGTGGGCGGACCTGCTGGGTGCCGGCCACGGCACGGAGGACGACGACAGCTACTCCTGGATCGATCACCTCCCCGATGCCCCGTTCGAGTCGATCGCCTTCGCCAACGTGCCGGAACCCAAGACCGTCAAGAACCGGGTCCATCTGGACCTCTTCGGCGACCCTGCTGCGCTCGAGACCGCGGGCGCCCAAGTGCTCAGGACCCCCGACGAGGGTCGGCCGTGGACCGTGATGGCCGATCCGGAGGGCAACGAGTTCTGCGTGTTCCCGGACGCCTGACCGGCGCGCCGGCAGCCCTGACGAAGGGTCGAGCGTCAACGCGGAGTGTGTCTCGGCGATCTGCGGCGCGGGTCCACCGGATCGGGGAGCGCGGCATCGATACTGGCCCGATGACGAGGCAAGGGGCTCACAGCAGCGGCGTCGCTCGCCCGGGTGCGAGGGCATTCTCGTGGTGCGTCGTCCTCGTCGGCATGCTGGTCCTGTCAGGCTGCACCTCGACCGCGGCGCCCGCCTCACCCGGGCCCCAGCAGGACCTGGCCGCGTTCGTCGCCGCACTGGAGACCAGCAGGACCGACGCAGCCTCGGCGCTCACCTCGGAGCCCGGCGTGGCCCGGCAGGCGCTCGACTCGGTGATCCTGGACAACCTCGAGCCGAAGAAGCTGCAGCTCACCGCCGGCGCCCTCGACTGGGACGGGGAGGCGACCACGGCCACCGTGCCGATGACCTACCGCTGGACCCTGCCGGACATCGGACCGTGGCAGTACACCACCGACTGGACGTTGAAGCGGCGTGGAGCGGGACCGGGCGCCCACTGGTTCATCGCCTGGGATCCGGCCGTCATCCACCCGCAGCTCGGCGCACAGCAGAGCATCGTGGTGCGCACGGTCGAGGCGTCGGCCGGTGTCGTCGTCGACCGCAACGACCGGCAGCTGGTGACCGCCCAGCGGGTGTACGCGGTCCAAGCCGCCCCGACGAAGATCAGCGATCAGGCCGGAATCGCGGCCGTGCTGGTGAAGCTGCTCCGGAAGTACGACCCGACGCTGACGGCCACCGGCATCGTGCAGGGCATCGCCGATGCCGATCCGACGATCGGCTACACCGTGACCAACCTGCGGGACACCGAGTTCGAGGCGGTCGCGGCACAGCTGACCAAGATTCCCGGGCTGACGTTCCCGGCCCAGGTCCGCAATCTGGGTCCCACCAAGGACTTCGCCAGAGCACTGCTCGCCCAGCTCGGACCGAGCACCGCCGCGCTCATCCGCGGGACGCCCGGCTGGAAGATCGTGGCGATCGACGCCACCGGCGCCGAGGCCGGAGTGCTGGCCGAGCGCGCTGCCGGGCGCGGCGGCAAGGTCATCCTGACCATCGACCGGGACGTCCAACTCGCGGCCGAGCGGGCACTGGCCGGGATCACCGAACCGGCCGTGATCGTCGCCATCCAGCCCTCCACCGGTGAGATCCTCGCGGTCGCCCAGAACGCCGCCGCGGACGCCGAGGGCGCGATCGCCCTCACCGGCAGCTTCCCGCCGGGCTCGATCTTCAAGATCGTCACCGCGACCGCGGCCATCGACACCCAGCGAGCGACCCCGCAGACCGTCGTGGAATGTCCCGGCACCTGGACGATCAACGAGCGTCCGATCCGCAACGAGTACGAATTCGATCTCGGCCGGGTCCCGCTGGAGCTGGCGTTCGCGAAGTCGTGCAACACGACGTTCGCCCAACTCGCCTCGACGATGGGCGAAGGCACCCTGACCAGCACGGCCAAGCAGTACGGGATCGGCCTGGACTTCGTGATCCCGGGGATCACCACGCTCACCGGCTCCGTGCCCGCGGCGACCGACGAGGTGCAGCGGGCCGAGGACGGGTTCGGGCAGGGACAAGTGCTGGTGACCCCGTTCTCCGCGGCTCTGATGGCGGCCACCGCCGCAACCGGCACCATGCCCGTCCCCACGCTGATCCGCGGCCAGCGGACGCAGGTGGACCAGAAGGTCCCCACCCGCTCGGCTGCGTCCCGCTCCGGGGTGGCCGACCTGATGGCAGCCGTGGTCGACGTGGGGACCGCGCAGAACCTGAAGGCGGTCGGCACCGCGGCGGCGTTCGTGCACGCCAAGACCGGGACAGCGGAGTACACCGACGCGAAAGGCACGTTGAAGGCCCATGCCTGGACCGTCGGCTACCGCGGTGACCTCGCCTTCAGCGCTCTCATCGTCGGCGGCGACTCCTCCAAGCGGACCAACGTCGTCCTGCAGAAGTTCCTGGCCGCGGTGAAGTGAGGCAGCCCGGGTCGCTCGGCGGGCGCGGCATATTCTGCGAGGCATGAAGTCCTCGGTCCGCACTCGGATCAGCCCCGGCACAGTCAGCCCCGTCCGGCCGGTGCCGGCGTCGATCCTCCGCCCCGAGTACGTCGGACGTCCCGGGCCACGTCCTGATCCCGGCCCGTGGGTCCAGACCCCCGAGACGATCGAGAAGATGCGGATCGCCGGTGGGATTGCCGCCAGGGCGATGGCCGAGGGCGGCCGGGCGGTGGCGCCGGGCGTCACCACCGATGCGATCGACGAGGTCATCCACACCTACCTGTGCGACCACGGCGCGTATCCGTCGACGCTGGGCTACCGGGGCTACCCGAAGGCCTGCTGCACGTCGCTGAACGAGGTGATCTGTCATGGCATCCCGGATTCGACCGTCATCCAGGACGGCGACCTGGTGAAGATCGACGTCACCGCGTACCTGGACGGCGTGCACGGTGACAACTGCGCGACCTATTTCGCCGGCGAGGTGAGCGAGGAGGCGCGGCTGCTCTCCGAGCGCACCCGCGAGGCGTTGGACCGGGCGATCAGGGCGGTGGCCCCCGGGCGGTTGCTCAACGTGGTGGGCCGGGTCGTGGAGTCCTACGGCAAGCGCTTCGGGTACGGCGTGGTGCGGGACTACACCGGTCACGGGGTCGGGCCGACGTTCCACTCCGGCCTGGTGGTACTGCACTACGACGATCCGTCCGTGCAGACGGTGCTGGAGCCGGGCATGACCTTCACCATCGAGCCGATGATCACCCTCGGCGGGATCGAGTGGGAACTCTGGGATGACGACTGGACGGTCGTCACCCGCGACGGTAGCTGGGTGGCCCAGTTCGAGGAGACGCTCGTGGTCACCGACACCGGAGTCGAGATCCTCACCGTCCCCTGATCGGCCCTCCGGGCCCACAGATGAGGGCCTTGCTGCGCAGGAAGCTCCTCTCGCCAGCGCGAGTGGTGGTGCGCCGGGTCCCGCCCGGCGGGCCCCGCGCGTTCGCAGGCTCACGAGCGGGGTCCCGCCCATGCCCGAGCCACCCCCTGACCCGGCACACCACCCCTCGCGGTCACCGTGGTCGAAGACGAGGGGATCACCAAGACCTTCGTTGATCGAGCAAGCGAGGGACGAGCGCGTCGAGATCCTGTCAGATCGACGACCGGGGGTCGTCTGCTTCGTCGCTCGACCACCGCTGAGTTTGTTGATCGAGCAAGCGACGAGCGCGTCGAGATCCTGTCAGATCGACGACCGGGAACTCCGCTGCAACACTTCGGCGGCCGAGCGCGTCCTGAGGGTATGGACAAGAAACCGAGCAGGATCAAGCGCATCTGGACCGTCATCATCAAGGCGGTCCGTGAGAACGGCGACCTGAACGAGCGGCGCAATGCGGCTCGGGCGAAACAGGGCTCCTACGGCACCCGACGGCCCTTCTGAGCCGACCGGACAACTCCTTCGGCGCACGCGGAATGCAATTGCCCGGAGTAACTTCGCTGCCGACCCCTGAAACCGCTGGGGCGACCCTCGAAGGAGTACTTCCGTATGACGACACGAACCGGGCGCCGCGTTCTCGGTGTCACCCTGGCCTCGCTGCTCACCGTCGGCCTCGCACTGACTCCCGCCGCGCAGGCCGCGCCGCCGCCCGCCGGGACGGTGTCGGCTCGACCGTCGGTGTCCTTCGACGGACTCGACAAGGTCCTCACGCCGCGTACCAGCTTCGTGATGGCGGCGGACGGCTCGAGCGGCCTGCGTGCCGACGGGGCGGGGATCCCGAACATCGACTCGGTGAAGGCGACCGTCCGGACCTACTACGGCGCCTCGTCCGCCGGGATTGCCGACAAGGTGTCCTCGCCGTTCATCACCGAGCTGACGAAGTTGCTGGCGCGCAAGGCGAAGGGCTTGCCTGCGCTCTACCGCGCGGCCGAGGCGAAGGGCGGCGGGAAGCCCGCGATCGTCCTGGACGCCGACGACACCACGCTGTGGACGTACGACATGGAGGACGCGGCGATGCACTTCACCTTCGATCCTGCCTTGCAGGATGTCTACGTGCAGGGACAGCGGTTCCCGGCCGTCCCCGGCATGGTCGGTTTCGTGAAGGCGGCGCAGCGCGCAGGGTTCGCGATCTTCGGTCTCACCGGTCGTAACGACGACCAGAAGGCCGCTTCCGTCGCGAACCTGTCGAAGGACGGCTACTCCGCCTTCACCACGGCCAACTTCTTCACCAAGTGGACAGGTGTCGGCGCGAGCACCCAGCCGTCCTACATCCACTGTGCTGCGGTGAAGTGCACGACGGTCGAGTACAAGTCGGGTACGCGTGCGCACATCGAGTCGCTCGGCTACCGGATCGCCCTCAACGTCGGTGACCAGTGGTCCGACCTGCAGGGCGGATCGAGCCTGTCGACGCTCAAGCTCCCGAATCCGACCTACTACCTGCCCTCGGCGGATCTTCCGGTCCTGTCCGAGCCGCGGCTGGCCCCGCGGACGCACTTCACCATGAAGCCGGACGGCTCCAGCGGCGCAACCCAGGGTAGTGAGGGGATCCCCAACATCGACTCGGTCAAGTCGACGATCCGCACCTACTACGGCGCGGACGCCACCGGGATCGCGAACAAGGTGAGCTCGCCGTACATCACCGAGCTGACCCGGCTCACCCGCTCCGTCACCCCGGCCCTCACCTCTGCCTGCCGGACGGCCGAGCGCTTCGGGATCAAGCCGGCGCTGGTGCTGGATGCCGACGACACCTCGCTGTGGACGTACGACATGGAGGACGCGGCGATGCACTTCACCTTCGATCCGGCGCTGCAGGACCTCTACGTGCAGCAGCAGCGGTTCCCGGCCACGCCCGGCATGGTCGCACTGGCGAATGCGGCCTCAAGCGCCGGCTGCACGATCATCGGGCTCACCGGTCGCAATGACAACCAGCGCACGGCGACCCTGGCCAACCTGGCCAAGGGCGGCTTCACCGGCTACTCCGAAGCGCACTACTTCACCAAGTGGACCGGTGTCGGTGCCAGCCAGCAGCCGTCGTACATCCACTGCGGAGGAGCGAAGTGCACCACCATCGAATACAAGTCGCAGACCAGGGCCTACGTCGAGACTGCCGCCGGCGGCGGCTACACCGTGCTGGCCAACATCGGTGACCAGTTCTCCGATCTGCTCGGCGGGCACGCTGTCGTCCCGATCAAGCTGCCGAACCCGACCTACTACCTGCCCTGAGCCCGCCAGGTCTCGACTCCCTCGTCGCTCGACCGCTGGAGTCCGTTGATCGAGCGAACGGAGGGGGCGAGATCCTGCCGGTCCGACGTCCCACCCGCGACAGCGTGTGGGGCCGTTGATTTTCGGGCACCGGGATAGTGTCGGCACGGTGAGCAACGGAGGCCCCAGATGAGCAAGCGCAGGTCCGGCGAGAACGTCACCGACCCGGGTGAGACCCATCTGAAGGTCGAGGAGCGCGAGACCCATGCCGCCGGCGTGAAAGCAGTGGTGATCGCCGCGAAGCATGCGCTGCCGCGGGCCGGTGTGGTGCGCACCATGCGCAGTTTCTTGAAGCTGAACCAGGCCGACGGGTTCGATTGCATGAGCTGCGCGTGGCCCGATCCGGACCCGGAGCACCGGCACACCGCAGAGTTCTGTGAGAACGGTGCCAAGGCCGTCGCGGAGGAGGCCGACCGCCGCCGCGCCGACCCGGCCTTCTTCGCCACCCACACGATTCCCGCCCTCGATCAGCAGAGTGAGTGGTGGCTCGGCCAGCAGGGCCGCATCACCGAACCCCTGGTGCGGCGTCCGGGTTCGGACCACTACGAGCCGATCAGCTGGGACGCCGCGTTCCGGCTCATCGCCGACGAGCTGAAGTCGCTGTCGTCACCGGACGAGGCCATCTTTTACACCTCGGGCAGGGCCTCCAACGAGGTCGCGTTCGCCTACCAGTTGTTCTCCCGCGCGTTCGGCACCAACAATCTGCCCGACTGCTCCAACATGTGCCACGAGTCGACCAGCGTCGCGCTCGCCGAGTCGATCGGCATCGGCAAGGCGAGCGTCTCGATGCGCGACGTCTACGACGCCGAGCTGATCGTCATCGCGGGTCAGAACCCGGGCACCAATCACCCGCGGATGCTCTCAGCACTCGAGATCGCCAAGCGGCGGGGCGCGAAGATCGTCGCGATCAACCCGCTGCGCGAGGCCGGTCTGATCAACTTCCGCAACCCGCAGGAGGTCAAGGGCATCGTCGGTACCGGTGTCGACATCGCAGACGACTACCTGCAGATCAAGTTGGGCGGCGATCTCGCGCTGTTCCAGGCGGTCGGGTCGCTGCTGGTCGAGTGGGACGCGCTCGACCACGATTTTATCGACACCCACACCACCGGCTTCGCCGACTGGGCGGCCCATGTCGCGCAGGTCGACCATGAGCTGGTGGTCGAGGCAACCGGTCTGAGCTGGGAGCAGATCACCGGCTTCGCCGAGCGGCTGCGAGCCTCGAAGGGCACGGTGTGGTGCTGGGCGATGGGCATCACCCAGCACCGCAACGGAGTGGCGACGATCAAGGAGATCGTCAACCTGGCGCTGGCGCATGGCGACATCGGCAAACGCGGCGCCGGGCTGTTTCCGGTGCGCGGCCACTCCAACGTCCAGGGTGACCGGACGATGGGGATCTGGGAGCGTCCGCCCGCCAAGTTCCTGGATGCGCTGCAGCAGGAGTTCGACTTCGACCCGCCGCGCGAGCACGGCCTGGACACCGTCGAGGCGATCCGCGCAATGCGGGACGACAAGGCACACGTCTTCATCGGGCTGGGCGGCAACTTCCTGCAGGCGGCCCCGGACACCGACATCACCTCGCAGGCGCTGCGCAACTGCCGCCTCACGGTGCACATCTCGACGAAGCTGAACCGTTCCCACCTGCACACCGGGACGACGGCGCTGATCCTGCCCACCCTGGGGCGGACCGAGAAGGACGTCCGCGGCGGTAAGGAACAGTTCGTCACCGTCGAGGACTCGGTGTGCTCCGTGCATGCCTCCCGAGGACCGCTCGCGCCGGCCTCGACGTCCCTGCTGTCGGAGACGGCGATCATCTGCGGGATCGCCGAAGCGACGCTGGGGGACAAGTACGGCATCCGCTGGTCGGCGATGGCGAACGACTACGACGTGGTGCGGGAGCACATCTCCCGGGTGGTGGCCGGCTGCGAGGACTACACCCAGCGGGTCGATCGGCCGGGCGGGTTCGTGATGCCGCACCCGCCGCGGGACTCACGGACGTTCGAGACGAAGTCGGGTCTTGCCGAGTTCGCGGTGTCGCCGATCGAGTTGCTGCAGGTGCCGAAGGGCTGCCTGCTGTTGCAGACCATGCGCAGCCATGACCAGTTCAACACCACCATCTACGGCCTGGACGATCGCTACCGCGGTATCCACAACGGACGACGGGTGGTGTTCCTGCACCGTGAGGACATCGCCGCCGCCGGGTTCAACAATGGAGATCACGTCGATCTGATCGGGCACTGGGACGGCGACGAGATCGAGCGTGTTGCCGCCGACTTCCGGATCGTCGAGTACGACACGCCCCGGGGCAGCGCCGCGGCCTACTACCCGGAGACGAACCCGTTGGTGCCGTTGGATTCCACCGCGGTCGGAAGCAACACGCCGACCTCGAAAGCGGTGGTCATCAGCCTGCGACCGGTGCAGGCGGTCGCGCCGGTGGCGCCCGGTGCCGGCCGGCCCGGCGCCGACGAGGGTGGCCAGGACGAGGTGGGCGCCGACGAGGGCCACAAGCGTTTCCCGCAGCCCGAACACCTGAGCTGACGCCGACCTTCGCGGTAGTGACGGTCGTTTGGGTGCGAAGTTCGCGGTAGTGAGGGTCGTTTGGGTGCGAAGTTCGCGGTAGTGAGGGTCGTTCGGGTGTGAAGTTCGCGGTAGTGACGGTCGTTTGCGGACGACCTTCGCGGTAGTGAGGGTCGTTTGGGTGCGATGTTCGCGGTAGCGACGGTCGCAATACGGATGGCCCGACTCCAGCTCGTATCCGGCAGTCCGCGGGTTCGCGCCCGAGACGACCGTGCGGTCCGTGAACCCCGCTGGTAGGCGACCGTCAGAGCCGCGAACCTGGCCGGCAAACGACCGGGGTACGAGAACCCAGCCTGCAAACGACTGTGGGGTCCGCGAACCTGGTCTGCAAACGACTGTCAGGTCGGCGAACCCGGCCCGCAAACGACCGTGGGGTCCGCGAACCCGGCCTGCAAACGACCGTGGGGTCCGCGAACCTGGTCTGCAAACGACCGTGGGGTCCGCGAACCTGGTCTCCGAACGACCGTCAGAGCCGCGAAACCAGAGCGGTCGGGCGCATCAGGGGGTGGGGAACTGCAGCAGGGCGTTCTCCACCAGCTCGGGCAGCGCGGGGTGGATCCAGTACTGGCCGCGCGCGAGCCGATGTGGGGGGATCTCGAACGACATGCCCTGGATCAGTGGCTGGATGATGGTCGCCGCCTCCGGGCCGATGATGTGGGCACCGACGAGCAGGCCGGTGTCCTTGTCCAGCAACAGTTTCGCGAAGTTGGTCGTGTCCTCGCGGGCCCAGCCGGCGGCGATCCCGGCGTAATCCTGGCGAACCACCGCGACGTCGATTCCCCGACCACGGGCTTCGGACTCGGTGAGACCGACGCTGGCGATCTGGGGTTCGGTGAAGACCGCGGCCGGCACGTACCGGTGGTCGGAGGCGACCAGGTCGTCCGGGTGGGCGATGTTGTGGAACGCGACCCGCGCCTCGTGGTTGGCGACGTGCTTGAGCGGAAAGTGCGTCGAGATGTCGCCCAGCGCCCAGATGCCGTCGATGCCGGTCCGCTGGTACTCGTCGACGACGACCCGGCCCGCTCCGTCCAGCTCGACCCCCGTCGCCTCGACGCCCAGCTCGTCCCCGTTGGGGGTGCGGCCGGCGGCGATCAGCAGCACGTCGACGTCGACCTCGGAGGTCCCGTCCGGACCTTCCAGGAACAATCGGACACCGTCGGCGGGAAGTGGCGCCACCCGGCCGACCTTGGTCGATGTCCGCAGGTCGTACCGCTGCTCGACTGCCGCGGTGAATGCGTCGGAAATGTCTGCGTCGTGCTGACGCAGCAGCTTCTCACCGCGGATGACCTGCACCACCTCGCTTCCCAGCGAGGAGAAGATGTGCGCGAACTCGGCCGCGATGTAGCCGCCGCCGAAGACGCCGATCCGGCGCGGCAGGGCCGCCAGGCGCATCACCGTGTCGGAGGTGTGGAAGGTGACGTCGTCGAGTCCCTCGATCTCCGGGACGGCCACCCGCGACCCGGCCGCGAGCAGGAAGCGCTCGCCGCTGATCACCTCGGTGCTGCCGTCGTGCAGCGCGACGGTCAGTTCCTTGTGACCGGTGAACCGTCCCCGCCCGGCGTAGACGGTGATGTTCGGGGTCCGGTCGCCGGTGCGGTACTCACGCCCACCGGCCTCGATGGCGTCGATCCTGCCGAAGATGCGATCCCGCATACCGACCCAGTCGACGGAGTCGACGTGCGCCTGGACGTTCAGCGCTGCGGCGTGGACGGTCCCGGAGGCCAGATCGGCCGGATGGACGAACATCTTCGTCGGGATGCAGCCGACGTTGAGGCAGGTTCCGCCGAAGGCGCCGTCCTCGACGACGGCGATGTCGGTCCCGGAGAGCTCGTCGGGGATGCTGTTTCCGGATCCGGTACCGATGATCACCAGGTCGTGATGGCGGGGCATGACTCTCCGATTCGGGGCAGGCCCGTATCGGGCCCGGGTGGTTGCGGGGAACTGCAGATGTGCGACCGGCGCCGCGGGTCAGTGCTGGTAGCTGCCAACCAGGATGGCCCTGGCCAGCGTGTGGAACGCCAGGTTGAACGACACGACGGCCGGGCTTGTTCCGCCGTCCACCTCGAGCGCCGGGATGTCGACCGCGTGCACGACGTAGAAGTAGCGGTGCACCTGATCGCCCTCGGGCGGGGCGGCCCCGTCGTAGGCCTGTCGGGAGTAGTCGTTGTGCACGTGGAACGCGCCTGGGGCCGCGGCCGACAGCGACTCGTCCGATTCTCCGGCGCCGGCGGGCAACGCAGTGACGTCGGCGGGGATGTTCACCGCGACCCAGTGCCAGAACCCGGACGGCGTCGGCGCATCGGGGTCGTAGCAGGTGACGACGTACGACTGGGTGCCCTCCGGTGCTCCCGACCAGCTCAGGGACGGGGAGATGTTCTTGCCGCCGGCGGAGTCGTGGACCTGGGCGGCCGGGAGAGCGGTGCCCTCCTCGACGTCGTCGCTGCTGACCTGGAAGAACCCGGTGGAGGGCAACTTCTCGTACGGATTCGGGCTGACGGGGCGATCCAGACTCACGGTGGTGGTACTCCTTCGTGGCGGCGCGATCCGAGCCGGACACGCTGTTGCGTCCGCTCGACGAACTCTCTGTCGAACCTACCCGCGGACGACCGGCGTCACCCGCGGACGATCAGCTCCCCGTGCGGGACGTGGAACACCGCATCCGGATCGTCTGTCCAGCGGCGCCAGCCGTCCGCGATGGCTTCCAGGTCGGGCCGCAGCACATGGCCCTCGGAGATCAGCTGGGTGGCGAGCGCCGAATCCTGGATCCGACGCTCCCACATACCGCCCCAGGCCTCTCGCTCGACGGGAGTGCCGTAACTCCACACCGAGGCGCTCGGCGCGAGATCGGTGAAGCCGGCCGCATGGGCCCAAGCGACGAGGCGGGTGCCGGCGTCGGGCTCGCCGCCGTTGCGTCGGGCAGCGTCGCGGTACAGCTGGAGCCAGCTGTCCAGCGCGGGGATCGCCGGGTACCAGCTGAACGCTGCATAGTCGGCGTCGCGGACGGCGATCACACCGCCCGGTCGCAGCACTCGGCCGAACTCACGGAGGGCGGCCACCGGATCCACCAGGTGCTGCAGCACCTGGTGGGCGTGCACCACGTCGAAGCTGTTGTCCGGGAACGGAAGTGCGGCAGCGTCTCCGACGGCGCACTGCGCCTCGATGCCCCGGCGGGCGAGCTCGGCCGCGGTGAGCGCCAGGGCATCCGCGGTGTTCTCCACCGCGGTGACGACGCCCGGCGCGATCAGCTCGGCGAGGTCGGCGGTGATGGTGCCCGGGCCGCTCCCGACGTCCAGCACGGCCATCCCGGGTTGGAGATGCGGGAGCAGGTACGCCGCGGAGTTGGCAGCGGTGCGCGCACGATGACCGCGCAACACACTCTCGTCATGGCCGTGGGTGTAGCGGGTGGACATGGTCCGAGCCTAGACTCGGTATCACCAGTTGAGAAACACATCCCATAAAATGAGATCAATAGGGAGATTCTGTTGCTCTGGCGGAGTCTCGTCCGCGCTCGTTCCTCGCTGCTCCCCGTCCTGAGCGACGAAGGGGGCGGAGGGGGACCACCGCAATTTCCGGTGATCGAGCGAACGGAGTGAGTCGAGATCCGTTGTGACAGAACCGGTCATTGCTCTGTCGGGGACTCGAATGCAGTACCGATCACTCCGAGGACGTCTCCGGAAGCGGCGGGCCCGACAGGTCCGGTCGGCGATCGCTGCCGGTCGCGTACTGCCACAGGTGATCGGTCAGCGTGCTCGCGTCGGCAGCGAGCACGCCACGACGGGAGAAGAAGTCGGCCACCCGCGTGCAGTCGCGGTGCAGGTAGTCGATGCCCTGGGGGTTGGCGATCAGATCGACGACCTGGGGCAGGTCGATCACCACGCAGCCGTCGTCGGTGGCCAGGATGTTGTAGGCAGACAGGTCGCCGTGCGTCATCCCGGCCTCGGCGAGGATCTCCAGCGTGGCGACCAGGTCGTGCCAGAGCTCGGTCCACCCGCTGGGGTCGGTGTCGTGGTCCGCGAGCCGCGGTGCCGCGGTGCCGTCGGGATCGCCGATGAACTCCATCATCAGCTCGGAGCCGATCAGCTGGACCGGGTAGGGCACCCGGCCACCCGCCGACCAGACGGTCGACAGTGCGGCGAACTCGGCGGCGGCCCAGCGACCGGAGAGCAGGTCCCGGCCGAACTGGGTCCGCTTGGCCATCGCGCGCATCTCCCGGGACCGTCGGGTGCGACGTCCCTCCAGGTAGCCGGCATCGCGGTGGAACATCCGGTGCTCGGCGCTGCGATAGGTCTTGACCGCCAGCAACGAGCCCTCACCGCCAGGCAGCGAGCGATCCAGCAGGTGGACGTCCGCTTCCTTGCCGGTCTTCACCACCCCGAGCGGGGTGTCGACGCAGTTGGCGGAGGTCAGGACCCAGTCCGGGAGCGGCTCCGGACCGTGGTCTGCAGTCACGTAGGTCGAATAGGTCAGCGGCTCCAGGTCGCCTGCCGGAAAGCGGTCTGCATCTTCAGCGGCGTCGAGAGGCTCGACGGACTCTGCTTCGACGGACACGCGGCCGGACCGGCCTTCACCGACCAGCCGCGGGCCGTCTGCGGTGGGGCGACCACGACGGCGCCGCACGGACTGGGCGCGCTCGACATCAGCGGGATCGTCGTACTCGGCGGCCCAGCTCGCATAGCGGTCGTAGGGGTCGTCCGGATCGTGCTCCGGGGTGTTCGGGCTGGGGGGATCGTTGTGGGAGGAAGACATGATGGAGAACTCCTGGGAAGGGTTCCCGGCGGACGGATGCACGGCAGATGCCGGCTCACTCAGGAGTGAGCCGACCGACCGGTTCGGGCCTCGCCGGATGGCGGGGCGACGAACGAGGGACGGTGTCGAGCGTCAGCGGGCCGGGGAGAACGGGGACGGGGCTGTTCCGCACAGGACCGACATCGGGTCCTCCCTTCTCGGCGACGCGGCCGGATCGACCCGGCATGCCGGGATCGGGGCGACACCTGATGAGCTCCACCGAGGAGATCCCCGACAGTGCGCCCAGTCTGCAAGCAGCAGGGCACGATGTCCACCGAGTTTCCTCCGGCAACGATCAGGTGATGACCTGGATGCCCTTGCGCCCCCAGGGTTCCACCCGTAGCCCTGCCGTGCGGGCCACCCGCAGGACGGCGGCGCGATCGCCCAGCTCCGCGCGGGAGGTCGACAATGCGCGCGCCAGAACGCCTTTCGCGTGTTTGCTGAAGTGCGAGACGATCGACCGTGAGCCGTCCGCCGCCTCCGTCAGGACGCGGGACGGCACGGCGTGCGGGACGCGGGCGAAGGCGGCGTACGCGCCTGATCGCAGGTCCAGGATCAGCTCGTCCGGATCGCCGAGTACCCCGTCGAGTCGGCTGCGCCAGAACGACTCCGGGGTGCCGAGCAGCGGCAGCCGGGAGCCCTGGGAGAAGCGGTACGTCGGGATCGGATCGGCCGCCCCGACCATCCCGAAGGTGGCGGACGTGATCACCAGACGCGCTTCGGCCCTGGCGCGTTGGATCTTCGTCATCGTCCCGGCGCCGAGCGCGTCGAAGAGCACCCCGGTGTAGCGGTCGAGGGCAGGCATCGTCGGATTGGAGCGCAGCAGGGTGTTCTGCGTGACCTCGTGGTCCTTGCTGGGCGGGGTGCCGATCGCTGCCCGGGCCCGGGGCAGGTCGGTGCTGAGAACGACCAGGGCGTCGATCAGCGCATCGCGTGCCGGTGTCAGATCCGGGAAGCTCAGCGCCGCGAGATCCAGCGGAGCGCCGTCCCCGCCCGGGTGTTTGGTCTCCGACGGGGGGAGCAGGATGCGCACCGGGCGAGGGTAACCCGGACCGAGGTCAACCCCACGGGTCCGTCCATGGCTCGAGCGCCCGTCGCGGGTGATATCTGTTGCCGTCCAGCGTCTCCGACCGCGTAGCGTCTGCGGGGTGAGCACCCCCGACGCCTCCGCCCTTCCCGCCGAGCTCGCCGACGCCGGCCTCACCGGACGCCCGCTGCAGATCTCCGATGCCGAGCAGATCGCGCAGATCCAGCGCGAGATGGAGCTCCGCGAACCTGCCGATCTGCACGAGAGCGTCGAGGAGATCATCGAGGAACTCACCAGCCCGATGGTCGATCTTCCCGCCGCGTCGCTGGGGCTGTTCGACGGCGACCAGCTGATCGGCTACACCGGTGTCTCGGCGATGCACGACGACACCGTCTTCAAGGCCTATCTGGTCGGCGGCGTCCGGACGGGGTGGACCCGACGCGGGATCGGTACCCAGCTCGTGACGATCGCGCAACATCAGGCCGTCGGCTGGCGCGATCGGGTGGCCCCCGGCCTGCCGGGCGAGTTCGGGCTGTGGGCCGAGAGCCAGCGCGGTTCGCTGCTCGCGCTCGCGGAGTCGCTGGGATTCGAGACCTGGCGCTACTTCTACCGGATGCAGCGCGATCTGGAGCAGGATGTGCAGCTCGAATCCCCACCCACTGACTTCGACCTGCGCCCCTACCGCCCCGAGGACTCGGAGGGTGTGCGCGCCGCACGGAACAATTCCTTCGCCGACCACTGGGGGTCGCTGCACTCCTCCCAGGAGCGTTGGACGGCGCACATGACCGGGGCGGAGGCTTTCCGGCCCGAACTGTCGTTCGTGGCCACCTTCACCGAGACGTCCGCACCGGACGACGCGCAGCCGGGCGACGTGGCCGCGTTCGTGATGAGCGAGGAGTTCGCCGGCGAGACGGCGGCGCGCGGATTCCGGACGGCCTACGTCGCGCTGGTCGGGACCGTCCGCGCCGCCCGCGGGCGCGGACTCGCCTCGGTGTTGCTGGGACGTCAGTTGCAGGCGGCCCGCCAGGCCGGGTTCCGGTATGCGGAACTCTCGGTCGACTCCGATTCCCCGACCGGGGCCGGTCGGATCTACGAGCGCTCAGGGTTCGTCGAACTCGACCGGAACCGGGCACTGGGTCTGCGGTTCACCTGACCGCCGACCGGCGCGAAACGGTCGCGATGTCCGGACCGTCCGCCTGGCTCGGTAGCGTTGCCCACCGTGATCACCCGATTCTCGCAACTGTTCGTCAAGACCCTCCGCGAAGCACCCTCCGATGCCGAGCTCCCCGGGCACCGGATGCTGGTGCGGGCGGGGTACGTCCGCCGCGCAGCCCCGGGGATCCACTCCTGGCTACCGCTGGGCTGGCGGGTCCTCAAGCGCATCGAACAGGTGGTGCGCGAGGAGATGACCGCGATCGGCGGTCAGGAGGTGCACTTCCCGGGGTTGCTGCCGCGTGAGCCGTACGAGGCAACCGGCCGGTGGACCGAATACGGCGACAACCTGTTCCGGCTCAAGGACCGCAGGGGCATCGACCACCTGCTCGGCCCGACGCACGAAGAGATGTTCACCTTGCTGGTCAAGGACCAGGTGAGCTCCTACAAGGCCCTGCCGTTGACGTTGTTCCAGATCCAGACCAAGTACCGCGACGAGGCGCGCCCGCGGGCCGGTCTGCTCCGCGGCCGCGAGTTCGTGATGAAGGACTCCTACACGTTCGACATCGACGACGCGGGTCTGGAGGCCGCCTACCAGCGGCATCGCGCGGCCTACATCGCCATCTTCGACCGGCTGGGCCTGGACTACGTCATCGTCCGGGCCACCTCGGGCGCGATGGGCGGGTCGGCCAGCGAAGAGTTTCTGGCGGTTTCCGAGCACGGCGAGGACACCTTCGTCCGGGCCGATGCCGCGGATGGCTCGATCGCCTATGCGGCGAACGTCGAGGCCGTCAGGATCCCGACTCCGGCACCCGTCGACACCGATGATCTGCCTGCAGCGCAGCGGATCCCGACGTCGAACACGCCCACCATCGCCACCCTGGTCGCCGAGCTGGACCGCTCACGGCCGCGCACCGACGGCCGCGCCTGGGCCGCGTCCGACACGCTCAAGAACGTGCTGGTGACGTTGATCGACCCGGACGGCAGCCGGCGTCCGTTGGCGATCGGCGTGCCCGGCGACCGCGAGGTGGACCTCAAGCGGCTGGCTGCCGAGGTCGAACCGGCTGTGGTGACACCCTTCGGGGACGAGGACTTTGCGGCTCATCCCGTGCTCGCCAAGGGCTACCTCGGTCCTGGTGCTCTCGGGCTCGGGTCGGTCTCGAAGATCGAGTACCGCCTGGACGCGCTGGTGGGGCTGGGCAGCTCCTGGGTCACCGGGGCTGACGCGGACGGCGAGCACGTGATGCACCTGGTCAACGGGCGCGACTTCACCGCCGACGGTGTGATCCATGTCGCCGAGGTGCGCGACGGCGACCCAGCTCCGGACGGCGCCGGCACCCTGCGCACCGCCCGCGGGATCGAGATCGGGCACATCTTCCAGCTGGGCCGCAAGTACGCGGATGCGCTCGACCTGCGGGTGCTCGACCGCAACGGCAAGCAGGTGACCGTCACGATGGGCTCCTACGGGGTCGGGGTGTCCCGACTGGTGGCCGCCATCGCCGAGGCGACCTGCGACGAACGAGGACTGCTCTGGCCACGCGCAGTCGCCCCGTTCGACGTGCAGCTGGTCGCTGCGGGCAAGACCGAGGAGATCCTGACCGTCGCGCAGCGCCTGGCCCAGGAGCTGTCGGACGCGGGTGTCGAGGTGCTCTTCGACGACCGCGCCGTCTCACCGGGGGTGAAGTTCACCGATGCCGAACTGCTCGGCGTGCCGACGATCTGTGTGGTCGGCCGCAGCCTCGCGGACGGCACCGTGGAGATCCGCGACCGCGCCAGCGGGACCGCCAGAGATGTCGCGGTCGACGACGCGCTCGGCGAGCTGATCGCCGAACTGCACGGCGCCCACCCGGACCTCATCGACTGAGGCTCGGAGAACGGACAAGACGAGCGACCGATCCGCTCAGGTATCGGGCGCGCCGGGGAAGGCGACCGTCACCGGCGAGGTCTTGGCGATCGCGCGCCAGCGGACGATCCGCACTGCCGAACCGCTCAGACCGCCGGAGGCGAAGGAGCGCAGGCCCGCGTCGTCCGTGTTGCCGACCACCGCGCGCCAGGTCTCCGCGCAGTCGGTCTCCAGGCCGATCGCGAGGGTGCGGGCAGCAGCGGCGTCGGCGGGTGCGTCCACCTGGTACGCGGCGGCAGGAGCGTTGGGCTTCCCGCCCAGTTGGGTGATCTGTTCCGCTGCCGCGTCCCGCAGCACCAGGTGGGCGGCACGGACGTCCGACACGGTGTCGGCGTTGTCCGCATCGGCCGTGCCGACGAGCGCGTAGGCCCAGATGGCGGCGTTCTCGGCCTGCAGCACGAGTTGCAGGGCGGCGATCACGGCGGCGCCGGCGCGCGGTGCAGCGCTCTGCCCGGAGGAGGGACCGGTGGACGGTGCGGTCATGACAGGGCCTCCTGGTGCCCCGCGAGCGAGGCAGCGATGGTGGCGAAGAGCGTCGCCCGGTAGCGGGACACGCTTCCGAGTGCGTCGGTGAATGCGGTCTGCGCGTCCTGCACATCGGTGGCGGCCAGGGTGACCGCCTGCGCGGCGGAGGCCGGCGGAGGGACGGTCTGACCGGGCTGCGTCGGCGGGTCCGCCTTCTGACGTGTGGTGCGCGCCTGTTCGTCGAGCAAGGCCTGCAGATGCCGGCGACGGTCGTCGCGCAACGGCGTGAGGACGGTGGCCGTGCTGCCGAGCTTGACCGAGGCGACCAGTCGCAGGTAGTGCAGGCGGGTCTTGGCGATGAGCTGGTCGATCGGATCGATCGGCGGGGGCGCGGTGACCACCTCGGTCCGGGTGACCCTGGTGCTGGAGAAGGGATTGCAGCCGGCCGTCGTCAGCAGGGCAGCAGTCCCGCCGATCATCAGGACGCTGCGGCGGGCCAGGTCCGGCATCGTCCGCGGGTCACGGACGGACGGGCGTGCGCTGCCTGCCGGGGTGGGGTCACCCACCTCGACACCCTGGGAAGGTGTTGCCGGGTAGGTACGCCTGTCGGTCCTCGCCACGCCGACCATCATGACAGGCCCCCTCCGGACGGCGAGCGGATGCGCGCCGGACGCCGCGCGACGGTCCGGCGCTCGGGTCGGTGCCGGGTAGTCTGGTGCGGATTCGTGACAACTGCAGAGGCGAGGTGAGCATGGCGGAGGAACAGCGCTGGCACGACCTGGCCGAGCAGGTCGTGAACCGGGCCGGTTTCGACCTCGAGGAGCTCGAGGTCCAGGCCGCGGGACGCCGCAAGATCGTGCAGGTGATCGTGGACGGCGACGACGGACTCCCGCTGGACGCCGCAGCCGAGATCAGCCGGGCGCTGTCCGCCGCCTTCGACGAGGCCGAGACGCAAGGCGTCGATGCCTTCGGAGGCGTCGCCTACACCCTCGAGGTCACCAGTCCCGGTATCGGTCGACCGCTCACCCTGCCGCGGCACTTCGCCAGGGCCCGTGGGCGCCTGGTCGCGGTGACCACCCACGCCGGGACACGCACCGTGCGGATCCTCGGCACCGCGCAGGACGGCAGTGTGCTGCAGGTGCTCTCCGGCAAGCACGGCACCGATCCCGAGGACATTCCCCTGAGCGCGATCAGCCGCGCCAAGGTCGAGGTCGATTTCTCCGGTCCGTCCGCCGCGGTCCGGGAGATCCTCCGCCAGGACCCGCGGACCGCCGACCGCTTCGCGGACGCAGCGGACCAGGCGACCCAGCTCGAGGAGACCGACCTCCAGGACCCGGCCGACGGCGAGCTCGACGACGAAGGCCAGGGCGACCCGGACCACGACGGAGATCTCGACGACAGCGACATCGACCACGGACAGCACGACCACGGACAGCACGACGACGGACAGCACGACGACGGACAGCACGACGACGGACGGCACGACGACAGCACGGATCAGGAAGGGAAGTGACCGCACCATGAACGTCGACATCAGCAACCTCCGCCTTCTCGCGATCGAGAAGGACATCCCGGTGGACTCCCTCATCGAGACCTTGGAGGCGGCGCTGCTGACCGCCTACCGGCACACCGACGGGCACTCGAACGACGCGCGGGTCACCGTAGATCGGCAGTCGGGTGCGATCCAGGTGCTCGCCGTCGAACGCGATGCCGACGGCATGGTCAGTCGCGAATGGGACGACACCCCGCACGACTTCGGCCGGATCGCCGCCAGCACTGCACGGCAGGTCTTCACCCAACGGTTCCGGGACGCCGACAGCGAGCGGGTGTTCGGCGAGTTCGCCGGGCAGGAGGGCGAGCTCATCACCGGCATCGTCTCGGCCGACGCCAAGGTCAACGCCCGCGGGGTGATCGTGGTCAGCCTCGGCGACGTCGAGGGCGTGATCCCGGCCGCCGAGCAGGTGCCGGGGGAGAAGTACATCCACGGCCAGCGCCTGCGGTGCTATGTGGTCAGCGTGGCGCGCGGGATGCGCGGGCCGCAGATCACCCTGTCCCGAACGCATCCGAACCTGGTCCGGAAACTGTTCGCACTGGAGGTGCCGGAGATCGCCGACGGCAGCGTGCAGATCACCGCAGTGGCCAGGGAAGCCGGTCACCGAACCAAGATCTCGGTCGAGGCAACCGTCCCCGGTGTGAACGCCAAGGGCGCCTGCATCGGGCCGATGGGCTCTCGGGTGCGGGCCGTGATGAGCGAGCTGAACAGCGAGAAGATCGACATCATCGACCACGACGACGATCCGGCGACGTTCGTCGGCAACGCACTGTCGCCGTCGCGGGTCGTCTCGGTGACGGTCGTGGACGCGGCGGCGAAGGCGGCGAGGGTGGTGGTCCCGGACTTCCAGCTCTCGCTCGCGATCGGCAAGGAAGGCCAGAACGCCCGGCTCGCTGCGCGACTGACCGGCTGGCGGATCGACATCCGGTCGGACGCGGCCGAAGACGCCGCCGACACCGGTGCGAGCACCCGACCCGGCGGCGAGCCCGGTCACGGCGCTCGCTGATCGGGCGTAGACTCGAGTGTCGGACCGTTCCCCGGATCTCCTCACCCCGTCCTTGCGGACCTGCGTGGGGTGTCGTCGGACAGAGCGGCCCGAAGTTCTGCTGCGGGTGGTGCTCGGTACCCAGGCTGATCCTGACTCAGATCGGGAGACGTACGAGGCCGTGCCCGACCCGCGCCGTCGACTTCCCGGTCGCGGTGCCTGGATCCATCGCACGGTGCGATGTGTCGGGGACGCAGAGCGCCGGCAGGGGTTCCGACGCGGCTTCCGCGTCCGGGGCCAGGTCGACACCCACCGTCTCCAGCTGTTCGTGGCGGAGACGACTGATGAAAGAGCAGGCGATCGATCGTGAGCACTCAGTGAAGTCCCAGCAATGAGCATCACCGTCTAACTCGAGGTCGTGCGCCGGAGAACCCTCCTGCCGCCCGGCCTCACCGTGAGGAGAGCAGTGGCAGGCAAGGCCCGCGTCAGCGCAATCGCAAAAGAGCTGGGACAGTCCAGCAAAGAAGTCATCGCCAAGCTCCAGGAGCTCGGCGAGTTCGTGAAGTCCGCTTCCTCGACCATCGAGGCCCCCGTCGTTCGCAAGCTCCGCGAGGCCTATCCGGCCTCCAGCGGTGCCGCGAACGGCAGTGCCCCGTCCGCAGGCAGTTCGGCTCCGGCCGCACCCGCAGCGGAATCGTCGGCGGCGGACAAGCCCTCGCCCGGTCGTCCCGGCGCCCCCAAGTCCAGCCAACCGGCGGCAGCCCCTGCCCTGCAGGTACCGGCCGCTGCAGCGCCCGCTGCAGCCGCTCCGGTGGCGGCAGCCTCGGATCGCCCGGCGTTCTCGGGGGCGTCCTCTGCGGCTCCCGGTCCCCGACCGGCGGCTCCGCGACCTGCAGAGACTCCGGCGCCTGCTCCCGCAGCGCCCGCTCCGGCCGCAGCAGCTCCGGTCGCTGCTTCCGAGGCGCCCAGCCCCGCGGCAAGGGCAGACGCCCCGGACACCCGTCCGGCCGATGCGCCGCCGCGTCCCCGCTCCACGGGTGGCGTGCCCGGTGCTCCACGGCCGCCGCGGATGGGCAACAACCCGTTCCTGCAGCAGACCGGTCGACCGGCTCCCCGCCCGGGCGGTGCCCCCGGCGCCGCACCGCGTCAGGGCGATCGTCCCGGCGCCCCCAGTGCCGGTGGTCCCCGTCCCGCAGCCGGTTCCCGTCCCGGCGCCCCCGGCGCCCCGGGTGGCGCCCCGCGTCCTGGTACGCCGGGCGGTCGTCCGCCGACAGCTGGTCGTCCGGGTGCCCCGGGCGGCACGCCCGGCGGCGGTTTCCGCGGTCCTGGCGGCCCGGGCGGTGCGCCCGGTGGTGCTCCCGGCGGTGCGCCAGGTGGCTACCGCGGTCCCGCAGGTGGCGGCGGTGGTCGTCCCGGTGGCGGCGGCCCCAACCGTGGCCAGGTCGGCGGTGCCTTCGGGCGCGGTCGTGGTGCCGGTCCGGCCCGAAAGGGGCGCAAGTCCAAGAAGCAGCGTCGTCAGGAGTTCGACACCCTGCCCGCGCCGTCGATCGGTGGCGTCACGCTGCCCCGCGGCAACGGCACGACTGTCCGTCTCGTGCGGGGCTCCTCGCTCTCCGATTTCGCCGATCGCATTGATGCGAATCCGGCAGCCATGGTCCAGGCGCTGTTCCACCTGGGTGAGATGGTCACGGCGACGCAGTCGGTCTCGGACGACATCCTGGAGCTGCTCGGCTCCGAGATGGGGTACGAGATCGAGATCGTCTCGCCCGAGGACCAGGATCGCGAGCTGCTCGAGCAGTTCGACCTGAGCTACGGCGAGAACGACGGCGGCGAGGAAGAGCTGCGGATCCGTCCGCCGGTCGTCACCGTCATGGGTCACGTCGACCACGGCAAGACCAAGCTGCTGGACGCTCTGCGTCACACGAACGTCGTGGACAAGGAAGCCGGTGGCATCACCCAGCACATCGGTGCCTACCAGGTTCCCGCCGAGCTCGAGGGCATCGATCGACTGATCACCTTCATCGACACCCCGGGTCACGAGGCGTTCACCGCCATGCGTGCCCGTGGTTCGAAGTCCACGGACATCGTGGTGCTGGTGGTCGCGGCCGACGACGGCGTGATGCCGCAGACGGTCGAGGCGATCAACCACGCGAAGGCCGCCGACGTCCCGGTCGTCGTCGCGATCAACAAGATCGACAAGGAAGGCTCCAACCCGGACAAGATCCGGCAGCAGCTGACCGAGTACGGCCTGGTCGCCGAGGAGTACGGCGGCGACACCATGTTCGTCGAGGTCTCCGCGCGCCAGCGGACCAACCTGGACGGACTGCTCGAGGCGATCCTGCTCACCGCCGACGCAGCGCTCGATCTGCGGGCGAACCCGGCGATGGAGGCCCAGGGTGTGGCCATCGAGGCACACCTGGACCGCGGCCGCGGCGCCGTGGCCACGGTGCTCGTGCAGCGCGGCACCCTCCACGAGGGCGATTCGATCGTGGCCGGCGAGGCCTACGGCCGCGTCCGCGCCATGTTCGACGACAAGGGTGTCCGTGTGTCGGAGGCCCCGCCGTCGTTCCCGGTGCAGGTGCTCGGGTTCACCTCGGTGCCCGGTGCCGGCGACTCGTTCATGGTCGTCGAGGAGGACAAGGTCGCGCGGCAGGTCGCCCAGGAGCGGCAGGCACGTGGCCGCAGGGCGCAGGTCGCCAACCGTCGCCGCATCACCCTCGAGGACCTGGGAACGGCCCTCAAGGAGAAGAAGATCGAGCAGCTCACGATGATCATCAAGGGCGACAACTCCGGCACCGTCGAGGCGCTGGAGGATTCGCTCCTGAAGATCGAGGTGGGCGACGAGGTCAATCTCCGGGTCGTGCACCGCGGCGTGGGCGGGATCACCCAGGACGACGTCAACCTGGCGTCCACCACCGATGCGATCATCATCGGCTTCAACGTCAAGCCCGTCCGTGGCGTGGCTGAGCTGGCCGATCGCGAAGGCGTGGACATCCGGTACTACACGGTGATCTACCAGGCCATCGACGAGGTCGAGGCTGCGCTCAAGGGCATGCTCAAGCCCGAGTTCGAGGAGATCCAGACCGGCTCCGCGGAGATCCGGCAGGTCTTCCGTAGCAGCAAGTTCGGCAACATCGCGGGTTCCATCGTCCGGTCCGGAGAGATCCGCCGGAACGCCAAGGCCCGGTTGCTGCGCAACGGTGTGGTGATCAACGACCACCTGGTGATCGATTCGCTCCGACGCGAGAAGGACGACGTCACCGAGGTCCGCGACGGTTTCGAGTGCGGTATCGGGCTCGGGACGTGGAACAACATCGAGGTCGAGGACACGATCGAGACCTACGAGATGCGCGAGAAGCCTCGCGCCTGATCCGACGTGCGGGTGCGGGGACCGGACACGGTCCCCGCACCCGTCGCTTTCGGACCTGCACCCCATCCGCGTCCCGGGACTCGACCGCACGACGGCCGAGGGGAGGACGTGTTCGTCGCCCGGCGTTTCTGTCCGGGCGACGTCGAGCGAAGGAGAACGACCATGGCCGATGCACCGAGGGCCCGGCGGCTGGCCAAGCGCATCATGACCATTGTGGCCACCGAGCTGGAGTACCAGGTCAAGGACCCGCGGCTGGCGATGACCACCATCACGGCCGCGACCGTCACCCCCGACCTGCGGGAAGCCACCGTCTACTACACGGTCTACGGCACCGACGAGGAGCAGCAGTCGACGGCGATGGCGCTGGCCTCGGCCAACGGTGTGCTGCGCAGCGCCGTCGGCAAGCAGACCGGGATCAAGTTCACCCCGACCCTGGCGTTCAAGGCCGACACCGTCCCGGTGACGTCCAAGGCAATGGAGGATCTGCTCGAGGCAGCCAGGGCCGCCGACGCCGAGATCGCCCACCGGGCCGCGAACGCGACCTATGCGGGCGATCCCGATCCGTACAAGGCCCCGCGAGAGGTGCTGGACGACGACCTCGACAACGACGAGGACGACGAGGACGACGCACTCGAGGACGAGGACGGCGACACCCGCAGGCCGGTGGGCGGTCGGGTCGAGGTCGACGACCTCGAGTTCGACGACGAGATCATCCGGGACGCTGCCGTGCGGACCGACCCGCCGGCTGCTCCGGTGGCGGACGAGGACGCGCACCGGCGCTGATCGCCGTCGGTCACCGTGGATGCCAGGGGATCACGCGCGTGTCGACCGCGCTCCGATCCCTGTCGCTGACCCCGGCGCCCGGTATCCCGGCGAGGTGCCTGGTTCGCCGGAACCGCTCTGACACCACTGGTAGCGTCGCGATGACCTGTCAACACCCCCGGTCTTCCCGCGGGGCACCACCATCCCGGATGCGCATTCACACCGGCGTCCCGCACGAACGCACGAGGGGAAGTGATCGATGGTCACGCCGGTGGCGGGCGCAGCGCAGGGTTCTTCGGTCGGCGACGACAGTGATCCCTCGGCCGGGCCACTGCCTCCGACTGTCCGGTCCAGCACCGCGCCGATCGAGGACCATGATCGGGCTGCCGTCATGGAGCTGTTGTGCAGTGCGGAGAGAGTGCTGATCCTGGCGCACCGCAATCCGGATGCGGACGCCCTCGGTTCGGCGCTCGCACTGGCCCGCGGTCTGCAGATGCGCGGATGCACCTGTTGGGTGAGCTTCGACCAGCCACGGGAGGTGCCCAGAAGTCTGGCCGGGCTGCCCGGTGCGGCGGGGGTGGTCCCGGCGGACGACTGGTTTGCCGACGGCAGCCACCAGCCCGACCTGGTGGTGACCGTCGACTGCGGCGCGGCCGAACGCGTCGGGCGGTTCGAAGCGCTGCTGGCCACCGCCGTCCCGGTGCTCGTGATCGACCACCATGCCTCCAATCCCGGATTCGGTGATGTCAACTTCATCGATCCCGGAGCCGACTCGACCACTGTGCTGATCGACGGGCTGCTGGCCGATCTGGGCATTCCGCTCGATGCCGAGTTCGCGACCCTGCTCTACGCAGGGCTGGCCACGGACACCGGCAGCTTCCGCCGAGCAGACGCAGAATCCCTGCGATCGGCGGCTCGGTACTTGGACGCCGGAGTCGATGGCGACGCACTGCTGCGGCGGCTCAGCGACTCGCATCCGTTCGGCTACCTGCGAGCGCTCGCACGAGCGCTCGCCCGGGTCGAGCTGCTGCCTGCCGCGGCCGGCGGGCTGGGCCTCGTGCACACCCTCATCACGGTCGAGGATCTGCGGGATGCCAGGTCCGAGGACGCCGAATCGGTGATCGACGTGATCCGCACGGCCGAGGAAGCCGCTGTCGCCGCCGTGTTCAAGGAACAGTCGGACGGATCATGGCTGGTCTCGCTGCGCTCCCGGCAGCCGGTGATGGTCACCGGGATCGCCCAGGGATTCGGTGGCGGCGGCCACGCCTTCGCAGCCGGATACTCCTGGCTGGGCGACCACGACACCGGCCTGCGGGCGCTGCTGGCGGCACTGGGTTGAGCCCGGAGGTTCACCCATCACCCGCCCGTGGCAGGGCACTGGCTCTACTCGTGGTTCGACGAAGCGCAGTCCGGAGTGCCGAAGCTGGACAGTCGCGACGACGACGGGGCGGGCGACGTCCAGCCCGGTGATGTGAAACCGGAGAAGGTCATCGGGCGTCGATCGTTGCTGCTGCGGGACGGAGTTCGTCCGGTGCCGGATGCTCGAACAGGCTGCCTCTGATACGGCGGACGGCGGTGTCGGCGGCCAGCGCGATGGCCTCGTGCGGTGTGCGCCCCGAGAGGATCCCGGCGATCAGACCGGCGGTTGCTGCATCACCCGCACCGGTGGTCGCGAGGGCTGCATCGCCGGTGGGCAGTGCGGGCGCCGTGAAGCTGCGGGTGTGCCAGGACTGCTGCAGTCCGGCCAGCATCGGGACGGACGCGAAGCGAGCAGCATCGGCGGTCGCGACGGCGAAACCGTCGGCGCCACCGGACACCACGGCGATCGCGACGCCACGATCGACCAACCACGAGGCCCAGCGCTGGAGCTCGATGCCCGGGTCGTCCCCGTCCGCGTCGTCATCGGAGGCGTCGCAGACGGGCGCGACCCGGCCGACGGCGCTGACGAGGTCGTCGCGGCTGGGAGAGCAGATGTCCACCTGCGGCAGGACCCGGTCGAGAACGCGTTGCCAGTGCGCCCGTGAAGCGTCATCGGGTCCGGACACCACTGCCAGATCGAGGGATGTGGCCAGGCCCGCATCGCGGGCACGGTCCAGCAGGGCCGCGAGCGGAGCCCCGTCCTCGCCGACCAGGGCCGGTAACAACGAGGGATACCCGACGTGCAGGAGCGCTGGTGCGTCAGGGAGTCCCCGAGCGCCGTGCCTGAGATCCACCGCGCTGCCGTCGAAGGACGTGTTGACCCCGCCGTGGTGCCAGAACGTCCGGTCGACGCCCGGCGGTTGTACGACCACGGAGTACGAAGTGGTGCCGCGCACCGTGCGGATGCCCGAGGTGTCCAGACCGAGCCGGGAGAGCAAGGGGCCGACCACGGTGCCCAGCACGTCGTCACCGACGTCGGCGGCCACCGTCACCGGGATGCCCAGCACCCGGAGCGCGCCGGCGGTGTTGGCCACCGAACCGCCGCTGCTGATCGTCAACGGACCGGTGGCGAACAGATCTCCCGGCACCATCGACGGCGCGGCAGAGAACGAGGGCTGCAGATCGACGCAGATGTGCCCGACCACCAGCACACCACGTTGTGGATCGACGGTCATCGGTGGCACATTACCCTGCTAGACAACGTTGTCTCACCTCTACTATCGTCTGGGAGCCACGGGACAACGATGACCACGGAAGGGTTTCGGGCCACCCCGGGCCCGGACGCACACATGAGCACACCAGGAAGTTCCTATCGTCTCAACCGGTTGTTCGATCCCCGCTCGGGCCGTGCGCTCGACGTTGCGGTCGACCACGGATTCTTCGGCGAACGTTCCTTCATCACCGGCATCGAGGACATGCGTGCCACCATCGACACCCTGATCGAGGCCGGGCCGAACGCGATCCAGCTGAGCCCCGGCCTGGCGCCGGTGCTGCAGGGCACGTCGGCCGCGAACAAGCCGGCGCTGGTGATGCGTACCGACATCGCCAACGTCTACGGCAATCCCCTCGACGAGCACCTGTTCTCGTTGGTGTTCCCCGATGCGATCGAACAGGCGGTGCGCCTCGACGCTGTCGCAGTGTGCGTCAACCTGCTTCACCTGCCCGGCCGGCCCGAGATCCGCGAGCACTGCATCCGCGGCATCATGGCGCTGCGCCAGGAAGCGACCCGCTACGGCATGCCGCTGATGATCGAGCCGTTGGTGATGCAGGACAACAGTTCCGGCGGCTACATGGTCGACGGGGAGACCGACAGGATCATCACGCTGGTCCGTCAGGCGCGGGAACTGGGTGCCGATCTGATCAAGGCAGATCCGACGAACGAGGTCGGCGACTACCACCGGGTGATCGAGGTCGCCGGTTCCGTTCCGGTGCTCGTCCGCGGCGGTGGCCGGGCTCCCGACGACGAACTGCTGGCCAGGACCCAGGCCGTCCTCGAGCAGGGCGCCCGCGGAATTGTCTACGGCCGCAACGTGATCCAACATCCCGATCCGGCGGGCATCACCCGGGCGTTGATGAGCATCCTGCACGAAGGGGTCAGCGCCGGGGACGCGCTGGCCACCCTGCAGTCACGATCCGCCGGTGGCGCCGCATGAGCGCGCGGAGGGTCGGTGTCGGGATCATCGGTGGCGGTCTGATGGGCCGGGAGATCGCTGCTGCGATCGCCCGCTGGCCGGCGCTCATCGATCACCCGGTGCGGCCGGAGGTGGTGTCGGTCGCCGACATCAACCCTGCCGTGCTGCCGTGGTTCGCGGAGCTGCCGACCGTGACGCAGACCGTGACCGACTACGCCGGGATGTTGGCCAACCCGGAGGTCGACGTCGTGTACGTCGCGGTCCGCCATGACCTGCACGAGCAGATCTACACCGACGTGGTGAAGGCCGGCAAGGATCTGTTGGCGGAGAAGCCCTTCGGGATCGATCGCGCCGCTGCCGAGTCGATCCTGGCCGCGATCGAGTCCTCCGGACGGTTCGTCCGGGTGTCCAGCGAGATGCCGTTCTTCCCCGGTGCGCAAGCCGCGATCGAGCGCGTCGCGTCCGGCAGGCTCGGCAGGTTGATCGAGGTCTACAGCGGCTTCCTGCACTCCAGCGACTACCACCCGGACAAGCCCGTCAACTGGAAGCGTCAGGTTGCCACCTGCGGCAAGGCCGGGGTGATGAACGATCTCGGGTTGCACGCCTGGCACGTACCGCTGCGCCTGGGCCTGCGCCCCGAGAAGGTGCTGGGGGTGCTGCAGGATCTGGTCCCGACCCGTCCCGGCGCCGACGGCACACCGGTGGTCTGCGACACCATCGAGAACGCCCGCATCCTCGCGTTCGTCCCGGGCGCCGCTGCCGGCGGAGCGTATGCACCCGTGCCGCTGACCGTCGACACCCAGCGCATCGCGCCGGGGGAGAAGAACACCTGGATCTTCCGGGCGGTGGGAATGGACGGTGCGGTGGAGTTCAGCACCGCCCAGACCAAGATGCTGCGGGTGCTCGAGCGCACCAGCGCCGATCCGAGTTGGCAGCTGATCCAGACCGGGAGCCAGTCGGTCTGGCCCACCGTCACCGGGCCGATCTTCGAGTTCGGTTTCTCCGACGCGATCCTGCAGATGTGGGCTGCGTTCCTCGCGGAACGCGCCGGCGCGCTGGGTGCGAGGTTCGGTTGCGTCACCCCCGAGGAAGCGGCCTTCACCCACCGGCTCTACGACGCGGCCTGGGCCTCGTCAAAGACGCTCACCGCGACTGCTCCCTGAGCGACGTTCGCCGGCCCCGGGCGCGGGCCGGCGCCCCATCGAATCGGCACGGATGCGTGTTGCCGGCGCCCGTTCGGCGTAAAGACGCCGAACGGGTGGACCGGGTGGACCGGGCGGCCTGGGTGGACCGGGCGGCCTGCCGGTCCGCCTCCTGCCGGGCGCCGCTCGGGGATGAACGCCGAGCGGGTGACGTAAGGTCTGACCCTGGACAACCGGGGGAAGCGAGGGCCGTGGAATGACGTCGAGTTCGCCGCAGCGACGTCCGACGATGAACGACATCGCCCGCGATGCCGGGGTCAGCCTCAAGACCGTCTCCCGGGTCGTCAACCGGGTGGCCTCGGTCGATCCCGAGATGACCGACCGCGTGCTCGCCTCGATCCGCCGCCTGGACTACCGGCGCAACGACCTGGCTGCCAACCTGCGCAGCGGGACGGAGACCCGGACCATCGGGTTCGTCACCGCTGACCTGCAGAACGCGTTCTACACACCCATCGCGACTGCACTGGGTGCGGTCGCCAGCACCCGCGGATTCCACCTCATCACTGCCTCCTCCGACGAGGATCCGGACGTCGAGCGGATCACCACCCTCGATCTGTGCCAGCGCAGGGTCAGCGCGCTGGTGGTGGTGCCGACCTCCGGGGACCACGGCTACCTCGCACCCGACGTCGCGTCCGGGGTTCCGGTGGTGTTCGTCGACCGACCCGGATCCGGTCTGCTCGCCGACGAGGTGCTGCTGGACAACAGCGGCGGGGCGGCCTCAGCGATCAGCGACCTCATCGACCGGGGACACCACCGCATCGGCCTGCTCCTGGACAAGCCGGAGATCCACACCATGCGGGAGCGGCTGGTGGGAGCCGAGAAGGCCCTGGCCGCCGGCGGACTGGCGCTCGATCCGGCCTTGGTGAGCTACTCGGTACACGTGCCGGAGGACGTGCCGGCAGCACTGTCGGCGATGCTGGCCCTGGATGATCCACCGACGGCGGTCTTCTGCGGCAACAACCGCGCGCTGATCGGCGCCGTCGAGTACGTCTGGCATGCCGGAATCCACCTGCAGATCTCGGGTTTCGACGATTTCGAGACCTCGCGGCTGCTTCCGTTGCAGGTCACCATCGTCGGGTACGACGCGGCCGAGTTGGGTCGGACCGCTGCTGGGCTGATCTTCGACCGGCTCGACGGCGACGACAGTCCTCCGCACCGAGTCCTGCTGCCGACGGAGCTGCTCGTCCGTGGGGGAGTGCCGTCGGCCGCGAGCCTGTCGCACCTGTGACCGGGATGGTGCGATGAGCCTCCCGACCGAGATCGCTCCCACCCCGCGCCGCGCCTGGCTGATCTGGAGCGTCGGCGCCGGGGTCTACGTGCTGGCCGTCTTCCACCGCTCCGCACTGGGCGTGGCCGGGCCGATGGCCGCCGAACGGCTGAACATCAGCGCCGGGCAGTTGTCGTCGTTCGTCATGCTGCAGCTGGCCATGTACGCCGCGATGCAGGTTCCGACCGGTCTGCTGGTGGACAGGTTCGGGCCCCGGCGGATGTTGCTCGCCGCGACGCTGACGATGGGGACCGCCGAGGTGCTGTTCGCATTCGTCACCTCCTACCCGCTCGCGCTGCTCGCGCGGGGACTGCTCGGCGTCGGGGATGCGATGACCTACATCTCGGTCCTGCGGCTCGCCGCCGGGTGGTTTCCCGCTCCTCGCTACCCGATCATCACCTCCTACACCGGTCTGTTGGGAACCTTCGGCAACCTGATCGCGACCATCCCGTTGACCGGCCTGCTGCACCAGCTCGGCTGGACGCCCACCTTCCTGACGGCCGGAGCCGTCAGCCTCGGCTATGCGCTGGTGCTCGTCCGCAAGGCGACGGTCGCGCCGTTCCGGGAGGTCGGCGATGCCGGTTCCCCGGTGGCGGGCGCCCGGGTGGTGACCGAGGTCAAGGCTGCTTGGTCGATGCCGGGTGGTCGGCTCGGGTTCTGGGTGCACTTCACCACGATGTCCGGGTCGGTGGTCTTCAGCGTGCTCTGGGGATTTCCCTATCTGACGCAGGTGATCGGCCTGAGCGTCGCAACGGCATCCGGCTGGTTGCTCGGCATGGTGGTGGTCGGTCTGTTCGCCAACCTCGTCGTCGGTCGGACCCTCGCGCGCCGACCGGACATCCGGACCCACATCGCGGTGATCGTGTCACTCGGCTGTCTGACCGGGTGGATCCTCCTGGTGGCGTGGCCGCACGGTCGGCCGCCGATTCCGGTGGTGGCCGCGGTGGTCGCCGTGCTCGCTGTCGGTGGGCCCGCTTCGGCGGTGGCATTCCAGTTGGCGCGCGACTACAACCCGCGTCACCGGATCTCCACGGCCACCGGCCTGGTGAACATCGGCGGCTTCTGTGCCGCGGTGATCGGCACCTTCGCGGTGGGCGCCATCCTCGACCTGGTCGACGGAGACAGCCCCGTGCACTCGGCCGAGGCCTTCCGCTGGGCGTTCGGCGCACTGGCCGTGTTGACGGCGTTCGGTCTGTGGCGACTGCTGACCTGGTGGCTGCGCACCCGGGCCGTGGTGCTGCTGGCCGAGGCCCGCGGTGAGGACGTCCCGGTACGTGTCCAGCGCCACCGCTTCGAGCTGGTCGACGACGCCATCCTGGCACAGGAAGCGCTCAGGGCCGAGCAGGCCAGGGCTGTCGCCGAGGGCGCCGACCACGGGCTCGAGGGCGCCGACCACGGGCTCGAGAACACCGACGGTGCCGACGGCGGCGACGTCACCGGGCGCGCGGACACTGCCACCGATCCGCCCCGAATCCCGAGGACTTCCCAGGACGAGGAGAGAACATCGTGACCAGGCCCCCGCCCGAGTACCCGGAAGGCGGTGGAATCCTGTTGGTGGACAAACGATCCGGGCCCACTTCGCATGACGTCGTCGGACGGTGCCGCGGTCTGCTGCGTACCCGCAAGGTCGGCCATGCCGGCACCCTCGACCCGATGGCGACCGGTCTGCTGGTGATCGCAGTGGATCGCTGCACCAAGCTGCTCGGCCACCTGGCGCTCACCGACAAGACCTACACGGCCACCATCAGGCTCGGGATCACCACCGACACCGACGATGCGCAGGGCAGCAGCATCGCGGTCGCCGACCCCGGTGTCGTTCCAGCGGTGACCGAGCAAGCGATCCTGGCGGCCATCGCCGCGTTGACCGGCACCATCCAGCAGCGGCCGAACTCGGTGTCGGCCATCAAGGTGGACGGTCGCAGGGCCTACGACCGGCACCGCGCCGGGGAGGAGTTCGAGCTGCCTGCCCGCGAGGTCACGGTGCGCCGCTTCGAGCTCACCGGGCCCGAGAGGCGTCTCCAGGCGCCGGACGGCCGCGGCGGGACGGTCCAGGTGATCGACCTCCCGGTCGAGGTCGAGTGCACCACAGGCACCTACGTCCGCGCGCTGGCCCGCGATCTGGGCGCGGCTCTGGGCACGGGCGGTCACCTGACCGCGCTGCGCCGGACCGCGGTGGGGCCGTTCTCCGTCGACGGTGCGCTCGACGTCGGGGGCAGGGGTGAGGACATCGACGAGCCGGCGGCCACCGCTGCTGCCGCCGCGGTGATCCCGGCGGCCACTGCGGCCGGGCTGGCCTTCGTCCGGCGTATCGCCTCCGGACAGGAAGCTCTCGATCTCTCCTTCGGCAGGAGCCTCACTCCGACCGGTGAGCCGGGGCCGGTCGCCGTAGTGGACGCGGCGCAAGGGATCCTGCTGGCGCTCGTGCAGGACGCCGGCGACCGGGCGAAGCCGCTGGTGGTGTTCGCCGCGCGGTGACCCGTGGTGCTCATGGGGCAGACTGACCCGAGGCGACGAGGAGGCCCGAACACGTGTTGCGCTGGCGAGGATTCGAGCAGATCCCTGAGGACTGGGGACGCTGCGTGCTGTCGATCGGGGTGTTCGACGGAGTGCACCTGGGTCATCAGGTGTTGGTCGGACGACTGGTCGAGCGGGCGAAGGAGCTGGGGTTGCCGTCGGTGGTGATGACCTTCGATCCGCATCCGTCCGAGGTGATCCGGCCGGGGAGCCACCCGGCCTCGCTGAGCACCCTGCGCCGGCGCGCCGATCTGATGGCCGAGCTCGGTGTCGACGTGTTCCTGGTGGTGCCGTTCGATCCCCGGGTGGCGGCCATCCCCGCCGGAGAGTTCGTCCACGACCATCTGGTCGACGAACTGCACGTGGCGCACGTGTTGGTGGGGGAGAACTTCCGCTTCGGCCGCCGCGGCGCCGGGGACGTGGATGTGCTGCGCTCCTTGGGTCGGCGGTTCGGCTTCACCGCTGAGGAGATCGCCCTGGTGGGTCCGGACGGTGTCGATCGGTCGGGCTCCCATGAGGGCTTCACCGTCTCGAGCACCTATGTGCGGGCGTTGGTCGACGCCGGCGACATGCGGGCTGCGGCGAAGGCCCTGGGCCGGTGGCACCGGCTCGACGGAGTGGTGGTCCACGGCGAGGGTCGGGGCGGCTCGGTGTTGGGTTATCCCACCGCGAACCTGGATGTGGCACCGCACGGAGCGGTCCCGGCAGACGGCATCTATGCCGGTTGGTTCCTGTTGGGCACCAGGCGTTCTCCGGCGGCGATCTCGGTGGGCAGCAATCCCACCTTCGACGGGACCCGACGCACCGTCGAGGCCTTCGTCCTCGACGGCGGCGCCAACTTCTACGGCCGCCGGGTGGCGCTGGAGTTCGTCGAACGGCTCCGCGGGCAGATCCGCTACGACGCGGTGGAGCCGTTGATCGAACAGATCGGCAAGGACGTCGAGCAGACCCGCGAGATCCTGGATCGCGATGGCTGAGCCCCGGTCGTCGCGGCCGGGCCACGTCCATGTCAATTCTTGGCGAGCGGCGCCGGTCGGTCGGTGCTAATTTCCCCGGGTCAGTGCATCCACGTCCCACCCGAGGAGACGAACCATGAAGCCACCATTCCGACGCGGTCGCGGCGCCCTCCTGCTGGGCGGGGCCGTACTCCTGGCTGTGACCGGTGGCGGCACGATCGCCTCCGCAGCCGCACCCGACGGCCCGTCCGTGGTCGGCGACCGTGGACACTCGGCCACCCTCGCGGCCGAGGCGCAGGCCGCGACGAACTTCCCCGCCACCGCTGATCTCGACGGCCGCTCGGGCCCGTCGCTGTCCGCGAGCATCCTCAAGGTGAACGCCTACCTCAGCGGCAGTTCGGTGCCGGTGGTGTGCCAGACCAGCGGCGGGGCGGCCTACGGCTCCACGATCTGGGACTACACGTCGGCCGGCTACTACGTCACCGATGCCTATGTGAAGACCGGGTACAGCGGATTCAACCCGAATCTGCCGCGCTGCACCCAGAGCGGGGGGAGCACGGTGAAGGGCATCGACATCGCGAGCTACCAGGGGGCGAACTTCGACTTCGCCGGTCAGTACGCCGCCGGAGTCAGGTTCGCGTACATCAAGGCCACCGAAGGATCCACCTACACCAGCTCGACGTTCTCGGCCCAGTACACCGGTGCCACGAACGCCGGGATGATCCGCGGCGCCTACCATTTCGCGAACCCGGCCGGCGCGTCCGGCGCCACCCAGGCGACGTTCTTCGTCAATCACGGGGGTGGTTGGAGTGCCGACGGGAAGACCCTGCCGGGAGCGCTGGACATCGAGTACGGCTCGCCCACCTGCTACGGCCTCTCGAGCAGTGCGATGAACTCCTGGATCAAGTCGTTCCTGGACAAGTACGAATCCTTGACCGGGCGCAAGGCACCGATCTACTCGACCACCGACTGGTGGAAGCAGTGCACCGGCAACACGGCTCAGTTCGCCGACCACCCACTGTGGATCGCCAACTACAACGGCACCTACGCCCCGCTGCCGAACGGCTGGGCCGGGACCCCGACGATCTGGCAGTACAGCTCGTCCAACAGCCTGGACAAGAACTACTACTACGGCACCCTCACCCAGCTGAAGGCCTTCGCGACGAGCGGCTGATCACCCGGCTGCCTGCGCAGACCTGCACGCCGGTCGGCTGCGACTGCGCCGGCTGGTAACGTTGCGAGACGGTGCTGCTGCAGTCCGTGGCGGCGCACCGACATCCGTCAGCCCGTCGGCCTCCCTCCGGAGACAGCCGAGACCAGATCCCCTCGGGGCCGGGCACCTTTCACACGGTACGAGCACGAGGAGCAGCACTGTGCCATTGACCTCAGATCAGAAGAAGACGATTCTCGCCGAGTACGGCCTGCACGACACCGACACAGGGTCGGCCGAAGCGCAGGTCGCGATGCTCACCAAGCGGATCTCGGATCTGACCGAGCACCTCAAGATGCACAAGCACGACCACCACAGCCGCCGCGGCCTGATGGGCCTCGTCGGCCGTCGTCGTCGGCTGCTGCGCTACTTGCAGACCATCGACATCACGCGCTACCGCGCACTGATCGAGCGGCTCGGTCTGCGCCGATGATCCACCCCTCGCCGGGAGTGTCCGTCCAGGACCTCCCGGCGAGGTGCATCCGGCCCCGGAACAGTCCGGGACCACACAACTGAACCTCTGCGGCATCACGACCGCGGAACACCTCGCCACGACCAGTCCCACGTCCGAGATCGCCGACATGGAGCGCGATCACGGTCGGTCCTCGGTAGTGGCCTCCGGAACCTCCCCGCCTGGAGCACCTCCAGCGCAGCAGGGTCCGGTGGCTTCGATCGATGGCCGGCATCCACCGGGCACGACTCGAGTGCCTTCGGGCGTGGCGACTTCTCGTGGCAGACCGTCACAAGGAGACACATGTCAGACCCCACCGCCGTGAGCGCCACCGCTGTCCTGGACAACGGCCGCTTCGGCACCCGCACCATCCGCTTCGAGGCCGGCCGGCTCGCCCAGCAGGCCGCCGGTTCCGTACTCGCGATCCTCGACGAGGACACCGTCCTGCTGTCGGCGACGAGTGCCGGCAAGCACCCCAAGGAGAACTTCGACTTCTTTCCCCTCACGGTGGACGTCGAGGAGCGCATGTATGCAGCGGGCCGCATCCCGGGCTCGTTCTTCCGTCGTGAAGGACGTCCGTCCGAGGACGCCATCCTCACCTGCCGCCTCATCGACCGCCCGCTGCGTCCGTCGTTCGCCGACGGGCTCCGTAACGAGATCCAGGTCGTCATCACGGTCCTGGCGCTGAACCCGAACGTGCTCTACGACGTCGTGGCCATCAACGCGGCCAGCGCCTCCACCCAGATCGCCGGTCTGCCGTTCTCCGGTCCGATCGCCGGTGCCCGGGTCGCCCTGATCGAGGGTCAGTGGGTCGCATTCCCGACGGTCGAGCAGCTCAAGGACGCGGTCTTCGACATGGTCATCGCCGGTCGCATCGTGGGTGATGACGTCGCGATCATGATGGTCGAGGCCGAAGCCACCGAGCGCACCATCGAGCTCGTCGCCGGTGGCGCCACCGCCCCGACCGAAGAGGTCGTCGCGCAGGGCATCGAGGCGGCCAAGCCGTTCCTCAAGATCCTCTGCGAGGCCCAGCGGGAGCTCGCTTCCCATGTGTCCAAGGAGACCCGCGAGTTCAAGACGTTCCCGTCCTACGCCCCCGAGGTCTTCGACGCCGTCTCCGAGATCGCTGCCGGCAAGCTCGCCGACGCGATGAAGATCGCCGACAAGCAGGACCGCGACCGCGCCACCACCGAGGTCACCACGGAGGTGCTTGCCACCCTCGAGGACCGGTTCGAGGGCCGCACGGGTGAGATCAGTGCCGCGCTCAAGTCCGTCACCAAGAAGGTCGTCCGTGAGCGGATCATCACCGACCAGGTGCGGATCGACGGTCGCGGACTGGCCGACATCCGGCCGCTGTCCGCGGAGGTCGACTACCTCCCGCGGGTGCACGGGAGCGCACTGTTCGAGCGCGGCGAGACCCAGATCCTGGGTGTCACCACGCTGAACATGCTGCGGATGGAGCAGCAGCTCGACACGCTGGCTCCGGAGACCCGCAAGCGTTACATGCACAACTACAACTTCCCGCCCTACTCGACCGGTGAGACCGGTCGGGTCGGCTCCCCGAAGCGTCGCGAGATCGGCCATGGTGCGCTCGCCGAGCGTGCGCTGATGCCTGTCCTGCCGTCGCGCGAGGAGTTCCCGTACGCGATCCGTCAGGTCTCGGAAGCGTTGAGCTCCAACGGGTCCACCTCGATGGGCTCGGTCTGCGCGTCCACCATGTCACTGCTGAACGCCGGTGTGCCGCTGCGCGCCCCGGTCGCCGGTATCGCCATGGGCCTGGTCTCCGCCGAGATCGACGGGCAGACCAAGTACGTCGCGCTGACCGACATCCTCGGCGCCGAGGACGCCTTCGGCGACATGGACTTCAAGGTCGCCGGCACCAAGGAGTTCGTCACCGCCCTGCAGCTGGACACCAAGCTCGACGGCATCCCCTCCGAGGTGCTGGCCGGTGCGCTGACCCAGGCCCGTGAGGCGCGTCTGACGATCCTCGAGGTGATGAACGAGGCCATCGACGCGCCCGACGAGATGAGCGAGTTCGCGCCGCGCATCACGTCGGTCAAGGTCCCGGTGGACAAGATCGGCGAGGTCATCGGGCCGAAGGGCAAGATGATCAACTCGATCACCGAGCAGACCGGTGCGGACGTCGCCATCGAGGACGACGGCACCGTCTACGTCTCCGGTTCCGACGCTGCTGCCGTGAACGCCGCGATCGACATGATCAACGCGATCGCGAACCCGCAGATGCCGAAGATCGGTGAGCGGTTCCTGGGCACGGTCGTCAAGACCGCCGCCTTCGGCGCCTTCGTCTCGCTGACGCCGGGCCGCGACGGCCTGGTGCACATCAGCAAGCTGGGCAGCGGCAAGCGGGTCGGCAAGGTCGAGGACGTCGTGAACGTCGGCGACAAGCTGCAGGTCGAGATCGTCGAGATCGATGCCCGCGGCAAGATCTCGCTGGTCCCGGTCAAGGCCGAGGAGGTCGGCGCTGCGCCGACCGCCGACGCCCCGGTCGGAGCGGACGCCTGATCCCCGAGATCAGCTGCGCGCGCTCGTCGGCGAGTCACCGATGAGCGTGCGCACCCGGAGCACCCGGGTCCTGGAGCGCGCGGGTCTTCCCGCGCGCCAGGGCCCGGGTTCTTCCGTGGACACGGTGCGGATGTCGGTCCTTTCCGGTGGACTCCGGGTGGTGACCGAGGAGGTCGCTTCCTCGCGTTCGGTGTCGGTAGGGATCTGGGTGGGGGTCGGCTCCATCGACGAGGCCTCGACGCTGGCCGGCTCCTCGCACTTCCTGGAACACCTGCTGTTCAAGGGAACACGGCACCGCACGGGGCGTGAGATTGCCGCGTCGATGGACGCAGTCGGTGGCGAGTTCAACGCCTTCACGGCGCACGAGTACACCTGCTACTACACGCACGTGCTGGCCGAGCAGGCCGAGTTCGCGATCGATGTCGTCAGCGATGTCGTGCTGGACGCGGTGATCGCGGCCGCGGACGTCGAGGTGGAGCGCAGCGTGATCCTCGAGGAGATCGCCATGCGCGACGATGATCCCGAGGACACCCTGGCCGACACGTTCGCCGAAGGCATCTTCGCCGGTCACCCGGTGGCCGGTCCGGTGATCGGGACTCCTCGCTCGATCGAGGCGATGACCCGGAGTCAGGTCGCCGGCTACTACCGCCGTCGCTACACGCCCGACCGGATGGTCGTGGCCGTCGCCGGCGATGTCGATCATGCCGACGTGGTCCGCTGGGTCAAGCGGAACTTCGCGTCGCGGCTCTCCGGTGACGCATCACCCCGGCCCGCGCGGGTGTTACGCGGCGCCGGCCGTCCGGACCAGCAGATCCGGGTCGCCACCCGCGACACCGAACAGGCACATCTGATGGTCGGCTCTGCCGGCTTCCGACGGGACGACCCGCGTCGGCATGCGATGGCCGTGCTCAGCACCGTGCTCGGCGGCGGGATGTCGTCCCGGCTGTTCCGGACCATCCGTGAGGAGAACGGCCTCGCCTACAGCTGCTACGCAACTGCGCAGTCGTTCACCGACATCGGCTCGTTCGCCGTCTATGCCGGGTGCGCTCCGTCCAACCTGGAGACCGTTGCCACCCTGATCGCCCGCGAGTGGCGATCTGCAGTGCAGGACGGGTTCACCGAGGAGGAGGTGCGGCGGGCCCGGGGTCAGCTGGCGGGTTCGATGGCGCTGAGCCTGGAGGACACCGAATCCCGGATGAGCCGGATCGGTCGGAACGTGCTGGTGCGCACCAAGTTCACCACCGTCGACGACGAGTTGGCTGCGCTGGCCGCGGTGACCGTCGATGACGTGTGGGACGTCGCCCGCACCGTCCTGGACGGGCCGATGAGCGCCGCGGTGGTCGGACCCTATGCCGGCGTGCGGGACCTGCCTGGCTCCGTCGGCGATCTGCTGACGCCGTTGCAGGCTCGTGCGAGCATGTCGGCATGACGCTCGGAATGACGGAGCGGCCGCGGGTCGCAGTGATCGGCGCCGCGGGTCGGATGGGCATCGAGGCCTGCGCCGCAGTGGACGCCGCTGATGACCTGGACCTGGTGGCACGCCTGGGATCCGGGGACTCCCTGGACCTGCTGGTGGCGTCCGGAGCTGCCGTGGCGGTGGACCTGACCCGTCCTGACGCGGTGATGCAGACGACGCGGTTCTGCATCGATGCCGGGATCCACCTGGTGATCGGGACATCGGGGATCGATGCTGATCGGCTCGCCGAGATCTCCGGGTTGCTCGGTGACGCGCCGACGGTCGGGGTGGTGGTGGTACCGAACTTCGCCATCGGCGCGGTGCTGGCGATGCGATTCGCCCGCCAGGCTGCGCCGTTCTTCGCCGGCGTCGAGGTCGTGGAGCTGCACCATGCAGGCAAAGCAGATGCGCCGTCCGGGACCGCCGCCGCGACAGCGCGGGGGATCGGCGCAGCACGTGCGGCTGCCGGTTCGGCTGCGATGCCCGACGCGACGGTCAGCGATCCGAGCGGTGCGCGCGGGGGAGTGGTCGACGGCGTGCACGTGCATTCGATCCGGCTGCCCGGACTCGTTGCGCACCAGGAGGTTCTGCTCGGCGGCGAAGGCGAACTGATGACCATCCGCCACGACTCCCTGCACCGCGCCTCATTCATGCCCGGGGTGCTGCTCGCCCTGCGGCAGGCGCCGCTGCGCCCCGGCCTCACCCACGGCCTCGAGCCGCTGCTCGGCCTCGACTGACCTGCCGCTGATCGAGCGAGCGCAGCGAGTCGAGATCCCGCGCGTCACCCCACGCTGATCGAGCGGCCCCGCCCGCGCTGATCGAGCGAGGGACGAGTCGAGATCCCGCCTCCTGACGTTCGGTGTCGGAAAGTGGCTCCCGGTTCGGCAGAGCTGCAAGGGCCATTACGGAATTGCCGGACGCGTGGCCACTCTGCGACAGTGGCGCCGAGCGTCTGACCAGAAGATGGCGCTCGATCGCCGAATCCGCACGACGTTCTGCCGAAACGCGCATCGAGGGCCGCCTCCTCGCCATCCCAGCGGGCCTCGGCTCACTGCTCCCCGGCCACGACAACCGCGACCCGACGTGCTCGTCCCTTGCCGTCGACGGTCTCCATCTCCATCACAGGTCGGGACTGCGCAGTGGCCACTGCACGTCCACCAGACCAGCTGAGACGTCACATTGTTGCTGCGAGTGCGACCAAGCACTCGGTGGCCGGCGGTAACGCCTCGACCTCGGCCGCCAGCCGTCCGCAGGCGGCACGTGCTGCCTCGTCGCGGAGCACGGTGGTCACGGCCGCGGCGAGTCTTCCGACAGCCCGCGGCCCGTGGGGGACGAGGTCGCCGGCCCGTTGTTCGCGGGCACCTCGGTCAACCAGTGCGACCCCCAGTCCCGTCGCTTCGACGCGTTCAGCATTGGCGAACTGATCGAAGGAGAACAAGGGGATCACGATCTGCGGTACGGCCGTCACCAGCGCTGCCTGCGTCGTACCGAACCCGCCGTGACTGATGAGGAGGGCCGCGTTCGCCAGTACGTCCTCCTGGGGCCACCACCGCTCGACATGCACGTTCGCCGGTACTGCTCCGAGAGCGGCAGCATCGCCGGCCTCGCCGATGGTGAGCAACACCCGCACGGGGAGCTCGTGCAGCTGATCGACCGCACCGCCGTAGAACGTCGGAAAGTAGCCGACGGAGGCCGCGACGCTGCCGAATGTCAGATAGACGATCGGGCCGTCATGACCCGGCCACCAGTCCGGGAGTGGTCGGGCGGTCCGGGTGTCAGCGGTGTCTCGGGCGTGCGTCAGGGACCCGCGGGCCAGGAGAGAGGCCTGATCGAAGGTTGGTGGCGTGACTGTCCAGCGCTGCGCGGTCAGCAGACCTGCGGTGTCGGTTCCCACCTCGGCCAAGGGCGCCTCCAGGAGCGGGAGCAGGAGATCGTCGACGCTGCTCAGACCGATGTTGGTCTGCACGTGGGGTATGTCGCGTTCTTGCGCTGCAACGTACGAGGCGAGTTCGGCCGGCTCGCGGAGCACCACATCGGGTGACCATCTGTCCAGAATCTCCCGCATCCGGGGTAGCGCCGCCTGCAGGTCCAGTCGACCGAAGACGTCCTGGACGACCAGCTCGTCTGCCTCGCGCATCGAGAGCGACGGAATGCGGCCGAAGGTCGCACCCATGGCGGCTGGGTCGGGCTCGTCCAGTACCTCGTGGACGAAGCCCGCCTGTCGCACCGCGGCCGCGAACGATCGGGGTGCGGCGACACGCACCTCATGGCCGACTTCGGCGCTCGCGCGGGCGAAGGGCAACAACCCGGCAAAGTGACCGGCGCCCGCTGTCGTCGCTGCCAGGATCCGCACTCTGCCCACCTCCACGCCGAAAGCTACGCCTCGTGACCCGGAAGTCACACCCTGATTTCGCGGGCACTCGACGCGCGTCCGAGGGCGGCCGCCGGCTCGGCACGACCGACGGCGTGGCCCCAGTCTGAATCGGGCCGGACATCCACCCCGAGCGATCCCGGCATCAGACAGGTGCACGACCCACCAGGTAGAGCCGCTCGGTCTCCACCTCCACTGCAGGATCGGGGCTGCGCAGGTACCACTGCACATCGACCAGTCCCGCTGCGGTCGCAGCCGTGAGCACCTCATGGCGGTCGTGCAGCACGAAGTGCAGATCGACCTCGGCTCCGAACAGTTCGGTGACGTGTCGGACCTCGTCGCCGATGTGCAGTGCGATCGCCACGACCCCGCCGGGCACCAGCACCCGGGCGAACTCGCGCACCGCCTCCCCAAGTTCGGAACCGGCAAGGTGCACCAGGGCGTACCAGGCGGCGACGGCCGACCACCCGGCCGCATCGCGAGGCTTGAGCAGGCCCCGCAGGTCGCCCACCTGCAAGTCGAGTTCCGGGTGCAGACTTCGTGCTTCCTCGATCATCGCCGGCGACAGATCGATGCCCGTGGCCGCTCGTCCACGACCGGCCAAGTACGCCGCCACCTGCCCGGGCCCGCAGCCGACGTCGAGCACCGGTCCCGCTGGAGCGATCTCATCGACCCTGTCGAGCACCCAGCGATCGAACGGTTTGCCGGCGAGCTCGTCGTGCAGCGCCTGCGTGTATCCACTGGCCATCGCGTCGTAGCCGGTGCGCACCTGCGCATCCCGTAGATCGGCGCCGCCTTCGAGCACGGCATCACGATCGGTCGGCTGCGCCGTCGGGATCGGCGTGGCCTCGTCCACCGGTCCGAGCGTGTGCGCCCAGCGTGGGTCCCGCTGGCCGGGTTGGTGCTGGAGCTGCACGATCCACGGCTCACTCAGCGCGGCAAGCTCCGTCAGCAACTTCTCGACGGCTTCGCGGTCCGCGAACGGGTGCAGCCGCTCGGTGCGGGTGAACAGCTGCCCCGCGGGTTGCGGTCCGCGCAACAACAACACCGTCAGCAATGCCGTCGACGGCTCGTTCAGGGCGAGGAACTCGGTGAGCCGCTGGTGGAAGCGCACTGTGCGGGAGCCGGTGCCGGTGTGCACGAAACGCACGAGCTCACGGGACCGCAGGTCAGCCAGCGTCCGGTGGATGGTCTGCTCGTCGAGGTCGGTGAGCGGCTCCCGGCTGGACGTCTGGTTGCACGCCGCCCGCAGCGCAGCCATCGACAGCGGATAGCTCGCCGGAACCGTCTGCTGCTTCTCCATCAACGCTCCCAGCACCCGCTGTTCGACGGGGGTGAGGGACCGCGCATCCGGACCTGGTTGCGGCGCAGCGGGTATGACGCTCATGGACTCGAGTCAACACCACACTCGATCGGATGAACCCTCAGGTTCGTTCTGCGATCCAGTCGTCGAGCACGGATAGATTCTGTGCATGATGCGGTCGCGGTCAGGTCGCCCACCTCCGAAGGCATGTCCGTTGCCGGTGCTCGGTACCTCCGGGGTGGTGGGGTTGGCGCTCCTCGTCTGGTTCGTGGGCTGGGACCGGGGTGTGGTCACGCTGTGGGTCGTCCTCATCGCCGTGCCGCTCGCCACCGACTGGTGGGGGCATCGGAAGAAGGCCGCCGACCTGTTCGGCGGCCTGTCGACATGAGCGGACCGGTGCCGGTTGACAGATCTTTCATCCGCGTCAAAGCCCTGCTCATCGCGCCGAATGACGACCGGAGCGCCCACGCCGTCAGCCTGAACTTGCCGACGGCAGAGCACCCGGCCGGGTATCACCGCCTGATCGGTGGCGGGGTCGAGCTCGGGGAGACCCATCGCGATGCGATCATCCGGGAGGTCGACGAGGAGCTCGGCGCGACGATCCATGACCTCGAGCTGCTCGCCACCGTGGAAAACATCTTCCGGATCGACGGCGTGCTCGGGCATGAAGTGGTGTTCGTCCACACCGGTCGACTCGATCCTCAGCCAGCGGCGTCCGGCGCAACTCTCACCGAGAGCGACGGCAGCGCGGTGCCCGTGATGTGGCGACCGTACGACGACGTAGAGGAGCCGTTGCCGTTGTTTCCGAATGCTGTGCGCTCGATCCTCAGCCGCGCGATGGTCGTCGACCGCTGAACGGGGTCGTCGGGCAGGGCATCTCGACTCCGGCGTCGCTCGGTCATCGTCGGCTCGCTCGATCACCGGCGCAGGTGACGTTTCAGGCGAGGATGACCTCGACGCCCGCCTCACGGAAGGCGTCGACGATCTTCGGGTCGGCCGCGTCGTCCGTCACCAGGGTGGTGACCTCCGAGGCCGCGCAGATCACCGCGAAGGAACGTTCGCCGAGCTTGGTCGCATCGGCGACGACGATCACCGAGGACGCCTGGGCGACCATCATCGCGTTGACTGCGGCCTCGCCCTCGTGGTGCGCGGTGGCGCCGACCGTCAGGTCGAAACCGTCCACGCCCAACACGGTGTAGTCGAGGTGCAGCTTCGACAGACCCGGTTCCGCGAGGGGCCCGATCAGCTCATAACTGCTGGGACGTGCGACGCCGCCGGTGACGACCAGCTTGATCGTCCGGCGGACGGCGAGATCGTTGGCGATGTTGAGCGCGTTGGTGACGACGGTGAACACCTGCCCACCGGCGTCCATCGAGGGCGTGGCAGGCACCGTCACCAGCGCACGCGCCACCTCGGACGTCGTGGTCCCGCCGTTGATCGCCACCACCGAACCAGGCCGGATCAGGGCAACGGTGGCGGCACCGATCCGGGCCTTCTGCTCGATGTTGCGGCCGCTCTTGTACCGCAGCGGTAGGTCGTAGGCGACGCTCGCCTGCGCGGCACCACCTCTGGTCCTGGTGAGCAGCTGCTGACCGGCGAGATGGTCGAGGTCACGGCGGATCGTGGCCGCGGAGACGTTCAGTTCGCCGGCGGCCTCACCGACGTCGAGGCGGCCATCGCGGCCAAGGATGTCCAGCAGCGCCGTCCAACGGTCGTGCGGTCCCATCGCGTCCCTCTCCAGGCTGCCGGCTCGATCGCGTCCGGAAGGTGCTCGCTGGGTGCGCGATCATGTGCGATCGTGCACGGACAGTGCGCATTCCGGGCGTTCGAACGATCATGCACTGCTGGGGTGCGCATCCTTCATCCGGCCCACCAGGTCTCGGCTCCTCCCTCGCTCGACCACCGGTGGGGGCGTCGCTCGACCACCCGATGCTTTGCTCGCTCGGGCCGCTACCGTCAGCGGGTGACTTCCGACCAGCAGCCCACCGCCAGCTCGCTCGCCCTCGCCGCGACCATGAAGGACGACCTGATCGCCCTACGGCGGGAGATCCACGCCGATCCGGAGATCGCGCTCGACCTGCCACGCACCCAACAACGCATCCTGACGGCGTTGCAGGGCCTCGACCTGGAGGTCACCCTCGGGCGTCATCTGAGCTCGGTGGTCGCGGTGCTCCGCGGCGGCGCCCGCTCCGAGAATGCGCCGGTCGTCCTGTTGCGCGGGGACATGGACGCGCTGCCGGTCGACGAGCGGACCGGGCACCCGTTCGCCTCCACCAACGGCGCCATGCACGCCTGCGGCCACGACCTGCACGTCGCCGGCCTCGTCGGCGCCGCACGCATCCTGCACGAGCGCCGCGCCGAGCTGCCGGGCGACGTGGTGTTCATGTTCCAGCCGGGCGAAGAAGGACCCGGCGGAGCCGCCCCGATGATCGACGAAGGACTGCTGGACGTGGCCGGCCGTCGGGTCGATGCTGCCTTCGCGTTGCACGTCACGTCCGCCCAGCACCCGGTCGGCGTCTGGTTCGGACGGCCCGGCCCGCTGATGGCGGCCGCGGACAAGTGCTTCATCACGGTGCGCGGCAAGGGTGGGCACGGATCCGCCCCGCACACGGCCCTCGACCCGGTCCCGGTGGCCTGCGCGATCGTGCTCGGACTGCAGAGCATGGTCACCCGGCGGTTCGACGCCTTCGACCCGGTGGTCGTCACGGCGGGCAAGATCGCGGCCGGTACCAAGGAGAACATCATTCCGGACACCGCCACCATCGACCTCACGGTCCGCTCGTTCTCCGCAGCGCACCGCGACAAGGTGCAGCAGGAGATCATCCGGGTCGCCGAGGGCACCGCGGCCGCCCACGCGATGACCGCCGCCGTCGACTACCACCGGGAGTACCCGGTGACCGTGAACGACGAGGCCGAGTACGCAGTGCTCCGAGACGCCGTCCTCGATCTGTTCGGAGCCGAGCGGTACGTCGAGATGCCGTTCCCCGAGGCCGGATCCGAGGACTTCTCCTTCGTCGCGGAACAGGTGCCCAGCGCCTACATCTTCGTCTCCGCGTGTGTGGGCGACCCGGCGGAAGCCGCGGACAACCACTCGCCGATCGCCGATTTCGACGATGTCGTGGTGCCGGACGCCGCAGCGCTGCTGGCCGAGGTCGCGGTCCGTCGGCTCGGCGCGCCGGCGGGCTGAGGACGCCCCCGGCTCGCCACCCGGGCGGTGTCGGTGGTGCCTGACAGGATCAATGGGTGAGTCCTTCGACTGCTGCCGCGCCTCCTGCCCTGACCATCACCGCTGCCCAGGCGCGGCGCACGGCGATCGCGGCCCAGGGTCTGCACCGTCGACGCACGGGGACGTCGCCGCATCGCGGGACCTTCGCCAAGCTCGTCGACCGGATCGGCGTACTGCAGATCGACTCCGTCAACGTGCTGGCCCGCGCGCACTATCTGCCGGCCTTCAGTCGACTGGGCGCCTACCGCCCCGAGCTGCTGGACGACATCGCCTGGCCGAAGCGGAACAAGGACCGTGTCCTGCTCGAGTCGTGGGCGCATGTCGCCTCGCTCGTGGAGCTGGATCTGGAACCCGCGCTGCGCTTCCGTCAGCAGGCGATGCGGGAGCGGTGGCGGCCGCGCGATCTCATCGACGCCAACCCGGGCCTGCTGGAACGCATCGTCGAGGTCATCGACGAGCAGGGACCGATCTCCGCCGGTGGCATCGAGAAGGTGCTCGACGCCCCGGGACGCGGGCGACCGGGATGGTGGGAGTGGTCAGCCACGAAGCGCATCAGTGAGTACTTGTTCCTGAGCGGCGTCACCTCGGTGGCCGGACGTCGCTCCTTCGAGCGGCTGTACGACCTGCGCGAACGCGTTGTCCCGCAGCACATCAGAGAGCTGGCGGCACCGGAGCCGGACGACGCCAGGCGGACACTGGTGCAAAGGGCGATCCGGCACCACGGTATCGGGACCGCCGGTGACATCGCCGACTACTACCGGCTGGGGGTCGCCGACACCCAGCGAGCGTTGGCCGATCTCATCGAGTCGGGCACGGTGCTGCCCGTTGCCGTCAGCGGCTGGAAGGATCGGGTCTACCTCGATGCCGAGGCAGCCATGCCGCGCAAGGTCGACGGCCGCGCTCTACTGTGTCCGTTCGATCCGCTGATCTGGCACAGACCGCGCACCGAGCGGTTGTTCGGGCTGCACTACCGGATCGAGATCTACACCCCGGAACCGCTGCGGAAGTACGGCTACTACGTCTTCCCGCTGCTGGTCGGCGACGAGTTCGTCGGGCGATTCGATCTCAAGGCGGACCGCGCCGACGGCACGCTGCTGGTGCAGGCCAGCTGGTGTGAGCCGGGCGCCGACCCGCAGGTGGCCTGCGAGGCCGCCGTCGTCGAACTGGCCGAGATGGCGCGCTGGCTCGGCCTGCCGCGGATCGTGGTCAAGGATCGCGGCGACCTGGCCCGGCGGTTGCAGGGGGTGGTCCGTACGCTCTCCGGGTGAGCAGATCAGCCTCGGCCCCCCTGCTGCCCGGCGTCGCCGCCGGGCATCCGGCCACCGCCGAGGCAGGCCGAGAGGTCCTCCGGGCAGGTGGTAGCGCGGCCGATGCCGTGGGAGCGATGATCCTGGCCGGTTCCGTTGCGGAGACCATCTTCTCCGGGCTCGGTGGGGGTGGGTTCGCGACCCTCTACGACGCGGACTCCCGCGAGGTCAGCTGCCTGGACTTCTTCGTCGCCGTGCCCGGACTGGGTGGCGCGGCGCGGCAGCCTGGGCGTGCCATCGAGGTCGCCTTCGGGGGAATCGCGGTGCCCTACGAGGTCGGGGGATCCACGGTCGCCGTGCCAGGAACTCCGTCCGGCGTGGCGGAGCTGCACCGGCGTGCCGGTCGACTCGAGTGGGCGTCCGTGGTTGCTCCTGCGGAGAAGCTCGCCGCGAACGGCACCCAGTTTCCCGCCCAGCACGCGTCGATGCTGGTCGAGGTCGCCCCGGCGATGCTGCTCGGCGACGGCATCGCGGCGTACTCGGACCTCGCGACCGGTCGGCTGCTGGGCACCGGTGAGACGCTGCTGCATCCGGGCCTCGCGGACACCCTGGCGCGGTATCGCGAGCAGGGTGTTGCGGCTCTGATGGACGGCGAGTTCGCCGAGACGCTCGTGCGCGAAGTCCAGGCTGACGGTGGCGCACTGTCGATGGAGGACCTCGCCGCCTACCGGGTGCGCGAGCTGCCGACGGCTTCGGTGCAGATGGGTACCGGCCGGGTCCGGTGCCGGACCGACGATCTCGACGGACTCGCTGCGACCATCGGACGACTCGACGCATCGCGCGTGACAGCCGGCGAACCGCACCGCAGCCTCGCACTCGTCGAGGCCCTGCGCGGGCCGGCGGTCCGCTCCGAGACCACCTCCGTCGCTGCCGTCGACGCACAGGGCAATGCCTGCGCTGCAACACATTCACTCGGGCTCGGCAGCGGGATCTGGGTGGGCGGGGTGCACGCCAACTCAATGCTCGGTGAAGGGGAACTGTTGCGGGGGGAACTCGTACCCGGACAACGTATGGGGTCGATGATGACTCCGCTCGTGGTCACGGATCCGGACGGGGCCCTGATGATGGTGCTCGGCGCCGCCGGTGGATCGCGGATCCGGCACGCCCTGGTGCAGGTCCTGAGTGGGGTGCTGCTGGAGGATCGCGAGCTGCCGTCCGCGGTGGCCGCGCCCCGGCTGTCTGCCGCCGCCGATCTCGTCCACCTGGAACCGGGTGTCGATCCGTCCGTGCTGCCGGCCCTGCAGGATGCCGGTCTGCCGGTGTTCCAGTGGCCGGAACAGCGACCCTACTTCGGTGGGGTGGCCGGCGTCGGCCCAGGTGGTCCGGCGGCGGATCGACGACGCGGGGGAGCGGCCCTGCTGGCGTGATCACCCACCGGCCGAGCGGCAGCAGGACCTGCCCGGGCAGGCGATCCTGCAGGAACGCCGGTTGGCTGCCGCGGGGTTCACTTCCCGGGGCGGGCCCGGGACGAGGTGATGGTGAACTTCGCGTTGCGGGCGACCTGCCTGGTCGATCCCACCAGTCGGTCCAGCTGCGCGCGGTTGTCCAGGTGGGAGTTCCACACCGTCCACAGCTCGCCGCCAGGGCGCAGCGCTCGTGCGGCGTCGGCGAAGAGCCGAGGCGCGATCTGTTCGTCGACGCTGGACCCCTCGTGGAACGGTGGGTTCAGCGCGACGAACGACACGCTGTCGTCCGCCAGCAACGACAACGCGTCATCGCGTCGGACGTCCATCCGGTCGAGCACATCGTTCGCTGCTGCGGTGGCCAGGGTGGACCGCGTCGCGGCCGCCGACTGGTCGCAGGCAATCACGGTTCGGTCCGGATGCTGCAGTGCCAGGACGGCGGCGACCACGCCGCTGCCGCACCCCAGGTCGACCATGCCGTCGCCCTCGATCCGCTCCGGCAGGTTCTCCAGCAGGAACCGGGTACCGATGTCGATGCCGGTACCGGCGAACACGCCGCCCATCGCGCAGACGGTGACGTCACCGATCCCTGGCAGTGGGTGGATCCTGCTGCGCGGCAATGGATCTGCACCGTCGTGCGGGCCGGTCGCGATCAGCGCCCTCGACTTCTGACGGGCATGGGTGACGTCGACCCGGCCGAAGAACTCCCGCAGTACGTCGTTCATCGCCGTCGTCATGTGCTTGATCCGACCCCCGGCGACGACCACCACGCCGGGCGCAGCGTGGGCGGCGATCAGACCGGCGACGTCGCGCAGCCGGTCCAGACTCTTCGGCAAGCGGAGCAGGACCAGCTCGACTCCGTCGACCAGCGTCGGACCCAGTGGGTGCGCGGTCACGCCGTCGATGCCGAGATGCTCGCACCGGACAGCAAGGTCACGCTCGTCCCGCAGCAGGTCCTGGTGGACCCGCACCTCCCGCTGCCCGTCCAGGCCCAGCACCAGGTCCGTCACCGGATCCCCGATCACGGCAACGGACCCGACGCTGCCGAGCAGTTCACGGGCGTGGTCGAGGATCAGCCGGTCGGCCGCATCCGGTTCGGCGACGGGATCGGGCGGCCGTGGATGCATCAACTGAACCTACAAGGGTCTGCCGTCAGCTCGTGACCCACGCGGAGCCGGTCGCGATCCGGCGCAGTCGGATGTCCCCGGAGGTGGTGCGACAGGTCAGCGAGATCCGGCGCTGCGGATCTGCGGCATCTCCGGCCGCCGGGTCGGGCTGGTCGGACTCGACCTCGAAGTCGTTGCGCACCCCGCCGGACACTGTGCGCAGATCGATCTTCGCCAGCGCGCCGGGAAGAAGGCCGATGCTGACATCGCCGGAGACGGAGGTCGCCTCGATCACGCCGTCGAGAAACGAACCGATCTCGACATCACCGGAGACGTTGCGGACGAAGACATCCGACAATGGTTCTGCCACCCGGACATCTCCCGAAGTGGCGTGCACGCTGACCGACCCTCCGGAGCGGCCGATGGTGACGTCGCCCGAGGCGGTCCGGAACTCGGCGTCCGCACCGTGCTCGCCGACCCGGATGCTGCCGGACGCGGTCTGCACGAGCGAGCCGCGTTCGATGGTGCCCACGGTGACGTCGCCGGAGGCCGAGCGGACGTCGAGTCGGTCGGCGCGACCATCGATCCGCACATCGGCGGACTGTGCCTGCACCCGGACCCCGGATCCCAGCGGAGCGGTGACGGTGACGGCGAAGCTGGTCTTCCAGCCGGATCGGGCCGGGTCGGTGTCCACGATGAGGACGCCTCCTCCGGAGTCGACCATGCGCAGATCGACGCGGACGTCGTCCACCGGGTCGTGACCGCTGCGGCCGACATCCGCGCGGCTGGAGTCACGACGGAACCCGGCGACCAGGTCACCCAGCAGGCCACCGGCCCCGGGGATCTGCTCGACGGTGACGGTGGAGGTGGTGACGGACTCGGTCAGGTCGACGGTCACGTGACCGGCGGCATTGCGGATCTCGACGATGACCGGGTCGGGGGTGAGGTAGGTGTGCATGACGCTTCTCCCAGGAGGGTTTCGACAGGGCGGGGACGGGGTGTTCCGGATCGAGCGGGCGGCCCGAGGGGGGCCGGGGAATCTCGGCGAGCGGGCGCCGACGGGTGCGACGGAGTGTCAGGTCCGGATCCAGCCGCTGCTGGAGCGGCCGTTACCCGGGCGACGGGGCTGCTTGGACTTGTCGCCACCCTTGACGGATTCGGACACCGCACGCGAGATGTAGGTGTTGAGCGAGACACCCTGGTCGGAGGCGGCAGACTCGGCCTGGTTCTTGAGATCCTGGAAAAGTCGCACCGTGGTGCGGGAGAGCTCTGACCCGGCATCCTTCATGGCCTGTCCCCAGCCGCCCTCGGTGTCCGGGGCGGACCCGGCGCGGTCGGTCTCGGATTCGCGATCCACCGGTCGACTGACGGAGACCTTCACCTCGTTGCCCTCCAGGCGGACGTCGACCGTGACGTCCCCGGACGACTGGAGTTCGCCGGTGATCTCGCCGGCCATCTGGGCCAACGCGTTCATCATGGCGAGCCGGATGCTGGGTTCCACGGCGGCTGCGAGTGCTGTCGCAGTGCGATGGGTGTTCTCATCGCCCAGTGCGGCTGCTTGCAGGAGGTCGCGACGGACGGATTCGACGTACGGGCTGAGGTCCATGACGTCATCATGGCAGCGGAAGTGGCGTCATGCAAGAGTCAGTGCGACACCAGAGTGGCGTCAGGAGTGATGAAGCATCGGACGCTTACGATCACGCTGTGCTCAGCCGCCCTCCGCTCCACCGTCCATCGCCTGTCAGCACACTGCCCGGCAGAGCTCTCGGCACCGGCTTCCCTGGATGAGTACTGCACTGCGGGTCACGTTGATCGGTTCCTCCGGATTCGTTGCACCCCAGCATGTTCGGTTCGATCATGCACACACGGACGGTCAAGCGCTGATCGAGTTCGCCGGCCGGTCGATCTATCGCTCGTTCGACCGTCCACGGTCGGAGACCGCTGACACCGGCGACTTCCTCGAGCACCTGATCTCCGTCGGGCATCTGGCTGCGCTCGAGCATGCGAGCGCGACCCTGTACGTCCAACACGTCTCGCAGGCAGCGGCCGGTGAGCTGCTGCGGCATCGGCACCTGTCGATCTCCCAGCTCTCACCGCGGACCCCGGTCCGGGACGTGGTGGAGCCGCCCGAGATCGCCGCGGATCCCGTGCTGCACCTGCGGTTCGGCGAAGCGATCGATGCGCTCGCGGTGGCCCATGACGAGCTGTTCGCTGCCCTGGGTGGCGAGGCAGATCGGGCGACCGGGCCTACCCGCGGCGCGCAGACAGCGGATCTCGCGCACAAGCAGGCCCGCCAGGCGGCCGCCGCTCTGCTGCCCCGGGCGTCGGCCACGGATCTGGTGGTCACCGCCAACCATCGCGCCTGGCGGCACGTGATCGCCGTGCGCGCCACCGATGCCGCCGACCGGGAGATCCGCGCCATCGCGGTGGCTGTCCTGGAGGTGCTCACGAAGCTTGCTCCGCACCTGTACGGAGACTTCAGGATCAGCACCCTGCCGGACGGATCGCGCACCGCGGCGTCGCCGTTCACCGGGAACGCCTGACCGGACAGCGCTCCGCGTGCCGCGCGTCGGTCTGGCGCGATCCAGAGGATGGGTCTAGGTTCGCATCACTCGGATGAGTGTCGTGCACGTCACATCGCCGCCGGGGCGATGTGCAGCCTGTCCACCGGAGGACCAGATGGCCACCCCCCTCGACAAACACCCATCGGCGGACACGGTGCCCCCCGACACGCCTGACTGGGAAGCGCTGCAGGCTTCGCCCGAGTTCGCTCGGCTGCGGAAGGCCGTGCGCGGCTTCGCCTTCCCGATGACGGCAGCCTTCCTGGCCTGGTACCTGCTGTACGTGCTGCTCGCCGACTACGCCCACGACTTCATGGGCACGAAGGTGTTCGGCAACGTCAACCTCGGATTCGTGTTGGGGCTGCTGCAGTTCATCACCACGTTCGCCATTGCCATCCTGTACTCGCGGTACGCCGGCCGGAAGATGGATCCGCTCGCTGACGAACTCCGCGCCCAGATCGAGGGAGCAGGACGATGAGCACGACCGCAGCGCCCGAGATCGCCGCAGCAGCGGCGGCCACCGGCGGCAACCACCAGGTCCTGACGATCACGTTGTTCGCCGTGTTCGTCGCGATCACCCTCGGCATCACCATCTGGGCCAGCCGGCAGAACCGCACGGCTGCCGACTTCTACGCCGGTGGCCGCCAGTTCACCGGCATGCAGAACGGTCTCGCGATCGGCGGCGACTACATGTCGGCCGCATCGTTCCTCGGTATCGCGGGTCTCATCGCGTTGAACGGCTACGACGGTTTCCTCTACTCCATCGGTTTCCTGGTGGCCTGGTTGCTCGCGTTGCTGCTCGTTGCAGAACTGATGCGTAACACCGGCAAATTCACGATGGCCGACGTGCTGAGCTTCCGGATGCGCCAGCGACCGGTGCGCTCGGCGGCAGCCCTCTCGACGGTGATCGTGTCGATCTTCTACTTGCTGGCCCAGATGGTCGGCGCCGGCGAGTTGGTCTCGTTGCTGCTCAACATCACCTCGTCGACGGCGAAGAACCTGGTCATCGTGCTGGTCGGTCTGCTGATGATCATCTACGTCGTGTTCGGCGGCATGAAGGGCACCACCTGGGTGCAGATCGTCAAGGCAGTGATGCTGATGGTCGGCGCCGCGGTGATGACGATCTGGGTGCTGGCCAAGTTCGGGTTCAACATCTCGTCGCTGCTCGGTGCCGCCGCCGACGCCTCCGGCAAGGGTGATGCGTTCATCCAACCGGGCGTCAAGTACGGAGCCACCGGGATCTCCCGACTGGACTTCGTCTCGCTCGGCGTTGCACTCGTCCTCGGCACTGCCGGCCTGCCGCACATCCTCATCCGCTTCTACACCGTGCCCGACAGCAAGACGGCGCGGAAGTCCGTGCAGTGGGCGATCGGATTGATCGGCGTCTTCTACCTGATGACCCTGGTGCTCGGCTTCGGTGCGGCCGCGCTCGTCGGCTCGGCCGCGATCAGTGCCCAGAGCGCCGGCGGCAACACCGCCGCGCCGCAACTGGCCGAGGCCCTGGGCGGCGTCGGGACGGGGCTCGGGGCGGCGATGCTGGCTATCATCGCGGCGGTCGCCTTCGCCACGATCCTGGCGGTGGTGGCCGGGTTGACCCTGGCGTCGTCGTCGTCGATCGCGCACGACTTCTACGCCAATGTCATCAAGCGAGGCAAGACCAATGATGCTGCCGAAGTGCGGGTCGGTCGGTGGGCCGCGGTGATCATCGGTGCGGTGTCGATCGCCCTGGCGATCCCGGCGCAGAAGCTGAACGTCGCCTTCCTGGTGGCGATCGCCTTCTGCTTCGCGGCCTCCGCGAACCTGCCGGCGATCCTGTTGTCGCTGTTCTGGAAGCGGTTCAACACCCGCGGAGCGACGTGGGGGATCTACGGCGGGTTGGCATCCACCTTCGTGCTGCTGATCTTCGGGCCCAACGTGTCCGGTGGCGCGATCAGCGCCAAGACCGGTCTGCGTGCGAGCCTGGTGGCATCACCGGACATCGACTTCCACTGGTTCCCGTTGGCCAACCCCGGCCTGGTGTCCATTCCGCTGGGATTCCTGTTCGCGATCGTCGGCACCCTGACGTCGCGCGAGTGGGACAAGGCGAAGTGGGCCGAGATGGAGGTCCGGTCACTGACCGGTGCCCACGCGGAGAAGGCGGCGGGGCACTGACCGGTCGCTGACAGGTTCGGCGGCCGCCCGGGCCGAACGGTGCTCAGGCGCCGCTGACCCGGGCGGCGAACCGGGAGGCGAACTGCTGCCAGATGCCGACCGCGCGCGCGTCGTCCCGTACCGCGGCGTCATGCAGTTCCGCGCGGTCGAGCCCGTGCCGGTCGAGGGACGCCTGGCTCCAGGTGTTGATCCGGGCGGGCGTGGTCTCCGGGTGGAACTGCAGCCCCCACGCCGAGTCGCCCAGCCGGAACGCCTGGTACGGGCAGGCCTCGGAGCTGGCGAGCCAGACGGCACCGGCGGGCAGCCGGGTGATGGCGTCGACGTGGTGCTCGATGGCGGTGAAGTCGTCCGGCACGCCGGCGAACAGTGCATCGCTCGCCGCTTCCGGTCGCAGGGTGAGGGCGGTGCTGCCGAACTCCGGTGTCCCGTACTGACCCTGCACCTCGCCGCCACCGACGTGGGCGAGCAGTTGGCCGCCCAGGCAGATCCCCAGGTAGGGAGTGCCGGACTCGAGCGCGGCCCCGACGAGCTCACGCACCGGGGCCAGCCAGGGTGCCCGGGCGTCGTCATCGGGCAGGTAACCGCCGCCGAGCATGATCAGTGCGTCGTGCTCGAGCGTCCCGGGCAGCTCGTCCCCGCGGTACGGATGCCGCACGTCCAACTCGATGTCGTGCTCGGTGAGCCAGGACGCGAACCTCCTCGGACCGCCGCTGCGACCGTTCTGCACCACCAGGGCTCGCGCCGTCACTCGATCTCCCTCGTCCGGGCGCCGGTGCGCCGCGACCTGTTCCGTCGGGTCCATCCAAGAGCATGGCCGACGGATCGGCAGATCCGCCCCGGCCCTGCAGCGTCCCACCCGACGCCGACCGGGCAACCCACCCGACGCCGACCGGGCAACCCACCCGACGCCGACCGGGCAACCCACCCGACGCCGACCGGGCAACCCACCCGGCGCCGACCGGGCAACCCACCCGACGGTGATCGAGCGACGCAGGAGTCGAGATCCCGTCCGCCCTGCCACCGGAAGCCCGTACCGTGACGATCATGGGACTGGCGAGCAGCGAACGAACGGCACTTGCGGATCTGTTCGCGGAGGTCGGGCCGGAGCGCCCGACATTGTGCGAAGGCTGGGACACCGGCGACCTGATGTCGCACCTGATCATCCGCGAGCGTCGCCCCGATGCCGCCCTGGGCCAGGTGATCCCGTTCCTGCGCGGACACGGGAAGTCGGTCACCGAGGCCATCGAGGCACGTCCCTGGGCCGAGCAGATCGACACCCTGCGATCGGGCCCGCCCGGCTGGAATCCGATGGGCTGGGGCAAGCTCGAGGAGTTGTCCAACGGGGCCGAGTTCTTCGTCCACCACGAGGACGTGCGCCGTGGTGCGCCGGGTTGGGAGCCCCGCGCGCTGCCGACCGCGACCGCCGAGGCGGTGGAACGGATCCTCCGCTCGAAGTTCGCCGGGATCATCACCAAGCCACTGGGCGTCGGAGTGACGGCCGTGCTGCCGAACGGTGAGCGGATCGAGCTCCGTTCGGGGAAAAGCACCCTGGAGCTGCACGGCGCCGCGCCCGAGATCGTGCTCTGGATCTTCGGCCGTGACGAGTCCAGGGTCGAGCTCGTCGCCGACCCGCAGACACTGGAACGGGTTGCGGCGAAACGGAAGTAGCACCGCCGCTGCTTCGGTGATCGACCGCTACGTGATCGAACGACGCAGCAGTCGAGATCCCGTGACGCGCCGGCGGTTTCGGCTCACTCCGTGCGCCCTACCACCCCCCAGAGGCCAGCCGCTCGGGGTGTCGCACTGCGTCCTCGATCGCCGCGCAGCGGGCGTGGAACACGATGCGCTGCGCCAGCTCCGGATCATCGTCGGTGACGGCTCCGGCGCGTCGGTAGCCGTCCAGCGCAGCGCCCAGCCCTGCCGACCCGAGGTACAGCAGCACCGATCCGAGATCCCGCGCCGGGTCGCCCACACCGGCGTTCGCCCAGTGTTGGATCCCGCAGAGCAGCGAGTCCTCGTCCAGCAGGATGCTTGCCGGACGGAGATCGAGATGGCACAGGGATGGGTGCGGGGGATGGTCCGGAGCCGGCTCCTGCAGGAACTGCGTCACTGCGGCGTGCAGGCCCGCGTCGGTGACCGCGCCGCCCACCGCCGCCCACACCCGAGCAGCCGCCGCGCGGTACGACTCGGGACCGCCGACGATGGGCAGGTCGGCGCCGGTGTCGGAGGCGTCCACCCCGTGCAGGTCGGCCAGCGCGGCACCCAGTCGCCGCGCGAGTCGAAGCGCTGCAGGCGGTTCGAGATCCGGCAGGTCCCCGAGACGGCGTCCCGGCACCGTGCGGAATCCTCGTACCGATTGTTCGTCGTCCTGGAGCACCGGGACCGGCAGGGGAACGTCCAGCAGCCCGGCCAACGAGCGGAGCAACGTTGCCTCGACGGACGGTCGTAACCGGTGCGACCCAACGGGTCCGGCGGACGTGGGCAGGCTGATCCCCAGCGTCCCGTCGACCTCGACCAGCTCTCCGCCGCTTCCGGTCCGGGGCTCGACCCCGGTCACCGTGATGGTCACCGGCTCGTACCCGGGCAGGTGCTCCAGCAGGACGGCCCGTACTCGCGCGGCCGAGGATGCGTCCGCGGCGGACCCTTCCTCAGACCCGTTCTGCCGGTCAGGATTCATCGGGTCGGAGAACCGGCACAGACACTGCGGATGAGCGCGGCGAGCAGTGCGGTCCGACCTGCGATCTCTGCCACGAGCACGTGTTCGGTGTCCGCATGGGCGCCACCGCCGACTGCGCCGAGACCGTCCAGCGTCGGGCAGCCGACGCCGGCGGTGAAGTTGCCGTCCGAGCCACCTCCCACCGAGATCTCCTGCGGCGCAGGCAGACCCAGACCCACGGCGAGCTCACCGGCCAGCTCGAACAGTGGCTGGGCCTGGGCGGGATCCATCGGCGGTCGGTTGATCCCGCCGCCGATCTCCAGGGCGGCTTCGGGATGAGCGGTGCGCAGGGCCCTCATCGCCGCGTCGACCCGGTGCTGCTCGTCGACCGTCCAGGCCCGCGAGTCGACCGACACCGTTGCGGAGGCCGGAACGGTGTTGCCGGTGGTGCCGATCGAGGCCGCGGTCGGCACCACGCTGGTGCCGGCGGCCAGGTCGGCGAACTGTTCGATCTGCAGGATCAGTCGGGCCAGCTCCACGCCGGCGTTGATGCCCTTCTCCGGCTCCAGCCCGGCGTGCGATGCCCGCCCCGTCACTGTGACCTGGTACATCGACACCCCCTTGCGACCGGTCTTGATCCGGCCGCCGTCTCCGCTGGCTTCCAGGACGAAGGTCGCGGCTGCTGTGCTGGCCTCCTGCTCGATGAGCGCTCGGGACGTCGGCGACCCGATCTCCTCGTCGCCGGTGACGAGCACGGTGACAGCCGGGACCTCGGTGCCCGAGCTCCCGCCTGCACCGAGCAACTGGAGCGCATGAAAGGCCATCACCAGACCGGTCTTCATGTCGAAGGACCCCGGCCCGGTGAGCACTCCGTCGCGGATCGCGAACGGCAGCCGCTCGAGGGTGCCGAGCGGCCAGACCGTGTCCTGGTGGCACAGGATCAGCACCCGGGGCCCCGACCCGCCCAGGCGCCACCGCAGATGGGTGCAGCCGTCGACGGTGAGCGTTTCGGGGGCGATCCCGAGCATCCCGGTACCCAGCGCCGCCACCTGCTCGGCGCCGTGCGCCACCGCCGCCAGGTCTGCGCTGGGAGTCTCGACACCGACCACCGAGCCGATTGCGCCCAGCAGGGCGGGCAGCGCGGATTCGGCGGCGGCCAGCAGGTCCGGAAAGGATGGGTCGGCCGCAGTCGCGGCAGGCGGTGTCGGGTGCGTCATCCGGTCATCGTCGCTCACCGGAGCGCGGGAGGCGAACAACGACCGGCGCACGTCGTGTCGGCGGGCGACGGTAGTTTGGGTGGATGAGTATCGACTCCGGCGCACTGGTCGCCGGCCCGTCCGGCGTGCCCGGCCGCCCGTTCGGCACGACCCTGACCGCGATGGTCACCCCGTTCACCGCCGACGGGGCGGTCGATCTGGAGCGGGTAGGTGCGCTGGCCTCGCGGTTGGTCGACGAGGGGAGTGACGGACTGGTCGTCAACGGCACCACCGGCGAATCGCCCACCACGACCGACGCCGAGAAGCAGGACGTCATCCGTGCCACCGTCGAGGCGGTCGGCGAGCGGGCCACCATCCTGTCCGGTATCGGCACCTACGACACCGCACACTCGATCACCCTCGCGCGGGCGGCGGAAGCTGCCGGCGCCCACGGCGGCCTGCTCGTCACGCCCTACTACTCCCGGCCGCAGCAGGCCGGTCTGCTCGCGCACTTCACAGCTGTCGCGGACGGCTGTGGACTACCGATCATGCTGTACGACATCCCGCCCCGCTCGGTGGTGCCGATCGCCGTCGACACGTTGCTGGCCCTGGCCGAGCACCCCCGGATCGTGGCCGTCAAGGACGCCAAGGGTGATCTGGAAGCCGGTGCCCGGGTGATCGCCGGCAGCGATCTCGTCTACTACTCGGGCGACGATCCGGTCACATTGCCGTGGATGAGCATCGGCGCGGTCGGGGTGGTCTCGATCGTTGCGCACGTCGTGGGACCCACCGTGAAGGCGATGGTCGACGCCGCGAACGCCGGCGACTTCCGCGCCGCCCGGACCTTCCACGAGAAGCTGCTGCCCGTCCATCGGGCGATGGGGCGCACCGGCGGAGGAGCCGGACTGGTGTTTGCCAAGACCGCGCTGGCGCTGCGCGGGTTCGAGGTCGGCGGTCCCCGGTTGCCGCAGATCCCGGCGACCGCCGAGCAGCGCGACCTGATCGAAGCCGATTTGGCCGAATTCTTCACCGATGGACAGGACGCCTGATGCCCGCACCGAACCGAACCGGTCTGGAGCCCGCGCGGCTCCGTCGCGACGCACTGCGCATCGTCGCGTTGGGCGGCATCGGCGAGATCGGTCGCAACATGACCGTCTACGAGCTCAACGGGCGACTGCTCATCGTCGACTGCGGGGTGCTGTTCCCGGAAGACGCCCAGCCCGGTGTCGATCTGATCCTGCCGGACCTCAGCCACATCGAGGACCGCATCGACGACATCGAAGCCGTTGTCATCACCCACGGCCACGAGGACCACATCGGGGCGCTGCCGTGGCTGTTGCGGCTGCGCAGCAACATCCCCGTGATCGGCGCTCAGTTCTCCCTCGCCCTGATCGCGGCGAAGTGCAAGGAACACCGGATCAAGCCCAACCTGCAGATGGTCGTCGAACGGGAACGCCGCAGCGTCGGCAAGTTCGACCTGGAGTTCTTCGCCGTCAACCACTCGATCCCGGACGCGCTCGCGGTCGGCATCAGGACGGCGGCCGGCAGCGTCCTGCACACCGGGGACATCAAGCTCGACCAGTTGCCGCTGGACGGGCGGCTGACCGACCTCGGCGGGTTCGCGCGGTTCGGCGACGAGGGTGTCGACCTGTTCCTCGTCGACTCGACCAATGCCGAGGTGCCCGGGTTCGTGGCTCCCGAGCGGGAGATCGGCCCGGTGATGGACAACTACATCCGCAACGCACCGCAGCGGGTCATCGTCGCGTCGTTCGCCTCGCACGTCCATCGCGTCCAACAGATGCTGGACTCCGCGCACAAGTACGGCCGCAAGGTGGCCTTCGTCGGTCGATCGATGGTGCGCAACATGCAGATCGCGCAGGAACTCGGCCTGCTCACCGTCCCGGACGGTCTCGTCCGCAATCTCGACAAGGTGCTGGATCTGCCGCCGGACCAGGTCATGTTGGTCTCGACGGGTTCGCAGGGCGAGCCGCTCTCGGCATTGTCGAGGATGTCGCGTGGTGAGCACCGCAGCGTGAACCTCCAGCAGGGTGACACGGTGATCCTGGCCAGCTCGATGATCCCCGGCAACGAGACCAGCGTGTTCACCGTGATCAACGAACTCGCCAGGATCGGGGTGACGGTCGTGCACCAGGGGGTCGCCAAGGTGCACGTCTCCGGCCATGCGTCGGCGGGGGAGCTGCTGTATCTCTACAACGCGGTCCGGCCGCGCAACGTCATGCCCGTCCACGGGGAATGGCGCCACCTGCGTGCCAACGCGAAGCTGGCGGTTTCCACCGGGGTCCCGACGGACCGGGTGGTGATCGCGCCCAACGGCACTGTCGTCGACCTCGTGAACCGTCGGGCGAAGATCGTCGGGCACGTCGACGTCGGCATGGTCTATGTCGACGGCAACGCCGTCGGCGACGTCGGCGAGAACACGCTGTCCGACCGCCTCATCCTGGGGGAGGGCGGCTTCATCTCCATCACCGTGGTGATCGACCGGCAGACCGGCCGCGCCAAGGCGTCGCCCACGTTGTCCGGCCGCGGCTTCTCCGACGATCCGAAGGCGCTGGACGCGGTGGTCCCGCTGGTGGAGGCGGAATTGTCGCGCACGGAGGCCGACGGCATCACCGATCCGCACCGGATCGCGCAGTCCGTGCGCCGGGTCGTCGGCCGCTGGGTCGCCGACAAGTACGGACGGCGGCCGATGATCGTCCCCACGGTGTTGGATGTCTGAGCCGGAGCCTGAACCGGTCTACCACTACACGACGGCCGCCGACTGGCAACGGTCGCTCGCGGCCGGCCAACACCTGGTCTCCGGGCGTGGCATGACGTTGTCCGACGAGGGATTCATCCACCTGTGCGACGCCACCCAACGGGCGGGGGTGTGGCAGCGATTCTGGTCGGGGATCGACGAACCGGTCGTGCTGCTGACCGTGGACACCGTCCGCCTGGACCCGCCGGTCGTCCGGGAGAACACCCACGGCGGAGCTGAGCTGTTCCCGCACCTGTACGGACCGCTGCCGGTCGCTGCGGTCCTGTCGGTGGACCCGGTGGACGCCGAGGGCCTCCCGGTCTGACCTGTTCCGCCTGCCTCACCACCGGGACCGCCGCTTCCACAGCGTGCATCCGCGGGTGGACCCGGTGCGAACTTCCTCGCAGCGCGGGAAGTCTTCGGGCCAGCCCGCAGGTTCCTCGAACACCACCCCGTCCTCGTCCGGTGGCAGCACACGCGCACCAACCAAGAGCGTCGACACCGGTTCCACCGAGTTCAGGAAGATCTCGCAGTCGCAGAACCCGCCCCGCGCTCCGAGTCGGCGCTCCAGCGCGGTGGCCCGCGGCGCCCGTAGGTCGCGGTAGCGCTGGGCGAAAACGAGCCCGCGGCAGCCGAACTCCAACATCCGATACACGAAGCAGTACAAGCATTCCCGCGCCCGCGGAGTTGTCCACGCCGCAGCCAGCTGCTGGAGCTCCCGCTCCAGCTCGTCCACCCCTGCCGACTGGTCGTTCCCCATGCACCAAGAGATACCGATCGGGTCCGACAGTGATGATGGATCGGGCACTCCGGAGCTGTGACCCAGGGTTCCGACTGGCGTCCTGCAGCAGACCTGACCCGTCTGCGTGCCGACTTCGCTGCCAGGAGCGGGCATCAATCCAACCGTGATGAAGCCGGCCAGGCCGCGGCACGACGGGATCTCGTCACGCTCGTTCCTCGCTGCTCGATCACCGTGTCCAGAAGGCCTCGACAGGGCCAGGAATCGGCCATCGTGCGGCACGTCGTGGCGGCCGGTCGAGCGATGCACCCGGTGAGCGCTGTCAGAATCGCAGGATGCCGCTGACGAATCCTTGGCTTGCTGGCCCAGCCCCTGACCGGGAGCTGCCGCGTCCTGAACTGGAGGAGCGGATCCTGAACCTCCTTTCGACCCACAACATCGCGGTCGTCGCCACCGTCAACGTGGACGGAAGCCCGACAGCGACACCAGTGCGGTACTACAACCTGGGTCTGGAGATCTTCTACACCAGCTGGAACGACTCGGTGAAGTCCCGAAACCTCAGACGGGACCCGCGAGTATCTGCCGGCATCGTGGCTCCGCTGGTCGGACAGGCCAGCAGCCGAGGCGCGCAGATCTTCGGCACCGCCCGGACGCTCGAGCGCGACGATCCGACCGCCGACGGGTACTGGGAGGCCTTCCGCTGGCAGTCCGATCATGTCGAGCGTGGCCGTGTGCTCCGAGAGCCACCGAGCGATCCGTTGACGATCATCAGCCCCGACCGCATCGTCTACACCGAGCACTGGCTACGCAGAAGTGGATACGCGCCGCGCCAGTTCTGGCGGGGCGGAGTCGAGCCGAACTACTCGGGGCATCCACCCACCTAATCAGGGGTCGCTCCGCGGAACCCGCAGGTGTTTGACACATTGGGGCGTCAGTGGCAACGATCAGGCGCTGGGGGTCCTCGTGGCCCAGAACAGGTGCACGGCGCTCGTCACCACGACGACCAGAACTGCTCCCCACAGCATGCCCAGGCCTGTCCCGGTGACGGCGCCGGACGGGCGGTCGGGTTCGGCCGTCAGCATCACGAGACCGAGCGTGCTCACCGCCAGCAGAGCAGTCGGCGCCCAGAATGACTGCCGCCGGTGGGCGGTGATGATCGCCAGCACCACGTACCCCAGGACCAGCAGGGTGGCCAGCAGGGCGATGACCTCCCCGTAGCTGACGATGCCCTGCCACAGCGAGTAGGAGTCGATCGAGGACGTGTTCACGATGCTCGAAAGCGGCGGATAGCCGTCACTCGCCGATCCGCCCACGAATCCCATGACCGTCTCCTGCTCACCCCACGCGTACAGCGGGACGAACAGTGCCGCGAAGGCCAACACCGCAGCGCTGACGTACAGCTGACCGAACACCGGGCTGACTGCTCGCCGGGTCGTGACGGGATGCATGGAGCCTCCGGGGGTACGGGGTGACGGCCGCGTGAGGCCGCCGGATCAGACGCTAGAGCAGGGCGCGCTGCGGCGGTGTGTGCCCGGCAGACACCACCCGAGCGGGGGACAGCAGGGGCATCGGAGTGGCTACTGGTTCGGATGGGACTTGTGGGGATAGCGTGACGATCATGCCTGGCAAGACTCCCGCCCCCCCGCGCCCACGATCGGGAAGCCGGACGACCGCGACCCCGCGCTCCGGGAGTGGCAGCAAGCGCACCACGAGCACTGCGCGGCCGCGCGCGTCGGCCCGGGCGACCGCCACCGAGGTGGTCAAGCGGAAGCCGGCCGGTGGCGGGGGCTTCGTCAGGAGCATGCGGGCTCTCGGACGCGGGATCAGCTCCCTCTGGCGGCTGCTGGCCAAGGGGTTGGGCAAGCTCGTCCGCGCGCTGGCACCCGGCAGTGAACCGTCACCGAACGCCGCACACCACCGCGACGGAGTCGCGCTCGGTCTGATCGCGCTGGCGCTGGTGTTCGCGATCGGCTCCTGGTTCGGCGCTGCCGGACCGGTGGGAGCGCTCGCCGACGACGTCGCCCGGGTCTGGGTCGGGGTCGTCGCCCTGATCGTGCCGGTGCTGCTGGTGATCCCTGCGGTCGTGCTGATGCGTTCACGGGACGACCGGCCGCGCCGTACCGCCCCTCGGCTGGTCGGCACCACCGCGATTGCGCTCGGCGTCACCGGGATCCTGCAGGTCGGTCACGAGGCCGAGCTCGCCGGAGCCGTGGACTCGGTGAATGCGCGCAAGAGTGCGGGTGGCTCGGTGGGCTGGTTGCTCGGCCACCCACTCACCGCCGGAGTGACCACCGTTCCCGCCATCCTGGTGCTGGTGCTGATCACCCTCTACGGCCTGCTGCTGCTGACCGGCATCCCGCTGGTGGAGCTGCCGGGCCGGATCCGCCAGTGGCTGGGTGCGCCCGGCGCCCGGCGGTCGGAGCGGGACGCAGCGGGCGAGATCGACGAGAGCGCGGGGCACGAGGCCTACCTGTCCGGTGCAACGCTCGACCTGGACGCCGCACTCGATCGGCCGGCCCCGAAGTTGCGCAGATCCGCGAAACGCCGGGTCGCGACCGACCCCACGGGCGAGGACGCCGGCGACTCGTATCCGGACGAGGCCCGATCCCGGGACACAGTTGCGCTGGGATCGGCCGCCGATCACCCGACCACCGTGCTCGATGCCGCGCCCACCGCCCCGACCGAACGCATCCAGCGACCCGGTCGGCGACAGAAGCAGGTCGATCGCCCGGCGGTACCGGACACCGAACCACCCGTCGATCGTCCGACCCAGCTCACGATCGGGAGCGTGCTGGACGGCGACTACCAGCTGCCGCCGCCGGCGATCCTCAAGCTCGGCGCACCCCCGAAGCAGCGGTCCGCCGCGAACGACGAGATGATCGTCAAGATCGACGAGGTGCTCGAGCAGTTCAGCGTCGACGCAGCCGTCACCGGCTTCACCAGGGGTCCGACCGTCACCCGCTACGAGGTCGAGCTCGGCCCCGGCGTCAAGGTCGAGAAGATCACCGCATTGACCCGCAACATCGCCTATGCCGTCGCCACCGACAACGTCAGGTTGTTGGCGCCGATCCCCGGCAAGTCCGCGGTCGGCATCGAAGTGCCCAACTCCGATCGCGAGATGGTCCGCCTCGGCGACGTGCTGGCCGCGCCGGATGCGCGCAAGGATGCCCACCCGCTGGTGATCGGTCTCGGCAAGGACGTCGAGGGCGGGTTCGTCACGATGAACCTGGCCAAGACCCCGCACCTGCTGGTGGCCGGCGCCACCGGGTCGGGCAAGTCCAGCTTCGTCAACTCGATGCTCGTGTCGCTGCTGCAGCGCGCATCGCCGGCCGAGGTCCGGATGGTGCTCATCGACCCCAAGATGGTCGAGCTGACGCCATACGAAGGCATCCCGCACCTGTTGACGCCCATCATCACCCAGCCGAAGAAGGCTGCCGCCGCGCTCGCCTGGCTGGTCGAGGAGATGGAGCAGCGCTACTCCGACATGCTGGCCCACGGAGTGCGGCACATCGACGACTTCAACACCAAGGTGCGCGACGGCAGGATCGTCACCCCACCCGGTTCGCTGCGCGAGTACAAGCCGTACCCCTACATCCTCGGCATCATCGACGAGCTGGCCGACCTGATGATGACCGCCCCGCGCGACGTCGAGGACGCGATCGTCCGGATCACCCAGAAGGCACGCGCCGCGGGTATCCACCTGGTGCTCGCCACCCAGCGGCCGTCCGTCGACGTCGTCACCGGTCTGATCAAGACCAACGTTCCGTCACGGCTGTCGTTCGCGACCAGCTCGCTGACCGACAGTCGCGTCATCCTCGACCAACCCGGCGCCGAGAAGTTGATCGGCATGGGGGACGGGCTGTACCTGCCGATGGGCGCCGGCCGCCCGGTACGCATCCAGGGTGCGTACGTCTCGGACGAGGAGATCAGCGAGGTCGTCGAATACACGAAGACCCAGGCGCAGCCGGAGTACCGCGACGACGTGACCGTGGCCAAGACGGAGCCCGGCAGGGACGTCGACCCCGACATCGGCGACGACCTCGACCTGCTCGTGCAGGCCGTCTCCCAGGTGATCGAGTCCCAGCTCGGATCGACCTCCATGCTGCAGCGCAAACTCCGGGTCGGGTTCGCGAAGGCCGGTCGGTTGATGGACCTGATGGAGACACGCGGCATCGTCGGACCGTCGCAGGGGTCCAAGGCGCGCGACGTGCTGGTGAACCTGGACGAACTCGACGAGGTGATCGCGTCCCTGACCGGGATCGATCCGCCGGATGCTGGTGTTCCGGACGAGATCTGAGCCCTGCCGACGTGGGAGCCGCACGTGGCCTGTGACGGTTCGGAAGTACCGATCTGGTGTGTCGAAGTCGCTGTTGGACGGCGGGTCCGGTGGATCTACGCTTGCGGACGTGAGCAACTACCTGTCGTTCGTGGCGTTCGCGCTGCTCATCGTCATCGCGCCCGGGCCGGACACCGTGCTGACGCTGCGCACCACCGTTGCTCGCGGTCGGGCAGCCGGTCTGTGGTGCACGCTCGGGATCACCGTGACCGGCACCGTCCAGGGTGTGCTGGCGGCGACCGGGCTCGGCGCAGTGATCGTGCACGCCGAACCGGTGTTCCAGGCGATCCGGTGGGTGGGTGTGGCCTACCTGACGTTCCTCGGGATCAGCGCGCTGCGCGCGGCCTTCCGTCGCACGGATCCGCTGGCGCAGGCTGACGGCGGGCCGGTGCGCCCGATTCGGCCGTGGCGCGCGGTGCGCTCCGGGTTCCTGTGCAACATCACCAATCCGAAGGTGCTCGCGTTCAATCTCGCGGTGCTCCCGCAGTTCGCCGGCGCCGACCCGAGCACGCTGTCGCTGATCGCCTATGCCTGCACCCTGGCGGTGCTGGGCGGGCTGTATCTGCTGGTGCTGGTGATGGTGGCCGTGCGAGCCTCGGCCGCGCTGCGGCGCCGCCGGGTGCAGCGAACCGTCGACGGAGCGATGGGCGTGGCCATGGTCGGCTTCGCCGGGGCACTCGCCGTCGGCGCCTGACGGGCGCCGGTCAGGCGCCGCGATCCCAAGCTCCGGTGGTCCCCTTCGACTCGTTCCTCGCTCAGGACAGGGAGCAAGCGAGGAACGAGCGCGACGAGACTCCGGAGGATCGAGAACGGGTCCTCGCCGACGGGAAAACCGCTGGCGTCACCCAGCTCTCCACGCCACGCTGCAGGGATGACCAGCAGCGATCTGTGGAGTGCCGAGACTGCCGAACGGTACGACGAGAGTTCGGCCTTCATGTTTGCGCCCGAGGTACTCGACCCCGCCGTCGAGTTCCTGGCGGATCTCGCCGGAGACGGCCCGGTGCTCGAGTTCGCGATCGGTACCGGCCGGGTGGCGATCCCGTTGGCCGCACGGGGGATCGCCGTGAGCGGCATCGAACTGTCCCAGCCGATGGTCGACCAGCTGTGCCACAAGGCTGAGCTGCCGGTCGTGGTGGGGGACATGGCGACAGCCATCGTGCCGGGCGCATTCTCGTTGGTGTACCTGGTGTTCAACACCCTCGGCAACCTGCGCACCCAGGCCGAGCAGGTCGCCTGCTTCCGCAACGCGGCGCGGCACCTCGCGCCGGGCGGACGGTTCGTGATCGAGCTGGGTGTCCCCGCCCTGCGGCGTTTGCCACCCGGTCAGCAGGCCGTGCCCTTCCACCTCGGCGCCGACCACCTCGGGTTCGACACCTACGACCCCGCGACCCAGGACGGCACGTCCCATCACTACACGCGTGCTCCCGACGGGACCATGCGGTACGGGGTGCACCGCTACCGCTACGTCTGGCCTGCCGAGTGCGACCTGATGGCGCAGATCGCCGGCATGACGCTCGAGAGCCGGCACGCAGACTGGTCAGGCGCTCCGTTCACCGGAGACAGTGAGAGTCACGTGTCGGTGTGGCGGACGCCGCCGAACTGAACGTGTCCGCAGATGGGTCAGGCGTCAGCTGGACGGTGCCCACTGCGGATCCCGGCCCGCGACGCCGAGCGTGCGGTCCAGGAGCGGTGCGTCGGACGGGACCTGGACCACCGGTCCGAACAGCCCGCCGTCGCGTTGGCCGTCAGGGGTCGCGGCGCAGAAGCCGAAGGAGTGCTCGAGCGCGACGGGACAGGGATGGAAGTCCTGATCGGTCGCCGCGGCCAGATCCCAGGCGTGGATGGTGACTTCGTTGCCGGCGATGGCACCGGTGATCTCGCCGGGTAGATCCAATCCGCCCGCCGCCGTCATCCCGGTCCACGCCGCGGGCGATCGCCAGCCGCCGCCGAGTTCGGTGAGCGCCTGCGGGATGGCGGTACGCCAGTCGGCAGGGAGCTGCGGGGTGCTGTCCGTCGGTGCGGTCCTGGTCGTGGGACCGTCGATCTTGGCTGCGGCGTCCCGGAACGCGATGGACAGACCGTGTACATGCCCGAGAAGTTCGCCGACCGTCAGCTCTGGGCACGGCGTCGGAGCGCCGAGCTGCTCGTCGCTCACCCCCCTGACCAGGCGCGCGAGCTCATCGGTGGCGGGCGTGAGATCGAACATGAGGGTGTCCTCTCGTCGGCGGGTGGCACCGGCGGCGGTGCCCCTGATCCTGTGACCACATCTCCCGGAGGGGCGGGGGGCCATGCTGTCATCAGATACTATTAATTTCGAAGTGACAACCCCGGGGTCGGGATCTGCTGGAGATCGGAGCGCGCGTGACGGGTCAGCGGAAGTACGGCCAGGCGTGCCCGGTGGCTCATGCACTCGATCTGGTCGGCGATCGGTGGGCGTTGCTCGTGGTGCGGGAGCTGCGACTCGGGCCACGCCGGTTCGGTGACCTGGCTACCGCGCTGCCCGGAATCGCGCCGTCCGTGCTCACCCAGCGCCTCGGGGAGCTGGTGGAGGTCGGCGTCCTCGAGCGGCTGACCCTGTCCAGCCGGACCGGGGCAGTCGGGTACGGGTTGACGGCGTGGGGCGCGGATCTCGAGCCGGTGTTCATGGCTCTGGCCCGCTGGGGTGTTCGTTCACCGGTCGTACCGCTCGCAGGACCGATCAGTGACGACGCCGTGATGCTCGGCGTCCGGACGTTCTTCCCCGCGGCACCGCAACACACTGCCGAAGAAACTGTTGCTGCAACCGGTCTTTCGGGAGATGTACTGGTGGAACTCACGCACGAGCGCTACCTACTGAGGTTGGCGGACGGCGCTCTGGAGTCGCTCGCGCGGCTGGCTCCCGGTGAAGACGTTCAGTACGACGCGAGGGTGCGAACCGATGGGAACACCCTGCGGGCACTGCTCGTCGGAACCCTCTCTGCCACAGCGGCTTCCGTCTCTGGCGCGGTGGCGACCTCGGGTGACCTTGCCCTGGGACACCGACTGGTGGACTCGATCGCCCGCCGCAGCTGACACCTCCGGTCCCGCTCATCCGTAGGCGAGATACATCCCCGGTTTTCCGGGCTCGATGAACCTGAACTGCAGCGTCAGAGTGGTGCTGTCGATCAGGTGCACCTGCTGGGTGAACTCCTCGTTCGTGACGTAGACGGTGTTCTCCAGCGTCCACTCGGAGGCGAACCACCTGCGCAGTGCCCCGAGCAGGTGTGCGTCCAAGCCGGTTTCCATCCGTGACGATCTGACCCAGAAGTAGACGACGGCGTCCACGGCGTCCCATTCCTCGACACCCATCGGCGTCACCGTGCACTTCGCGAGAAACGTTGCGCTGGTGGGGAAGACGTAGACGCATCCCAGACATTCCGCGGTGCCGGGGTCGAGCACGGTGTAGGTGAACGCGCGGTGCTCGGTGTGCCTGAGTTCCAGACCGGCGAGATCCTCACGGTTGGCCTCGATCGTGAAGTCGTCGGCCGGCCACGTCGACTGCTCCCACAACCGCAGGTGTTCCCGAGTCTCCATCACCGCGTCGTAGTCGTTCGGTGCGTCGTCGGCGGTGATCGGTCGCATGACGAAGTCGTCGGTTCGCAACCCGGTGGGCACCGGTTGGTTCGGATCAGTGAAAGACACCTGCGTCCTCTCGGTAGTGGATCAGGACTCGACTCACGCTGGTGCGGCTCCCCGGTGGATGTCGCGGCCGTTGCGGACCGGCCGGCGGGGGTACGGCAGCGGCCCCCGATCCGCCGATCGGGGGCTGCTGCGTGGAGCCCCGCCGTCAGATCAGGCCGAGCTCCTGCACGGCAGAGCGTTCGTCGGCGAGTTCGGCGACGGACGCGTCGATCCGGCCGCGGGAGAACTCGTCGATCTCCAGGTCCTGGACGATCGACCATGACGTGCCATCGCTGGTGACCGGGAAGGACGAGATCAGCCCCTCGGGGACGCCGTAGGAGCCGTCCGACTCCAGGCCGACCGAGGTCCAGTCGCCCTCCGGGGTGCCGTGCACCCAGGTGTGGACGTGATCGACGGCCGCGTTCGCTGCGGACGCTGCTGACGACGAACCGCGCGCTTCGATGATCGCGGCGCCGCGCTTCGCGACGGTGGGGATGAAGGTGCCTTCGAGCCACTGCTGCTCGACCTGGGAGGCCACGGAGGAGCCGTTCGCCTCGGCGTGGAACAGATCCGGGTACTGGGTCGCGGAGTGGTTGCCCCAGATGGTCATCCGGCTGATCTCCTCGACCGGGAGGCCGAGCTTCTTCGACGCCTGTGCCAGCGCACGGTTGTGGTCGAGCCGGGTCATGGCCGTGAACCGACCGGCCGGGATGTCCGGGGCGTGCGAGCGGGCGATGAGCGCGTTGGTGTTGGCCGGGTTGCCGACGATCAGCACCTTCACGTCGTCGGCGGCACCGGCGTTGATCGCCTCGCCCTGCGGCTTGAAGATGCCGCCGTTGGCCTGCAGCAGGTCGCCGCGCTCCATGCCGGGACCGCGCGGTCGGGCGCCCACCAGCAACGCGACGTTCACGCCGTCGAAGGCCCGCGTCGCGTCGTCGGTGATGTTGATACCGGACAGCAGCGGGAAGGCGCAGTCGTCGAGCTCCATGGCGGTGCCTTCGGCGGCCTTGAGTGCCGGGGTGATCTCCAGCAGGTTCAGCTCGACCTTGGTGTCGGGGCCGAGCATCGCGCCGGAGGCGATGCGGAACAGCAGGGAGTAGCCGATCTGGCCGGCTGCGCCGGTGACGGTCACCTTGACGGGGGTGCTGGACATGATCTGTTGTCATCCTCCTCGATGAACGCAGGTCCTGGGGGTCTCCCGGCGGCCTGGCGACAACTCACCGGACTTCGGTGTGGGGCGCTGCATCCACCTAATCAGGTGGCCACGCAGTGCACGAATCCGGGCGGTGGTGTCCCGGTCACCGTGACGGTGTGGAGTGGCCGGAGCGCACCGCACGCTCGAGGTCCACCAACTCCTTGTTCCGGCACAGCGCGAGACACCCTCCCGTCGTGACGACGAACCCGATCGCAGCGCAGATGCCGAATCCCCGGCGGACCGCATCCCCGAGCCAGAGCAGGCCGACCATCGTCGGCACGACCGTCTCGATGACCACGCTCACCGAAGCAACCACCGTCACCCGTCCGCGTGCCAGGGCGAGCGCGTAGCAGATCGTCCCGAGGGTGGCGTAGCCGGCCAGCACCCACGCCACCGGATCGCCGAGCAGGTGCCACCACGGGTGTGGTGTCACCAGGACACGGGCCGCGATGCCCACTGCGCCGTAGGCGAGACCTGCGACCACGGCCAGCAGCAACCAGCCGCGTCGCGGTCCGCCGCCGGCAGCGCTGCCTGTCGACGGGGCGACGGGAGTCCGGTGGCCGGCGACCACGGCAAGCCCGGCGAGGGGCACGACGAACAGCACCAGGACAAGCGACCCGACCGCTGGGATGGGGTGTGCGGGGCTGCTCACGCCGGACACGGCCAGGCAGCCGAGGCCGACCACCACCAGGAGCAGGGCGAGCACCTCCGACCTCCGCAGAACAGTGCCGAAGATCTTGCGCGCCAGTACGGCGGTCACCGCGACGCTGGTGGCGATCACCGATTGCACGAGGAACAGCGGCAGGGTCCGTAGCGCCACCAAGGAGGCCAAGAACCCGCAGAGATCCAACACCGTCCCCAGCAGGTACGGCCCGGCCCGGCGCAGCCTCGCCGTCAGCGGGAGATCAGCCGACGCTTCGGCGAAGCGGTGGACACCCAGCGCCTGGCTCACGGAGGCGGCGCCGTAGCAGAGTGCCGCGAGCACCGCGCCGACCAGTCCGGGAAGCATCCCGCGATCCTGCCAGCCTCCGCCGCGGGCCGGGGACCAGAGCGACGGTACCCACTCCGGGGCCAGGCCCGGAGGGCAGTCAGTCCGACCCCGGGCCCTGCGCCGGCGAGTCGTCCGGGGGTGCGAGGGCGAGGGACATGACGAAACGCGCACCGCCACGGGGACTCTCGCCGACAATCACCGTCCCCCCGTGCTTGCCCACGAGGGTCCGGGCGATGGCAAGACCGAGACCGCTCCCGCCGGCGTCCCGGTCCCGCGAGGGTTGCAGCCTGCTGAATCGCTCGAAGACCGCTTCGCGATCCTGGACGGGGATGCCCGGTCCGTCGTCGTCGACCGTGATCACCGCCCGCCCGTCTTCGCTGCGCAGGTCGATGGACACCTGGGAGGCTGCGTAGCGGGCGGCGTTGTCCGTGAGGTTCCGCAGCACCTGACCCAGGCGCGCAGGGTCACCGCGAACGCGCGCCGCCCGGACCGATCCGCTCACCACCAACGGGGTCGACTGACGCAGCCGACGCAGCTCCAGATCGACCAGGTCGTCCAGATCGACGTCCTCTGCGACGAGTTGCAGACCCGGGTCGGCAGCCTTGGCGAGGGTCAGCATGTTCTCCACCAGGTGCTGCATGCGCAACACCTCCTGGTACAGGACCCGCGAGCTCGGTGTTGCCTGTTCCGCAGCCGGAGCCGTTTCCAGCGTCGCCCGGATCGTGGCCAGTGGGCTTCTGAGCTCGTGGGAGGCATCCGAGATCAGCTGTCGGCCGGCGGTGTCGGCACGGGTCAACCGGTCGAGCATGTCATTCATCGTCTGCGCCAGGGCGGCGATCTCGTCACCCGACGGGGGCACGGTGACCCGCTCCGTGCTGCCCGCCGAGCTGATCCGGGACACGTCCTGATGAATCTGCATCACCGGCCGCAGGGTGCGGCGCACGATCCGGTCGACCATCACCAGCACCAGGAGTACCCAGATCGCGGCGCCGATCACCAGCAGCACCGTGGCCGAGGTGAAGGTGCGTGCTTCGACGGCGTGCGGTCGGGAGACCACCACGACGTACAGCCGGCCGTCGGGGGTGCGGGCGCTGCGGGTGACCAGCGTCGAAGAGTCGTCGCCGAGCAGCACTCCACCTCGGGCGACGACCACCTCGTGGCCCGGAGGGGGGCGGCTGTTCGACAGGACCTGATGGCGTGCAATGACGTCGGAGCCGGCAAGGACCGCCCCGGTGGCAGCGTCGATCACCTGCAGCCGAGCTCCGTCCGCAGGTACCGACTCGAGCGCAGCGGGTGGGCTCAGGCCCCCGGTGGCGACGATCGAGGCCAACTGCTCCGCCTGTGCGCGCGCCGAGGTACGAGCGCCGCCGGAGAGCAGCGAGCTGAGGGCCACCATGAACACGGCCACTCCGATCAACAACACCGTCACCAAGGCGGCTGCGAACGAGGTCGACAGCCTCCGTCGCAGGGACCAGCGCGCCCACCTTCCCGTCATGGGCACCAGTGTGCCCGGCCGCTTCCGCCCTGCGGGATGCCGAACCACCGGTCAGCTCGCTGCACTCAGGGCCGTTCAGGATTCGTTCAGGTTCTCGGATGCACGATGGTCCAGAACCCCTCCACTCCGGGAAGAAGCGCCCCATGACAACTCCGAGATCGACAGCGACAGCGTCGCCGTCGAGTTCGGTCCCGGCCCGACCTGCCTCGCCACCGGACGACGGGCGTCGGGCCGACCGGCGGTCCGACGCTGACGTGGACCGGCGTCACCAGCGGGTTGCCCGCATCGTGACCGCCTGCTACGCCCTCGCTGTCGTGGTCGCAGCCTGCCTGTGGATCCGCGGTCTGTTGCACGGCCGCCGCGAAGCCTGGTTGGAAGACGGGTTCGGACTGTTCAACGTCCCCCTGACGCCCTCGCTCATCTCGGTGGTGGTGCTCGCCCTCTGCACGTGGACCCTGTCGGGACGCAAGCGGGTCGGTCTGGTCGCGGTGATGGTGTTCCAGGTGCTGGGGTCCTACCTCGGCGCGGTGGGCTGTCTGCGGCTGATCAACGCACCGACCCTCGACACCCTGTACGCCCGATCCGACTTCGGCAGCATCGTCGATGGTCTGTCCGTCGTGGTCGGGGTCGTGGTGCTTGCAGTCCTGTGGTCCGTCCGGAGCGCCTTTCCGGGGAAGCTGCGCAGGGGGAGTTGGCGCGGCAGCCTGCTCGTTCTGCTGATCGGGTCCATCGCCACCGTCGCGACGGCGAGCATCGTCGTGTTCGCGCACCTCCCCACGGCGGGCCCACGCTGGGCGAACCTCCGTGCGACGTTGTGGGGAGCGCTGGGATTCCACGGGCCGTCCCTTCGCCTGGAGCAGGCGGGCATGCCGGGATGGATCCAGCAGGCCACCTCGCTGCTCCTCAGCCTGGTCACGGTCGTCGCAGTCGTCGTGTTCCTGCGGTCGGCCCAGCACGACCAGCAATGGACCGCCGACCGGGAGGTGCAGATCCGTCGTCTGCTGTCGACCTGGGGCGACCGTGACTCGCTCGGTTACTTCGCCACCCGACGGGACAAGGCGTCGATCTGCTCGCCGAACGCGCGCGCGGCGGTCACCTACCGGGTGATCGCGGGGGTGTCGTTGGCTTCCGGCGATCCGATCGGCGACCCGGAATCGTGGGACGCGGCCGTCGCCGCCTGGCGCGCGGAGGCGATCACCTACGGATGGATCCCGGCGGTGTTGGGTGCCGGTGCTGAGGGTGCCAGGGCCTACGCCCGACTGGGTCTGCACGTGATCGCCCTCGGCGACGAGGCGTTGCTGGATCCCGAGCAGTTCGACCTCGACAGCACCGACAGCGCCCCCGTGCGTCAGGCCGTCAATCGGGTACGGAAGGCCGGGCTCACCATCCGGGCGATCCGACAGGGCCAGTTGGCGGCAGTGGAACTGGCCGAACTGGCTGCGCGGGCTGCCGAATGGCGTGGCGACGAGCCCGAGCGGGGATTCTCCATGTCCCTGGGGCGGGAGGGTGACCCGGCAGATGCCGACGTGCTGTTCGTGACAGCCCGCGACGCCGGCGGCCGGCTCAGAGGTCTGCTGTCGTTCGTCCCCTGGGGGAAGGCGCGGATCTCGTTGGACCTGATGCGGCGACATCCGCATGCCCCCAACGGGATCAACGAGGCCATGGTCGCGCACGTCCTGACCCACGCGGACCGGATCGGTGTCCGCCAGGTCTCGCTCAACTTCTGCATGTTCCGTGGGGTGTACGAACGCAACGCCCAGCTCGGCAGCCGGCCGCTCACCCGACTGAACCATTCCGTCCTCGGTTTCCTGGACAAGTTCTGGCAGTTGGAGCGTCTGTACCGGTCGAATGAGAAGTACCACCCGCAGTGGTTGCCGAGGTTCGTCTGCTTCCCCGACTGGGTGTCGCTGTCCCAGGTCGCGCTTGCCGCGGGCATGGCGGAAGGTTTCGTCCCGGCCATCGGCGCTGCGCGCCGCGCTGCTGCCGGTGGACATCTGGACGCCCAGCACCTCCGCGAGATCGAACAGCTGCAGTCCTCGGCACCGCTCACGTCGGAACGTGGGCGTGGCGAGCGGTTCCGCCAGCGACTGCTGCATCTGTCCCAGCTGGAAGCCCTTGGTGTGCAAGGGTATCCGGCCGGTCCGGTGAGGCAGACGTGCACCATGGCGCAGTTGGCGGCGACGCTGCGGCCGGGTGTGGAGGAGCAGGACGAAAGCTACGCCGAGACCGTCATCGGACGGGTACGCGCGATCCGCGCGCACGGCGATGTCGGCTTCCTCGACCTGGGCGACGGGACCAGCACCGTCCAGGTCGTCGTCGACGCTGCTGTGGTCGGATCGGAGTCGGTGCGGCAGATCGCCCGGCTGCTGGACGTCGGTGATCTCCTGCGGGTGAGCGGGGTGCGGGGGCGTTCCCGTTCGGGCCAACCGTCCCTGATCCTGCAGGACTGGTCGGTCCAGGCCAAGGCCCTGTCTCCGGTGGCCTTCCGTGGTCTCGTCGATCCCGGCCTGCGATCCCGCCGCCGAGCGCTGGACCTGCTGGTGCACCCGGAGTCGCTCGAACTGCTGCGCCGCCGCAGCGCCGTGGTCGCGTCGCTGCGCAGCACCCTGATCGCGGCCGGGTACTGGGAGGTCGAGACACCCATCCTGCAGACCGTCCACGGGGGTGCTGCGGCGCGGCCGTTCCGGACCCACATCAACGCCTACTCCGCCGACCTGTCGCTCCGTATCGCGCCCGAGCTCTACCTCAAGAGATTGCTGGTCGCCGGCGCCGGTCCGATCTTCGAGATCGGCAGGAACTTCCGCAACGAGGGCGCCGACTTCACCCACAACCCAGAGTTCACCTCTCTCGAGGCGTACCTGCCGTACTCCGACTATCGCGGGATGCAGGTCCTTGCGGAGGAACTGATCCGCCGGGCAGGTGCGGCCATCGGTGTCTCGCTGCCGGACCATTGGCCCGTCGTCCGGGTGCTCGACGCCGTGAGCGTGGCCGTGGGGGAACCGGTCGACATCGACACCGACATCGACCTGCTGCTGGCGATCGCGGTCCGGCATGCTGTGCCGGTGGGCACGGGCAGCGGGCCGGGTGCCGTCATCGAAGCCCTCTACGCCAAGCTCGTCGAACCGACGACAATCGCGCCGACCTTCTACGTCGACTTCCCCGCGGAGACGTCCCCGTTGACACGACCACATCGTTCCGAGCCGGGACTGGTCGAACGGTGGGATCTGGTCATGAACGGGATGGAGCTCGGAACGGCGTACACGGAGTTGACCGACCCGCTGGAGCAACGGCGGCGGCTCGTCGCACAGTCGGCGAAGGCGACCGCCGGAGATCTGGAGGCGATGCAGGTGGACGAGGACTTCCTCGCAGACCTCGAGCTCGGGATGCCGCCGTCCGGAGGCCTCGGGATCGGGGTGGACAGACTCGTGATGGCGTTGACCGGAACGACGATCCGCTCGGTGCTGAGCTTCCCGTTCGTCAGAGCGACACCGACTCACGCCGGGTCGGCGCAGAGGAGGGGGAACTGATGCGCGCGCTGGTAGTCGAGGACGAGAAGATGCTGGCCGAGTCCATCCGGAGGGGGCTGATCAACGCCGGCTTCGTCGTCGACCTCGCCCACGACGGGATGTTCGGTCAGCGGCTCGCCATCGAGAACCCCTACGACGTCATCGTGCTCGACATCATGCTGCCCGGCCGCAACGGGTACGAAGTGCTGCGGACCCTGCGCGGGCTCGCCGTCTGGACGCCCACTCTGATGCTCACGGCGAAAGACGGCGAGTACGACCAGACGGATGCGTTCGAGCTCGGAGCCGACGACTACCTGACGAAACCGTTCAGCTTCCCGGTGCTCGTCGCGCGGCTGCGCGCACTGGTCCGGCGGGCGGCGCCCGAACGCCCGGTCACCCTGGTGCTCGGAGATCTGCGGCTGGACCCCAATCGCCATACGGTGACGGCGGGGGACGTGCCGTTGTCGTTGACCTCCAGGGAGTTCGCCGTCCTGCAGTATCTCTTGCGGCACAGTGAGAACGTCGTCTCCAAGACCGAGATCCTGGACAACGTCTGGGATCCGGCGTTCGACGGCAGCGACAACATCGTCGAGGTCTACATCGCCCACCTGCGGCACAAGCTCGGCGTCGTTGCTGGGCGGCCGACGATCCAGACAGTTCGCGGGATGGGCTACCGCCTGTCCGTGACACCCGCGTGACAACGGAGGCTGGGCCATGTCCTTGACCGGTTCGACATTCCCGATCCTGTTGGGAGGGCTCGGGGCACTGCTGCTGGTGACGCTCGTCCTCGGATTCCCCCGGGTGGGCAAACCGTGGCTCGCGATGCTGCTCCGCGGCATCAACGCGATCCTGCTCAACGCCGTCGTGCTGTTGCTGGCCTTCGCCCTGCTCAACGACGAATACGCGTTCTACGCCAGCTGGGACGACCTGTTCGGCACGCCGACCGTTGCCGAATCCGCGCACGGTGGTGCCGATGCCCAGGCCGCGGCCGAGGTGGCGACCACCGGAGGAGCACTGACCGGTGTGAAGGCAGCCATCTCGTTGCCGCCGCTGCAGGCCAGCCGTGTCCAGTCGTTCATCATCACCGGAGCGACCAGCGGATTCACCGGCCAGATCCTAGTGTACGTCCCGCCCCACTACGACCCTGCTGCAGCCACCCGGTATCCGGTCATCGAGGTGCTGCACGGCTTTCCGGCCAGTCCGGCCACTGCCCTCGTCAACCTGCGGGTGGGCGACTACGTCGACACGGCGGTGAGCAAACACAAACTCGCCCAGCCCATCCTGGTGATCCCACAGATCGACAACCCGAACTCCGTCGACGACGAGTGCATCAACATTCCCGGCGGACCGCAGGTGGAGACCTGGCTCGGCGTCGACGTGCCCAGGTGGACTGCCCAACACTTCCGCACCCGCACGGATCGCGGTTCCTGGGCCACCCTCGGATACTCCTACGGAGGCTGGTGCTCCGCCGTGCTCGGGATGCGTCATTCGTCCACCTTCGTGGCATCCATCATCCTGCTGGGCTACTTCCGGCCGGACTTCTCCAAGGACTACGACCCGATTCCTGCGCGCAGCCCGTACCTGCGTCAGTACGACCTGGTGCAGGTGGCCGCGCACCGGCCACCACCGGTGGCGCTGTGGATCCTCACCAGCAAGCAGGATGCCCTCTCCTATCCCTCCACCTCGGCGTTGCTCAGCAGCGCCCGACCTCCGCTCTCGGTCACCGCCGACGTCCTGCAGGTGGGCGGGCACCGACGTGAGGTCATCACGCCGGCCATCCCTCGATCACTGGCATGGCTGGGCCGCGACCTGCCGGGCTTCCGTGCCTAGGGGCCGGGGCGTGCTGGCGGCCGTCCTAGTAGGGGCGCTCCTGACAGTCGGCTGCTCCGCTGTGCGGTCCGCTGCCGATCCGTCGTCCGCCCCCGCCGTCGCACCGGGTCCGGTGTCGGCAACGGTGACGAAGCCGTCACCGCCCTCCACGGAACGTGCGACCCCGGCCCGACCCAGCCCTTCCCCGTCCCGCTCCCCGTCGGCCGCTCCCGTGTCCCCGTCGCCCTCCGACCGGTCGACGACGTCCCCCTCCTCAGCAGCACCGGCGCGGGGGTTCCATGAGCTGGTCGGACTGGGGGACTCCGTGCCCGCGGCATCCGCATGTGACTGCCCGGGGTTCGTGAGTGGGTCAGCGAAGCTGCTGTCCCAGACCGGTCGTCGCGTGACTGCAGTCAACCTGGCGGTCCCGGGCGCCACCTCGTCGGACCTGCTGCACGATCTGAGCAGTCCGCACGAGCGCTCGGTCATCGCCACCAGCGACGTTGTCGTGCTCGAGATCGGGGCGAACGACATGAACGTGCGGCAGCTGGGCGACACCGCGTGCACCGACCTCAGCTAGTGGCGTACCGAGCTGACGACTCTCGCCGGCAACATGCACGGCATCCTGTCGACGCTGCACGACCTGAGGCCGGTCCAGGGGACGGTGACCGCTGTCATCGGCTACTGGAACGTGGGCTGGTCCGGTGCGGTCGGACGTGCCCAGGGTGTTGTCTACGTGCGCAACGCGCGGTTGCTCACCGACGCGGTCAACCAGGTGCTGGAGAGAGCGAGCGCCGCAGGGGGTGCGGTGTACGTGGATGCCTACGCCGCCTTCGGCTCGGACGACAGCACCACCACCGACCTGTTGACCGACGACGGCGACCACCCGAACGACCGCGGACATGACGCCCTGGCCCGAGCGGTGGTCAGTGCCGTCCGCGCTGCCGGACGCTGATCCGCAGGCTGTCGCCGCTTCCCGGGCTCAGAGCTGCGATGCCGCAGCCGTGTCCAGCAGCCAGACGGTTCGCTCGCGGCCGACCGCGCCGGCCACCGGAACGGCGGACGCCGGTTCCCCGCCGGCGGCGCGGGCCAGGGCCTCGGCCTTGGCATCTCCCGAGACCAACGCCCAGACCTGGGTGGCGCGCTGGATGTACGGCAGCGTCAACGAGATGCGGGTGGGCGGCGGTTTGGGGCAGTCCCGCACCGCGACCACCCGCGGGCCGTCCTCGGTCACTGCGACCGCGGGGGAGTCGGGGAACACCGACAGCACGTGGCCCTCTCCGCCGACGCCGATCAGCACCAGGTCGAGATGGTCCGGCGGCTCCACCGCATAGGCATGGGTCGCTGCATCGACGTCGTCACCGAACTCGCCGTCCGACGCCGGCATCTCGTGCACCCGGGCCGGATCGACGCCGACCTTCGACAGCAGCGCCTCCCAGGCCTGCTTGGCGTTCCGCTCCGGGTCATCGGCGGGGACGAAACGTTCGTCGCCCCAGAAGATCTCGACCCGCGACCAGTCGACCAGGTCGCGCAGCGGGGACGCGGCGACCTGCTCGAGCACTGCGATTCCGGAACCGCCACCGGTCAGCGCGACAGTGGCCACGTTCACCGAGGCCTGGACGTCCTGCAGCAGCGCGATCATCCGAGCAGCAGCGGACGCGGCCAAGGTCGCGGCATCCGGGTGGACGACCACAAGTCGGTCGGTCACGAGGACTCCGCTTTCTGGGGTGCAGTCTTCTTGGCTGCAGCCTTGCGGGGGGTCCTGGCCGTAGTTGCCTTGGAGGCCGCGGTCTTGGCAGAAGCGGCCTTGACAGCAGCGGTTTTCGGAGCAGCCGCCTTCGCAGTAGCAGGCTCGGCGGTAGCAGGCTTGGCGGCATCAGGCTTCGACGCCGCCGCCCGGGTGGCCGACTTCTTCGGCGCAGCGTCCTTCAACGGCAGGCCCTTGGTCAGCACCTCGGCGTAGACGTCGTCGGCGTCGAGCCGGCGCAGTTCCTCCGACAGGCAGTCCCGGAGCGTCCGCCGAGGCAGGGAGAGCTCGCGGACCGGCTGGTCCTTCATCGTCAGGGTGGCGGTGGACCCCTCGGTGCGGGCCAGGGTGATCTCGCCCGAACGGCGCTGCAGAGTGACGGACTTGAGGCCGCTGCCGGCCCGGCCGGTCACCTCGCGGGCCACCGGGCTCTTGAGCCGCTGCCCGAGCCAGGCGGCCAGCAGGTCGGTGGACGCCGAATCGGAGGCGCCGGCCACCGTGATCGAGACGATGCGGTCGTGCGGCGGTTGGTCGAGCGCCGCGGCCAGCAACCCGCGCCAGACGGTCAGCCGGGTCCAGGCCAGATCGGTGTCGCCGGGCGCGTACACACCGCGGCGGGCCAGGATCGCGGTTCGCGGCTTCCGGTCGGAGGCGGCATCGGTGATGCGCCGCTGCGCGAGCACCCCGATCGGGTCGACCGACGGCTTCTCGGGAGATTCCCCCGGCCACCAGGCCACCACCGGGGCGTCCGCCAGCAGCAGCGGGATCACCACCGAGGCACCGTGTTCGGCCATCGGTCCGAACAGCCGCAGCACGATCACCTCGCTCGCGCCGGCATCACCGCCGACCCGGATCTGGGCATCCATCCGAGCGGTCCCGCGCTTGCTGCCCTGGGCGATCACGATCACCCGGCAGGGGTGTTCGAAGGAGGCGGCGTTGGCCGCGGCGATCGGCGCCTCCGAGTCGGACTCGTCGGTGACGATCACCAGGGTCAGCACCCGGGACAGCGAGACGGTGCCGCCCTTCTCCCGGATGTCGACCATGCTCTTGTTGATCGCTGCCGACGTGGTGGACGGAAGGTCGATGATCACGGGCGTCTCCAGGTACGGCCGTCGCGGGCCATCATCGCGTCGGCGGATGCGGGACCCCAGGTCCCGGACAGGTAGGCCTCGGGCTGGGCCTTGGTCTTCGCCCAGACCTTCTCGATCGGGTCGAGGATCTTCCAGGAGAGCTCGACCTCCTCGTCCTGCGGGAACAACGACGGCTCGCCGAGCAGGACGTCCAGGATCAGCCGCTCGTACGCCTCGGGGGAGGCTTCGGTGAACGACTGGCCGTAGGAGAAGTCCATGTTGACGTCGCGGACCTCCATCGACGGTCCCGGCACCTTCGAGCCGAACCGGATGGTGATGCCCTCGTCCGGTTGAACGCGGATCACCAGTGCGTTGGAGCCGAGCTCTTCGGTGTCGGTGTGCGAGAACGGCAGATGCGGCGCACGTTTGAACACCACCGCGATCTCGGTGACCCGCTTGCCGAGCCGCTTGCCGGTGCGCAGGTAGAACGGCACCCCTGCCCAACGACGGGTGTCGATCAGCAACTTGACCGCCGCGTAGGTCTCGGTGGTGGACGACGGCGGGATGCCGTCCTCCTCGAGGTAGCCCTGGACCTTGACGCCGCCCTGCCAGCCGGTGGAGTACTGGCCGCGTGCGGTGCCGGACAGGATGTCGTCGGGCACCTGGACCGCGGAGAGCACCTTGGCCTTCTCCCGCCGCAGCTCGCGGGGTTCGAAGGAGACCGGCTCCTCCATCGCAGTGAGCGCCATCAGCTGCAGCAGGTGGTTCTGGATGACGTCGCGTGCAGCACCGATGCCGTCGTAGTAACCGGCGCGGCCACCGACGCCGATGTCCTCCGCCTGGGTGATCTGTACGTGGTCGACGTAGTGGGAGTTCCAGATCGGCTCGAACAGCTGGTTCGCGAACCGCAGCGCGAGCAGGTTCTGGACCGTCTCCTTGCCGAGGTAGTGGTCGATCCGGAAGACGCTCGAGGACGGGAAGACGTCACCGACGAGCGCGTTCAGTGCCTGCGCGGATTCCAGGTCGTGCCCGAACGGCTTCTCGATGACGACCCGCCGCCACTCGCCGGCCTGCTGCTCGCAGAGTCCGGAGCGCTTCAGCTGCTGCAGCACTGTCGGGAAGGCGCCCGGCGGGATCGACAGGTAGAAGGCGTGGTTGCCGCCCGTCCCGCGGACATGGTCCAGGTCGCGCAGCGTCTGGGCCAGGGTGTCGAAGGCGACGTCGTCGTCGAAGGTGCCCTGGACGAACCGGATGCCTTCGGCGAGATGCCGCCACACCTCCTCGGAGAACGGCGTGCGGGCGTACTGCTTCACGGCGTCGTGGACGACGGCCATGAAGTCTTCGTCGTCCCAGTCGCGCCGGGCGAAACCGATGAGCGAGAAGCCCGCCGGCAACAGGCCACGGTTCGCCAGGTCGTAGATGGCTGGCATCAGCTTCTTGCGGGAGAGGTCTCCCGTGACGCCGAAGATCACCACCGATGACGGGCCGGCGATCCGCGGGAGACGCTTGTCCCGCGGATCGCGCAGCGGATTCACCACAGGCTGCGGACTGGTCATGACACCGATTCGGTCGTGTCGGCAGCGCCTTCGTCGGCGCTGCCCCCTTCAGCGGGCTCCAGCAGTGCCGCCAGGGTGTCGAGCCCCTTGGCGCGGTCGGACAGGTACAGGCTCAGCACCGGGCGGTCGTGCTCGCCGAGCACGGATCCGTCGCCACGGGCCTGCGCGAGCTGCAGCTCGCCGAAGCTGAACGGCTGCTCCGGGATGTCGAGATCGTCGCCGGTGGGCGCGCCCAGGATCTGCAGGAACGCCCCGTTGGGGTGACCGCCCTTGTGGTACTGACCGGTCGAGTGCAGGAATCGCGGTCCCCAACCGAAGGTGGTCTGCAGTCCGGTTCGTCTCGCCACCAGCGGACGCAGCCGGGCTGCGTCATCGGTGAGTCGGTCCAGGTAGGCCTGGACGGAGACGTACCCCAGTTCAGCGGCAGCTGCGAAGAAGTGCGACAGCACGTCGTCCACGGATGTGGCGCCCTCGGCGAACTCGGCGCCGGCGAGCACCGTGATGCCGTCGAACTCCGGACCCGAGATCTCCGTCGGCGAGTCGCCGGATCCGCTGTCCGCCAACAACTTCCGGGTGGCGTTCTTTGCCGATTCGACATCCGGCTGGTCGAACGGGTCGATCCCCAACTGTCGACCGGTGATCGCGACCGCGTACTCCCACAGCAACAGCTGGGCGCCCAACGGGCCCGCGACGGCGAAGGCGAATCCGGAAGCCGCAGTGGTGCCGGCGGAGGATCCGAGGGACGCCAGCACGGCGTCCGGTCCGGCGTCGGCGAAGCCGGGAGCATCCGGCGACTCGACGACCACCGGCAGGATCCCGGTGCCCTGCTTGCCGGTCGACTCGGCGATCAGCTGCTCGGCCCAGTCCCCGAAACCGACGATGCCGCTGCCGGTGTCGGCCAACACCAACTTCTCGGAGCCGGCGGTCTGGGCAAGGCCCAGCAATCCGGCGATCACCAACGCGGGGTTGTCGGCGTCATCCGCGGCGAGTGCGGGCGAGGCTGCGGCCGCCTCGTCCAGCAGCGCATCGAGATCGACACCGGCGAGCCCCGACGGGACCAGTCCGAAGGCGGTGAGCGCCGAGTAGCGCCCGCCGACGTCGGGGTCGGCCAGGAACACCGCCCGGTAGCCCTCCTTCTCGGCGAGCCCGGTGAAGGGCGAGCCGGGATCTGTGACGACCACGATGTGCTTCCGCGGGTCGAGCCCCGCGTCACGGAACGCCTGCGCAAAGACCCTGCGGTGCGAGTCGGTCTCGACGGTTCCGCCGGACTTGCTGGAGACGACGAGCACGGTCTCGGCCAGCCGATCCGCCAACGCTGAGCGCACCTGGCCGGGGTCGGTGGTGTCGAGCGTGACCAGCTCGACGCCGCGGGTCGCGCAGATGACCTCGGGAGCGAGCGAGGAGCCGCCCATGCCGGCCAGCACGACCTTGGTCAGGCCCTCCGCCTGCAGCTCCGCGCGCAGCGCGGTGATCCGGGGAACCAACGGCCGGGACGACTCGGCGAGGGACACCCAGGAGAGCCGGACAGCGGCTTCCTTCTCGGCGTCCGGGCCCCACAGCGTCGGGTCCTGGGCCGTGAGCTTCGAGGCGACGTGCGTCTCGACGAGCTCACCGACCGCTGCCGTCAGTGCCGCGCCGTCCGGCACGGTGACATCGACGGTCAACTGAGTCGGCGCGGTCACTGCTGTGCCGCCGGGGTCTTCTCCAGCTCACCGCGGACGGTGTCCAGCAGTTCGGTCCACGAGGCGGCGAACTTCTCGACGCCCTCGGTCTCCAGCACCTCGAACACGTCGGCCAGATCGATGCCGACCGCTTCGAGCGACGAGAACGTCGACGACGCCTGCGAGTAGGCATGGCGCACCGCATCGCCGCTGATCTCGCCGTGGTCGGCAACCGCGTCGATCGTCTTCTCCGGCGCGGTGTTGACGGTGTTGGCCGTCACCAGGTCCACCACATAGCGGGTGTCGTCGTACGCCGGGTCCTTGACGCCCGTGGAAGCCCACAGCGGTCGCTGTACCTTCGCGCCGGCGGCGGCGAGATCTGCCCACTCCTGGCTCGGCTCGTCGGTGGTGCCGAAGCGCTGCTCGAACAGCTGGAAAGCGAGGCGTGCGTTGGCGATCGCGGCCTGCCCCAGCAGGCTCTGCGCTTCCGGGGTACCGAGCGCCTTGAGGCGCTTGTCGATCTCGGCATCGACACGGGAGACGAAGAACGACGCCACCGAGACGAGCTCGGAGATGACGTTCCCGTTCTCCTTCGCCTTGCGGACCCCGGCGATGTAGGCGTCGATGACCTCGCCGTAGCGCTCCAGCGAGAAGATCAGCGTCACGTTGACACTGATGCCCTCGCCCAGCACCTCGGTGATGGCCGGCAGACCTTCCTTGGTGGCGGGAATCTTCACCAGCAGGTTCGGCCGGTCGACGATCTTCGACAGTTCCTTCGCCTGCGCGATGGTGCCATCGGTGTCCTTCGCCAGACCGGGTTCGACCTCGATGGACACCCGACCGTCGACGCCGCCGGTGGCGTCGAAGACCGGCTTGAGGATGTCGCACGCGTCGCGGACGTCATCGGTGGTCAGCGCGGTGACGACGTCGTCGAGCTTCGTGCCCTGCGCGGCCAGTTCGGCGACCTGCGCGTTGTAGGCATCCCCCTTCGCCAGAGCGCCGGCGAAGATCGTGGGGTTCGTGGTGACGCCCGAGATGTGTTTGCTGGTCAGCAGTTCGGCGAGGTTGCCGGAGCGGATCCGCTCGCGGGACAGGTCGTCGAGCCAGAGCGAGACGCCCTGTGCTGTCAGCTCGGCCAGCCGGTCGCGGCCCGAATCGGTTGCGGCGGTGGAATTCTCAGTGGAATCGGTCATGCCGGTCACTTCCCTTCGTCCTGGGTCTCAGGACGATCAGCGGTCGACGGGTTCTCGAGGGTGGTCTCGTCGGCGCGGTTCTTGAGGGCCGGAGCGGTCGCTCCGGCAGCAGCCAGGGAATCCTGGGCTGCGGCGACCACGGTCTCGGTGGTGATCCCGAACTCGCGGTACAGGGTCTGGAAATCGGCGGAGGCGCCGAAGTGCTCGAGCGACACCGGGCGACCGGCCGATCCGAGCCAGCGGTACCACGGCATCGCGATGCCGGCCTCGACCGAGACGCGGGCCGGGACGGAGCTGGGCAGCACGCTCTCGATGTACTCGGCGTCCTGGTGCTCGAACCAGTCGAGACACGGGACGGAGACGACGCGCGCACCGATTCCCTGCTCCTGCAGCACCTTGCGGGCGGCGACGGCGAGCTGGACCTCGGAGCCGGAGGCCATCAGGATCACCTGCAGCTCGCCGTCCGCCTCCTCCAGCACGTAGCCACCGCGGGCGACGCCCTCGGCCGAGGTGCCTTCCAGCGTCGGCACGTTCTGCCGGGTGAGCGCCATCCCGACGGGACCGGAGAACCAGTCGTTCTGCTTCTCCAGCGTCGCCTGCCAGCTGTAGACGGTCTCGTTGGCATCGGCCGGTCGTACGATCGACAGGCCCGGGATGGCGCGCAGCGCGGCCAGGTGTTCCACGGGCTGGTGGGTCGGGCCGTCCTCGCCCAGGCCGATCGAGTCGTGCGTCCACACGTAGATCACCGGGGCCTGCATGACGGCGGCCAGCCGGACGGCCCCGCGCATGTAGTCGGAGAACACCAGGAAGGTGCCGCCGTACGGCCGGGTCGGTCCGTGCAGGGCGATACCGGTGAGGATCGATCCCATGGCGTGTTCGCGGATGCCGAAGTGCAGGGTGCGGCCGTACGGCTCCGCCTGCCACTCCTTGGTCGCCGCGGCGATCGGACCGAAGGAGTTCGCCCCGGTCATCGTGGTGTTGTTGGACTCGGCGAGGTCGGCGGAGCCGCCCCACAACTCGGGCAGCACGTCGGCGATCGCGGTGAGCACCTCACCGGAGGCCTTGCGGGTGGCGACACCCTTGGCGTCCACCGGGTAGCTGGGCAGCTTGTCGGCCCAGCCCTCGGGCAGGGTGCGGGTCTTGAGTCGGTCGTAGAGCGTCTTGCGCTCGGCGTTGTTCCCGGCCCAGGCGTCGAAGGAGGGCTGCCACTCCTCGTGCGCGGCCGTGCCGCGCTGCAGCAGCTCCCTGGTGTGCGCCAGCACTTCCGGCGCCACCGCGAACTTCTGCTCCGGGTCGAAGCCGAGGATGCGCTTGATCTCGGCGATCTCCTCGTCACCGAGGGCGGCGCCGTGCGCCTTGCCGGTGTTCATCTTCGTCGGGGCCGGATAGCCGATGATCGTCCGGACCGCGATGAACGACGGCCGGTCGGTGACGGCTTTCGCGGCCTCGACGGCCTCGAGCAGGCCGGTGACGTTCTCCCCGCCCTCGACCCGCTGGGTGTGCCAGCCGTAGGCGTCGTAGCGCTGCACGACGTCCTCGGACAGCGCGATGTTGGTGTCGTCCTCGATGGAGATCTGGTTGTCGTCGTAGAACACGATCAGGTTGCCGAGCTGCTGCCGGCCGGCGATCGAGCTGGCCTCGCTGGTCACGCCCTCCTCCATGTCGCCGTCGGAGGCGATGACGTAGACGAAGTGGTCGAACGGGCTGGCGCCGGCCGCGGCATCGGGATCGAACAACCCGCGCTCGCGACGGGAGGCCATTGCCATGCCGACGGCGGAGGCCAGTCCCTGACCCAGCGGGCCGGTGGTGATCTCGACGCCGCGGGTGTGATGGTGCTCCGGGTGGCCGGGGGTCTGCGAGCCCCAGGTGCGCAGGGATTCCAAATCCTTCAGCTCGAGGCCGAAACCACCGAGGAACAGCTGGACGTACAGGGTCAGGCTCGAGTGCCCGCAGGACAGCACGAACCGGTCGCGGCCGACCCACTCGGTGTCGTTCGGGTCGTGCTTCATGACCTTCTGGAAGAGCGTGTAGGCCAGCGGTGCCAACGACATCGCAGTGCCGGGATGGCCGTTGCCGACCTTCTGCACGGCCTCGGCGGCCAGCAGCCGGGCGGTGTCGACGGCCCGGGTGTCCAGGTCGGTCCAGCCCTCGGGGTGGTGCGGGGTGGTCAGCTCGGTGATCCCGGGCCCGTCCTGCTGGTCCTTCAGATCCGTGCCGGCACTGTCGTGGCTCACTGTGAAGACGACCTTCCTGTTGTTTCGGGCTGCGGCTGACCGGTCAGGTGGCCGGTCGGGGCGGAGCTCCACCGCGCTGGGCGGCGTGAGGTTCGATGAGGTGGTACCCGCACAGGGCACCGATCAGCAGGGGCGTCGCCCTGGGTGCGGCGGTGAGCGGGGTTCCGGACTTCACTGTCCCTGGGGACTTCACTGTCCCTGATGTCACGATCGGGGTACCGAGGCGGCGCCGGACTCCTCCGGGCGATACGTCGGATCGGCGGGCGGTCGAGCGCAGCGGTGGCGTTCCAGATCCGGCCTGCGTCATCCTGCTTCCTCACTGCGATCCGTCTTGCTGGAGCGTCCAACGTCCGTCGTCACCGAGCATGTCGAGCGTAGTCCGTGACGGCTGGGACCCGGCTTGCGGGGCAGCCGTCGGCGGCCGATCACGACCCGGCAGCGGGCCCGTCGGCGCGGTGTGACGCGGCCGGGCGGATGAGGACGAGAGGTGCCGGGCACCTAGTATCGGACGTGGACGCGCGCGGGCGCGCTGAGATCCAGTGCCCGTGAGCGATCCGCAGCTGGACCACCACCCAGAGAGGGGAACGGCGCACCGTGACCAGGCCCGACCGGCAGCACTCCGCCACCGAGCACCCAACGGTGCTGGTGGACCCGGCGGACCTGCGGCCCGAACCCGTCGGTGCCATCGACCGGATCGCGGGAGACGGCGCCGCCACCACCCTGCGAGGCAAGCTCGGTGCCTACGTCGCGCTGACGAAGCCGCGCATCATCGAGCTGCTGCTGATCACCACCGTTCCTGCGCTGTTCGCCGCCCAGCGTCAGGTGCCCGGCCTGTGGACCGTGCTGGCCACCCTGGTCGGTGGTACCTTCGCCGCCGGCAGCGCCAATGCGCTGAACATGGTCGTCGACGCCGACATCGACGCGAAGATGCGCCGTACCCGCGTCCGACCGCTGGCCCGGCAGCTGGTGCCGACCCGTAACGCCCTGGTCTTCGGCATCGTGCTCGGCATCCTGTCGTGCACTTTCCTGTCGCTGACCACCACCTGGCAGGCGGGCGTGCTGGCCGCGGTCGCCATCCTGTTCTACGTCTTCGTCTACTCGATCTGGCTCAAGCGCCGCACCAGCCAGAACATCGTCTGGGGCGGTCTGGCCGGCTGCATGCCGGTGATCATCGGCTGGTCCGCGGTGACCGGCGACATCGGTTGGCCCGCGTGGGTGTTCTTCGGGGTCATCTTCTTCTGGACGCCGCCGCACACCTGGGCGCTGGCGATGCGCTACAAGGACGACTACGCGGCCGCCGGCGTACCGATGCTGCCCGTCGTGGCGCCGGAGCGGGTCGTCGTCCGCCAGATCGTGCTCTACAGCTGGGCGATGGTGGTCTGTTCGCTGCTTCTGGTGCCGGCCTCGTCGTTCATCTACGCGGCGGTGGCGGTGCCGGTCGGACTGGTGTTCCTGGCCTGTGCGCACCTGCTGCACGTCAAAGTGCTGCGCGGGGAACCGGCCAAGCCGATGACGCTGTTCCACCTGTCGAACCTCTACCTGACGTTCATCTCGGTGGCCTGGGCGGTCGACGCCGCTGTGGGCCTGCGCATTGTCGGCTGGCCCTGGTGACCGAGCCGAGCTCCGGGGAGCCCGCCGTCGAGGGCGTCGACAAGGCCCCCCGCACCGCGGAGAAGACCATCGACCGGGCCGCCGATCGGGTCCGCGGGTTCCTGACCGCCCACACCGACGCGCGCGCGACGATCGATCACCTGGGCCGCGGCCTGGCCAGGATCGTGCTGGTCTCCGGCTCCGGCGACTGGGGAGATGTCGTCGTCCGCAGCATGGAGCAGGCCCGGCTGGCCTGTGAGCGCGCCGGCATCGCCGTGACCGAGTGGGACCGCGAGACCGCCGCGCAGGTCGATCTGAGCCCTGCCTACCGGATCCGGATGGCCGGCACCGGCCGCTGATCCGTGGACACCACCGGCACCAGCAGCGTCCGGATCGGAATCCCGTTCGTAGCGCTGGCCGTTGCGCTGGTGCTGCTCGCGGTGGTGATCGGGCTGTGGTCCCGCATCGGGCACCGCTCCGATGTGGTCACGGCTGCTGTGCGCGCGGTCGTCCAGTTGGCCGGGGTGAGCGCCGTGATCGGCGTGGTGCTCCGTTCCTGGTGGTCGACGATCGCGTTCCTGGTGCTGATGTCGTTGGTTGCGGCCGGTACCAGTGCGCGCCGCATCACCGGGACGCTCCGGCTGCGCTCCTGGTGGACGTGGGCCAGCATCCTCGCCGGCGTGGTCCCGGTGCTCGGCCTGATCCTCGCTTCGACGGTCCTGCCGTTGCACCCGGTGGCGCTGCTGCCCAGCGCCGGGATCCTGATCGGTGGCGCGATGACAGCCACCTCGATCGCCGGTCGCCGGCTGCACGAGGAGTTGCGCGACCGGCGCGGTGAGTACGAGGCGCTGCTGTCGTTGGGCTTCCTGCCGGCCGATGCGGTGCGCTTCCTCGGTCGGCCGGTCGCGGAGTTAGCACTGGTGCCGGGACTCGACCAGACCCGCACCGTCGGTCTGGTCACGCTGCCCGGCGCATTCGTCGGCGTGCTGCTGGCCGGCGCGTCACCCTGGCAGGCCGGCGCCACCCAGTTGCTGATCCTGCTCGGCCTGCTGGTGGTGCAGGGGGCCGCGGTGGCCGTCACCGTCGAACTGATCGCCCGCGGGCACCTCACAGCCCCTTCGCGGTCGTGACGGTCGTTTCCGGTGCACGTTCGCGGTCGTGACGGTCGCGCGTGGCCCCCATCGTCCTGGCGCATTCCAACCGGTCGCTTCGTGTCCGGTTCGGGCGTTTCGGTAACCATCGAGAATGCGGCTGATGGCTGAGCCGGCAGTCATCGTCCTGGCGCATTCCAACCGGTCGCTTCGTGTCCGGTTCGGGCGTTTCGGTAACCATCGAGAATGCGGCTGATGGCTGAGCCGGCAGTCACCGGACGTGGCGCATTCCAACCGGTCGCTTCGTGTCCGGTTCGGGCGTTTCGGTAACCATCGAGAATGCGGCTGACCGAGCGGTAGAGCGGAACCCCAGCGCCCGCGGTCAGCAGCGGGTCGCCACGATCACCGCTCGGTGACAGCCACGACAGGTGTCCTGGTACGGGTACCCAGCACCATCCACACCCCGGTCACGACGACCAGCACGGCGCCCAGGACGTGCGAGACGACGAGCACCTCCGGTACCCCGGTGGCGTACTGGACCAGCCCGAGCAGGCCCTGGCTCGCGGTGATGCCGATCAACCACCAGGCGCGGGTCATCAGTGACCGCGGCGCCTTGACGGCCAGGAAGCCGATCGTCATCGCGACCAGCAGGCCCAGGTACAGGAACAGCAGGTCGGCGTGGACCTGGGCAAGGGTCCGGACCGACAGCTCCAGCCGGGGAGTGTCGACGTCGCCGGCGTGCGGGCCGGCGCCGGTCACCAGGGTGCCGGCGATGCACAGCGCCGACAGCACGACGAGCGTGACCTGGGCAAGCCGTCGCAGCGGGGTCGGCACCACCGGTGCCGAGGGCACATCCGGTTCCCTGATCCGCAGCGCTGTCGCGAGGGCGAACGACACCAACACCAGGGACACCAGCATGTGCGGCGCGACGGTCCACCACACCAGGTCCAGGCGGACGACGATGCCGCCCCAGACGGCCTGGAAGAGCACCCCGATGGGCCCGACCATCGCCAACCGGAGCACGGCCCAGCGGCGCGGCTGCCGGACGACGAGCAGCACGAACGTGCCCAGCGAGGCGATCAGCACCAGAGAAGTGAACGTGCGGTTGGTGAACTCGATGGCCTGGTGGACGGCGGCCAGACCGGTGCGGTACTCCGGAACGAGGGTCCCCGGCTGGCACTCGGGCCAGGTCTGACAACCCAACCCGGAACCGGTGACCCGCACCGTGGCTCCGGTCACCGCGATGATCCCGTTGGTGACGACGGCCGCCCAGGCGAACCAACGCAGCAACCGGTCCGACCGCAGCAGCCGGCCGAGCGCACCCCTGGAACGCGGGGGCGGGTCCGATCCCAGCGCATCGGCCGTTGTCGAGCTCTGGGTCACTGCCATGGATGAGTCACTGCCACTTGAACCACCTCTCGGCCGCCAGCTGCGCGACGACCCACCAGACCAACAGGACGAGCCACACCCGCAGGGTCGGGACCTCGCCGGCGCCGAGCACCGCATGCAGACCGTCGGACAGCGCACCGACCGGGGTCAGCCCGCCGATCACGGCGAGCGCATGCGGAGCCGAGGCCAACGGGGCAACGACGCCGCCGATCCCCACCATCACCAACCAGAGGATGTTCGCCACCGCCAGCACGGCCTCGGCGCGGAGCGTGCCGCCCAACAGCAACGCCAGATGCGTCATCGCCAGCACGGCGAGCAGGATCAACGGGACCGCGAGCAGCCAGGTGCCGGCGGGACGCCACCCCAGCAGTGCAGCGACGACAGACACCACGATCACCTGCCCAGTGGCGACCGTGAGCACCGAACCGAGCTTCCCGGCGAACACCGAGCGACGCGTCAGACCGGCCGCGGCCAACCGCAGCAGCACCCCGTAGCGACGGTCGAACGCAGTGCCGATGGCCTGTCCGGTGAAGGCGCTGGAGAGCACCGCGAGCGTCAGCACCCCGGGCGTCACCGTCTGGATCCGCGGTTCGGTCAGGCTGATGACGTGCGTCAGGGTGAGCGCGAGCAGCACGGCGATGGGGATGACCAGCGCGAGCAGCAGTTGCTCGCCGTTGCGCAGCTGGACGCCCAGCTCGGCGCGGCTGGCGGCGACGATCCGGCGCAGCCCGGGAGCCGGTCCGGCGTCCGGAGTGAACGTCCCCGGTGCGAACGGACCCGACCGGGTGGACGGCGGCGTGGTCGGCGGCGTGCTCACGGCCGCACCTGGGAGCCCGTGACCTCGAGGTAGACCTCGTCGAGCGATCGGGCGCCGGTGCGCAGGTCCGAGAGCAGGGCGCCGTGCCGCGCGCAGATCGCCGTCACGGTGGCGACCACGTCGCCGGTGATGACGCCGCTGACCGTGTACCGACCGAGCTCGATCGCGTCCGCGACGAGTTCGAGCGGGTGCACCGAGCGGGACAGTTCGTCCAGGGCTGCCAGCGGCAGCTCGGGGGAGACGGAGAAGCTCAGCCGCGGCACCCGGCCGGCCACCAGTGCGGCCGGCGTGCCCTGGGCCACGATCCGGCCGTGGTCGATGATGATGACGTCATCGCCCAGCAGTTCCGCCTCGTCGAGCAGGTGGGTGGTGAGCAGCACGCCCACCCCGTCCGCTCTGACGGCTCGTACCAGGTCCCACACCAGGTGCCGGGCCTGCGGGTCCATGCCGGCAGTCGGCTCGTCCAGGACGAGCAACTCGGGGCGCCCGACGAGAGCCATCGCAAGGTTGAGGCGCTGGATCTGACCGCCCGAGAGCCGCCGGACGGGCGTGCGGGCGATCCCGTCCAACCCGAGCACGTCCAGCAGCCAGGCCGGATCGTGCGGATGACGGGCGCAGCGCGCGATCAGGGTCAGCATGTCGCCGGCGCGCGCCGACAGGTGCGCCCCGCCGGCCTGCAGCATCACGCCGATCCGTGGACGGACCTGGGCCGCGTCGCGCTCCGGGTCGAGGCCGAAGACTCGCACCCGACCGTCGTCCGGCCGGGCGAACCCTTCGATGGCGGTGAGGGTCGTGCTCTTGCCTGCGCCGTTGGGACCCAACAGGCAGACCACCTGTCCGCGGTCGACGGTCAGGTCGATGCCGGCGACGGCGGTCGTCCCACCGAATCGTCGGACCAGGCCCTGGACGGCGACCAGCGGTTCGTGCGCTGTCGGCGTCGACCCCGGATGCGTGCCACTCACACTTCCCGAGAGTAGGGCGTGCCGCGGGTCAGTCGTGCTCGGGCGGTCGGAGCGAGCGCACATCGTGATCGACGGCACGTCGGGCCGGCGATGCCGGCCGGGAGAACGACAGGGACACCGAGGAGCGTGGCAGGCCTGCCCGCCGCAGCAACAGGAACGCGATCCCGACCACCACTGCCGCGACAGCCACCGCCTGGATGATCGCGAACGGGGGGATGGTGGCTCCGTTGGGCATGATGATCAGCGCGAACGCTGCCGACAACCACACGGCGAACAACCGGAACCGTCGGTCGGTGGTGGCCGCCGCCAGCGGCAGCACCGCCCACAGCAGGTACCAGGGCTGGATCACCGGGCCCAGCAGCACGAAACCGCCGAGCGCGAGTCCGAGCGCGGTCACCGGGGCCAGTCGCCCGCGCCACGCCCACCACATCAGCACCAGCGATCCGGCGAGACCGGCGCCGGTGCCGATCGGCTGCATGACCGAGATGGCCGCGTCCGAGAAGTCGCCGACCCCCAGCAGTTGGCCGAGGAACCCGGTGGCGACGCCCGACGACGTCGTCACCGACAGGAACGACCGCACCGTTCCCGGAGCGCCGAGACCGTTGACCCACCCGAAGCCGTGACCGGCCGCCAGCGTCAGCGCGCCGAACCCGACGACGAACACTGCGCCGCAGCTCACCGCTCGACGGACCAGCGGCCGCCAGCCCGCCCCGACCCGCAGGGCCAGCGCGATCACCAGGAACGGCAGAGCCATCGCCGCGGTGGCCTTGACCGCGATGCCGAGGGTGATCACCAGTACCCCGACCACGGGCGACCACCGCGGTCCGAACCGTCCGCCGGCACCGAGCCCGATCACCAGTCCGGCCAGCATGGCGCCGAGCATCAGCGCCTCGTTGTGACCGCCGGCGATCAGGTGGAACAGCAGCACCGGGTTGAGGGCCCCGAGCCAGAGCGTGGCGACCGGATCGACCCGGCAGTAGCGGGCGAGCCGGGGAAGGGCCCAGATGATCGCCGCGACCCCGAGCAGCTCGACCAGTCGTTGCAGCAGCACGGCGAGGATGACGTTCTGACCGCTGAGCGTGACCACGGCCCGCGCGATCAACACGAAGAACGGGCCGTACGGCGACGGGGTGTGCTGCCAGCGGGCATCGACCTGGTGGGCGAAGACGTCCGAGTCGCCCAGCGCGTCGTACGGTCCGCTGGCATAGGGGTCGAAACCGTGGTTCGCCATCGAGCCGACGGCCAGGTAGGAGTACACGTCCCGGGAGAAGATCGGCGGCACGACGAGGAACGGCACCGCCCACATCGCCAGGGTGTGCGACAGCTGCGAGCGGGACAGCCGGCGGACCCGACCCGGTACCGCCAGCCGACCGATCAGCAACCAGCACAGGACCAGCAGGCCCATCCCGGCATATGACGCCCCGAGCGCACCGGTCGAGAGCCGTGACATCAGCCCGAGGATGCGGAATCCGTCCACCGGATTGGGGATCGGGGTGGCGGCCCCGTACGAGGAGGTGGCGCCCAGCGCCATGATCAACGCCCCGGTCGTGCCCCACCGGCGGAGCCGGCTCAGCTGCCGGTGCTCAATCGCATCGAGCGGTTCCGGGGGAGGTGCCACCGGTGCAGTCTCGCACCCGATCCGGGTCGGCGTGGGCAGCGCCACAGGCGATCGGTGGGGGTGGCCTTTGTGATCCGCCGGGAAAAACGTCACACTGGTGTTGTGAAAACAACGACGCAGGTTCAGGGCAGCACCGCTGTCGTGTCCGCGTCTGCGTCCGCGCCTGCTCCCGGGCCGGCCACCGCGGTCGAGCAGCCGCACAACGAGCCCGGCTCGGAATCCGGTTCGACCCGCGACGCGGTGATCCGCTGCCTGCTGGAACGCCCCGCCTCCGCGGCGACCATCGCCGTCCGACTGGGCATCTCCGCCGCCGGGGTGCGACGTCATCTGGAGGTTCTGGCCGACGAGCATGCGGTCGTCGGCCGTGAGATCCCGGTCGCCGGGCCCCGCGGTCGCGGTCGTCCCGCCAAGGAGTACCGACTCACCGACATCGGTCGCAGTCGGCTCCCGCATGCCTACGACACGTTGGCCGCGGACGCCATCGCCTACCTCGCCGAGGTCGGCGGTGACGAGGCCGTCACGGCCTTCGCCCGTCGTCGGGCCGAGGAACTGGTGCGGACCCGTCGCGCCGAGCTCGACGCCACCCCCGACCAGGCCGGCAGGGTGGCGATCCTGCGGGATGCGCTCACCGACGCCGGATTTTCCGCCTCCGTCGCCGACGTCAACGGCGGAAGTCAACTGTGTCAACATCATTGCCCGGTGGCGCACGTCGCCGTCGAGTATCCACAGCTGTGCCAGGCCGAGCTCGAGGTCTTCGCCGAGGTCGTCGGCAGCCACGCACAGCGGCTCGCGACGATCGCCCGTGGCGACTCGTTCTGCACCACCTTCGTCCCCGGGGCCGCCGGCTCCGGGACGCTTCACACCCAGGCCGTCTCCGACAAGGCGACCGAAACGGGAAGGATCACTTCATGACCTCCACCGACACCGGGATCGACCGTGGCTCGATCGCAACCGTGACCGATATCGAGACACAGCCGGCTGAGCTCTCGGAGACCCGCATCGAGCAGGCCAAGACGATCGACTCGTTGGGCCGCTACGCATTCGGCTGGTCCGATTCCGACTCCGCCGGTGCCTCGGCGCGGCGCGGGATCAATCCCGAGGTGGTCGCCGACATCTCGGCCAAGAAGAGCGAACCCGAGTGGATGCTGCAGCGCCGGCTGAAGGCACTGCAGCTGTTCGAGCGGCAGCCGATGCCAGGCTGGGGCGCCGATCTGTCCGGCATCGACTTCGACAACATCAAGTACTTCGTGCGCTCGGGCGAGAAGCAGGCGGCCACCTGGGAGGACCTGCCCGACGACATCAAGAACACCTACGACAAGCTCGGCATCCCCGAGGCCGAGAAGCAGCGTCTCGTCTCCGGTGTCGCCGCCCAGTACGAGTCCGAGGTCGTCTACCACTCCATCCAGAAGGAGCTCGAGGACCAGGGCGTCATCTTCCTCGACACCGACACCGCGCTGAAGGAGTACCCGGATCTGTTCCAGGAGTACTTCGGATCGGTGATCCCCAGTGGCGACAACAAGTTCGCGGCGCTGAACACCGCGGCCTGGTCGGGTGGCTCGTTCGTCTACGTCCCCAAGGGCGTGCACGTCGACATCCCGCTGCAGGCCTACTTCCGGATCAACACCGAGAACATGGGCCAGTTCGAGCGCACGCTGATCATCGTCGACGAGGACGCGTACGTGCACTACGTCGAGGGTTGCACCGCGCCGATCTACAAGTCGGACTCGCTGCATTCCGCAGTCGTGGAGATCATCGTCCGCAAGGGTGGACGCTGCCGCTACACGACCATCCAGAACTGGTCGAACAACGTCTACAACCTGGTCACCAAGCGGGCCAAGGCCGAGGCCGGCGCGACGATGGAGTGGGTCGACGGCAACATCGGCTCCAAGGTCACCATGAAGTACCCGGCGGTCTGGATGACCGGTGAGTACGCCAAGGGTGAGGTCATGTCGATCGCGTTCGCCGGCGAGGGCCAGCACCAGGACACCGGCGCGAAGATGTTGCACCTCGCGCCGCACACGAGCTCGACGATCATCTCCAAGTCGGTCTCCCGTGGCGGCGGCCGCACCAGCTACCGCGGCCTGGTGCAGGTGAACCCTGGTTCGCACCACAGCAAGTCCACCGTCAAGTGCGACGCGCTGCTGGTCGACACCATCTCCCGCACCGACACCTACCCCTACGTCGACGTCCGCGAGGACGACGTCTCGATGGGCCACGAGGCCACCGTCTCCAAGGTGTCCGAGGAGCAGCTCTTCTACCTGATGAGCCGCGGCCTCACCGAGGACGAGGCAATGGCGATGATCGTCCGCGGTTTCGTCGAGCCGATCGCCAAGGAACTCCCCATGGAGTACGCCCTCGAGCTCAACCGCCTCATCGAACTCCAGATGGAAGGCGCCGTCGGCTGATCCTCCGATCCGTCGATCTCATCGCGAGGCATTTCCCTCTCGGTGAGACGACAGATCCGGGGTCACCGCAGTGCCGAGCCCGCGCGGCTGTCCTGCACGGTCAGGGCTCCACGGGAGATCGTCTGCGGACGGGGATCCACCCTTCGGCTGGCGCCCCAGGGGGCCAGTCCCAACCACCCGCCCGCCGACGTTCTCCCGTTCCGCCCTGGCCGTTCCGGACCGCCCGAGGGTGTTCGGTCGGCCGTGGATGGGTCTGGCCCCCCGGAGCGAGGAACGAGCGATGGGGTGGTTGGACGGCCGGACATCCTCGGGCGGGGAGGAACGGCCATCGAGGATCGACGCGGCCGATCACCTCGGGCGAGCGAGTGGAAAGCGTTGTAGGACGGCGGTCAGCGAGATGAAGAGCTTGATCCATGAGACGAAGAGAAGGACGAAGGAACAGTGACAGTGACTGAGGCGCCGAACGTTGTCGGCGCGGTGGAGACCAGCGATCGGGTGGCGAAGTTCTTGCACCCCGTTGGCTCCCTTGCCCTCGCCGATCATCCGGTGCCCTCCGGCAAGGAGGAGGAGTGGCGGTTCACGCCGCTGCGACGGCTACGGGGCCTGCACGCCGATGCTCCGTTCCAGCCGTCGGCGACCGAGTGCACCTGGACAACCCCCCAGGGCGCGACCGTGCGTCCGGTCAGCGACCCGGCCGAGTTGGCCGGGATCCGAGGCGCATCCGGCTACGTCCCGACCGATCGCACCTCGGCCCGCATCTTCACCGAGGTCGAGTCGGTGTTGCTGGTCGACGTGCCTGCCGACACCGAGCTGACCGAACCGGTCGTCATCGATCTCACTGGGTCGGACGCGTCCGTCGTGGAGGCCGGTCACATCGTGTTGCGCTTCGGTGCGCACTCCAAGGCCGACGTGGTGATCAACCACAACGGATCCGCGACGATCGCCCAGGTCGTCGAGACTGTTGCCGGCGACGGTGCGCAGATCACTGTCACCTCGCTGCAGGAGTGGGCCGACGACACGGTCCACCTGGCGCACCACCACGTGGCGCTGGGGCGCGATGCGAGCGTCAAGCACGCCGTGCTCACGTTCGGTGGCGACACCGTCCGGATCTCCACGTCGACCCGGTACAACGGTCCGGGTGGCAGTGCCCAGCTGCTGGGGCTCTACTTCGCCGACGCCGGTCAGCACCTCGAGCACCGTATCTTCATCGACCACGACACCCCGAACTGCAAGTCGGATGCGCTCTACAAGGGTGCGCTGCAAGGGAAGTCGGCCCGTACCGTCTGGATCGGTGACGTGCTGATCCGCAAGGCGGCCGCAGGTACCAACACCTACGAGATGAACCGCAACCTGCTTCTCACCCCGGGAGCGCGGGCCGATTCGGTCCCCAACCTGGAGATCGAGACCGGTGAGATCGCCGGTGCCGGCCACGCCAGTGCCACCGGCCGGTTCGACGACGAGCAGCTGTTCTACCTGCTCTCCCGCGGCATTCCCTCCGACATCGCCCGGCGACTCGTCGTCCGCGGTTTCTTCCAGGAGGTGCTGCTCAAGCTCGGCGTGCCGAGCGCAGTGGAGCGCGCATCCGAGACCATCGAGCGCGAGCTCGCCGTCACCGAACACTGACCGACCAGTCGGCCGCACGGCCGCACCTCTCGTCCCCAGCCCGGGTGGACACCCGGCCACCCGACACAAGGAGTACCGAACACCATGGCAACACTAGAGATCCACGACCTGCACGTCTCGGTCATCACCGACGAGGGCCCCATCGAGATCCTCAAGGGTGTCGACCTGACCCTGGAATCCGGCCAGACGCACGCCATCATGGGCCCCAACGGCTCCGGCAAGTCGACCCTCGCCTACTCGCTGGCCGGACACCCCAAGTACCGGGTGACCTCCGGCACCGTCACCCTCGACGGTGCGGACGTGCTGGCGATGACCGTCGACGAGCGCGCCAGGGCCGGGCTGTTCCTGGCGATGCAGTACCCGGTCGAGGTGCCCGGCGTCTCGATGTCGAACTTCCTGCGTACCGCCGCCACCGCCACCCGCGGGGAGGCCCCGGCGCTGCGGCACTGGGTCAAGGAGGTCAAGCAGGCGATGAAGAACCTCGAGATCACCGAGGAGTTCGCCGAGCGCAGTGTCAACGAGGGCTTCTCCGGTGGCGAGAAGAAGCGCCACGAGATCCTGCAGCTGGAGCTGTTGCGGCCGAAGTTCGCGGTGCTGGACGAGACCGACTCCGGCCTGGACGTCGACGCGCTGCGGGTCGTCTCCGAGGGTGTCAACAAGTACCAGTCCGAGACCGGCGGCGGCGTGCTGCTGATCACCCACTACACCCGGATCCTGCGCTACATCAAGCCGGATCAGGTGCACGTCTTCTCCGGTGGCCGGATCGTCGAGTCCGGCGGCGCTGAACTGGCCGACGAGCTGGAGACCAACGGCTACGTCCGTTTCGCCACGGCCGCCGTCTGACCATCCGATCGACACCGAGCACCTCGGAGGTGAGCACCCAGCGATGAGCGCCGACAGCCTGACCACTGCTGCCGCACCGGGTCTGCTGGACCCGGTGACGTCGGCTGGGCTGCGCAACGACTTCCCGATCCTGGATCGCACGATCCGGGACGGGAAGCGGCTGGTGTACCTGGATTCCGGGGCCACCTCGCAGCGCCCGAGCTCGGTGATCGACGCCGAGCAGGACTTCGTCACCCAGCACAACGGTGCGGTGTCGCGCAGTTCGCACCAGCTCGCCGAGGAGGCCACCGAGGCCTACGAGGGCTCGCGTGCCCAGGTCGCTTCGTTCGTCGGTGCTGCCCGCGCCGAGGAGATCGTCTTCACCAAGAACGCCACCGAGGCGATCAACCTGGTGGCGTACGGCATCTCGAACGCCTCCATCGGATCGGAGGGCAGCCGGTTCAGCATCGGGCCCGCCGACGAGATCCTGATCACCGAGATGGAGCACCACGCGAATCTCGTTCCCTGGCAGGAGCTCTGCCGCCGGACCGGAGCCACCCTGAGGTGGATCCCGCTCGGCGACGACTATCGTCTCGACCTGTCGACCCTGCACGAACTCATCACCCCGCGCACGAAGGTGCTGGCCTTCAGCCACCAGTCGAACGTCCTGGGCACCGTCAACCCGGTGGCTGAGCTGGTCGCCGCCGCGCGCAGGGTCGGTGCGCTCGTCGTGCTCGACGCCTGCCAGTCCGTCCCGCAAGGACCGGTCGACCTGGCTGCACTGGACGTCGACTTCGCGGTCTTCTCCGGTCACAAGATGTTGGGTCCCACCGGGATCGGGGTGCTCTACGGCCGCTACCGGTTGCTGGAGGAGCTCCCGCCGTTCCTGACCGGCGGGTCGATGATCGAGCAGGTGTTCCTGGATCACTCGACGTATGCAGCCCCTCCGCAGCGCTTCGAGGCCGGGACCCCGATGGTCTCGCAGGCCGTCGGACTCGCCGCTGCCGTCGACTACCTGACGCAGGTCGGGATGGACGCCGTGGCCGGCCACGAGCAGGCCCTCACCGGGTTGGCCATCGACGGTCTGCTGAGTGTCGACGGCGTGCGCCTGCTGGGCCCCTCGTCACTGGAGAACCGTGGCGGGGCAGTGAGTTTCATCCTCGACGGTGTGCACGCCCACGACGTCGGGCAGATCCTGGACGATGCCGGGGTCGAGGTGCGGGTCGGTCACCACTGCGCGTGGCCGCTGCACCGCCGGTACGGCGTCGCCGCGTCGGTCCGCGCGTCGTTCGCGCTGTACAACACGCCGGACGAGATCGACGCGTTGGTGGCCGCGGTGCAGGACGCTCGCCGATTCTTCCTGCGGGAGCACTGATCCGGATGCAGATGCAGCAGCTGTACCAGGAGATCATCCTCGATCACTACCGCGCGCCGCACCATCACGGTCTGCGCGAACCGTTCGACGCCGAGGTGCACCACGTCAACCCGACGTGCGGCGACGAAGTCACCGTCCGGGTGGAGCTGGCAGATGCCCGCGACGCAGGGACGACGGTCGTCGACGTCTCGCACGACAGCGTCGGCTGCTCGATCTCGCAGGCGTCCACCTCGGTGATGACCGATCTGGTGATCGGCCGCAGCGTGCCGGAGGCCTTGGCCGTCCTCGACTCCTTCACCGACATGATCACCTCCCGCGGCACCGATGCCGGTGACGAGGACGTCCTCGGTGACGGCGTCGCGTTCGCCGGGGTGTCCAAGTACCCGGCACGCGTGAAATGCGCACTGTTGGGCTGGATGGCGTTCAAGGACGCGACAGCCCAGGCCGTCACAGGACACCTCGATCACGCCAGCAACCCGGACGACACCACCACCCACAGGAGCAACTGATGACCCAGAGCACCGAGCAGACAGGCACTGCCCAGGACAGCACGCCCCAGCACGCTGCCGCATCGCCGGCCGAGGTGGCGGCGGACCAGATCGAGACCGATGCCCGCGCGGGCCGCAGCGCTGCAGACCTCGACGCGGGAGTCGATCCCGCGGCGCCGCCCGCCGTCGATGCAGGCGCGACGACCCCGGCCGCCGGAGTGGCGGACGTCGAGGACGTCCTGGAGGCGCTCCGCGACGTCGTCGACCCCGAGCTGGGGATCAACATCGTCGACCTCGGCCTGATCTACGACGTGATCGTGGACGATGCCAACGTCGCGACCCTCGACATGACGCTGACCAGCGCTGCCTGCCCGCTCACCGACATGATCGAGGACCAGGTGCGCGCCTCGCTCACCGGCGAGGGTCTCGTCGAGGACTTCCGGATCAACTGGGTCTGGATGCCGCCGTGGGATCTGACCCGGATCACCGACGACGGGCGCGATCAGTTGCGCGCCTTGGGCTTCAGCATCTGATCGGTGGTGCTGGACGGTGAGCACGAGAAGGCGTCGTCGTTTGCCGCCCGCAGGACCGGGTAGCGGATCGGTGAGAAGTTTTCTCACCGACTGAGGAGCAGACCCCCATGGACCTGTCCGGAGCCAAGATCCTGGTGTGCGGCGCGACCGGGGTACTCGGACGTGGGCTGACCGGCGCACTCCTCGCCCGCGGTGCCAGCGTGGTGCCTGCCGGCCGCGACGCAGATCGGTTGGCAGAGCTGGGGGAGACCTGTGGCACCGTTCCGCTCACGTTCGAAGCCGCGGATGCCGCCTCCTGCGCCGCGATGGTCGACGCCGCTGCCGCAGGGTTGGGTGGGCTCGACGCGATCATCATCACCGTGGGGGTGGCGGCCTTCGGTCCCGCTGCAGACGCTGACCCCGAGCTCGTCCAGGAGTTGTTCGCCGTCAACACCTTCGGGCCGATGGTTCTCGCCCGGGCCGCGCTGCCGCACCTGTCGGAGCACGGGACGGTGGTGGTGCTGTCGGCCATCCTCGCCGACCTGCCCACCGCAGGGATGGGGGAGTACTCGGCCAGCAAGGCGGCCATCAGTTCCTGGCTGTCGGTGCTGCGTCGCGAGATTCGGCCGCAGATCGTCCTGGACGTCCGTCCCCCGCACCTGGACACCGGTCTGGAGAACCGCGCGCTGGCCGGCGCTCCGCGCAAGCTCCCCGCGCCGATGCCCGCCGGTGACGTGGTCGAGCTCATCCTCGCGGCGCTCGAGGGTGGCAAGAAGGAGATCGTCTGGGATCAGCAGTCGAAATCACTCCTCGCCCGCTGATCATCTGCCCACTGCCGCATTCCTGTCTGCTCGGCGCATTCCTGTCTGCTCGGCGCATTCCTGTCTGCTCGGCGCATTCCTATCTGCTCGGCGCATGCTGAACTGCTGCGTGAGCCCGCGTTTCACCCCGCAGACGACATACGAGAATGCGCGGACGGCGGGCATCTCCACCGCTAGCCGGTTGTCTGGTCGTGCTGCGACGCAGCACGCTCCTGTGCTCTGAGCCTTTGCTGCGTTGCGAACCATGGCTTCAAGCGGTCCGGCGGATCGAAGGTCCAGTCGGTGGGGATCGGTCGGCCATGCTGACGCCGTGCCGCCCGATCCGCCAACTCGATGATGCGGCGTCGATTCTTGGCGGCGATCGGCCAGTCGTACCGCTCGACGTCGAATCCGTGATTCCGGATGGCGCTCTCCCGCAACACCTGGCGCCGCATGGCTGCGTGTGGGTCTTCCGATGTGCGTAGCTTCAGACCGCCGTCGGCTTCCAACACCGTGCCGGACTCGGGCAGCAGGTGATCGAGCCGGAATGCTCCCTCGGGTGTGTCGATCCAGACGTTCGACACCGGTGGTTCGCGGCCGGCCTCCAGGAACGCCAACCTGCCCAGGGTTTCCAGGGTGGACTCGGTGCGCAGGTCGGAATGCTCCAGCGCCCATGAGGCCTGCCGGATTCCCGGATATGTGCGCAACTGTCCCGTCAATGACCGCAGGTCATCGGGCTGCACCCCGGTGCGGAGGGCATGCTCGATCATTGTCAAGGCTTGTTCCGGCGTGCCGTGGCGTGCGATGTCGACCGCAGTGAAACCTGGATCCGTCAGGCGGTACCGCACCCGGTCCCACCGATTCGAGATCGGGACGATGCCCGTACGAATGTGCGCAAACCTGCTCCGGTTGGTTCCGCTGGCCGTCGGGTGGTGCCGGATGGCTGTCACCACCGACGGCGGTGTACCCCAGACAGGGAATCCCTGGAGTACGGCGGCGGACCAACCCGTCAGATGATCGACGGGCGCTGAGCCCAGGGCGAAACCGAGCGATCGCAGCCGGAATCTCTCCCAGGGCGTGGCCCCTTCCCACAACTGCGCGGGATAGAACGCGGAACGGCCCAGCTTGACGAGCCCTTCCGTGATGAGACCGCGTCGTACGGTGCCCAGCGGAATCCCGTTGCGGCGCAGATCATCGCAGGTGTACGGACCCGCCCATTGTCGGGCCAGCGCCGACTGACGCTCCTCATCCTCGTTCCTCATGGCTGTCAGCGTGGCCGTGGTCAGCCGTTGTGTCAGTCCCGCCGACGCCGGGTGTGGACAAGTCGGGGCGTGTGGACAAAGGTCGGCGATCCGGCCTTGACCGCGCATTCTCGTTGGTCGTCCGTGGGCTCGGTCTGCGGCGCAGACGCCAATGGAGCATGCGCCGAGCAGATCAGCATGCGCCGAGCAGATCAGCATGCGCCGAGCACGCGGACCCATCGGCGGGCGCAACGGCGCATTCTCGTTGGTCGTCCGTGGGCTCGATGTGCGGCGCAGACGCCAATCGAGCATGCGCCGAGCAGATCAGCATGCGCCGAGCAGATCAGCATGCGCCGAGCACGCGGACCCATCGGCGGGCGCAACGGCGCATTCTCGTTGGTCGTCCGTGGGCTCGATGTACGGCGCAGCAGACGCCAATCGAGCATGCGCGAAGCAGATCAGCATGCGCGAAGCAGATCAGTATGCGCCGAGCAGATCAGTATGCGCCGAGCAGATCAGCATGCGCCGAGCAGATCAGCATGCGCCGAGCAGATCAGCATGCGCGGCAGAGGGCAGCAGCTGCCGATCCACCCGCTGCGGCCACCGGGGCCGCACCCAGCACCCGCCCGGTAGGTTCACGGGCGTGGATCCTCGTCTGCAGCGCCGCCGGCCCGAGGTCGACGCACGGTCCGTCCCGGTGGATGTCGATGCAGCCCTGGTCACCGCCACCGAGGGGGCGTTCCGAGTCGATCTGGAGCGGATCAGGTTCTCGCCGTACTTCTCCAGACTGGCCGCCGTCACCCAGGTCATCACCCCTGGCGTGCTCGCCTCCTTCGTCAACAACCGGCTGACGCACACGGTGAAGGTGACGTCCGTCGCCCGCGCCATCGCTTCCGGGATCCGCACCGGCGAGCAGGCGGCACTCGCCGCCGAACTCGGTGGCTGCGATCCGGTCGTCGTGCAGGCAGCGGCCTCCGCCCACGATCTGGGTCATCCGCCGTTCGGGCATCTGGGCGAGCTGGCGCTCGATCGGCTGGCCCGGTCGCGGTTCGGACTGGCGGACGGGTTCGAGGGCAACGCCCAGACATTCCGGATCCTCGCAGCACTCGACGTCCACGGTCCGGAGGGCAACGGGCTCAACCTGACCGCAGCCGTCCGCGCCGCCGTACTCAAGTACCCGTGGGCCAGGTTCGGTTACCCGGATCCCCACCCCTCCCAGGAACTGGTGGGACCCAAGGGATCCGGTCCGGGAGAGGACGGTGCCGGCGCCGGCAAGTTCTCCGCCTACGTGCTGGACGTCCCCGAGCTGACGGAGGTGCTGGCGGCCTATCCGCGGATCGTGCCCTGGCGACAGACAGCAGAGTGCTCGGTGATGGACGTGGCGGACGACATCGCCTACTCACTGCACGATCTCGACGACTTCCATCGCGCCGGAGTGCTGCAACACGCCGCCATCGCTGCCGAGTTCCGTACGTGGCGCCGCAACCGGGCGGAGTTCGCCGCCGCCGACGACGCCGACCTGCTGCGCCACGAACGTCGCCCCGGCCGCCGGTTGGAGCTGCAGCGCCGCCGGATGTCCGCCAAGGACGCCTGGATCTTCGACGACGAGGTCTTCTCCACCGCCGTCGGCCGGATCGCCGGCGACCTGGTCGACGGGCTGCTCGCGGTGCCGTTCGACGGCTCGATGGATGCCGAACGCGCGGTGGAGGAGTTCACCGCCTCGTGGATCGCCCACCTGCAGGACTCGGTGGTGGTGCAGGCCGATCCGCACCCCAGGTCCGCCCACGTGCGACTGGATCGCCAGGCCTGGCACGAGGTGGCGGTACTGAAGTTCGTGCACCAGAGGTTCGTCCTCGACCGACCCGATCTGGCCGGCTTCCAACGCGGTCAGGCGCAGGCCATCGGCCGACTCGTCGCGGCCTACGACTCCTGGCTCGCCGACCCCGTCGACGGTCGACGGGCACCTCGCCGACTGGTCGATCTGGTGGAGCTGGCGACCGCGGGGTACCGCCGGATCGCCCGCACCGACCGCCGACTGCTCGTCTCGCCCACCGGCGAGATCACCGACGGCACGGACGATCTCATCCGACTCGGTCGAGGCCGCGGCATCATCGACTTCATCGCCTCGTTCACCGATGCGGAGGCGGCCAGGTCCGACGCCACCCTCGGCGGCAGCAGCGGTCAGATGGCCGGGCTGCTGTGACCGGCACCCGATGATGGCCACCCGTTCGCGACCCGCGCCCGGCGGCGGCCGGATGGTCGACGTGGCCCCTGATCGTCTCACCGGGTGGGTCAACCGGTTCGTCGCCGGCCACGCGGGAGCCACCGAACCGCGGGTGGTCGACGACGGCGTCCTGATCCGCGCCGGTGACGGCAGCACCGCCTCGATCGAGGTGCCCTACCCGCCGCTGCGGCTCGCCGGAATGGAGCCGCTGGAGGCGGTGCTCGCACATCTGGAAGGGATCGGCACCATCGGGCTGCTGCTGTTCCGGGCCGGTGCCCACTCGGTCGGACTGTGCAAGGACCGCACCGTGCTCGCCTCGTCGACAGATCGGCACTACGTGCAGGGCCGCACCGCGGCCGGCGGCTGGTCGCAGCAGCGCTATGCCCGGCGTCGGGGCAATCAGCTGTCCGCCGCCCAGCAGGAGGCCGCCTCCGACGCCGCTCGCGTCTGGTCGACCGTCACTCCCGACGTACTGCTGCTGGCCGGTGATCGCAAGGCCATCAACGGAGTGCTCGAAGACCCGCGGCTGACCCGGTTCCTCGACCTGCCGACCCGCGCCATCGGCGACGTCCCGGAGCCGCGGCGGAGCGTGCTGGACGACGTGGCCGCCCGCAGCCTGGACGTCACCGTCGTCATCCGCGACCCGGGCTGACGCGGCCGGATCTGAGGTAGGCGTCCGGCGGATCTAGTGCTCCTGCCTGATGTCCGGTGCTACCTCAGCGGCCCAGGCTCGATACCGGAGCCGCAGACAGCGGCTGCGGACGAGGAGTCGACATGTGGGACACCTGGAGCACCGAAGCGAAGTACCGGACCGAGCAGATCCGCCGGGCGCGCGGCCTGGATTCCGATCATCACCCGGCACCCGCGCACCGGATGCGACCGCACCGGTGGATCCGACGCACCGGGACCGCGGATCGCGGGGCCGGCCGGCAGCGAGCACCGGGGTGTCGGTGCAGCGGGTGATGATGGAGGACGTGAACCATCCCCGCCGCACCGTACCGATGGTGGGTCGCCGCGCTGAACTGGAGCGGCTGCACGACACCCTGCGGAGCGACCGTCCGACCCCGTTGCTGATCGGCGGCGACGCCGGAGTCGGCAAGACCCGGCTGGTCGCCGAGATCCGCGCGCTCGCCGAACAGGAGGGCTGTCTGGTCCTGAGCGGCCACTGCATCGATTTCGGCGATGCGGCTGTGCCCTATCTGCCGTTCGTGGAGATGTTCGGTAGGGCGCCGGAGCCCACGGTTGCCGAGGCGATCGGCCGACACCCGGCCCTGGCCCGGTTGGTCGGACGCGGCAGCGGTTCCACCGATCAGGTGTCCAGGGATGCGCTGCTCGACGACCTGCACGCCGCCCTCACCGAGCTCGGCGAGGGTGGGCCCGTGCTGGTGGTCGTCGAAGACGTCCACTGGGCCGACCGATCGACCCGCGACGTGTTGACCGTGCTGTTCACCCGTGGATTCAGCAGCCGGGTGGTCCTGCTCGTCACCTACCGATCGGACGATCTGCATCGCAGGCATCCGCTGCGACCGACGCTGGCCCACTGGTCGCGGCTCGGGTTGGAGCGGATCACTCTCGAGCCGTTGACCGATGCGGAGATCACCTCCCTCGTGCACGGCCTGCACCCGGACCCGATGCAGGACGGCGCAGTCCGACGGATCGTCGAACGCGCTGAGGGAAACGCCTTCTTCGCCGAGGAGCTGGTCGGAGCGCAGTGCCAGGGTCAGCGGATGCCGGAGAATCTGGCCGAGCTGCTGCTGGTCAGGCTCGACACCCTGGACGACGTGTCGCGGGCAGTCGTCAGGGCGGCGGCGGTGGCCGGACGCACGGTGGAGCACGACGTGCTGGACGAGGTGCTCGACCTGGAGGGCGAGGCCTTCGACCGGGCGCTGCGCAGCGCGGTCGATCTGCAACTGCTCGTGCCCACCACGACGGGGTACCAGTTCCGCCACGCGCTGGTCGCCGAGAGCATCTACGACGATCTGCTGCCGGGGGAGCGCGGGCGGCTGCACCAGCGGTACGTGGCGGTCCTGCACGCCCGACCGGACGCCGTACCCGCCGACCTGGCTCGGCATGCCAGGGCTGCGGGCGACACCGCCACCGCGGTCACCGCAGGACTGAAGGCGGCGACGCTCGCGATGAAGGTCGGGGGCCCGGAGGAGGCGGTGGCTCAGTACGAACAGGTGGCCGGCCGACTGGCGACGGACCCGCTGCTGGCACCCGCTGTCGATCGGATCGCCGTCACCGGAGCCTGGGTGGAAGCCCTGATGGCCGCCGGCCACACCGGCCGTGCCGTGACGGTCGCGCGGGCGATGATCGACGAGCTGCCCGCGGACACCACCCCCGCCGATCGAGCGGCGGGGCTGGCCGTGCTCGTGAGGGCGGCGCTGATGGAGGAATCCTCCCTCGCGCAGAACACCCTGCAGGAAGCCCTGGCCCTCCTCCCGGAACCGGTCGACGGACAGATCCAGCCCATCCCGGTGGTACGGGCTCGCGCCCGTCTGCTGGCCGCATCGGCGCGGGTGGCCCTGATGAACGGACGGTACGAACGGGCGGCCGAGGACGTCCAGCAGGCGACGTCGCTGGCCCAGCAGCACGGCTGGAGCATGATCGCCCAGGACGCTGCGACCACGGCCGCGCGATTGGCCGAGTTCACCGGCGACGGTGCCGCCGCCGCGGCCCGGTTGGACGAGGTGATCCGCCGCGCGGTCGAGGACGACGACATCGTCGCCGAGCTGCGGGCGCGACACTATCTGGGCGGACTGCACCTCAATGCCGGCCACCGCGAGCAGGCACTGCTGGCCTACCGCGAGGGAGCCGACCGCGCCAGGGCGAAGGGCCGACCGTGGGCTCCGTTCGGGATGGATGCCAGGGTGCTGGCCGGGATTGCCGCGGTCGGACTGGGGGAGTGGGAACTGGCAGCAGAGATCGTCGACGTCAGCGGGGACGACCCGCCCGAACTCTCGCGTGCTGCGCTGGCCGTCGTCTCCCTGCTGCTGGCCGCGGGGCGCGGGGATCGTCCCGGCGCTGAGCGGCTGATCCCGGTGATCGATCGGGGTGCCGCGGTCGACGGCATGATCGCGGTGAACCAGGCGTTCGCGCTGATCGATCTGCACGGCGATGCCGACGACCTGCCTGCCGCCCGGGCAGCGTTCGACAACAGCAACACGATCCTCACGACGATGTGGGCGACCGACCATTTCCAAGCCAGGATCCGGCTGACCGCGCTGCTGCTGGGGCAGATCGGGACGCATTCCGGCGCGGCATCAACAGACCGGACAGCAGCGGTCGATGAGTCCCAGCAGCTGGCGACCACCTTGGTGGACGTGTTCGGCGAGGTCCCGGCGGCGAAGTTGCATTGGGGACCGGAGTCCGACGCCTGGTGGGCACGGGTCGAGGCCGAGAGACTCAGGGTGCTCTGGCTGTTCGGCGACGGAGCAGTGAGTGCGGCCGATCTGTCGAGCGCCTGGGAGCAGGTCGTCGAGCTCTTCGACGCACTCGGCGACCGCTTCGAGGCAGCGCGCAGCCGGGCACGTTGGGCGGCCGCGTTGGTGGCTGCGGGTGATCAGCGCGCTCCCGAAGTGGCCGCGGCAGCGGCCGCAGTCGCGAACGAGCTCGGCGCCCGTCCGCTGAGTGCGGAACTCGAGCGTCTCGGCCCGCTGATCGGCCACCGCAGGCGACCTGCCGAGGTCACCGCGTTGACCGCCCGCGAGTTGCAGATCGTCCGACTGGTCGCCGATGGCCGCAGCAACGGTGAGATCGGCCGCCAACTGTTCATCAGCACCAAGACGGTGAGCGTGCACGTGTCGAACCTGCTCGCGAAACTGGGGGCTCGTGGCCGCACCGAAGCGGCCGCGACGGCCCGGGAGCGAGGCCTGCTCTGACCCACTCCGGCCGGCGCAGCTGCCCCAGCCAGTGTGACGAGAAACGTGCAGGTCCGCCCCTGGCACCCCCGTCGTAGAGTGCTGCGGCACGCCGGCCGCCGGTAGAGTGGGGCCACGTGATCACCGCAACCGGCCTCGAATTGCGGGCTGGAACGCGCATCCTGCTCGCCGACACCTCCCTGCGTCTGCAGTCCGGCGACCGGGTCGGCCTCGTCGGTCGCAACGGCGCCGGCAAGACCACCACCCTGAGGGTTCTCGCGGGTGAAGGCGTGCCGTATGCCGGATCCGTCGATCGCACCGGCGAGCTCGGCTACCTGCCGCAGGATCCCCGTGAGGGCGACCTCACCGTCTCCGCCCGGGACAGGGTGCTCTCCGCCCGCGGTCTCGACGTGCTCGCCGCGGACATGGAGAAGGTCCAGATCCAGATGGCCGAGCTGGCCGACAGCCCCGATCGGGATGCCGCCATCGCCCGCTACGGCCGGATCGAGGAGCGCTTCAGCGCGCTCGGCGGGTACGCCGCCGAATCGGAGGCTGCACGCATCTGCTCCAACTTGGGACTGCCTGATCGCGTGCTTGCCCAGCGCATGGAGACACTGTCCGGCGGCCAACGTCGACGCGTCGAGCTCGCCAGGATCCTGTTCGCCGCCGCGACCTCGGACGGCGCGAGCGGCGGTACCGCAGGCGGCACGATGCTGCTGCTCGACGAACCCACGAACCACCTGGACGCGGACTCGGTCGGCTGGCTGCGGGACTTCTTGAAGAGCTACAGCGGCGGCGTCATCATCATCAGCCACGACGTCGACCTGCTCGCAGCGGTCGTCAACAAGGTCTGGTTCCTGGACGCGGTGCGCGGCGAACTCGATTCCTACAACATGACGTGGCAGCGCTACCTGGACGCGCGGGCCACCGACGAACAACGTCGCCGGCGGGAACGGGCGAATGCCGAGAAGAAGGCCGGCGTCCTGATCCAGCAGGCCGCGAAGCTCGGCGCCAAGGCCACCAAGGCCGCCGCCGCGCACCAGATGGTCCGCCGCGCCGAACAGATGATGTCCTCCCTCGACGACATCCGGGTGGCCGACAAGGTGGCCAGGATCCGCTTCCCGACGCCCGCGCCGTGTGGTCGCACACCGCTGACGGCTGCGAACCTGTCGAAGTCCTACGGATCCCTCGAAGTGTTCGCCGGGGTGGACCTCGCCATCGACCGCGGGTCCAAGGTCGTCATCCTGGGACTCAACGGCGCCGGCAAGACCACCCTGCTGAAGCTGTTGGCGGGCAACGAAAAAGGCCAGACCGGTGAGGTGATCCCCGGCCACGGCCTGCGGCTGGGCTATTTCGCCCAGGAGCACGACACGCTCGACATGGATGCCTCCGTCTGGGAGAACATCCGGCACGCCGCCCCCGATGCGGGTGCCCAGGAACTGCGGAACCTGTTGGGCTCCTTCCTGTTCACCGGCGAACAGCTCGAACAACGGGCCGGCACCCTGTCCGGTGGCGAGCGCACCCGATTGGCGCTGGCCGGGCTGGTGTCCTCGGCAGCCAACGTGCTGCTGCTGGACGAGCCGACCAACAACCTCGACCCGGCCAGCCGCGAGCAGGTGCTCGATGCCCTGAGCCGCTTCGAGGGTGCCGTCGTCCTGGTGACCCACGACCCGGGCGCGGTCACCGCACTGCACCCCGAGCGGGTCATCCTGCTCCCGGACGGCACCGAGGACCACTGGTCCGCCGATTACCTCGATCTTGTCGAACTGGCCTGATCGGGGAGCCGCTCAGTGCAGGACGTCGGCCAACTGCGGGTGATCGGCGATCGTCCCGGCAACCAGCCGGGCGGCGATCCGGGGAGACCCGACCAGCGGATGCAGGGTGAAGGCGAGCTCCGCACGACGGCGTGATCCGGCGACCACCGCTTCGACGAGCGTGCGCTCCGCCGCGCGGACGGCACAGATCAGACCCAGCTGGTGCAGGCTGAGCGGATGCGGAACCTCCAGCACGTGGGCGCCTGAGGTGTCGACTCGTGACGGGGCTTCGACGATCATCGACGCCGGCAGCTGCGGGATGGCAGAGAAGTTGGGGGAGTTGACGATCAGGGTGCGTGGCGGGCCGCCGGTGAGGGCCTCCATCAGGTCGAGGGCCACGTGCTCGTACCCACCGCCGGTGAGATCCTCCGCGTCCCGCTCGTCCTCGCCGCGCGCTTCCGCCAGGTAGCTCTCCTCGCGCCGTTGACGGGTCTCGCGCCACCGGTTCGCCGGATCGCTGCTCGCGGTGTCGGCATAGAAATCGTCCTGGTCGGCAGCGATCACCTCGCCGCGGGTGGTACCCGAGCGGAGCTCGTCGACCAGATCCCGCTGGGCGTAGAAGAAGTACAGGTACTCGTTCGGGATCGAACCGAGCTCCTGGATCAACGGAGCACCGAACAGTCGGCCCTCCTCCATGGCGCCCAAGCGCGCCGCGTCGCCCACCACCCGCGGCAGCAGGTCGGTTCCCGCGGCGTCGCGAAGACCGCGCAGCCAGCCGAGGTGGTTGATGCCGACGTAGTCGATGTCCACCGCGCCGGTTTCGACGCCGAGCGTGCGGCAGGCGCGTCTGGCAAGTCCGATGGGGGAGTCGCAGAGCCCGATCACCTTGTGCCCCAGGACGTCCACCATGGCGTCGGTGATCATGCCAGCCGGATTGGTGAAATTCAGCAGCCAGGCATCGGGCGCCAGCACCCGGATGCGCCGCGCAATGTGCAGCATCACCGGTAGCGTGCGCAGGGCGTAGCTCAGACCACCGGCTCCGACCGTCTCCTGGCCGAGGATTCCCAGGTCCAGGGCCCGGCGCTCGTCACCCACCCGGCCTTCGGCGCCGCCCATCCGGATGGCGGCGAAGATCACGTCAGCGCCGACCAGAGCCGCGTCGAGATCCACCTCGAGCCGGATCGGTGGCATGGCGGAGCCGAGCAGATCGTGCAGCACTGCCTCGATCCGCTGCAGGCGAGGCATCGAAACATCCTGCAGCACAAGCTCTTCGAGCGGGAGGGTGGAGCGACGGTCGGCCCAGGCCTGAACGATCAGCGGGGTGCGGAAACCTCCGCCCCCCAGCAGCACCAGTCGCATTGGATCACCCTAACGCCCGCCGCCGACCGGGCCGTCGGGTGGCAGCATGACTGCCATGACCGAAACGACCGGAGTAGCTCCTGCTGTCGCGAGCCCAGATGCAGACGGGCCCGGTGGACAGCTCGACGTGATCATGCAGGGCACGGTCTTCCTGGACATCGTCTTCACCGGTCTGCCGTCCCTGCCGGTGGCCGGCACCGAGATCCACAGCGAAGGTATGGGCTCCTGCCCCGGAGGCGTCGCCAACCTTGCGGTCGCGAGCTCCCGACTGGGGATGAGCACCGGACTGTCGGCTGCCTTCGGTGACGACGGCTACGCAGATTTTCTCTGGACGACGTTGGCCGAGCAGGAGGGCATCGATCTCTCCCATTCCCAGCGGTTCGAGAACTGGCACTCCCCGGTCACCATCTCGATGGCCCACAACCGCGACCGGGCGATGCTCACCCACGAGCACCCGCCGCCCGTCCCCGCTGCGGAGTTGTTCGACGAACCACCGCTCGCGAGAACCGCGGTGGTGAATGTCGGGTCCGACTCCGGTGGGTGGGTCGAGAAGGCGGCCAGCAACGGCACGATGCTGTTCGGCGATGTGGGATGGGACCCGACCGGTGAGTGGTCGACCGACGTCCTGGCGGAGATCGGCCGATTGACCGCCTTCCTGCCCAACAGCGGCGAGGCGATGGCCTACACCCGCACGGAGGATCCGCGGGCCGCCTTGATGGAGCTCGCCGAGCAGGTCCCCGTGGTGGTCGTGACCTGCGGCGGCCAGGGCTCCATCGGCCTCGACGGCATCAGTGGTGAGGAGGAATGGGTTCCCGCGCTGCCGGTCAACGCGGTCGATGCCACCGGGGCCGGCGATGTGTTCGCGGCCGCGTTCATCGCCGGGACCCTGCGCGGGTGGTCGCTCAAGCACCGGATGGCCTTCGGCAATCTCTGCTCCGGCCTGGCGGTCCAGCAGGTCGGCGGCTCGCTGGCTGCTCCGGGATGGGGCGACATCGCAGACTGGCACGCCCGCACCGTGCAGCGGTCGGCCACCGGGTCGCGTCCGGCTCATGCGCTGCGGCACACCTACGAGTTCCTGGACGACGTCGTCGCGGAGCACGCGGGAAGCAGCGCGGTGCGCCGGGCAAGCGCCACCATCGCCCGCTCGTCCGATGCCTGAGGCACCCTCGGTTGCCGGGGCCTGAACGGGCGATCCGGGCATGCCGCCACCCTGCGTGGCGCAGATGTCGGTGGAGAGTTCTAGGGTGACCTCCATGGTCCCCGAATTCCGTCCCGTGCTGGAGCCGTTCTGGCCCGGCCGGCGCGGCGATGCCTTCGACGGTCTCTGTCCGCGCGGCTGACGCATGATCACCGGAGCGCGCCCGATGAGCTCCGCCTCGCAATACCCTGCCGCCGCCGATGCCCCGGCAGCACCCGAAACCCCTGGAGATGACCGCATGACCGACCCCACCCCGCAGCGCCCGTCCCCGCTCAACCGTCGGCAGTTCTTCGCAGTGGGCGGCAGCCTCGCCGCGGCCGGCGTGCTGGCAGCCTGCGGCTCCGACACCGGCCGCACCGCTGCGTCCTCCCCGGGCGCCGCCGCCAGCACGGGCAGCACATCCACGGCTACCGGCAGCTCGTCCGCAGCGGTCAGCGCGTCGTCCGTCTCCGGCGGGCCGTCCTCGTCCGCAGGTGGAGCCAAGCCGACGCTGCAGCAGTGGTATCACCAGTACGGCGAGGAGGGCACCAAGGCCGCGGTCGAGAAGTACGCGGCCGCGTATCCCGACGCCACCGTCAAGGTCGGTTGGTTCCCCGGCGACTACGACTCGAAGTTGGCTTCGGCGTTGCTCACCGCTGACGCCCCCGACGTGTTCGAGGCCGGCAACGGTCCGTCGATCGACGCGATCCAGGGCGGACTCGTGGAACCGCTGGACGACCTGCTCGGAGATGCCAAGAGCGACTTCAACCAGGCCCTCATCTCCCGGATGAGCTATCAAGACAAGCTCTATGCGATTCCGCAGGTGATCGACATGCAGCTGCTCGTGTATCGCAAGTCGTTGTTGGACGCCGCCGGAGTGAAGCCGCCCACCACCTTCGACGAGCTGGCTGCCGCCGCGAAGGCTCTGACCGACGGCGATCAGAAGGGTCTGTTCGTCGGCAACGACGGCGGTGTCGGCATTCTCACCGGCCCGACGCTGTGGTCCGTGGGCGCCGACTACCTTACCGACGACGACAAGGTGGGCTTCACCGATCCGTCGGTGGCGACCGCGTTCGGCAAGCTGCACGAGCTGTTCGCCTCCGACAGTCTGCTGCTCGGCGCGCCCAGCGACTGGTTCTCCGCCGATGCCATCAACACCGGACTGACCGCGATGCAGTTCACCGGTCTGTGGACCTTCCCCGACCTGATCAAGGAGCTGGGCGACGACTTCGGTGTACTGCCATGGCCGAAGTTCTCCGCCGACGGTGCCGGTGCGCCCAGCGTGCCGATCGGCGCCTTCGGGTCCGCAGTGTCGGCGAAGGGCAAGAACGTCGATGCGGCGAAGGCCTTCGTCAAGTACCTGTGGGTCGACAACGCGGCCGACCAGGTCGACTTCGCCCAGAGCTACGGCTTCCATTTCCCGGCCCGCGAGAGCCTCGCCGACCAGGCCACGAAGCTCAAGGAGGGGACTGCTGCAGAGGCGGTGAAGATCCTGCAGGAGTACAGCCACGCCCAGAGCCCGCTGCTGTGGACGCCGGCCTCGGCCACCGCGCTGAGCGACGCAGTCACCAAGATCATCAAGAACGGTGCCGATCCGGCCTCGACGTTGGCGGGTGTCGTGAGCAAGGTCAAGGCCGAACTCAAGCGGGTCGTCAAGTAATGACCGTCCGGGGGACGGTTCGATGAGCGCCCCGACAGTTGTTGCCCCCAGACCCGCCCGGCGCGGCACGCTGAAGCAGCGACTGCTCGGGCCGCAGAACCGCAACCTGTGGTTCTGGGTGTTCGTCGGACCGTTCCTCGTCGGGTTGGCGATCTTCGTCTACGTCCCGATCCTGTGGAGCCTCTACCTGTCGTTCTTCGACGCGCGCAACACGGTCACCCCGACCGATTTCGTCGGTTTCGACAACTACACGTTCATGCTCACCGACCCGGCATTCCTGTCGAGCATGGGCACCTTCCTGGTGTTCGCGATCTTCATCGTCCCGGTCACTTTCGCGTTCGGACTGGGGCTCGCGCTCGCGGTCAACCGGACCCGCTGGTTCCAGGCGTTCTTCCGGTCCGCGTTCTTCCTGCCGGCCGCATGTTCGTACGTCGTGGCCGCGCTGATCTGGAAGATGTCGATCTTCAACGGGTTCCGATCAGGGGTGGCCAACGGCCTGCTCGGGGTCTTCGACATCGACTCGGTCAAGTGGCTGTCGATCACCACCCCGCCCTGGTACTGGCTGGTGCTGGTCACCCTGCGGCTGTGGTTGCAGGTCGGCTTCTACATGATCTTGTTCCTGGCCGGGCTGCAGCGCATCCCGCCGATCCTCTACGAGGCGGCGTCGATCGACGGCGCCAAACCCGGATGGCAGACCTTCCGGTACATCACCTTCCCGCAACTCCGCGCGACGTCGGTGGCGGTGCTGGTGTTGTTGCTGATCAACGCGTTCCAGGCGTTCGACGAGTTCTACAACATCCTGTCGAACTTCGGCACCTACCCGCCCTATGCCAGGCCTCCGCTGGTCTATCTCTACTACGTCGCGCTCGGCTCCCAGCAGGACCTGGGCCGGGGCAGCGCCGGAGCGATCATCCTGGCGATCCTGATCGGTCTGATCACCGTGCTGCAGGCCAGGTTCACCCGGGAGAAGAGGTCATGAGCACCCCCGTCCACGGCGCGGAATCACAGGCCTTCACCTCGGCCGCCCCCACCGTCGCGCGCCGCACCGGCATCCAGCGGCCGCCGATCGAACGGCTCGGCGTCGCCGTGCGGACCGTGTTCCTGGTGGTCGGCGCGCTGCTGTTCCTGATGCCGTTCTACCTGCTGATCCGCAACGCGCTCGCCAACCGGCGCGAGATCGTCGGACTGAAGTTCACCTGGTGGCCGGGGGAGTTGCAGTGGACCAACTTCGCCGAGGCCTTCTCCTCCACCAACGACGTGCCGATGGGCCGGGCGATGGTCAACTCGGTCATCGTGTCGGTGACCCAGACCGTGCTCACCGTCGTCCTTGCGGCGATGGCAGGCTACGGCCTCGCGCGGATCCCGTTCCGGTACTCGAAGCTGATCTCCGGGACGGTGCTGGCCACCTTGCTCATCCCGTCGGCGGTGACATTCGTGCCGACCTTCGTGATGGTGTCGTCACTGGGTTGGGTCTCGTCCCTGCGTGGGCTGATCATCCCCGGGTTGTTCTCGGCGCTGGCGGTGTTCCTGTTCCGCCAACAGTTCTCGGACTTCCCCAAGGACCTCGAGGAGGCCGGCCGGATCGACGGTCTCGGCTGGTTCGGGGTGTTCTGGCGCGTGGTGGTGCCCAATACGGGGGCGTTCTTCGCCGCCGTCGGGGCGATCACCTTCCTCGGCAGCTGGAACTCGTTCCTCTGGCCGTTGGTGATCGGTCAGGACCCGAGTTCGTGGACGATCCAGGTGGCGCTCTCCGCCTTCACCACCTCGCAGACCGTCGACTACTCGCAGCTGTTCGCCGCCGCCGTCATCGCGGTACTGCCGGTGCTGGTGCTGTTCCTGGCGCTGCAGCGGTTCATCCGCCAGGGCTACGAGAGCACCGGTTCGACCGGCTGAGCACGATCGGCGTTGGGACTCGTACGGTCTCGACTCACTGCGTTCGCTCGACCAGCGAGTCCCGCCGGACGGACGACTCCACCAGGTCCAGCACCACGCCGAACCGGTCGGCGGGCAGGCCGGTGGCGAGGTGCGTCACGAGGCCTTCGAGCACGAGCTCCAGGTACGACGCCAACACCTCGATGTCGACGTCGTCGCGGAGCTTGCCCGCATCTCGCTGCCGCTGAAGGCGCTCACGGGTGGCGATGGACACCGCCGACGAGCGTTGGGCCCAGGTGGTGCGGAACTCGGTGTCGGTGCGCAACCGACGGGAGATCTCCAGCTGGGTGCCCAGCCAGCCCTCGTCGGGCCGGACGATCAGCTCACGCATCACCTGGACGAGACCGTGTGCCGCAACGGTGTGCGCCATCTCCTCGACGTCGGCTTCGGCCAGCGCGAGGAACAGGGCGTCCTTGTCCTCGAAGTGGTGGAAGATCGCCCCGCGGCTGAGTCCGGCGCCCTCCTCGAGCACGCGGACGGTCGCACCCTCGAACCCGTACCGCGCGAACGCGGTACGGGCCGCATCGAGGATCTGCCGCCTCCGTGCTTCGAGGTGGGACTCCGAGACTCTCGGCACGAAATCAGTGCGCCTGGGCCGACTGCGCGCCCGGCTTCAGCAGGCTGCGCAGGACGTACTGCATGATGCCGCCGTTGCGGTAGTAGTCGGCCTCGCCGGGGGTGTCGATCCGCACGACCGCATCGAAATCGATGCTGGACTCGACGCCGTCAATGGTCTTCGTGGCCGTCACCTTCACCGTGCGCGGCGTGCCGCCCTCGTTCAGGGCGGTGATGCCGGCGATGTCGAAGATCTCGGTACCGTCCAGCCCCAGGGTCTTCGCGGACTCGCCGGCCGGGAACTGGAGCGGGATGACGCCCATGCCGATCAGGTTCGAGCGGTGGATCCGCTCGAACGACTCGGTGATGACGGCCTTCACGCCGAGCAGTGCCGTGCCCTTGGCCGCCCAGTCGCGCGAGGACCCGGAGCCGTACTCCTTGCCGCCCAACACGACCAGCGGGATTTCGGCAGCCTGGTAGTGGGCCGAGGCGTCGTAGATGAACGCCTGCGGGCCGCCCTCGACGGTGAAGTCGCGGGTGTAGCCGCCCTGCACTCCACCGTCGACGACGGCGTCCAGCAGCTGGTTGCGCAGCCGGATGTTCGCGAAGGTGCCGCGGATCATCACCTCGTGGTTGCCGCGGCGCGAGCCGTAGGAGTTGAAGTCCTTGCGCTCGATGCCGTGCTCGGTGAGGTACTTCCCGGCCGGGGTGTCGGCCCTGATGGCGCCGGCGGGGGAGATGTGATCGGTGGTCACCGAGTCCCCCAGCAGCGCCAGCACCTTGGCGCCGGTGATGTCGACGACCGGCGTCGGGTCGATCTGCATGCCCTCGAAGTACGGGGGCTTGCGGACGTAGGTGGAGTCGGGCTCCCACTTGAAGGTCTTGCCCTCGGGGGTGGGCAGCGCCTTCCAGCGCTCGCCGCCGTCGAAGACGTCGGCGTAGTCCTTGGTGAACATCTCCTGGGTGATCGACGACAGCATCGTCTCCTGGATCTCCTGCGGCGACGGCCAGATGTCGGTCAGGAAGACCTCCTTGCCCTCCGGGTCGACACCCAGCGGCTGGGTGGCGAAGTCGAAGTCCATGGTCCCGGCCAGGGCATACGCGATCACCAGGGGAGGCGAGGCCAGGTAGTTCATCTTGACGTCCGGGTTGATCCGGCCCTCGAAGTTGCGGTTGCCGGACAGTACCGACACCACCGACAGGTCGGCTTCGTTGACGGCCGCCGAGATCTCCTCCGGCAGTGGGCCGGAGTTGCCGATGCAGGTGGTGCAGCCGTAACCGACCAGGTGATAACCCAACTTCTCCAGGTACGGCCACAGGCCGGCCTTCTCGTAGTAGTCGGTGACCACCTGCGAACCGGGAGCCATCGTGGTCTTGACCCAGGGCTTGACCGACAATCCGCGCTCGACGGCGTTGCGCGCCAGGATGGCTGCGCCGAGCATCACCGACGGGTTGGACGTGTTGGTGCACGAGGTGATCGCGGCGATCACCACTGCGCCGTGGTCGAGCTCGAAGTCGCCGTACTCCGCGGTCGAGACCTTCGTCGGCTTCGACGGCCGGCCGCTGCGGCCGTCAGCGGCCGACATCAGCCTCGCCGGGCGGACCTGCTCGTCGCCGGCGAACTTCGGGTCGGTCGGCGCGGGATCGGAGGCGGGGAAGGAGTCCTCGACAGTCTCGTCGAGGTCGGTGAGTTCCGGGCTGCCGTCGGCGGAGACGTAGTCGTGGATCGACGTGCGGAAGGCGGCCTTCGCGTTCGAGACCTCGATCCGGTCCTGCGGACGCTTCGGTCCGGCGATCGACGGGACCACCGTCGACAGGTCGAGCTCGAGGTACTCGGAGAAGACCGGCTCGGTGGACGGGTCGTGCCAGAGCCCCTGCTCCTTCGCGTACGCCTCGACCAGCGCCACCTGTGCGGCGGGGCGGCCGGTGAGCGTCAGATAGTCGATCGTCTCGACGTCGATCGGGAACATCGCGGCGGTGGAGCCGAACTCCGGGCTCATGTTGCCGATGGTGGCCCGGTTGGCCAGCGGGACGGCGCCGACACCCTCACCGTAGAACTCCACGAACTTGCCGACGACGCCGTGCTTGCGCAGCATCTCGGTGATCGTCAGCACGACGTCGGTGGCGGTGGTGCCGGCCGGGATCTGGCCGCTGAGCTTGAACCCGACGACCCGGGGGATCAGCATCGAGACCGGCTGGCCCAGCATGGCGGCCTCGGCTTCGATACCGCCGACGCCCCAGCCGAGGACGCCGATGCCGTTGACCATGGTGGTGTGCGAATCGGTACCGACGCAGGAGTCCGGGTAGGCCTGACCGCCCCGCGACATCACGACGCGAGCAAGGTGCTCGATGTTGACCTGGTGGACGATTCCGGTGCCCGGCGGGACGACCTTGAACTCGTCGAAGGCGGTCTGGCCCCAGCGCAGGAACTGGTAGCGCTCGCGGTTGCGCTCGTACTCCAGCGCCACGTTCCGTTCGAAGGCGTCAGCGCGGCCGAACACGTCGGCGATCACCGAGTGGTCGATGACCATCTCGGCGGGGGCGAGGGGATTGATCCGGTCCGGGTCGCCGCCGAGGTCGGCCATCGCCTCGCGCATCGTGGCCAGGTCGACCACACACGGCACGCCGGTGAAGTCCTGCATGATGACGCGCGCCGGGGTGAACTGGATCTCGGTGTCCGGTTCGGCGTTCGGGTCCCAGTTCGCCAACGCGAGAATGTGGTCGCGGGTGATGTTCGCGCCGTCCTCGGTGCGGATCAGGTTCTCCAGGAGGACCTTGAGAGAGAAAGGCAGCCGGTCCGCGTTCTCCAGGCCCTCGACCCCCTTGATCCGAAAGATCTCGTACTCGTCGTCCCCGACGGCAAGGCTCGTACGGGCGGCGAAGCTGTTCAGGCTGGGGCTCACGGTGTCTCCTTCGACGGGTGCGGCTCGTGCGCTCGGACGTGCTGGGTGAGACCTGCGGATGTCGGTCCGGTACGCGTCCTGCTTCCGCCTGAATCCTAACAGTACGGCTGTCCGGTTTGAACAGAACCTACCCCGGACAGCACAGAACCCGCCTCCCGGTGGTTGGGGGCGGGTCCTGGGCTGTCAGATCGCGGTGGGCTTCGCAGGGCGAACCCCGGCGATCACTTCTGTGGTACGAGCGACAGCAGGTAGTCGATGTCGCCGGGCTCGAGCCCCTGCAGCAGCGTGATGATGACGCCGGAGTAGGAGCGCAGCGGGCTGACGTACCACTTGCCGCCGACCTCGGTGGTGACCAGACCCAGTTCCAGCACCTTGCCGAAGACGCGCTTGATGATGTCCTTGACCTGGGCCGGCATTGCCTCGAGGCCCACCTTGCCGGACAGCTGCTTCATCAGGTCGTCGGTGCTGAACGTCTGACTCTGGCCGTCCTGGGTGACGGTGACGCTGTCAGACGCGGTGTCGATGGCCAGACCGAAGGTCTTGCCCTCCATCTCGAGTTCGATCGACTTGAGCGAGACCTTCTTGCCGCCGGTGACGTCAGCGGTGTTGAACTGCAGGTCCTTGATCGTGGGCACGTCGGTGGGCTTGGACGGCTTGCTCTGCGCGAGGAATCGCTTGCCGTAGTCGTACATCACGCCCATCTCCTCGGGCGGCAGCATGCCGATGATGCCTTCGTAGTCGCCGGCCAGTGACTTGTCGACCAGCTGCCTGACGGCATCCTCGGGTGAGGATCCACCGACAGGTGTGATCGCCGTCTGGAGATCGGCGGCCTTCAGCTCCGCGTCCGACTTCGACTGGTTCAGGTACCAGTTCTCGGCGAGCGTGTAGAAGAGGCTGGTGTACCACTTGTCGCCGCGCTTGACGGTGACGACCTGGATCGGCTCACCGGCCTTCTTGACGAGTTCGGCGATGTCGAAGGTGCGTGGTCCGGAGCTGGGCAGCTCGATCTTGGCCTTCGCCAGCGCGGCCTTCACCTTGTCGGAGAACGGCAGATCGGCCGGGTTCACGCCGTTGAGGGTGATCTTGCCGCCGGTGATGGCCACCACCTGCAGGTGATCGTTGATGGTGCGCTGACCGGCCGGGTCGAAGGTGATGCCCTCGGTCTTGATGCTGGCGCCGGAGGCGGAGGCACTCGCGTTCTCGTTGAGAACCCCGAGGCGCTTGAGCTCGGCGAGGCCGTCCGAGGAGGCATCCATGATCGGCTGCGCCTCGGCCGGGTCCAGATTCTCCAGCAGCGCGAGCGAGTCGCCGGTCTCGAACGAGGCGAAGGCGGCCTGGACCGCCTGCTGGGGGGACTCCGCGCCGCCGTCGGCCGTCGTTCCCTTCTTGCTGACGAAGAAGATGGTGACGCCCACGGCGAGGGCGATGACCACGACGACCGCGGTGATGATCATGGCCAGATTGCGCTTGCGCGGCTGTGCGCCCTGCGGCTGCCAGCCGGCGCCCTGCTGACGGGGGTCGAATTGTTGGCCACCGCCCTGCCACTGCTGCTGACCGGGGTCCGGCTGCCAGCCCTGGGGACCGGCCTGCTGCGGCTGCCATCCCGGCTGCGGCTGCGCGCCCGGTGCGGAACCCTGCTGCGGCTGCCATCCCTGTTGCGGTTGCTGCCCGGGGTGCTGGGGCCAACCCGGTCCCTGCTCGGGCGACTGGCCCGGCCCGGAACTCTGAGGTCCGTACTGATCGCTCATCGGAGCAGTCCCTTTCTCGAACCTGGTGCGCCCTGACGGCACACTCGGCTAACCGGATTGACGTCCCGATCGGTGACTCGGTTCCCGATCGGCCTGTAGTTGAAGTGATTCTCGAACGGGTGGACCTCGCCCGCACCTCGATCGCGCAGCGTCACGTGCGCGGCGCGGGGACCAGGCGGGTGGGCGAGCGGAGAAACAGTCCGACCGCGCCGAGACAGCCGAGGACGCCGCCGACGACCATCGTCGTCGGTCCGAGCTCGACCATCCGCACTCCGCCCACGCTCCGGCCGCTGCCGTATGCCAACACGAGCACGCCGACGGTGACGGACGACACGCCGACCAGCAGCCCGAGAACCGCCGCCGACCGGCGCAGCCGCAGTACCAGCAGCAGGAGCACCACCACGACGGCCGGCCCCCAGAACGGCCACACGTCCGGTGCGAGGCGGTACCACCAGGCATTGAACAACCGGTATCGATCGGCCAGGCCCATCAGCTGGAAACTGTTGCGCGTCGCAGGTCCGGATGCCAACCAGGGCAGGAACATCGACCACAGGACGCTCAGCAGACCCACTCCGGTCAGCAGCGCACCGGACAGATGGAAAACGCTGATGCCTGGCCCCGCCGAGGTACGTCCGGGCACGGATCCGCCGCGGACGGTGGCGTCGGGCGCGGGCACAAGGACAAGTGTCGCAAACATCAGTCAGGGGAGCCGGATGAATGCGGACGGCGACCCCTGGGCCCGCGCGCTCGGACGACGGGCACCGAGGCGCCCCGGGGGCGGCCGAACACGCGCTCGTTCCCGCCCGCGCACCATCCGTTGCGACGCTGCGGCAGTGCTCTTTCCGCGTTGCTCGAACGGGCGTGATGCCTGGTACCCGTGTGACACTTGGGGCAGAAAAATACCACCGTGGCCACTCTGATCGCTGTGACGTCTGGTCATCAAGGGGTCGAAAGTGGCACAGTGCTACCTGGCGTGTCGGATTGACATCTGTGAACGCCGTGATCCATGAGTCAATTCGAGATGCATCCGCGCTTCGGCGCGGGAAGGAGAATCGGTGAACAAGTCACACCTGCGGACCACACGTCAGCGACGCCTCGCCGTCGCGCGTGCAACGGTCGCACTGACGTTCATCGGGGGCCTGGTGCTCGGATCGGCGGCACCGGCCGGTGCCGCACCCACCGTCATCTCCGCTTCGCACACGGTGGCCTCGCCGATCCGGGTCGCCGCTCCGATCCCCCCGCCGCCGCCGAACCCTTCCGACGACGACATCCAGGGCAGTGAGGACGCAGCGAACGCGGCCGCCAGTGAGGTCGGTCAGCTCTCCGGACGGGTGACCGCCACCGAGAACCGCATCGCGACCCTGCAGGACGACATGCAGTCCAAGCAGGAGCTCGTGAACAAGGCCTATGTCGACCTCGATGTCGCCAAGGACGATGCCGAACAGGCCGCCCTGGCCGCCACGACGGCACGCCGGCAGGCGGCCCAGGCGGACACCGCCGTGACCGTCGCCGAGCAGAAGGCCGCGACCTTCGCTGCAGCCTCGTTCCGCAACGGGTCGGTGATCGGTTCGGAGGCCGCGCTGCTCGACGCGCGAGACCTGAACGATCTGCTCGCCAGGGATGCGCTCCTCGAGCAGGTCTCCGAGTCCCAGCTGGACTTCATCGGCAACCTGCAGACAGCGCGCAACCGGAAGGCGTCCGCGGACGCCGCGGCCCGCTCCGCGCAGGAGAAGGCGCAGGCCGCCCAGCAGGCCGCCGAGCAGGCCGCGTCGTTCGCCGAGCAGGCGAAGGACGCCGCGACCATCGCGCTGGGAAAGGGACAGACCGAACTCGATGCCCTGCAGAGCCAGCTGACCACCCAGCAGGCCGCCTACCGGTCGGCACTGGACAACACGGCGTCGCTGAAGTCCCAGCGTGAGGCCTACGACCAGTGGCTGGTCGAGAAGAAGGCCGAGGAAGAGCGTCAGCGCGTGCTGGCCGAACAGCGCCGTCAGGCCGCCATCGTCGAGGCGGCACGCAAGGCCGCTGTCGAGCGGGCAGCCGCCGAGGCCAGGGCCCAGGCCATCGCCGAGGCACAGGCACAGGCGGAGGCAGATCGTCAGGCTGCCCTGCGGGCGGCCGAGGCGGCGGCAGCGCGGGAGGCCTCGATCAAGGCAGCGGCCGACGCCCAGGAGCGCAGGATCGCGGCGACGGAGGCAGCCGCGGAACAGAGCAGGCAGCAGGCAGCTGCCGCCGAGGCGAGGCAGGCTGCGGCTGACCGGAGCGCCGCCACGAGTGCGGCAGCATCCCGCGAGGCCGCCGCGGCACAAGCTGCCTCAGACGCGCGGGCCGCTGCCGCCCGCAGGGCCGCGGCCGCACAACGTGCCGTCGACCAGCGGGCAGAAGCGAGTGCGGCAGCATCCCGCCAGGCCGCCGCAGAGCAAGCCGCCGCAGAGCAAGCCGCCGCGGCCGCCCGGGCCGCTGCCGGCACAGCTGCCGCCCGCACGGCCGCGGCCGCACAACGTGCCGCCGACCAGCGGGCAGAAGCGAGTGCGGCAGCATCCCGCCAGGCCGCCGCAGAGCAAGCTGCCGCAGAGCGAGCAGCCGCAGACGGACGGGCCGCTGCCGCCCGCAGGGCCGCGGCTGCACAACGTGCCGTTGACCAGCGGGCAGAAGCGCGTACGGCAGCATCCCGCCAGGCCGCCGCAGAGCAAGCTGCCGCAGACGGACGGGCCGCTGCCAGCGCAGCCGCCGCCCGCAGGGCCGCGGCCGCACAACGTGCCGCCGACCAGCGGGCAGAAGCGAGTGCGGCAGCATCCCGCCGGGCCGCCGCAGCGCAAGCTGCCGCACAAGGGCGGGCCGCTGCCAGTGCAGCTGCCGCCCGCAGGGCCGCGGCCGCACAACGAGCCGCCGACCGGCGGGCTGCTTCAGCGGCTGCGGACGCGAGGCGACAAGCGGCACTGCGCGCCCAGGCCACCGAGCGGGCGCGGGTCGCTGCCGCCCGCAGGGCCAAGGAGATGGCCGACAAGCTCAAGCAGATCCGCGGCAACGGCACCGGCGGGGGCTCCTACTTCCAGAACTGCGACGCTGCCCGCTCGGCCGGGTTCGCACCGATGCGCAGGGGCGAAGCCGGCTATCGCGCCGGGTTGGATCCGAACAGCAACGGGATCGCGTGCGACGCCGGCGCCGGGTCCGCCCCGTCCGCCGGGTCGGGAAGCTCCGGTGGATCGGGGAGCTCGGGTGGCGGCTCGGTCTCCGTTCCCAGCGATGGGTCCAAGGGATCCATCGTGGTCAACGCCGCGCTCAAGTGGTTGGGAACGCCCTACTCGTGGGGCGGTGGCAACTCCTCCGGACCCACTACCGGCATCAGCGCGGGATGCACCTCGACCTGTCAGCAGTACGAGCCTTGGAACACCGTCGGCTTCGACTGTTCCGGTCTGACGCTCTACGCGTGGGCCCAGGCCGGCGTCAGCCTGCCGCACTACTCGGCCTACCAGTTCCAGTCCGGGCAGCGGATCTCCCGGTCCGACGTGCAGCCGGGTGATCTGGTCTTCTTCGCCGACAACACCTCCGACTGGACGACCATCCACCACGTCGCCATCTACCTGGGCAACGGCCAGCTGATCGAGGCTCCGCAGTCCGGCGTGCCGGTACGGATCCGTGGCTGGCGCGACGACGGCTACATCGGCGCTGTACGACCCGGCACCTGAGCCGGCGCACCGAGCCACCTCCACGGCCCCGTCTGCTCGACACCGAGCGAACGGGGCCGCGGTGTGTCCGGGACTCCCCGCATGGCTGCACTGTGGCAAGTCCCGACGCGCACCACGGATTTTCGCCATGATGGACTCACGGTGAGTGCTCACCGATCGATTCGCGGTATCAGACCACGAGCAGTGCAGAACCTTTCAGGAGGAGCCGGTGACGGCTGAGATGAACGGACCCGTACCACCCAGAGGATCCGGACCAGCCGCCCAAGGCCCCATCCCCACGGCCGGTGGCGCCGCATCCGACGCCGCTCTCCTGGAGCGCACCGTGTTCGAGGTCAAGCGGGTCATCGTCGGTCAGGACCGACTCGTGGAACGCATGCTCGTCGGTCTGCTGGCCAGGGGCCATCTGTTGATCGAGGGGGTGCCCGGCGTCGCCAAGACGCTCGCGGTCGAGACCTTCTCGCGAGTCGTCGGCGGTACCTTCTCCCGCATCCAGTTCACCCCTGACCTCGTACCCTCCGACCTGCTCGGCACGCGCATCTATCGGGCCGGGCGGGAGGAGTTCGACACCGAACTCGGACCGGTGGTTGCCAACTTCGTGCTCGCTGACGAGATCAATCGGGCCCCGGCGAAGGTGCAGTCGGCGCTGCTGGAGGTGATGGCCGAGCGGCACGTGTCGATCGGCGGCACCACCTTTCCGATGCCGGATCCGTTCCTGGTGATGGCCACCCAGAACCCGATCGAGAACGAGGGCGTCTACCCGCTGCCGGAGGCCCAGCGCGACCGCTTCCTGTTCAAGCTGCTGGTGGACTACCCCAGCCCGGAGGAGGAACGCGAGATCATCTACCGGATGGGGGTGGCGCCCCCCAGCGCATCCAAGGTGCTGGAGATCTCCGAGCTGGTCCGTCTGCAACGCTCGGCTTCGAACGTGTTCGTCCACCACGCCTTGGTCGACTACGTCGTCCGCCTGGTCTACGCGACCCGGACGCCCGCCGACCACGGTCTCGATGACGTCGCGGGCTGGCTGTCGTACGGCGCCTCGCCCCGCGCCTCCCTCGGCATCGTCGCGGCCGCGCGTGCGCTCGCCCTGGTCCGCGGACGTGACTTCGTCGTGCCGCAGGACGTGGTCGACGTCGCCGCCGACGTGTTGCGGCACCGGCTCGTGCTGTCATACGACGCCCTCGCCGACGGCGTGCCGGTCGATGCGATCCTGTCCCGTCTGCTGCAGGCGATCCCGTTGCCACAGGTCAGCCCGCTACCCCAGCCGGGCGTCGCCTGATGGTCCTGGGCTTCACCCCCGCGAATCCGGCGGGCCCCAGCGGGGGTCGGGCCCGGATCCTGCCGTCGACGGCCGATCCCGCCCAGCTCGACGCCGCGCTCACCACTCTCGAGCTGACCGTGCGCCGCCGGCTCGACGGGCTGCTCCAGGGCAACCACCTCGGGCTGGTTCCGGGACCCGGCGCCGAACCGGGGGATGCGCGGCCCTACCACCCCGGAGACGACGTCCGCCGGATGGACTGGTCGGTGACGGCCCGCACCACCGAACCACACATCCGGCAGACCGTTGCCGACCGGGAGCTGGAGACCTGGATCGTGGCCGACCTGACTGCGTCCTTGGACTTCGGTACCACCGGCTGCGAGAAGCGCGACCTGGTGGTGGCCGCGGCGGCCGCGGTGGGACATCTGACCCAGGGTGGCGGCAACCGACTCGGGGCAGTGCTCGCCGGGGGCTCCGGGATCGAGCGGATCCCGGCTCGCGGGGGCCGACCGCACCTGCAGTACCTGCTCAGATCACTGGCGAGCAGTCCTCGCTCCGCCCCGGGTGCGCGCGACGGGTTGCCCGAAGCCCTGGAGCAGCTGCGACGGCCGCCGCGCCGCCGCGGTCTGGCCGTGGTGATCTCGGACTTCATCGGCCCGCTCGACTGGGAGCGATCGCTGCGCGCCCTCAACTCGCGACACGACCTGTTGGCCATCGAGGTCCTGGATCCACGCGATGTCGAGCTGCCCGATGTCGGGACGGTCACGTTGTTCGACCCGGAGTCCGGGCGCACCAAGAGCGTCCGGACCAGCTCGAGGCTGCGGGCCGATTTCGCCGGAGCCGCCGCGCAACGCCGGCGGGACGTCTCCACTGCCTTCCGCCGGGCCGGCGCCGCCCAACTGACCCTGCGAACCGATCGCGACTGGATCGCCGACATCGTGCGCTTCGCACTCAGCCGCAAGCGCGGCTGGACCGGCGCCGCCGGCCAGACGAAGGGCGATGTGTCGTGAAGTTCGCCGCACCGGTCTGGTTCCTGCTGGGGATCGTCGTCGTCCTGCTCGCCGTCGGCTATGTCGTCGTGCAGTTCAGAACCCGCCGGGACACGCTCCGGTTCGCCAACCTCGAGTTGCTGGAAACCGTTGCCCCGAAACGACTCTCGCGATGGCGTCACGTCCCGACGGTGTTCGTGCTGGTGGGCCTGTCGCTGCTGACCGTGGCGCTGGCCGGCCCGACCGCCGACGCGAAGGAACCGCGCAACCGGGCCGTCGTGATGCTGGCGATCGACGTGTCGTTGTCCATGCAGGCGACGGACGTCAGCCCGAACCGGCTGGCCGCGGCGCAGGAGGCAGCGAACCAGTTCATCGACGACCTGACCCCAGGGGTCAACCTCGGAATCGTGTCGTTCGCAGGGATACCGGCAACGCTGGTCGCGCCCACCACCGATCGCACGAAGGCGCACGCCGCTGTCAACGGACTCAAACTGGACGAGGCCACCGCCACCGGCGAGGCGCTCATCCTCTCCCTGCAGTCGATCGACCTGTTCTCCCAGACCTTCTCAGATGTGGACGGGCCGCCGCCGGCGCGGGTGGTGTTGATGACGGACGGTAAACGGACGGTAGGACGCAGCGAGGAGGACGCAGCCGGGATGGCCGCGAAAGCCAAGGTGCCCGTCTCGGTGATCGCTTTCGGTACCGCGAGTGGCACGGTCGACATCCGCGGACAGAACATCCCGGTGCCCCCGGACGTGCAGGGAATGAAGTCGATCGCGCGGATCTCCGGCGGCGATTTCCACACCGCCGCGACCCGTGAAGAACTGAAGCAGGTCTACGCGGAACTGGGCGAACAGATCGGTTACGAGACCGTCCAGAAGGACGTCTCCCGGCCGTGGGTGATCGCCGGAGTGCTGGCGCTGCTGCTCGGCAGTGCGGGCGCGCTCATGCTGAGCCGCCGGATTCCCTGACGATAGGCTCTGGCGCGGCATCCGCTGATCGACCCCGCCGAAAAGACTCAGATGAGAAGGAGTCCCGCGTGAGCGACGACCACAGCCCGACCGCCCAGACCTCCCGCTCGGTGCTGGTGACGGGCGGCAATCGCGGTATCGGTCTGGCGATCGCCCGCTCGCTGCAGGCAGCGGGGCACCGCGTGACGGTCACCCATCGCTCCGGCGACGGCGTCGAGGGTCTGGGAAACGTGCTCTGTGACGTCACCGACACCGCCTCCGTCGACGCTGCCTTCACCCAGGTCGAGGCTGATCAGGGACCGGTCGAGGTACTCGTCTCCAACGCGGGCATCACCGACGACACCCTGCTGCTGCGGATGAGCGAGGACCAGTTCTCCCGGGTAATTGATGCGAACCTGACCGGCGCCTACCGCGTCTCGAAGCGAGCGTCCTCCCAGATGCTGCGGAAGCGCTTCGGGCGGCTGATCTACATCTCATCGGTGGTCGGCATGTACGGCGGACCCGGGCAGGTCAACTACGCGGCCTCCAAGGCGGGTCTGGTCGGCCTGGCCCGCTCCATCACCCGTGAGCTGGGCTCCCGGAACATCACCGCGAACGTGGTCGCCCCCGGATTCGTCGACACCGACATGACCCGGGCGCTGAGCGAGGAGCGGCGCAAGCAGATCGAGGCGCAGGTCCCGGCCGGCCGGTATGCACAGCCGGAGGAGATCGCATCGGTCGTCACCTTCCTCGCCTCGGACGGTGCTGCCTACGTCAACGGAGCCCTGATCCCGGTCGACGGCGGTCTGGGCATGGGTCACTGATCGACAGTGCACCAGCAGCACCGTGCACCAGCAGCACCGTGCACCAGCAGCACCGTGCACCAGCAGCACCGTGCACCAGCGGCACCGTGCACTGAGTTCCGATCCGTCCGGTGGGAATGGGAGACTTTCCGTCATGACCCAGACCGACAGCACAGCCAGCGCCGACACCACCACCGACACCGCGGCGGCCCCCGCCCCGTCCGTCCTGGGCAGCGGGTTGCTCGCCGGGAAGAAGATCCTGGTGACGGGCGTCATCACCGAGGCGTCGATGGCGTTCCACACCGCTCGGCTGGCCCAGGAGCAGGGCGCCCAGGTGGTGCTGACCGGCTTCGGGCGGATGTCGCTGGTCGAGCGGATCGCCAAGCGGCTGCCGCAGGAGGCACCGGTCGTCGAGCTGGACGCGACCAGCGCCGAACAGATCGAATCCCTCGCGGACCGGGTGTCCGAGCACGTCGACTCGCTCGACGGTGTTCTGCACGCGATCGCGTACGCACCGCCGACGGCGCTGGGCGGGTCGTTCCTGGACTGCGGGTTCGACGACGTGTCGACCACCGTGCACGCCTCGGCGTACTCGCTGAAGGCCCTCGCCGTCGGTGCGCTGCCGCTGATGAGAAGTGGCGGCAGCATCGTCGGGCTCGACTTCGATGCCCGCCAGGCCTGGCCGGCCTACAACTGGATGGGAGTGGCGAAAGCCGCGCTGGAGTCGGTGAACCGTTACCTGGCAAGGGATCTGGGGCCCAAGGGGATCCGGGTCAACCTGATCTCGGCCGGCCCGGTCCGTACGATCGCTGCGAGGTCGATCCCCGGTTTCTCCGGCCTGGAGGACGGCTGGACCCGGCGCGCACCCCTGGGCTGGAACACCAGCGACCCGACCCCCGTCGCTCGCGCTGCAGTCGCCCTGCTGTCGGACTATTTCCCGGCGACCAGCGGTTCGATGGTGATGGTCGACGGCGGCTTCCACGCCCTCGGCTTCTCCGAGAACGAGGTCAGCGGAAGCTGACCCGGGCGATCTCTCAGCCGGTCCGGTCGCGGGCCGGGCGGCGCTCGTCGGCGTGCCGATGCTCGCCCACGCGGGAGAACTCCCGCACCGCGAGTTGGACGGCCACCTTCCGGGCGTCTCGGGCAACGGCGGCCAGCGGTGCGAGAGCGGCGTCCACCCTGGCCCCCTCCACGGCGGTCACTGCGGCGCTCCGGTCCCGGCCGGCGACGGCCAGGATCGCCTCCAGCGTGACCGCTCGCTCCAGCAGCGCCGCGGCCCGGCTCGGGGTGCCGGGCGGCAGCGCGAAGGTCAGTCGGTCCTGGTGGTCCAGCACGCTGCGCCGGGCGTCCAGGGCGTCGATCCCGAGCTCGTGCCGCGCGAACATCAGGGCGGCGCGATCCACCGCTTCGTCCAGCTCGTCGCGCACCGCAGGAGCGTCCAGCGGGGGCTGGGTGGCAGCGCCCGGCCAGACGCGCCACTGTTCGTCGACGGCGACGATCGTGACGCCCCGGTCCGGCAGCACCACTGCGGCGCCGGCGCTCAGCGCGGCTTCCCGCAGGAACGGCTGATCGACCGGGAGGCCGCGCAGGTCGCCCGCCCGCGGCAGGACGAGCTCAGGTCGCTGGTCGCGAAGCAGTGGCAGCAGCACCGCCGTCGATCCGGAGGCCGCTCCACTGCCGGGCAGTGCAGCGACGCTGGGATCGGCATCCGGCGCGTGCTCACCACCCATCCAGCGGACACCCGCGCGAGGTCCGTGCCACCGCCAGGCGCTGAGGATCTCGTCGGTGGGCGCCGCGGAGACACCCCACAGGCAGAGGGCGGAGGCGGCGGTGGAGGACACCCGGTCACGGTACCCATCCGGACCGTCCGCCCGGCAGTGGCGAACTCCACGTCGATACCGGGACCGCGTTCCGGCGTTGCGGCCGCTGCCGGGTCACCGCGGCTTGTAGCGTCACCCCGTCCTGTCGATGGAGGAGATGACGTGGTCGACCGCTACAGCTCGGACATCCTCGGCACCGACCGCGCAGCCCCGTCGCGGGCGCGCACCGACGAGGTGGTCAGCCGCTACTCGTCGGACGTGCTCGGGGCCGGCCGCCGGACCAGGGTGATCCCGGAGATCCCGGCCACCGGCGACGTGGTGGCCGAGGATCCGTTGACCGGGTTCTGCGGCCAGGTCGTGGCGTGCAGTGCCACGTCGGTGACGCTCGAGGACCGCAGGGGTGCCCGACGGTCCTTTGCACTGGCCGTCGGCTCGTTCCTGGTGGACGGGCAGCAGGCCACGCTGACCCGACCCCGACCCGTGGCGGCCGCCGCGCGGGTCTCCGCATCCGGGTCCGTCGCCGTCGAGGGTCTGCGAGCGCGGACCGCCAGGGCCGCCCGGATCTGGGTCGAGGGGATCCATGACGCGGCCCTGGTCGAGCGGGTCTGGGGTCACGACCTGCGGGTGGAGGGCATCGTGGTCGAGCCTCTGCACGGGCTCGATCATCTCGCCGACGCGCTGCAGGAGTTCCGGCCGGGCCTGCAGCGCCAGGTCGGCATCCTGGCCGACCATCTCGTCGCCGGGAGCAAGGAGTCCAGGATTGCGGCGTCGGTGTCGGGCCCGCACGTGCTGGTGACCGGGCATCCGTACGTCGACATCTGGGAGGCGGTTCGACCCGAGGTGCTCGGCATCCGCGCCTGGCCCGAGGTGCCGCGGGGGATCGACTGGAAGACCGGTGTGTGTGCCGCGCTCGGCGTCAGCGACCCGGCGACGATGTGGAACCGGGTGAACGGAGCGGTCCGCTCCTACAAGGATCTGCAGACACCACTGGTGACGGCGGTCGAGATGCTCATCGACTTCGTCACCATCGGTGGTGCCGAGCCGCACTGAGCGTCCGCGACCCCACCGCAACGCTCGGTTCGGACCGTCTCCGTCGGACGGGCACCGCAGATCGTGTGGGGCCCTGCGACCGGACGGCGACCGCCGACGGGGGTGGTCACGACTTGGTTGCAGTGCGTGTTCGCCCCGCCTGCAGCGCCGGAGCGGCAGCGGGAGCTCTGGCAGGATGATGCCCATGAGCGCCTGGATCTGGTTTGCCGGCGCCGTGGCGCTTTCCATCGCCGAGGCGCTCGGCGGTGAGTTCGTACTGCTGATGCTGGGCGGCGCTGCGCTGCTCACGGCCGGGGTGTCGATCTTCGTCCCGGACAACCTCTGGTGGGTGCAGCTGATCGTCTTCGCGATCTCCTCCGTCGCCCTGGTCGTCGGTGCCCGACCTGCGCTGCTGCGCAAGTTCAACTCGTCCCCTTCGATCCCCAGCAATGTCGACGCGGTGATCGGTTCGACCGCGACCGTCGTGTCCACCGTCGACTCCGACGGCGGTCAGGTGAAGATCGGCGGTGAGGTGTGGTCCGCGGTCGGGATGGACGGACATCGCCCCTTGCCACCCGGCACGCCGGTGACCGTGGTCGAGGTGCGTGGAGCAACAGCAGTGGTGATCTGGGGGCGCTGACGTCCGGCGTACTCCAGGTATCGAGCGGTGGGGGCGGTTCGCACGCGGTATCTCCGCGGGGGAGCGACCTCGACGAGTAGGTTTCGAGACAGCGCAGTTCCGGAGCAGGTCAACGGCACGTCGGGTTCCCCGGTCCGTTCCAAGGAGAGGTCGATCATGGATCCCATTGCCATCGTCGCGATCGTGATCGCCGTCCTGGCGGTCATCATCGTGTTGAGGTCCGTCAAGGTGATCCCGCAGGCGCAGGCCGCGGTGATCGAACGACTCGGACGGTTCAACAAGGTCTCCAGTGCCGGCCTGGTCTGGCTGATCCCGTTCCTGGACCGGATCCGCGCCCGGATCGACCTCCGGGAACAGGTGGTCTCCTTCCCGCCGCAGCCGGTGATCACCGAGGACAACCTGACGGTCTCGATCGACACCGTCGTCTACTTCCAGGTGAACGATCCGCGCTCGGCGGTCTACGAGATCGCGAACTACATCGTCGCCGTCGAGCAGCTGACCACGACCACCCTCCGCAATGTCGTCGGTGGGATGAACCTGGAGCAGACGCTGACCAGCCGTGACGCGATCAACGGCCAGCTGCGCGGTGTGCTGGACGAGGCGACCGGCAAGTGGGGCATCCGGGTCGCGCGGGTCGAGCTCAAGGCGATCGATCCGCCGCCCTCCATCCAGGACTCGATGGAGAAGCAGATGCGCGCCGACCGCGACAAGCGCGCCATGATCCTCACGGCCGAGGGCCAGCGGGAATCGGCGATCAAGACCGCCGAGGGCAACAAGCAGGCGTCGGTGCTGACCGCCGAGGGCGCGAAGCAGGCCTCGATCCTCGCGGCCGAAGGCGAGCGGCAGTCCCGCATCCTGCGCGCCCAGGGCGAGCGCGCTGCACGGTACCTGCAGGCGCAGGGCCAGGCGAAAGCGATCGAGAAGGTGTTCGCCGCGGTCAAGGCCGGCAAGCCGACCCCCGAGCTGCTCGCCTACCAGTACCTGCAGACCCTCCCGCAGATGGCCCAGGGCGACGCCAACAAGGTGTGGATGATCCCCAGCGACTTCTCCAAGTCGCTCGAGGGGTTCGCCCGGATGCTCGGCACCAAGGGCGATGACGGCGTGTTCCGCTACGAGCCGCCGACGGAAGAGGTCGTCTCCCGTCCCGGCCAGATGGACGACGACGTGGAGGACTGGTTCGGCGGCACGAGCGCCGAGGAGGTGGCGGCAGCGGTGAAGGAGGCCGAACGCACGGCAGCGCTCTCGGTCGCCGACCAGGATGCGCAGCGGTTGGCCGACTCCCGGAATGACGTCGAGCACGCGATGACGAAGGCGAAGGCGGCAGCCGATGCGGCCACCGGCACGTCCGCGCCGGGCCGGGAGCTCCCGGCGGAGCCGCAGCGCCCCGCGCTGCAGGGTCCTGGGCAGCAGCCGCCGCAGCAGTACCAGGCGCCGCAGCAGTCCCAGCAGCCCCAGCCAGGCCAGCAGTACCCGCCGCAGCAGTACCCCGGTCGCGAGCAGGGTCCGCCGGACCAGCCCTACGGCGGATATCCCGGCCGCTGATCGAGCGGGAGGTCGGGTAGATGGCAGCCACCGCAGAGCAGGTCGAGGTTCCGGCGCCGGACGGCAGCGTGCGGTCGGTGCGCATCTCCAGCCCGGATCGGGTGATGTGGCCGGCCTCGGCGTCCGGCACTCAGGTCACCAAGATCGAGCTGGCCAGGTACGTCGCCGCGGTCGGTGACGCATTGCTGCGCGCGGTCGGCGACCGGCCGGTGACGTTGCAGCGCTACCCGGACGGGATCGACGGCGAAGCGTTCTACTCGAAGAACCCGCCTCGCGGTGTTCCCGCCTGGGCCCGCTCCGTGCCGGTGGTCTATCCGTCGGGGCGCTCGCACCCGCAGCTGGTGATCGACGAGATCGCGACTGCCGTCTGGACGATCCAGATGAACACCGTGACGCTGCATCCGTGGCCGGTCCGTACCACCGACCTCGACAACCCGGACGAGCTGCGGATCGACCTCGACCCGCAGCCGGGACGGGCCTTCTCCGATGTGGTCGAAGCTGCCGTGGTGCTCGGAGACCTGTTGCGCGAGTGGGGTTTCACGCCGTTCGTCAAGACCTCCGGCAACCGCGGACTGCACGTCTTCGCCCGCATCGCGCCGACGCGGGAGTTCCTGGACGTCCGCCACGGGGTGATCGCAGTGGCGCGCGAGTTGGAGCGCCGGATCCCCGAGCTCGTCACCACCGCATGGTGGAAGGAACAACGCGGCGACAAGATCTTCATCGACTACAACCAGGCCTGCCGGGACCGCACTATCGCCGCCGCCTACAGCGTCCGGCCGCTGCCGGGTGCGCCGGTGTCGATGCCGGTGCGCTGGGAAGCGTTGCGGGACATCACACCTGCCGACTTCACCGTTCACTCGGTACCCATGCTGCTCGACTCCGAGGGTGACGCGTGGCAGGCGATGGCCGACGGCGGCGACGGGGTGATCGGCGACATCGAGCGAGCGATCACGGCTTGGGACGCGGATGTGTCCGAGCGTGGCCTGGCCGAGCTCAACTTCCCTCCCGACTACCCGAAGATGCCCGGTGAGCCGCCCCGGGTGCAGCCGAGCAAGAAGAACTCCGAGAACTGGGAGGACGACGGCGTCACGCCGAAGCCCTGAAGCTCCCTGCGGCGCGTGAGCCGACTCCCCGCGCCACCCGTGCCGGGCCCAGCCGCATTCCAACTGGTCGCTGAGTGTCCGGTTCGGGCGTTTCGGCGACACTTCGGAATGCGGCTGCGGTTCTACCCACGTGCGCGGTGACTCAGGATGCAATCAGGTGCGCATACCGTTGACGAGCGGCCTCGCCACTCGTGCCGAGCTGGCGGCCGATCGTCGACCACGAACTGCCGTCATCGCGCGCGTCCCGCACCGCCTGGAGGATCGACCGGTCGAGCTCGGCGCGCATGCGGACGAGCTTGCCGATCCGATCGTCGTCAGCGGTGCGTAGATCTCCGGGCCTGGGCTCGTATCCCTCGAAGCGCTCCGCATACTCGTCGGCCCGGTCGAGGATCTCCTGCAAGGACTTGGGCACCGTCAGCACCTGAGGAACTTCGGTCGGGCGATCACGGCGTGAACGATCACGACTCGACCGCTGGCGGCGCAGACCACATCGATCTCCAGCAGGATGCTGGTTCGAGCGGGGCCGATGTGCATGCTGAAGTCGTCATCCAGATCGAACACGCGAACCGCGTGGAGGTAAGCGTGGAGCTGATCGACGTCGGCGATACCGTGCCTCCGGGCACTGTTGGTGATGATCACCTCCATGACAGGTTACCTTGTTGGGGCTGTCACTCACCCTCACCGGTCAACCGGTACAAGTTCACCAGCCGTCGCAGGTCGCCGGCGCTCCAGCGCGGGACCTCGAGCGTCACCGAGGCGGCCAGACCCGGGCGGACGAGCCAGAAGATCTGATCACGGGTGATCCAGCCGGGAGCGCCGCGGACAGTCGTCCGCCGGTAGTCGAGCTCGTCAGCCGGCCGCCCCCCGTACTCGATAACCAGTCGCGCAGCGCTCGCGGTGAACTCAGTCGGTCACCGGTCATCACGGCGATATGCAGGTCAGTCGACCAGCCGGTCTGGTCGGACCCCGACTCCCACACCGCAGCCACGAAGTCGACGTCGTCATAGGAGTAGGGCGACCCGTCCCAGCGGGCACCGAGCCCAGCCGGCAGCCAGCGGAAGGTCAGGTCGCCCACTGTCGCTGAGGGTGCTCGGCACGCGATCGGGACAGCCGGCGGGGCTGCTCCGGCGGAGGTGGACGTGAGCGTGGGGACTGCTAGTGCGAACAGGAGCGGGGCGAGCAACAGCCGTTGACGTCTCGTGGACGGAGCGGCACGGCGAGCAAGAACGGACATGGATGGAGGCCCTCCGGGAGGGCACCGCGAAGTGCGGTGCGACTCACCAGACCCTGCCGCCGCGCGAATGTGAACCAGAGCGACCGATGCTCCGGTGTGGACAGGATCAGGTCGTGTGGACAACCAAGGGGCTCTGCCGCTGGAGTGTCGGAGACATCTGCCTCGTCGACCGGGTGGAAGATCGGGAGCGCTCAGCAGGCCCAGTCGAAGACGCCGGACTCGAGGTCGATCTGAGCGTTGCCGGTCCCGAAGTTCAGCCCTGCGATCTCTTCCAGCTCCAAGTAGTACGGGGTCAGGCCCTCCGGGACAGATTGCAGATGGAAGGACGTCCCACCGAGGTGCGAACGACCGAACAGAGCCGTCGCCCACGGCTGCATCTCGGTGTTCTCGTCGTACAGAGGTCGGTAATCACCCACATGGCTCTCGCTCGGGGTCTTTCCTGCGTTGGGATCCGGTCGTTCGACCAGCCATGCGGTGTCGCCGGCGTCGAACTCGGAGTCCGGGTCCCAGAAGCACCCTCCGTCGTCGTACAGATGCTCACCAGGACGGCGCACTTCTGCCGGCGGTGCCACAGGGCCGGCGGCGAACTCGGTGTCTGCCAACCAGATCAGGGCGAACTGGCCATCGATGATGTCGTTCAGCAGGACCTCCTCCGGATGGTGTTCCAGACCGGCTAGCTCCCGGAGGAAAGGATCATCCGACTCCGGATCGGGAACGAGCGGTCTGGGTGGCGGGGTCTCGGTGAAGTTGCCGGCGGTGAAAAATGAGATTGCCGACAGGTCAGATCCGCGACGTTGGTAGTCCGACGGAAGGCGCAGCGTCAGCGCATGTGACATCGGCAGGCCGGTGATGGAGCTCCGCGGCCACTGCGCCGGACGGATGGCCGGACCCCAGGGTCCCGTCCAGCCCGCCTGCACCGCGCCGTCACCGGGTAGCGGTTCCCCGTACAGGGTCTTGGTCTGCAGTGCGCGCACCTCGACCCCGAACCCCAGGTCGTAGGCCTTCACCGGGTCAACACCTCATCCAGGTCGTAGGCCACGGCCCGGTCAATCTGGGAGAACAGGCAGGAGCCGGCCTCCCGGTCGGGACGGAAGCGGACCAGGGTCGCCGGGTGACGGAAGCGCCACTGCTCCATCTGGTTGTAGCCGACCTCGATCACGAGCTCGGGGCGCAGCCGGACGTAGGTGACGTCCCTCGCTCCCGTGTAGCGGGACTTCTCGGTCGCCCCCCGGACCGCAGCGCCGTCGTCGGTGCGATCGACGTACGGCTCGAGCTCAGCGATCAATTCGACGCGCCGCTTCGCGGTGAACGATGCCACCCCGCCCACGTTGAACAGCTCACCGTCGTCGTTGTACAGGCCCACGAGCAGCGATCCGACACCCTCGCCCGACTTGTGGATCCGGTAGCCCATGATCACCACGTCAGCAGTGCGCTGGTGCTTGATCTTCAGCATCGCGCGCTTGCCGGGTTGGTAGGCGTCCGCCAGCGGCTTCGCGACGACACCGTCCAGACCCGCGCCTTCGAACGTCTCGAACCACTCCTGGGCGAGCGCGGTGTCGGTGGTGATCCGGGTCAAGTGGATCGGCGCGTCCTCAGCCAGCCCGCCGAGAGCGTCCTCCAGCCGAGACCGCCTGTCTCCGAACGGGTTCGACATCAGGTTCTCGTCACCGAGAGCCAGCAGATCGAAGGCGATCAACTCGGCGGGCGTCTCGACGGCGAGCTTGCGCACCCGGGACTCCGCCGGATGGATCCGCTGGCTCAGCGCGTCGAAATCCAGGCGCTGCGCACCTTCTTCACCGGACCGCACGACGATCTCGCAGTCGAGCACGATCCGCGCCGGCAGGTGCGCCCTCACGGCCTCGACCACGTCGGGGAAGTAGCGGGTCAAGGGCTTGGAGCCGCGGGAGGCCAACTCCACCTCGTCGCCGTCCCGGACCACCAGGCAGCGGAAGCCGTCCCACTTGGGCTCGAAGGCGTACCCACCCGGAACGGCCTCGGCATCTGGGACTCGGGTGGCGGCCTTGGCGAGCATCGGATCGATCGGCAGGCTGACGGGAAGATCCATGGGCCCAGTGTGCCCGTCGGGGCCTGCCGGCAGGAGAGGGTGACGTATTCCACCGGGGTGGTCGGCGCGTGCCGAGCGCCCGGGTGGCATGCTCCCAGGAAAAGTTCCTGTCATGATCGACGGGTCTCGCAGGTAGCACGCCGGCACGACCGCTCACCCGAGGAAAGGCTTCGCCATGAGGGTCCGACCAGTACATTCCGTTCTCGCGCTGCTCAGCGGAGCGCTCGTCGTGCTGGCCGGGTGCACCGCCGGCTCGAGCACCCAGCCGACTTCGAGTGCCGGGGGCTCGGCGACCGGCTCGACCGGCGGCGGATCCGCCTCGGGCTCCGGCGGCGCGTCATCCGGCGCCGCCCTCTCCGTCGGATTCGTGCTCGCGCCCAAGACGCTCGACATGTCCGTCGACGACGGCGCAGCCATCCCGCAGGCGCTGCTCTACAACGTCTACGAGGGCCTCGTCCGGCTGGACGACGGCGGCAAGATCGTGCCGCTGCTGGCCGAGAAGTACGAGGTCTCCAGCGACAACAAGAGCTACACCTTCACCCTGCGCAAGGACGTGAAGTTCTCCGACGGCGCGGCTTTCACCGCAGCCGACGCGGTGTTCTCGATCGAACGCGTGCAGAAGGACTGGAAGCCCGCCGTCAAGGCAGGGATGGACGTCGTGTCCAAGGCCGAGGCCGTCGACGATTCGACTCTCAAGGTGACCCTCTCGAAGCCCAGCCAGAGCTGGTTGTACGCGATGGCGACCCGGATCGGCGCCATGTACTCCAAGACCGGGGTCGGCGATCTGGCCGCCAAGCCGATCGGCACCGGGCCGTTCACGGTGAAGTCGTACCAGACCAACGTGCAGCTCGTGCTGGAGCGCAATCCGAACTACTGGGGCGCCGCCCCCGCGCTCGCGACCGTCAACCTGAAGTACTACGCCGACGCGAACGCCCTGAACAACGCGTTGCTGGGGAAGCAGATCGACGTCATCTCCACGGTCCAGGCGCCGGAGACGCTGAGCCAGTTCGCCGACACCAGCAAGTACCAGACCATCGAGGGCACCACGACGGGCGAGGTGCTGCTGAGCTTCAACAACAGCAAGGCGCCGCTCGACGACAAGAACGTGCGTCAGGCGATCACCTACGCCATTGACCGCAAGGCCATCATGGACACCGTCTGGGCGGGAAAGGGCCAGCTGATCGGCACCCACAGCGTGCCCACCGATCCGTGGTACGAGGACCTCTACTCGAAATACCCGTACGACCCGGCGAAGGCCAAGGAGCTGTTGGGTGGCAAGACGTACACCCTGCGACTGCGGGTTCCGAACGTGCCGTACGCGACGGCCACCGCACCGATCATCGTGTCCCAGCTCAAGCAGGTCGGCATCACGGTCACCGTCGACACCCTCGACTTCCCGAGCTGGTTGGAGCAGGTGTTCAAGAACGTCGACTACGACATGTCGATCGTCGCGCACGTGGAACCACGTGACATCGCCAACATCTGGGGCAATCCGAAGTACTACACGCGCTACGACAACCCGGAGGTGCAGAAGCTGTTCACCGACGGGGATGCCGGCACCGCGGAGGAGTTCGACGCCGACTACAAGAAGGCCGCCGAGATCCTGGCCGATGATGCGGCCGGCGACTGGCTGTGGGTGCTGCCCAACCTGATCGTCGCCGACACCGACGTCAAGGGCATCCTGCAGAACCAGGTGTCCGAGTCGTTCGACTTCACCAAGATCTCCGCCGGCTGATCCGGACGTGCTGCGCAGACTGGGGATCCGCACGCTCGTCCTGCTGGCGAGCGTGCTGGTGGCGAGCGTCATCGACTTCCTGGTGATGGCTGTCGTTCCCGGCAGCCCTGCGCAGGTCACGCTCGGCATCGGCGCGACCCCCGATGCGGTGGCCGCGCTGGAGCGCGAGGTCGGTCTGGACCGCGCTCTGCCGGTGCAGTACCTGAACTGGATCGGCGGCGTCGTCCGCGGCGATTTCGGTGTCTCCTACTCGAGCCGACAACCGATCAGCGCCGATCTGCTCGACCGGTTCTCCGTCACCCTGTGGCTGGTGCTGGGCGGGATGGTGCTGTCGCTGCTGATCGCGATCCCGATGGGAGTCATCGCTGCGGTCCGACATCGCAAGTTGTCGGGGATCCTGATCTCCGGGGTCAGCCAGGTGGGGGTCGCGATCCCGGCGTTCCTGGCCGGGCTGCTGCTGGTGTCGTTCTTCGCGCTCCGCTGGAACTGGTTCCCGCCCAACGGGTACGTGGTGCCTGCGGACGATCCCGTGCAGTTCTTCCGGCATCTGACGTTGCCGTGGATCGCCCTCGGCGTGGTGCAGGGAGCCGTCCTCACCCGGTACGTGCGTTCGGCGGTGCTGGACGAGATGGGCCAGGACTACCTGCGAACGGCGCGGTCCAAGGGACTACGTCCGCTGGAGGCCCTGATGCGGCACGGGCTGCGCAATGCCGCGGTCCCGGTCCTGACGGTGCTCGGCGTCCAGCTGGTCACGCTGATGGTCGGGGCAGTCGTCATCGAGCGGGTGTTCGCCATCCCCGGGATCGGGTCGATGTTGACCGACGCGGTCGCCAACCGCGACCTGATCACCGTGCAGGGCATCGTGTTCGTGCTGGTGGTGTTCGCGCTGCTCGTCAGCTTCCTGGTTGACGTGCTGTACCTGGCCATCGACCCGAGACTGAGGACCCGATGACGACCTCCCTCGAGAAGGCGCCGACCGGTCCCTCCCCGACCGGGCCTACTCCCTCCGGGGACGGGCGCCGGATCGGCCCGTTGATCTACATCGGCGGGGGCATCGTTGCACTTGTCGCGATCGTCGGGGTCATCTCGTTCTTCTGGACCCCGTACGATCCCGGCTTCACCGACACCTCGCTGGCCAAGGCCGGGCCCGGCGTCGGCGGGCACCTGCTGGGTACCGATCGGCTGGGCCGCGACATCGCCTCGCTCCTGATGGCCGGTGCCCGCACCACCCTCTACGTCGGTATCGTCGCGGTCGGCATCGCAGCGGTGGTGGGGACACCGCTGGGGATCCTGGCCGCGATGGTGCCGCGCCGGTGGTCGGAGATCCTGATGCGCGGCACCGACATCATGCTGGCGTTCCCCGCTCTGCTGCTGGCGCTGATGTTCGCGGCGATCTGGGGCGGCGGCATCACCACCTCGATGCTCGCCATCGGCATCGCCAGCATCCCGTCGTTCATCCGGGTCGTCCGCGCCGGTGCGCTGGTCGTCCTGGCGCAGGACTACATCCCGGCCGCCAGGGTCGCCGGCAGGCGGCCGTTCGCCATCGCGTGGACGCATGTGCTGCCCAACGTCCTCGGGCTGGTGATCGTGCAGGCGTCGGTGTCGTACGCGATCGCGATCCTCGCCGAGGCCGGACTGTCCTATCTCGGGTTCGGCGCCGGCCTCACCACAGCGTCCTGGGGGTTGATGTTGCAGGAATCGCAGGTGACCCTCGGGACCGACCCACTCATCACGGTGTGGCCCGCCGCAGCCATCGCGCTGGCCGTGGTCGGGTTCAACCTGCTCGGTGACGGTCTGCGCGACCGGTTCGACCCGAGGTTGGCGGGCCGATGAGCACCCCTGCCGTCACCACCGCGAAGTCGCACGCACTGCTGGACGTCCGATCGCTCGGCATCAGCGCCGGCGGCACGACGCTGGTCAGTGACGTCGCACTGCAGCTGCGGCGCGGCGAGCGGGTCGGCCTGATCGGCGCCTCCGGATCCGGGAAGTCGTTGACCTGCATGGCGATCGCCGGACTGCTACCCGAGGGTCTGCGCACGACGGGTGCGGTGACGCTGGACGGCGAGTCCGGGAATCTGTTGCAGGCCAAGGAGAAGACGCTGGCCAAGATCCGCGGTGTCCGCACCGGCATGGTCTTCCAGGAACCGATGACGGCGCTCAACCCGACGATGCGGATCGGTCCGCAGGTCGCCGAGGCGATGCGGCAGCACGGCGTCGGCAAGACCGAAGCACGCCGCCGCACCCAGGAGCTGCTCGCCGCCGTCGATCTGCCCGATCCGGCGACCATTGCCCGGGCATACCCGCACCAGCTCTCGGGCGGCCAACGACAGCGGGTGGTGCTGTCGATCGCGCTGGCCAACGGCCCGGACCTGCTGATCTGCGACGAACCGACCACGGCGCTGGACGTCACCGTGCAGGCGAAGGTGTTGGAGCTGATCGAGACCAGGCTCGAGGCCAGCGGTGCCGCGCTGCTGTTCGTGTCGCACGACCTCGCCGTGGTGGCCCAGGTGTGCGATCGGGTCGCCGTGATGTACCAGGGCCGGATCGTCGAGCAGGGAACGGTGCTCGAGGTGCTCGCCGATCCGCAGCACCAGCACACCCGGCAGCTCATCCGGGACGCGGATCTGGGGGGTGGTGGGCGATGAGCCAGCAGCCAGGCGACGATCAGGGGTCTCGTCTCCTTCGTCGCTCGACCACCGAAGAATCCGATGATCGAGCGAACGCAGTGAGTCGAGATCCCGGAACTCGCTCGACCACCGACGACGCGATGATCGAACTGCAGGGCGTCAGCCGGACATTCCACAGCCGCGGCCGGGAAGTGCAGGCGTTGCAGGACGTCTCGCTGAGCATCCCGCGAGGGTCGGCCTACGGCATCGTCGGCGAATCGGGATCCGGCAAGTCGACGATGATGCGGCTGATCGCCGGTCTGGACACCCCGTCCGCGGGTCGGGTCACCGTCAACGGGACGGACATCACCGGCCTGCCGGAGCGACGCCTCGGTCCGCTGAGGCGCAGCCTGCAGGTGGTGTTCCAGGATCCGATGGGGTCGCTCGACCCCCGCATGCGGATCGGCCGGATCGTCGCCGAACCGTTGGTGGCGCAGGGACATGCCGATCCGGCCGCCCGGGTGCGGGAGGTGCTGGGTCAGGTCGACCTGGATCCGGAGATCGTCAACCGGTACCCGCACCAGTTCTCCGGCGGACAGCGGCAACGCATCTCGATCGCCAGAGCCATCGCTCCGGACCCGGAGATCCTGGTGGCCGACGAGGCGGTGTCGGCGTTGGACGTCACCGTCCGGGCCCAGATCCTCGACCTGATCGCAGACATCGCCGCCGCGCGCTCGTTGACGCTCGTGTTCGTCTCGCACGACCTGTCGGTGGTACGCAGGGTGTGCGACCAGGTCGCCGTCCTGCAGCGCGGGCGGATCGTCGAGAGCGGCCCGGTGGCGGAGGTCTACGACCGACCGCAGCAGGACTACACCCGGCAGCTGCTCGCAGCCGTTCCCGACCTGCAGCAATCGCTGGCCCTGGCCCGCGCCCGGCAGGACAACCGTGAGAGGAACCGATGACCCAGCAGTCCCCGGCACAGCATGTCGAGCCCGACACCGCGGCGGCGGTGGCCCTCACCCAGGAGCTCGTGCGGTTGCGGACGGTCAACGCCCGCGATGCCGTCGAGATCGAAGCTCCCGCCGCCCGGGTCGTGGAATCGGTGATGCGGGGCTTCGGCTGGGACGTCTCGGTCCAGGAGGTCGCTCCCGGTCGACCCAACGTGGTCGGAGTGATCACCGGCACCTCTGCTGGCCGGACGCTGATGTTCGAGGGTCACACCGACGTGGTCACGGAAGGTGACCCGGCCGCCTGGTCGTTCGACCCGTTCAGCGGCGACATCGTCGACGGCAGGTTGCTCGGCCGCGGCTCGGCCGACATGAAGGCCGGGGTTGCCGCGATGATCCACGCGGCCCGCGCCGTCGAGCTCGGCGGATTCCGGGGTCGAATCATCGTCGGCGCCCTGTGCGACGAGGAGGAGATGATGATCGGCGCAACCGCTTTCGCCGCCTCTCCACTGGCGGCGGGTGTCGACGGCGTCATCGTCTGCGAACCCGAGGAAGGGGAGATCTGCGCCATCTCCAAGGGAGCGATGCGGGTACGGATCGGCGTCCTGGGCAAGATGGCCCACGGCGCCATGCCCCAGCACGGCCGCAACCCGATTCCGGCGGTCGGCCGGATCCTGTTGGGACTACAGGAATTGGGCGAGCAGATCGCGGCGGGACTCGGCTCCCACGAGTACCTCGGCGAGTTCTACCTGACGCCGACCGTCGTGCAGGCGGGGACGATCGAACAGATCAACGTCATCCCCGCCGTCGCCTCGATCGCCGTCGACATCCGCAGCATTCCCGGCGCCGACCACGGCGCCGTGGTGCACCTCATCCGGCGGCTCACCGAACAGATCACCGACGAGGCAGGTCTCGGATCAAAGATCGAGGTCCTCGTCGACCGACCCGTCGTCGACACCCCGCACGGCGCGCCGGTGGTGGCGGCACTCGCGGCCGCACACCTCGACATCACCGGCCAGCAGCCGGTTTTCGGGGGAGTGCCGGGTACCACCGACGGCACCATCCTGAGCCGGGATGCGGGTCTGAGCACCGTCGTCTACGGACCGGGCGGCAAGTGGATCGCCCACCAGGTCGACGAGTTCGTCGCGGTCAGTCAGATCGAGGAGGCGACTCGCGTCTACGCCCGCGCCGCCCAGCTGTTCCTGGCCGAGGAAACATGAGTACCGGCCGGCTCGGCGCCACCAACCGGTTCGTCGACGTGGCCGGGATCCAGGTCGGGCACCATACGGCGGTCGGTGACGGCTGGCTGACCGGCACGACGGTGATCCTGGCCCCGCCGGGCGGGATGACGGCCGGTGTCGATGTCCGCGGCGGTGGACCAGGGACGCGGGAGACCGACCTGCTCGACCCGGTCGCCTCGATGGAACGCATCGATGCGATCGTGCTGACCGGCGGCAGCGCCTTCGGGCTCGCCGCAGCGTCCGGCGCCGCCGAGGAGCTCGCGGATCTCGGTCGTGGCTTCCCGTTGGGCTCCGCGCCCGACGAGGTCGTGCCGATCGTCCCGGCGGCGGTGCTGTTCGACCTCGGCCGCGGCGGTCGCTTCCGGGCCACTCCCGGCGAGGAGTTCGGTCGGCTCGCGGTCCGCGACGCGCTCCGGGGCGATGCAGCAGAACTGGGTTCCATCGGAGCCGGGACCGGAGCCGTGGCTGCGCACCTGAAGGGCGGGTTGGGATCTGCATCGCAACTCGTCTGCGGCAAGTACACGGTGTCGGCACTGATCGCGGTCAACGCCGTCGGTTCGCCGGTCGATCCCATCACGGGCCAGCTGTCCGGGACGAGTCGGTTGCTGGTCGGTGACGGAACCGATCTGGGCGTGTCGCTCAGTTCCCCCGAACCCACAGAGGTGCCCGACGTGGTCGCCTGGGGGCGGCCTCGTCGGCCGGTACCGAACGCCGACCCCAATGCGCAGGCCATCCAGAACACCACCATCGGCGTGGTGGCCACCGATGCCCGGCTGTCGAAGGTGCTGTGCACCAAGATGGCGTCGATGTCGCACGACGGTCTGGCTCGCAGCCTCGACCCGATCCACACGATGTTCGACGGCGACTCGATGTTCGGCATCTCCACCGGCGCGCACGAGGTCACCGATGTGGAGGAACTGCACGAGATCCTTTGTGCAGCAGCAACTGTCACCACCCGGGCGGTGACCAGGGCGATGCTGTCCGCCCGGACCACCGAGACCACCGCCGGCCGCTGGCCGGGTTACCTCGATCTCGCTCCCAGCCTGGAGCTGAAACGGTGACGCCCACCCCGGGTGGGGCAGCATGACACGAGAGGGAGGACGCTGATGTCCATGGATGACCCATCGAACCCGAACGAAGTCCCTGCCGCGGTACGGGCACTGATCGCGCCCACCGACCGGCTGCCGGTGGGGGACAGCGGCATCACCGTCGCGGCCACCCGTGACGTGCGTTTCCCCTTCGACGACTCGGTCGTCGCCACGTCGCCGCTGGGTTCGGCGGCCGATGCCGTCGCGGCGATCGACGCCGCTTCCGGAGTCCGGGCCACGGTCGCCGGCCTGCGAACCGGTGTCCGGCGCGCTGTGCTGCAGGACGTCGCTGCGCTGGTCCGCGAACACCGCGAAGCTTTGGTGGATCTGCTCGTCCTGGAGACGGGTAAGCCGCTGGTCGACTGCCGGGTGGAGGTCGACCGCACGATCCTCACCTGGTCGCTCGCCGCCGAGGAGCCCGCCCGGCTGCACGGTGAGACCGTGCCGGTCGATCTGTTGCCCGGTTCGGAAGGTCTGATCGGCTATTTCACCCGCCGTCCTGCCGGGGTGGTCGTCGGGATCGCCGGGTTCAACTACCCCCTGATGCTGGCCTCCCACAAGATCGCGCCGGCGATCGCCGCCGGTTGTCCGGTGATCGTCAAGCCCGCACCGGCAACGCCGCTCGCGACGCTGTGGCTCGTCGACCGGATCCGCGAGGTGCTGGCCGCGCACGACGCACCGGTGGCCGCCGTCCAGCTGGTGACCGGAGAGGCCGACGTCGGGGTCGCCCTCACCACCGACCCTCGGGTGGCCGTCGTGTCCTTCACCGGGTCGGCCACTGTCGGTCATGCGATCGCCCGCGCCTGTGCCCCGCGCAAGGCGGTACTGGAGCTGGGATCCAATGCGGCGCTGGTGATCTGCGCCGATGCGGACCTCGACCGTGCCGTCGACGCGGTGCTGCGCGGCGGGTACTACGCCTCCGGTCAGGCGTGCATCTCGGTTCAGCGCCTGATCGTGGAGTCCGCGGTGGCGGACGAGGTCCGCCGCCGCATTCTGGCTCGGCTGCCGGAGGTTGTGGTCGGGGATCCGCGGCAGGAGACGACCAGGGTGTCCGCCTTGATCGACGCGCGGGCCACCGATGCCACGCTGCAGCGCATCTCCGACGCGGTGGACGCCGGGGCGCAGGTGCTCGCCGGTGGCGAACGGCGGGGGAGCGCGATCGCGCCGACCCTGCTCGCCGGGGTGCCGTCGTCCGCGGAGGCCTGGGAGCAGGAGATCTTCGCACCGGTCGTGGCCCTGCGTGAGGTCGCCGATGTCGACGAGGCGTTCGCGGTCGTCAACGATTCCCGCTACGGCCTGCATGCGGCGGTGTTCACCAGCTCGCTGGCCACCGCGCACCGCGCCATCGACATCCTCGAGGTGGGTGGTGTGGTGATCAACGATGTGCCCGGTTTCCGTTCGGACGCGATGCCCTACGGCGGCGTGAAGGATTCCGGGATCGGGCGCGAGGGTCCGCACTGGGCGGTCGAGGAGTTCACGGTGACGAGGATGGCGGTGATCAGACCATGACGGACCTGACAACCACGGTGGGATCCGACGGCGGGAGCGGGCCGGACTACCGGTCGTTGTTCGACCTGACCGGAAAGCGCGCGCTGGTGATCGGTGCGGGCGGCATCGGTGCCGAGGTGGCCGCAGCGCTGGCCGCGCACGGTGCGCTGGTGACGGCCGCCGACGTGAACCTGGAGACCGCGGAGCGCACAGCCGACCGGATCGGCGGGCAGCACCTCGCGCTGGACGTCACCGACCCGGAGGCGGTGGCGCACCTCGCGGCCCGCGGAACACCGGACATCCTGATCAGCACAGTGGGCGCGAACGTCCGCAAGCCGTTGGCGCAGTATGCCGATGCCGAGTTCGACCGGGTCATCGACCTCAACCTGCGCAGCGTCTTCCACCTGGTGCGGGCCTACGGTCCGCGGATGGCAGCGAACGGCGGCGGGTCGTTCATCGCTTTCTCGTCGATCCGAGGCACGACGGTGGAACCGGGACAGGGCGTGTACGCGGCGGCGAAAGCCGGTCTGGTGCAACTGATCCGCACCGCAGCGGCCGAGCACGGCCCGGCCGGGGTGCGGTTCAACGCCATCGCGCCGGGAGTGGTGGCCACCGAGCTCACCGCCCAGATTCGGGCCGACGAGCAGTGGAACAACGCCTACGCCACCAAGAGCGCGCTGGGTCGTTGGGCCCGGCCCGACGAGATGGCCGGTGCAGCAGTGTTTCTCGCCTCCGACGCCGCCACCTTCGTGACCGGTTCGGTGCTGGCCGTGGACGGCGGGTGGACCGCGATCGACGGCCGGTTCGACCCCTTCGCCGCTCGCTGAAGGGATCAGGGCTCGCGACGAGACCATCCGGATCGGGACGGGATCTCGACTCCTGCGTCGCTCGATCACCTTTCCTCAGGTGGTCGAGCAAGCGAGGAACGAGCGCGTCGAGACCATCCTTATCGGGACGGGATCTCGACTCCTGCGTCGCTCGATCACCTTTCCTCAGGTGGTCGAGCAAGCGAGGAACGAGCGCGTCGAGACCCCGACCACCCAAAGTTTCCTGGGCGAGATCCGTTGTCCAACCTCGAGCTCAGGTGGCAGCGGCAATCGCCTGGTCGATGATGTCCAACCCCTCGCGCACCTCGTCCGCAGTCGAGATCAGCGGCGGCGCGAGGTGCATCCGGTTGCCACCGATGATCGGCCACAGGCCGCGTTTGCGGCACTCGGCACCGATCGCGTTCATCGGCGCCATGGCCGCACCGGAAGCGTTGAACGGAACGAGCGGGGTGCGGGCCACCGGATCGCTGACGAACTCGATCGCCCAGAACGCCCCGCGGCCGCGGACTTCGCCGACGGCGGCGTGCTTCTCGGCGATCGCGGCGAGACCGGGAGCGAAGACCTCGGCGTCGAGGGTGCGGACGTGCTCCATCAGACCGTCGCGCTCGAATACCTCGTAGGTGGCCAGGCCGACGGCACAGGCCAGCGGGTGGCCGGAGTAGGTCAGCCCGCCCGGATACGGCCGGTCGCCGAAGGTCTCGACGATCCGGCGGTCCATGATCACGCCGCCCAACGGGACGTAGCCGGAGTTGATGCCCTTGGCGAAGGTGATCAGGTCCGCGCGGACGTTCTCGTGCTGGACTCCGAACCAGTCGCCGACCCGGCCGAAGCCGACCATCACCTCGTCGGAGATGTACAGGATGCCGAACTCGTCGCAGAGGGCCCGGACACCCGGGAGGTAGCCCGCCGGCGGGACCAGCACCCCGGCGCTGCCGACCACCGGCTCCAGGACGATGGCGGCAATGCTCGCCGGGTTCTCGAACTCGATCGTCTGCCGCAAGTGCGCGAGCGCGCGTTCGGTCTCCTGCTCGGGTGAATCGGCGTGGAACGCGCTGCGGTACGGGTACGGGCCGGTGAAATGGACGACGCCGCCGATCGTCGGCTCACTACCCCAGCGGCGGGGCTCGCCGGTGAGTGCGGCCGACCCGGCGGTGGCGCCGTGATAGCTGCGGTATGCGGCCAGGATCTTGTGCCGACCGGTGTGCAGCTTCGCCATCCGGATCGCGTGTTCATTCGCCTCGGTGCCGCCGTTGGTGAAGAACACGTGCGAGAAGCTCTTGCCGGCTCGCTCCACCGTCATCCGCGCCAACGCTCCGCGCACGTCGTTGGCGAACGCCGGTTGCACCGTGGCGAGCCGCTCTGCCTGGGCGTGGATCGCCGCGATCAGGTCCGGGTGCGCGTGGCCGAGGTTCAGGTTGACGAGCTGGGACCCGAAATCCAGGTAACTGTTGCCTGCGTAGTCGAAGAACCGTGCCCCGTTGCCGCCGGCGATCGGGGTGGGATCGATGGCGTTCTGGGCCGACCAGGAATGGAACACGTGTGCTCGGTCGTCGGCCCTGGTCGCGGTGTCGACCGCCGGGTCGGTCACCGGACCGCGCACCGGCTCTGCAGCCAAGAGCGTCTGCCGGGAAGTTCCGGTCACCGTCATCGCACAACCTCCTCGTCGAGGGTCGCCCGGCTCCGGGGACCGGACCCAGTATCGCGCTGCAACCGGCGGGGCGGGGCGGGAGCCCCGCGCACCGTGCGCGCGAGCAGCGCGGCGCGGGTCGTCCGCCGGGGATACTGGACCTGCCGACGCGGCTCCCGGGGTCGGCTCGACGATCCGGAGGTGTAACCGTGCCGACGAACCTGCTGCGACGTCTGCTCACACTGCTGGCGGTGCTGGTCGTCACCCTCTCGTTGGGGCTGCTGAGCTCCGGTCCGGCATCAGCGAAGGGCCTGGCCCTCGCGGACGGCGAGATCATCGGCGGGATCACGGTCGCCACGGCTGCCGACGACCTGCGGGACGACGGGGTGGCCGCCATCTCCACCTCGATCCAGGCATCCGCATTGGCGCCGATCGTGGCCGACGCCCGCAGCAGGCATCTCGAGTTCGGGGTGCTCGTGACGGGCATCGAGATGAGCCAGGCCAGTTGCAATGACCTTGCCGGCGCGCTCAGTGCGGCAACCGGTCTGACCGTGCTGGTCTTGACCCCGGAAGCCGGGAAGGCATCGAGCTCCACGTTGTCGGCGTCCGTCCTGACCGATGCCCAGGATGCCGCTGCCGTGTACGGCACCGACGACGTTGCTGCGGCGAGAGCGTTCGTGGCGAAGGCGACGGAGCGGTCCAGCGGGCCCTGGATGCTGATCGGTGGGGTGGTCGTCGTCATCGTGATCGCGCTGCTGGGATGGGCCTGGTCCAGGCGTCGCTCGCGGGACCGGGCCGGTCATCACCTGGAGGAGTTGACTGCTGCTCTGCAGCAGCGCTCTACGGCGCTGGCCGATGAGATCCTCGGGTTGTCCGAACGCGTCGAAGTGCTCGGACGTCCCGATCTGGAAGCCCGTTTCGACCAGGCCGGCGCGGACTACAGCCGGCTGCAGGAGACCCTCGGCCAGGCGGTGACCGATCGCGGCGCGGTCAACACGGCCGCGACCGCGTTGAGCGATCTCGAACGCCGACTGGACCAACTCGACCGCGAGGTCGACGCGCTGGCTCCCGGCATCCAGCCGCCCTCACCTGCGGGCTGACCGCGGGCTGAGCACCGGGTGACCGCGGGCCCACGCCGACCCAGTGTTGGTTCCCGCTGTGTCAGCGGACTTCGTAGCTCGCGCGGGAGAGGCGGAATCCGTGGCCGAGGTCGTCGGTACACCGGATCCCGTCCTGACTGCTGGTGCAGGTGATGCTCCCGACCCGGGTGCTCGAGCCGTAGGCGAGCACCGCCACGGCGGGATCCAGCACGGTGTCGGAGGCGCACTGCATCGCGGCTTTCCGCCCACGGTCCAGCGCGATCGATTGTCCCCAGTCGCCGATGTCGTTGCAGTCGTGCTTCTCCGTGATCGCACTCTCGCCGAGATCACACCGCACGCTCAGGCCCTCCTCGATGACGCAGCCGATGTTGCGGGAGGGCGACTGGAAGCGATCGAGGGTGAAGTTCCGACCCGTCGACGTGCTGGGTGCCGGGGTGCCGGACGGGGTTGCCGACGTGGTTGACGGCCCCGCTGTGGCACCGCTCGGCCTCGTGTCCGGAGTCCCGGACGATCCGGGCCCGGTCGGTTCCGACGCCGGAGCGGTGCTCGTCTCCGCGTCGGGGGTGTCGGGGATGGCGTTCGGGGCGACGACCGAGATGGTGGTCGACGGCGCAGCTCCATCTCCCACGGCTGAACCGGCGACGCTCGAGCAACCGACCGTCAGCAGCGTGCACAGGATCATCGGAGCCATCCACCCGCGGGGCACCCGGACCAGGGGAGTTCTCATGACGGAATGGACGCACACAGCGGGACTCGGTTCCGTGCCGACCGCCGAGACTCGCGGCCCGTCGACGGGTCGAACAGACAGCTGGGCACAATGATCGGGTGGGCACGCAGCAACGGTCGATCGCGGAGCGCAGGCGTTGGTACCTCGCCGGTATCGCGAGCCTGCTGCTGAGCTACCTGCTGCTGATCGCCCTGCAGATCCTGGAGCACGACTGGCTGCCGCCCCGGATCTCCATCTCCCAGTACGGGTTGGGGCCTTGGGGATGGATGTTCTCAATGTTCCTGCTGGGTTTCTCCCTGGCACCACTGCTGTCGAACCGGGCGGTGCCGAACGGGCGGGTCGTGCGCGTGCTGCTGGTCATCGGGGTGCTCGGCTGCCTGGTGATGGCGTTGGTCCCCACGGATGCAGGTGGTCTGCAGCAATCGGTCACGGCGAAGGTGCACATGGGCGGCTCGGTGCTCGGACTCAGTGGGACGCCTCTCGGCACGGCCGGAGCGCTGCTGCGGCACCGCAGGGTTCCCGCCCCGGTACCGCTGGTGCTGGCGACGATCTCGATCGTGGGGATCTTGCTGCTGCTGGTCACCGCAACCGGCGTGGACACCCTGGGTCTCGGGCAGGAGACGTCCTGGGCGATCTGGCAGACCGTTGCCGCGCTCGCTGACCTGGTCATGGTCGGGGTGCTGGTGTTCGCCCATCGCCCGGATCCGGGCGATGCGCCGGCCGAGCACGGATCCTCCGACGACATTGTGCAATCCCGACGTCCCGGACCAGCCCCTGGCACCACCGCGGCGCATCAGGGATAGTGACGGAGCCGACACGTGAGTCCGCTCATAGTCGGCGGAGGGACGTGCGTGGAGCGGCTGACCCGGTGCACGAGTACCGGACCGGACGCCCTAGCGTGGTACGTGCGCCCGCGGCTGTGACGACGGGTGCCACCACATGAGTTGTCACTGCCGAGCCCAATGCTGTGCCGGCTCAGTCCGGCTGCCGTCCCTGACGGTGACCGTCGGACCGCACTGAACGAGGGATTCCATGACCGACCAGACCGCTTCCACCCAGCCGACTGCTGCAGCCGTCCGACCTGCTTCCGCGCGTCGTCGACCGCACGTCGCCGTCGTGGGTGGCGGGTTCGCCGGGCTGGCGGCCATCAAGGAACTGTCGAAGTCCGACGTGGACGTCACCCTGATCGACCGACACACGTACAACACCTTCCAGCCGTTGCTCTACCAGGTCGCCACCGCGGGTCTGAACCCCGGTGACGTGACCTATTTCCTGCGTGCGACCCGGATGAAGCAGCGCAACGTCAGCTTCCGGCAGGGCGACGTCATCGACGTCGACTCGGTGAACAACGTCCTGCACTTCGCCGACGGCGGCGCGATGGATTTCGACTACCTGATCCTGTCCTCGGGTGCCACCACCAACTACTTCGGCACGCCCGGCGCCGAGAAGAACTCGATGGCGATCTACACCCGCGCCCAGGCCCTGCAGCTGCGCGACAGGATCTTCACCAATCTGGAGCATGCCGCTGCGGCCTCCACCGGTGAGGATCTGACCATCGTCGTCGTCGGCGCCGGTCCGACCGGCGTCGAGATGGCCGGCGCGCTCGCCGAGCTGCGCAACGACGCGATGGCGGTCGTGTACCCGGAGCTCGATCCCCGCCGGACCCACATCGTGCTGTTGGAGATGGGCGACAAGGTGTTGGCACCGTTCGCGCCGCGCCTGCGCGAGTACACCGCCCGCTCGCTGCGTGAGCGGGGCGTCGAGGTACGTCTCGGCACCGCGGTCAAGGAGGTGCGTGAGGACGGCGTCGAGCTCGGTAACGGCGAGTTCCTCAAGGCCGCTGTGATCATCTGGGCGACCGGTGTCGCGGTGCCCAAGGTCGTCGGCAGCTGGGGCCTCGAACAGGGTCGCGGCGGCCGGCTGGTGGTCGGTGACGACCTGCGGGTCAAGGGACTGGAGCACGTGTTCGCCTGCGGCGACGTGTCCATCACCCCGGAGCCCCTTCCGCAGCTCAGCCAGCCGGCGCTGCAGCAGGGCAAGCAGGCCGCGAAGAACATCGCTTCGCTGGTGATCGGCCGGACCACGGACCCCTTCGTCTACAAGGACAAGGGCACCATGGCCACCATCGGCCGCCGGGCCGCGATCGCCGACATCAAACTGCCCAAGGGCAAGTCGCTCAAGGTCACCGGCAGCCTGGCCTGGCTGATCTGGATGTTCGTGCACATCCAGAACCTGCTCGCCAACCGCAACCGGCTCGCAACCTTCATCAACCTGGCCACCAAGTATCTGGCCCCCTCCCGCCGGACGAACCCGATCGTCGGTGACGTCCCGGTGTTCGAGCAGCGCCAGCGTCCTGACTTCGAGCTCGCCGAGAAGTCCTGACCGACCCGCGGTGACGAACGGTGAGCCCGGACTCGCTCCGCCGGTGGCGGATCACGATCCGGCGTGGCTGTCCGTCCTGGAACAGCAGGCCTGGCGCGCAGCGTTGATCCTGCGCGGACCGCTGATGGCGGAGCTCGGACGGCGACTGGCGCACCACTCAGGATTGTCGATCGCGGACTACGACGTCCTCGTCGCGCTGAGCGAGGTCGAATCCGGGACCATGCCGGTCAGTGAGCTCCTGGCGGCCACCGACTGGGAGGCCAGCCGGATGTCGCACCAGCTCACCCGGATGCAGAAGCGCGGCCTCCTGCGGCGTCGCACCAGCAGACTCGACGGCCGGCGCTCCGAGGTCAGCCTCACCCCGGAAGGTGCGCGAAGCATCAGGGCGGCCGCTCCGATGCACGTGAAGGATGTGCGGGAACTGCTCATCGACCGGCTCGAGATCCGTCATCTCGAAGCGCTCGCGGCGATCACCGCTATCGTCGAAGGCCAGGGCATCCGCACCGGCGGAGGTACCGACAGCGGGGAGTGAATGCCGTGAGTGCACCAGGGTCGTCCGCAGTTCCCGAAGGATCGCGGGCCGACAATGGTGTTCCGGACCGTGCTCTTCCCACCCGTCCGTTCGAAGAACCGACGCTGCTGGAGGGTGAGGTGCTCGACGGACCCGCCGGATTCGGTGGCGCCGGTGGCAGGGCCGGCGTGTTCGGATTGTTCACCACGCTCAGTTCCCTGTCCGGTGGGCGTGACGTGCGGCAGCTGTTGACGACACCGTTGCGCTGGTTGGCGATCCTGGTGCTGATCCCGTCGTTGGTGAGCGGACTGCTCGGCTTCGCCATCGATTCCGGTGGCGGCAGGGTGCTCGCCTTCGTCATCGCCGTGATCGGGGTCGTCGTCGCCGGGATGCTGGAGTTCCGCCGCCGCGCGATCGTCGGGCCGGAGCGGGTGTCCACCACCCGCACCACGCCCTTGACGAGCATCCCGAAGGTGTCCGGTCTGCTCGGCCTGGTGTTGCTGTCGCTGATCACCATGGCGGTGGCCATGGGCTTCGACCTGCTCGCTCTGCTGCTCTTGCTCTTCGGCGCCTGGTAGCCGGCACCAGTCCGGCGTCGCTCGATCACCGGACCCCCGGTGGTCTCCTTCGACTCGTTCCTCCCTCAGGACAGGGAGCAAGAGCGAGGAACGAGCGCGACGAGACCCCGTCAGATCAACAGCCCTGCTGACGCCCGACCGCCACGTCCACCCACACCGAGCGGTGATCGCTGGTCGGGAACGGGAACGCGCCGGTGAGGCGGTACAGCGGATCCGTCGTAGTGGGCCAGAAGATCCCGGACCCCTTGATGCGCAACGACTTCGAGGGCAGCACGTAGTCGGCGCGCAGGTTGCCGGGACCGGGGACGTCCGAGAAGTCCGCGGTGTCGTAGCGTGGGTCGCTGAGGTGGGCGGCGTTGGCGCCGCCCTGCAGGGTCGCTGCCTCGGGGCCACCGGCGGACTGCGGCTCCGGGTCGGTCAGGCGCGGGTTGTCGAGCAGTTGCTGGATCGCGCCCGGGACCGAGTCGCCGTCCCGCGGATCGCTGTTCTGATCGCCCATGATCACGAATGAGGACCCGGGCCGCAGACCACCGCGACGTCCGCGATCGTCGTAGAGGTAGCCGGCCCTACGCCCGCCGGTGATGTAGTCGGCCCACAGCCGGATCTCGTCGTGGTTGCGAGTGCCGTTGCGATCTTCCGCGCCGTCGAAACTCGGCGGTGTCGGGTGCGAGACGAGCACGTGCACGGTGTTGCGGCCGATGCGGACCGGTAGGTCCCAGTGCGATTTGCTGGAGAGTCGCAGCACCGCCTGCTCCTGCGGTGAGTACCAGTCACGGGGCGCTGCGGTGGCCGGGTCGTCCGGGAGCAGCGCACCGGGCATGTCCTTCCACAGGAACTTCTGGAACGTCCGGATGTTGCGGCTGTCGATCGGATACTTGGAGTACACGACCATCCCGTACTGGCCGGGGAACAGGCCGAAACCGAACGCGTCGCCGCCGCCGCCGACGGTGCCGTTGTTGTTCAGGTCGAATCCGCTGGGCACACCGGTGTTGACTTGGGCGGTCCAGCTGTAGCGGTAGTCGATCGGCTTCGCGCCGTGGTGCGGAATCTGCAGGTAGTTCCGGCTGAAGTCACGGACTGCCGAACCGTCCGCCACGTAGTCGAACTCGTTGATCAGCAGCACGTCCGGCCGTTCCCGCTGGATCACCTCGGCCACCGCGGCCGCCTGGGCGTTGTCACGGTCGGCGAGATCTCTGGAGAGTTCGCCGGCAGCGTTGCGGTTGAGGCTCGCGTTGTAGGTCGCGAAGCGCACCGTCGGCGCGTCGTGTCCACGGTGCGCGATGCCGGCTGCCGGCGCGGCCGTGTGTCCTGGCCCCGCGGCCGCCTGGGCCGTCGGTGTGAGCGTCAGCGCGAGTCCGACGGCACAGCTGACGACGGCGGCACGGCGGGACAGAGGCGAGGCTGTACGGAGCACGTCCGAACACCTTTCGTCGGGGTGATTGCCCGGATGCGGGCCCAGACGACGCTGTCACAGGTGGCGGATGACCGCTCGTCGGCGAGGGCGAATTCCGCGTGAACGGGGCACCAGGCAGACTGGTAACGACTGCCGCACCAGGTAGATGAGAGCATGCGAGGAGATGAGTGGCGATGGCCGACGAGGGCTACGGGACGACCGACAACTTCGAGCCGGGCAGCGAGGGCGCTGCCGGCGACGGGGTGTCCGAGCAGTTGACCCAGGAGGATCAGCTGCTGGATCGCGGCGTGGAGGACCTGCTCGACGAGGGTTACTCACCGCCCGACCGCGAGCCGTCGGTCAACGTCCCCACCCAGGCAGAGGAAGAGGCGGGGGAGACCCTCGACGAACGCCTCGCCGAGGAGGAGCCGGAGATCTCCGACGCCGACGTGGACGGCATGGACGACTCCTACGGCGCGGGTGACCGCCGCGCCGGACGACTCACCGACGACGAGTCCGACGGCATCAACGACATCGAGAAGGACGCCGTCGCCGACGACGTCGGCATTGACGGGGCGGGTGCCACCGCCGAAGAAGCTGCCGTGCACGTGATCGACGAATCCTGGCCGGAGAACTGACCGGGACGCAGCGGTGAGCGTGCATCGGATCGGGCCCACGCCTGCGACCACGACCGATCACTTCTCCCGCGACACTCCGCCGGTGCTGACGGTGGATCCGGGCGACACGATCGTTGTCGGGTCGCTGGACGCGTCCGGATACCTGGAGCGCCAGCAGACGCCCGGCGAGGCCCGGCCGCGGATGTTCGATGACCAACGGGGTCATTGCCTCACGGGTCCGATCGCTGTCCGCGGCGCCGAGCCCGGGTCGATGCTGGCGCTGTCGATCCAGTCGGTGCACCCGGGCCCCTGGGGCTGGACCCTCGCTGCTGCCCGCGACAACTGGCTCAACCGTCGGCTGGGTCTGGCGGATGCCGCGCCGAGCTGGTTGTTGTGGGACCTCGACATCGGAGCTGACACGGCCACCGATCAGTACGGCCACCGGGTGGCGCTCGATCCGTTCCTGGGCGTGATGGGTACGGCGCCGGCGGAACCGGGCGAACACTTGACCGTGCCGCCCCGGGCCGCCAGCGGCGGCAACATCGACTGCCGCAGTCTGGGTGCGGGTTCGGTGCTGTACCTGCCGATCAACGTCCCCGGTGCGCTGCTGACCCTCGGCGACGGTCACGCCCGGCAGGGCGACGGCGAGGTGGGTGGGACGGCCATCGAGTGCCCCATGACCACCACCGTCATCGTCGACGTGGTGAGTGACCCGGTGATCCCCGAGATCCATGCCGAGACACCGGCCGGGCGGATCACCTTCGGATTCGATGCAGATCTGAACGAGGCGACGGCGCAGGCCCTGGAGGCAATGCTCGGGTGGATCGGCGTGCTCCATTGCCTTGATACTCCCGCCGCGCTGGCACTCGCGAGTGCCGTCGTCGATCTGCGGGTCACGCAGGTGGCGAACCAGGTCTGGGGAGTGCACGCCCTGCTGCCGGCGGGTGCAGTGCGCGGGAGCAGGTGATGTCGATCTGATCGCTGCTCAGGCCGGGTGGTACGCAGTCATCCGGATCGAGACGAGCACGCCGGGGATGACGGCCCCCAGCTTGGCCACGGAGCGGGTGGGCGGGTTCTCGGGGAACGCCGCCGTCCACTCCTCGTTGAGGCCGGCGAAGTCGTTCGGATCTGCGAGCAGTACCCCGACCTCGACGACGTCGGCGAGCGATGCTCCCGCCGCGGCCAGGATCGCAGCGCAGTTGATGATCGACTGCCGGGTCTGTTCCCGGATGGTCGGTCCCGCGATCGCCCCGGTCGCGGCGTCGATTCCGGCCATCCCCGACGTCCAGATGAACCCACCTGCCCGCGTGCCTTGGTTGTACAGCGGGGAAGCGGGGCTGTCGCCGGTGATGATGATGTCGGGCATGATGCAGATCCTGTGCCTGTTCGCGGGCAGTGTCCACTGTGCCGGCCCACACTCCCGAGGAGTCCCGTGACGCGGTCCGCCGACACCGAACCCGCCGACACCGAACCCGCCGACACCGAACCCGACGAGACCGAACGCGCCGACATCGAACCCGACGACAAGGACTGGACCTGGGTCCTGACACAGCCGTGCCCGGCGTGCGGATTCGATCCGGCTGCGCAATCCCCCGCGCAGGTGGGCGAGTTGCTGCGGAGCGCGGTCCCGCGATGGGCGGCCGTGCTGCAGCGCGAGGAGGCACGTCGACGTCCGCGTCCTGAGGTGTGGTCACCGCTCGAGTACGGCTGCCACGTGGTCGACGTGTGCGTGCTGTTCGACGAACGCCTGCGGGCCATGCTCGCGCAGGACGGCGCCGAGTTCTCGAACTGGGACCAGGACGAGACAGCGCTGGCGGCCAGGTACGGCGAGCAGGACCCGTCCGCGACGGCTGCCCGGTTCGCGGACGCGGCCGGCACCCTGGCGGACCGCTTCGACTCCGTGCAGGGTGAGCTGTGGAACCACCGCGGCGTCCGCAGCAACGGATCGGAGTTCACCGTACGGACGTTCGCGCAGTACTTCTGGCACGACATCCAGCACCACCTGGCGGACGTCGAAGGTTGACCGGCGAACGCCGGCGCATGGGCAGCGAGGGCGCTCGCCGTGTTCTGACCATCCTCACCGATCGAGTAGCATCGACAGGTCGCTCGGCAACGGGTGCGACACCTGAGTCCGGGTGGCGGAATGGCAGACGCGCTAGCTTGAGGTGCTAGTGCCCGCAAGGGCGTGGGGGTTCAAGTCCCCCTCCGGACACTACTTCGACCTGCGGTTATAGGCTATTGTGGCCCATGGGATCGGGGATTTGGCCCATGAGATCGCAGCTCTCTTGCAGTTTCGGCCTCAAGCTCCGAATAAGCTTGACGGTTGAGAGACAAGCTGTGGGCGCGAGACGGGTTCGATGAACGCCAATCGGCTCGCGCCAAGGTGCTGTGGTCGTCGATCTAGCAGGTTTCGATTCTTTCGCTTAGCGTGGTGTCATGGCTTCGCCCACTACTTCGACTGAGCAGCCGGTCTTGCCGCCGACCGTTGGCGGCTCGCGTGCGGAGATCACTCACCTCCAAGCCTTGGTGTTGAGTAACCCGACGCATCTGACCCTGACGAGCGGTGACGACCACGCGCCGCTGCCGAGCGAGGTGGTCGACGTGCTCAGTCAGGCGCTGGCGGCACTGGCCAGGGATCAGGCGGTGACGATCCTGCCGACTGCAACGCTGCTGACCACTCAGCAGGCTGCAGACATCTTGGGTGTTTCCAGGCCGACGATCGTCAAGATCCTCGAGGCGGGGGAGATCCCGTTCGTGACGCCTGGACGGCACCGTCGCATCCAGCTTGCCGACCTCGTCGCCTACCAGCAGCGCAGCAGGCAGCAGACAGCTGAGGCCCTCGACGAGTTGATGAAGGACAGCGCCCAGTACTACCTGGAGACTGCGTCAGCGGACGACGAGTCCGCTGTCCGCTGACGACATCATCGTGAAGGTGCGCGCGGTACTAGTGTCCTGCGCCAGTAATCCGTTGTCAGCGGGTAGAATTTGGGTATGACGAGGGGTCGCCCGATGGCGCTGCTGGAGTTGACCGGGGAAGAGTCTGAGCAGTTGCGGCGGTGGGCTCGGCGGGCGAAGTCTTCGCAGGCTCTGGCGTTGCGCTCGCGGATCGTGTTGGCCTGCGCATCTGGGCTGAACAACACTGAAGTGGCTGCGCAGGAGCGGGTTGCCAAGCCCACGGTGGGCAAGTGGCGGGCTCGGTTCGTCGAGTCCCGGCTGGACGGTTTGGTGGACGACCCCAGGCCCGGCAAGCCGCCCACGATCACCGCCGAGCAGATCGAGGACGTCGTGGTCGCCACCTTGGAGTCCACCCCCAAGCATGCCACCCACTGGTCGAGGTCGAAGATGGCCGAACGTTCGGGTCTGTCGAAGTCGACGATCGGGCGGATCTGGAAGGCGTTCGAGCTCAAACCACACCGCGCCGACGGGTTCAAACTGTCCAACGACCCGCAATTCGTCGCCAAGGTCTACGACGTCATCGGTCTGTATCTGAACCCGCCGGAGGCTGCGGTGGTGCTGTGCGTGGACGAGAAATCGCAGGTCCAGGCCCTGGGCAGGTCGCAACCGGCGTTCCCGATGATGCCCGACATGCCCGAGAAACGCACCCATGACTACGTTCGCAACGGCACTACGAGCCTGTTCGCGGCGTTCAACACCGCAGACGGCACCGTCATCTCCAGCCTGCACCGTCGGCACCGAACCATCGAGTTCAAGAAGTTCCTCACCAAGATCGACGCCGAAGTGCCGGCAGATCTGGCCGTGCACCTGGTCTGCGACAACTACGGCACGCACAAGTCGCCGGCGATCAAAACTTGGCTCACCGAGCATCCAAGGTTCCACATGCACTACACCCCAACCTATTCCAGCTGGATCAATCAGGTCGAACGCTTCTTCGCCTACGTCACCGGGGACCTGCTGCAACGCAGCCACCACGACACCGTTGCGCAACTGGAAGCCGACATCCGCACCTGGATCAAGGATTGGAACACCAAACCCAGACCGTTCATCTGGACCAAAAGCGCCGACGAGATCCTCAACTCCCTCGGACGGCTATTGCAACGCATTACTGGCGCGGGACACTAGATGCTTGTGTGCTGATCCCCATGCCGTTGGCCGACACGTTGCTGCACCTGGCCGAGGGTGGACACTTCGAGCCGACCTGGTCGGCCGAGTTGTTGGACGAGACCCGGCGCAATCTCGGCAAGTTGGGTGTGAGTCCCGAACGCGCGGCCCGCCGGATCGAATTGATGCAGAAGGCGTTCCCGTGGGCCGTGGCAGAACCGCCCGTCCAGCTCGTCGATGCCATGACCGTTCACGAGAAGGACAAGCACGTTGCGGCCGCCGCCGCCGTCGTGGCTGGCGCAACCCACATCGTCACCGAGAATCTGAAGGACTTCCCGGTCGACGCGTTGCTGCCCTACGGGATCACCGTCATCCATCCAGACGACTTCACGCTCGAACTGTTTGACGCGGACCCAGTCGGTGTCTTCGAAGCGGTGGACCAGCAGCGCCGACGTTTGAGAGCACCGTCTGTGACCGTAGAACAGTTTCACCTTGCGCTGGCGCGCAATGTCCCGCAATTCGCTGCGGAGCTTTCGGCATTGGCCGGCGCAGGGGAGACCCCTCCGAAACAGGTGACCGCGTTGGACATGCCCATGCCGATCGAGTTCAAGTCTCCGGAAGAGCTGAGCGAGGCGTTTTTCCCCGGCGGTACACCAGATGCTCTGACGCCGGAGGGTGTTGTCGCCCTCTGGCACGCTTCACTAGTCCTGTTCGATCATCCAGAATCTCTCGAGATTCTCAGAAAGCTGAGCTACGACCCTGCTCACTGGGGCGACTACACAGCCGTCCCCCTGATGATCGAAGGACACTCATTGGCACAGGGCCGCCATCCCGATCTCGAACGCCCGGATTTCCTCTGCTACTTCAAACTCATCGAGACCGATGTCGGCGGGCAGGTGTTCGCGGAGTACGTCATTCAGGATCCAATCCTGTGGGTGATGCTTGCTCGACACGATGTGTTCGACCCGTGGAGGGTTCTCGCCATCGGCCGTCAGCCGTGGGTCGACGTTCCTGGCGATCACGGTGGTCCGGGGTCGCTTGCAGAGGGCCGCGGTGGGTGAATCAGGCACCTGTCTCCGGTTCATGACTGAAGTTTGACAAGCGCATGGCTCAGTGCGGCTTCGTACAGCGACTGGAGAGTAAACCGGCTCTTCGCAATCGACGGTGTAGGTCCTGACTGACCGGCGACGCCCGGGGGTGGCTGCTGGTGGGTGTCGAGGTCTTCCGATGATGGAGGTTCTCACACCAGTCCAGCAGGAAGACCTCGACGATGCCCGACTCTACTTTCACGACCCCTGATGTGACCACGTTCGCCCGGCTGGATGGTCTCGGTCTGCGCGTGGTCGGCCAGTTCATAGAGCCGGGCCGGGTTGTGTTGGAGTGCTGGGTCACAGCCGATGACCGAACCTGCCGGCGGTGCGGCCGCCCAGGAGTGTTGCGGGACAGCGTGACTCGCCGGTTGGCGCACGAGCCGATGGGTTGGCGCCCGACGGTGCTGCTGGTCTGGGTGCGGCGTTACCGCTGCGAAGGGTGCGGGCATGTGGGCTCTTGGACGTTGACCGGGGCGCTCTGAGGTAGGGCTCGTGGCCCGCGCATGCTGTTGGTCTCTCACAACGTCCAGCAGCGAAGGCCACGAGCATGGATCAGAGTAGTGCTGAACCGCCCCGGCTAGTCCGGAGGCTTCCTCAAACGGGAACCTCAGCGGGCTGCTGGGTCCCAAGTGCAGCGTAGTGATGCTCCTCCATCTCGACGGGTGGAAGGTCGAAGTTGTAGGAGTGCAGCCGGCGATAGTTGAACCAATCGACCCACTCCGCAGTGGCCATCTCCACGGCGTCCGAACCGCGCCACGGCCCACGCGGTTTGATCAACTCGGTCTTGTACAAGCCGTTCATCGTCTCAGCCAGCGCGTTGTCGTAGGAGTCGCCCACCGACCCCACCGACCCAGCAATACCAGCCTCCGCCAGCCGCTCCGAACAGCGAATGGACGTGTACTGCGAGCCCCTGTCGCTATGTGCCACAACAGATCCGACGTCCCGACCTGCGTGCTGCCGGGTCCACACCGCCTGCTCCAACGCATCCAGCACCAGCTGCGTCGACATGCACGTCCCGGCCCGCCAGCCCAGGATCCGTCGGGCGAACGCATCGGTCACGAACGCCACGTACACCCACCCCGACCACGTCGACACGTAGGTGATGTCGGCAACCCACAGCCGGTCCGGCACTGCCGGGGTGAAGCGGCGCTGCACCAGATCCTCCGGCCGCTGCGCTGTGGGGTCCGGGATCGTCGTGCGCTTGACCTTCCCGCGGACCGCGCCGGCCAGGCCCGCATCGCGCATCAGCCGCTCCACCGTGCACCTGGCGACCGGGATGCCTTCCCGGTTGAGCTGCAACCACACCTTCCGGGCCCCGTACACCGCATAGTTTTCCCGATGAACCCGGCGGATCTCGTTGGACAACAACGCATCCCGCAAGATCCGGGGCGACGGCCGGCGGGCCATATATTCGTAGTACGACGACGGGGCGACCTGCATGCCGTGCTCGGTGAGCACCCTGCAGATCGGCTCGACACCCCAGCGCAGGCCATCCCCATCACGCCGGCCGGCGTGGGTACGGATGACTCAGCGATCACCGGGAAGGCCGGTCGAGCTCGGCCGCGAAGAAAGTTGACGCCGCCTTCAAGATCGCGTTCGCCCGCTTCAACTCCGCGTTCTCACGCTTGAGCCGACGCACCTCCGCCGACTCCTCCGACGTCGTACCTGGCCTGGCGCCAGCGTCGACCTCCGAGCGGCGAACCCACTTCCGCACCGTCTCCGGAGTACCGACCCCGAGCAGCTGCGCCACCCGCGCCATCGCCGCCCACTCCGACTCCGTCCGCGAAGGTCGCGGCATCTTCGACAACATTCGCAAATTCCTTCGTTACCTGTTGTCGTCCAACATGGGTGAGGTCCTCACCGTGTTCCTGGGCGTCGTCCTCGCCGGCGTCATCGGCCTGTCAGACGGCGGCACAGCGTTGGTCCTGCCTCTGTTGGCCACCCAGATCCTGTGGATCAACCTCGTCACCGACTCTGCCCCCGCGTTGGCCATGGGCATGGATCCCGAGACAGAAGACGTCATGGCCCGACGCCCCCGGCGACTCGACGAGCGCGTCATCGATGCCCGGATGTGGATCGGCGTCGTCACCCTCGGTCTGGTGATGGCCGTAGCCACCCTGACAACCATCGACCTGAACGTGCCCGGGGGACTCATCGAAGGCACCGACGACCTCGCCACGGCACGCACCGCCGGGTTCACCGAGCTGGTCCTGGCCCAGCTGTTCAACTGCCTCAACGCCAGATCCGAGACGGCCAGCGCCTTCAGCCACCTGTTCGTCAACCGCTGGCTGTGGATCGCCCTCGGCGGATCAGTGGTGCTCCAGGTCGCTGTTGTGCACATCCCGTTCCTCAACTCCGCCTTCAGCACCGCACCTCTCAGCTGGACGCAGTGGCTGAGCGCCGTCGCGATGGCCAGCACCGTGGTGTGGGCAGCTGAGCTCCGCAAGTTGGTGCTGCGTAGTGTCGACCGACGGAGCAACGATCGACTGCCGAGAGTGCAGTCCAACCACCCGCGTAGCCAATGAGCGCTCATCACTGGCAGTCGGCACTGCACTTGACGCCGATCGCCGTCATCTGCTCGGCGGTAGCCGTCAGTGCCGCAGCAGGCGGGCACCTCGCGGATCAGTCCGGTCAGCCACGGCATCGCAGGTACGTCTGTGTCGTGGCTGTGCGTTTCTGCTCCATGGTGGTCTTGCCCGGCTCGATCTCAGAATCCGGCAGCAACCGTGGGTGGGCATCCCGGCACCGGCGTGCCCGTCGATCACCCGGTGGAGCATTGTGGGCAGGGTGGGTCAGTTCGATCGCATGGTCAACCAGTCGGGCAAGTCTCGTAGGTCGAATCAGGCCAGACACACCTGTTTCCGGAGCGGATAATGTCTGTCGTAAGTCCCTCAGCTGCCGGATTCGGGCCCGACTCCCAGCTCAGCGGACGACAGCGATCCGATGTCTGGAGCGATCCACCTTTCGAAGCCGCGCGATGTGCGCACCTCGCCTGTGCTCGAGCAGAGCAGCACCTCGTAGTCCGCCGGCCAGCTGGTGACATCCAGGGTTTCCGGTCCAGCGACCGCAGCAGCAGTGGCAAGGATGTCGGCCCAGACCAGCTCCGGGCCGACAACAGTTGCTTGCCACGGATTCATCACCGGTTGACCGGTGCGGGGATCCCAGAGATGACTGCCGCGGTGAGCGGAACCAGAGGTTGCCACGGCGCCGCCGGTGACCGCCAGCACCGTCAGCAGACCGGTCGGGTCTGCAGGATGCTCGATGCCAATCCGCCAGGGACCACCGTTCACGGCCAAATCCCCACCGGCGTTCAGGTAACCAGGGAAAGCGCCGAGCCCGCTGTCGGCGAATGCAGCTCCCGTTGCCCAGCCCTTCACCACTCCGGACGGGTCGAGCTCGGCCCCCTCCCGCACGTCGAACAGGCCGCCGGTGATCCGGTGAGCGGTAGCTGCCAGTTGCAGGACGAGGGCGACGTCCGGATCGACGTCCTCGACCGGTGTCCCGGCTCGCACGCGAATCACGTCGCTGACTGGGCGGTAGGTGCTGAACACCCGGTCGACCCGCTCGAGGAGAGTGCGCATCCGACCCACCGCTGCATCCACCACCTCAGCGGGAGCATCGCGGACGTGCAGGGAGAACGGCAAACCCAGTTGGTTCCACGAGCGAACATGGAGATTCCTCACGCGTGGAACCCGGCGGCATCCAGAGCCGACTGCACCGATGCGAGGAACCCCTGTGTCGTGTAGGTCGCCCCGCTGACCCCTTGCACTTGTGCGCTCTGGGCCTTGAGAACCTGGTTCTGCAGGTCAGGAACGGCGTAGGAGTTGATCTCCTGGTCTCGGCCGCCCCCGTTCGGGTAGGCGAGCGCTGTCACGTCGGTGATCGTGTGACCGGCGATAGTGACCTGTACCTGAACTGCGCCGTACTGCGTCATCTCGGTGGACCCCTGGACGGTGACAGGCGCAGCTGTGGTGGGGGTGGTCGGTGCCGTGGAGGTCCGGGGGGCCGAACTGCTCGACGGTGCCGACCTCGGGCGTGCGGATCTGGTGGTGCTGGAAGGCGTGGTCCGGGGGGCTACGGACGTCCGGTTCACCGGGTGATTCGTCCCGCTCGGGGTGGACAGCGGGTCGGGTCCGGTGCTCGCGGTGATCATCGGTGCCTGGGCCACGATGCGGGCAGGGGAGACGACCGTGGCTGCCGTCATTCCACCGTCGCCGGAACTGGTGCGGTAGGACAGCAGCAGCACGAGCGCGGCGAGTGTGCTCATCAGTGCGAAAGTGATGCGTCTCATCGGGATCAGACCTTTCTGCTCAGGTGGAGAATTCTTCGGTGTGGATGCACCGGGCGCTCACGCCGAGTGCGAGCACGGTGGTGCGTACCTCGGCCATCCAGGCTGTCGGTCCGCACAGGTACACCTCGCGGTCGGCGACGTCCGGCACGAACATGCGGACGGCCATCGCCGGATCGACCCGGGCGGTGCCACCCCACCAACCCGACAGCTCCGGGTGCCGATGGCCCGTCGCCGCCAGTACCAGCAGGTTCCCGCGCGCCGCCAGGGCGGCGAACTCCCGACCGAAGAGCATCTGCTCCGGGCCGGCGATGCGGTGGATGATCGCCACTGAGGGCGAGTGAACCCCACCGGGACCGTCGGTGGGTCGCTCGCCGATGATCTCCTCGGCTAGGCCTCGCATCGTGGTGACCCCGACGCCGGCGGCGATCATCAGCACGTCCCGCTGGGTCCTGCGGTGCGCCGTCATGCGGCCGTGGCCGCCCTCCACGAGCACTCGGCTGCCCACCGGGACGGCTGCCTTGTCCCGGGTGCCGTCGCCGGCCAGGCGCATGGTGATCCGGACGTGGTGCGGGGTTGGCGCCGCAGACACCGTGACGGGGTGGGCGCGGGTCCAGCCGGGAGCGCCGAGGAATCGCCACTGGCAGTACTGACCAGCCCGCAACCCCCAGCGGTCCAGTCGGTGGCCGCGCATGACGATGGAGATCACGTCAGAGCTCTCACCGACCACCTGCTCGACCACCAGTCGATGACGCAAGCTGAGGAAGAACGGATGACCGACGCGCCACAACAGGATCGAGCCGATCGCCAGGCCCCACACCGACCACCAGAAGACCGTCGCGAGAGGCGAGGCGGTGAAATCGGCGCCGGTCCACAGCTGATGGGGCAGCGCCAGCGCGACTCCGACATAGGCGTACAGGTGGATCAGGTGCCAGGACTCGTAGCGCATCGACCGGCGAGCCGCGCGGATCGAGGTGACAACGACCAGCACAAGGGCCAGCGTGCCCGCGGTGGCGAGCAGCATGCCGGGAGAGTCCAGCACGAGCGTCACCAGTTCGGCCCAGAAGCCCGTCCTGCCCGTGGCGGCGTAGCCGATGGTGATCGTCACGATGTGGACGATCATCAGATGGAACGACAGGAAGCCGATCAGCCGGTGACGCCGGACCAGGGTGTCCTGTCCCCAGATGCCCTCCACCCACGGGATGCGGGCCATCATCACCACCTGCAGCAACAGCAGGTACGACGCGACCAGACCGGTGAGACGCCCTGCCCCGGTGAGGATCCCGGCGGAATCGTGCATCGCCTGGACACCACCGTCGTGCACCCACAGGGCAACCACGGCGGCCAGTCCGGCAACGGCGACGGAGCCGACCAGGTCGCCGATCCATCGGCGCCGGCGTGCACCGCTCACGTCCGGATAGCGCGCCAAGGACCGTTGTTCGGTGATCGGTCCAGCGGGGACTGCGGTCACCTGGATCACTCCGTCCTTGTTCGTTGGCCCCAGCATGACGAAGGAGTCTCAGAGCCGGCTCTGAACCAGCGGCCCCGCGCACACCAGGTTCTGAGGAAACTCTGAGACTCGGTCGCGACACTTGGCTGCGGTGCGTCGGTCACGGCGCACCATTGCCATGCACAGAGGAGATCCCATGCAGAACCGTCGTCGGGAACTGATCACTTTCGGAGCACTGACCGGGCTGGCCGGCCTGCTCGTTGTGCTGCAGGGAGTGTGGGCGGGCATCTTCCTGGCCCATGACGGTTCGCGGGACGACTACCAGGGGTGGATCGACGTGCACGCCAGGGGTGCCGACATCGCCATCGTGCTGTCGGCACTGGCGACGGTGTTGGTCCTGTGGCGGGTGCGCTCGGCGCGCAGCCTGTGGATCGGTGGCGCAGTGTTGACCCTGGTGCTGGTTCTGGAGTCGTACTTGGGTGGGCTCATCCGCGATGACAGCAAGGACACGCTCACCGTCGTGCACATCCCGCTGGCGATGGCCATCATGGCGCTGGCGGTCTGGTTGCCGATCAGGTCCGCACAGGTACGTCGATCGCTTGTCGCACAGGCCTGATTCCCGTGTGGGCCCGGCGGACCCAGGTCATCCGGCGGGCGAGCGCGCGGGCAAGGTGATCGACACCGTCAGACCGCCACCGGCACGGTTGCAGGCCCGCACGGTGCCGTGATGCTGTTCCGCGATTTCGCGGACGATGGCCAGGCCCAAGCCCGATCCGGGAAGACTGCGCGCGGTGTCGGTGCGGTGGAACCGGTCGAAGATCCGCTCCAGGTCCTCCGGCGGAACGCCCGGACCACGATCAGCGACCTCGATCGTCTGCGCCCCAGCGTGATCCAGTGAGGTCGTGAGAAGGATCGGATGCTCTCCGCGGTCGAACTTCGCGGCGTTGTCGACGAGGTTGGTGATCGCCCGTTCGAGGGCGTGCGGCGCCGCGACGACCGTGTCCGTGGTGACGTCCGTGCCCTGGCCGGCAGAAGTCGTGGTGACGGTGCGGCCGGTGCGGCGGCGGGTTCGGTCGGCGACCCGCTCGATCATCGTGGACAGTCGAACCGACTGCTGCACTTCGGGTTCCCGGGTGGCTGTAGCCAGCTCGATGAGTTCATTCACCAACCCGGTCAGCTCCCTCAGCTCAGTGTCGACATCGTCGAGCAGCTCACTCCGCTCGGCGACGGAGAGCTCGTCGAGTCTGCGCAACACGCGCGCATTCGTCCGCAGGCTGGTGATCGGGGTGCGGAGTTCGTGACCGGCGTTCTGGACGAGCTCCTGCTGGGCGTTCTGGGACGCGCGGAGCCTGGTCAGCATGGTGCGCAGCGAAGTGCCGAGGCTGCCGACCTCGTCATGCCCGACAGCTTCGATGGGAATGCTGAGATCGCCCGTGCGGGCGACCTTCTCGGCTGCCGCGGACAGCGCCGCCAATCGACGGCTGATGTGCCGCGCGATCCACGAGCCGGCAACCACGGCCAGAACGATCACGCCCAGTCCGGCGAGCAGTGTGACGACGGCGATCCTGGTGAGAACCTCGTCGGCCCGCGCCAGGTTGCGGGCCACTTGGAGCGCTCCCCGACCGGGGCCGCCGGCCACGGTGTAGACCCGGTACTCGGCGCCACCGGCGCCGACCTCGTCGTACCGTGTGTCGCCCGCGGGCCCCGCGGCAGCGAGCTGAAGGGACTCCCGGGTCACCGGGAGCTCGATCGAGCCCGCTGCCGGTGTCACGGCTCCGTCGGGGCTGAGATTCTGGGCAGCGGAGATGATCGGTCCGGTGGAGTCGGCGTCGACCGGTGCCAGCCCGGCACGGCCGTCCGGACTCGAGGTGGCGACGGTCCCGCCGTCGGCGATCGTTGTGGCTGCGGAGACAAGCGCACGGTCCAGCTCATCGTTGTAAGCGTCCACCGCTGCGAAGTAGCTGATCCCGCCCACCAGTACGACCGCCATCACGACCAGGCCGGTGAATGCGATCACCAGCCGGCGTCGCAAGCTCGTCGAGACCCACGCAGGCGCGCTCATGACGGCCTGCTCAGCCCGTAGCCGATGCCGCGCACAGTGCGGATCAGATCCGGCGCTCCGGCATCGAGCAGTTTGCGCCGCAGATAACTGATGTAGACGGCCAGGTTGTTGGAGTCGGGTCCGAAGTCATATCCCCAGATACGTTCGTAGATCACCCGGTGCGGCAGTACTTGGCCCGCGTTGCGCACCAGCAGCTCCAGCAGATCGAACTCGGTCTTGGACAAGGAGAGTTCCAAATCCGCCCACCATGCCTGGCGGCGGTCAGGTGAGATCCGCAGCAACGACCACTGCAGCTCGGCCTCCTGGTTGGCGTCCCCAGAGATGCGGCTGCGGCGTACCAGCGCCCGCAGCCTCGCCAACAGCTCGTCGAGCTCGAACGGCTTTGGCAGGTAATCGTCGGCGCCGGCATCCAATCCGGCGACCCTGTCACCGGTCTCGACGCGTGCGGTCAGCATTAGGATTGGCGTCGTCACCTGCTCGGCGCGCAACAGGCGGCATACACCGATGCCGTCGATACCAGGCATCATGACGTCCAGAATGATCGCGTCGGTAGAGCGCTCGCGCGCAGCCAGCATCCCCTGCACGCCATCGGGAGCCTCGGCGACCTCGTACCCCTCGAGCGTCAGCGCGCGGCGGAGCGACACCCTGATCGCCCGGTCGTCGTCGATGATCAGGACCTTCTGCGGCGTCATGATGTCGATCGTCCGCCATCCAGCGCGTTCCCGTGACGAATGGCCCGGTATGCCGGGCGACCCAGCGGCTCGGGACAGCGCACGCCGAGGACTCCGCGGGCTGGCCAGCCTGCCAGGTGCGGCTTTCTGGCCTCGGGCATCTGGGTCTCGGATGGCGACCACTGACAGTGCGCTGCAGGGAGCACTTCGTGCCGTAGATGTCTACGTCGTGCAGCACGGTCGACGCGCGCCCGGCCCCCCATGTGGTTCGCGATCGAGTCAACGGTGGTGCGCGGGCTCCCGGATTGCCGCCCACAAGGACTTAAGCGCGCCAGCCGCCCTGCACCGGACTCGGTCGACATCTTGAACAGGTGGCACGAAAGCGGTGGTAACTCGGGCCTGGGTTGCAGCCGAGATCGGCACCCAAGGGATAAGTGCGAGAGCGCCTCGCGCGGCGACCCGCACCGTGACCCCTACGTCGAGATCGACGAGGAGCCCTGGCCGCCAGCGGTGTCTAGGTTGGCAGACTGACTGCAGCGACACAGGCAGGAGAGAACCGAGAACTCTCAGGACAACCTGAATTCAGCCGTCGTCCGACTGTGCAGCAGCCCCCGTTCCCGTTCCGGGGTACTCGGACGCCGACCCGTGGTAGCGGCCGAACACCCAGCATCAATGAGCCCCCGCGGCGCCGTCGCGGCGGCCAGCGCAGTGCTGTGGGCAACCGCGTTCCGCAAGTTCGTGCTGAGTAGCGTCGACCGACGGAACCACGATCGACTGCAGTTGGTGCAGTCCGCCGCACCGCGTAGCCGATGAACGCCCACCACTGGTTCCGGCCGAACCCGTCAGGTCCCAACCGGACACAGTGACCACACGTGTCCGAAAGCGACGCCCGGGGTTCAAGTCCCCCTCCGGACACCACGCTCGGCCTGCAAAAACGGGTGCCAGATGCCCATGGAAATCGCTATGTGTGCCCATGGGATATGTTCTCTGGAAGCGCAGCAGCGATTCTTTTGTTTCACCCTAATCTGATGACCTCATCGACTTCCGCGATTGAGCAGCCGATCCGGCCCCGACGGTCGGCGGGACGCGTGCGGATATCGCACAGCTCCAGGCCTTGGTGCTGAGCAACCCGACGCATCTGACCCTGACCAGCAGCGACGATCACGCGCCGCTCCCGAGCGAGGTGGTTGACGCGCTCCGTCGATGGGCGCGCCGGTCGGCGATTCCGGTTGCTGCCCATACTGCCCAGCCAAGTGCCACGATGAACGCGAAACTGATCAGGCGGTACAGCAGCACTCCTGCCGTCGCTGACGCAGTGTTCACTCCACCCTGTGTGAGGGTGAAGATCATCGCGGCTTCGACGACTCCCAGTCCTCCCGCAAGCAGGGACAGGCTGGATGCGCCCATCCCGGCGAGGTAGGCCACTGTCAGCAACGACAGGGACCACGGGTCTGCGCTGACCGCGTAGCAACAGGCGACAAGGCACGCCAGGTCGGTGACCCAGTTCAACCCTGCGAACCCTGTACCGGCGAGCCAGTCCCGCCCGCGTGGCCGGATGGCGGCGAGGTCGCTCATCGTCTTTCGCAGCGCGGCCAGTCCAGTTTCCGGAGCGCGGTGCCTGATCCGGTTGACCAGATGAAGTGCCCGTGGGGTGAGGCGGGCGACCACCTCGCCCCCATGGTGGCGCCGCAGGAAGATCACCACGACTTCAGCCGTAGCCGCGACCGCGACGACCATCACTGAACCGAGCGCGACACCGCCGGCAAGGACAGCGGACACCACACCGAGCAATGCGAACGTCACTGTGCTCAGGATTCCGGAGGACAGCAGCGTGAAGCTGACGGCGGGGACGGTGGCACCCAGAACCCGCATGCGTCTGAAGGTGTAACCGGAGCCCAGGACCGTGCCGGCGGGAAGACTGACGCTCACGGCGTTGGCCGCGTAGGTGAGCGCGATCATGTGGCGCATCGACACCCGCGTTCCGCCGGCGAACAGCATGCGTCGCTGTACGCGGGCGAAGAATCCCATCGAGGCGACCTCGGCCAGCACCGCGAACGCCAGGTAGCGCATGTCCGGCGCCCCGAGAACCACCATCGCGTGTGCGATGTACGGCGCGGCGAAGATGCCCTCGAGGACCAGCAGGGCACCGAGAACGGCGGCCGCGATGACCTTGACGCGGCTCACGGCGGCGGCGGGTGCATCCGCGTTTCGAGACATCAGCCACCACCTCCCCGTGCTTGTTCCAATCCTCCGACCGCCGCCGCGAGAGCGGCACCCCGGGAAGGCTCGAGGGCCTTCAATCGGGTCGTGGGCTTTGGTGGAAGGTCAGTACTTGGCACTGATCTGTCTGGCGCCATGGTTGAGGGACTCTCATGCCACTACCGCTGCATGCCTGCCATCGAGTGCCTGCTGGCTTCGAAGCTGCCGGCGGGCGGCGACGGTGAACACCAGCCCTGCTCCCACGGTCCAAGCGGTCAGGATGAGCAGTCCGCTCACCAGCCCGTCGTTGGCGAAATATGCCGCTCCTCGCAAGGCTCGTACCGCAACGCCGACCGGCAGTACGGGTGCCAATGGCTCCAGCCACCCCGGTAGGAACTGCGCCGGGAGGATGCCGGTGCTGGTGGCGTTGCCGAGCACGAGCAGCAGAACGGAGGCGATGAACGTACCGGCGGACCCGAACACTTTCAGCAGCGCAGCTGTGGTGGCGGCGATCGCGAGAGCAAGCAGTGCGACGAGGGCGGTGGTCGTCAGGAACGGCGCCGGCAGGGCTCCGAAGATCGGTTGGATCAGCACGGCGACGACAACACCAATGCCGACAGCGAAGACTGCGGCGCTGAGCGCCCGCCACCCCGCAGCCAGTGCCGACCCGATCTGCATGCTGGTCAGGGCGAAAAGGAACGCAGCCAGGACGACGCCGAAGGCGCCGTAGAAAATGGACAAGGCGCGGGAGTCACCACTGCTGAGGGGACTGACGTCGGACGTGTTCAGGGGCTTCCCGGAGGCTTGGGCCGCGGCGCCGAATGCTCCTTGCAGCGTCTGGGTGACCGAGGGGCCGTTCGCTCCTGCGATGAGCAGTTCGGGACCTTGCGGCCCGACCACGAAGGCACCCAGGACCGTGCGGTCGAGCACGGCATTGAGCGCGGCAGTGCGGTCGGGGTAGGCGAGCACGTCCAACGCGTTGTCCGCGGCCGCGGCTTGGGACTGCACGGTTGAGACCACCGATGCGGGCGCCACGACGGCTACGGGCAACCCGTGCGGCTTGGGGTCATGGAAGGCCGAGAGGAACACGCCGACGAACAGACCGCCGATCATCAGACCCACCAGGACAGGGATGAGCACGGCCCGAATGTTGACCGGGAGCCGAGCCGTGCCGCTCGCCTCATGGGCGTTGTGGCGCTCGGCCTCCTGGTTGGGTACTGTTGTCGACATGTCATCCATGCCTGTTAATGTATCAGTTATCTGACATGATGTCACCCGAGCTCTTCGATCCTGCAGACCGGTCCAGCTATCTGTTGTGGCAGACCGCGCACTTGGCAGGGCGACAGTTGACGACCGCACTGGAACCCTTCGACCTCACCGCTGCACAGTTCGGCGCTCTGATCCACACCGGTCGCGAACCGGGGATCTCCGCAGCTGAGCTCGCACGGCGGGTGAACCTGGCGCCACAGTCCATCCAAACGGCCCTGCGTCCTCTACTGGAGCGAGAGTGGGTGCAGCGACGCCCCCACCCGGTTCACCAACGCGTGCTCGGCAACTTCCTCACCCCCGAGGGCCTGATGGTCGCTGGGCAAGCGAGCTCTGCGGTCACCAGTGCCGACGCGCGTCTCGTTGCGAGCCTCAATGACAGCGAAGTGAGCGATCTGAAGGACTTCCTACTCAGGGTTCTCCTGTCGCTCAACCCCACTGCTCTCGACCGCAGCTCCCTGCGGCAAGCCGGCGAGGCGGACCTCGGCAACGCCTAGTCCCGTCGAACGAAGCCGCCGGCCAAGCCGGGGCGGGTTCAATCGGTGGCTCGAGTTCGGAGGAGCTCTCTGCCCGCCGACATGTCCGACCGACAGGCAACAGAGGTCAGGCAAGACGGTGCGTGTTGTCGACGACATGGGTGGTCAGAGTTCCCAGGCGGTCGATCTCGACTTCGACGACATCACCTGGGTGCAGCAACCACGGGGGAGTGCGCGCATAGCCGACTCCGGACGGTGTTCCGGTTGCCAGGAGGTCCCCGGGGTTCAGCGTCAGCAGCTCCGAGATGTGGGCGAGGGTTTCGCCCACGCCGTAGATCATCTGTGCAGTGCTCCCGTGTTGGACAATCGTCCCGTTGACTCGGGTCTGCACCGTCAGCCCGTTGCGGAGATCTCCCACCTCACCGGCAGGGACCATCGGGCCCAGTGGACCTGAGTTGTCACCGTTCTTGCCGATGATCCACTGACTGGTTCGCTTCTGGGCCTTCCGTGAGGTGATGTCGTTGAACGCCGAGTAGCCGACGACGGCCGCCAGTGCCTCCTCGGGAGTCGCGTCCACGAGCGTTGCCCCGACCCAGGCGACGACCTCGCCCTCCCAGTCCAGGCCGTCCTCACCTGCGGGCACCGGAACGTGTGCACCATCGACGGTCAGCGACGCCGTCCAGCGAGCGAACAGCGTCGGGTACTCCGGCAGTTCCTGGTCCTTGAAGGTGCCCTCGGCGACATGGTCTGCGTAGTTCAGCCCGATGCACACCACACGAGCCCCGGGGAGCACCGGCGGCACGAGCCGCACCGCGTGGGCTCGCATCCGAACCGAGTCCCTCAGGTCACGGGTCAGATGGTCCGCGGGTGCCGCCCAGAACTCGGCGAGCTCCGCGATGACAACTACTTCCGTGTCGTCCGAGTTCAATGAGCCGACCATCACCTGCCCGCTGCCGTCGTCCACTCCCACGATGCGCATGTCTGCTCCTCAGTTCTTCGACCGGATGACCAGCATGGAAGCCGGCAGGTTCGTGCGGTTCTCGACGGAGCGCATCGTTCCCGGTGTGAAGTGCACCGAGTCGTGCTGCTGGAGGGTCTCCTCGATGCCGTCACTGACCATGACCAACTCGCCCGACACCAGGACGTACACCGTTTCCCCTGGCTGTGGGGCCATGTTCGCCGTGGCTCCGGGCAGGTAGTGCGACAGCGCCACGGTGAAGTCGCTGGTCGGGGTACCGCTGCCGCCCTGCAGCCGGACGGGACCCACACCGTCGTGTCCTTCTGACTGGAAACGTTCGGCATCGCCGATCCTGGTGACGCGCATGGTCATGAAGCTGCTCCTGAACGGGTGGGGACGGAAAGGCCGGTGAGTGTGGCGCGTAGGGCGTCCAGAAGATCGGCGACGTCGTTCTCATCGCCGGTTCCGTAGATGTAGAAGTCAGGGCGGGACAACACGATCCGGCAGTCATGGGTCCCGAACCATGTCCGGTAGGTGTCGTCGACATCGCGGACCGCTCCGCGGCGTCCGACGGCGGTTGAGGTGCCGCCGATCTCTGCAAACCACTCCCTCAGCTCTTCGCCCACCTGGACCATGGGATCGATGTCGAGGCCGATCAGCTGCCAACTGCCGCCGGTGATCTCGTCGAACAGCCCGGCCCGCCCGTCAACCTCGACACGACCCTGTACGGACAGCGTGCCGGCATGCTCGTCGCCGATCCGAGCGAGCGAGGGTTGGCCGAGCCGAGGGTGCGGCGGCTCGACGGTTTCGTCGGCGAGTTCGGCTTTCATCCGTGCATCGCGCTGCGCGGCACGTTTCGGGTCGAGCTCGCAGATGACCTTCCCGATATCGATTGCTGCATCGATGATCTCGCGGACATGAGCGCGGCGCTCGGTGGTGTAGCTGTCCAGCACCGACGGGGCCGCCTGTCCGTCGGCAATCATCGACAGCCGCCAGGCCAGCGCGCTGGCGTCGCGCAGTCCGGCGCACAGCCCCTGGCCGAGGAACGGCGGCATCAGATGGGCGGCGTCCCCGGCGAGCAGCACCCGACCCCGACGCCATTCGTCGGCCCAGCGACCCCGGAAGGTGTAGACAGCGTGCCGTTCCAGTCGAGCATTGGCGGGGGTGACGTTCCAGGGCTGCATCAACCGCCATGCGGTCTCGGGTCTGCCGAGCTCCTCGACCGTGATGTCCTGGCGGCGCATGAACTCGAACCGCCGGCGCCCGGGTCCGCTCTTCACTGCCGTCGCAGGTTGTGCGGGATCGCAGTACTGGGTGACGAACGCGTCCCACTCCCGGTCCACGATGGGCTGGTAATCAACGACGAGCCAGTCGGCTTCGAAGTCGGCTGATGCGCTCTCGAGTCCGACCAGGCCGCGGATCGCGCTGTTGGCTCCGTCGCAGGCAATGAGCCAGTTCCCGCGGACCCGGCTGGTCGTTCCCGATGTCGACTGGATCGTCAGGTTGACGCCGGTGTCGTCCTGGTCGACTCCGACCGCCGAGCAGCCGCGCCGGATCTCGACGGTCGGAAGTTCGCCGGCCATGGTCTCGAGCGCGGCCTCGAGGTCGGGTTGATAGAAGCCGTTGGTGTTCGCCCATCCCGACTCTGCCGGCCGGTTCCAGTTGATCTGCCGGAGCAGTTCGCCGGCGCCGTTACGGATCTGGTAGCCGCCTCGCTCGCCGCGGGACGGTTCGAAGAGATCGTTGTGGTGCTGCATCACACCGGCGGA